>JAFDWN010000029.1 GCA_018268465.1 Actinomycetota bacterium
TCGCTGAACACATCCTGGCGATTCTTCGACCACGTACTCCACATCCCTACCGCCAACGGCGAACGGTGGGTGATGTTCGCAGTAGCCGAGCTGGCACTCGTGGTGTGCGGCGCAGGCATGGCCGTGAACGTCCAGCGCACCGGCCACCCCGGCGCGTTCCGGGCACCCGTGTGGGCCATGTGCGCAGCCATGGCATACATGGCGTGGGCAATGTCAACCACCGACGAAGCCGTCGGACGAATCCTGCTGGGCCCGGTGCTCGGCACCGTCATGCTGCACCTCGGGCTTGGCCTCGAACTACGGGCCCGCCACCACCAGACCGGCACCGCTGCCCGTATCGGACGTGAACTCCGGGAACGATGCTTGTCGCGGCTGGGCCTCGGCGACGACGACCGCGATGCCGCGCAGCGGTCCCGCGACCGCAAAGCGCACCAGGCTGCAGCACTGTCGCGGCCACGGCGTTGGCCGTGGTCGCGGGCAGCCCGGCTGGAGCGTGCGCTGCTGGCTGCCGGCGTCGCCGATGACGCGGTGATGCGCGAGCGGATGCTGGCGCGGCTGGCTGTCCTCAACCACGCCGGCGAACTGGCCACTCACACCCAACCGTCGCCATGGACACAGCCCAGCCGGCCGCCGGCATCAGGAACCGACGAGCCCACACCGGACAATCACGGCCACGTCCCGGTAGCTCACCATGACTCTGGTGCTACTGAAGGCGATGAGATCGAGCCTGCGATGTCAGGCGTCGCCGACGGCCACGACACGTCGCTACGAGACGCATCAAACAGCCAGGCCCTCAACACCGTTCACGCACTCGATGCGACGAAACTGCGCCCAAACGTGTCGGGCAGCAACGAAGAACTGTCGAGCAGCAGCGACGGCTGGGTCGCTGTTGCCGAGACCCTTGTACGTGACAAAGTGACGGTGAAATCGGTCGAACAGACCGCAGATGTCCTGCGCCTATGGGACCAGCGCGTGCCGGTCACCACCATCGCGACCCGCACCGGTGTGCACCGCGACACCGTCACGAACATCACCAAGGCAGCAGAAGCACTCATGTCCACTGCCGACCGGATGCGGGCCTGAGGAATCCGGAAGCATGAGCCACCCGCCTTCTGAGCCGGCGCGCATCGTCGTACCACGCACGTTGCGGTCAGCATCTGAACGCCGCCTGGCCGCGATCGCCACCCTGCATCAACCCATCACGACTATCAGCGATCTGAGTGGCCCGTCGTGCGGACAGTGCGCCGAACGCTGGCCCTGCTCAACAGCCCTCCTTGATGTTGGGGGAGAGAACCATGAATGAAGCCAGAGCCACAGAAACACCGGTGATGATCGCCGATCGGTTCGGCATCGGTCCGGGACGGCATCGCCGACACGCGGTGGACATGACGATCGTCGCCAAGGCAGAGTCCGTGACGCCCGCCGCCCGTCAGCCCGTGATCTTCGGTTTGTGCGGGGAACGAGTTACCCTGGCCCGAAAGTGGGGCGGTTACGGCGACCAGAACGCAATGCTCGCGGAGCGACGGTGCGAACAATGCGCATGGATCGTGGCCCTACATCAGGGCACTGTTGAGCATGAAATCGACCGATATTCGCCAGATGAACTGCAGCGCAACCTCATCGCGGGCAGAGGCCACGATCCGGACTTACTGACAACACTGCTGCGTGCCGTTCTGGCCACCCACAGCGACGAGCTGGACTATGAGCGCCCAGAACCCGGCGTTGTCTCCGAATTGCTCGCGCACTTGTGTCGCCACCGACCGGTCGTGATCGTCTGCGGCGACTGCTGGGATAGCAGCCCCCAGGTGCACGGCCCCGACATCTCGGTGTGCCCAGACGCGACGGTGGCATGCATGGCATGCACTTTCCTGGCCGGAGCATGGGCGGGGGAGTTCGAAGACAGCATAGGCGCAGCGGAATGCGTCGTGCACTCGCCGTGCTCGGTTCTCACCTCCGTCGCCACCCACTTTCACATCGCCTCGACGACGACGACCTCATGCCAGGAAGCGAATCCCCATGACAGCTGAGACCACGTGCCTCAACGACCACGAAACCAGCCAGCATGTCGATGTGATGTCCCATCTGCCAATGCTTCTGATCGGATTGAGGTGGCTGTTCGACACAACTCAGCCAGACACGGCACTGCAACAACACCACGGACAACAGATCGGCTCCGTCGGCAACCGCACCCTGCGGTTCATCCCCTCCGGGTGGAACGGCCACGCGATCGTCGTCGTCGACGTGACACACGTCGACGACGGCCAACCGCACCAGCCGCCGCGCAACCCCTTGGCTCCTGGCGAACTGGCCGCCTTCGCCGACCTCCTCGACAGCATGGGGGAGGACGTCGTGGCGACCTGGAACGGACACCCAGCCATCACCGGAAGCCTGGCACTGGCCAGACCTGCCCACCCGACGCTGCAAGCCGCCGTGAGCCGCTACACCGCCGGCTGCCAACGCCACGGCGGGAACAGGCTCTGTCCGTGTGACTGGTACGACCGAGGCCACCGCCACATCGTCAGCATCCAGGATCTGCATCAGGAGGCACTGCAACGCCGAACAACCGCCGACAGTGAACACGATGCCGCGAGAATCCTGACTGCCCTGACTGACTGCGCGGCCGCTGCGACTCGACCTCGCCATCGGCAGCCCGCATGACACAGCGCTCACGGCGCCACGTGCGCCTTCAATCACCGATGTCGCTCCAGCCTGACGGCGGAATGCGCGCCGGTTCCACTGCACACCAACATGAGCCCGCACTCTGCAAGGCCAGCGGTGTCGCTGCCGGATCCGGATTGTGACGATGACGTCCGCAAGAGATCGAGACGTACCCAATCACCAGTGCTGCTCTGAGAGTGCCACGGGCAATGGATCTCTGGTCGATCCGTCAGTGAGGCCACACGCTCATTTCGCGTTCGATCATCCACTCAACGCGTTGGACTCGCTGGCCGTAGCCGTCGGTGTTCACCTGGATCGACTCGGGGTGCAGAGATCCGATTGGCAGCGCGTAGCCAAGGTGGGTGAAGAGGGCGGCGAAGTGGTTGGGGCACTCATCAAGCGAGCCGAAGGCCGATCAGACACCGCGCACCTGCTGGCTGAACTCGGCGACGTATTCCTGGCTGCGCTTGCCGCCGCCGACCAACTTGGCGTGACACCGTCGGCGATCATCTCCGCGCGGTGGGCCGATGTATCACAACGATCCCAGAGAGCGGAATCACTGACATGACCACCGACACCGCACCCGTTCCTCTCCCCGCCGGCGCGCTGCTCTTCGGTGTCTGCGACAACGACGGCCGCCACCACATCGTGACCCGGGACTCGGCAACCGATGCCCTCGACATGTCCGCAGATCCCCGCCGGGTACACGCAGTTGCCCTGTGCCGGAGAACAGTTGGCCTCGCGCCTACGTGGGGTCCATACGACCGCGAAGCGGCCGACCGGTACGGTCGCCCATGCCACGACTGCGTATGGATCCTCGCGCTGCACCGTGGAACCGTCGCCGACGATCTCGACGTGGCTCGCCCCGACGCCGTCGACGCCGCCGCCATCGCCGCGGCCGGCATCGACCCACACCTCGGGACGAACCTACTGACCGCGATCGCCGGAGACCCCGCACTGGTCCGGTCCCATCACCGGCTCGCGCCGACACACCAGACGCAGCTCCTCGCCCACGCCCGACGTCACCTGCCGGCCGTCAGTGTCTGTGAGGAATGTCTGGACTTCGGGATCCACAACGCCCACGACGACACCTCCACATGCCCCGCCCAAACGATCTTCTGCCCGGCCTGCACACCGGCTGCTGGACAGTGGGCAGGAGAATGGGAAGGAACCCTGCTCTCAGAATGCATCGTCGAAGCACCGTGTTCCGTGCTCACCACGCTGGCGGCGCACTACACAATCGACACCCATCTCGGACGTCAAACCAGCGATGGGGTCGACGATCGGCGGAGCGACCAGTGACCGTTTACGTCGACGACGCGCGGATCCCAGCGCGCATCGGTCGCTACGACACCCGATGGTCGCATCTGTTCGCCGACACCCAAGGCGAACTCCATGCCTTCGCTGCCCGACTGGGCCTACAACGGCGGTGGTTTCAAGACCCAACCAAAGTGGGCAAGCCCCAGACGAAACCGGGAAGCCGGGCCGCCGAGAACTGGCACTACGACGTCACCGACGCCAAGCGCAAGCAAGCGATTGCGCTTGGTGCGGTTGAAGTGACCTGGCGAGAAGCGGCCGGCATCATCACCGCGCGTTACGAGCTGAGACGTCAGGAAACCCTCGACGTCCTGGACATCGAGCTGGGCGCTGCTGGCCACTAACTGTGCTATCTCATGAGGTTGGTTACGCGGTGATGTCATCACGACGGTGAAGTAGTCGCGGCGCGCGACGTCAGTTGTCCAAGCGATCGATCTGCGGGACGCTCTATCAATGGACGAGCTATCTGCACCGGCAGTTGACCTTGGCGTGCTCGCCGCAGTGCTGGCACCTTCCGTCAAAACGCTGAGTTTCGCACCGGTCGATGGCATGCCGATCGTAGGGCCGCGGCGTATATCTGATTCGGCCGAAGTCCGGCGCGCGCACCTTATCTTGGCGAATGCTGACGACCCGAGCTGTCGGGTTATCGGCGGATACACCGACGCGCTACTTGTTTTTGCCGACGAAGACGAGGAACTCCTCGACGTGCTCACCACGGTCGGGGACCAACTTGACTATCGCGAGCAGGTCGAAGCGTTGGCTGAGCTGGTAGCCGGACCTCTGCGAGCTGATGAGCGGTGGATCAGCGACCCGACCCTCTCTCGCTCCGTCGCGTTTGTCTTCCTCTTGGACGTCTTCGTTGACCCATTGTTTCGTGGTCACGACTTTGGGCTTGAACTTCTTCGAGGCATGGTGACTGTCGGATACGGCCTGGCCGGCTTCTATGGGAGTGCGATACCCATGGTCATGGGCCATATCTCACCAGGCACACCCGCTGCGATTGCCAGCCATTGGTCAGAAGGTCTCGGTGCGTCGTTGACCGACTACGGCCTGATGATCCTGAAACCTTGTGCCGATCTGCACGATCTGCCCTTCGAGTCAGGCGAAGTCATCACTCAACGCCAGCAGGCCGGCTATATCACGATCGATGTCGCTGGCCTGCGCAGACGATTCGCCAGCGGTGACGACACACTCACGCCGTCCAACGACGGGCGGATACCCCCACCTCCCCCGATAGGGCCCGAGCCAACAAGCGAAGAGGTCGCTGAACAGTGCGCCGAGGTCGCAGTAAAGGTGGCCGTGGAGGCTGACGCAAGCGTACTCACCGACCGAACCGAGGTCGTCACATCTGTGAAATTTCGTCTCTGCACCAAATGCGACCGAGCTACGCCATCTGATGTCATAGCCAGAGCAGCCAGCTATCTCGACGAGCACCGCGAGCTCGATGTACTGGCGATGAATTGGAGCACCGTGGCGTGCGAACTCGACACAAAGTCGTTAGCGGCCAGGAACTTGCAATTGGATCTTGTTGTCCGTCAGCGCATCGTCTGGTTGAGCTAGCTGTGCTATTCCTTGGGCGACCGCTAGCGCGACGGGGCCCGATGTGGCGAGGTGTGATTCGTGTCGCCAATGCACCGAGACGCCACAACTAACAGGTGACCACTTGATGAGGTGGTCTGGAAGTCCGTTCCCGTCGATGCCACGCTCGGAACTATGCACCAAGGGTCTGCCTCCAATCGAGGCACTCCGGGAGTCGGCGCCGACGACATAGCCCAGGGGCTCAGATTCGACGCTCGGCTGGCCAAGAGTTTCATCGCGCGCCAACGGCGGCTGCGGTTTGCGCCGAGCGATCCGGCGGTCGCCGCGGCCGAAGGTTACCGGTCGTGGTGTGAGACCGCGTGGGTTGCCTTCGTGCACCGCGAACCCGATACGAACGTGGACTTAGGCGCTGTTGCGCAGCAATGGCGCCTGATGGCCTACGCGTCCGATCTTCGTGACCCCACACGTCGGTTTCAAAAGCGAGAATGGCTCACGCTGGTGCTGATGAGTATCGGCGTTGCCGCTATCTTCTTGACGCCGTCGGGCGGTGTCGCCGCAGCCGTAGTGTGCGCCGCCGCTGCTGTCGTGGTGGCTTACCGGCGAAACCGCGGCGGCACAGAGGTTCTCGTGGTCGGGCCGGACGCATCACCGAGAGCGCAGAGGCGTGCCTTGTGGCATTGGGATTACTCCGACTTCCTGTGAGGGGCAGGGCACAAGGAACAACCGGGAGGTGTGATGGAGTTCGCCGAACTTGTCGATGCGCAACTGCGCAACGCGCGAGCGCTGGTCGGCACCGGGAATCCTCCGCAACCGCCGGCTCCTGGCCAGCCTCTGCCACATCCCGAGCCGCCGGCAGGTTGGTCAGGGGTCGCACAACACCGCGCCGTCGAGCAATCTGGCGATTTGGGGCGCACGCGCAACGTGGTCGACGACGCAAAAGCTCGGGTGCACACCGCGGTTTCGCGTGTCGAGTCCGTCGGACCGCGGGCGCTTCAACAACTGAACACAGTGGAGTCGGGCTGGGTGCAGGAGCGCGCGGCACTGAGGTCGCAGCGAGGTACACCCGAAGGGATGATCGGCCTGGCCCAGGCCGGCCAGCAGCGCCTGGCGGAGTCGAGACAGATTGTGTCGAGTGCGGTGGCTGAATATGCCCAGTCCGCTGAGGCGGTGCGTGCGGCGCAGCGTCAGCTGCCCGGAGGTGTCGCCGCGCCGTTGGCGCATGTCGACCCCAAGCCACCGCCGACACCGACGGAAAGCGACAAGGGCGCCCCGGACCCTGACGATGTGCGGCCGTATGCCTGCTACCTGGGGTCGAAGGATAATGACCCGGTGAAGATCTGCGGTCCGAAGCCTGCGTTGCATACCTGGTATGTCGAGAATGGGCGGTTCGTACAGGTCGAGGGTGACAAAGTCACGCCGGATGCCAAGGTGGAAATCTCGGCAGGTCCGGGCGAAATCATGGAGACCAGTATCGATCCGGGAGGCAACGTCGGTGAGGTCAAGGTGTGGCTGTCTGGTCCGCCGTCGCCGCAGGACTTCCAGAAGTGGAGCGAAGGCGGCCAGCGCGACGTCAACTTCTGGTGGCCAAACCCTGATGGGTCGATCGGGGTTGATCGGCGGTGGGGCAACGGCGAGGTGATCTACCAGGGAAGTCTTCCGCCAGGACCGGAGTGGGGCTACTGACGACAATCCGGACGGTCGGGATCATCATCGCCGCTGTAGACGGTATGGGGGCTAGCTGAGGCCGAAGGCCTCGCGCTGCAAAACGATTCGTGGGTTGCCGGCATGGGTGAACACTCGCGCTGGTAGAGCCACATTTGCAGATTGGAGGCCTCCGGTGATTGTTCAGGGTACGAGCGTCGGGTTGGACGTGCACGCACTTTCGGTCGTGGCGCACGCGGTTGATGAGGAAACAGGAAAAGTCGCCCGGGCACGGTTGTGCCCGGATCTCGGCCAGGTCCTGGGCTGGCTGCATCAGCTGCGGGCGCCGGTGCGGGTGACCTATGAAGCGGGTCCGACCGGGTTCGGGTTGGCGCGGGCGATCACCGAGGCCGGGATGGAATGTCTGGTCGCCGCCCCGTCGAAACTGCAGCGCCCCGCCGGGGATCGAGTCAAGACCGATGCCCGCGATGCCGCCCATCTGGCCCGCCTGTTGCGGCTGGGTGAGATCACCGAAGTGCGAGTGCCCGACCGTGAGACCGAAGCCGTGCGTGATCTGGTGCGTGCCCGGGAAGACGCCCGCGCCGATCTGATGCGGGTTCGGCATCGCCTATCGAAACTGCTTCTACGACAAGGGATCGTGTACTACGGTGGCACTCCCTGGACCTGCGTGCACGAGCAATGGTTGCGTCGGCAACGCTTCGACGACGCCCACCTCAAAGCTGCCTTCGACTACAGCTTCGACGCCGTGCTGGCGGCCAGTGCGGCACGTGATCGCCTCGACGAACAGATCGTCGAAGTCGCCGCCTCACCGCGGTTCGCCGACCCAGTCAACCGGCTGGGCTGCCTACGCGGCATCTCGGCACTGACCGGGCTGGCGTTGACCGTGGAAATTGGCGACTGGTCGCGGTTCACTGGTTCCTCGATCGGCGCCTACGTCGGCCTCGTGCCCTCCGAGCACTCCTCGGGCGGCTCGCGGGTGCAGGGGTCGATCACCAAAGCCGGCAACACCCATGTGCGCCGGCTGCTGATCGAGTCGGCCTGGCATCACCGCAAGTCCTACAGCACCTCCGGCCCCACACTGCGCGCTCGCTGGGCCAAGGTCGACCCGGCGCTGCGGGCCCGCGGCCATACCGGCAACCGTCGCCTCAACAAACGCTGGCAGACGTTCACCGAGCGTGGGAAGAACCCACTCGTGGCCAACGTCGCCATCGCCCGCGAACTCGCCGGCTGGTGCTGGTCACTGGCGACCATGCAATAGCGCCACTGGCTGTGGACTTGACTGACCGGTCTGATCAAGCGTTGGCGCGGTGAGTGAACCAACCTGCAGAGAACCTATGAGCCACAATATGATCCAAACGACGGTCATGAGTGACGCTCGACTGTAGACAGCAGTACCGTTCACATCCGAACCATCGTCCTGCGGTACCCAACCCGCGCATATCAGCCTGACACCACCGTCGTGAGCAACGACCGCCAGCGCGATCATCGGCCAGTCAAACGAAAGCCGCCCCGGCCGCCCGTCGGGGCGGCTTTCCCATGCCCACTTGACAAACCTGCCCCCCATATCAGGTTCTCACGGTTCGTGGCACATGGTCGCGGCTGACCTGCGGCTATTCGATCCGTCTCACGCCGGGGCACCAAGGTTTGTCTCACGAAACGCTTCATTTCCTACGCCGATGGCGGTTTCGGCATGGATGTCTGATCGCGGGCGATGCTGACCAGTGTGTCCGCGATCTCGGCGACCGGCCCGATTGTGACGATCTCGTGGGTGGCCGCCGCCCGCAGGATTGGCTCGACCTCGGCGAGGTCACGTGCGATTTGGTGACGCTGCGCACTGGTCTTGCCGAAGGGATTGGTGGCGCGGCGGGCGATCCGCTCGAACATCACCTCGGCTGGGGCGCTGAGCAACACGACTGCACCGAACCGGTGGTAGAAGCGGCCTTGGTTGGCGACAGTGCCCTGGACAAACAGGGCGCCGTGTCGGGGCTGGGTCAGCAGCTCGTCGATGAGGGGTTCACGCCAGAGGGGCTCGTTCACCGTATGGATCCAGCGGCCGTCGTCGGTGTCGACCGCGGAGTATCCGCGGCGCCCCAGTTCGGTTAGGGCAGTGGTTTTTCCGACGCCCGACATGCCGGTGATCAGGATCGCGGGGTGTACCCAGGTGCCGGTTCTCACGGTCGCAAGATGTCGTCAGGGGACACGGTTTCGACGAATGCGCGGGCCGCGGCCGCGAGTTTCCTGTCCGTGGTGGCCAGCGCGTCGGCCTGCACCTGGGTCAGCGCGATGTACTCGGCCTGGTAGGTGTCCGGCCAGTTCAACTTGGTGGCTATTCGCCATGCATGGTCCTGCAGTGATCGGTCGCCGAGGAGCCGGATCCGCAGCCCACGAATATCGTCGAGAACCTTCCGTCCGCTGCGTTCATCGATCTCACCGCGGCGCACAGACGCGTAGACAAGGGCAAGCGCCTGCGAGCGCAGCAGAGTGGGAGCCGCCAGGCTGTGCTCCGGTGGAATCTTCGCTCCACCAGTGGCAAGGTCGATGGCCACCGGTGCATCGATGACGAATGTGGTCATACCATGCACCTTTGCATGGACCGCAGACGGCTGCGGCAACTACCGGCGCGCCATAATCGACCTCTCGGATTTCGTCGATCCATCCCGGCTCGCGACAGAGTTGAAGATCACGGCCTCCGAGACGCGCCTGACTCAGGCACGCGGATCTCGCGGTTGGCCCCCAGTTCGGCCGAGTCCCATACGGATGCCAACGCCGCTCCGAGCTGCGCACCTTGGACTGTCAGTTCGCAACCGGTCATCGTTCTTGGTCACCAGCTCGGCCGCCGATAGCTGCTGAAGCCGTTCCGAGAGCAGCACCCGTGCTTGCGTATCCGGGGTCTTCAACAGTCCGCGCGTCTCCAACCTTGGCGAATCCGCCAGTACTCCAACATCGTCGGTGAGACTTCGCCACGTTGGGGGAGACCCCGCCACACGTTCGGTGAGACCCTACAAGCGACAAGCGAGGTCTACGCGTGCAGTCACCATCAGCTGTCGATTCTCAAAATTCATGTCATCTGCCAACGCGCTGACCTGCACCGACATCGTGAGTCTCATGGCGTGTCATCTGCATTCCGTCTCAGGTGCGTGTCATTTTCCCGCGTGTTGGCTCGGGCACAGCTGTGCGACGGTGCAGGTGGAAGCCGATTTGCGGGTTGTGTCGTAGTCGCATGGTGGCCGTACCGGCGTTTGTCGCCCGCGCGCAGCCGGCCGTTCCGGTCGCGTCACCGCGTTGGGGTGACCGCCGCACACCACAGACAGCCGGCTGTCACCGGCTATACGGTCAGGCGTGCGCGGCGTTGAAGGCCGCGATCACCTCCGCGGGTAGACGTCCTCGGCTGGACGTGTTGTGGCCGTTGCTGTTTGCCCATGCGCGGATCGCTTTGCGCTGATTGGCAGTCAGCTGCTCGACGGACTTTCGTCCGGCCACCTGGCGGCGGCCTGCTGTCCGGCTGCTCGTGCCGCCGACCGGTTCGGTGCGGCCAGTCCTCCGCGCCTTCGCGACGGGCGCACCCTGAGCCGGCCCTACGTCGCGCGCCTGTCCGCGCTGCTGCGCGCGTATCGCCGCCTCGATGTACTTGGCCATGTCCGCATCGAACCGGGCTGCATTGTTGGGACCGAGTTCGAGCGTGTACGACGTTCCCCGATAGGTGAAATCAACGGTATCGAGCTCATCGTCGCCGAGCCTGGTGCCGTCGAGGTCGTCCTCGTAATGCGTCGTCACTACCTTCGCCATCGTCTCATTCCTGATCGGGGTCGCGGTCCCGGTCAGGGTACCGGCTCCACCACTTCTCAACTCACGAGCTGCCACGATCATGCGTCCGACAAGTGGCCGCGCCAGACCGCGGACATGGTGCCCCTGATTCACCACCCCACGCCTTGCCCATTTATCGCACTGAGCCGGTCGCGTACCCGCGCGGGCCCGCCGAGGGCGTCACTACACTGGCGGCAAATCCGCCCGAGCAGGAGGCCGCTGATGCGGTATGCCGCAATGGCACCGTCAATCCGCACCGAACGCCTGTGCCTGCAGTTGCGTGACGAAGGCGATGCCGAGTGGAATCACGAACTACTCGGTGAGCACGACGGCGGGACGACCGAGTCGGTGCACAGTATCCGTCTCCGACTGGCCGAGCAGCGAAACCAGATCCGCGACAGGGGTATCGGACTCCTGACGATTCGCCGTCGGGCCGACGATGTGCCGATGGGTTACTGCGGGCTCATCGTCGGTCGATGCAGCCTCGACGAGCCCGAGATCGCCTACGAACTGCTGAAACGATTCCATGGTCACGGGTATGCGACCGAGGCAGCAAAGGCTGTGATGGCTGCCGCGTTCGCCACGGGGCGCACCCGCATCTGGTCCACCGTGGGGGCGTGGAACGCGCCGTCGCTGCGCGTCCTGGACAAGGTTGGCTTTGAACGCCACCACGAGACCATCGACGATCGCGGCCGGCCGCTTGTCTACTTGGTACGCCACGCTAATCTCTAGGCCGTTCCGGGGGTGTATTCCGCTGTGACTCAGGGTCGTTGGAGTGTTGCCCGTCACTCCGGATGGGGACATCCCAGGTGCGCCAACTGACCTCCGCACCGTCGGTGCGGGACGGTCGGCGGCAACGGG
This sequence comes from Actinomycetota bacterium, assembly GCA_018268465.1. Lineage (GTDB taxonomy): Bacteria > Actinomycetota > Actinomycetes > Mycobacteriales > Mycobacteriaceae > Mycobacterium. The sequence continues at coordinate 11,842 of JAFDWN010000029.1, forward strand.
AGCGAAAGCCACCACAGTGGACCGCGTCTGCTTGACATATTGGACGCAACACGGGCGCACGTCGACATCCTCGCGGAGGAAATGATGAAGTGGCGCACGGATTTCAGCGGCATCCGTGAGGAACTGCGCGACGACCGGGAGGTGCACCACACCGACAATTCAGCGCATCGACCGGCGGATAGCCGGCATCGAACGACGGATCACCGAGGAGTGAAGTGACAGCCCATCGGTGACGCCATAGCCTGACGTTTTCTCCCGAACCGGCCCGCTCGAGCCAAGTGCTCAGCGGGCCGGTTTCGTCGTCGGGCGCCTCTCAGAACGGGGTGAAACTCTCGATGCTGACCGTCATCCCGTGCCCGGTCGCATCATTGAGGAACGTAGTGCCCTCGCTCGTTGGGGTAATCGTCCAGCCGAGAGCGCGGTAAATCGTCCCGTAGTTCAGCGTTGCGTAGTCCGGATTCCCAGGATCGCCGACGAGCCATTCCCATCCTCCACGTGCGGCCACACTGACGCCAGAGGCGGGCAGCCCACCGACGTAAGGCATGGGCTTGGTGGATTGCACGTTGCAGGCGACATCGCCAGCGGTGATTTGGCAGACGGTTTTCCCGGATTTGGTGCTGACCCACACGGATCCGCCCCGAGCGGGTAATGCAACTGGCGCGGGCGGAAGCTGGCTGTGCGTCGGCGGCGGGGTTGGCGGCTCGATGGCGCTCGGCGGCGGCACAGCGACGACCACCGTTGTAATCGCGGTCGCGGTTGCCGGCGCAGTAGCGGGCACCGGGTTGTCCTTCCGCAGGTGCATCACCGCCACGACACCCGCTCCAGCGATCACCGCCAGGCTGGCCACAATCGCTGCCACGGTGATGCGCCGCGGCGTGAACCGCTGGGTCGGGTATTGCCCATCCCAGCTGTCGTCGAGCGACCACGCTTCGACAGATTCGGTTCCTGCTTCAGCCACGCCCGAAAGCTCGGTCGGCTCGGCGGTCACCACCTCGGTCGGATCGCTCGCGTCGGCCTCGTCCCCCATGCGCGGGGATCGTAGCTGACCGCACCGACGCGCGGCCAGGAATCAACGGGCAGCTACTCCACGATGCGCAGCCGTGGGCGCCCACCGTAGGGTCAAGCGCTTTCGCAGTCCCGGCGATGGGCCGAGAGCACGTACCCCACGGCTTCGACGACATCTGGTCCTATCTCGTTCATCGCATCTCCAACCACCAACCACTGCTGCACACCATCTAGGTCGACATACCGAAAAACCTGTTCGAACGCAAAGACTGGTCTTAGGGTGACCGACGTCTTACCTGGGCGTTTTGGCCTGGCGAACTCGACCCGCGCCAGCACCGATCCCTGTGTCACAACTCCTTGGCTGACCGTGGAGACCACCCCGCCAAGAGGCTCTGGATCCACGCTGACGCCACCCATGTCGACTTGGTTATTGGCCACGATGTTGAGCAGCTGGTGCTTGTCGGTGTTCGACAGGAACTGCAAGATGTGCAGCGGATGCAGCTTGCCGGTGCCAACGGCGTTAAACGGCTGACTGCTTCTGAGTACCTCGAAGACCACCGGCCCGTACCAATCCTCGCGCTTCTTCGCCCACGCGGAGTATCGCTTCTCGGTCGAGTGCAGCGGAAACGCCACCTCAGTCGGTCTCGTCTTTTGGATGTGTTGCGGGGTGATCGCCCACACGGCATGGTCCAGAGCGGCGCGCAGATTGTGGATGAAGTCCCCCATCAGCAAAGCGGACTCGGTGTAATCGAGATCCGATTCCAGTACCCACTCCGCCCAGGTCGTGCGCGACGTGTACTCACCGCTGTTATCGCGCCGGCTGTACTCCCGTTCGATCGCCTGCTGCTCCGCGAGCACATCGCGCAGATGGTCTCGGATCGCGAAACCATGTTCGAGCTTGAGAAATGCCGATCGCCCCAGCAACTCCGTGTCACCGCTCCCGTCCGTCATGAGTTGTCGCCGCTGTCGATGTCATGCTCTTGGGCCAAAAGCACGTCCACGTGAGTTTGCAACCACTGCAGGCCAGCGCCGGAGTTCAGTTCCGGGAGTGCAGCTTCGAACGTGTCCATGATTTGCCGAAGTGTTTCGGTGACCCGTCTCTCCGTGACTGCCGCATGCATCTCGGTATCGATGCCGGCCGCGTCGTCGCTCATGTAGCTACTGATGATTCGAGCGGCCCGGCGGATGTCGCTTCCCGGTGGTTCTGTGACGGCGAGTTCGGCCATGCCTCCTATGTAATCATCGAGCAGCTCGATAGCCGCCTCGGTGCGCAACCGCCCAATGAACGAGCGGTTCAACCCGAGAAGCGCCTGTAGCAGTTGTGGCGATCGGCCGGCTTCGTTGGTCTCGGCGATGATCGCCGCGATCCCTGCAGCGTCTTCGAGACGTCCGTAACGGATGAGAAGCGCTGCACGCCGGTAATCCCCAAATCCCGCCCCGCTCACCTCTGCGACCATCCCTGTCCTTTCCTCAATCGTTTGCCGGGCCTTCAATCGCTCGGCTCGACACGCCGATACTGCTGATCAGGTCCGACTTGTACACCACTCTGCTGGACCCAACCCCCACCAGCGTGCCTTCTCACTGAGACAAGATGTGATGACTCTCGTTTAGAAACGAGACAGCGGGCTCAGGCGTTAGCAACGTCCCTGAGTCGACCGAAGGAGATCACGTATGAGCATCACGCCCACCCCGCCACTGCGCCTCGGCTACGGCCCCAGCAGCCCCGACCAGGTGATCGCGCACGTGCACTCCGATGGACGGATGGCCATCACACTGACCGAGGGCACCTGCCTGCAGGTGCCAGACCTGGACGAGTGGCAGCTTCTGGGCCGCGTACAGATGCGCAGCGACATGCCAAGCGAGCTCAAGATCAACGTGGTGGCGTACCACCGCCACACCGGACGACTAGCACGCTTTTACATGATCCGACCGAAGCATCCCGATGGGCTTGATCCGCTGGACTACAGTTCCGATCCCGATAACCTGCCTGGTTATACAGCCTGGAAGCAGCAGTGGGACCAGGAGAACGCCGCCACGCGGTACGAGACCGACAAGCCGCTGTGGGACTTGGTATCCCGGCTACCCGAGATCACCGACGTGTTCATCGGCACCGTTAAGGATCTGCACAACAGCAACGAGGAGAACGCATGACCACCAACACTTCAATCAGCTCGACGTCTCAGATCTAGAGATTCGAGGTCGATCAGTTCCTGTCTCACGGAAGCCAACCATCACCCAGCGTTCGGGGAATGTTTGGCCAGCCGTTGTAAGGGGCCCTGCATCGCGGTCATCGAGTTTGTGAGATCACCTGGGCGGCAGGTACTTGGTGGGCCAGCAAGGCGTGCTCGTGCATGTCGTGCCAGCCGTCGGCGTGCAATGCGGCTTCTCGCCGGATGCCCTCCGCGTGGAACCCGGCTTTGGTCGCGACCCGACACGACGCCGCGTTCGCTATCGAATGTGCTAACCCGATCCGGTGGAAACCGACTTCGTTGAATGCCCACTGGCACAACGTAAGTACGGCTTGTGAACAGAGGCCGCGTCCACGCCACGCGGGAACCATCCAGTACGCCACACCCGCCGACCCGTCGTGGAGGTCCACGCCCTTGAGCGATACGCGGCCCATCAAGGAGTCACTGGCGCGATCGACCAACGCCCAGTTCAATTCCGCCTCCTCTGCCCAGCCAGCCTTCCAGCCGGTGATCCACTGCCGCGCCTCATCCACGGAATTGGAGCGCCGCACATGCCAGCGTTGGATCTCTGGGTCATCGAAAGCCTGCACAACGGCCTCGGCGTCAGTCAGCTGCCACGGCCGCAGCACGGCTGTCGTTCCCATGGGCACCGACGGTTGAGGCGTCCGGCACAACGACCCGGCAGCCATCGCCGGCGGAATCAAACTCGGCACACCCAGCATCATCGCGCTCAGAGCGGTCCAAGACCACCAACAGGCAAGCACGATGACCTCGGCGCCTGACTTCTAGAGAAACGAGACAGCGCCGGGTGGCATACTCTCCTAACGAGTTCTCCCAGGTCGCAACGTCTCATTTCCTGTCTCACATCACATCTTCGGAAATGCTCGAAGCCAATCTGATTCAGACCGCCGAGAGTTCGCAGCGCGATTCAACGCTAGCCGCGTGTCTCACGAATCTGGCGGATCCGCCATCACTCCGCCATCTGTCGTGAGATTCCGCCAACCTACCGTGAGAACCTACAGCCGCTTGGTCCAGTGCCGTGCGGTTACCGCGCCGGGTGGGCTGCCTCGGTTCTGCTGAACGGGTGCAAGTACGGCGGACGTATCGCGCCTACGCCGACCTCGCCGGTGTCCATGTCGGGCATGAGGCAGCGGAGCGGGACGGTTCTGCCTAAGACTCCGGGCTCGTGCTCGTGGCCTGCCGACCAGTTGGTGATGTCCGGGGTTTCGGTGACCGTCCATCGGGCCACGACACCTTCGCCGGTGCCGCGATGCTTCCCGATCGACGGCAATTCGTCGAGCAGCTCGCGGATGCCGTCAGGATCGCCGACGGCATGCCATCTCAGTGTGGTCACGGGGAGGGCGATGACGGGAACGGTGCGCTGCAGGTAGCGGCCGGATGTGTCCGACACGACGTTGCCGGTGACGGGGGCGAGTTGCTGAAGCCGCCGGCGGTCGGTGCGTGAAGTGCGCCAACGGATATCGGGCTCGGCGCTGCCCGGATGCAGATCAGCGAAGGTGGCCATCCAGTGCCAGGCATCGTGGTCGGGGTCGTGGCACCGGGCGAGGGGAAGCTCGATCGCTTCAGGTTCGAGATCCGGGTTATAGGCCAGGTGGTTGCCGGCGGCGCGGGCCTTCCACTTGCGCCGATGCCACAACACCGACGACAGCAACGCATCCAGCGGTACACCCCATGGTCTCGACGTCGCCACCCCGTGTGGTGTGGCGGCAGTCACCAGGAGTGGGATCATCGCGTCAGGTCAGGTCAGGTCGGTGAGGGCTTTGATGGCGGCCCGGCGTTTTCTGCGCAATTGGGCGGCCCAGTCGAGGTTCGGAGTTGGTAATTCCCCCCGAAGTGCCGTGGCGTGAACTGTCGCGCTGATGGCGCCGTGACCGGCGGCGGCGCGGCCGCCGAGGTGACCGCGGTCGGCGAAGGCGGCCAAGACGCTGTTGAAGAAGGCGAGCTGATAGTCGGTGGCGTGTGAGATCTGCACCCATGACTGCAGGCGGGTGCCGGCGGATAGGGCTTCGAACCCGAACACGCCCAGCGGGCTGTCTCCTTTGGCCTCGGTGTTCATCACCGGTGGCTCACTGGTGCTGGGCCGGTGATCGGCCAGATGGGTGTAGGACTCGGCGGTCATGCCACGAATGGCCGATGGAAGCGGCCCTCTGGGTGGTCGGGGCAAGATGTTGGCGAGCTCGGCGACCTCGGGTAGCACTTTGCTCACAGTTAGCAGTCCCGACATGACTCTGCCTGATGCGGCGCCACCAAAGACCGCGATCTGCGGAATCAACGTCTTCAGCGTGCGTTCCCGGTCATCGGTCATCGGTTTGTCGGTCTTTCCGAGGCGGCCGCCGTTGGTCATTAGGTGAGCTGCCGGGATCGGCAGGGACTGTTCGTATTTGAGCACATCGGCGGTGAGATCCTCGCCGATACGGCGCAGTACACCGCGAAAACTGTTGCCCGACACCACCGGTACCCGGATCATGTCGCCGTCGGGTGTGATGATCTTTTCGCGACGAAACACGCTCACGGTGTCGGCGCGGCCGGAGGAGCGGTTCTGGCCGTGCACGATCGACGATAAGGCGACGATATCGATGTCGAAGCGGACTGTGTACAGCGTCATTTGGCGCTCCGCCTCGACGAGTTCTTCCGTTGCTCGGAGACCGCCTCAGCGATGATCTGCACTCGCAGCAATAGAGCGTGAAGTCGATCGTGGAACGCTGTGATGACTTGAAGGGAGGGTTGGCGCAGCAGCATGGCCAATTCGATGCGTCGTTCCTGGTTGCGCGGCGGGTCCGCTTCGAGTTCATGGGCAGCGGCTGACCACCAGTCGTCGAGAGAGTCGCTCTGGTAGGCGGCACGCAGTACCCGGGAGGGCAGTATGTCGGTCCAGTATGTCGCGCGGTGGTTGGCCACCCAGCTCTTGTCCCAGTTGATGGCGTAGTGCAAGTGCAGCAGCAGCCGTTCGGCGAGGTCGTCGGCGTCGTCGAGCGTGCCCAGCTCGGGGACTGCCGCCTGCCATATACGCGACGGCGGCAGGTCTTCAGCAGCCATGATCGCAACTGTAACGGGAGATCGTCAGCGTTCTCGACAGCCCGTGGGGGACGAGACTAGGGATCCGTTAGAGCCGACGTCGCACAGGTTTGGGTCTGTCTCCCGGTACGTCGGTGATCTCGCGCGCAGCCGCCCATAACATCGGGGTGGACCGCCACGAGGCGAACTGTACCCAGGCGTTGATGATGCGGGGCCAGTACTCCCGAGTTTGCCCGGTGATGAGTTTGGCCGGCGGCGCGTCACTCGTTAGCTGGGGCCATGTCGCTCCGACGGTGCCGCGGAGCCACACAAGGTCCGCCAGTCGCGCGGCGTCACTGGACTCCCAACGCAGAACGAGCTTGTCGATCGCCAGATGTCCCCACTGAGCGGTCGGCAAAAGGTAGCGACGTTTCAGCAGTGCGCGAACCGGCAGGACTGCGGCGCAGGTGTTGGCGAGCGGACCCGCGGTGAGAATCCCCAGCAGTCCGCGGCCGTCGGCATACTCCGTCACGGCGTGGCGGGTGATGAGCATTGGGACCTGGGTGGTCGGTAGGCGGTCATAGGCCCAGGCGCACGGCACGCACAATCGGCGCCACCCATACGGCCAGTCCTCGAAGCCGGTGAACTTGTCGCTGAGGATCCGGGAGGCCGTCACCGTCGGCCCCTCGGAGCCGCAGCGGGCGCAGCGGCCTGGGACAGGCGGGGGTGCATCGACGGAGGGTTTGCCCGCGATGATCCACGCTGCAGCGGCAGGATCGGTGTACATGCTGACCGCCACGATAAGAGGGTGATCGCTTTCCCGGTATGGCTTACTCTCAGGGGCACGAAACAACCGCAGGGGTTGGGAGAGGGTGTCCCAGGGTGGCCTCGGAGCGGCCAGCAATAGCCGACTCCGGGGCCACCTCCTGTTTAACGTCACCCGGATCTTCTCTAGCCTGAACGTTATGCACCGTGTTACCCCTGATCACGGCACCTTCCGATGGCGCCGCGACGGGCGTAACCCGGACAATGTAACGCCGGTGACGTGCCCAGGTGGAGCTGGTGGGCGCGAAAACCAATAGACCCAATCGAGAACGGGCACTCGTCGTCGATCCCGAAGCCGGCACGATCGGTGAACGCGAGGTGAAGGCCGCCCGCGAGATCGCCGCCGAGGTGATGGGGGAGCGGGACTTCCAACGGTTGAGTAACCGCATCACGGATGAGATCCGGGACACCGACACCTCGGCGACCCGCGCCGCACGGGATCGTTACCGGTCGACGCCGCGCGATGTCAGTGCTGTTGAATCGCCGCGACTGCGCGGTGAGCTGCCGCCGCCCGGTGACTTCCGCTCCGCGCTAAGTGGTCGTCAACGCAAACTTCGGTCCGCTGTCAAGAACAAGGTCATGGCGTCTGCCCCGGCATCACAGCACCGGGCCATGGGAGCGATGATCACCGATGAGAACCCAGACGAGTGGCGGCGGATCAACCGCGCCCTCCACGCCGGTGCAGGTGATGTGCAGCAGCTCGCTGACGCCGATCGGGCCACCGTGCAGCGACTCGATCGCACCATCCAGTCTTATGAGCGCCTCAACGACCGGACCCACCGGGTGTATGTCTCTATGCGACTACCTGACACACACCGTGATGTGACGAGGCTGGAGGATCTGCCGGCCAATCTGCGACCAGGCTCTCTCGTTGCCTTCGACCAGTTCACGCTGAGCCGGCATAACCTGCACGAGATGGCCGGCCACGACAGTTCGCGGTACGTGGTGTTCGAGATCGTCACGAGCCGCGGCATGTACCTCGGTCGCTCGGACAGCGTCGAGGACACAACACATCTGTTGCCGCGAGGGATGCAGTTCGCGGTGAAGTCCGCCGATTACGCGGTCTATGACAGCGGCGACGGCGGGTTCGGCGACCGTATCGTCGTGCAGTTGAAGGAGTGGTGACCATGGCGGACACATGGATCGTTCATCCCAACCGGCTAGAGCCCAGCGACGATGAACCCGGGCGCAACGGCCACTACCGGTCGGTGCAGCGTGCACCGATCACTGACTCGACCTGTCTTGCCCGAGTTACGTTGCCGCAGCGTTTATCCCGACTCGCAGACGATGGCACGGGCACGATCACTTTCGCAGGGCTGGATTGGTATTTTGTGGTTGGGGCCGCTCGCATCTTCGCCCGCGAACGCCTCGGCGGCCAGGTGCCGCCCCCCTTCGGATTTCGACGTCAAGGAGTGTGGTGGTGGTGGGATAACACCACCACGACAGAGTCGATTCTGGAGACGCCCGAGGCCCTGGACTATGTCCGCGAGTACCTCGAAAAGGTATTCCCACGCATGCCCATCGAACTTGTCGATCGACGATGAATACGAGTCCCGGACTGGACATTCAGGCGCTGCGTCGGATCGCTGCCCGAAGGCGAGGGACAGCGACCTACGACCATCTGCTGCATCGGATTGCCGGGCACCTGGACACCCATGACGGGTTCGTCTCGTGGTCAGGTGGCAAGGACAGCACAGTCGTCGTCGACCTGGCCCGGCAAGTCGACCCGAACATTCCCGTCGTGCATTTCGATAGTGGTCTGCAATTCCCGGAGACTGTCCGGTACATCGAGGAGCTGGCGCAGCGGTGGCGACTCAACCTGACCGTGATCGCAGCCGACCCGGATCTACTGACTTTGCTCATCGCCGGCGGCGGATTCGACCACAAGGCGCCAGACCGAGTACTGCGCGGCAGCCTTGCCGACATCATGATCACCAGGCCCGCAGCGGCTGCCCATTCCCGCTTCGGCCGCGGCTCGATGTGGGGTGTTCGCTCGTCGGAGTCTCCCAGCCGGCGCATGCTGTACCGAAGCAGGCTGTCGAGGGAAACAACGGCACACCAGGAGTATTCACGCGAAGGGGTCCGCGCGCAGTTCGGAGGCGTGGTGCGCCGCAATGACGGCACAGTAACCTTCGGGCCGATCTGGGATTGGCAGCGCGGACATGTCTTCGAATACCTCGCCGGCCGTGAAATCCCCGCCAACCCGATGTACGCCAAACTCGCCGCGTTAGGCATGCCCCCGCACCAGATCCGCGTCGACTCAATCATCGATGCCGCGCTACTTTCCAACGGGCACGTGTCCTGGCTGGCAAAAGGGTGGCCGACGTTATTCGACCGTCTCGCCACCGCGTTACCTCGGCTCACTGAGTGGGTGTAGCGGATCACTGACCGGGGCCGTACCCTGGCTGATGTATGGGCAGGCCACACGGGCAGGCGCCGAGGGGGAAATGCATGACAACGGAGATGCCTGTCTTCAGTGGTGACGACGGGCGCGAGTACCTCTGGTCGGATCTCCTAGCTCGGCGACTCGCACTTGGCCTGCAGACCGAAGAGTCCGCTCGCGCTATGAAGGTCTCCTACGAGGACTACGACGAGGTTGAGGAGGGCGACAAACCGCCCGAACCCCAGATGATCGAAAGTATTACTGCGATGGAACGATTCGTGGCGCAGGAAACAGATCTCGCCGTCGCCGCAGCCGAGGGAACAGTGGACAAAGTCGTCCAGTTGATTGCCCTCGCCGGCCAAGACGCCTTCGACCGCATGTACCCACACGCACGGACTCCGTGGGGAACGTCCTACCCATTCACTCTTCAACATGTCGCGATCGGGCGCGCCGTCGGCGAGCTAAGCCGGCGCGGCATCGACGTCGAAGTCTACGGTGGCCAACAGGGCGATCGCCGGGTCGACCTGGCCGTCCGCCGGCAAGCCGTCGGCTTGCTCAAGACAATGGCCGGTGAACTGCTGGGGATCCCTCGCAAGCGGTACTACCGATGGGAGGCCGGCATCAAATGGGCACCCGGACGGGCAGGTGACCCGGCGGGATCTCCCGTGCCCGCTGGCCTGATCGCCGAGATGCAAGCCCTCGACGACTTCATCGTCATCACCGCCGCAGAGCTTCCGGTCGAGAACGTCGACGGTGTGAGCGTGGTCTACATGCTTGATGACCAAGCCGACTTCGAGCAGGTCTACCCGGAGGCGCGGACACTGCGCGACCGGATCCCGTACCCGCTGCGGATTCACCGTGTCGCTGCAGCGCGACGTGCAAGCTCCCTGGCCTCCGCCGGCCATGACGTTCGCATCGCCGTCGAAGACTGAGAATGATTACGTCGCGGGCCCGGCCCGGCTCCTCTGGAATCGGTGAGTCAGTACTGCCACGCTGGCACCATCACCGAATCGTCGCAGAATAAGCCGCCAGCTCCGCTGTGCATCGAGATCGACGAGTTGGCGCAAGTCGCCGTCCCTGCCGGCTCCGCTGAGCCTGCCGATCTGGAAGCCCACAGCCTCCGCCAAATCCTTGAACTCGCCCGAGCCCACCCGATTCGGATCGTTGCGGCCGGCGGACCGGTCACGCCGGTGCTCTGTAACCGTGAAGACGCAGGGTCACGTGACTTCGACGGCGCGCCACGGAAACCACCCGAGCAACAACAAGGGCGGCCCGAACCCGGAACCGCCCCTGTCACATTCACCGTCGAAGTGACGGCCCGATCTACGTCCAGCTCCGTACCTCGGCGCAGTGCCGTAGGAAGCCGATCGGAACGGTCGGTTGCAGAACGGACGGCTTCCACCCCGTTGCCTCCTGGATGAACCCGCCCTTGTCGCCCCGGCCCGGCCGCCACAGCTTGTCGGCGACCGGGATACGGTTCCAGTCGATCGGGCTGCCGTCGGCCGTCGACGTCGGCGGATCGAAGCTCGCGTCGTACCGACTCGGGTTGTCGGCGCCGTACTCACCGAAGGCAGGCGCCCCCTCGATGAACCCGGAACCCCGAACGAACCAACTGATCGTGACGAGGCCGGACACGATCACGCCACGCTTCTGCAGGTACTTGTCCCATTCCTGGAACAGGTCGTAGGCCGAGATCTCGTCGGGTGTGTACTCGTCGGAAATCGGGTCGCAGTCGGCCTCCCAGCCCCACCACAGCGGGAAGTCGCGGCGGGTGTAACCGGTGTCCAGTGCCACCACGTTCCAGCGGTTCTCGCCTTCCGTGTACGTGCTGCTCTGTTCTTCATCGCTCATGTCCACATTCTCCCGCGGCTCTGCCCGCCGCCCTGTCACATTCAGCACCACAACCCGCTACGACGATCTGGCTTCCGCTCACGCTCACCGTCGGGCCGCACGTCACACGCTGTGTGGTCGCCCCACGAAACAGACGGGATCACCAACCCGCACCAGCTCCCTGACGCCCGCCACAGTCAGCACCCCGGCTACCGGCCACCCGGCGATACGCGGCGTCGCGGCCGGACCCCAGATCGTCGCACCGTCCATCGCGGTGCCTTCAAGCCAGCTGCGCGCGCTGGTCGCCCGATCCGCCACGGCAAGCGAGGTGGACCCGCCGCTGTCGTCCGTCGCCAGCCGCATCGTGGTCGGACCCCCACCGTTCAGGCAGTGCCCAACCGTGATGAACCCACTGCCGCACCCACCTTCGCGGCGGACGGCGGGACAACGCGGGTGAGGCTCCGCTGGCCCGTTCACCCGGGCTGCGCGCATTCAAGAGTCTCTGCGGGCCGGTGCTCGCTGTCCGAAGCGCCCTCTGCCAGTAAACCTTCGGGGATGACATCACCATGATTGCGCCGAAGGTAGTCCCGCGCGTCCTCGAGCGAAGGGTCATGCTGCAGGCTCTTCTGGAAGTAGTCGAGCCTGTGTTTGGCGTCGTTGATGATCTGCCCCCAGTCCCGAACCCAGACCCTGACTCGGGCGCCCGGGGCCTCGGGCAGGTCTGGCTCGAACACCATGCCCTGCTCGCGGCCCCGCTGATTGGCCTCCTGCCGCACGTCATCGTCAATCTCGCTGGTGACGAGCCAGAAGTCCCACTGTGTTGTGCTGCTGGCGAATCGCGGGTCCTTCGCTACCGCCTTCGCGTACGACTTGATCTGGTTCAGCTCGGTAAGGCTCGCCACCACTTTGGGAGCCTTCAGCTCGACGACGAGGTGCCTGTTGCGGTCGTGCTCGGTGGCTGCGGCTGATAGCAGGAGGTCGAGGCGACCTACCGTACCGTCGAGGCGCTTGACTGGAGTCTTGTCGGCACGATTCTCCCCGAGGAGTTCAAGGTGCCGATCCAGCGCGGCGGTGAGGCCCCGCTCGCTGACCATGAAGTTGTACTGCTCGCCGAACACCCACAGCTCGCGCTCCAGGATGCGGTGCAGGTGCTCGCGCTCTCCGACCATCTTGTGCGCCTCGGGGTCGAAAACCATCAGGTCGAGGGCGCGCAGGAACTCCAGGCGGTTGGTGACGTCAGTCGAAGCCCGGATCACCCGCGAGAGCCCGGTGTTGCGCAGGAGCCGGTCGAGCTGCTCTCGCTCTTCCGCGGGTAGGCCGACGTACTCGTCGAGCAGCGCACCTACGTCGCCCGGGCGTTGCTGGATCGAGTCCTTGAGCAGCCCCAGCGTGAGGCGCTTCTTGCTCTTGTCCTTGGGGATGTGGCGCCGGATCGACGTCGCGACCACATCGAACGTGGCTCGCTCGACCTTCTCCTCCTCTGAGGCAGGCTCGCCTTCGTATGGGTAGACGTTGCCGGACTTCCACTCCTCGACAAGCTCACGGCGACGGTCGGCACGTCGGGCATCGAGGTAGTCGCCAAGGATCTGGTCGAGTTCCTTGAGCAGGACGCCCAGCACGGTCGGCGTCGTCTCCATCCGGGCAACGGGCCACTGGTCGTGATGCTCGGGCATCTCGTCCCAAAGCAGGTAGGCCGAGTAGGTGAAGTCGGGGCCCGGCGCGGAGTCGAGAGTGTCCACGACGACCGCATCTGCATCGCAGAGGTGGATCGCCCGCTCCTTGGCCTTGACCCACTCGATGATGCGCAGCTTCGCGTGGTGGAGGGTGCCATCGTGTTCCCACTCGACCGGAAGCATGGTGTCGCGGGCGATGTTGTCGGCGGGCTGGATGCGCTGACCGTCGTAGGTGACCTCGACCCCGGTATGGGTGATGAGGTAGGGAGCCAGGGTTGTACCGATCCGCTCAGCGGCGGTATCGCGGTCGAGCGGATCTAGGGACTCCTTGCCCTCGCCGATGAACCGCGTCCCCGTGTCGGCATCGGTCTCGATCGAGTCCGAGACCTCAACGTCTTTGCGGCTGGTTGCCCGGGCTCGGATGACGGTCTGCACCCGTTTCCCGTCGATGCTGTCGCCGACGGTGTCCCAGGTGGCCTGGGTACCGAGAGCGAAGGCTCGCAAGCGCCCCTGGCCGAAGCGTCCGTGCAGCGGTCGCCGCTCGCCCTTGCTGCGCAGGGCAGTCCGCTTCCACGAGTTGCCGACCCACTTGAACTCGGTGGCGATGTCTTCCGGCGCCATGCCATGGCCGTCATCGGTGACCTCGGCTCCTACGACGACGTCGGTCTCGTTCCGATGCAACACCACGTCGACGTGGTGGGCGTCGGCATCGAGGCTGTTCCAGACGAGTTCGATCACGGCCCTGACCGGGTCGTTCTCGTGGGCGAGCTTCTGGACGTGATCGTCGCCAGCTTCGAGTCGATACGTCTTCACGCGCGTATCCTGCCAGGCGGCACAGACACGCGGGACGAGTACCGAAGTCCGAGCAGAGTGACCCGGTGTCTGACTCCATAGCGGTCCATACCTCGAACGCGGCCTCCACTTCACCGCCGTTCCACTCGCGCACCGCAGCTCGCAACTCGGTACGCACCGCCGCGCGGCGCTCCTCCGGACGCGAGTGCCAGTGGCACATCCAGCACGAGCACACGCCCCGGCCGGGAACGAGGTCGGGAAGGTCGCACTCCTGGCCAGCGCAGCCGTGAACGGCGCGCACCTGGCGACGACGGCACCGCTAACGCCAACTGGGCTTCGCTCTCGGGTTTGAGTGGTGGGCCAATTCGTGGAAAAGCACGCAGACGAGCGCATAATCCTGACATGCAGCTTCGTGACTTTGTGCACCACACGCCTGCCGGCATCCTCGGGGAGGTCGCCGCGTTGGCACTTCTGGACGGTTGTTCATCGCGGTTGACAGCGGCAACCGGCGAGTCGACGTCTGGGCGTATCCCAATTCTGAAACTGCGCTTCGGAGGCCGCTGAGCTTGCCTTGAGCTGCAGCCTCGACGAAGACGCGCAGGCGTGCGACCACTATGGGTGCGGCCAATACGTCGACGTCATCCGACGGTATCTAGAGAAGTCTCCAGCATGGCATGTGCTGTCTGTGCAAGAAGCGCCTTTGATGGACGACCCGGATACATTGGCCGACCTAAAATAGATTGGTGTAGAGCATGTTTCGCGCGATTGGTGTGGTGGTGGACCCGGAACGCCCGAAACTCAATCCGAAATAGTTGCCACAGGCCTCGGTCAGAGGGCGGCCTGTGCCTATTCCTTAGCTGCTGCATCCGAAATCGGTCGGGCAGCGCTGTTCGGGGTACGTTCCTCTCCACCGCACCCCTCCACCGCACCCCTCCACCGCACCCCCTCCCACCCCCTCCCGACCCGCCGCAGGGGTTGGGAGGGGGTGCGCTTTCCGCCTGAAACGGAGGCGCGGCGGCGGCGGCGGCAGCGGCGGCGGCGGGTGGCGGCGGCGGAGATGCGGCGAAGTTTTGGCGGCGGGCGCAACGGCTGCGCTAACAATGCGCGATAAGTGGTGTGCGACAGGATGAGTCGGTACTCAGTGGAGCGTCACCGGCGCTCTCGGCGCTCCGAAGTCTTGTCAAAGTAGAGGCATAGGCGATTCCTGTCGATCTTCGCGGCATCTCCGTCAGCGGTGGCGGGCGGCTGCTGTCGTTGTGGCGGTGGCGCGCGCTGTGGGTTTGGCATATCCGGGCGCTTGTTGTACCCAATCTTGTCGGTCTCTGTTGTTAGAGTGGGCGGTGTAAGGGCACGCCAGTGGGGTGGGCCTCGTTCACTCAAAGGGATTGTGTGATGGTTGATTTGGCTACGACGGTGACAGTGATTGATGCAGCAGCGCGGGCGGGTGTGGCGGTGCTTCTGTGGAGCGATCCGGGGACTGGTAAGTCCAGCGTTGTGCGCGCGCTGGCGGCGGCGGATCAGGTTCCGGTGGAGACGCTGATTGGTTCGCAGCGTGAGCCTGTCGATATCGCCGGGTGGCCGGTGGTGGTTGATGGGGCGGTGCAGACGGTGGCGCTACCGGACTGGGCGAAAACGCTTGTGGACGCAGGTGGTGGGTATCTGCTGCTGGACGAGTTGACGACGTGCTCTGCGGCTACTCAGGCCGCGATGTTGACGGTGGCGCTCGAGCGAATGGTTGGTCGTCACAAGTTGCCTGGCGGGGTGCGAATCGTTGCGGCGGCGAATCCGCCGGATCGTTCTGCGGGTGGTGTCGATCTCACCCCGCCGATGGCTAATCGGTTTCTGCACATCATGTTTGAGCCGTCCACCGACGAGTGGCTCACGGGGATGCGGGCGGGGTTTCGTACGCTTCCTGCGTCTCGGGCGATTGCCGCCGATGAGTTGCGGACAGCCGATGAGGTTGGGGCGGTGTGTGCGTTCATCGAGGCGAGGCCTGAATTGCTGCACCATTACCCGGATACCGACGAGGCGGCGGGGCGGGCGTGGCCGTCGCGGCGTTCGTGGGACGCTGCGGCGCGGGTGCTGCCGTATTTGCGGGCTGATGACACTGCCAGCGTCACGGCTGCGGTGCTGGGCTTGGTGGGGGACGGTGCGGGCAGTGAGTACTTGCAGTGGAGGGCGAGTATGGATTTGCCCGCGGTGGCAGACGTGATCGCGGACCCGTCGATTGTCGACTGGGGGTCGGCCAGGCCGGATCAGGTGTGGGCCGTGCTGTCGGGTGTGGTCGCGTGGGCGTCGAGCAAAGGCACCACCGATGCGTGGGTGACCGGGTGGGGTCCGCTGGTAGCAGCGGCGACCAGCGGAGCGCCAGATGTGGCGGGCGCGGCTGCCAGAGCGTTGGCCGTTGCGCGGCCAGCGGGCGCGAAAGTGCCTGCGGCAGCGCGGAAGTTCAGCGATGTGTTGATCGCGGCGGGACTCGACACCGAGCGTGCAGCATGAGTGAGACAGTGCGGGTGCTCACCGCTGATGAGTGGAGGCGGCTGCGGTTGGCACGTATGGCGGCAGTGGAGGCGATGCCCTACTTCGCGCAGGCGGTGTTCGCGATGGTGCCGGTGGCCATGCCAGGGCTGGGCACGTTCGCGGTGGACCGGCATTTCCCTATTGAATTAGGATGTTGACACAGGTCGAAGGAGAAGAGTTTGTCCGACTGGCGGGTGTTCTGGGTTCCACGCGATAGACGATCAAAGGGTGTGCCGAGTCGTTTGCTGGGTGGGTGGGGCGATCTCGCTGATCGCGAGAACCAAGTTGGGATTATGGCCGGTGATCCAATTTTTCTCGCGCCGGACTACAGGGTTGATCGACTACTAGGAGCCTACGGACGATCGATGAAATTCCGTCGATACACGGAGGAGACGCGACGCAACTATGCGACCGACATCAGCCTTCTGCTGAAGTTTCTTTGGCTGCGACAGACACTTTGGACCGCCGCTGTCGCCAGAGATGTTGAGGACTACGAACACTGGCGGCGGTTCGCTTCGGACAACCCATCTCGCGTCGGCGGCTCGAAATGGAACCGCGATTTGGCGGCTTTCGCCAGTCTGTATGAATGGGCCGAGAAGGAAGGACACGTGTCCCGCAATCCACTGGCGATGAAGCAGATTGTGGGAAGAAACGGCGCGGTGATCATCACCCCAGCGGCAAAGGCAAAAGACGCTCAACGCACAAACGTTCATTGGCTGACGCCGCGGACGTGGCGCCTATGGATAGACGTGGGCCTTCGGGGACACAATCGCGACGGCCTACCTGAAACGGGCTGGATCGGGCGGTTAGAAGACCGCAACGTGGCGTTTGTTCGCCTGCTAACGTCATCCGGCCTACGGCGCATGGAAGCAGGATCCCTGCTCACTTTTGAGGTGCCGGTTCAGCATCTGGAAGGCAGCCGTTACTACCGCGGCCGTGTGGCCGCGGCGGTCACACGATCCAAGAAGACCCGTACGTTCTATGTCGGTGCGGACGCGGTCGGAGAGATCGACGCCTATATGGAATCGTCGCGAGCGTGGGCTATTCGCCGCGCGCAACGAAAAGGTGTCTACGCTCGCCTGACCGAGATGCGTCTGGTAACCGAGGTCCACAGACGACCAAATCCAGTGGTCCGTTGGCGCGACCAGGCAGGCGCTGTCGGTGAGCGCGAACTCCAACACCTCACCGCAAGAGAAAGAATGTCGCTGTTCACTGATGGCCCGAGAGGACCGGAACCGTTGTGGCTATGGCTGAATGAACGAGGAGTGCCCTTCTTGCCGCACTCCTGGGAAGGTGTGTTCACCACTGCGAACAAGCGATGCCACAAAGTGTTGACCCCACCGGGCAGAGCTCAGCTCGACCCGTACCAGGTTTTTGCCCCATATGCGACGCCGCACTCTGCACGGCATAGCTTTGCGTTGTACATGCTGGTGGTGTTGAACACCCTCATGGACGAGAGGTTTGGTCTGACACCGCAGGAACGTCGGGACTACCGTCAGTTGTACGGTGATCCGTGGTTCATGGTTCAGAACCTTCTCGGTCATGCAGCTCGGGAAACCACGGTGAACTGCTACCTCGCTCCCGTCTCCGATTTACAGCTTCGGGCAATGCTGGCCAGCACTGCGGAGCCGAGCACGGCACCCATGGCAGAGTTGGATGCAACGTTCGCACGCATAGCGCGGGAATCCATCGGCATCCAAGACTTCGACGACGCATGGACAACCAGTAGCGGCGGTCCTGCGTGAGTCCGAGAGGTCATCAAGCGGCTCTCCCGACGTCCGATCACCGCCGCCCCGAGTATGTGTCACCGAGCGGCCTCGTGGTCGATCACTACAACCGGCAAGGCATCGTAAGAAAGTACGACTTTACGACGCTGCCAGTCGCAGAGCCGATGCAACGTTCGATGGCTGCAGTGTTCGCTGCACGCTGTGTTCCTCATCTTTGGATGGCCCATTCAAGCTCGTCGACCTATTGGTGGTCGTTGGGCGTCTTCGCCGAGTTCGTGTCGAAGCAACCGCACCCTCCTCAAGACTTAGACGGTCTCACCGTCAGCGCGATTAAGGGTTGGCGCATTTACTCGCACCGGACCGTCTTCCTCAGAGTCGGTTCGCTTCTCAGCGATGATCTGAGGTTGCAACGTGGACCGGTAGCCGACGAACTGAAGCGTCGCGTCAATCCGCCAAAGTCCAGCGGAGTTCAGTCTTACTCAGAAGCTGAGTTCGAGGCCATCACCAGGATCGCGAAGAAGGACTTTCGATCGGCTTTGCGACGGATCGAATCCAACGCTGCGCATCTGCAGCGGTGGCGCGACGGTAGCTGCGTGGAAGGTAGCGCCGAGTGGGATCTGGGTGAGTGTTTAGACGTTCTCGCAAGGACCGGCACGCTGCCACGTTATGAGGGCAAGCGGGGCGAGAAATCCTTACTCAAGCGCTACCGCACCGCCCTGCGACAGTTGGACAACTATACGACGTGGTGCTCGTTACTTTTTCTGACGCGACGCGAGGCCACCTCGCTGGCAGTGCTTTTGATGTCCGAGCACGGATGGAACATGTCGGTGATCGACAAGCTGGAAGTTCCGCTGGCCTCTCCAGATCCCGGCCAAGACGGCAATCCGACTTACCGGATTCCGTTGGAAAAGCCACGCCGAGGAAGCGGTGACCACTTCGAGACACGCAACATCACTGATGACGGATCAGCGTCGCAGGGACGGCTCATTACCCATGCCATCCAGGCGACCCGTTTCGCACGAGATTTCGTAGAGACCGCGTCTCCCGGAACCAACCGCCTCATCATCTGGCGAAGCGTGCACGCCAAGCCGGTCCGAGAATCAGGCAACCGCGATCGTCAATCACGAGTAGGACCGTTCGGCTTCGGACTGGATACACACGCCGGTATCGCGTGGGGCAAGGCCTTTGGCATTGATGAATCGCCGTTTCGCCGCGGACGCCGCACAGTGGTGGCACTCGATCGTCGCGAACCCAGCCAGCACTCTTCGACGACCCACGACCGTGACTACGTCTTGGTCGACAAGCGAGTCCAGGCTGAGGCCATCGACACGATTGCCCAAGGAGCTGAGGACGCCGTCAATCATGCCCGGCAAGTCATCTTGATTGCGGAACTTCGCGATGAGCCCAGCCCGGATGACGCTCAGACTGCAACAGCTGACTGCAAAAGCTTCAACGACAGTCCCTACCCCGGGGCTGACGGTTGCTGCAGCGCATCATTTCTCATGTGCCTGGGGTGCACGAACGCACGAATCCATCCGGGACATCACGCCCGGCTTGCTCATCTGCACCACGCTCTGACAAACCTCCGGTCGGTGCTCCCCACAGACCGTTGGAATGGTGACTGGGGGCCGGCGTTCACGCGCCTTGAAAACCTCAAAGAGCGCCTCGGCGAGGGGGTCTGGAAACTGGCGAAAGTTGAGCTTAGCGACGAGGACCGCCACGTGATCGGTCACCTTCTGGGCGGGAGCTTGGACTAATGAGCATCACCGACGAGTCCGACCCCTATTTGTTGGCGGCACCCACACCTGACAGTCCGGTGATCCCGCCATATCGGCTTGGTGCACTCCATGCAGCATCAAACTCACGTTTCGCAGATTCCCTGTGGCCTCTGAGCCCCATGTCGCAAAATCCAAGTGCCAAGAAGCAAACCATTAACTGGAGCCGATGCGAATCCGCGTCACTACGGGATGAACTCAAACGGGTGGCTTGGAGCATGTTGAACGGAGAGCTGCGGCCGACCTTCATGGCTGGCCGACGGATCCGGGCCCGAATCAGCGTGGAGTCCATGTGGAATTCAATTGGCGCCTGGTTCGGCTTGGCGAGTTGGCTTCACGAACAGGGCATCTCGACCCTCGCCGATTGCACCGGTGAAGTGCTCGGCCTCTACGCGCAGCACCTGCTTCTTGAGGACAACTCGCGCAATCACGGATTCAAACTGCTAACAGCCCTGACTCGACTTTGGGCATTTGACCAACTTAGCAACGTTCCAATCGGAATCGGACGGCCGCCCTGGGAGGTAGAAGACATTGACGACTACCTCCCTCCTAAATCTGAGTCCACCGGTGAAAACTCGGCGGAACCCATCTCTGAACGAACTGTGGGACCGCTCCTGATATGGGCGATGCGGATGATCGATGACTACTCAGATGACATCCTGGCCGCCCGCGATGAACATCAACAGATGGTCGCGTCCATCAAAGCCCGCTCAGCCACCACGACGGGCCAGGCGGCACTGGCGGCATATCTTGATCCGCTCGTAGCATCTGGGCAGCCCATTCCGGCGACCAAGCAGCATGGGAAGCATGCGGTCGCGCGAACCTATTTATCGGGCATCACTGGCGCTTCAGGAAAACAGGTTGACCGATACGCCAGTGTTCATCTTCGGGAAATCGTCTCCCGCCGCCCCGGACCCTGCCCATTGCTTACGCCGATTACCGGAACCATAGGCGGACGGGCTTGGAGAGAAGCCATTGACTTCAATGAAATTCATGACTTGGTACGCCATCTAGGGACGGCTGCGTTCATCGTTTGTGCCTACCTCACCGGAATGCGGCCCGGTGAAGTCCTTGGGCTGCGAACTGGATGCTGCCCAGACCCATCATCGGACGATGACGGTACAACCAGTCATTACCTGATTCGAGGCCTCGTCTACAAAACAGCACTAGACGAGCATGGCAACCACGACTCGGCCGGCGTCGAGCGGGAAGTTCCCTGGGTCGCGATCACGCCGGTAGTCAATGCAATCCGTGTCCTTGAACGCATGGTTGCCGACAATGAGTTGCTTTTCGACCATCACACGCACGACGTGCGTATACCGCGGCCCGGCACGGGATCCATCAAAACTCAGGGGCTCAGGCTCCGGATCAAGGACTTCATTGAATGGGCGAACAATGAGGCAATCCGACTTGATCGATCGGAAGAACTGATTCCTGATGACCCGCAGGGGACAATCAGCGCGGGCCGCTTCCGGCGTAGCTTGGCATGGCACATCGCGCGACGCCCCAACGGCCTGGTGGCTCTCGCGATCCAGTACGGGCACCTCCGCACCGCGGTTTCGGGCAACTACGCATCTCGTGCGCGAGGAGGCATCCACGAGCTCATCAACATCGAGACAGCACGCGCCGTAGCTGACACGGTCGCAGACCTACACGCTGACCTCAATAGCGGCGGGGGCGTATCCGGCCCCGCCGCGCAACGAGCAATCAAGGCTGCTGCCACCGCACCACGTTTCGCCGGCACCGTCATCACAGCCACTACCGCGCGCAAGCTGCTGGCCAACGAAGACGCCATGTTGTACGACAATCCGCACAGCCTCCTCCTTTGCCACTACAAACGGGCGCAGGCGCTTTGCCACCGCGACGGTGCCGACAACACACCGCGTCTCGATCACTGCGTTCCAGGCTGTGGCAACACCGTCCGAACCGACCACCACGCCGCGAAGCTACGTGAACGCGCCAAACACCTCGACCAACAAGCTAGTCACACCCCCCGCCCATTGGCTGATCGACTGCGCACCAACGCCAAACGACTTCGCGGCTACGCCGACACCCATGACGCCACACGCATTATTCCGAAGAAGGACTCCGATGACACCGGCAGCTGACGAACGAGCCCGCATCCGGGCTGCCATGAAACGCATCCTCAACGGGACACCGACCCGGTCCAACGGCGCACAAACGATCGTCGGTCTGGCCTTGGAGGCCGACGTACCCAGAAATGCACTGACGCAACGGCATCTCGACCTAAAGAACGAGTTCTACAGTCTCATCAGCGAAAGCGGGAAACCATCGCCTATCGAGACCACCCTGCGGGCGACCATCGCCAAGCTCAAGAAGACTATTCACAACAAGAACACCGAACTCGCTCAGCTACGCAACGACGTCCCAGCACTGGTTCGAGCGGTGAACCAGCTCTGCGTCGAGAACGACGAACTTCGCCGCGCTCTTTCATTACGCAAGAGCGCAGCGCTTGTATCGATCCCGGGAGCGGCAACGCGGGATAGATAACACGCGGCGGGACCAATGGCCTATCGTCAGGATTGCGGTCGCTGCGATCACCAGACGACCCGAATCGCCAACAACGCAAACAAGACGTCGACACCTCGCCATCCATTGCGGGCAAACGGCGGAGAATCCAACCTTTCGTCGCAGCAAGCGTTGCGAACCTGGTGGGTTCCGCCGCGGTGGCCGGCCGCACCAACTAGCATCTAGTCGCTGTCAGCGTGCAGCCTCCGAAGGTTCGACAAGGAGGACGCTGCAGTCCGTGCCCTTGTTCGAACCAGACGTCGGAGAGTTGATGACCACCCCCAGCCCCGACGAATCCTTCCGTCAGAATCTGTCAGACCATCTCGCCGGCTTCACTGCGGCCCCTATTCTCTTCGTCGGGTCGGGATTGTCCCGCCGCTACCTGGGCCTGCCCGACTGGCCTTCGCTGCTCGAACAGCTCGCCACGCTGACCGACCGCGAATTCAGTTACTACCGCTCTGCAGCCAGCGGCGAGATGCCAGCGATAGCCGAGATGCTCACCCGGCCACTGCAAGATCGGGTCTGCTGCACGATCAGGTGACAGTTGCGGTCACGCGGCCTGACTGGCCGGTGTGGTCATGATTGCTTCGAATTCGATCGGGGTCAACCGCCCGAGACCCGCCTGGCGCCGGCGACGATGATAGGTCCGTTCGATCCAGGTGACGATCGCGATCCGCAGCTCCTCGCGGGTGTCCCAGCGGCGACGATCGAGCACGTTCTTCTGCAGCAGACTAAAGAAGCTCTCCATGGCCGCGTTGTCGCCGGCTGCGCCGACACGGCCCATCGATCCGACCATCTCGAAGCGGCCCAGAGCATGCACGAATCTCCTTGACCTGAACTGAGATCCGCGATCGGAATGCAGAATGCATCCGGCCACCTCGCCGCGGCGTGCCACCGCGTTGCTCAAGGCCGTGGTCGCTAACCGGGACTTCATTCGGGAGTCGATCGAGTACCCGACGATGCGGTTGGAGTACACGTCCTTGATCGCACACAGATAGAGCTTGCCTTCACCGGTGCGATGCTCGGTGATATCGCTGAGCCACAACTGATTTGGACCGCCAGCGGTGAAGTCACGCTCGACAAGATCATCGTGCACCGGCGGACCGACCTTGCCGTTCTTGCCGCGTTTCTTACCGAACACACTCCACAATCGATTCTGCGAGCAGATCCGCCAGGCGGTGCGCTCAGCCATCGGCTCGCCGACATCGCGGGCCTCTTGGACCAGGTAGCGGTACCCGAACTCCGGGTCGTCCTTGTGGGCGTCGAACAGGGCGTTGGCGCGGTAGGCCTCGATCATCTCGGCGTCGGTGATCGGCTGGGCCAGCCAGCGGTAGTACGGCTGGCGGGCGAGCTTGAGTACCCGGCACGTCACCGCGACGGGGATCCCTTCGGCGGCGAGCTCACTTACGAGCGGGTAGATCCTTTTCCCGGCAGGTTGGCCTGCGACAGATAGGCCGCCGCGCGGCGCAGGACCTCGTTCTCCTGCTCCAACAACCGATTCCGGCGACGCAGCTCCCGTAACTCAGCCGAATCGCCGGTGCTCTTGCCGGGCTTGGCACCTTCATCGATATCGGCTTGGCGCATCCACTTGTGCAGCGTCATCGGGTGCACACCGAAATCAGTGGCGATGTGCTCGATCGTCACGCCGTCGTCGCGGTTGCGGGCCACACGGACGACATCATCGCGGAACTCTCGGGGGTAGGGCCTGGGCACACTGACATCCTTCCAGCTCACCCGTTCCGGGCAAGCCAACTCAGATGTCACCTATTCGTGCAGCAGACCCATCGGTTGTGGTCCGCGCGCGGAAAGACCTTGCGAAGCCGTTATGCCGACCATCTGCACCACCCCGACAGCGCGTTGAAGATCTTTGCCGCCGACCATTTACAGCGACTCGAGTCCCGCAGCTCGGTCCCCAAAGCGCTGCAGCAGGAGCACGACACTCTCACGAACGCGAAGATCGACGCCGTGATCACCACTAACTATGACGGCCTGCCCGAACAACTGTTTCCCGACTACCGGACGTTCGTCGGCCAGAACCAGCTGGTGTTCTCCGACCCCACCGGTGTAGCCGAGATCTACAAGATTCACGGGAGCCTCGCTGACCCGAACAGCCTGGTCATAACCGAATCGGACTACGCCGCGTTTGAGGCCCGCAACGCCTACCTTGCCGCAAAGCTCCTGACGTTCTTCGCCGAGCATCCAGTCATCTTTATCGGATACTCCATGGGTGATCCCAACGTGCAGTCGATCTTGTCCAGCCTTGCGCGGTGCCTGACTGACGAACACATCTCACTGTTGCAACACAGGCTGCTTTTCGTGGACTGGAAACCTGGCGAGCCGCATTCGATTGTCGACACCATCATCGGCGCCAATACCCACAATATTCCGGTGCGAGCGCTAACCGTTCCCGACTTCCAAGCGGTATTCGACGTCCTAGCTGCACTCGACCGCAAGATCCCCGCCCGCACCATCCGCCAGATCAAGGAGAAGCTGTACAAGCTCGTACTCGACAGCAAGGCCCGAGATCAGTACATCCACGTCGCCGATTTCGACGACGTGGATCGCGACGACACCGAACTCGTGGTCGGTGTTGGTGTAATCGCCGAGGTCCAAAAACGCGGCTACAAGATGGTGGCGCGGCAAGACCTGTGCCGCAACGTGATCCATAATGGCTCCGACCTCGAACCAGACACCGTAGTGAAGATGACATTGCCCGAAATGCTCAGCCGCCCAGGCAATTTTCCGGTCTACAAATACTTGCGGAGCGCAGGGTATCTGGACTCTAGTGGGCACATCAAGAACGATGAGGACATCGCACCGAGACTACTGAACCGGATCCGTGACACATCGAATCTGCGGCCCAGCTCCAGCATCGCCACCAAGGCCAGAAGGCTGGCCAAAACTTACAAGACGTTGACCGCGATGATCCAAGCGTGCGACGCCGAGGAAGTCATCGCCCACTTCGGAGCGCTGGCATATTCCGCAATCGATCTCGACGTACTCCACACATTCCTTACCGAACACGAGGCCGCACATACCGATGCCAGCGACAAGTTGTCGTCGCCGTACACCAAGGCCGTGTGCATCTACGACCTGCTGAAATACGGCCCAAAGATCGACTGGAAAGCCTTGTAGGAGAATCCAAACACATAGCCTAAGAACGGGTTCGGTCAGTATCGCGAGAATTGATCGTCGTGAGTCGGGATGCTTGTGGCTCGACTCCAGCGTCCTGAACCAGTCGTCGCGAACGAACCAATGATCAGGCGCCGCGTTCCTGGCTCGAACCGGACGGCCGTACGCAGAGGTAGGCCTTCTGGACGGTCCGCACGCATAAGAACAGAAATGCCGAGACTCTCAACTACAACCGCGCTTGTCCGCGTAGCGAACCAACTCAGCGTTAGAAACGATTGACTCCGCTAAGCGCGTTTCAGCACAACCAGGCGCGGCACTGTGCCCTGTCTGCGGCCAGTGCCGTCAACCAGATTTGCCTGTTCGTCAGACTCCCCATCAGGAATCCGGAGAGAGCACACGCCTCACAATTTCATCTGAAGCATCGAGGAGGCGAAGTAGGTGGCCACGTACAACCCGCTCAAGGATGTCCGCCGCCTCAGCCAGAGCGTGCCGGTCATACGTTCTATTCCCGTGCGACAGGTCGTTCCGAACGATCCGGATCGCATCCAACGTCGAAGTAACAGTTGGGAATTGCGAGCGTACAGACTTGACCAAAGCGCCATCAGTCAACTCCGCCTCTAGATCGATTGGCAACGCCTGGAGCATCTCTCGCAACACTGAATCGACCCCCAATGGAGGGCGCTTTGACAGGTGTTTCTTGACAAACTTGAAGACCGTACTTTCGAGGTTGTCCTTGCAGCGAGCGAGCATCGACTCACGCTCGCTCGCAAACCGTGAATGCCTTTCCTCAGATCGCCTCTCGTAGCCGTAAAGACCTTCTAAGGCCTGGATGAGCAGCAAGAACCGAGCCCGCGGATGTTGGCCCCGCCCCACAGCGGTGATGTCGTACGTGTTCAGGATGGGATTCTCCGCGACTCGGAGTTCCTGCCATTTGCGAAGCAGTCTCAGGAGCGATTCGCCGTCCGACGCTAGGCGTATCGCGGAGACATGTTTGTCCTTAAGCGAATTCGTGGAAGCATACGGAGCCTGGCTGATGGAAGCGTTGAAGACTTGGAACTGTCGACGTGTGTCACCTTCGATGACTGGAGAGCACGTCAGATGGTTGATATCTACCTTCTCTCCCACCGCCGATGCGACTAGGCCACGAAGCGGAAACACCCATTCTGTCAGGAATTCGGCGAGTGTCACTGGCTTCGTCAACTCGACTGAAACAACGGGGCTGAACGTCAGGCCGAAGTGATGAAATCCATTGATATCAGCCGAAATGTTGTAGTAAACAGACACTTCCGCGCCATCATCGCTCCATTCCTGGAGGCTACCCTTATCGAAGGTAGCGGTGAACTTCGGCTCGTCCTGCTGGTAGATGACGCCTCGGGGGAAGGTGATCTCCGCGATCGGACTCTTCCCTACGAACGATTCGAGGTACGGCACTTGGATGACGCCCGAGTCCACCAGTACTGGACCGTTTCTCGGAGCATCGCGTCCGACGAGAGCTGCCCAGGCGTTGAAGTAGGCGTTCCCCGCCTTGAAGGAGCCCAGGCCCTCACGGGGGTGTTCACCGAACACGGTTAAATGGGCGTCGATCAGCACAACATCGAGATTGCCGTTCATTTCGCCGTGTACCAGCGGATAGTTGAAATGTTGAGGAAAGCCGGCTCCAACTGATCCCCCGGTAACAGTCCAGTTCACGGGTGCGGTGCCAAAGACCGTCCCTGCAGGCTGGCGCATTCCCTGCAGGTCGACTTCCCCGGACACGTCCCACACTTCGGTGCCCGGCGGCTTCGACAGTGTCCAAGTAGTTCGGTGGGTTCCTGTGTCGATGAGCCCCGACAAAGCGTCTCCAGCCATGCCCTCTCCGATCCCGCGTAGCAATCCGTTGACCGCAGCATAGAGACCGCCGATCGACAATTGTCGTGCCGCCAACCTATGGTCCTCGGCCCACAGAAGGAAGCGGTGCCGGCTTGGTGTTTGGATCCGTCCGGCGAGATCCTGGTGCCGAGGCATAATTCTCCCGCCGCCAGTTTGCGGAGTCCCACGTTTGCTGCCGACGGGCGGAGTGCAAGGAGCAAGGCCGAATATAGAACCAAAGTTGGGTTCGACACGCTGACTTGACAGGGAACGGCATTGGCGTCTCTATATTGACCCGGCGATGCTCGGTAGCGCCGATGGGTGGACGATTCCGCAGGCCGGTGCCGTCTTGCTGCATGAGGTCGGGCATCTACTGCGGGAACACGCCGCGCGCGGGGATGCGGTGGACATGCCTGTGGACCGGGCGATGTGGAACATCGCTGGGGATGCGGAGATTAATGATGACCTGTTGTCGGCTGGCCTAGGATTGCCCAGCGGGGCGGTGACCCCGGCTGGGATTGGCTGCCAGGACGGGCATGCTGCGGAGGTCTACTACCGCCATCTCGTTCCGCCACAGGCGGCGCGGGCATTTCCGGGAGCCGACCAGGCCGGTGTGGGCTGTGGTTCCGGGGCCGGTGATACCCCAGTTTCGGGTGAGTTGCCCGCGGAGGCCGACTTGGGCGGTGGGGCCGGATTGTCGAAGGCGGCAGCCGATCTGGTGCGCGCAGCGGTGGCGCAGGCGGTGCAGACGGCGGCGAACTCGGGCGGTGCGGGGCGAGGCACAGTGCCCGCAGGTGTGCAGCGGTGGGCGGCGGCGCAGCTTGCCCCTGCGGTTGTGCCGTGGCCGAAGGTATTGCGTGCGGCGGTACGACGCGCTGTCGAGGATCAGGCGGGACAGGTGCATCACTCGTGGCGCAGGCCGAATCGGCGTGCGATGGGAGGACTGATTCTGCCGACGTTGCGAGCGCCGAAAATTGCGGTCGATCTGATTGTCGACACGTCGGGGTCGATGGGTGATGACGACCTGGCGTCGGCATTGTCCGAGACGCGAGGGGTGCTGCGCCAGACTGGTGCGTCGACAGTGCGGGTTACGTGCTGCGATGCTGCGGCGACGACACCACGGCTGGTGCGGTCGATCCGTGAGGTCAACCTGACCGGTGGTGGGGGAACCGATCTTCGGGTGGGCATTGCGGCAGCGTTGGCAGGTCGACCGCGCGCGGACGTGATCGTGGCGTTCACCGATGGCGGCACCCCGTGGCCGAACCGTCGTCTGCCGGTGCCCCTCATCGTGGCTCTAATCGGGCAGCACGCGGCCAACACCGCGCCGGGTTGGGCAAAAACGGTGCGGGTAACCCCGGCCTCGGGATCGGTGGCGGCGTGAGCACGCGGGGAGGGTTCACGGCGTGGGCAGACACGGTGCTGGCCGGAACGGGGTGGACTGTTGCGACCGTGCGCGAGGCGGCGCGACGGACCGAGGACGACCGCGCCACGGCGGCGCTGGCCGACGGCTTTGCCGCTGCGGCACGCGGCGTAGCTGTCGAGCAGGGCGGTGACGTGGGATGAGTGCGGCCCTGTTCGATCTGGCGCTGCGGGTGTGCGCGCGCGACATGGGTGCGGCGGTGCCCCGGCTGTTGCACAATCCTGCACCCAGTCGGGAAGTGACCGTGGCGGTGAGCGCCAGGCGAGCCGGAGGGGCGATACGAGTGCAGGCCATCGGCCCCAACGGGCGTGCCGAAACCGCCAGTGGCGCGGCCGGTTTGGCGGCGATAGCGCGTGCGGCAGGTTGTGCTAACGGTGACTTGGGCGGGGGACCGAGTGCGGTTGTCGAGGGCGGTGCGTCCCTTCGTTTTCTCGCGATCCTCGCGACTCGGTTCGCGGACCCGGCGCGCTGCGACTCGGTAGCCGTGGCGGCGGGATCGGCGTTGGCCGGGTGGTGGGTGGAGCGAGCGGCGCATCCCGGTACGACGGCGGTGGCTGACGTACTGGCCGTGTCGCGGCAGCGGTACGTGCTGGGGGTGCCACCGGGCGCGGATCATCCGAATCTGTGGCGGCGGGCGTTCGGGGCAGCG
Organism: Actinomycetota bacterium; assembly: GCA_018268465.1. Taxonomy (GTDB): domain Bacteria; phylum Actinomycetota; class Actinomycetes; order Mycobacteriales; family Mycobacteriaceae; genus Mycobacterium. The sequence goes on from JAFDWN010000029.1 coordinate 41,154, forward strand.
GGCGGACTGGCCGGGGCGCACGCGTGGCACCGGGCAGTCACTGCGGGGCCCGTGCTGCCCGGTTTGGAGCCGACGCGTGAGGACGATGATTGGCTGCTTGGGACATACCAGGATGCATTGAGCAATGGACGGTCGTGGGATGTGCCTGAGTCGCTGTATCTGGCAGCTGTGCGGCTGCGCAGCCGATGCGACGCGGCGGATGTCTTTGAGGCGGCACTGCTGTGTGACCCACTGTGGCGGGCGCGCGGGATACTTACCGGCCATGTGTGTACGGGTGACGTAGTGGTGGGCGTGTCCTCGGCAGGTACAGGGCGAGTGATCGTGCACGCCAACCGGTTAGACACACGGCTACGCGCCGGGACAGCGGTTATCGGCTGGGCGGGTGCCCCGATGGCAGACATGCCGGCTGTGGACGCCCGCTTTAGCGGGGAAGTCGTGACGACCAGCGTCGAGGACGGCGCGTTAGCGGTGGCCATCGGCGGTCTGCGGCGCAGTGGTTACCGGCCCGCAGCGGGTGAGACCGTCACGGTGATTCCCGCGCCACCCAGCCCGTCGACTATCCGGTCAGGGCGTCGGGTACTGGCCAGGCTATACCGTCGTCGGTTCTCCTGGCTGTCACAGGGCGTGACACCTACGCCGGTGCGTCGAGATGTGCCGCTGGCGGTGGTGATCGCCGCAGCCGAAAACGAGGAACACGACAACGAAGGGGATATGTGATGCGCACGCTGCCAAAGGATTTCACTAGGCGCGGCGCTCCGGCGGCTGGTGGTGCGCCGGGGTCGAATGTCCCTGCGGTATCAAGGCCTGCGGTAGTGGAGGCTTGCAATGTCAGCGCGAATTGGCCGGGTCGAGAGTTGCTCAACGATACGATGCTGGCGCGGGTTCTGCTGGCGGTGTGGAGCGGTGATCCATGTGTGGTGTGCCCAGCAGCGCCGGGAGCCGGGAAGTCGAGGCTGGTGACGCTGCTGTCAGCGGCGCTGGCGCACCGAGCAGGTCTACGGGTGGCGGTTGCTGCCCAGACGCGTGAGCAGGCTGCTGAATTGGCCAGGCGGATTGGGGCGGTCAGTGACCGAGCAGCGCTGATCGTGAACAGTAAGTCCAAAGCCACGGCAGCGGAGAGCATTCCGACTGTAACAGGCCGTCACGTGCGGTGGTCGCATTCTACGGGTGGTGCGATTCTTATTGGCACTGCGGCTCGTTGGCTGTACGTGGACCCGAATGTGGGTGCGGCTGACGTGCTATTGATCGATGAGGCTTGGCAGGCGACCTATGCGGACGTGGGAGCGCTCGGCGCACTGGCGCGGCAGGTCGTGCTCGTTGGAGATTCGGGTCAGATCGCGCCCGTTGTGACGGGTTCGACAACACGTTGGAACGGGCAGGCCACTGGGCCGCACCTTCCGGCCCCGGCAGCCTTGCTGGCCGCGCATGGTGCCGCCGTGACGGTGCACGAGCTGACTCACTCCTGGCGGTTGGGGCCGCAGACTTGCGCGCTGCTCTCAGAGCACTTCTACCGGGACATGCCGTTCACATCGCGCCGTCCTGTCGAATCGATCCTCGATGCCAACGGGATCGAGCTTCCAGAAATCGTCGGCATCTCTGTACCCACCCGACATGGTCCGACCGACCCCAACATGCTCACGGCAGTCGCTGACCGGGTGCGCGAATTGCTCGGGTATCGCTACTGCCGCTCCGGTCAGTCCACAGTGCTGACCGGCGACGACATTGCGGTGGTCACTCCACACGTCGCGCAGGCCGGTGCCGTGCGGGCGCTGCTGGCCGATGTTGACGGCGTACTGATCGGCACGAGCAACTCCGTGCAGGGCCTTGAGCGACCAGCAGTGGTGGCGCTACACCCGATGGCAGGCTACCGCAGTGTCGAGTCGTTCCCGATGGACCCAGGCCGTGCATGCGTGAGCCTGAGCCGCCATCGCGCACACTTGAGCCTGCTCACCGATCCGGCCACAGAGTCTCTGTTGTGGGAGTCGTCGGACCCGCTGGCGGTCCGCGCGTCTATGGTCCTGTCGGCGCTGAATGGGAGGTCGTGAAACCCGGTGTGGTTGATCTGAAATCAGGCCTCACACCCCCCCCCCGCCGCGGGGGTGGGGAGAGGGGGTACTTCTGAGGGTTCTGAGTCGTCGTCGTCGCCGCCGTTCGACACCCCCCGCCGCTCGACGTCGTGGTTGTCGGTGGTCGGCGGTAGTGTGCGAGGTGTCGGGCACGCCACCAGGGTGGGCCTGGGAACGGAGTGGACAGTGGGATCTCTGGATGGTTTCTCCGACGAGGAGTTTCTGGACCGATTCGATGCTGATGAGTGCCTCGACGGGCCGGTGGGTTGCGACGGGCCGGTTGTGGCCTATCTGGCGCTATCGGGTTCAGGGGCGCGGTATCCGCGGTGCGAGCGGCACCAGCAGGCAAACGTGGAGCGACTGACACCGATCATGGCAGGAATTCGCGAGAGGTATCCGGACCATCCGCTGGCTGATTGGGATCCCATGGACTGCGGCGAGAGCTGGTACGAGGACGAGTAGGAAGCGTTCGGGGCCTGCGTCTTTGGGCGTCGCCGAATGTTGCCCCCAAGGGCTGGCTAAACCCTAGCTAAACCGCCCCCTCCCAAACCCGCGTGGTTGTAGGGGAGGGGGCGGTTTTGATTAAGAGCCTACCCAAAGGCAAGGCGGCGGCGCCGCTGCTGAACCGCTGCACTGGCTGTTGTCGGTGGCCGCCGGTAGTGTTCGCAATGTTGGGGCACGCCAAAGGGGTGGGCCACCGAGACTACCAAGGAACTCTCATGTCGAGATTGACGATCACCCATTCACACGCAGACGGCACCTTGATCGAGGGGACTGCTCGCGGTGACGGTTCGGCCGACATCTTGAAGTCGGTTATTGACCCGTGGACCGGCCGGGCTGGCGCCTGGAGGTGGTCACGAAATCTGGGCAGCTGGTATGTAGCTCGTTCGCGCGACACCCGTGCAAAAATGCCTTTGATCGAGGCGACTAAATCGGCCCTGGAGACAGCAGGTTTCGAAGTGGCCGTCGAGGTAGACGACACTTACCGGGCCGCGGAGGATGTCGAAGCGGATGCAGTGAGACAGCAGGCGCATCGGGTGGACGCGCTCAAGACCAAGGCCGAACGCCGGTCGGCCGCGGCGGATGCGGCTTGGGAGGCCGAGAAACACGCTCGGGATCTCCTGCCGCCACTGGGACAGCCGATCCTCGTCGGCCATCACTCGGAACGACGCCACCGCAAAGCAATCGAGCGTGCAGATAATGCGATCCGCAAAGCGTTCGATGCCACGGACGCGGCAGAGGAGACCGCCAGGCGTGCTGCGGCCGCGGCTGGAACGACAGCCTTCCGGTACAGCCCTTCGGTAATACGCCGCCGTATCGGGCGATTGGAGGCCGAGCTGCGCCGCTTCGAGCGGGCACGCGACGGGCATACCCGGACCTTGTTCACCGATGGCCGCGGTGTCAAACACGTGGAGACCCAGCCGCCAGCTGTGGGCGACCATCGGGAGCGAGTAGTCGCGGAGATTTCGCGGCTGACCGACCAGATTGGCTTCTGGAAAAGGGAACTCGAACAGGCGGCTGAGTCCGGTGCATCCATCTGGGATGCTCACACGGTGATGGTGGGCGATCGTGTCCTGCTCGGTGTCGGATGGGGAGCTGTCGAGCGCGTCAACGCACGGTCGGTCCGGGTGGCAGGTTGGACGTGGCGTGTTCCATTCGACAAGATCAAACAGGTCGAGACGGCCGAGGGGCAGCCTGTCAAGGTGGTCGAGGGCCAGCGCGTTATCACCGCGACCGACCCAGATCAGGATCACGATTAAACGAAGGCCGCGATGTCCGTATGCCTTGTCGGGACTCACCGATTTCTATGGCGAAGTGCCGGCGGTCGACGAGCATGAGGTGAGGAGGCCGAACTGACCGGCAGAACAGGAACTGTCGGTGGGGGCCGGTAGGTTGTGGGTGTCCGGGCACGCCATAGGGGTGGGCCTAACGTCCCGATTGGGGAATAACCATGAACACAATCAGCACTGTGCCGCAGCTTATTTCGGCGATCCCGTCACTAGTTGGCTTCCTACCCGAATACTCGTTGGTCGTCGTGACCTTCGCAGCGGATGAGATCGGCGTGGTGTTGCGGATTGATCTGTCCGATGCCTCCGCTGGAGTCGACCGGGTGGCTGAGTTGGCCGCTCAGCAGGAGGGCGCGGATACAGCGGTCGCGGTCATCGTCGATGGAGACGGTGCGTCATGCTCAGCGTGTGCAGGCACCCATCAGCGGCTCGTGGAGACGGTGAGCGACGCGCTGGAAGAGCGGGGCATCATATTGGCCGGCGCATTCGTCGTCGACTCGATCCGCACCGGCGGACGTTGGCACTGCGCGGACGGCTGCGGTGACCAGGGCGTCCTCGACAACCCCAGTTACGACGCACTGCTCGTTGCAGCCAAGACTGGGCGACGGATCTATGGGAGCCGCGCGGAGCTGGAAGCTGTAGTGGCTCCTGACATGGCACGCCGTGGCAACCTGGAACCGCTCATGGCCAATGTCGGGGCATCTACAGATGCCGTCGCGACGGCGATCGCGGCCGCACTACAGCACCGCGAGGGGGTCGATCCCTCAGATCTGGTGCTCGCCGCCATCGCAGGGGCGACCGACGATCCACGTGCGCGAGATGCCTTCTACGCGCTGGCAGTCTCTGAGGTGGCAGCCCCGATGGAGGATCTGTGGGCGCTGCTGGCGCGAGTGCTGCCGGGCCGTTGGAGAGTAGCGGCACTCGGACAGCTTGCGTTCTCGGCCTATGTGCGGGGTGACAGTGTGATAGCCGGCATCGCCGTCGATGAAGCGGCGAGGGAGGGAATCAACCACCCGATGGTGGAGCTGCTCGGCACGGCCCTTGATCACGTGGTGCCGCCTGAAGAGGTGCGCGCCTTGGTCACGGGCCTGGCGGCATGACGTCGGCGGGGTGGCCGATCACCGGGGCCACCCCGCACACGTATGCCCAAGAACACTTTGGCAGACGGGTAACCCATTGGCGGGCAGCAGAACTGAAGGCAACCACCCTATCGAATGTCGGTACCCGCGATTAAGGTGGTTGATGTAGGGGCAGGCCATGTGGGCAGGCCCGGAATAGCATCCTCGAAAGGTGGGGAAGATGAGCTGCATGACGGACTTGCTTGACGGAGCAGTGGTTATCGCCGGTGACCAGAAGGGGATCGCGCTGCGCGCGATTGCCGAAGCACTCGGCGTCACGGCGGGAGACAGTGCCCGTGCCGAGCTTTCGGCTATCGGCTTTAGCGTCGACGATCACCAGGTGCCTGGCGCGCTAGTTGTCAACGGCTTTCGAGGCGTATTCGACGACACCGTTGAGAAGGTCTTGGCCACGCTGGCACCCTACGCAGACGAAGGAGCCGCCCTGATGTGGGAGGACGACAATGGCAACCGGTGGCGGCACCTCCTCACTGGCGGCGACATCATCGAACAGTCGCCCGTGGTCCTGTGGCGAGACGCTGGCGATAGGACGACCAGAATTGGAGGCGTCGTAGCCGAGATGACCGTGGTACGAAACCACGAAAGGTATGAAGCATGGTGGGCCGGTCTACTGCCGCAGCGCGACGACGTCGTGGAGACGATCGAGATGTTGCGCAAGTCGGAATCAGCCGATCTCGGGTACGCCCTGCACTCACTCATGCTGGATGTAGGGACTGCCCCGAGTTCAGTTGACTCGCGGGGTGTGAATTTCAGGCCGCGGTTGCGACTGGGGTGTGGAGCAGTTCGAACTCTATCGGGGTGAGTCTGCCGAGTGCGCGTTGCCGGCGGCGTCGGTGGTAGGTCCGCTCGATCCACGACACGATCGCCAGGCGCAGTTCGGCTCGGGTGGACCAGCGTCGCCGGTCGAGCACGTTGCGCTGCAGGAGGGCAAAGAATGACTCCATGGCGGCGTTGTCGCCACACGCGCCAACTCGGCCCATCGATCCATGTAATCCGTTGTGCGACAGGGAATGGACGAACTTTCGTGACCGAAACTGGCTGCCCCTGATGCTCTCCTAAGAGTCAAGCGGCGATTCTCCTCGGTTTGGTGTTCGGTGTGATGTGTTCGGTGCCGGGGTTGAGGAGGAAGTAGACCTCGCGGGCGAGGTAGCGCTTGAGGCAGCGGATGATCTCCATCTTTGAATGCCCCTCGGCGGTCTTCTTCGCTGCGTAGGCCTTTGTCCTCGGATCGAGCCTGAGGCGGCTGATTACGGCGAGGTGGAGTGCGCGGTTGGCCTGTCGATCGCCGCCCCGGTTGAGCCGATGGCGTTGCGTCATCCCGGATGAGGCGGGCAGTGGGGAGACCCCGCAGAGCATCGCGAACGCGGCTTCGGACTTCATGCGCTCGGGGTTGTCGCCTGCGGTGACCAGCAGCTGCCCGGCGACTTCGATGCCGATCCCGACGCGTTCGAGCAGGCGTGGGGCGAGGGACTGGACGATGGGGTTGATCAGGTCGTCGAGATCGACGATCTCGTCGGTGAGCTCGAGATAGCGGCGGCCGAATGACTTCAACGCGACCCGATAGGCGACAACGGGATCGGTCGCGTTCGAGGCGTCAGGACGCCAGGCAGCGAGATGGCGGATCAGTTGCATTCGGGTGAGGTTGCGGACCTGGTCACGGACCTCGTCAGGGGCAGCAACGATCGACATCCGCAGCAGCTGCAACGTGTTGCGGCGTTCGCGGACTGCCTGGGCGCGCGCGACGCGCAGGATTCTGAGGGCCTCGACCGCTCCGTCCTTGGACTTCGGGATCGTGGTGCGCCGTTCATGGAGTGCGGCGCGGGCGGCGTTGATCGCGTCAAGGTCGTCGTCTTTGCCTTTCCGGCGACGGTCTGACCGATCCGGCCGGTCGACCTCGAGGACTGTCACGTCGTTCTTCGCGAGATGTCGGGTGAGGCCGGCGCCGTAGGAGCCGGTGCCCTCGATCCCGATCCGCACCAACTCGCCATGACTGCGCGCCCATGCCAGCAGCGCACGGTAGCCCGCGCGAGTCGTCGAGAAGCTGTGCGTTCCGAGGACCGTCCCAGCCTCGTCGACGACCGCGGCGACGTGGATCTCCTTGTGTGTGTCGACGCCGGCGAACACCGAGATTCGCGATTGAGGTTGCTTTCCGGCGTCGGGAATGATGGTCATGTCGTGCTCCGATCTGTTCGCATGAGCGGGGAACGGCACCGCGCACCACCAGACCGGCGGACAAGACAGTGATGAGCACCTGTTGGCGCAGGCTCTCCTTAGGTCACTCCGGCGGCGAGGCGTGACGCCTCACCGGGCGTTCTCAGGGGACCGACAGATCCGTGGAAAGACAGCAGATGTCGATCAGAGTGAGAGTCAGGAACCCCTGAGAACACCCGGCACCAGCATCCTTGCGCGTCCATCGGCGTGCGGGTCAGGACCCCCGAGAACACCAGCACGAACAGTCTCACTATCGAGAAGTTGGACGTCCTGGCTTCTAAGCTCCCCGCCGAGACTACGATCTCGTCACTCATCACGATGGGGTCACGTTGATGGCTGCGTGCAATGCTCCGGTGAGGTAGCCCGCGGAAGCACCGACACCTTTGTCCGCGACGTGCTGAGAGGTGGTTCTAAGGCATGGCGATAGGTCAGGAACGGCGTCGCTCCCTGCGCAGGAGGGAGCGCAGAGTCTCGGCGTTCGCGTAGCCGACCCGTAGCGCGATCTCGGCGGAGGTGAGGTCCGTGGTTGCTGAGAGGTGGCGAGCTCGTTCGAAGCCGTTGGACGAAGCCGAGCGGAGTGAGGTTGAGCGCCGCACGGACTCGTCGTTCGAGGGTGCGTCGGCTGGTGCCGAGCGACTGCGCGACGAAGGCGACGTTGAACGGTTCGTCCAGGCGGGCGCGCACGAAGCGTTCGAACTCGACGACGATCGGGTCCTCGTGCCGGAGATGTTCGTAGGCGACGAAGGCCGCCTGCGACGGGCGCTCGTCGATGAGGAGGAGCTTGGCGACATGTTGGGCCAGGTCGGGGCTGATCGATCGCACGAGTGAGAGCGCGAGGTCGATGTGGGCGAAGGCGGCGCCGGCGGTGACGAGGTTCCCGTCGGCCACGACCATGGTGTCGAGATCGAGGGCGACGGTCGGATAGCGCTTCCGGAACTCCGGCCCCAGGAACCAGCTGGTCGTGGCCCGCCGATGATGCATCCGTCCAGTCTCGGCGACAGCGAACACGCCGGTGCACGCCGCGGCGATCCGGGTGGTCGCCTCGTCGAGGCGCCCGAGCGAGGCGATGACCGAACGAGCATCTCGGCTCTGGAGGACGTCGTTGGTAGCGGCGGCCGTAAGGGTTCCAAGCGCAGGGACGACGACCACGTCGAACTCTCCGGACTCCGACAGCGGCTGGTCCACCGACAGGGTCATCGATGCCGTCGTGGTCACTCGCCGTTTCGGTCCGAGGATGGCCAGTTCGATCGGGTCGATCCGCGGGTCGACATCGCCGCGGACTCCGTCGGCCACCCGCACGATGTCGATGATCGACGCGATAGCCGAACCGAAGCAGCCGTCGATCGCGATCAGTCCGATACGCATGACGTAAACAATAGCAATACTGCCGTATACGCCACTCCCCACCGGCCCTCGCTCCGCATGGGTTCGCGGGTGTTCCGCGACCCCATGCGGACATCGACTCGGGCTAGTCGGTGTCGATGCAGGCGCG
>JAFDWN010000002.1:0-159139 GCA_018268465.1 Actinomycetota bacterium
GACATAGTCCTCTTACTACGCACGGTCGCGGGGTGGGGGGTCACTCGCCGCGGCGGGCGCGGAACAGCTTCACGCCGTCCTTGATGCCCTTGAGGTGCCGCGTCCCGGCGAACGACCACGCGAAACCCTGCGCGTCGCCGATCGCGTCACGCGCCGATTCGGATAGCAACACCGAACCCGGCCGCGCGACCCCCGTCACCCGGCTGGCCAGGTTCACCGGGCTGCCGAACCAGTCACCTGCCCGGCTCACCGCCATCCCGGTGGCGACGCCGACCCGCAGCCGCGGGAAGCCCTCGACGGTGTCGGTCACCTCGACCAGATCGAGCATCGCCGCCAGCAACGCCACCGGATCGGCGCTGACGAGCATCACCGCGTCGCCGATGGTCTTGACGAATCGCACCGGCCCCGTGGCGACGTCGCGGGCGGCCTCGGCCAGCCGGTGCGCGAGCTGCTCGAGATCCTCGGGCGGCACGACCTCACCGAGTCGGGTGAACCCGACCAGATCGGCGAACGCCACCGACACGAGGCGCGCTCCGGGCAGTACCGCACCGTCGGCCCGCTCCGAGGCGCTGACCGCCTCTGTGTCCATCGCATGGCGCAACTGGATGAGCAGCATGCCCTCGATCATCGGCCCGAGCATCGGCGCGACCTCGCGGACGAGCTCCTCGGACCGCTGCGCGATATCCAGCTCCGTCGCCCCCGGGCCGGACACGGCCGCCAGTGCGGCGTAGCGCATCACCTCGGCGGCCCGCGCCAAACCCTCCGCCAGCACCCGCGTGATGAGCACGATCTCGTCGGCACCGATACCCAGATCGATGAAGCGCTGCGCAAACGCCGCCGCTTCGGCGTCCGCCCGTAACAGCTCGCCACCATCGGGATCGTCGATGGCAGCCAGACCGACGGCCCGCCGGAGACGCTGCATCAATTCCGGGTCGATCCCGGTCTCCTCGCCGAAGCGGCGCAGCGACACGTACACCCCGTCGTCGCCGAGGACCCGTCGCGACGCCAACAACATCGGGGCGAACGCACCGCGGATCTGCTCGACCGAGAACCCCCGGCCGAGCAGCCAGGCGATGAGCTCGGCGCGCTCGTCGCGGGCGCGGCCCGTCAGGTCGTCGAGCAGTCCGGACGAGGCGATCCATTCGAGCTGCTCGTCGCCTTGCACCCGCTCACGGTATATCGCGGGCCGCCCGGATGGCCGGAGCCGTCGACCCGGCCAGCAACATCGCCATATCGTTGGGATAGCAGACCTCGACCTCGGCTGTGTCGGCGAAGCGATACGGCTTACCAGCCACCAAACCGACGAGCTGTTTGCGCAGCCGGGACATCTCGGCACGCACGGTCACCACCCGGGACCGGTCGCCGTACAGGTCGGCCGCCAGCTCCGGCGCCGAGCGGCCCTGCGGATGCATGGCCAGCACGAGCAGGATCTCGGCGTGCCTACTGGAGATGTTGCGCCGCCACGACCCGAATTCGCCCGACAACCCCAGGACGGGCTCGTTGGCGTCGCGCAGGTCGAGGGTGACGCGTGCCAGCGCGGGTCCGGGTTCGGAGTCCTGCGCGATCCGCACCAGCCAACCGCCGGGCAGCGATTCGACGTCACACCGGCCCAGCGACGGGATCCAGGTCCGGCCGGGTACACCGTCGGCGGGCAGCAGAATCCGGTTGTGCGGGGGCAGCGAATCCACCGCGGCGACCCAGCCGTCCGGGTCGACTGCCAGGGCGGGACCGCCGATGCGCGCCAGAATGGGCGCCGCCACCGTCCGCAGCCTGTTCAGGGTGCGGTCGTGGGCCTCGCGCAGCTGCGACTCGGCCAGCCGGGCCACCAGGTCGACCAGCGCCACGGTCGTGGGATGCACCGTCGACGCCGGGCCAGACACGTCGACGACACCGATGACGTGCCCGGTGCGGGGATCCTTGATCGGCGCACCGGCGCACGTCCACGAATGATGGCTGCGCAGGAAATGCTCGGCGGAGAAGATCTGCACCGCCCGGTGAGACACCAGCGCGGTGCCGATCGCGTTGGTGCCGACCGCGTTCTCGCTCCACGCCGCACCCTCGACGAAACCCAGCCGGTCGGCATGCGTGAGCAGCCGCGACGACCCCGACCGCCATAACACGCGGCCGCGGGCGTCGGCAACGACCAGGATGTTCTGACCGTCGTCGATCACCGACTCGAGTCCGCGGGAGACGTCGTCGAGCACCGACAGCAATCCCGACGACTGGCGCAGCATGTCCAGCCCGCTGCTGTCGACGTCCGGCGGGCAGTGGTGCTCGGGGTCAATCCCCTTCCCGAGCAGGCGTTTCCACGAGTCCGCCACGACGGGGCGGGGCCGCGCGGGAGCCCGGCCGCCCGCCATCGTCGCGTCGTAGACCTCGGTGAGGAGCATCGCGTACGACCGCGGATCATCGCCGACCGCGACGGCGGCCTCGGGAGCGGTCATCGACTCACCTCCCGATCGGCGCGTCGCGGGACTACCCGCGGCCTTCCTTCCGATTGTGCGCCACGTCACAACCGACCGCCAACACGGGTCACCGGTAGACCAGTCCCCCGTCGATGAGACCGGCCTGCCCCGTCATGTAGTCGGCGTCGGGGCCCGACAGGTAGGACACGAACCCGGCGACGTCCTCAGGTGTCTCCGGCCGCCCGAGGGCGATGCCGCCCGCATATTTCTCGAAGGTCTCCCCTTCCGCCGCTCCGGTCAGCTCCGCGAACCGCTTGTCGATCTCCACCCACATGTCCGTCCCGACGATGCCGGGGCAGTAGGCGTTGACGGTGATGCCATCCGAGGCATACTCCTTGGCCGCGGCCTGGGTCAGCCCCCGGACCGCGAACTTGCTGGCGCTGTACACGCCGAGCATCCCGAAACCGTCGTGCCCGGCGATCGACGACGCATTGATGATCTTGCCGGGACGACCGAGTTCCCTGAACTTGGCCGCCGCGGCCTGGATACCCCACAGCACGCCGTCGACGTTGATCGCCCACACCCGGGCCGCCTGCTCGGGGGTGGTGTCGGCGATCGCCTCGACCAGCGCGACGCCGGCGTTGTTGACCATGATGTCGAACCCGCCCAGCGCCCGCGCGGCATGGTCCACCGCCGCGTAGACCTGGTCGCGGTCGCTTACATCTGCCACGAATGTGGTTGCCTTCGAACCAATTTCACCGATCTCGTCGGCTACCGCGCCGATCCCGTCGGCGACCACGTCGACCAGCGCGATGTCGGCACCGTCACGTGCGAGCCGCAACGCGATGCCACGGCCGATGCCGCGGCCGCCGCCGGTGACCAGGGCGACTTTTCCGGAAAGAGAGGCCATATCCGCTCCTCGAGTAGGGGTTGTCAGACGGTGGGGTCGACGAGGACTTTCATCTTGGTGCCGGCGTGCAGCGCCTCGAAGCCCTCGTCGATGACGTCGTCGATGGGGATCCTGGTTACCCAGCCGGTGGTGTCGTAGGCGTCCTGGGCCATCAGGGCGATCACCGCCTCGAAGTCCGCGCCGGTGTAGCACAGCGAACCCTGGATCCTGGACTCGTTCATCACGAGGTTCAGCAGCGGGGTCTCCAGGGGCTTTTCGTAGATGGCGACGCTGACCATCGGTTTACGCGAACCGACGCACTCCAAGGCGGTCCGTACCGCGGGCGTGACACCGGCGGCGTCGAACACGGCGTCGGCTTTGTCGCCCTTGGTGTGGTCGGCGATGAACGCGGGCACGTCCACCTGCGTCGGGTCCAGGGTGCGCGCACCCAGCGCCTCGATCGACGCGCGGCGGGTGGGTGACGGTTCAACCACGAAAATGTCGTCGAGCCCGTTGCCCCGCAACGCAAACCACAGCCCGATACCGATCGGTCCGGCGCCGAACACCATCGCCGTGTCCCCTGGGCGCACGTCGCCGAGGGTCACCGCGTGGTAGGCCACCGACATCGGTTCCACCAGCGCCCCCAACTCCAGCGACACGTTGTCGGGCAGCTTGTGCAGCATGTCGGCCGGGACGACGGTGTACTCGGCCATACCGCCGTCGGACATCAGGCCGTGGAACGCGATCTGCTGGCACACGTTGTAGTTGCCGGCGCGGCACGGTGAACACTGCCCGCACTTGTATACGGGCTCGATGCTGACCCGGTCGCCTTCGGCGTAGCCGGTGACACCGGGGCCGACCTCGGTGATGGTGCCGGAGAACTCATGGCCGATCGTCAGCGGCATCGCCCGCCCGGTGAGCGGGTGCGGTTCGGTGGGCACGAAGATCGGCCCGGCGTAGTACTCGTGCAGGTCGGTTCCACAGATCCCGTTGAAGCCGACCTTGACCTTGACGGCGCCCTCGGTGACGTCGGGCTCGGGCACGTCGGCGACTTCGATCTTGTTCGGCCCGTGATAAATCGCTGCTTTCATGACTGTCGTTATATGTGACCTGCGGCACAGAGCGTAAGGGTTGCAACGGGTTGCATCAGGCTGCCGCGACCCGGGCCGCAGGTGGAAGAATCCGGCCGTGACGACGACGCGCCGCCCGGACCTGCGGGCGGGCCTGCCGCCGATCATCGGAGGCAACCCCCGGGTGCTGATCCTCGGCAATGCGCCCAGCGCCATGTCACTGACCGCGCGGCAGTACTACGGCAACCCCCGCAACGGCTTCTGGCGGATCACCGGCGAGGTGTTCGGGTTCGACCCCGCGGCACCCTACGACACGCGGGTGGCGGCCCTGATCGCCCGCGGCGTCGCGGTGTGGGACGTGCTGAGCGCATTCCGCAGAGCGGGCAGCCTCGACTCGGCGGTCGAGCGGAACAGCATGGTGGCCAACGACTTCGCGCCGCTATACGCCGCTCATGGGCAACTGTCGAGGGTGTACTTCAACGGCGCGGCCGCCGAGGATAACTACCGCCGACTGGTGACCGCGGAGTCGTCGGCCACATTCGTGCGCCTACCGTCGACGAGCCCGGCGAACACAATGGCGCTAGCCGACAAGTTGGCGGCTTGGCGGGTGATTCTGAGCGCCGAACGTGCGTGAACTCGGCTATTTGCGCAGCGTGTCGGCCGCAGACACGCCCGCTCGGCCGGGGGTGGGCGGGCGGCCGGGGGTGGGCGGGCGGCCGGGGGTGGGCGGGCGGCGATGCGCCCACGGACGCACCCGCTCGATCTGCGCGGCCAGCGAGAGCAGTGTCGCCTCGCCGAAAGACCTGCCCACCAACTGAATCGACAACGGCACGCCGTTGCGGTCAAAACCCCACGGCACCACCGCGGCGGGTTGACCCGTCGCGTTGAAGGCCGCCTGGAACGGCGTGCGAGCGGCCACCGCCGCAAGTGTGGACACCCCGCCCAGCCGCCGGTAGGCCCCGATCCGCGACGGCCCTGCCGCGGTACCCGGGGTGATGAGCACGTCGACGTCGTCGAAGATCGACTGCACTCGCGCGTTGATCGCGGCCTCGCGGGATCGGATCCCGGCGATACGACGGTCGGAAATCAGCGCCCCGATCCGAAGCAGGCCGCGGGTGCGGCCGTCCAGCCGGTCGGGCCGTGGCAGCGCCGACACGTCGTCGTAGAGCCCCCGCACCATCCGCGGCAACAGATGTCCATAGGCCAGCGACCACGGATAGTCCGGATCACGCCGGCACACGATGTGACCGAGGTCGCGCAGCAGCGCGCCCGCATCGTCAACGGCGGCCCGCTGGGCGCGGCCCACCCTCGCAGCCATGGTCGGGGGCGCCTTCGTGCTCAACGCGACGCGCAGACGCCCCGGCTCCCGCGCCGCGGTGCGGGTGAACCCCCCTTCGGGGCCGGGAACTGATGTCGTCACGTCGAGGAACACCGCGGCGTCCTCGACCGTCCTGGCGATCGGGCCGTTGACACTCAACCCGCACCAGGCGTCCTCGTGCGGGCTGATCGGTACCCGGTCGCGCTGTGGTTTCAGCCCGAACAACCCGCACCACGTCGACGGGATGCGGATCGAGCCGGCACCGTCGGAACCCTGCGCCATCGCGGCCAGACCGGCGGCGACGGCGGCGGCGGCGCCCCCGCTGCTACCGCCGGGCGTGAAATCGGTGTGCCAGGGATTGCGGGTGGCGCCGAACGTGACGGTCTCGGTGAACGGCCAGAGCATCATCTCCGGCACGGCTGTCTTACCGATGACCACCGCCCCCGCGGCGCGCAGCCGCCGCACCACCTCGGCGTCGCCGATAGGTGGGGAACCGTAGGCGCTGCTGCCGTAGGTGGTGACCTCGCCCGCGACGTCGGTGTCGTCCTTGATCGCGATCGGGACGCCCAGCAGCGGCAACCGCTCCCCCGCGTCGATACGGGCCTGCGCCGCGCGGGCCTCCTGCCGCGCGCTGTCGGCCAGAACGACCCGATAGGAACGCAGTTCGGGATCCAGCCGTGCGATGCGGTCGAGGTAGATCTCCAGCAGGGCGGGCGCGGTCAGCGTGCCCGCGGCCAGCATCCTCGCCTGCTCGGCGGCCCCGGCGAATGCCACGTCATCCATCGAGTGCAGCGTAGCGACTCGTCTTCGGTGTCCGGCGGCGTATGCCACGGCTGGTTGCGCCGACCCGATACCCCGGGCGAGCGTGCGCAAAGTCGGTCGAGAACACGGCGTGTCGACCACAGACACGCACGCTCGCGGGGAATGACGGGGGATCGCTAACGTGGCGGAATGCCCTGTGTGTTCTGCGCCATCGTCGCCGGCGACGCCCCCGCGATCCGCATCTTCGAGAACGACCGCTTCCTGGCGATCCTCGACATCCGGCCGTTCACCCGAGGCCACACCCTGGTGATCCCCAAGGCGCACACCGTCGACCTGACCGACACCCCGCCCGAGACGGTGGCCGAGATGGCCGGTATCGGGCAGCACATCGCCCGCGCGGCGCGGGCCAGCGGACTGCACGCCGACGGCAACAACATCGCCATAAACGACGGCAAGGCCGCTTTCCAGAGCGTGTTCCACATCCACCTGCATGTGGTGCCGCGCCGCACCGGCGACAAACTGTCGTTCGCCAAGGGCATGGTGATGCGGCGCGACCCCGATCGGGAGGAATCCGGCCGGATGCTGCGCGAGGCGCTGAGCCGGCTGTAGGCCTCAGTCCAACCCGAGGAACCGCCGCGCGTTGGCTTCCAGGGTGGCGTCCTCGATACCCGCCCCGTGCGGCAGATCCAGCGGAGCCGCGACCCCCATGTCGAAGGGATAGTCGCTGCCGCACATCAGGTGTCCGGCGTCGGCGTGCGCCCGCAGCAACTCCAGGCTCGGCCCGTCGTGGGTCAGGGTGTCGAACCACAGCGCGGCGAACCCCTCCCGCGGCGACCTGGTGCCGGCACTCCGGACGTCGGCGCGCTGCTCCCATCCGTGTTGCCAGCGGCCCACCAGCGCGGGTGCGCAACCCCCGCCGTGCAACAGGCAGATACGCAGCCCGGGCAGCCCCTCCATCACCCCACCGAGCACCAAAGATGCTGCAGCCGTTGTTGTTTCGACGGGATTCCCGATGAGATTCACCAGGTAGTACGAGGACCACTCGGGCCGTGGCAGCTGCATCGGATGCACCAGCACGGCCAGATCACGTTCGGCGGCCAGCCGCAGGATCTCGCGCATCGGCGCCGCGTCGAACGACGCGAGCCCGCCGGGTGTGGTCAGCAGCGGCGGCACGGCGATACCCCGCACGACGCCCCCGCACACCAGATCGGTCATCTGCTTGGCGGCCGCGTCGGCGTCGTGCAGCGACACCAGCCCCAGTCCCAGCAGCCTGCCGCCGCTGTCGCGGCAGACCCGGGCCAGCGCGTCGTTGAACTCGCCGACGTAGTCGTCGACTCCGGGTGCGTCGGCCACCGGGAAGGCGAATGGCGGCGCCGACAGCACCCGCGAGCCCAGACCCGCGGCGTCGGTGTCGGCCAGCACGCGGTCTGCGTCACTCATCGCCTCGGTTTCGATGGACAGCGGCAGGTCGCCGAGGTGCAGTTGACCGTCGCGTCCGTTCAGCGGCGGCACCGGCGATCCGGGCGGCAATCCGAACAGCTCCTCGGGCAGCCAGTGCGCGTGGATGTCGACCGGACCGGGACGCAGTGCGCCGCTCATGCGGCCGCCGCCTCGAGCGCCTCGAATCGTGCGAGGACCTCGGCCTGCAACACGGCCACCGCCGGGTCGGACGCCCGGCGCGGGCGCGGCAGGTCGACGTCGATGATCTCGTGCACCCTGCCGCCGGGCTCGAGAACGACGATGCGGTCGGACAGTTGGACTGCCTCGGTGACGTCGTGCGTCACGAACATCACCGTGCGGCGCGACTCCAGCCAGATCCGCTCGAGGTGTTCGCGCAGGGTGCGCGACGTCATCGCGTCCAGATGGGAGAACGGTTCGTCCATGAGCAGCACGTCGGGCTCCACCGCGAACGCCCTGGCGATCCCGATGCGCTGCTGCTGCCCGCCGGACAGCTGGGCCGGATAACGGTCCGCGCAGTGGCTCAGTCCCACCAGGTCCAGGTAGTGCCTGGCGCGCTCTTCCCAGCCGGCGCGCTCGCGCTGGACGAATCCGAGGTTCGCCATCACCGTCCGCCACGGCAGCAGACGCGGATCCTGGAAGACGTAGCCGACGCGGGCGTCACGCGCGCCCGAGCGCAGACTGACGGTGCCCGACGTATACGTCTCGATGCCCGAGACGATGTTGAGCAGTGTGGTCTTGCCGCTGCCCGACGGGCCGACCACCGACACGAACGTCTCACCGGAGATGGTCAGGTCGACACCGTCGATCACCCGGGTGGCGGCGCCGTGCCGGTCGTGGAAATCCTTGACCAGGTTGCGGATTTCTATGGAAGCCATGGGTTGTGCCTCTCGTATCGGAGTGGATGGTAGGCGCTCAGGCTGTGCGCCAGCGGGTGGCGTAGTGCTCGATGGGCCCGAGAAGCAGCAGATCGGCGACGATCAGGACGACGATGAACACCAGCACCCAGGCGAAGAAACCGTCCAGCTGATTGGCGTCGTACCAGTAGCGCGACCGCCAGCCCACACCCGACGTCGAACCGAACCACTCGGCGAGCAGCAGCCCGTTCCAGGCGCTCATGATGGCGAATCGCACCGCCGCCACGGTCGAGCCGGCGACCGCGGGGGCGACGATGTGGCGGAGCACCGTGGCCCGGGACATCCCGAACGAGCGGGCCATCAGCACCAGGTCGGCGGGGACGGCCCGGGTGGCCTTGGCGATATTGACGACGACGAACGGCAGACCCGACAGGAACACCGTGACCACCGGGGTCAGCCATCCGAACCCGAACCACATGGTCGTCAACAGGGCCCAGATCACCGCCGGAATCGCCAGCGCGGCGGCGTTGAGATCGGAGAAGGCCAGATCGGCCAGTCGCGACAGGCCCATCAGGACACCGATGGCCGTGCCGAGGACGAGCGCCGCCGCCAGACCCAACGCGAAGCGATTCATCGACAGCGCCAGGTTGTGCCACAGTTCACCCGCCGCGGCCTCGGCGGCGAGGCGGCCGACGGTGTCGGCGGGCGAGGGAATCCGATTGCCCACCGCGACGGCCAGTTGCCAGACGGCCAGGATGCTGAGCGCCGCGGCGGCGACGGCCACCGCCGAGGTCGCCTGGCCGCGCAGGAGATGCCGCCACCGCAGCGTCGCGGAGCCCGGCGATGTGGTCAGGTCGGTCATGCGAGTTCCTTCCGCCAGGCGAAGAACCGGTTCTCCAGATGGGCCAGGCCGCGTTCGATCAGCACCATGGCGACGATGAACAGCGTTGTCCAGGCCAGCATGTCGTCGACCTGGAATTCCTGGTAGGCGCGGCGGATCATGAAGCCGACGCCGTCGCGCGCCCCGAATACCTCGGTGAGCGCCTCGACCTTCCATGCCATCGCGAATCCGTAACGCACACCGGCGAATACGAAGGTGGTCAGCGCGGGTAGGTACAGATGTCGCGCGACGTCGAAGCGGTTGCGTTCGAATGCCCGGCACATCGCCAGCAGTTTGCCGTCGACCGAGCGCACCCCCTCGGCGACGTTCATCGCGATGAACGGAAGAGCGACGAGTGCGGAGACGACGATCGGGCCCGTCGGGCCGACGCCGAAGATCAGCAGCCCGAACACCGCGTACGTCAGGCCGGGCATATTGCCAAGCACGAACAGCGGCAGGGAGAAGTAGGCCGTCATGAACCGGCTGCGGCCCATCACGAATCCGACAACGAGACCGCCGACCATGGCGATCGCGAAGCCGGTGGCGATCTTGCCGATGCTCGACGCGAAGTTGGCCAGTGCCTCACCGGAGACGGTGATCGCGACAACGCGTTCGAAGACCCCCGACGGCGCGGGCAGGATCGGGTCGTCGATCCAGGCGGCCACGACGGCCCACACCGCCAGCGCTCCCAGTAGCGCAGCGCCGGAGACCGCCCATCGGGGCGGCCCGCCCGGTCGGCCACCCTCGCCGCGTCGCCGCCGGCGCGGTTGGCGGGCGGGGCGCCCCGACTGCCGATCGGGTGGCGCGATGGTCGATGACCGGGTCATTTGTCGACTCCTTCGGTCGGCATGAACTGGGGATCGGTGACATCACCGTCGACGACGTCGGTGCTGCGCATCAGGTCGAAGATCGAGCTCTCGTCCTGCGCCCACTTCTCGTCGAAGCGCACCTCGTCGACCACCCAGTCATGCTGGGCCACATACTGTTTCATGAAGTCGATATCCGCGGGGTCGGCCACGGCGAAATGCTGGGGATAGCGTTCGATGATCTCGTCGCGGTTTTCGCGCCACTCTTGGAGGCCGCGGTTCCACAGGTCGAGAAACGCCGCCACCTCCACCGGATGCTCCTGCGCCCAGTCCTTGCGTGCGACGAAGACATTGCCCATCGGACCGTCGTGTCCGGGCGCCGTCCGCTCGGCGAACAGGTCCGCCGATGACTTGCCGTCGTAGAGGGGCCGCACGCTGCCCTCGCGGAGTTCACGAGCAGACAGGTCGGGGTAGCAGATGCAGGCGTCGATCTCACCGCGCGCCAGCAGGTTCGACAGGTTCTGGATATCAGCGACGACGAGGTCGACATCACCGCCGCCACGCAGATCGAGGTCGTGCATCTCCTTGGCCAGCGCGGCCCACACCAGCGTGCCGGACACCGTCGTGAACACGCCCAGCCGCTTGCCGCGCAGATCGTCCAGCGACTGCGCCGGGTCGTCGGCACGCACCAGGATGCGGCTGCGTTCGGAGTTGTAGCGGCCGATGATCACGGTCTCGCGCTCGGTCTGCTCCTCCAGGCCGGGCACCTCGAACGACGCCGAGGAGATGATGTCGGCGTGGCCGCCGGCGAACAGGCCGAATTCGTCCCAGGTCGCACTGGTCTCGATGGAGATGCCGGTGTCGCGTTCGAAGTCGTCGAGGACGCCGGTGTCGTTCATGTAGTCCCATACCGGGTCGGGCGCGAAGGTGAAGCGGATCACCCCGTCCTGGGCGGCGCGTGACGACGCCGGACCGCCGAGACCGGCCGAACATCCGGTCGTCACGGTCACCGCGACCGCCGCTGCCGCCGCCAGCGCGACCGCCGTTCGCCGGACCCGGCTCCGGCCACCCGGTTTGCGGCTGTTCATCGCGACCCTCCTGTCATCGTGTGTGACGTCACCGCCCGGCAACACAATGCGTGACTCGGAACACTCAGAGCAATGTCGGCGGCAACACAGCGAACGCAATTGATGTGGTTCTGGCGACATACGAGCCGCGGCGGCGTCGCGGCACCCTGGCACACTGGCCGTCATGCCGACCCCCACCGGACGGGTGCTCTCCACCGTCGTCCGCATCCACGACAGCACCTACCAGCGGACCAACGGCCGGGTCGGTCACCGGCTACCCGGGGCACCCCCGAGCCTGCTGTTGCACACTGTGGGCGCGAAGTCCGGCCAACACCGGACCAATACGCTGACCTACGCCAGGGACGGCGACGACTTCCTGGTCGTCGGTTCCAACGGGGGCGGTACACGCAACCCCGCCTGGTATCACAACGCCCGCAAGAACCCGGGTGTCGAGATCAACATAGGCCCGACCCGACTGGCCGCCACCGCGCGGCCGGTACTGCCCGGCGAGGAGGGCTACCCGCACCTGTGGCGAATCGTCAACGCCAACAACGCCAATCGTTACGAAACCTATCAAGGCGGCACCGCAAGGCCGATTCCGGTGGTGGTGCTGACCCCGCAGGATCCCGCGGCGATTCCACCACCGTGGTGGCGCCGGGCCTATCTGGCCGTCCTGCGGCTGCACGACACGGTGTACCGCCGCACCAACGGCCGCATCGGACACCGCATCCCGGGCCTGCCGCCCAACCTGCTGCTGCACACCGTCGGCGCCAAAACCGGTCTGCCACGCAGCACTTCGCTCATGTATGCGCGCGACGGCGGCGCCTACCTGGTGGTCGCGTCGCGGGGCGGCCATCCCCGAGCCCCGGGCTGGTATCACAACCTCAGGGCCCACCCCGACGCCGAAATCAATGTCGGCACAATGCGATTGGCCGTCAAGGCCGAACCGGTGCAGCCCGGCGACGTCGACTACGCCCGGCTGTGGCAGATCGCCGACCGCAACGGCCGCGGCCGCCTCAAGACCCGCCAGTCCAGGACCTCACGCCCGTTCCCGATCGTGGTCCTCACCCCTCAGAACAGCTCTTTGGCAAGCAATTCCAGTGTGACCTGACGGGCCGGTGCCGACGACGCGGCCGTGCCACGGAACGCCGACCCGACCGGATTGACCATCACCTCGTCAACCCCGAATTCGGTGGCCAGAGCCCGCATCTGGTCGGCGGCCTCGGACGGCGTCCCGACGACGGTCTTGGCCCGCGCCGCGTCGACCACGGCGTGTTCCCGGGGTGTGAGGGTCGCCGCCTGCGCATCCTCGACCAGGTCCAGCGCGTGCAGCGGCTTGCCGGTCCGCAGCGCGGCCATCATGAGCAGGTGGGGCAGCAACAGCGCCTGGGCCTCCTCGCCGGTGGCCGCGACGGACGCGTTGACGGTCAGGAATGTCACCGGCTCGCCGGCCTGGTCGCTGGGCCGGAACTCCGACCGGTACACCTCCAGCGCCTCCGCGGTGCCCTGGCCGGAGAAGTGGTGGGCGAACACATAGGGCAGACCCTTGGCCGCGGCCAGGTGTGCGGAATACATCGACGAACCCAGCAGCCACAGCGTCGGCTCGGATTCCGCGGCCGGCGTCGCCTTGAGGATGTAGTTGTCCCGCATCAGATCGCGCGGCAGCGGCACGCGCACCCCGCGGGCGCTCATCAGGGCAGCCACGTCATCGAGGTACTGCGGAAACGCCTCCACATCGCGGTCGTCGCGGCCGGCGGCGCCGCGCAACGCCAGCGACGTCACCGGATCGGAACCCGGGGCGCGTCCGATGCCCAGGTCGATACGCCCCGGGTGGGCGGCTTCCAGCAGGGCGAACTGCTCGGCGACGGCCAGCGGCGCGTGGTTGGGCAGCATCACCCCGCCCGAACCCAACCGAACCCGCGAGGTGGCCGCGGCCAGATGCGCGATGAGCACCGGTGGGCTGGTGGCGGCCACCGCGGGCATGTTGTGGTGTTCGGCGATCCAGTACCGGGTGTATCCGAGGCGGTCGGCGGTCTGTGCCAGATCGGTCGTGGCGGCGAGCGCATCGGAGGTGGACTGGTCGGTGCGCACCGGCACGAGGTCGAGGACAGAAAGACGCATGCCTGGTCAACGCGCGGGGGCGTACGGATAGTCCGGGTGGTCGGCGCCGGCAGGCCGACGCGGGTTCAGCAGCCGTGTTCCCGTTGGAATGCGTCGTAGGCGCAGGCAATGTGGTCGGCGCTGGCATCGGGATGCTCGCTGGCCACCGTGTCGATGGCCGCCCTGGTATCGACGCCGAACGGCACACCCGGATCCAGCGCTCTGCCCTGGGTGAGTGCGCGGTTCAGAAAGTACTGAAAGGTCGTGCGCAGATCGATGGACGGCGGGTCGGCAAGCATTGCTCAACCCCCCGGAGCGGACGGGCCGGAGGCGATCGCCTGCCGGCCGGTGCCCGCAGAGTTGGGATGAGTCATGTCGGCTATCGTCGCATTACCGAGGCGGTCCCGCCGTCCGTCGACCATCCGGACGGTACCGTCGATAACGTCATTGAGCTGTCCAAATCCACCCGTCGCGCGATTTTGCTGTGACGGATACGACGCGGCGGCCGGGGTGCGCCCCGGCCAACACCATCAGCGGTGCGCGATGTTGCTCACATCCCGGCCAGCACC
Source organism: Actinomycetota bacterium (assembly GCA_018268465.1). GTDB lineage: Bacteria > Actinomycetota > Actinomycetes > Mycobacteriales > Mycobacteriaceae > Mycobacterium. Next base: position 14,182 of record JAFDWN010000002.1, read on the forward strand.
CGGGCCTTGGCGAAGACGTCGTCGAGCATCTGCGGGGTCAGCCTGCCCGTGAAGGTGTTCTGCTGGCTGGGGTGGTAGCAGCCGACCAGCGTGACATCGCCGTGGCGGCCCGCCAGCGTCGCCTGCACCCCGTGCCCGAACGACGGCAGGCGTTCGGCACCCCGTCGTGTCGACGCCTCCGCCGCCTCGCGGAGCATCGACACCGCGGCGCGCCAGGCGAACCCACCGAGTGCGACGACGACCCGTACGTCGCCGCCCGCCAGGCGCCATTCGGTATCCAGCCACGGGGCGCACGTCGCCCGTTCGGCCGGGGTTGGGGCGTTGCCCGGCGGCGCACAGCGCACCGCTGCGGCCACCCTGGTGCCGATGAGCCGCAACCCGTCGGCGGCGTCCACGCAGGTCACCTGATTGGCCAGGCCTGCGCGGTGCATAGCGGCCACCAGGAAGTCGCCCGACCGGTCGCCGGTGAAGACCCGGCCCGTCCGGTTGCCGCCGTGCGCGGCGGGTGCCAGGCCCACGATCATGATCCGGGGTCGAGCCTCACCCCATCCCGGCACCGGCCTGCCCCAGTAGGGCTGCTCGGCAAACGAACGCCGCTTCTCCACGGCGACCTGCTCACGCCACTGCACCAGACGCGGGCATGCACGGCACACCGACACCGCCGCGTCGAGATCGGCGACGCGGGGGGCCGCGGCCGCGATCGCGACGACCTGCGCGGGCGTCGCCGCCGTTTCGGTGTCCGGCGTCGCCGGGTCCCCCGGCCAGCCGGTGCCGGGCGGCACGGGCGACGCGAACAGCACACCGGTGCGCGGATGGGGCAGTTCCATGGCTCCACTGTGGTCCAGACGGCGGGAATCTCCCAGCGCACCGCCGGCACATGGGAGATTCCCGCCACTCACCAGCGAAAATCCGTCGCGGACCGCACGCCCGCGCTGTTAGATTCGGCGTCGATATCCCATGCGCAATAACCGCAGCGCCAGCCGGCGCGGACCCGTCGTGCTCATCCTGTTCGCCGCGCTGATGGCCGGTGCGGGCAACGGCATCTCGATCGTGGCGTTCCCGTGGCTGGTGCTGCAGCGCAACGGTTCGGCGGTCGACGCATCGATCGTGGCGATCGCGGGCACCCTGCCGCTGCTGCTGTCCACGGTGATCGCGGGTGCCGCCGTCGACTACCTCGGCCGGCGCCGGGTCTCGATGATCTCCGACGGGCTTTCGGCGCTGTCGGTCGCGGCGGTTCCGGTACTCGCCCTGACGTTCGGTGCGGACGCGGTCAACGTGGCTGTGCTGGCGGTGCTCGCCGCGTTCGGCGCGGCATTCGACCCGGCCGGGATGACTGCCCGCGAAACGATGCTGCCCGAGGCGGCGACCCGCGCGGGCTGGACCCTGGACCACACCAACAGCGTCTACGAGGCCGTGTTCAACCTCGCCTACATCGTCGGTCCTGGCATCGGCGGCCTGTTGATCGCCACCCTCGGCGGGATCAACACGATGTGGGTGACTGCCGCCGCGTTCGGGTTGTCGATCCTGGCCATCGGGGTGCTCCGGCTCGAAGGCGCGGGCCGGCCCGACCGCTCCGCGGTGCCGGAGGGTGTCTGGGCGGGCATCGTCGAGGGACTGCGCTTCGTGTGGCGCACGCCGGTGCTGCGCACGCTGGCGTTCATCGACCTCGCGGCAACCGGCCTGTACATGCCGATGGAGAGCGTGCTCTTCCCCAAGTACTTCACCGATCGCAACGAGCCCGCCCATCTCGGCTGGGTGCTGATGGCGCTGAGCATCGGCGGATTGGTGGGTGCCCTGGGTTATGCGGTGCTGTCCAAGTACATGAGCAGGCGGGCCGTCATGCTCACCGCGGTGCTCACCCTCGGTGTCGTGATGACCGTGATCGCGTTCCTGCCGCCGCTGCCGGTGATCCTCGTGCTCTGCGCGATCCTCGGGCTGGTCTACGGGCCGATCGCGCCGATCTATAACTACGTGATGCAGACCCGGGCGCCGCAGCACCTGCGCGGCCGGGTGGTCGGCGTGATGGGGTCGCTGGCCTATGCGGCGGGCCCGCTGGGGCTGGTGCTCGCGGGGCCGCTCGCCGACAGCACCGGGCTGCATGCGACCTTCCTGGCGCTGTCGGTGCCGATGCTGCTGCTGGGGGTGACGGCGGTGTTCCTGCCCGCGCTGCGCGACCTGGACCGGGCCCCGGCGGTGAGCGCCAACCCGGTGCCGTCAGCCGACTGACGAACGGTCGCGGGGCGGGTCGAATAGTTCGGCGAGCCGGCTCACCCCGGCGGGGTCGCCGCCGATGTGCAGCCGGCCGGCCGCCACCAACTCCTCGGCGCGGCTGGGTTGCAGCGCGAGGACCAGCACATCGGCCGGCCCGGTCAGGATGACGTCGGCGGCGACGTCGTCGTCCACGGCCTCCACACTGTCTGGCCCGATCCGCACGGTCACGCCGGCCTCGGGTGCGGCCAGGCGCACCACCAGGTCAGGACCCTTTCGCGCGGGAGACACATAGGCACGAACCGCCGCGTGGAACCATTCGGGCCGCACGGTGTCGCCGGCTTCCCGCACGTCCAGGAGGTGGCGGCCCCACCGTGCGAACGCGTTGACGACTTCCTCGAGCGCCGCGCCGTCGTCGGTGAGTTCGTAGACGTTGCCGGTGGCCGGTTTCGGCAGGCTGCGTTTGTGCACCAGGCCGTGCTGTTCGAGCATCCGCAGCCGCCCGGCCAGCATGTCGGTGGCGATGGAACCCAGTCCGGTGTGCAGGTCGACGTAGCGTTTGGGCCCGTCGAGCAGGTCGCGGACGATCAGCAGAGTCCAGCGATCGCCTACCAGGTCAAGGCTTTTTGCAACCGCGCAGTGCTGACCGTAGGACCGGGGAGCCATGCCGGGGCAGTCTAGTCGTGGCTTGTTAACCACAAGTTCATTCTTCTGATTTCCAAGCCAAGGTTGCCGCGAGGAGGTCCCGCCCGTCCGGTGGTGGCGGGTAGGTGACGCGTTTCACATACCGCATACGATGGGTGCGTGGAGTCCGCGCTGACCGCTCTCATTGCCGAGCTGCCCGACGTCGCCAAAGACATCGTGGTCACCGATCCCGACATCCTGGCGTCCTATCGGCACGACCGTGCCGCCGACCCGGGCGCCGGCACCCCCCTTGCCGTCGTGCGCCCGCGCCGCACCGAAGAGGTGCAGGCGGTCGTGCGGTGGGCCGCGACGCACCGGGTGCCCGTGGTGACGCGGGGTATGGGCACCGGCCTGTCGGGCGGGGCGACCGCCGTGGACGGCGGAATCGTGCTGTCGACGGAGAAGATGCGCGATATCGCCGTCGATCCGGTCACCCGCACGGCGACCGTACAGCCTGGCCTGCTCAACGCCGAGGTGAAGAAAGCGGTGGCCGAGTACGGGTTGTGGTACCCGCCGGATCCGTCGTCGTACGAGATCTGCAGCATCGGCGGCAACATCGCCACCAACGCCGGCGGACTGTGTTGCGTCAAGTACGGCGTCACCACCGACTACGTCCTGGGTCTGCAGGTCGTGCTGGCGGACGGCACCGCGGTGCGGCTCGGCGGCCCTCGCCTCAAGGACGTCGCGGGCCTCAGCCTGACCAAACTGTTCGTCGGCAGCGAGGGCACACTGGGCGTCATCACCGAGGTGACACTGCGATTGCTGCCGCCGCAGCACCCGGCCTGCACCGTGGTGGCGACGTTCGACTCGGTCGAGGCGGCCGCGAAGGCCGTGGTGAGCATCACCGGCCGGATCCGGCCGTCCATGCTGGAGTTCATGGACGCCGCGGCCATCAACGCCGTCGAGGACAAATTGCGGATGGGCCTGGACCGCACGGCCGCGGCCATGATGGTGGCGGCATCCGACGACCGCGGCCCCGCCGGCTCCGAGGATGCCGAATTCATGGCCGGCGTTTTCACCGAATACGGCGCGACCGAAGTGTTTTCGACGTCCGATCCGCAGGAGGGCGAGGCCTTCGTGGCGGCCCGCCGATTCGCCATACCCGCGGTCGAAGCCAAGGGATCGCTCCTGCTCGAGGACGTCGGAGTGCCTCTGCCCGCTCTCGCCGACCTGGTGGGCGGGGTGGCGAAGATCGCCGAGACCCACGACCTCATGATCTCCGTGATCGCCCACGCCGGGGACGGCAACACCCATCCACTGATCGTGTTCGACCCGACCGACGCCGACATGACCCGGCGGGCCGAAACCGCGTTCGGCGAGATCATGGACCTCGCCGTCAGCCTGGGCGGCACGATCACCGGCGAACACGGCGTCGGGCGCCTGAAACGGCCGTGGCTCGCCGGCTATCTGGGCCCGGACGCCATGGCGCTCAACCAGAGGATCAAACAGGCCCTCGATCCGGACAACATCCTCAACCCCGGGGCGGCGGTCTGACATCGCGCGGGGCGGAAACCCTACCGCCGCGGCAACGACCCGGTGGCACTTTGACCATTCGGCGCCAGATCCGAGTTCGCTATTGACACCCCGAAATCGGGTGTCGTACCTATAAGACATGCCACGCGCTGTGTCTCATCGGGCAAACAGTCCGGTGGCAACGCGCCGGCGCAGACGCGAGGCCAGTGCCGTCGCAGCAGAACGCGTCGGAAGCCAGGGAGAACTGGCCCATCCCACCCGAGACCCACCGATATACAACGGGTTTCGCCATCAAGTCACCCACCGTCCAACGGGGACGTGGGCATCCGGCCGCCGCTGCGGCACGACGTGGCCGACGAGCGCACTGAGGGGTTGCGCTCGAAGGATCACGCAACGCTCGCGCGGCGGCGGTGGGCCCGGGATGCGCCGGCGCGGGGCCGCCGGCGCGCCCGGACCACCCGGAAACTGTTGCGTGGCAGCGGGATACCCCCGCGCACGGGGTTCGCGGCGGTGAACGGCGACTGGCTGTCCGACCGTCGCAGCGAAGCTGCCGAGGAGAAGATCCTCGACGCGGCCGGTGAGCTGTTCGCACGCGAACGGGCATCGACGGTGGGGATGAAGGAGATCGCCAGGGCCGCGGGCTGTTCGCGGGCCACGCTGTACCGCTACTTCGAGAACCGTGAGGTGCTGCTGACGGCCTATACGGAGCGTGAGGGCCAGCGAGTCTTCCAGGCCATCTCCGAGCGGGTCGCGACGATCACCGATCCGCGTGACCGGCTCGTCGAGGCCGGCATGACCCTGGTGTGGACGATCCGCGCGCAGCCGGGGCTGTCGTCGTGGTTCACCGACGGCCAGGCGCAGGTGGGTGGCCGGCTCGCGCAGCGGTCCCGGGTGATCAGGGCATTCGTCGACGCGTTCGTCCGCTCACTGGGTGTCGACGACCCCGGCGCCTCCGATCGACGCGCCCGGTGGGTCATTCGCGTCGTCACATCGATCCTGGTCTTCCCGGGCCGCGACGACGCCGACGAACGAGCGATTCTCGAGGAGTTCGTCGCCCCGCTGGTGGCGCCGCTGCCGTAGCGCGCGCACCTCAGGCGCGCACGCGCGTGAACCGGTGCAGCAGCCAGGCCAGGGGAATCGTCACGACGAGGGTCACGACGAACAGATTCAGCGTCGATCCGGTGTAGATGGGGTACTGCAGGATCTCCATCATCACCAGCTCCATGGTCACCAGGTGGATCAGGAAGATCTCGTAGGAGATCTCACCGAGGAACACCATCGGCCGGCTGGCCAGGACACGCGAATACCACCCGTGATCACCCAGCGCCAGCGGCGCGACCACCAGCGTGGCGATCACCGTGTAGAACGCGATCTTGGCCAGCGCCTCCCACAGCTCGGTCGGCGAGGTCGTGGGCTCACCCGCGATCGGCGTGGACGCGATGAAGAAACACACCACCGCCAGCGGGACGCAGACCAGCGCGTAGGTGCGCACGCCCATGGCCTGCAGCACCGTCAGCAGCATGCCGCCCAGGAACCACGCCAGATAGGTGGGCAGCCACAGCCTCGCCCCGTCGGGCAGCACCTCGGTGGTGTGCACGATGACCAGCCACAGCGGAGAGATCGTCGCCAGCGCGGCCAATCCGGCCAGGAGCCGACCCGGCCGCCAGCGGCGCCGGCACACCACCACCAGCAGCAGGTAGGCCAGCAGCGGCAGCACCACATAGAAGGCGACCTCGACCGCCAGGCTCCACATCTGGGTCAGGCCCTGATGCAGGAACGAGTACAGGTAGTTGTCGGTGTAGATCTGGGTCAGCGTGAGGTTGCGGAACAAACCCATCCAGGTGTGACCGGGGTTGGGGCCCGCGGTGCGGAAGTGGTAGACGAGGTAGGCCAGCAGGACGGTGACGACGTAGGCGGGCATGATCCGCCGCACCCGGTGCCAGGCGTACCGGCGTACCGACGGTGGCGGCCCGCCCGAGGCCGCCGCGGTCACCCAGGGGCGGAACAACAGGAATCCCGACAGCACGAAGAAGATCGGAACGCCGATCTCCATCCGCGAGTACACCAGACCCGAGAAACCCTGCGGGTACTTGCCGGTCGTGTAGGCGGCGTGGGTCAGCACGACCAGCATCGCCGCGACGGCGCGCACCCCCGTCAGCGAGGCGACCCGGTCGGTGGTGGTGACCGATTCCAGGCCGCCCTGCGCCGCGATACCGCGGACGTCCTTCGCCCAGGTCACTTGGGCTTCCGGCGCGGCTTCGACGGCCCCCGATCGAGTTGAAGGTTGATCTTGACACCCGAGATGCGGGTTTCTTCGAGCGCCTTGAGCGTCTTCTTCGACAGTTTCGCGGGTAGCTCGACCAGCGAGAAATCCGGCCGGATGGTGATATGCCCGAACTCACTGCGGTGCAGCCCGCCCTCGTTGGCGATGGCGCCGACGATGTGCCCCGGGCCGACCTTGTGCCGTTTGCCCACCGAGATGCGGTAAGTGGCCAGCCCTTCGGCGGGCTCCCGGGTGGGGCGCTCCGGGCGCTCCCGCCGGTCGTCGTCACGCTTGCGCCGCTCCGGAGGTGGTTCGACCATGAGGAACTGCTCGCCGTTGCGCGACTGCACGGCGAGCGCGGCGGCGATATCGGCCATCGGCACGTTGTTGTCGCGTTCGTAGTCCTCGATGAGCCTGCGGAACAGGTCGATTCCCGGTGCGGCCAGCGCATCGGTGATCGAATCGCGGAATTTGGACACCCGCTGCGCGTTGACGTCGTCGACGGACGGCAACTCCGCCTCGATCAGCTTCTGCCGGGTGGCCCGCTCGATCGACTTGAGCAGGTGACGCTCGCGCGGCGTGACGAACAGGATGGCGTTCCCCGACCGGCCCGCGCGCCCGGTACGCCCGATGCGGTGCACGTAGGACTCGGTGTCGTGCGGGATGTCGTAGTTCAGCACGTGGGAGATGCGCTCGACGTCCAGGCCGCGGGCGGCGACGTCGGTGGCGATGAGGATGTCCAGCGTGCCGTCCTTGAGCGCGGTGATGGTGCGCTCACGCTGGGCCTGCGCGATGTCTCCGTTGATGGCCGCCGCCGCAAAGCCCCGCGCCCGCAGCCGCTCGGCGACCTCCTCGGTGGCCTGTTTGGTCCTGACGAACACGATCATCGCCTCGAAGGGTTCGACCTCCAGCAGGCGCGTCAGCGCGTCCATCTTGCGCGGCCCCGCGACCTGGATGTAGCGCTGGGTGATGTTCTCCGCGGTCGCGGTCTTGGCCTCGACGGTGACCTCGACCGGATCATGCAGGTATTTGGCGGTGATTTTGCGGATGGCCGGAGGCATGGTGGCCGAGAACAGCGCCACCTGCTTGTACTCCGGTGTCTCCGACAGGATCCGCTCGACGTCCTCGGCGAAACCCATCTGCAGCATCTCGTCGGCCTCGTCGAGGACGAGGTAATCCAGCCGGGACAGGTCCAGGGTGCCGCGCTCCAGGTGGTCGATCACGCGGCCGGGTGTGCCGACCACGACCTGGGCGCCGCGTTTCAGTCCCGTCAGCTGCACGACGTAGGACGAACCGCCGTAGATCGGCAGCACATTCACGTCCGGCAGGTGCGCACCGTAGCGGCCGAACGCCTCGGCGACCTGCAGGGCCAGCTCGCGGGTGGGGGCGAGCACCAGCGCCTGGGTGGCCTTGTTGGTGGTGTCGATCTTCGACAGGATCGGGATCGCGAACGCCGCTGTTTTGCCGGTTCCGGTCTGGGCCAGCCCGACCACGTCGGAGCCCGCCAGCATGGCCGGAATGGTGGCCGCCTGGATGGGCGACGGGGATTCGTATCCGACGTCGGCGACGGCCCGCAGCACCGCCGGGTGAATCTGCAGGTCGGAAAACGTTGGCTCGGCGCTCGGGGCGTCCGGTTCGGGCGAGGTCATCGGGATTGCAGTCTAGTGGTCCGGAGGCGGGTTTCCGGCCGCGCGCCTGCCGAACCCGTCGGCACGGTGCCGGTACGGTGCCCTGTTGTGAAGGAGGCACCCCGGGTTCGCGAGGTCGCGTTGGCGCGGTTGGCGATGGTGTGCGCCGCTCTGGTCACGCTGACCGGATGCGGATCGGGCGATTCCACGGTCTCGAAAACCCCCGAGGCGCCCGCCGTGTCGGCCGCCCCGACGGCACCCCCGGCCCCGCCCGCCCCGACCGCCGAGGCGACCGCGGGACCGGCGCCGCAGGCCGACCCGTGCGCGGTGAACCTCGCCGCGCCGGAGATCGCCAAAGCGGTCTCGGAGTTGCCCCGCGACCCGCGCAGTAACCAGGGCTGGAGCCCCGAGCCGCTGGCGGGCAACTACAACGAGTGCGCGCCACTGTCGGCCGTCATCGTGCGCGCGAACACCAACGCCGAGAACCCCAACACCAGGGCGGTGTTGTTCCATCTCGGCAGGTTCATCCCCTCCGGCGTGCCCGACACCTACGGATTCAACGGCATCGACAATTCCACGACCACCGGCGACACCGTCGCGCTGGTCTACGACGGCGGCACCCCCGGCCTGGTCAGTGTGGTGCGGTTCCGGTGGAACGGCAACGGCGTCGAGTTGATCGGCAACACCGGCACCTGAGCGCCCGCCCCGCGCCGAACCAGAAGTCCGGGTCGCTAAGCGCGCGGCTTAGCGACCCGGACTTCTGGTTCGGCGGGGGTGGTTGGGGCGCACGGCGGTGTCGGTGCGCTCCCCTACAGTTGCGGACGTGTTCGTCGCATCGGACGGGGCCGACCGGGTCATCTACAGCGCCTCGGATCTGGCTGCGGCCGCTCGCTGCGAATACGCATTGCTGCGGGCGTTCGACGCCCGACTCGGTCGCGGTACGGCCGTCTCCGCCGACGACGAGCTGCTGGCACGCACGGCACGGCTGGGCGCCGACCACGAGGCCCGGCATCTGGACGACCTGCGCACCGGCGGCGCGGGTGAGGTCACGCTGATCGGGCGGCCCAGCTATTCGGTGGCGGGCCTGACCGCGGCCGCCGAGGCCACGAGGGTGGCGGTGCAGCGCCGCGCGCCCGTCATCCACCAGGCGGCGATGTTCGACGGCCGATTCGTCGGCTTCGCCGACTTCCTGGTCTACACCGACTCCGCGGTGGGCCCGCGGTATCGGCTACGTGACACCAAGCTGGCGCGCTCGGTCAAGGTGGAGGCGCTGCTGCAGCTGGCCGCCTACGCCGACGCGCTGGCCGCGGCGGATGTGCCGGTGGATCCGGAAGTCGAGCTGGTGCTGGGCGACGGCACGGTGCGCGGCTACCGGGTCGACGAACTGCTGCCCGTCTACCGGCCCCGGCGGGCGGCGTTGCAGCGGCTGCTGGACGACCATCTGGCCGGCGGCGCCCCGGTGTCCTGGGACGACAAGCACGTGCGGGCGTGCTTCCGCTGCCCCGAGTGCACCACCGCGGTGCGCGAACGCGACGACCTACTGCTGGTCGCCGGGATGCGGGTCAGCCAGCGCGCGCATCTCATCGACGCGGGCGTCACCACGGTCGCACGGCTCGCAGAGCACACCGGAGCCGTACCGCACTTGTCGGCGCGCACGGTGACGGCGCTGACGGCGCAGGCGCGGCTGCAGACCGCCCCACGGGTGGACGGCGTCCCGCCGTACGAGGTCATCGACGCTCAGCCGCTGATGGTTCTACCCGACCACGACAAGGGCGACCTGTTCTTCGACTTCGAAGGCGACCCGCTGTGGACGGCCCAGGGCCAGGAATGGGGCCTGGAATACCTGTGGGGTGTGCTGGATACCTCCGACGACTTTCAGCCGCTGTGGGCCCACGACCGCCCTGGCGAACGGGCCGCGCTCGCGGAGTTCCTTGCCCTGGTGCGCAAACGCCGCAAGCGTTACCCGAATATGCACATCTACCACTACGCCGCATACGAGAAGTCCGCGTTGCTGCGGCTGGCCGGCCGTTACGGCGAGGGTGAGCAGGAGGTCGACGACCTCTTGCGCAACGGTGTGCTCGTCGACCTTTTTCCGTTGGTGCGCAAGAGTATTCGCGTCGGAACCGAGAACTACAGCATCAAGTCGCTGGAACCGTTGTACATGGGATCCGAACTGCGCAGCGGCGACGTCACCACCGCTACCGACTCCATCACCCAGTACGCGCGGTACTGCGCACTGCGCGACGACGGCCGCATCGACGAGGCGGCCGTGGTGCTCAAGGAGATCGAGGAGTACAACCGCTACGACTGCCGCTCGACCCGGCGGCTGCGGGATTGGCTGCTGGCCAGGGCCATCGACTCCGGTGTCCCGCCCCGCGGCCCCGTCCCGGTTGTGCAGGATGTGCCGGTCACTCCGCCCGACGCCGTCGAGCGGACACTGTGCAAATTCGCGGGCGACGCCGTCGAGGAGCGGACGCCGCGCCAGGTCGCGGTGGCGATGTTGGCCGCGGCGCGCGGGTTCCACCGGCGCGAGGACAAACCCTACTGGTGGTCGCACTTCGACCGGCTGAACCACCCGACCGACGAATGGGCCGACGAAACCGGCGTTTTCGTCGCCGACGACGCGCGGGTGGTCGCCGACTGGCACACCCCGCCGCGGGCGCGCAAGCCGCAGCGCCGGGTGCTGCTCACCGGGCAGCTGGCCGCCGGTGACCTTGGAACCGACATGTACGCCCTCTACGAACCCCCGGCGCCCGCGGGGCTGAGCGACGACCCCGACCGGCGGGGATTCGGCGCCGTGAAGGTCGTCGGGACCGACGATTGGGACGCACCCACGGAAGTGACCGTCGTCGAGAAGGAGCCCAGGGATGCCGACGTCTTCGCGGCGCTTCCGTTCGCGCTGACGCCCGGTCCGCCGATCCCGACCACGGCACTGCGCGAATCCATCGAAACCACCGCCGCCGAGATCGCCGCCGGGCTGCCCGCGCTGCCGCCGAACGCCACGTTGGACGTGCTGCTGCGCGAGCCTCCGCGGACGCTCAGCGGTGCCCCGCTGCCCCGCAGCGGCGTCATCACCGACGACATCACCGCGGCGCTGCTCGACCTGGACGCGTCCTACCTCGCGGTGCATGGACCGCCGGGGACGGGCAAGACCTTCACCACCGCCGGGGTGATCGCCCGTCTGGTCAACGAACACCGCTGGCGCGTCGGCGTGGTCGCGCAGTCGCACGCGGTGGTGGAGAACCTGTTCGCCGACGTGATCGGCGCGGGCGTCGACCCGCAGCGGGTAGCCAAGAAACGCAACACCGTCGACGGCGGGTGGCGCGAACTCGACAACCCCGAGTTCGCCGGGTTCATTGCCGACAACCACGGCTGCGTCGTCGGCGGTACGGCGTGGGACTTCGCCAATACCAACAAGATCGCCCGCGGCAGCCTGGACCTCCTGGTGATCGAGGAGGCCGGCCAGTTCAGCCTGGCCAACATGATCGCCGTCGCACCCGCCGCAACGAACCTGTTGCTGCTGGGCGATCCGCAGCAGCTGCCCCAGGTCGTCCAGGGCAACCACCCCGAACACGTGGACAGCTCGGTGCTGGCGTGGCTGGTGGAGGGCGGCCACACACTGCCGCCGCAGCGGGGGTACTTCCTGGACGTGTCCTACCGGATGCATCCCGCGGTGTGCGCGGCGGTGTCGCGGCTGTCCTACGACGGCCGACTGCACTCCGAGCAGCGCAGCTCGGCCCGCCGGCTGGCCGGCTACGACCCCGGCGTGCGGGTACTGACGGTCGACCACACCGGGGCGTCGACCAGCAGCCCCGAGGAGGCGGCGGCGATCGTCGCCGAAATCGGCCGGCTGCTCGGTTCGGCCTGGACCGACGAACACGGCACCCGCCCCCTGGAGCAGAGCGACATCCTGGTCGTCGCGCCCTACAACGCGCAGGTGGTGCTGGTGCGCGACCATCTCGAGCGGGCGGGCCTCACCGAGGTGCATGCGGGAACGGTCGACAAATTCCAGGGCAGGCAGGCCGCGGTGGTGTTCGTCTCGATGACGGCCTCATCGGTCGACGAGGTGCCCCGCGGAATGTCGTTCCTGCTCAACCGCAATCGGCTCAATGTCGCGATCAGCCGGGCCAAGTACGCCAGTGTCCTCGTGCGTTCGCCGATGCTGACCGAATATCTGCCGTCGACCCCCGCGGGCCTGGTCGACCTCGGCGCATTCCTGGCACTCCCGACCTGAGCTAGGTATCCCGGGCGTGCCTGCCGTACGACGACGTGTCATCGGGATCGGTGCGGGCATGCCTGCCCGGGGAATCGACGGGCCCCTGGCCGGATTCGTGACCACCCCGGGGGGCGGTCGGTTCGGTTCCGGCCGTTGGCCCTGACCCGTCGGTGGGCGCCGGAAGCGGCCGGAAACGTTGTTCGTCGTCGACGTGGAAACCGTTGTGGGCAAATCCGATCGGCGCGGATGTGCCGTCGGCCACCGGACCGTCCGCCGGCCACGGATCCGCGTCGTACCGGCTCTCGCCGGCCGTGCCCGCGCCGCGGCCATGCCCCGCCCGGGTGGGCAGTGGTTCGGTCTCGGGATCGTGCGGATCGTCCTCCCACGTGACGACATACTCGACGTACTCGTCGTCATCGAAGTCGTCCACGTCCCCGACTTCGCCAGCACCCTCGACATCCCCGAAGTCACCGTTGTCCTCGAGGTCGTCGTCGACGTCATCGTGGCCGGCGACGGCGACCGTGGCCGGCGACGCCGGCCGGTCACCGGAGCCCACCAGGAAGATCGCCGCCACCACACCGAACAGCGCCACGAATGCGGGCAGCAGTGTCGACTGCGCCATCGCGGCGGCGAAGGGTTCCTGCAGGAAGTCGGGCAGCTGCGTCACCTCGCCGTCGGCGCGCGGCCGATCCCCGGTCGCCCCCGGGACCTCCGCGCTGATCCGTGCCGTCATGAACGCCGCCATGCCGGCGCTGCCGAGCACCGACCCGACCTGCCGGGTGGCGTTGTAAACGCCGGAGCCCGCACCGGCCAACTCCGGCGGCAGGTGCCGGGTGGCGGTGGCGGCGAGAGGCGACCAGATGAACGCCATCCCGACACCCATGGCGGTCAGCGGCAGCACCACCCGCCAGATCGGTGTCACCGGCGTCATCTCGACGGACAGCCATGTCAGTCCGATCGCCAGCACCGAGAACCCGAACCCGATCACCGGGCGCGGATGAGAGCGGTCCACGATGCGGCCCACCCACGGCGCCAGCAACCCCGTCGCAATCGCCATCGGTGCCGTCAGCAACGCCGCGCCGGTTGGGGAGAGCCCGCAGACGGCCTGCGCGTAGAACATGACCGGCAGGATCATGGCCGTCACCACGAAGCCGATGGTGGCGATGCCCAGATTGGACAGCGTGAAATCGCGGTCGCGGAAGATCCGCAGCGGGATGAGCGGCTCGTTGTCGGCGTTGACCCACTGCCAGTAGACGAAGGCGGCGATGAAGCCGACACCGGCGACGACCGTGGCCCAGATCCAGGCGCCCCAGTCGTTGGATTGGCCTTCCTGCAGGCCGAACACGATGAGGAACATCCCGATGCCCGACAACAGCACACCGGGCACGTCGAAACGCGACCCGCTGGTCGGAAGCACCGGCACGAGCCAGACGGCCAGCGCCACGCCGACGACGCCGATCGGCACGTTGACGAAAAAGATCCACTGCCAGCCCAATGCGTCGACCAGCACCCCGCCGGCCAGCGGGCCCACCAGGGTGGCGACACCGGCCGTGGCACCCCAGACGCTCAACGCGACGCCGCGGCGCTCGGGCGGGAAGATGCGCGTGATGGTCGACAGCGTCTGCGGGGTGAGCAGGGCCGCACCGACACCTTGGGCGACACGTGCCGAGATCAGCATCTGGATGCTGTCGGCCAGACCGCACCACAGCGACGCGGCGGTGAACAAGGTCAACCCGGCCAGGTAGAGATTCTTCGGGCCGAACCGGTCGCCGAGTCTGCCCGCCAACAGCAGCGGGACCGCGTACCCCAGCAGATACGCGCTGGTCACCCAGATGACGGCGTCGTAGCCGATGCCCAAACTGCTCATGATCGACGGATTGGCCACCGCGACGATCGTGGCGTCGACCAAGATCATGAAAAAGCCGACGAGCATGGCCCACAACGCGTTCCACGGGTTGGTGGTCGCGGCGGCAGGGCCCTGCGCACGGGCGGTCAGTGTCTCGGGCATCGTGAATCGACTCGTTGGGGAACGATCCCAGCCGACGCTACGGACCCGCCGGAATCCCGACAAGTCGGGGCCCGTCCGGGCTGGTCCGTCAGGCGGCCTCCGCCGCGGCCGTCGCCGCCACACCGACGCCGGAACCGGCAACACCGGCCGCACGCAGCGCCACCAGCGCGATGAGCATCCCGGTCGTCATGGTCAGCGCCAGTGCAAGCGCGTCGTTGCCCAGGATCCCGACCAGCGGCGCGACCGCCGCGCCCACTCCGAACTGGGCTGCGCCCAGCAGCGCCGCCGCGGTACCCGCGGCGTCGGGATGGCGGGACAGCGCGACCGCAGGCGCGTTCGGCAGCACCAGACCCATCGCCGTCAGGATCGCGAAGACCGGTACGACGAATCCGTACAGACCGCCCGCCCCGGCGACGGTCAGGCCGACGAAGACCAGGCCGGCCAGCGACGCACCCGCCAACGCCCAGAGGGTGATGGTCTGCGGTGCGAACCGCCGCAGCAGCACCACGTTGAACTGTGTCGCCCCGATCAACGCGATCGCGCCCGCGCCGAAGACGAGCGCGAACATCTGCTGATCGAGCCCGTAGCGGTCCTGCAGCACGAAGGGCGCCGCGGCGATGTAGGCGAACAGGCCCGACATGGCCAGCGCCGCGACCAGCACCAGGATCACGAAACGCACGTCACGCAACAGCTCGAGGTAGGTCGCGCCGATACTGCGGACGCGCAGCGGCCTGCGGTGAGAGACGGGCAGCGTCTCCGGCAGCGCCAGCACCGCCGTCAGCAGCAGTCCGCCCGCGAGGACGACCAGCACCGCGAACACCCAGTGCCACGACGCGTGCAGCAGCACGGCCGCCCCCAGGGACGGCGCCACCACGGGTGCCACTCCCAGGACCAGCATCAGCCGTGACATCACGGTTGCCGCGGCCGAGCCGGAGAACAGGTCACCGACGACGGCGATCGCCACCACCATCGCCGCGGCGGCGCCCATGCCCTGCAGCCCGCGGGCCAGACCGAGCACCGTGATGGTGGGCGCGACGATGCACAGCAGGGAGGCCAGCATATGCAGCACCACCCCGGCCATCAGCGGGCGCCGACGGCCCACCGAATCCGACAGCGGCCCCACGATCAGCTGGCCCAGCGCCAGCCCCGCCAGCGTCCCGGTCAGGGTCAGCTGAGCCACCGACGACGAGACGGACAACTCCTCGGCGATGCCGGGTAGCGCGGGCAGGTACATGTCGATGGTGAGCGGACCGAGCGCCACCAGCGCGCCGAGCACCACGATCATCCGAACGCGGCTCACCTCCGGCCGGTCATCGACGGACTGCGCGCCTACTCCACTCACGTTCCGGGATGATGCCATGCGAATAGTTAGCACCGCATATCTATATTTTCTTCCCGCCCGTCCCCACCTCGCCGTCGCAGCGCGTGGACGTGACCACGATCACCCCCGGGCACTGCGCACCCGGCACCGTTCGTTGACGACGCGTTAGCCTGGAGTTGCCTGAACACGACGGGCACGTTGCACGGGGAGGTCGCATATGAGTGCTCGGTCGAGCGCCAAAAGCCAGGTTCCGGCCACCACCAACGGCTCGGACGAACACGCCGGCGCCGCCGCGCGGGCGTTGTCGTTGGTCATCGAGCGGAGTTCGCGGGTTCAGGCGCCTGCCGTCAAGGCCTACGTCAACCGGTTACGTGAGCACGACCCGGACGCCAGCCCGGCGGAGATCGTCTCCAAGCTGGAGAAGCACTATCTGGCCGCGGTGATGGCCAGCGGTGCGGCGGTCGGCTCGGCGGCGGCCATCCCCGGCATCGGGACGCTGGCGGCGCTGTCGGCCGTGGCGGGCGAGACGGTGGTGTTCCTGGAGGCCACGTCGGTATTCGTGCTGGCTGTCGCCGAGGTGCACGGCATCCCGGCCGACCACCGCGAACGCCGCAGGGCGCTGGTGCTCTCGGTGCTCGTCGGCGACGACAGCAAGCGCGCGGTCTCCGACCTGCTCGGTCCCGGCCGAACCAGCGGCGCGTGGCTGAGTGACGGGGCCGCGACGCTGCCGCTGCCCGCGGTGTCTCAACTCAATACGCGGCTGTTGCGGTACTTCGTCAAGCGTTACGCCCTCAAGCGGGGGGCCATCGCGTTCGGAAAGCTGCTGCCGGTGGGCATCGGCGCGGTCGTGGGCGGGGCCGGCAACCGCCTGATGGGCAAGAAGATCGTCGGCAATGCGCGGCGGGCATTCGGGTCACCGCCGCCGCGGTGGCCCGCCACTCTTCACGTGTTGCCGTCCGCACATCTCTAGTGGCCAACCGCACACCGACGGGTTGTGCAGTGCGTTGCTCACTGCGACGCACGACGCGTTAGCCTTTATGCGGCGGAAAAGCGGATAACCGCACCTAAGGGAATCAAAGAACGAGTGGCGAGCGGCATTCGGCACGCTTGCCGGACAGAAGAAGCGAGGCGAGTCGCTGCCGTGAGCAGTTCACCATCACCATTCGGACAGAACGAGTGGTTGGTAGAGGAGATGTATCGCAAGTTCCGCGAGGATCCCTCGTCGGTAGACCCTAGTTGGCACGAATTCCTGGTCGACTACTCCCCCGAACCAACCACCGACGCGACCACGGCGAGCGGAAACGGACAGCCCGCCCAGGCGGCCCCGCCCGTCGCCCCGACCAAGCCGGCAGAGCCGGCGCCCGCACCGAAGGCCAAACCTGCCGCGGCCAACGGCGCCCCGGCCAAGGCTGCCAAGCCGGCACCGGCCACGGCCGACAAGCCCAAGGCCCCGGCCGCTGCGGCGGCAGCCGACACTGACGAAACCCAGGTGTTGCGCGGCGCGGCGGCCGCGGTCGTCAAGAACATGTCGGCCTCGCTGGACGTGCCGACGGCCACCAGCGTGCGCGCCATCCCGGCGAAGCTGATGATCGACAACCGGACGGTCATCAACAACCACCTCAAACGCACCCGCGGCGGCAAGATCAGCTTCACCCATCTGCTCGGATACGCGATCGTGCAGGCGGTCAAGAAGTTCCCCAACATGAACCGGCACTTCGCCGAGATCAACGGCAAGCCCAACGCGGTGACACCCGCGCACACCAACCTCGGTCTCGCCATCGACCTGCAGGGCAAGGACGGAAACCGCCAGCTCGTCGTCGCCGCGATCAAACGTTGCGACACAATGCGTTTCGGCCAGTTCATCGCCGCCTACGAGGACATCGTGCGGCGCGCCCGCGACGGCAAGCTGACCGCCGAGGACTTCTCCGGGGTCACCATCTCGCTGACCAACCCGGGCACCATCGGCACCGTGCACTCGGTGCCGCGGCTCATGCGCGGCCAGGGCGCGATCATCGGCGCCGGCGCGATGGAGTATCCCGCGGAATTCCAGGGCGCCAGCGAGGAACGCATCGCCGACCTGGGCGTAGGCAAGCTGATGACGCTGACCTCGACTTACGACCACCGCATCATCCAGGGTGCGGAGTCGGGCGACTTCCTGCGCACCGTGCACACGCTGCTGCTCGATGACGAGTTCTACGACGAGATCTTCCTCGAGCTGGGCATCCCGTACGAGCCGGTGCGGTGGCGCAAGGACAACCCCGATTCCATCGAGGACAAGAACGCCCGCGTCATCGAGCTGATCGCCGCGTACCGCAACCGCGGCCACCTGATGGCCGATATCGACCCGCTGCGCCTGGACAAGGCGCGGTTCCGCAGCCATCCGGACCTCGACGTGCTCTCCCACGGCCTGACGCTGTGGGACCTGGACCGCGAATTCAAGGTCAACGGCTTCGCCGGGGCGGAGCACAAGAAACTGCGCGACGTCCTCGGGCTGCTGCGCGACTCCTACTGCCGCCACGTCGGCGTGGAATACACCCACATCCTCGAACCCGAACAGCAGGAGTGGATCGAGGAGCGCATCGAGGTCAAGCACGAGAAGCCGACGGTTGCCCAGCAGAAGTACATCCTGTCCAAGCTGAACGCCGCCGAGGCCTTCGAAACCTTCCTGCAGACCAAATATGTTGGGCAGAAGCGGTTTTCGCTTGAGGGTGCCGAGACCGTCATCCCGATGATGGACGCCGTCATCGACCAGAGCGCCGAACACGCCCTCGACGAGGTCGTCATCGGCATGCCGCACCGCGGCCGCCTCAACGTGCTGGCCAATATCGTCGGCAAGCCCTACTCGCAGATCTTCAGCGAGTTCGAGGGCAACCTCAACCCCTCGCAGGCCCACGGCTCCGGTGACGTCAAATACCACCTCGGCGCCTCGGGCACGTATCTGCAGATGTTCGGCGACAACGACATCGAGGTGTCGCTGACCGCCAACCCGTCGCACCTGGAGGCCGTCGACCCGGTGCTCGAGGGTCTGGTGCGTGCCAAACAGGACCTGCTGAACAAGGGTGACGGCGAGGACGGCTTCACCGTCGTCCCGCTGATGTTGCACGGAGACGCGGCCTTCGCCGGACAGGGTGTGGTCGCCGAGACGCTGAACCTGGCCCTGCTGCGCGGGTACCGCACCGGCGGCACCATCCACATCATCGTCAACAACCAGATCGGCTTCACGACCTCGCCGCATGCCTCGCGCTCGTCGGAGTACTGCACCGATGTCGCGAAGATGATCGGCGCGCCGATCTTCCACGTCAACGGCGACGACCCCGAGGCATGCGTGTGGGTGGCGCGGCTGGCCGTGGACTTCCGGCAGAAGTTCAAGAAGGACGTCGTCATCGACATGTTGTGCTACCGCAGACGCGGCCACAACGAAGGTGACGACCCGTCGATGACCCAGCCCAACATGTACGACGTCATCGACACCAAGCGCGGGGTGCGCAAGACGTACACCGAATCGCTCATCGGCCGCGGCGACATCTCGATGAAGGAGGCCGAGGACGCGCTACGCGACTACCAGGGCCAGCTGGAACGGGTGTTCAACGAAGTCCGCGAGCTGGAGAAACACGTCATCGAACCGAGCGAGTCGGTGGAGTCCGACCAGATGATCCCGCGCGGGATGACCACCGCGGTGGACAAGGCGCTGCTGGCACGGATCGGCGACGCGCATCTGGCGTTCCCCGACGGCTTCACCGTGCACCCGCGGGTCAAGCCGGTGCTGGAGAAGCGCCGCGAGATGGCCTATGAGGGCAAGGTGGACTGGGCCTTCGGCGAGCTGCTGGCCCTCGGGTCGTTCCTGGCCGAGGGCAAGCTGATCCGCTTCTCGGGTCAGGACACCCGACGTGGCACGTTCACCCAGCGGCATTCGGTGGTCATCGACCGCAAGACCGGCGAAGAGTTCACCCCGCTGCAGCTGCTGACGGTCAATCCCGACGGCACGTCCACCGGAGGCAAATTCCTGGTGTACGACTCGGCTCTGTCGGAGTATGCCGCGGTGGGCTTCGAATACGGCTACTCGGTGGGCAACCCCTCGGCGCTGGTGTTGTGGGAAGCGCAGTTCGGCGACTTCGTCAACGGCGCGCAGTCGATCATCGACGAGTTCATCAGCTCCGGCGAGGCCAAATGGGGCCAGCTGTCCGACGTGGTGCTGCTGCTGCCGCACGGCCATGAAGGTCAGGGTCCCGACCACACCTCCGGGCGCATCGAGCGCTTCCTGCAGCTGTGGGCCGAGGGCAACATGACCATCGCCGTGCCGTCGACCCCGGCGAACTACTTCCACCTGCTGCGCCGCCACGGCCTCGACGGTGTGCACCGGCCGCTGATCGTGTTCACGCCGAAGTCGATGCTGCGCAACAAAGCCGCCGTCAGCGATATCCGCGACTTCACCGAGCAGAAGTTCCGGTCGATCCTGGAGGAGCCGACCTACACCGACGGCGACGGCGACCGTAACAAGGCCAAACGCGTCCTGCTGACCAGCGGCAAGATCTACTACGAGTTGGCGGCGCGCAAGACCAAGGACAAGCGGGACGACGTCGCGATCGTGCGGATCGAGCAGCTCGCTCCGCTGCCGCGCCGCCGGCTGGCCAACACGCTGGAGGCCTACCCCAACGCCGACCAGTTCTTCTGGGTGCAGGAAGAGCCTGCCAACCAGGGCGCATGGCCGACGTTCGGGCTGACGCTGCCGGAGTTGCTCCCGGACCGGCTCGCCGGTATCAAGCGGATCTCGCGGCGGGCCATGTCGGCGCCGTCGTCGGGCTCGTCCAAGGTGCATGCTGTCGAACAGCAGGAGATCATCGACGAGGCGTTCGCCTGAGCACGGCCCGGTGACGATGCGGAGCGAGCCCCGCGGAGGAACCGGGCAGTGGGGCCGCGTCGCCAGGTGTGTACTGACTGCGATCTCTTCGCGGAATCGTCGCAGTCAGTTCACACTCGCGACGGATTAGTCGGGCGGTACCGGAACGGCCCGCCGCGGCGGGCCGGCGATACGGGTGTCAGACGGGCGGGACCGGCCTCACAGCCCGAACAGCGGGAACGGGATCGGTGACTGACCGTTGGCCAGTTGTGTGACGGCCGTCGGGCAGAACACCGAGATCGCCAGGCCGGTGAACATCGTGGCCGGACCGAGCGGCCTGCCGATCGCATCGGCAACCTGCGCGGCGACGTTCGCGACGTTCTGCCCGGGTTCGACGAGACGCGGGCATACCGACTGCCCGACCGCGACCGCGGTCGCGGGATCGATGCCGGTCAGGCCCGCATCGGCCAGTCCGGCGTTGGTCAGCGCCGAGACGAACGCATCGGTTGTGGGATCGGCCTGTGCCGGAGCGGCGACGGTGGCCGCGGCGCCCATCAATGCGACGGGCCCGATCACCGACATCGCCAGTGCCGCCAGGGTCGCCTTACTGTTGCGCTTCATGACCTAAGCATCGCCGACCGCATTCCGACCGTTACCGACGGCCCCCGCATCAGCCGGTACCCGCGGTACCGGCTACCCTCGATTTTGTCGACTCATACAAGGGAGAATGGCTATGGACGGCTTTGCCGGGAAGGTGGCCGTGGTCACCGGTGCCGGGTCGGGAATCGGGCAGGCGCTGGCGATCGAGCTGGCACGGTCCGGTGCCAAAGTGGCGATCAGCGACGTCGACACCGACGGTCTGGCCGTCACCGAGGAACGTCTGACGACGATGGGTGCCCAGGTCAGGGCCGATCGTCTCGACGTCACCGAACGCGAGGCCTTTCACGCCTACGCCGACACGGTCGCCGAACACTTCGGCAAGGTCAACCAGATCTACAACAACGCGGGCATCGCGTTCGCCGGCGACGTCGAGGTCAGCCAGTTCAAGGACATCGAACGGGTGATGGATGTCGATTACTGGGGCGTGGTCAACGGCACGAAGGTGTTCCTGCCGCACCTGATCGCATCGGGCGACGGCCACGTGGTCAACGTCTCGAGTGTGTTCGGGCTGTTCGCCGTGCCCGGCCAGGCTGCCTACAACTCCGCCAAGTTCGCCGTCCGCGGATTCACCGAGGCGCTGCGCCAGGAGATGATATTGGCGGGACACCCGGTCAAGGTCACCACGATCCATCCCGGTGGCGTCAAGACCGCAATCGCCCGCAATGCCACCGCCGCCGAAGGCCTCGACGTCGACGAGCTGGCGCACTCCTTCGACAAGCTGGCCTCGACCACCCCGGAGAAGGCCGCGCGGGTGATCCTCGACGGTGTCCGCAAGAACAAGGCACGCGTGCTTGTCGGCACCGACGCCAAGGTGCTCGACCTCATCGTGCGGGTGACAGGTTCGCGCTACCAGTGGCTGTTCTCCAAGGTGGCAGCAAAGGCGATGACACCGCGCTGACGGCGGCCGCTCAACGCCCCAGGGGATGTGCGGCCAGCCAGGCGTCGGCCACCGACGCCGGATCGTCACCTTGGGCCATCTGGGCGCGCATCTGGGCGAGCGCCGCGGTATCCAGGACACCGGCGATCTCGTTGATGGCCAGCACCTGCGACTCGTTGAGCTCGTTGCGGCGGTAGAGCGGAACCACGTTTTCCGCCCGGATCAGCGACGTCCGGTCGGCCAGCACCACCAGATCGTCGGGGATGTCGGGTGCGGCTGTGGAGGTCCACGCCGCGTCGACGTCCCCTCGGTGCAAGGCGGCGAACAACGCCGCTGAGTCCCGGAATTCGCGCACCCCCGCCGGTCGGCAGAAGCCGATCGCGCGCGGAACGTCCGCGCCGGCAACGGCCCCCAACCGCGCGTCGGCACAGTTCCGCACCAGCGCCGCGACGTCGCGGCCACCCCACTCGGACGCGGTGTCCTCGGTGACGGCGACGGCGGGTTTGTCCTCGGCGGACACGGTGTAGTCGCCGGCGGCGACACCCTCGGGCAGAGCCGCGACCATCTCCCGGTACACCTGTGCGTCGCCGCGCGCGACAGCGTCGGGTTCGAACGTCGCCAGCAGGGCGCCGGTGAAACCGGGTACGACGCCTGCCGTGCCGGCGTCGAGGCCACGCAGCGGATCGTCGCCCGGTTCCACCCGAGTGGCGCTTCCGTAGTACCGCAGCGCCGCGGCGTAAAGGTGTGCCAACAACGCCGATTCCGGATCGGGCCCGGCGCCGACGGTGACCGACGGCGGATTCGTCTGGCCGCAGCCGGCGATCACCACCGCGACCAGCACCAACACCATGCGGCTCAGGTTGGATCCGCGGCTGAGGCTCGATTCGCCGCTGCCGCGGCTGAGGCCAGATTCGCCGCTGCCGCGGCTGAGGCCAGATTCGCCGCTGCCGCGGCACAAACCCATCCGCAGATCAGACCCCGGACGCCGCCGCCACAGCGCTGGCCACCGCCGGCCCGACCCGCGGATCCAGTGCACCCGGCACGATCCGGTCGACCGCCAGGTCGTCGCCCACAACGGCCAGGATCGCCTCTGCGGCCGCAACCTTCATCTCCTCGGTGATCCGGCGCGCGCCCGCGTCCAGCGCTCCGCGGAACACACCGGGGAAGGCAAGCACGTTGTTGATCTGGTTGGGGAAGTCACTGCGCCCGGTGGCCACCACGGCGGCGTACTTCCTGGCCGCGTCGGGATGGATCTCCGGATCGGGATTCGACATCGCGAACACGATGCAACCGCGCGCCATGTTCGCGACGTACTCCTCGGGCACCAGTCCAGCCGACAGCCCGATGAACACGTCGGCGTCCGCCAACGCCTCGGCCATTCCGCCGGTCACCCCACGGGGATTCGTCCGGCTCGCCAGATCCGCCTTGACCGGGTTGAGATCGTCGCGACCGGTGTGGATGACGCCCCGTGAATCCAGCACAACCAGGTCGGTGAGGCCACGGAGCAGCAGGATGTTCGCGCACGCCACACCCGCCGCGCCCGCGCCGGAGATCACAACCCGCAGCGCGGTGATATCCCGGTCGAGCACCTTCGACGCGCCGAGCAGGCCGGCCAGCAGCACGATCGCGGTGCCGTGCTGGTCGTCGTGCATCACCGGGCAGTCCAGCGCCTCGATGGCCCGCCGCTCGATCTCGAAACACCGCGGCGCCGAGATGTCCTCCAGGTTGACCGCGCCGAACGTCGGCCGCAGCCTGACGAGTGTCTCGACGATCTCGTCGGGGTCCTTGGTGTCCAACACGATCGGAATCGAGTCGAGTCCCGCGAAGGTCTTGAACAGCGCGCTCTTACCCTCCATCACCGGCAGCGACGCCGCGGCCCCGATATCGCCGAGACCCAGGACGGCACTTCCGTCGCTGACCACAGCCACCAATCGGTTCGCCCAGGTGTAGCGGGCAGCCAGGCTGCGGTCGGCCGCGATGGCCCTGCTCACCTGCGCGACGCCGGGCGTATAGGCGATCGACAGCGCTCGCTGGGTGTCCAACGGCGAATTGAGCGCTACAGAGAGCTTCCCTCCCTCGTGCGCTGCGAAGATTTCGTCGTCCTCGATGACGACCTGCGGGGTGTGCACCATTTCCGACACGGGCGAAACGTTACTCGCTCGCGGTGCCGGCGCGGGTGCGGTTGCGCACTCGCGTAGCGCTCGCCACCACAGCGGCCGGGCGTAGCATTCAGTGTCCGAAGTCATCGGCCCCGACCCGGACCCCACCGTTCGAGGGGAGGATCGTGTATGCCGTCGTTCCGTGCGTTGCCGCCGTCGCTCTTGCGACCCGCTGCCCGCAAACCCGCAGCCCACCCCGACGCCAGGACCATCCACGTGCCCGTCGCCCGGGCGACGGTCGACTGCGCGATCTACGTCGACGGCACGCGGCTGCCCGGCAAGTACACCCACGCCGCCGCACTGAGCAAGGTGCGCGAGATCGGTGCGGACGGCGGCCAGGCGTTCGTGTGGATCGGGCTGCACGAACCCGACGAGCATCAAATGCAAACCGTCGCTGACGTTTTCGGGCTACATCCGCTGGCAGTCGAGGACGCCGTGCATGCTCATCAGCGTCCCAAGCTGGAACGCTACGACAACACACTGTTCCTCGTGCTCAAGACCGTCAACTACGTCCCGCACGAATCGGTGGCGCTCGCCCGCGAGATCGTCGAGACCGGCGAGATCATGGTGTTCGTCGGACCCGACTTCGTCGTGACGGTCCGCCACGGCGAGCACACCGGCCTCGCCGGAGTGCGCAAGAAAATGGAGGACGAGCACAAACATCTCGTGCTGGGCCCCTACGCGGTCATGCACGCCATCGCCGACCACGTGGTTGACAGCTACCTCGACGTCACCCGCCTGATGGAATGCGACATCGACGCCATCGAGGAAGAGACGTTCTCCCCCACCAAGAAAACGGACATCGAACAGATCTACATGCTCAAGCGCGAGGTCGTCGAGCTCCGCCGCGCCGTCGCACCACTGTCGCTGGAGCTGGGCCGGATCAACTCCGACCACAAGGACCTGCTGTCCAAAGAGGTGCTGCGCTACATGCGCGACGTCGTCGATCACCAGACACACGCCGCCGACCGGATCGCCAGCTACGACGAGATGCTGTCCTCGCTGGTACAGGCGGCGCTGGCCAAGGTCGGCATGCAGCAGAACATCGACATGCGCAAGATCTCGGCGTGGGTCGCGATCGCGGCGGTCCCGACCATGGTCGCGGGCATCTACGGCATGAACTTCGAGTACATGCCCGAACTCGACGAGCGTTGGGGCTACCCTGCGGTGCTGACCGGTATCACCGTGGCGTGCCTGTTCCTCTACCGCACGTTCCGGCGCAACGGCTGGCTCTGAGGCGTCGCCTCAGCCCGGATTGGCGGCCTTGCGCCGGGGAGCGAGGGTGTCGACCCCGTCATCGCGCCACGCCTCCCGCATCGCGTCGGCGCCCTTGAGCCGCACCCACGCGGCCTCGGTGGCGGTAATCGGTGTTGCCGCAAGTACGACCACCGGAGCACGCGGCGGTGGTAGCGGGGCAGCCTCGATATCGCTGGGCCCCAACAACACCGCGGAAAACGACGACCCCTGCCACAACGGAGATCCCAGGTCGACCAGTGCGTCGGGCTCGAGCATCAGACCCTCCACGGCAGGCGCGGCGGCCAGCACGGCGATCGAGCGGGCCAGACCCGTCGGGGTCGCCCCGCGCAGTGACAGCACCACCTCGGCCCGGGGGCCGTGAATCGCATCGGTGACCATCTCGGCGGGATCGAACATCGGATGTCGCGAACAGCCCAGGGACACATAGTGATACGCACCGTTGAACGGCGACCTGTCATCGGGGCCGAAGCGCAGCACTTCGATCCGCTCGGTGCCGAGGAACGTCACGCTGGCCGCGTCGGGCGCCGCGGTGAGACCGACACGGGCGAAATGCCCGCGCACGTGGGCGCGGACCTCGTCCAGGACGTCGGTCACTCGGCGGGCGCCGCCGGCTCGTCCGCCGGATCGCCGGCGTCCTGCGGCCCGGGCGCCTCGTCGGGGAAATAGGTGAGGTTGACGCCCGAATCGGCGTCGAAGATCGACAGTTTGGTGGTGTCGAGCGCCAGCTGCAGCGGTCGCCCGACGACCGCCTTGGACTCGGCGGAAACCCTTGCGACGAACTCGTTTTCGGCTGCACCGGATTCCGTCGCCAGTTCGGCCAACTGAGCGGCGCGCACACCGGCGCCTTCGGCGGTGAAATGGATGTACTTGTCGGCGCCCAGCGACTCGACGAGGTCGACGTTCGCTTCGAAGGTCAGCGCCCTGATCCGTGCGTAGGCGTCCAGCAGCGCGGCATCGTCGATGTGCTCGGGTCGGACGCCGACGATGATGTTGTTCGGGCGTGCCCGCAGCAGGCTGTCATACGCCTCCTGGCTCAGCACGACCTCGCCGAACGGGAGTTGCACACCGACATCGGTGACGGTGGCGGGAAAGAAGTTCATCGCGGGCGAACCGATGAAACCGGCCACGAACAGGTTGGCCGGGCGGTTGTACAACTCGTCGGGAGTCCCGATCTGCTGGGCCACGCCGGCGAGCATCACGACCACCCGGTCGCCGAGTGTCATCGCCTCGGTCTGGTCATGGGTGACGTACACGGTGGTGGTGCCGAGTCTGTGCTGCAGCCGCGAGATCTCGCTACGCATCTGGACGCGTAGTTTGGCGTCGAGGTTGGACAGGGGCTCATCCATCAGAAACGCCTTGGGATTGCGCACCATCGCGCGGCCCATCGCGACACGCTGGCGTTGTCCTCCGGACAGTAGCCCCGGCTTGCGGTCCAGAAGTTCGGTGAGATCAAGGATTTTCGCCGTTTCCTCGACCTTGGCGTCGATATCGGCCTTACGCACCTTGGCCAGCGTCAGCGGGAACGCGATGTTCTGGCGCACCGTCATATGCGGGTACAGCGCATACGACTGGAAGACCATCGCGATGTCGCGGTCCTTGGGCGCCTTGTCATTGACACGCACGCCGCCGATGCGCAACTCGCCCGACGTGATCTCCTCCAGACCCGCAATCATGTTCAGGGTGGTGGATTTTCCGCATCCCGAGGGCCCGACCAGGATGACGAACTCGCCGTCGGCGATCGTGAAGGAGAGGTCCTTGACCGCCGTCGCACCGTTGGGGTAACTCTTGGTCACCCCGTCCAGGACAATCTCCGCCATCGCTCTACCCCTTTACGCACCTGACGCCGGACCGGCCGCGATCCGACGTTGGAACACTAGAACACAGAAGATGATCGGGGCGGCGGTGACCGTGGCCGCCGGCGAGAGCGCCGGCTCGAAGCCGTTCCACGCGATGATGGACCCCAGGATAGCTGCGTCGACCAGACCCGGCGCGGCGAACGCGGGGCCGTCCGCTCGCGACGACCGGCCCCGCAGCACCTGCCACAGCACACCGCCGCCGTGCGCGCACCACCGGCCTCCCGTCCACGCGGTAGAGTCCCGCGCGCAAACCGTAGAGGCAAAGAAGCGTGATGCGCAACACTTTCGGACCGCACGCGTCGCAATCGTGATGTCCGCAAGCGGCCTCGGCCGCCCGCGAGGATGGCTCAGTGCGCCGCTAGATCGTCAAGCGCGCCAGCAGATCCCGGCCACGTTCGGCGCTCTGCGGATCGCACAGCACGTCGTAGCGTCCGGCGACGAGTTGCATGGTCGAACTGAAATCTCTTGTGCCGCGTGCCATCGCATAGGGAATCGCCGAGGTGATGAGACCGAAGAAGACACCTGCGATCAAACCGGTGAGCAGCGCGCTCCACGGGCTGGGGCTGAAGAATCCCAGGATGAGGCCGATGAACAGGCCGAGCCAGGCGCCGGTGAGCACGCCGCCGCCCAAGACCTTGGGCCAGCTCAGCCGCCCGGTGACCCGCTCGACCTGCATCAGGTCGACACCAACGATCGTCACGTGCTGGACGGGAAACTCCTGGTCGGACAGGTAGTCAACGGCCCGCTGCGCCTCGGCGTAAGTCGGGTAGGAACCGATCGGCCACCCCTTCGGGGGGGTGGGCAGGGCAGCCGGACCACCGCGCACCGGTGTCCGGCCGACGGGTGCCGCCCCCGGGCTCTGACCAGGCTGGAATGGGCTCGTCATCGCTGCATTCTCCTCCACACACGGCGTGATCGCAGTTGCTCTGTCAAGGCAACGACCGAAGACGCGCATTGGTGCCCGCCCGCTCGTCGCCACCGCCGTCAGTGCCTTGCGCTAGGTTGAACAGCATGACAAATCCCGGCGGGAACGCAGGCGAAACGTCACCATCCGAGCCAGGCGACGGATCGTCAGAACCCACTTCGGGTGGTTACGAGGCACCGCCGATCGAACGATCATCGACCGAGGATGCCGCAGCGCCGGAGTACACCCCGCCGCCCGCCTACCCGCCCCCGCCCGGGTACCCGCCGCCGGGATCGGGACAGCCGAGCTACCCGCCGCCGCCCGGGTACCCGCCGCCGGGATCCGGACAGCCGAGCTACCCGGGCCCGCAGGATTACCCACCACCCGGATTCGGACAACCGAGCTACCCGGGCCCGCAGAGTTACCCGCCACCGGGATCGGGAACGCAGGGCTACCCGCCGCCCTACTCCGATCCGCCGGGCTTCGGCGGCGGCGCGTATCCGCCGCCCCCACCGGGCAGTCCGGGCTGGTACAACCAGGCCCCGTCGGGCTATCCGCCGCCCGATTACGCCGCGGCGTACGGCACACCCACCCCGAAGACCAACACCATGGCCATCGCGCCGCTGGTGTCCTCGCTGATCGGCGTGTTATGCGGTATCGGCTCTATCGTCGGGATCGCGCTCGGCCTGGTGGCCATGAACCAGATCAAGACCACCCGTGAAGGCGGCCAGGGTCTGGCCATCGCGGGTGTGGCGGTCGGTGGCCTGACGTTACTGATCAACCTCATCTGGACCATCGCCGTCTTCAGCTCCTGACCATGACCGGCAGCCCCGAGCAACCCTTCCGCGGGACGGAATACCCGTCTCTGGAGAACTCGGCGCCGCTGGACTATCCGGAGCCCACGGGTGCCGACTGGGCGACGCCGAACGCGGGCCTGCCACCCCCGGTATACCCATCACCCCCCTACCCTGGCGGGTATCCGACACCGGTGGGATACCCCGGACCTACCGGATACCCGGCACCCACCGGATACCCCGCGGGATACCCGGGACCGGCCGGATACCCCTACGCCGCCGGGTACCCCTACCCGGTCGATCCGTACGACCCCTACCGGCGCATTAAACCGCCCGGTACCAACGGCATGGCGATCGCGGCACTCGTGACGTCGATCGCGGGCCTGTTCCTGTGCGGGCTGCCGTCGATCGCCGGATTCATCCTCGGCCTCGTCGCGATGCGCCAGACGCGGCGGACAGGACAGGACGGCTTCGGTCTCGCCCTGGCCGGCGCGATCATCGGCGGCCTGGTGGCGGCGTTGTGGGTGCTCTACATCGTGATCGTGGTGTTCCTCGCCGCGTCGAACAGCTTTCAGTACGCTCCCTGAGGCTGCGGCGGCTCGAACCGGGCGCCAGAGCGCACCATCCCGGCGGCCCGGCCCTTGCCTGCGATCACCAACGCCATCTTGCGGCTGGCCTCGTCGATCATCTCCTGGCCCAGCATCGCGGCACCGCGCGCCCCGCCGGCATGCGAGGTATGCCAGTCGTAGGCCTCCAGGATCAGCTCGGCATGGTCGTAGTCCGCCTGGCGGGGACTGAAGATCTCGTTGCCCGCGGCGATCTGGTCGGGGTGCAGCACCCATTTGCCGTCATACCCCAGTGCGGCCGTGCGCCCCGCCACGGCGCGGAAGGCGTCGACGTCACGCACCTTCAGGAAGGGTCCGTCGATGGCGGCGATGCCGTGCACCCGCGCGGCGATGAGGATGCGCATCATGACGTGGTGGTAGGCGTCGCCGACGTCGTAGCCCTCGGGCTGCTCCCCCACCACGAGCGTGCGCATGTTCAGGCTGGCCATCAGGTCGGCCGGCCCGAGGACCAGCGCACGGACCCGGGGGCCCGCGGCGATGGCGTCGACATTCGTCAACCCCGTCACATCCTCGATCTGCGGTTCGATGCCGATCCGGCCGACCGGAAGTCCGTGCGTGATCTCCAACTGGGTCAGCAGCAGATCCAGCGCATGCACATGGGATACGTCGGGCACCTTGGGCAGGATGATCACGTCCAGCGCGGCACCGGCGGTCGACACCACTTCGATCACGTCGGAGTACGTCCACGGCGTGGTCCAGTCGTTGACCCGTACACCGCGCAGCTGCCCCGCCCAGCCCGGTTCGGCCAGGGCGACCGCGACGCGGGTCCGCGCCTGCTCCTTGGCGTCGACGGCGACGGCGTCCTCAAGATCGAGGAACACCTGGTCGGCGGGCAGCGTCTTGGCCTTCTCGATCATCTTCGCGCTACTGCCGGGAACCGACAGGCACGTCCGCCGCAGGCGCACGGCAGACTCCCCGTCCGGCGACCGGTAGCGTGCCCCGAATGTCTCAGTCACCCCTGCACTCCTACTCTTGCCACCATGGCGGCTGTTAACAGGGTCTACGCGGCCCGGCTCGCGGGGATGGTGGTGCTGGGTCCCGACGGCGAGTCGATCGGCCGCGTCCGCGATGTGGTGATCAGCATCAGTATTGTCCGCCACCAACCCAGGGTTCTGGGCTTGGTTGTCGAATTGCTCACCCGCCGAAGGATTTTCGTACCGATCCTGCGAGTCACCGCGATCGAACCCAGTGCGGTGACCTTGACGACGGCCAGCGTGTCGTTACGCCGGTTCTCCCAGCGGCCCGGTGAGGTCCTCGTCCTCGGCCAGGTGGTGGAGACCCGGGTCCGCGTCGACGATCCCGACCTGCCCCAACTGGCCGGCATCGACGTCGTGGTGATCGACCTCGGCATCGAACAGACCCGCAGCCGCGACTGGCTGGTGACCCGGGTGGCGGTGCGGCCGCAGCGGCGGCTGGGCCGTCGCAGCAATGTGCAGATCGTGGACTGGCAGAACATCCAGGGCCTGACACCGTCGGGGCTGGCGATGCCGGACCAGGGGGTTGCCTCGCTGCTGGAGCAGTTCGAGGGGCAGCGGCCGATCGAGGTTGCCGAGGCCATCCGGGAGCTGCCCGCCAAACGTCGCTACGAGTTGGTCAATGCCCTCGACGACGAACGGCTGGCCGACGTGCTGCAGGAACTCACCGAACAGGAACAGGCCGACGTGCTGCTGCGGCTGAAAACCGAACGGGCCGCCGACGTACTCGAGGCAATGGATCCCGACGACGCTGCCGACCTGTTGGGGACGATGACCGCGGCCGACGCCGAGACCCTGTTGCGCCGGATGGACCCCGAGGACTCCGAACCGGTGCGCCGGCTGCTGAGCCATTCGCCGGACACCGCCGGTGGGCTCATGACCTCCGAACCGGTAGTGCTGGCTCCCGACACCACCGTCGCCGAGGCACTGGCACGGGTCCGCGATCCCGACCTGACGCCGGCGCTGGCGTCGCTGGCGTTCGTGGCCAGGCCGCCCACCGCCACCCCGACCGGCCACTACCTGGGTTGCGTGCATCTTCAGCGGCTGCTGCGGGAACCGCCCGCGGCACTGGTCAGCGGCATCGTCGACACCGACCTGCCCAGCCTGAGCCCCGAGGATTCGCTGGCCGCAGTGACCCGTTACTTCGCTGCCTACAACCTGGTCTGCGGCCCGGTGGTGGACGAGGAGGACCATCTGCTCGGTGCGGTGTCGGTCGACGATGTGCTCGACCACCTGCTGCCCGACGACTGGCGGCAACGCGAGGAACCCGATCTGCCGGGCGCAGTGGCAGACGCCCGCTCCGGTGAGACACGATGAGCGAACTGTCGGCACGCCAGCGGCTGGACACCCCCCGCTCGCGTCGCGGCTTCTCGTTCAACGTGGACGTCGAGGCGGTGGGGCGGGTCAGCGAGTCGATCGCACGATTCCTCGGCACCGGGCGCTACCTGGCGATCCAGACGATCCTCGTCGTCGTCTGGATCGCGCTGAACCTGTTCGCGCTGCGCCTGCAATGGGATCCTTACCCGTTTATCCTGCTCAACCTGGCGTTCTCGACTCAGGCCGCCTACGCCGCGCCGCTGATCCTGCTCGCCCAGAACCGCCAGGAGAACCGCGACCGGGTGGCGCTCGAGGAGGATCGCCGCCGCGCCGAGCAGACGAAGGCAGACACCGAGTACCTCGCCCGGGAGTTGGCCGCGCTGCGGCTGGCAGTCGGCGAAGTGGCCACCCGTGACTACCTGCGCCGCGAACTCGAGGAGCTGCGCGAGCTCATCGAGAACCTGCAACTACCCCCGAAGACGACCGACAAGGACAAGCCGGGCAAATCCGACGGCGGCGAGCGGCGCCCGAAACGACGGGCTGAACCACTCTGAGCAATGCAGCAACACGCGCAACAAGTCGTGGGTATGGTGACCTGGTTCACAGGCTGATGCCGAACCCAAGGACGGTTGAGTGCACGCACGAGGAGGAGCCGCCCTCGAGTCGGCTCGGCGCTGGGCAGGGCGCGTGTGCGACCGTGTGCCGGTACCTCCCGCCCCCGGGCATCGCATCGCCGCCGACGTCCGTGGCGACTTCCTCACTCCGCACGCCCGCGGGCAGCTTGGCGGGCCGCACCTGCACGGGCAGTTCTCCGCCCCGCACGTCCGCGGCGCCGTGAGCGTCGCCGTCGTCGTTCCGCTGTTGCTCTCCGGCGCGGTCGGCGCATCGGCCCCGACGGTGCACACCCCGATACGGCAGGAGTCCGTAGCGCCGATGGCTGCGGTCGAGTCGGCGCCGATCGACCGGTCCGGTCCGGCAGTGGTCGCCGTCACGAAGACGCCGACAAGCTTCCGCGTCGCCGCGGCGACCGTGTCCGCGCCACCCCCGTCGGGAATCGTCACCGCACCCGGCAGCCTGCGCATCCCCGCCATGGCCCTGTCGGCCTACCGCAACGCCGAGCGGATGATGGCCGCTGCCATGCCCGGATGCGGTGTGAGCTGGAACCTGCTGGCCGGCATCGGGCGCATCGAATCGATGCATGCCAACGGCGGCGCCACCGATGCCCGCGGCACCGCGATCCGCCCGATCTTCGGGCCCGCGCTGGACGGCACACTGCCCGGCAACGAGATCATCGTGCACAGCCGCGCCAACGGCCGCGTCGTCTACGCCCGAGCCATGGGACCGATGCAGTTCCTGCCGGGCACGTGGGCACGGTATGCCTCCGACGGTGACGGCGACGGCAAGGCCGACGTGCAGAACCTGTACGACTCCACCCTGGCCGCGGCCCGCTACCTGTGCAGCGGCGGCCTCAACCTGCGCGACCAGTCCCAGGTGATGACCGCGATTCTGCGGTACAACAATTCGGTCGCCTACGCCCGCAACGTGCTCAGCTGGGCCGCCGGGTACGCGACCGGCGTCGTCCCGGTGGACCTGCCGCCGATCACCGGCGCCGTGCCGCCGATCGGCGACGCCCATCTGGACAGCCCGGAGGGCCTCGGTCCCGACCTGCCCGTCAACGCCACCGGGCTGCCCGCCGACGATCCGCTCGCGCTGGTGCCGATCCTGGCCAGTAACGAGGCCCGCCAGATACCGACCACCGATGTGCCCGGATTCGCGCCCGGCCAGCGGCTGGGTCCGCTGCCCGGTCCGCCGCCGGAGCCGCTCGCGGCCCCTGCCGCGCCGCCCGCCGCCCCGCCGTGGGTGCCGCCCTGGCTGCTGCCCCCGCCGCCGCCGGCGCCGAAGTGTGTCGTGTTCTGCCTGACTGACCAGGTGCCTCCGCCGCCTCCGGAGCCGCAGGCCGCACCGCTGGCCCCGCCGCCCATTGGCACACCTCCGGCGCCGGCGTTGCCGGCTGTGCTTCCGCCGCCGCCTGGGCCCCCGCCGTTCCCGGCGCCACCTGCACCCGCGCCGGCTGCCTTCCCCGCCCCGCTGGGACCTCCCCCCGGCCCGGTGAACTAGACCACCCGCGGCGTCGGCCCGCGGGTCGGCCGCGCTGCGCCGCGGCCTAGACTTCTCGGTGATGTCCCACACACCGGATGACCTGAAAACGCTGGAAGCATCGGTTCGCACCGCGCTGGGCAAGGTGATCGACCCTGAGCTGAGACGGCCCATCACCGAGATCGGCATGGTCAAGAACGTCACGATCGCCCCCGACCGCAGCGTGCACGTCGAGGTGTACCTGACCACCGCGGCGTGCCCCAAGAAGACCGAGATCTCCGAACGCGTCAGCGCCGCGGTGGCCGACGTCGCGGGCACCGGCGCCGTCACCGTGAGCCTCGACGTGATGAACGACGAGCAGCGCACCGAGCTGCGTAAACGCCTGCGCGGCGACGCGCCCGAACCGGTGATCCCGTTCGCCCAGCCCGGCTCCTTGACCCGGGTGTACGCGGTGGCGTCCGGCAAGGGCGGCGTCGGCAAGTCCAGCGTCACCGTCAACCTGGCCGCCGCGATGGCCGCCCGCGGTCTGTCGGTGGGAGTGATCGACGCGGACATCTACGGCCACTCCGTGCCCAGGATGATGGGCACCACCGACCGGCCCACCCAGGTCGAGTCGATGATCCTGCCACCGATCTCCCACGACGTGCGAGTCATCTCGATCGCCATGTTCACCCAGGGCAACACCCCCGTGGTGTGGCGCGGCCCCATGCTGCACCGTGCGCTGCAGCAGTTCCTGGCCGACGTGTACTGGGGCGACCTGGACGTGCTGCTGCTGGATCTGCCGCCGGGGACCGGCGATATCGCGATCTCGGTGGCCCAGTTGGTGCCCGGCGCGGAGATCCTGGTCGTGACGACCCCGCAGCTGGCGGCGGCGGAAGTGGCCGAACGTGCCGGTGCCATCGCGCTGCAGACCCGTCAGCGCATTGCCGGCGTGGTGGAGAACATGTCGGGGCTGCAGCTGCCCGACGGTTCGACGATGCAGCTCTTCGGCGAGGGCGGCGGTCGCCAGGTGGCCGAAAGCCTCAGCCGCTCGGTGGGCGCGGACGTGCCGTTGCTGGGGCAGGTCCCGCTGGATCCCGCGCTGGTCGCGGCCGGCGACACCGGTGTTCCGCTGGTTCTCAGCGCGCCGGATTCGGCGGCGGGTAAGGCGCTGCGTGCCGTTGCCGACACCCTCGCGGCCCGTAAACGTGGCCTCGCCGGGATGTCACTCGGCCTCGACACCACACGGCGCTAGGTCCACCCGTTCCGCTGCGCCGGGTGCGGCCCGGTCCGATTCAGGTCGCGTCGCTGTCGTAGGGCGTACCCGACGACGGCGGCGATATCCCGGGTGCCGGTGGCGCGGCGGCCGGCGGGCCGGCGGGCGGGGTGACAGCTGGCGGCGGGGTCGGGGTGCCGGGCTGGGCCGGGCTGTCGAACTTGCCGCTGAAGAACGAGTCGTCGCCGTCGAGCAGATGTTTGGTGATGGCGGCCCGCGGTGTCATACCGCGCAGCTTCTGCAGCTCGCTGAGCGGTTCCCGCAGGTCCTCGAACTCGGGGCCGAAGTCCTGGCGCAACTGGGTGGTGGCTCCACTGACGTAGTCGCGGGCCTGTCGCAACGCGCCCGACGTCCACCGGATCGCCCCGGGCAGCCGCTCCGGCCCCAGGATCACCAGCCCGGCGATCACCAGGACCAGCATCTCCCCCCACCCGATATTGGCGAACATCGTCAGACCGGGTTATCGCCGGTCGGGTTGACCGTCAAGGTCACGTGGCGGCCGTCGCGCACCACCTCGATGGGTGCGTCCTGACCGATCTTGAGCTGACGGATCGCGACCACGAACTCGTCGGCATCGGCGACAGTACGGTCGCCGACCTTGACGACCACGTCGTTCTCCAGCAGACCGGCCCGCTCGGCGGGGCTGCCCGCCTTGACGTTGGCGATCTGCGCGCCGGATGCGAGGTCGTTGCTGACCGAGCGCGCGGTCACTCCCAGCGTCGGGTGGCTGATCCGGCCGTCGCGGATCAGGGTGTCGACGACGGCCTTGACCTCGTTGACCGGGATCGCGAATCCGAGACCGCTGGCACTCTCCGACAGCGATTTACCCGCCGTGTTGATGCCGATCACGTTTCCGCTCATATCGATCAGCGGGCCGCCGGAGTTGCCGTGGTTGATCGACGCGTCGGTCTGCACGCCGTCGATCACGGTGTCGGTGTCCGACCCGTCGCCCGACAGCGGCACCGGCCGGTGCAGGGCGCTGATGATGCCCTGGGTGACGGTGCTGCGCAGGCCCAGCGGGGCGCCCGCGGCGATCACCTCGTCGCCGACTCGAAGCTTGTCGGAGTCGCCGAACGGAGCGACGGTGAGGTTGTCGACGTTGTCGACCTTGAGTACCGCGAGGTCGGTTTTGGGGTCCCGGCCTACCAGGTTCGCGGGTACTTCCTTACCGTCGTTGAACACCACGGTCATCTTGTACTTGGCCGGGTTGTTGGCCGCTTCGGAGATGACGTGATTGTTGGTGACGATGTAGCCGCGGCCGTCGACGACGACACCCGAACCCTGGGAGCCGTCCTGGTCGCTGACCGCCTCGATGGTCACCACCGAATCAGCCACCGCCGCCGCCACTTTCGCGAATCTGCCCTCGGGAAGATCGCCGCTGTCCCTGGTCTCCAGAGTCACCTTGGACGTGGTGAACGCCTCGACGGTCTCGGCGGTCATGCGCCCCACCCAGCCGCCGAACGCGCCGATGACGAGCGCCAGGACCGCCAGGACGGCCAGGGCGACGAAGGAGACCCGGCGGCCGAAGACGACGTCGCGAACCCCGAGTTTGCCGACTGGCGCGGCCGCCGCAACGGGGGCGGGCTTATCCAGCGCCGGTGTGCCGAGCGCGGCAGCGGCAGCTGGATCTCGCCACGGGTCGTCAGGCAGCTCGACGTCATCGCCGAGACGTTCGGCGTCGAGTGCACCCGCGTCGGCGGGGTGTCGCTGCAGCGAATCGCCACCGGAGTATGGACGCCCGAAGGCCTCGGCCAGCACCGGGTCGGGAGCCTGGTCCTTCGGTGTGTACTCGCCCTGATCCCGCTTGGCGTCGGCGCCCAGGAACGAGCCGTCGAACCCGTCCGGCCTGCCGAAGGCGCGCTGCGCGGCGGGGTCAACGGGTGGGCGGTCGACAGGGCGTGGAGCCAGGCGGTCGGCACCGCCGGACTGGTCCTGATTGGTCACCGGTTGTTCACTCTCTGATGTGAGCGCGCCGTCGCCGGCGCACGTCGCTGCTCGACTTCGATACCACCCTACCGGCGTTTGCGCCGGGATCGCGGGTGGCCGTCAGCAAACTGGGCCTGATCGGGCCCGGCGGGCGGGTCCGGCGGTGCATGCTTCGGTATCTGGGACAACAATCCCAACAGCGAACTGGGCATGACGATGGGGCAGGAGTCCCGCAACGCCGTGCGGGCCTGGCTCTGGGCGTCGACCTCGGCGGCGCACTGCGGGCACAACGACAAGTGATGCGCGGCGCGCAAGTGCGCGGTCATCCGTAGCTCGCCGTCCACGAACGCCGCGATGGCCTCCGTGGACAGGTGTTCGGTCGACCCGAACTGGCGCGGCGCCCCGACGGGGGCGTCGCTCTGCGACGCGAACTGGGCGGGCAACCAGGAGAATGCGCGGCGGAAAACGTGCCCCGGGTCGGCCATCGCGCAGACTCCTCTCCGCTATGTCACATACTGAATCGAATGTAGCGCGCGATGCTGTGCGCGACATGCGGGAAGGGTCAGGCCGACCTGGCCGTGTCGGGCGAATGGGCGGCGAGGTAGTCGCGCAGCGCCTGGCGGCCCCGGTGGATGCGGCTGCGGACGGTACCCAGCTTCACGCCCAGCGTTGCACCGATCTCCTCGTAGGACAGACCTTCGATATCGCACAGGACGACCGCGGCACGGAACTCCGGCGGCAGTGAATCCAGCGCGGCCTGCAGGTCGGGCCCCAGTCGCGAGTCGTGGTAGATCTGCTCCGGGTTGGGCTCGTCGGCCGGCACGCGGTCGTAATCCTCGGGCAGTGCCTCCATACGGATACGCGTACGGCGCCGCACCATGTCCAGGAACAGGTTGGTGGTGATGCGGTGCAACCACCCTTCGAACGTGCCCGGCTGGTAGTTCTGCACCGAACGGAAGACCCGGATGAACGTCTCCTGGGTCAGATCCTCCGCGTCGTGCTGATTGCCCGAGAGCCGATAGGCCAGCCGATAGACACGGTCGGCGTGCTGGCGGACCAACTCGTCCCACGACGGCATCGCCGTCTTGTCACCCGTGGCGTCGAATACGGCCGTACCCGTCATCTCGTCGGGCTGCTCCACCCAATCCCCGTCCGCGTACTGCTCGAGGTGCGACATCGAGACAGGGGCGGTGTGCGTAGCGGTGGCGGTCGTCGGATCCTCCTGGTCAATTGCCTCGCGGGCAAACCGGTCATTTTCTGACACGCCCAGGTCAGACGACCCGCGCCCGTCATTGTCGGCAACACGATCCGCGACGTCCTTATTCCGAGAGCGCCAGCTTTCGCCGTGTTCCATGCACATACCGTCTCCGACCGTGGTGAGCCTGACATATGAGCAAACTGAACTTTTCCTGAGAATGCCGGCCACTTCTGCGTCGACCTGCGAAAACCCACGATAATCGGTTCCCGATCGGGGGCGGCGGCGCGGGCGTGTCGCGGTTGGGCCTCCCCCGCAGGCCTCTACGCTGCGGGTCATGGCCAGCACCGACGACACAACGGGTCACAGCGGCGGCGACGAGGTGGCGCGCAGGCCGAGCCGCGCCGAGGCAATCGTCACGCATGCCGAGGGATCCATCTCGGAGGACCCCATCGTCGCGGCGGCCCGGGAACGTGCAGTCGACATCGGCGCGGGCGCGATCACCCCGGCGGTCGGAGCACTGCTGAGCATGCTGGCCCGCCTGACGGGCGGCAAAGCGGTGGTCGAGGTCGGCACCGGCGCCGGGGTCAGTGGACTGTGGCTGCTGGCGGGGATGCGCGTCGACGGTGTGCTCACGACCATCGACGTCGAGCCCGAGTATCAGCGCCTGGCCAAACAGGCTTTCGTCGAGGCGGGGATCGGTCCGTCCCGGACGCGGCTGATCAACGGCCGCGCACAGGAGGTGCTCACGAGGCTGGCCGACGAGTCATACGACCTGGTCTTCGTCGACGCCGAGCCGCTCGACCAGCCGCAGTTCGTCGCCGAAGGTGTTCGGTTGCTGCGCCCGGGCGGCGCGATCGTCGTGCACCGGGCGGCACTGGGCGGCCGCGCGGGTGACGCCACCGCCAACGACACCGAGGTCGCCGCCGTCCGGGAGGCGGCGCGGCTGATCGCCGAGGACGAGCGCCTGACCCCGGTGCTCATCCCGCTCGGCGACGGGCTGCTCGCGGCTGCCCGGCTCTGACCTTCGGGCCGGCGACCACGCCGTTCCGCCGGAATGGCTGCCCGACGAGTCGGCGTCGCCTGCGCATCCGGGCGCGGATTGCTTTTACGGATTCCTGACGGGCCGAGTCATTGACGGTGAACTGAACAAGTGTTTAGCATACTAAACATGCGTTCAGTCGATGATCGGACGGCCGTCGCGAGAATCCGGGATGCGGCCATCGACCAGTTCGGCCAGCACGGATTCGGTGTCGGCGTTCGGGCCATCGCCGACGCGGCCGGCGTCAGCGCGGCACTGGTGATCCACCACTTCGGGTCCAAGGACGGACTGCGCAAAGCCTGCGACGACTACATCGCCGAGGAGATTCGCACCGGCAAATCCGCGTCGATGCAGACGCACGATCCCGCTGCCTGGTTCGCGCAAATGGCCGAGATCGAGTCGTACGCACCGATGATGGCCTACCTCGTGCGGACCATGCAATCGGGCAACGACCTGTCGAAGATGTTGTGGCGGCGCATGATCGGCCAGGCCGAACAGTATCTGGAGGAGGGTGTGCGCGCAGGCACCCTCAAGCCCAGCCGGGACCCCGCCGCGCGCGCGAAGTTCGTGTCGATGAGCAGCGGCGGCGGTTTCCTGCTGTACCTGCAACTGCACGACACCCCCACCGATGTGCGCGCGGTACTCCGCGACTACGCCGAGGACATGGTGCTGCCCGCGCTGGAGGTGTACACCCACGGCCTGATGGCCGACCCCACCATGTACGACGCCTTCGTCGCCCAACGCGAGGCGGGCATCCCCTTCGGATCGGCGCCGCCCGACGGCGCGGCAACACGAGGAACAGGTGAGACACCATGACCACCGTGCCGACAACCCGGCCCAAGACCGTCGCCGGCTCCCAGGCTGCAGTCGAAATCAATGGCCTGACCAAGACTTTCGGCCGCACTCGGGCGCTGGACGGACTGGACATGTCCGTCGCGCGCGGCGACATCACCGGGTTCCTGGGACCCAACGGTGCGGGCAAGTCGACCACCATCCGTGTGCTGCTGGGGCTGCTGCGCGCCGACGGCGGAACCGCCCGGCTGCTCGGCGGCGATCCCTGGCGCGACGCGGTGGCACTGCACCGCCGCATCGCCTACGTCCCAGGGGATGTGACGTTGTGGCCCAATCTCACCGGCAGGCAGGCCATCGACTTCCTGGCCCGTCTGCGCGGCGACGGCACCGTCGACACCCGACGTCGCGACGAACTCCTCGAGCGGTTCGAACTCGATCCGGACAAGAAGGCGCGCACCTACTCCAAGGGCAACCGCCAGAAGGTGGCGATCGTCGCCGCGTTCAGCTGCAACGCCGAGCTGTATATCCTCGACGAACCCACCTCGGGATTGGATCCGTTGATGGAGAAGGCTTTTCAGCGATGCGTGCAGGAAGTCGCCGCCGAGGGCGCCGCGGTGCTGCTGTCCAGCCACATCCTGGCCGAGGTCGAAAAGCTCTGCACCAACGTCACGATCATCCGCGGCGGACGTGCGGTGAAATCCGGCACCCTGGCCGAGTTGCGCCACCTGATGCGCACCACCGTCACCGCCCGTACCCGCGCGGATGCCCGCCCGCTGCAACGGTTCCCACACGTGCACGACTTCCACACCGAGGACGGCCAGATCCGATTCTCGGTGGACCGCATCGACCTGGACCGCACCATGAGTGAGTTGACCGGCATGGGTATCGACGAACTCACGGTGACGCCGGCGTCGCTGGAGGATCTCTTCCTTCGCGAATACGAGGGAGGTGCGCGCCGGGCCGGCGCGGCCGGTGAGGACCGGCGATGACCACCCCCGTCGCGGCGCGCCCCGCCCGCCGTCATGCGGCGCCGGCGGGCTCCCCGATCACCGGCCTGGGCAGCCTCGTGCGGATCGCGCTGCGACGCGACCGGATCCGGCTCGGCGTGTGGATCATCGTGCTGACGGCGACGATGGTGTACACGCCCGCCGCCATCCAGATGGCCTATCCCGACGATCTCGCCCGGCTGAGCCGGGTCGAGATGCTCAAGACGCCCGCCGGAATGATGTTGGGCGGTCCCATGTTCGGCGGCAATGAGACCGACCTCGGCGCGATGATGGCCAACGAGCTCATGCTCACACTGATCGTTGCAACGTCGATCCTGGCCATTCTCACCGTTATCCGCCATACCCGGGCCGAAGAGGAAAGCGGTGCAGCCGAACTGGTCTTGTCTTCGGTCGTCGGCCGCTACGCACGCACCGCCGCGGCGCTGGTCGTGGTGGCCGGCGTCAACGCCGTACTGGCGGTCACGATGACAACAGCAATGGCGGCAACGGGTTTGAACCTGCTCGACACCGCGGCGATGTGCCTGGGCGTCACCGCCGTGGCCACGCTGTTCGGTGCGGTTGCGGCCGTCACGGCCCAGTTGTGGCGCCAGTCGCGCACCGCCATCGGCGCGGCCATGGGCCTGTTGGCGCTAGCCGCGCTCGTTCGCGGCGTCGGAGACGTGATCGACCACTCCGGCAGCGCACTGAGCTGGTTGTCCCCGATCGCCTGGGCACAGCAGATGCGTTCGTTTGTCGACCTGCGCTGGTGGCCGCTGGCGCTGCTGGTGGCCGTCACGCTGACGCTCGTCGGGCTGGCAGCCGTGCTCGAACGCAGCCGCCAGTACGACGCGGGCACGTTCGCCTCCACCGGTGACCACCCCGGTGCCCGACCCGTCCGCGACGTGCTCGGTCTGCATCTCACCTTGCAGCGGGGCGCCCTGATCGGCTGGGGTGTCGGATTGTTCCTGGCCGGCCTGACCTTCGGATCGATGACCGAATCGTTGCTCGACGCCGGGCAGGACAACGAGCTGATCGGCAGGATGCTGGCCGCGCAGGGCAACGACGGGGTGTACACGACCATGACCCAGTTCCTGGCGGCCGCCGCCACCGGCTACGTCGCATCCGCGGTGCTGCGGGTGTACGCCGACGAGCAGTCCGGCATCGGCGAGACGGTGCTGGCCGGCTCGGTGTCGCGCTGGCGCTGGCTGCTCTCGGCGGTGGCGGCCGCGGTGCTGGGCTCGGCGGTGCTGATGATGCTCGCCGGACTTGGCAACGGGCTGGGTGCGGGGATCACCCTCGGCGAGCCGGGCACCGTCCTACGACTGACCGCCGCCGGGTTGGCCTATGTGCCCGCCATGGCGGTGATCGCCGGCGTCGCCGCTGTGGCCATCGCCGTGCGCCATCCGTGGATCGCCTGGCTGGCAGTCACTTTCGTCGTCCTTGCGCTCTACCTGGGCGCCCTGCTACGGCTACCCCGCTGGCTCATCGAGGCCTCACCGGTAGGGCGCACCACCGCGCCCAGCGACGTGCCCGTCACAGCGCTGGTGGTGATGGTGGCGGCCGCGGCGGCCCTCACCACGCTCGCCGGCTGGGTGTACCGCCGCCGCGACGCGATCTGAATCGAAGGAGGACCATGGCAACATCCGCGAAGTGGACCGCCGGCCTGGGCGTGCAAACCGTGGCGTCGACGGTGGTGGGACTGGTGTTCTTCGGCGTGCTGCTGTTCGTGCCCGCCGGCACCCTCGCCTACTGGCAGGCGTGGGTCTTCATCGCCGTGTTCATGGTCGCCACTGTCGTACCCAGCGCCTACCTGGCCGTGAGAAGCCCTGCGGCACTGCGCAGGCGGATGCACGGAGGACCGTTCGCCGAAACCAGGACCATCCAGAAGGCCGTCATCTGGGGGACGATGCTGACGGTCGTCGCCGGGCTGGTCGTCAGCGCCCTGGACCATCGGTTCGGCTGGTCGTCCGTGCCGACCGGCGTCGTCGTGCTCGGCAACGTCCTCGTGGCCGCCGGACTGGGCGTCGCCCAGTTCGTCGTTATCCAGAACGCCTTCGCCGCGGCCACGATCACCGTCGAAACGGGGCAACCGGTGGTGACGACGGGGTTGTACGCAATCGTCCGGCATCCGATGTACGTCGGTGCGCTGGTCATGATAATCGGAATGCCCCTGGCCCTCGACTCGTACTGGGGTCTGTTGGCCCTGGCGCCGGGAGTGCTGGCGCTGGGGATCCGCATCGTCGACGAGGAGAAGATGCTCGCCGAGCAGTTGGCCGGATACCGCGAATACATGCAGCAGGTGCGCTACCGCTTGGTGCCGCACGTGTGGTGATCGACGTTCCGGGCGACGCCCCGGACGCATAATGGTGCCGTGGAGCTACTGACCGGCTTCGGACTGGCTACGGCGGCGGGGCTGAACGCGTATATCCCGCTGCTCGCGCTGGGACTGCTGTCCCGGTTCACCGACCTGGTGACGCTGCCGCACACCTGGGCCTGGCTCGAGAACGGTTGGGTGATGGCGATCGTCGTCGTGCTGCTGGCCGTCGAGGTCATCGCCGACAAGGTCCCCGCGCTGGACAGCGTCAACGACGCGATCCAGACGTTCGTACGGCCTACGGCGGGCGGCATCGTCTTCGGGTCGGGCACCGCGGCGCAGACCGCGGCCGTCACCGATCCGGGCGCGTTCGCCCAGTCCGGTCAATGGGTTCCGGTGGCCATCGGGGTGGTCACCGCGCTGGTGGTTTCGCTGACGAAAACGGCGGTTCGTCCGGCGGCGAATGTGGCCACCGCGGGCGTGGCCGCCCCCGTGCTGAGCACCGTCGAGGACGTGACGAGCATCAGCCTGGTGTTCCTGGCCATCCTGCTGCCCATGCTGGTACTTGTGGCCCTGATCGTGCTCGCATGGACGGGGATCTCGCTCCTGCGCCGCCGCAGGCGCCGCCGGCGCACAGGAGAACTCGACATCACCAATCCGCGCGACTAGCGACGGGAAATGCTGATT
Organism: Actinomycetota bacterium; assembly: GCA_018268465.1. Classification (GTDB taxonomy): domain Bacteria; phylum Actinomycetota; class Actinomycetes; order Mycobacteriales; family Mycobacteriaceae; genus Mycobacterium. Next base: position 58,538 of record JAFDWN010000002.1, read on the forward strand.
CGCCCGGCGCGGGTCAGATCCAGACGCCCTTACCGACCGCGACCACACCCCCGGCGCTGATGGCGAACCGTTCGCGGTCCTTCTCCAGGTCCACACCTACCATCTCGCCCGGCCCCACCACGACGTTCTTGTCCAGGATCGCCCGGCGCACCACCGCGCCGCGACCGATGCGCGCCCCCGGCATGATCACACTGCCCTCGACGATCGCCCCGTCATCCACGGCGACGTTGGAGGACAACACCGAATTGCGTACGGACGCCGCGGAGATGATGCTGCCGGCGCCGACCACGGATTCCTGCGCGGAGCCACCGTTGACGAACTTGGCCGGCGCCAGGTTCTCCGACTCCCCGCGGATGGGCCACCGCTTGTTGTACAAGTTGAACACCGGGTGCACCGACACCAGATCCATGTGCGCGTCGTAGAACGCATCGAGCGTCCCCACGTCACGCCAGTAGCCGTGGTCGCGTTCGGTGGCGCCGGGCACCTCGTTGTCGCTGAAGTCGTACACCGCCGCCATCCCGTCGGAAACAAGGCGCGGGATGATGTCGCCACCCATGTCGTGGTCGGAATCGTCGTCATCGGCATCGGCGCGGATCGCGTCGATGAGCACCTTCGTGGTGAAGATGTAGTTGCCCATCGACACGAAGGTCTGTTCGGGATCGTCGGGGGTGCCCGGCGGGTCGGATGGCTTCTCGACGAATTTGCGGATCCGGCCGGACTCGTCGGCGTCGATGCAGCCGAACGCGGTGGCCTCGGCGCGCGGCACCCGGATGCCGGCGACGGTGGCCCCCGCCCCGCTCTCGATGTGGTATTTGACCATCTGCTCGGGATCCATCCGGTACACGTGGTCGGCACCGAACACCACGATGTAGTCGGGGTCCTCGTCGTAGATCAGGTTCATCGACTGGTAGATCGCATCCGCGGATCCGGTGTACCAGCGGGGACCGAGCCGCTGCTGAGCCGGCACCGGCGTGATGTACTCCCCCGCCAAACCACTCAGCCGCCAGTTCTGGCTGATGTGGCGGTCCAGCGAATGCGATTTGTACTGAGTCAGAACACAGATCCTCAGGTACCGCGCGTTGACCAGGTTGGACAACACGAAGTCGATGAGCCGGTAGGCGCCGCCGAAGGGAACCGCCGGTTTGGCACGATCCGCCGTCAGCGGATACAGCCGCTTGCCCTCCCCGCCGGCCAGGACTATGCCCAGCACATGTGGCAATTCCCTCATGATGTAAACCTATCCGGCGGGTCGCACCGCGGCTAGCCATTGGCACTATTGATGACCACATGTCGCGGGATCTCACGCGATCTGTCGGGCTGTCCGTCAAGGTATTTGGCCGACGCCGGCGAATCTCGCCGCCACGTTGGCCACAATCGTGCGATCGCGCGCGACGGCAACTACGGTCGTACCCATGCGGGTGGCCATGATGACTCGGGAATATCCGCCCGAGGTTTACGGCGGTGCGGGCGTACACGTCACGGAACTCGTGGCCCAGCTACGGCATCTGTGCGAGGTCGACGTGCACTGTATGGGCGCGCCGCGCACCGATGCCTACGTCCACCAGCCCGACCCCGCGCTGGCCGGCGCCAATGCCGCGCTGTCGACGCTGTCCGCCGACCTCAACATGGTCAACGGCGCCTCGGTGCCCGGCCGGGAGGCGACAGTCGTGCACTCCCACACGTGGTACACCGGGATGGCCGGCCATCTGAGCGCGCTGCTGTACGGCATACCGCACGTGCTGACCGCGCATTCGCTGGAACCGATGCGGCCGTGGAAGGCCGAGCAGCTCGGCGGCGGCTACCGGATCTCGTCGTGGGTGGAGCGCACGGCCGTCGAAGCCGCCGACGCGGTGATCGCCGTCAGTTCGGGTATGCGCGAGGACGTGCTGCGCACCTACCCCGCGCTGGATCCCAACCGGGTGCACGTGGTGCGCAACGGCATCGACACCGATGTCTGGTATCCCGCCCAGCCCGGCGACGACTCCGTGCTGGCCGAACTCGGCGTCGACACCAACCGGCCGATCGTCGCGTTCGTGGGGCGCATCACCAGGCAGAAGGGCGTGGCACACCTGGTCGCCGCCGCACACCGGTTCGCCCCCGACGTCCAGCTGGTGCTGTGCGCGGGCGCCCCCGACACCCCTGAGATCGCGGCCGAAGTGTCGGCCGCGGTGCAGGAACTGGCGGCGGCTCGCACCGGGGTGTTCTGGGTCCGGGAGATGCTGCCGACCGCCAAGATCCGCGAAATACTCTCGGCGGCAACTGTTTTCGTCTGCCCGTCGGTGTACGAGCCACTGGGCATCGTCAACCTGGAGGCCATGGCGTGCGCGACCGCGGTCGTCGCGTCCGATGTCGGCGGCATTCCCGAGGTCGTCGCCGATCAGCAGACCGGCCTGCTGGTGCACTACGACGCCGACGCCTCCGTTGCGTTCGAGACCGGCCTGGCCGACGCCGTCAACTCGCTGGTCGCCGACCCCGAGCGGGCCCGCAGGTACGGCGTGGCCGGCCGGGAGCGGTGCATCGCGGAGTTCTCATGGGCGCACATCGCCGAGCAGACCCTCGAGATCTACCGCAAGGTGTCGTCGTGATCACGACCGGCTAGCTGGTCACGCCCTTCAGTTCGTCGCCCAACGCGGCCGCCTCTTCTGGAGTCAGTTCGACGACGAGTCGTCCGCCGCCTTCGAGTGGTACCCGCATCACGATGCCGCGCCCCTCCTTGGTTGCTTCCAGTGGACCGTCACCGGTCCGGGGCTTCATCGCCGCCATCGAGTGCTCCCTCCACAAAGAGCCAACCCGCCGAGTCGGACGGGCCTGACCCGGTCGGAGCCGAGACCGTCCACCCGTCAGGACCCGGCACTGAACTGCTACTGAACTCTGCCTATTCTTCCCTATCCTCGACCGTGGGTGTGCGCAGACCCGTCGAAGGCGCTCGTGACGGCGTGTTGCCACCCCGCCCGGCTCATCGCCGGGATGCGCCGGACAGGACTGGCACCCAGCACTCCGCGACGTGATCATCGACCATGCCCGTTGCCTGCATCAGGGCATAGGCCGTCGTCGGACCCACGAACCTGAACCCCCGGCGCTTGAGCTCCTTGGCCATCGCCGTGGATTCGGGGCTGACGGCGGGCACCTGGGACAGGTCGGCGGGACGCGGCCGCGGCGGCGGCGGCGCGAACGACCACAGCAACGCGCCGAGATCGACGTCCAGGTCGGCGGTGGCCCGGGCATTGGCGACGGTCGCGTCGATCTTGGCGCGGTTGCGCACGATTCCCGCGTCGGCCATCAGCCGCTCGACGTCACGGTCGCCGTAGCGTGCGATCCGTTCGACGTCGAACCCGTCGAACGCCGCACGGAAGTTCTCCCGCTTTCGCAGGATCGTCAGCCACGACAGGCCGCTCTGGAACGCCTCGAGCGTGACCCGCTCGAAAAGTGCAGCCGAATCGCGCAGCGGACGACCCCATTCGGTGTCGTGGTAATCGCGGTAGAGCACCGCGTCGGGGTGTGCAGCCCGGTCCGGCCCCACCGCCGCCCAGCCACAGCGGACGCGCCCGTCGGCGTCGGTCACAGCGGCTCCTCGGGATGCGGGCCGGCAGCGGCGTGCTGGGGGCCCTGCGCGACGTGTTCGCCGGCGCCGGCCAGCCCGTGCGCGGCACGCACCGCCGCCAGCTCGCCGCGCAGCTGGTCGAGTTCCTGGCCCAGCCGGTCGAGCACCCAGTCGACCTCGCCGGTCTTGTATCCGCGCACGGTCTGGGTGAATTTCACGGCGTCCACGTCCGCGGCGGTGACACCGGACGCAGGCAGCACGGTGGCCGTGGTGGCCCGGGGTAACGGCGGCAGGGATTCGCCGCGGCCGAAGAGCACACTGCCCAGGCCGAACAGCACGACCGCCACCAGGATCAGCACCACCAGGTAGAGCAGAATCAAGGTCACGGCTTCGATCCTGCCGCAGCCGTCCGACAGATTCGAACGCGCAGGTCACACCGGACGAACAGGACCGGCTACCGGGGTCGCAGCGTGACCATCGGCGGACGGTCCTGCAGGGACACCCCCGACGTGCGCGGCGTGTAGCCCTCGCCGTCGGCGAAGAACTGCGTCAGCCCGACCCCGGAGTCCCCGACGCCGCACCGGGACAGCAAGGTGGCGATGACCTGCCTGCTCATGGCCGCCAGCTCCGTCAGCGGACGGTTGCGGTGCGTCCTGACCCCCAGATTGACCTGCGCGATCGCGTCCAGCCCGAGCCGATCGTAGGTGTCGACGAGCAGACCGATCTCGACGCCGTAGCCCGGCGCGAACGGCACCGAGGTCAGCAGCTCACGGGTGCCGGCATATTCGCCGCCCAGTGGCTGCAGCAGGCACGTCAGCTCGGGTCGCAACGCCGCCAGCAGCGGCCGCGCTACCAGCTCGGTCACCCGTCCCCCGCCGCTGGCGTCCTCGCTGCCGCTCACCTTGAGGGGTCGCCGGTAGAACCCCTTGACCAGGTGTACGCCGTCGGTGGTCAGCAGGGGGCCGAGCAGTTTGGGCACGAACATCGGATCCGGGTCGATCAGGTCGGAGTCGACGAAGACGACGATGTCGCCCGTGGTGGCGGCCAGCGACCTCCACAACACCTCACCCTTACCCGGCTGCGGTTCCACCTCGGGCAGCGCGATCTCGCGGCTGATGACGCGGGCACCGGCGGCGACCGCGCGGATCTCGGTGTCATCGGTGGAACCCGAATCCAGCACGATCAGCTCGTCGACCAGGTTGCCCAGCAGGGGCGCGATGGTCTCGACGACGCTGCCGACGGTCTCTTCCTCGTTGAGGGCCGGCAACACCACAGACACCGTGCGCCCGGCCTTGGCGGCGATCAATTCGTCGACGGTCCACACCGGGCGGCTCCAGCTGTGGTCAGACAGCCAGCGGTGTTCGGCGATCGCTTCCGCTCCCGCCAACTCGGGTGTCAGTTCAGGTGTCACAGTCATGCCAGTCCCCTCACCGTGCGCGTCGGTGGACGAAGTCCCTGGATCGACGCGACCATCTCCAGCACGCGCCGAGTCGGGCCGACCTCGTGAACACGGAACATGGCCGCCCCGGAAGCTGCGGCGAGTGCCGTCGCGGCCAGGGTGCCCTCCAGGCGTTCGGTCAGCCCCACACCCAAAGTCTCCCCGACGAAATCCTTGTTGCTCAGTGCCATCAGGACCGGCCATCCGGTATTTACAAGATCTTTTACGTGGCGCAACAAACTAAGGCTGTGGTAAGTGTTCTTGCCGAAATCATGAGTGGGATCCACAAGAATACGGTCCTTGACCACGCCGATCGCCACGGCGTGCGCGGCGGCCGCGGTCACCTCGGCCAGCACCGAATCGACCACACCCCGCTCGGAGGTGCCGTAGTTGACGCGGAACGGGCGGGTCCGCGGCGCCGCGCCACCGGTGTGTGAGCACACCAGACCCGCCCCGAATTCGGCGGCGATCTCGGCCAGACCGGGATCGACCCCGGCCCAGGTGTCGTTGATCACGTCCGCGCCGGCCGCGCAGGCTCGTTTGGCGACCGCCGCACGCCAGGTGTCGACGCTGATCAGCTGGTCGGGATAGGCGCCGCGCAGCCATTCGATGAACGGCACCACACGCGCGATCTCCTCCTCGGCGTCCACGGTGTCACCCGGGCCGGCCTTCACCCCGCCGACGTCGATGACGTCGGCGCCGTCGCCGATCGCGCGGTGCACCGCCGCCTTGGCCGCCTCGTCGGCGAAAGTAGCGCCGCGGTCGTAGAACGAATCCGGCGTCCGGTTCACGATCGCCATGATCAGCGCGCGATCGCCGGCCACGGGCCGGCCGCAGAAGGTGGACTGCACGCCCTCCATGGTGCCTGGCGGACCGCCCCGGGCGTCACCCGGAGTTCTGCACCGGCCGTCCTGGCGCACCTGCGGGCGAGCGCCATGACCCGAGATGCGTCCGACGGCGGGCTCAGCTCCCGGGCCGCCTACCCGCCGTCACCTCGGCGGGATAGCCGTCATAGAACGGCACGTACCCCTCCCCGCGGCCGGCCAGCACATAGAGCGGGTCGGTGACGCCGGGCCCGTAGCCCTCCTTGCGCAGATCGCCCTTCTGGCTCTTGAAGGTCGAGGTGTGCGCGAGTGTGGCCGCCACCCGCACGAACAGGGGCACCGCATAGCCGGGCAGATGTTCGTAGAAGGTGGCGGCGAGCGCCTTACCGTCGAATTCCGCACCCGCGCCGAGCTGGATCGCCGCCATACCGGCGCGTCCGCTCGAGCCGGGCACCTCGACACCGAACACCGTGCACTCGGCGATCCCGGGGTCCGACGACACCGCGGCCTCGACCTCGGTGGTGGCGACGTTCTCCCCTTTCCACCGGAAGGTGTCCCCGAGGCGGTCGGTGAACGCGGCATGCCCGAAACCCTGCGAACGCATCAGGTCGCCGGTGTTGAACCACACGTCGCCGTCACGAAAAGCGTTGCGCACCAGTTTCTTTTCCGTTGCGGATGCGTCGGTGTAGCCGTCGAAGGGCTGGAAGTTGCCGACTTTGGACAAGAGCAGCCCCGGTTCGCCGTTCTTGACCTTGCGCACCCGCCCGCCGTCGTCGCGCACCGGATCGCCGCTGTCGGCGTCGTACTGAACGAACGCCACCGGCGACGGGCAGATGCCGGTGGTCTTGTCGACGTTGAACACGTTGACAAACGCGGTATTTCCTTCGCTGGCCGCATAGAACTCGCACACCCGCCCGATGCCGAACCGTTCGGTGAACTGGTCCCAGATCGCGGGGCGCAGGCCATTGCCCGCTATCACCCGCACCCGGTGCGCGCGGTCGGTCGGCTTGGGCGGCTGATGCAACAGATAGGCGCACACCTCGCCGATGTAGACGAAAGCTGTTGCATCATAACGGATCACGTCATCCCAGAATCTCGACGCGGAGAACGATTCACCGAGGGCCAGCGCGGCACCCGCGTTGATGGCCGACGATACCGCGACCGTCAGCGCATTGTTGTGATAGAAGGGCAGGCAGCAGTACAGGGTGTCGCGATGAGTGAGGCGCATCCCCAGCCCGCCGAACCCCGCCAGCGCCCGCAGCCACCGGTAGTGGGTCATCACACTGGCCTTGGGCATACCGGTGGTGCCCGAGGTGAAGATGTAGAAGGCCTTGTCCTTGGCCAGCACCGCCGACGTCGCCGCCGGGTTGGCCATCGGCGCGGTGGCCGCCAGCCGGTGCACCTCGTCGACGGTGGTCAGGTCGCCCGTGTCGGCGCCGCTCTCGGCGATCGGTGCCACGAAGTCGGTTTCGGCCACGATCGCCGTCGCACCGAGCAGGCCGATGCTGTGCGCGAGGACCTTGCCGCGCTGGTGGTAGTTCAACATGCCGGCCACCGCACCGCATTTCACCGCCGCCAGCATCAGCAGCACCGACTCCGGTGAATTGCGAACCATGATCCCGACGACGTCGCCGTGCCCGACGCCACGTGCCGCCAGTACCGCGGCATAACGGTTGGCCGTCTCATTGGCCTCGCGGTAGGTGATCCGCCGGTCGCCGAATTTAAGGAAGACCCGGTCCGCGTGCCGCACGGCACGCTCCTGGAACACCTTGCCGATCGAGGTCTTGGCGCCCGGACGGGCCAGAAACCCAGTGACGGCGCCGCGCACGATCACCGGTGCGTCCAGAAGCAGCCCCGGCACCCCCGTGATGATGTCGAGCAACCCGACGTTCGTGCGGATCCCGGCGTTCTCGTCGACGCTTGGCGTCTCGCGCAAGCGCTCGTCGGTCATCTGAGTTCGGCCACCTCCGCTGTCATCGACTTCCCGGCCACCCTATCGGCCGCCGGCAACCACCATCAGCCGTGCGCCGGGGCGCAGGCGTCGAGCGCCGCCGCCACGTCCCCGGTCACCACCAGGCGCTCCAGCGCCCCCCGCGACACATAGCCGGTGCGTTCCAGTCCGTCCAGCCATGCCAGCAGTCCCGCGTAATGACCGATGGGATCGAGGATCACCACCGGCTTCTGGTGCATACCCAGATAACCCGCCGTCCACGCCTCGAAGAACTCCTCGAGCGTGCCGATGCCGCCGGGCAGCGCGATGAACGCGTCGGCGCGGTCCTCCATGACCTGCTTGCGTTCCCGCATCGTGTCGGTGACCACGAGTTCGTCCGCGTCGACGTCGGCGACCTCCCGGTGCACCAGGGCCTTGGGGATCACCCCGACGGTGCGGCCGCCCGCCGCGCGGGCCGACTCCGCGACCGCGCCCATCGCCGAGACGTTGCCACCACCGGACACCAGCGTCCAGCCCCGCCGCGCGATGGCCGCTCCGACCGCCGACGCGAGTTCCAACAGCTCCGGATGCTTCGGACCCGACGCACAGTAGACACACACCGCCCACGGACGACGGGTTGCGTCGCCGGATTCCCTGGACACGGACACACCGACAACCTAGACGAGGACACCGGCAGCCCCCTCACCGGGCATTTGCCCCATTCGCGACTGGCCCCGGCCCGTTGCCCATAAAATCCCGCGGATGCCTGTGAAGTGGGTGACCGCGCCACCGGCGGAGGCGCTGCAGCTGCTCATCGCCGGTGTGCGTGACCGCGGCGGGGCGGTGCTGGTGGGTCCCGCGGGTGCCGGCAAGACGCAGCTGGCCGATGCCGTCAGGGCGCACCTGGACGGACGCTCGGACCGGGTGGCGGGAACGGTGTCGCAGCGGGCTGTCCCGTTCTCGGCGTTCGAGGCGCTGATCGATATCCCCGACGGGGCCAGGACGGCGGCGATCCTCGACCGGGCGCGTGACCGCCTCGGCGACGGGCGGCTGCTGATCGTCGACGACGCCAGCCTGCTCGATCCGCTGTCCGCATCGCTGGTCTACCAGTTGGCGGTCTGCGGAGCGACCCGGATGATCGTCGTGGTCGACGCCGATGGTTCTGCGCCACAGGCGATTTCGTCGATCTGGCGAGACGAGGTGCTGCCGCGAATCGATGTCGGCGCCCGCACGCGCTTCGACGCCCACGTCGTGGACGTGCTGGCCGGGGTGCCAGGGGAGGCGCTGACGGCGCTGCAGTTCCTGGCCGTGGAGGATCCGCTGCCCGCCGCGGACCTGGCTGCGCTGGCGGGTCCGGACGCGCTGGGTATCGCCGAAGCGCACGACGTCGTCGTCAACCGCGACGGCGTGGCCGGTTCGGCGCATCCGCGCTACACCGACGCCGTCAGGGAGCGGACGGGCGCCGCGACGCTGCGCCGGCTGCGCACGGCGCTGGTGGACCGTCTGGCCGCCCACCCGCCCGACGGCATCGTGGCACGGCTCCGGCTGGCGGTGCTCGCACTCGACAGCGACAGCCCGCGGCCGGCGCCGGAGGTGATCGCCGCCGGCGAGGACGCGCTGCGGCTGGGCGATCTCGAACTCGGCGAACGACTCGGACGCGCCGCGGTGACCCACGGCGGCGGCTTTCCCGCCCGGCTGCTGCTGGCGCACGCGCTGGCGTGGCAGGGCCGCGGCCGGGAGGCCGACGCGGTGCTGGCCGAGGTCGACTCGGCGGAGCTGACCGAGGACGAACTGATGGCGTGGGCGCTGCCGCGGGCGGCCAACCAGTTCTGGATGCTCTCGGAGCCCGAACGGGCGACGGCGTTCCTGCACACCACCCGCAATCGCGTGTCGTCGCCGGAGGCGCGGGTCACGCTGGACGCGCTGGCCGCCACCCTGGCGATGAATGCCGGAAACCCCAGCAGAGCCATGGAAATCGCCGAATCCGTCCTCGACTCGCCGGAGGCCGACGCCACCGCGGTCGGCTGGTCGGCGGCCACCGCCGCGCTCAGTTGTGCGCGAATGGGCAGGTTCGGGGAGGTCGACACGCTCGCCGAACGCGCCATGGCCGCCGGACATCCCGGCCTGTTGCGGTTCACCAGTGGTTTCGGGCAGACCACCGCGCTGTTGATGACCGGCCGGGTCGAGGACGCGCAGACGCTGGCCCGGCGGCTGGCCGATTTCGCGCAGACGCGCCAGCCGGGCCGCGCCATCGGTCAGATCCTGCTCGCCGACGTGCTGACCGAACGCGGCCAGTTCGCCGACGCCGTTGCGCTGTTGCGGGAAGCCGCCGGTGTGCTGGCACCCACCGGTTACTCGTGGGGTCCGCTGGCATCGATGCTGCTGGCCCGGACCCTGGGTATGCAGGGCGCACTCGTCGAAGCCGCAAAAGTGTTGTCACGCGCCGAATCCCGGCACGGCCTGAAGTCCATGCTGTTCGCACCCGAGTTGGCGCAGGCCCGGGCGTGGACACTGGCCGCCCGCCGCGACACGCACGGCGCCGTCGCCGCGGCGCGCGACGCGGCCCGTGCGGCCGAACGCGGAGGGCAGCGGTCGGTGGCGGTACGCGCCCTGCACGACGCGGTGCGATTGGGCGACGGCCGCGCGGCGGACGGTATCGCCCGCCTCGGTGTCGACTGCGAATTCGCGGAACTGGCAATCGATCACGGCCGCGCGCTGGCCGCGGGCGACGCCGCCGGATTGCGGGCCGTGTCGGCACGATTCGCCGACGCGGGGCTGGCCGCGGCTGCGGCCGCCGCCGCGTCCCAGGCATCTTGAGGCCGGAGAATTCCGTCGGAGGCACCGGTCTGGCCGCCATAGGATAGGCACTCGGGTCCGCAGACTTCCGGGGCGGTCCAGAAAGGGAGGCGCGGCATGAGCGGGACTCTCTCCGTGCAGACCGACGGCCTGCGCGGGTATGCACAAACCCACACCGACGTCGCGGGCGCGCTGTCCGGATTGGCGGCTCCGCAGCCGGCAGGCGTGCAGACGTCGCACGGCGCCATCGCGTCGGCGGTCACCGCGGCACTTGCCGACGCACTCGGCGTCCGCCAGGCGACGATCCTCACCACCTCACGCAGCGGCAGCACGCTCGCTGACCTGCTGCTGCGGGCGGCCCAGGCCTACGAGCGCGGTGACCAGCGTGCCGGGGATGCGCTGCAGGCCGCGGCCGACGCCATGGATCCCGCCGCCGGCACCGCGGGTGCCGCCGTGCCGCCCTCACCGTCGGGGTCCGGCACTGCGCCCGTGCCGGGTGCCACCCCCGCCGCAGGCGGCGGTGACGTGGCGGGCCAGCTCGCCGGCCAGATCGGACAACAGGCCGCGCAACTGGGTCAGATGGCCGCCCAGGCGATCATGGCGCCGCTGCAGGCCCTCGCCGCCCCGCTACAGCAGCTACCTCAGCAGCTGACGGGCGGTCTGCAGCCGGGCGTCGGCGTCGACGTGATCCCCGAAAGTGAGGACACCGAGCTACCGGTCGAGGATCGCCACAACCCCGACGACGACACTGATTCCGACGAGGCCCGCCCCGGCGAGCGCGGCGACAAGCCCGGCCGCGGTGAGGGATCGGCCCCGGGCCGGGCGCCCGACCGCCCGGCACAGCCGGCGGTCCCGGACACCGCATCTCCGAAACCCGCACCGGCGCAGACCCGGCCGCAATCCGGTTAGCCGTCCTGCAGCCCTCCCGCCGACAGCCGCAGCCGCCGCCCGACGCCGACGTCACCGAGAAACCGCTCGTCGTGACTGACCACGACGAAGGCGCCGCGGTAGGCGTTGAGCGCCGCGGTCAGTTGTGCGACACCGGCAAGGTCCAGGTTGTTGGTCGGCTCGTCGAGCAGCAGCAGTTGCGGCGCCGGCTCGGCGTAGAGCACGCACGCCAGCGTCGCGCGTAACCGTTCGCCGCCGGACAGGGCCGATACCGGCAGGTGGATCCGCTCACCCTGAAACAGGAAGCGGGCCAGCAGATGCATGCGCCGGGTGTGCGACAGGCTCGGCGCGAACCGGGCGAGGCTCTCGGCGACCGTGGGTGCCGAATCGAGCAGATCGAGCCGCTGTGACAGGTAGGCAATCCGGCCGTCGAAACGCTGGACGTCCTCCGCGCCGGACCGCAGGTCCCCGGCGATGATCCGCAGCAGTGTCGACTTGCCCGACCCGTTGGGGCCGGTCAGCGCGATCCGCTCGGGCCCGCGGATCGTCACGTCGATACCATTGCCGCCGAAGAACTCTCGGCCTCCTCGGGTGATCCGCAGACCCGTCCCGACGAAGAGGGTGCGGCCCGCGGGCACCGCGGTGTCGGGCAGATCCAGCACGATGGTGTCGTCGTCACGCACGGCGCGTTCGGCGTCGTCGAGCCGCGCCTCGGCCTCCCCCACCCGTTTGGTGTGGACATCGTCGGCGCGCGCCGCCGACTCCTGCGCGTCGCGCTGCAACTTGCCCGCCACGATTCGCGGCAGGCCCGCATCCTTGACCTTCCGCGCCGCGGTACCCGACCGTCGCGCCGCACGTTCCCTGGCCTGCTGCAACTGGCGTTTCTCCCGTTTCAGCTGCAGCTCGGCGTTGCGGACGTTGCTCTGCGCGAGTTCGCGCGCCGCCTGCGCTGCGTCGGCATAGGCGGTGAAACCTCCTCCGTAGAAGGAGATTTCACCGCGATACAACTCAGCTGTGCGGTCAACCCGATCCAGCAGGTCGCGGTCGTGACTGACCACCACCAGCGTCCCGGCGAACTCGTCGAGCGCGCCGTAAAGTCGGCGCCGCGCATCGCGGTCGAGGTTGTTGGTCGGCTCGTCGAGCAGCAGCACATCCGGCCGGGCCAGCAGCCGCGCGGCCAGCCCCAGCGAGACCACCTCGCCGCCCGAGAGGGTGCCCAGCCGGCGGTCGAGGGCGAGGGCGCCCAGACCGAGACGGTCCAGCTGCGCCCGGGTGCGCTCCTGGACATCCCAGTCGTCGCCGATCGCGGCGAACACCTCCTCGCCGGCGTCGCCACGGGACAGCGCGTCGAGCGCGTCGAGGATCGTCGTCACGCCGAGCAGATCGGACACCGTCGCATCCGTCTCGAACGGCAGGTGCTGCGGGAGATAGCCCACCGTGCCACCGACCGCCACGGAACCGGCGGCGGGCCGGAGTTCGCCGGCGATCAGGCGCAGCAGTGTGCTCTTGCCCGCCCCATTGGGGGCGACCAGGCCGGTGCGGCCGGCGGGCAGCGTAAAGGACAGGTCGGTGAACACCGTCGTGTCGTCGGCCCAGGCGAACGACACGTGCGAAAACACCACGGAAATATCGGACATACGAGTGAACCCTGACGATTCGGGGACCCGGCGCCTGAGGCGCACGGGTACAGGGATAGGACGACGAAGGCGACTTCCCGGATCACCCGGAGATGTCGTCGTCACCCCACATGTCGTCGGCCCGCCTCTGCAATGGTTGTGCGCGCGTGTCATTCACCCGCGGCCTCCATGCTACGGACCGCGTCAACGAGTTAAATACGTCCGCAGCAGCCGGGTCGCGGCGGTGATCTCGTCCACGTCGACCCGCTCGTCGGACTTATGCGCCAGATTGGGGTCGCCGGGACCGAAATTCACCGCGGGGACGCCCAGCGCCGCGAACCGCGCGACATCGGTCCAGCCGAGCTTGGCGCGCACCTGCCCGCCGGCGGCCGCCACCAGCGCCGCCGCGGCGGGCGCCGTCAGCCCCGGCAACGCGCCCGGCGCGACGTCGGTCGGCGCGATCTGCACGTCGAGTCCGTCGAACACCGCGTGGACGTGCGCCAGCGCCTGTTCGGCGCTGCGGTCCGGCGCGAAGCGGAAGTTCACCGTCAGCGACGCGGCATCGGGGATGACGTTGCCGGCCACACCTCCGTCGACGCGCACGGCCGACAGCCCCTCGCGATAGCGGCAGCCGTCGATGTCCACTTCGCGCGCCCGATAGTCGGTGAGCCGGTCCAGCACCGCGCCCAGTTTGTGGATCGCGTTGTCACCCAGCCAGGATCGCGCCGAATGCGCGCGGGTGCCCGAGGCGCTGACCACCACCCGCAGCGTGCCCTGGCATCCGGCTTCGATCAGGCCGCCGGACGGCTCGCCGAGGATCGCGACGTCGCCGACCAACCACTCGGGCAGTTCACGCTCGACACGGCCCAGTCCGTTCGCGGTGGCTTCGATCTCCTCGCAGTCGTACATGATGACCGTGATGTCGTGGGCGGGGTCGGCGATCGTCGCCGCCAGGTGCAGGAAGACCGCATCGCCGGATTTCATATCCGAGGTGCCGCAGCCGTACAGCTCGCCGCCGGACCGTGTGCTGGGGACATTGCCTGCCGCGGGCACGGTGTCGATGTGCCCGGCGAGGATCACCCGCGACGGGCGGCCCAGATGCGTCCTGGCAAGCACCGCGTTGCCGCTGCGGACCACCTCGTAGCCATCGGTCTGTTCGCGCAGCGCCGTCTCGATCTCACCAGCGATGCGCTCCTCGGCGCGCGATTCGCTGGGGATGTCGACGAGCGCAGCGGTCAGTGCGATCGGGTCACCGTGCAGATCCAGCCCCATGACGGTCGAGGTTAGTCTTACCGGCGTGACTTCAACTGCAGGTGCCGTCGGAACGGGGCTGGCGACCATCGCCGCCGACGGAACGGTCCTCGATACGTGGTTTCCCGCTCCCGAGCTCGTCGACTCCTCCACGGAGGGCAGCGACCCGGGGCTCGACGCCACTACCGTCCGGTTGTCGGTCGCCGAGGTGCCCGACGACCTGGCCGTGCTGGCAGGCCGCGACGACGAACGCGACGTCGAGACCGTCGTGGTGCGCACCACCATCGCGTCGCTGGCCGACAAACCCGTCGACACCTACGACGCCTACCTGCGTCTGCATCTGCTGTCACATCGGCTCATCAGGCCCCACGAGGCCAGCGTCGAGGGCATCTTCGGCGTGCTCGCCAACGTGGTGTGGACGAGCCACGGCCCGTGCGCGGTCGAGGGATTCGAGGCGGTGCGGCTGCGGTTGCGCCGCCGCGGCCCGGTGACGGTGTTCGGCATCGACAAGTTCCCGCGGATGGTCGACTACGTGGCGCCCACGGGTGTGCGGATCGCCGACGCCGACCGGGTACGTCTGGGCGCGCACCTGGCGACGGGTACGACGGTGATGCACGAGGGGTTCGTCAACTTCAACGCGGGCACACTCGGCGCGTCGATGGTGGAGGGCCGCATCTCGGCGGGTGTGGTCGTGGGCGACGGCTCCGATGTGGGCGGCGGCGCGTCGATCATGGGGACACTCTCGGGCGGCGGCACCGCGGTCATCTCGGTCGGGCAGCGCTGCCTGCTCGGCGCCAACGCCGGTCTGGGTATCTCGCTGGGCGACGACTGCGTCATCGAAGCCGGCCTGTACGTGACGGCGGGCACCAAGGTCGTGACCTCCGACGGCAAGACCGTCAAGGCGCGTGAGCTCTCGGGTGCGAACAATCTTCTGTTCCGGCGCAACTCGCTGACCGGAGCGGTCGAGGTGGTGCGCCGCGACGGCACCGGGATCACCCTCAACGAGGCACTGCACGCCAACTGATCCGCGGCCGAGCGTGCGCGAAATCGGCTCGGCACCCGGCGTGTCGGCCGCAAACTCGCACCCTCGCGGCAAGTGAGGAGGACTGGGGCTACTCGGCTGCCAGGATGCAGAACTCGTTGCCCTCGGGATCGGCCAGCACCACCCAGCTCTGTTCGCCCTGCCCCACGTCGACGTGGCGGGCGCCCAGCGCGATCAGCCGGTCCACCTCGGCCTGCTGATCGTCGGGGGTGAAGTCGAAATGGATGCGGTTTTTGACGACCTTGTCGTCGGGCACCGCCAGGAACAGCCAGTCCGGGCCGGCGCCCGCGGGGGCACGCAAGGCCACGTCGCCGTCTTCGGTGACCTCCTGCGGCCAGCCCAGCACCCCGGCCCACCACCCGCCGAGGGCGTGGATGTCGGCGGCGTCGACGCAGATCTCGGAGAACCTCATTCCCATCCGGCCAACTCCTTCTTGAGCACCTTGCCCATCGCGTTGCGCGGCAGGCTGTCCACCAGCCGGACCTCGCGCGGACGTTTGTGCACCGAAAGCTGTTCGGCGACATACGCGATCAATGCCTTGGGATCGGCGTCGCCCACCACGAACGCGACGATCCGCTGACCCAGGTCGTCGTCGGGCACGCCGACCACCGCCACCTCGGCCACCCCGGGATGGCCGAGCAGCGCGGTCTCCACCTCCCCGGCGCCGACCCGGAACCCGCCGGATTTGATGAGGTCCACCGACTCGCGGCCGACGATGCGGTGCATGCCGTCGGCGTCGATGACGGCGGCGTCGCCGGTGCGGTACCAGCCGTCGTCGAACGCTTCGGCCGTGGCGTCCGGGCGGTTGAGGTAACCGCTGAACACCATCGGTCCGCGGATCTGCAACCCGCCGATGGTTTCGCCGTCGTGGGGCACCGGCGCCCCGCTCTCGGCGACCAGCCGCGTCTGCACACCGGCGATCGGCAGCCCCACCCAGCCCGGGCGCCGTTCGCCGTCGACGAGGGTGCTCACCGTGATCAGCGATTCGGTACTGCCGTACCGTTCCACCGGCCGGTGCCCGGTGCGCTCTTCGAGTTTGGTGAACACCGGGACCGGAAGCGGTGCACTACCCGACACCAGCAGACGCGCCGAGCCCAGCGCCAGCGCCGCGTCCAGGTCGGCCACGACGCGTGACCACACCGTCGGCACACCGAAGTACAGCGAACCCTTGGCCTGTGCGTACGCCGCGGGTGTCGGTTTGCCGGTGTGGATGAACCTGTTTCCGATGCGCAGTGACCCGAGCAGGCCCAGCACCAAGCCGTGCACATGGAACAGCGGAAGCCCGTGTACGAGGGTGTCGTCCGGTGTCCATTGCCACGCCTGCGCCAGCGCATCGATGTCGGCGGCAATCGCCCGACGGGTGACCGGAACGCCCTTGGGCGCACCCGTCGTGCCCGAGGTGTAGATCAGCAGCGCCGTGGCGTCCGGGGAGGGTTCCGGATAGCGATGCCAGGACCGCGCGTACTGGCGCACCGGAATGTGCGGCAGCCCTCCGGTGTCCGGGGGCTGCGGGCCGAGCCACGCCTCGGCCCCCGAGTCGTTCAACATGTGGGTGCGCTCGGCGACGCCGACGTCGGCGGGCACCGGCACGACGGGCACGCCGGCGATCAGGCAGCCGGTGACCGCGAGCACGGTCGACACGGTCGGGGTGGCCAGCACCGCCACCCGGCGCGCTCCCCCCACGCGTTCGGCCACCGAGGTCGCGGCGCCGACCAGATCGCTCCTGCTCAGCGTGGTGCCGTCGATGCACACCGCATCGCCGATGTCTGCGCCGGCGGCGACGGCGGCGGGATTCAACGAGGTCAGCAACACGCCAGCGAGGCTACCCGGGGCCTCTTCGAGCGCGGCCATCGGCGCGTCCCTGGGCAATACTGACCGGGTGGACTCCATCCGCCGGGTCGCCTCCCGCGAGGTGTACCGGAACAACTGGCTGACCTTGCGTGAAGACGCGATCCGCCGCCCCGACGGCAGCGACGGCCTCTACGCCGTCGTGGACAAGCCGACGTACGCGCTGGTCATCCCGCGGGACGGCGAGCGGTTCCAGCTCGTCGAACAGTTCCGCTATCCGCTTGGGCTGCGCCGCTGGGAGTTTCCCCAGGGCACCGCGCCGGAACTGGCCGATGTGGACCCCGAGGAACTCGCGGCGCGCGAACTGCGCGAGGAGACCGGGCTGCGGGCGGCGTCGCTGGCGCGCCTGGGCCAGCTCGACGTGGCGCCGGGGATGAGCAGCCAGCGCGGCTGGGTGTTTCTGGCCACCGGACTCACCGAAGGCGAGCACGAGCGCGAACACGAAGAACAGGACATGCGCAGCGACTGGTTCACCGGGGAGCGGATCGACGAGATGATCCGCGACGGCACCATCACCGATGCCCAGACGATCGCCGCCTGGGCGTTGCTGCGGCTGAACGGCTGACCGGCATCCGCGGCCCCGCCGCAGCTGCCCCAACGTCGGGACCTCCAGCACGTAATACGACGGTCATCACCAGGGAAAGGCCCGGAAACAGCACACTCACAGGATTGGCACAGGGGATGCCGTCCACAGAAGGGGCCTGGAGCCGATGACCACACTGGCCAAGATCATCACCGAGGGCAAAACCCAACCGAGACCGGTCGACGACATTCCACCCCTCAAACGGTTGCTGCCGTTGGGGGTGCAGCACGTCTTGGCGATGTACGCCGGCGCGGTCGCGGTGCCCCTGATCGTCGGCGGTGCGATGGTCGGCGCGGGCCAGCTGCAGCAGTCCGACATCGTCCACCTGATCATGGCCGACCTCTTCGTCGCCGGGATCGCCACCATCATCCAGGCCGTCGGCTTCTGGCGTTTCGGGGTGCGGCTGCCTCTCATGCAGGGTGTCACCTTCGCGGCCGTTGGCCCGATGATCACTATCGGCGTCAACCACGGAGTCACGACGATCTACGGCTCGGTGATCGCGTGCGGGCTGTTCATGATCCTGCTGGCCCCGGTCTTCGGCCGGCTGATTCGCTTCTTCCCGCCGCTGGTCACCGGCACGATCATCCTCATCATCGGGGTTTCGCTGATGCGCGTCGCCGCCGGCTGGTTCGGTGGCGGCACCGCGACCGGCGCCGACTTCGGGTCGCCCAAGGCGATCGGCATGGGCTTCTTCACACTCGCCGTGATCATCCTCATCGAACGCTTCGCCCCGGAGGCCCTGCGCCGGGTGTCGATTCTGCTGGGCCTGCTGATCGGCACGGTCGTGGCCATCCCGCTGGGGATGACCAACTGGAGTCATATGGGCGAGTACAGCTGGATCGGCGTCGTCACACCGTTCCAGTTCGGCGTGCCGACCTTCGAGATCAGCTCGATCATCGCGCTGCTCATCGTCGCGATCGTCATCATGACGGAAACCACCGGGGACATCGTGGCCGTCGGCGAGATCGTCGACGAGAAGATCACCCCGCAGAAGCTGGCCGACGGCCTGCGCGCCGACGGGCTGGGCACCGTGCTTGGCGGGATCTTCAACACCTTCCCGTACACCGCGTTCGCCCAGAACGTGGGCCTGGTGGCGATCACCGGGGTACGCACCAGGCACGTCGCGACCGTCGCGGGCATCATCCTGGTGCTGCTCGGTCTGCTTCCGAAGATGGCCGCCGTCGTCGAAGGCATTCCGTTGCCGGTGCTGGGGGGCGCCGGGGTGGCGTTGTTCGGCATGGTCGCGGCCAGCGGTGTGCGAACCCTGACCAAGGTGAAGTTCACCAACACCAACATCCTGGTCGTGGCGATCTCGGTGGGCGTCGCGATGCTGACCGAGGCCAAGTTGTACTACACCAACCGGACGCTGGCCGACTCACCCGTCAATGTCGCGCTCGACCTCTACCACCAGTTCCCCGACTGGTTCCAGACGATCTTCCACTCGGGCATCTCGGCGGGTGCCATCACGGCGATCCTGCTGAACCTGCTGCTCAACCGCGGTTCCGCGGAATCAGAGGAGTCGGATCTGGCAGCCTACGACGCACCGCGCGGCGCCCTGCCCGATCCGCTCGACGCGCTGGCTGCCGCGGACCCGTCGACGCCGGCCGCCCGGCTGCGCGAACTCGCCGAGGACCGGCCCGAACTGCACACGATCATCGTCACCAACCCGTCTGCGGATGTGGAGACCTGCGCGTGGATCAGAGACCAGGGTGATCCGAAGGTCGACGAGGTGTGCCGCAGGTGGGATGACGTCACGGAGGGCAGGTTCTCCCGGCGCAGCCGCGAGTAGCGGCGGAGGGCGCGTCGGTCCCGCGGCTCGGGTGGCGGAGCAAATACGATTTCCCGAGGTCCCGAACCTCGAGGAAGCTCATGCCCGCCATACGCATCTGGTCCGCGCTGGCGGTTCTGGCGATCGCGATGTGCGCCGCTCCGGCACCGGACGCCGCAGCGAATCCGCTGGCACTACCGTGGACGGGCCGCTATTTGCTCACGACCTATGCCAGCGAGAAGACCGGGACCAGCATCGCCGCCCACCAACCCGAAACGGACTTCAGCGCCGAGTACGGATTCTTCACGGACTGCTCGACCGGCAAATGCGTGGCCACCGTGGTTTCGGGTCCCGCGCCGAGCAATCCGACGATTCCGCAACCCCAGCGGTACACCTGGGACGGCATCCAGTGGGTGTTCGTCTACGCCTGGCAGTGGGAGTGTTACCAAGGCGACGGCTATCCGCCGCAGTACGTCGCGGCGCGGTCGCGGTCGCTGTACGTCCCGGTCGGCGACGGATCGCTGCAGGGCACCTGGGAGACCGACATCCTCGGCGGCGCCTGCGCAGGACGGGTGATCATGCCGACGTCTGCGCGCCCCATGCCCCGCTGACGATCACGCCGAGACCGCACCCAGGGTCGTGAACCGGCGGCCGCGCACAGCCGTGGCTGCGCTTTCGGCGCGGGCTACACCGACACCGTCATCGGGGCGTCGGCCTCGGGGCCGGGCGTGCCACCCAGCGCCCCGACGAGACGCTCGCGGGCCCGGCTGACGTGCAGTTGCAGCAGTTCGGCCGCACCCGATCCGTCCCCGGCCTCGATGAGTTCCAGCAGCCGGTCGTGTTCGGCCACGATCATGCGCGTGTCGAGCAGGTGACGGCCCTGGATCTGCGCCATGCACAGGGTCACCTCGGAGGCGAGTGACCGGTAGAGCCGGCTGGTGCGCGGGCTGCCGAGCCCGTCGATCAGCGCGGTGTGAAAAGCCATGTCGGGCCGAACGACCGCGAACGCCGACCCGTCGTCGATGACCCTGATCTCGTTGTTCGCCTCGCGGGTGCCCGCGGGCACCAACCGGGTCTGCGCGAGTTGGCGCAGGACTTCCGACTCGATCGTCGCCCTGGTGCGGTAGATGTCGCGCACATCGTCGGGTCCGAGCCTGCGCACCCGCGCCGTCTTGTGATTGCCACGGTCGAGCAGCATGTCGCCGACCAGTTTCTCGATTGCCGCCTTGGCGGTCGGCCGCGCGACGTCGTAGCGGCCGGCGACGTCGGTTTCGGTCAACGGTGTGCCCGGCGCGAGGGCCCCGCCGAGGATCGCGTCTCGCAGGTTGTCGGCGATGGCGTCGACGACGGATATCACACGCAGCCCGTTGGCCATGAATCCACAGTAAGCCGCCTCAGCTAAACGTGTCTACTCGCTATTCATGTGTACTTGCTAGACAATTTGGGGTGAGGTGTGTCACGATCTACCGCACAGTCCGGTCCACTTCACGCCCCAGGCGTCATCAACCTCATCCGGGAGGTCTCCCCCATGTCCCAGTTCCAGCAGATACTCGACCCCGCCGCGGGGTCGCTGGCGCTGTCCGCGCTTGTCGCGGCGGTACCGCTGACGTCGTTGTTCGTCATGCTCGGCGTGCTGCGCTGGCCGGCCCACCGCTCGGCCCTGGTCAGCCTGGCGCTGTCGGTGATCATCGCCGTCGCCGTGTGGCAGATGCCGGTGATGCAGGCCGCCAGCGCCACCTTCGAGGGAGCGCTCTACGGCGTGTTCCCGATCCTGTGGATCCTCATCAACGCGATCTGGGTGTACCGCCTGACCGAAATCACCGGCTGGTTCGAGGTCCTCGGCGACAAGATCCGGTCGATCTCCGACGATCAGCGGATCCAGGCCATCCTCATCGCGTTCTGCTTCGGGGCGCTGCTGGAATCACTGGCCGGATTCGGTGCGCCCGTCGCGATCTCCGCGGCGATGCTGATGGCCGCAGGGATGAAGCCGATCAAGGCCGCGGTGGTATCGCTGCTGGCCAACACCGCCCCGGTCGCCTTCGGCGCGATGGCCGCACCGATCATCACCCTGAGCTCGGTCACCGGATTGGATCTGCACACGCTGTCCCAGATGGCGGGCAGGCAGACCCCGTTCGTAGCGGTATTCGTACCGTTCATCCTGGTATTCCTCGTCGACGGCCGCCGCGGCCTGCGGGAGACCTGGGCGATCGCCCTCGTCGCCGGCGTGACCTTCGGTGTGGCCCAGTTCATCACCGCGAACTTCATCGCCGTCGAGATCACCGACATCGTCGCCGCCGTGGTCACCGTCGCCGCCGTGCTGGGCGCCGTGCGAATCCTGCGGCCCGCCACACCCGCCGGCGTCGACGAGCAGTCCGACGAGTCGGGTACCGGGCTGCCGGTGCCGACGGGGCCCGTAGGCACCGGCGGTGCCGCGCCGGTGACGGCCGAGCACGTCGCCGTTGCCCCGTCGAAGCGCTCCACCCTCGGCGCGGTGGCCCCCTACCTGGTCATCATCGCGGTGTTCAGCATCAGCCAGCTTCCGGTCATCAAGCCCTGGCTCGCCGAACACGGCACCTGGAAGTTCCACTGGCCCGGACTGGACGTCGTCGATGCCGCGGGTAAGCCGGTCGGAGCCCAGATCTTCAAACTCGACCACATCAAGGCCACCGGCACCCTGCTGCTGCTCTCGGGTCTCATCGTCATGGGCATCTACCGGATCTCGCCGCGCAAAGCGTTGCAGGCGTACTGGGACACCCTGGTCAAGCTGCGCTTTACGATCGTCACCGTGACCGCGGTGCTCGCTCTCGCGTTCGTCATGAACCTGTCCGGGCAGACCCAGAGCCTCGGCTTCGCCCTGGCCTCGGCCGGCGGGTTGTTCGCGCTGCTGTCGCCGCTGATCGGCTGGATCGGTGTAGCCATCACCGGATCGGACACGTCCTCCAACTCGCTGTTCGGTCTGCTCCAGGTCACCGCTGCCAACCACGCCGGACTCGATCCGATCCTCATGGCGGCGACGAATTCGTCGGCCGGTGTGCTCGGCAAGATGCTCTCGCCGCAGAATCTCGCGGTGGCCGCGGCAGCGGTCGGCATGGTGGGCCGCGAAGGCGAGATCTTCCGGCGGCTGATCTGGTGGAGTCTGGGGATGCTGGCGGTGTTCACGGTGTTCATCTATCTGCAGTCCACGGACGTTCTGGGTTGGATGGTGCCGTGATGAGCGCTTGCGCGAAGAACGAAAACCTTCAGATGAACTCGCTCATTGACGAACTCGCCCGAGCCACCGGGGACCCCGCCCGAGTGGGCACCAGGGCCCTGGATCGCCACGCCGCCGCCCACGACGCGTCGCACTTCCTGCTCACCCCGCAGGTGGTGGTCACCGCGCGCGACGCCGCCGAGGTCGGCAGGCTGTTCGCGGTCAGCGCCCGCCACGGGGTCCCCCTGACTCTGCGTTCCGGCGGCACCAGCCTGTCCGGGCAGGCGGTCACCGACGGCATCCTCGTGGATGTGCGCAAGGGATTTCGCACGACGACGGTGCTCGACGACGGTGCCCGCATCCGGACCCAGCCCGGGGTGACGGTCCGCAGGCTGAATACCGAACTGGCGCGGTACGGCCGCAAGATCGGCCCCGACCCGGCCAGCGAGGCGGCCTGCACGATCGGCGGTGTCGTCGCGAACAACTCCAGCGGTATGGCCTGCGGGACGGTCGAAAACACTTATCGCACCTTGGATTCGATGGTGGTGGTGCTACCGTCGGGCACGGTGGTCGACACCGGCGCGGCCGACGCGGACGCCCGGCTGCGCCACGACGAACCGGAGATCTTCGCCGGCCTGCTGCGCCTGCGGGACCGGGTCCGCGACAATGCGGCCTCGGTGAGCACCATCCGCAGGCAGTTCGCGATGAAGAACACGATGGGTTATGGCCTCAACTCGCTGCTGGATTTCGACGAGCCCAGCCAGATCCTCGCGCATCTGGTGGTCGGCAGCGAAGGCACGCTGGGCTTCGTGGCAGAGGTCACCTTGCGGACGATCCCGCTGCGCCGGCACATCAGCACGGCACTGCTGGTGTTCGACGACCTCGGCGCCGCCAACCGGGCACTGCCCGCACTCGTCGAGACCGGCGCCGCCACACTGGAATTGATGGATGCCCGGTCGCTGCGGGTGGGCCAGCGCCTGCCCGACACCCCCGCGGAGGTGGCCGCGCTGGACGTCGCCGGCCAGGCGGCGCTGCTGCTGGAGTACCAGTCCACCGACGCCGACGAACTGGCCGGACTCACTGCCGCGGCGGCGCCGGTGCTGGCCGGGCTGCCCCTGCAGAACCCCGCCGAGTTGACCCGCGATCCCGCCACCGCGGCGCGGCTGTGGAAGCTGCGCAAGGGGCTGTACGCCTCGGTCGCGGGTGCGCGGGCGTCGGGCACCACCGCACTGCTGGAGGATGTGGTCGTCCCCGTCGAACTGCTCGCCGACACCTGCGCCGGTCTCGGTGAACTCTTCGACCGCTACCGCTACCAGGATTCGGTCATCTTCGGCCATGCCAAGGACGGCAATATCCACTTCCTGATCACCGACCGGTTCGGTGACGACGAGCCGTTGCGGCGGTACGCCGATTTCACCGAAGATATGGTGGATCTCGTTCTGGAACACGGTGGTTCACTGAAAGCCGAACATGGCACCGGTCGCGTGATGGCGCCGTACGTGCGCCGTCAGTACGGTGACGAACTCTACGACGTGATGGTGTCGGTCAAGCGCTTGCTCGACCCGGCAGGCCTGCTCAATCCCGGTGTCCTGCTCGACGACTCCCCCGACGCACACCTGCGCCACATCAAGGTCACGCCCACGGTCGAGGACGAGGTGGACCGCTGCGTGGAGTGCGGCTACTGCGAACCCGTCTGCCCCAGTAAGGATCTCACGCTGACGCCACGGCAGCGGATCGTGGTGCGCCGTGCCATCGCCACCGCCGAGGCCACCGGTGACCTGGCCCTGGCGGGTGAGCTGGAAGAGTCCTACGAGTATTCCGGTGTGCAGACGTGCGCGGTGGACGGCATGTGCGGCACCGCGTGCCCGGTGCTGATCAACACCGGCGACCTGGTCCGCAGACTGCGCAGGGAGGGCAACGGCAAGGCGGCGGAGAAGGGCTGGGCGCTGGCCGCCAAACACTGGCGTGCGACCAGCCGCGCGGCTGGCGTGGCACTCACCGCGGCCTCGGCCGCACCTGCCGCACTCCCCGTGTCCGCCAGCAAGTTCGGCCGCGCGCTCGCGGGCACCGATACCGTGCCGCAGTGGTCACCGGAGCTGCCCAAGGGTGGCCGGCCGCGGCATCGCCCGCAGCCGCAGGGCCGGCCCGACGTGGTGTACCTGCCTGCTTGCGTCAACGCCATGTTCGGTCCGGCCGAAGGTGCGGGCGTTCAGGTGAGCTTCGAGAAGCTTTGCGCGACGGCGGGAATCACGCTCGTCGTGCCCGACGATATCGACTCGCTGTGCTGCGGCACGCCGTGGTCGTCGAAGGGTATGGCGACCGGCTACCGGGCCATGTCCGAACGTACGGTCGCGGCCATCGTGCGTGCCAGCCGGAACGGGGAACTGCCGGTGGTGTGCGACGCATCCAGCTGCACCGAGGGTTTGGTGAAGATGCTCAAGAGCACCGCACCGCACATCGAGATCATCGACGCCGTTACCCTGATCGCAAAGCGGGTGCTGCCGTCACTGGGCGAGCACGCCCGGCTCGGATCGGTGACGGTGCACCCGACCTGCTCCTCGACGCAACTCGGGGTGACCGACGACATGATGGCGATCGCACGCGAAGTCGCCGACGAGGTCGTGGTTCCCGCCGATTGGGGCTGTTGCGCATTCGCCGGTGACCGCGGAATGTTGCATCCAGAGCTCACCGAGTCGGCCACCGCGCGTCAGGCTGCGCAGGTCCGCGCGAATCCGACGGATGCGCACGCGTCCTGCAACCGGACGTGCGAACTCGCGATGACGCGCTCCACCGGCTCGGCGTACCGGCATGTGGTGGAGATCCTGGCCGAGATGGCTTCGACCCCTACCGATCGCGCTGAGTCAGCGCACGCAGGAAGAACGTGAGGTTGGCCGGCCGTTCGGCCAGCCGCCGCACGAAGTAGCCGTACCACTCGGTGCCGAACGGGACGTACACCCGGACGTGGTTGCCTTCGGCGACCAGCCTGCGCTGCTCGGCGTCTCGGATGCCGTAGAGCATCTGGTATTCGAAATCGTCAGTGGTACGTGAGAATTCGTTGACCAGCGCCGGTACGGCGGCGATGATGGCCGGGTCGTGGGAGGCGACCATCGGATAGCCCGATCCGGCCATCAGCACGCGCAGGCACCGCAGATAGGAGTCGGACACCTCGTCGCGGTCGCGGTACGCCACCGACACGGGCTCGTCGTAGGCACCCTTGCACAGCCGGATGCGCGCTCCGGAGGCGGCGAATTCCGCACAGTCGGCCTCGGTGCGGTGCAGGTAGGCCTGTAACACCGTGCCCAGCCAGTCGAAATCCTGGCACAATTCGCGCACGATCGACAGCGTCGAGTCGGTCGTGGTGTGGTCCTCCGCGTCGACGGTGACCCACGCCCCGACCTGTTTGGCCTTGGAGCAGATCGCATGCGCGTTCTCCAGGGCGATCTTCTCGCCGTCGCGCGGCAGCGCCTGACCGAGAGCCGACAGTTTGAGGGACACCTCCAGCGGACGGACCGCGGCATCGGCGGATTCACCGCGACCGCCCAGCGCATCGAGGAGCGCCTCGTACGCCGCGACGGTGGCGTTGGCCGCCTCGATGTCGGTGGTGTCCTCGCCCAGGTAGTCGATGGTGACAAATCGGTTCGAATCACGCAGCAGTGCAACTGAACCCACCGCATCGGTGACGGTCTCCCCCGGCACGAACCGGTGGACGACCGCACGGGTGAGGGGCAGCCTTTCGGCCGTGCGGCGCAGCGCCTTCGACCGGCTGGCGGCCAAGATGGCGGGGCGGGCGACCTTGTCGAACACCCCGGTTGACTTCTGCGACATCGCTCAGGCCTCCATATGCGGGTAGTTGTGGTCGGTGGGCGGGACGAAGGTCTCCTTGATGGAGCGTGCCGAGGTCCAGCGCAACAGGTTCAGCGGCGACCCGGCTTTGTCGTTCGTGCCCGACGCCCGCGAACCGCCGAACGGCTGCTGGCCGACGACGGCGCCGGTGGGTTTGTCGTTGACGTAGAAATTGCCCGCCGCGTGGCGCAACCGGCGCTCGGCCGCAAGCACGGCCGCGCGGTCGTCGGCGATCACCGCACCGGTGAGTCCGTAGCGTGATCCGCCGTCGACCACGTCGAGGATCCGCTCGTAGTCCGAATCCGGGTACACGTGGACCGCCAGAATCGGACCGAAGTACTCCGTGCGGAACGCCTCGTCAGTCGGATCGTCGGACAACAGCACCGTGGGACGGACGAAATAGCCTTCGCTGTCGTCGTATTCGCCGCCGGCCGCGACGGTGACGCCGGCGGCGCCTTTGGCGCGTTCGATCGCGCTGACGTTCTTTGCGAAGGAACGTTCGTCGATCAGCGCGCCGCCGTAATTGCTCAGGTCGGTGACGTCTCCGTAGGTCAATGCCTCCGTAGCGGAAAGGAAGTCGTCACCCATCGTGTTCCAGACCGACCGCGGGACGAAGGCCCGTGATGCCGCCGAACACTTCTGCCCCTGGAAGTCGAACGCCCCGCGGATCAGGGCGGTGCGCAGCACATCCGGATGCGCCGAGGTGTGCGCCAGCACGAAGTCCTTACCGCCGGTCTCGCCGACCAGTCGCGGATACGTGTGATAGCGGTCGATGTTGGTGCCGACCTCCCGCCACAGATGCTGGAACGTCGCGGTGGAGCCGGTGAAATGGATGCCGGCCAGCCGCGGATCTGCCAGCACCACATCGGAAACCGCGCGACCGTCACCGGTGAGCAGGTTGATCACACCCGGCGGTAGACCCGCCGCCTCCAACAGCTGCATGGTCAGGTACGCGGCGAACGTCTGTGTGGGCGAAGGCTTCCACACGACGGTGTTGCCCATGAGCGCGGGTGCGGTCGGCAGGTTGCCCGCGATCGCGGTGAAGTTGAACGGGGTGATGGCGTAGACGAAGCCCTCCAGCGGCCGGTAGTCGGTGCGGTTCCAGACACCACGGCTGCTGATCGGCTGCTGGGCCATGATCTGGCGGGCGAACGCGACGTTGAAGCGCCAGAAGTCGATGAGTTCACATGGGGTGTCGATCTCGGCCTGGTAGGCCGTCTTGGACTGGCCGAGCATGGTGGCCGCGGCGATCTTTTCGCGCCAGGGACCGGCCAACAGGTCGGCGGCACGCAGGAACACCGCCGCCCGCTCGTCGAACGGGGTGGCCTCCCACTCGGGTTTGGCGGCCATCGCCGCCGCCACGGCCTCCGTGGCGTCGGAGTGCTGGGCGTTGGTCAGGGTGCCCAAGCGGGCGGAGTGCCGGTGCGGCTGCACCACGTCGATGCGCTCACCGTCGCCCATCCGGTGGTCGCCGCCGATGACATGGGGCAGGTCGATGGGCGTGGCGGCCAAGGTTTTCAGGGCTTCGGTCAGCCGGGTCCGTTCAGCCGAACCCGGCGCGTATTCGTGAACCGGCTCGTTGGCGGGCAACGGCACTTCAGTGATCGCGTCCATGGCGTCAAGGATTCCCGATTCCGGCCCCGCGGTGATTAGCCGTTCGGATAAGACTCTCTCCAACAGCTAGTACGATCGGACAACATGCCTGCGGCACGTATCGGGCTCGGCCAGCTGCTGTTGGCCCTGGACAGGACGATGGTCACCCTCGTCGAGGCGCCGCGCGGCCTCGATATGACCGTCGGGTCGGTGGCGCTCATCGACTCCGACGACGTGCGGCTCGGTCTGGCGGCGGGCGCCGGCAGCGCCGATCTGTTCTTCCTCGTCGCCGTCCCCGAGGACGCGGCGCTTGCCTGGCTGACGAGTCAGCAGTCCCCCCTGGTGTCACCGCAGGGTCGGCCACCCGTCGCGATCTTCGTCAAGGAGCCGACGGACGCGCTGGTGGCGCGGGCGACGTCGGCGGGTACGGCCGTGGTCGCCGTCGACCCGCGAGCGCGCTGGGAACGGCTCTACCGTCTGGTCAACCACTTCTTCGAGCATCGCGGCGACGGGCACGGCCCGCAGTCCGGCAGTGCCACCGATCTGTTCGGGCTGGCACAGTCGATCGCCGACCGGACCCGCGGCATGGTCAGCATCGAGGACGCCCAATCGCATGTGCTGGCCTACTCGTCGTCCAACGACGAAGCCGACGAACTCCGGCGGTTGTCGATCCTGGGCCGGGCGGGTCCGCCGGAGCATCTCGAATGGATCGGGCAGTGGGGCATCTTTGACGCGCTTCGCGCCGGCGGGGACGTGGTCCGCGTCGCAGAACGCCCGGAACTGGGTCTGCGGCCGCGTCTGGCGGTGGGGATCCACCTGCCGAGGACCGGCTCGCGCCGCCCCCCGGGCTTCGGCGGGACCATCTGGCTCCAACAGGGCTCCCTGCCGCTCGCCGACGACGTCGAGGAGGTGCTGCGCGGCGGTGCCGTGCTGGCCGCCAGGATCATGGCGCGGCTGGCCACCGCCCCGTCGTCCCATATGGTCCGGGTGCAGGAGTTGCTGGGCCTGCGCGCCGACGGTTCGGCCGGTCTGGGCACCGTCGATGTCGAGGACGTCGTCACGATCGCCCGCGAACTCGGCATCACCCCGGACGGCCGGGCCGCCCTGATCGGTTTCCGCGGAAGCGGCACCGCGGTCCCGGCCGATGTCATCGCGCTGAGCGCCAGCGCTTTTCGATCAGATGCCCAAGTGGTGGCGGCCAACGATCGGGTGTATGTACTGCTGCCCAAGACCGGCGCGCCATCGTCGGTGACGTCGTGGGTGCGGGGTGTGGTCGCCGCGGGCAGCCGCGAGCTCGGCCTGACGATGCGGGCGGTGATCGCCGCGCCCCTGACCGGACTGTCCGCGACAGGTCCCGCCCGCGCGGAGATCGACCGGGTCTTCGACAGCGCGCAGCGGCATCCCGGCGCCATCGGTCAGGTCACCTCGCTGGACGAGGCGCGCACCACGGTGCTGCTGGACGAAATCGTGTCGCAGGTGTCCAGCCAGCCGAGGCTGGTGGACCCGCGGGTGCGCACGTTGCGGGAGCGCGACCCGATCCTCGCCGAAACCCTGCACGCCTACCTCGACGGCTTCGGGGACATCGCCGCGGTGGCGCAGCGGCTGCACGTACATCCCAACACGGTGCGCTACCGGGTTCGGCGCATCGAGAAGCTGCTGGCGACATCGCTGGACGATCCGGACGACAGGTTGGTGCTCGCCCTGGGGCTGCGCGCGACCGAATCCCCGAGGTAGCGCCGGCATGGGCCGGACCGCGGACTATGTTGCACTCGTGGACAAGGGTGCCGCTCGTCTCGACGGGTTTCTGGCCGATGCCCTGGTCGACGACGCCGTATTCGCCCTTCGGCCCGACTACCGTGCCCTGCTGGTTGCCGCCGCCGGGCTGATCCCCGGACCCACTGACCGCGACAGCGACGCCCTGCTGCGCACGGCGGAGGCCGCCGCCCGCGACGCGCTGCGCGAGAGGCCCGTGGATCAGCTCCCACACGTCGCGGCGTGGCGGGACGCCTACCGTGCTTTCGGCGCCAAACCACAACGCACCCGCAACAGCGTCGAGGCGTTGGTGCGCCGGGCCGAGTCGGAGCTGCCACGCGTCAATCGGCTCACCGACCTCTACAACGCGGTGTCCGTCTTGCATCAGGTCCCCATCGGCGGCGAAGACCTGACCCGCTACGTCGGCGCGCCGCGGCTGGCCCGCGCCACCGGTGCGGAACCGTTCGACACCACCGCCGGAGGTGCGGCGGTGGTCGAGCATCCCGAACCGGGCGAAGTGGTGTGGTGCGACGACGCGGGTGTGACGTGCCGGCGCTGGAACTGGCGTCAGGCCCGCCGCACCCAGCTCACCGACGACACCCACTCGGCCCTGTTCATCATCGACGCACTCGACCCGATGAACGATGCGGACCTGGCGGCCGCCGCCGACGACCTGTGCAGCCATCTGAACCGGCTTGGACCCGACGTCCACGTCGTTCGCCGCCTGCTTTCTGCACGCTGACCAAGGAGGCAGACATGCTCATCCACCCCTGGGACGCCGCCCTCGACGCCACCGAATGGCAGGACTGGCTGGAAACCACCGACTCGTTCGGGATACTCGCGGTGGGCAACGTCGACCCGGCTCAGGCTCCGGTGCTGCTGCCGAGTCACTTCACCCGCGCCGGCGACGAACTGCTCATGCACCTGGCGCGCCCCAACCCGGTCTGGGCACACCTGGAGGCGGCCGCCGAGGTGCGGCTCGCGGTGATCGGCGACTACGCCTACATTCCGACGTACTGGCGGGCGAAAGCCGGCGGACCCGACGAGGACGGGGTGCCGACCAGCTACTACTCCACGGTGCAATTCGTCTGCCGCCCAACCGTTGTCGATGACCCCGAGGGCAAGGCACAGATCCTCGCCGCCCAGCTGGCCGACTTCCAGCCGGAGGGACGCCACGCCGAGGTGGCCGTCGGCAAGGAGCCCTACGGTCGGATGTTGCCCGGTATCCGCGGCATTCGCCTGGCGGTGCTGCGCGTCGAGGCCAAGTTCAAATACGACGACGCCAACCCGGTCGACCACCGCCGCCGAGTCACCAGCCACCTCGAGGCACGCGATCGCGGGCTCGACAGCGGCGCCGCGGCCCAACAACGCCGTCGCCTCACCGCGATCGGGGATTGGCAGACCCATCGCGGCCGAGCCTGATCGGCGGTTCCTGGCACACCCCTGTCCGGCTCAGGGTGTGCGCGAGCAGCCCGCCCGCGGCCAGGATGGCGCGCTCCGACGCCGTCAGCTCGATCCGGACGAGTATTCGGATGTCGTCGTCGATGACCACGACGAGCTCGTCGGTTCGGTCGTGCAGCGCCTGGCCAAGCCCCTGCAGCACCCACCGCTCCCCGACCTGCGCGATCCGGTCCGCAGGCAAAACCAGTGGCACAATGCCCGCAGCGATCAGGTTGCGTCGGTGAATACGGGCGTAGCTGCGGGCAGCGACGGCCCGCACGCCGAGAAATCCGGGAATGAGTGCGGCATGTTCCCGGGACGAACCCTGCCCGTAATTGTCTCCGGCGACGATGATTCCACCACCCCAGTCGAGAGCGCGGTCGTGGAATCCCGGATCGATACGGGAGAACATGAACGGTGCGCACGCGGCGAGGTTGGACCACACCGACATGGCGATCACTCCGTCAGGTGCCATATCACCGGTGGAAATGTCGTCGCCGACCACCGCGAGCACGCGGGCGGACAGTGTCGTGGGTGGGGGCGGGAATTGTGGCGGCGGGACAAGATTGGGCCCTCGCTCGATCGCGACGGCGGCTCGTTCGGCCGGGGCGGGCGGTGCCACGATCTGTCGGGCGTGGACGCGCGGATCGCTCAAGACGGGCGGTCGCGGCCGGACGCGCGGACGGCCGGTGGGGTCGGTGATGCGCCCGGCCAGCGCGCTGGCTGCAGCGGTCGACGGGCTGCACAGATAGACGCGGTCTTCCGCCGTCCCGCTGCGGCCCGGGAAGTTTCGATTGAACGTGCGCAGCGATGCGGCCCGCTGCAACGGGGCCTGACCGATGCCGACGCACGGCCCGCAGATCGGCTCGAGCATGCGCGCGCCGGCTTGCATGAGATCCTGGTACACCCCCGACCCGATCAACGTGTCGAGAATCTGCCGTGAGCCGGGAGTCACGGTCAGCTGAACGTCCGGGTGCACCTGCCGCCCGCGCAACGCCGCGGCGACCGTCGCAAGGTCCTCATAGGAACTGTTGACCGACGACCCGACGCAGACCTGCGAAACCGGTGTGTCCGGGAGGCCACTGACATCCACCACGTTGTCCGGTGAGAACGGCACGGCGACCATCGGAACCACACCGGCCAGGTCGATGCTCACGTACTCGTCGTAGCGGGCCCCGGGGTCGGCCTGCAGCGGCCGGAACACGTCCGATCGGTGTTGCTGGGCGAACCACTCCAGAGTCCGGTGGTCGGAGGGGAACACCGCCGTTGTGGCACCGGTCTCGACGATCATGTTGGCGATGGTGGCCCGGCCGGTGACCGACAACGTTGCGACTCCCGGACCGAAAAACTCGAACGCCGCACCGCGGCCACCTCGAACACCGTAACGGCGCAGGATCTCCAAGACGACGTCCTTGGGTTCGACCGCCTCGCGCAGCGAACCGCGGAGTTCAACGCCGACCACTCGTGGACAACGCATTTCGACACCATGGCCGGCCATCGCCACGGCCACCTCCAGCCCACCGGCGCCGACGGCGAACATGCCGGCCGCACCGGCGGTGGAGGTGTGGGAGTCGGCGCCCAGCAACAGTTCGCCCGGCCTGCTGAACCGCTCCAGATGGACGTAATGCGAGATGCCGTGTCCTGCAGGCGAGTAGTGGAGTCCATACCGCGCGCAGAACGACTTCAGATAGCGATGGTCCTGCATGTTCTTGTCGTCGATTTGCAGGACGTTGTGGTCGACATACAGGACGGCCAGCGGAACGTCTACGGCATCAACGTTCAACAGTTCGAACTGCATGGCGGTCATCGTCCCGGTGGCGTCCTCGATCAGCACCTGAGCAGGCCTGAGCCTGATGTCATCACCTATGCTCAGCGTTCCCTCGACGAGATGGGCGCGCAGTATCTTGTACGTCAGGTTGTCGGGCATGGCGTGTCACGACGCCGCGGTGGGTCGGGCGTCCAGGCCGTCGAGCAGGTGTCCCATTCGATCGCGTTTGGTCCGCAGGTACGCGATGTTGTCGCCGTTCACCGCGGCGGACGTGCCTATCCGCTCCACCGCCACACCGGCAGCGGATATCGCGGCGATCTTGGCGGGGTTGTTGGTGATCAACCGAATTCGAGTGATGTCGAGCCGCTGCAGAATGTCGGCGCACACCTGGTAGTCGCGGTTGTCGATCGGCAAGCCGAGATCGACGTTGGCATCCACCGTGTCGCGGCCGGCCTCCTGGAGCACGTAGGCGGCCAACTTGTGGCTCAGCCCTATTCCACGGCCTTCATGCCCCCGCAGATAGAGCAAGACCCCCGCACCCTCGGCGGCGATGGCGGCCAACGCGGCGTCGAGCTGCGCGCCGCAGTCGCAACGCCTGGAGCCGATCACGTCGCCGGTCAGACATTCGCTGTGTACCCGCACCAGAACCCCGGCGGCGGTGGCCGAGGCGATCCGGACGTCGCCGTGGGTGAGTACCAGGTGCTCGACGCCGTGGTCTCCCACGTAGGTCCGCGCGGTGAATAGGCCATGGTCCGTTGGGATCGCCGCGGCGACACTGTAACCCTCTATCGCACAGGCGGATTCGCGTCGCCGATGGTCGACGAGTTCGGCGATGGTGACCATGGGAATCGAATGCGTTGCGGCGAAATCGATGAGCGTCGGCCCGGACATCGGCACGCCCTCGTCATCGACCAACTCGGTGATCACGGCGACCTCGCGACACCCTGCCAGCCGCATCAGATCCACGGCCGCCTCGGTGTGGCCGTTGCGTTCCAGCGTGCCGCCGGGTCGAGCGCGCAGGGGGAACATGTGCCCCGGCCGTCGCAGATCATCGGAGGTGGTTGCAGGTGAACTCAGGGCGCGCACGGTGGCCGCCCGGTCTGCTGACGAAATGCCGGTTCCGGTGCCGACCGCGTCGACCGAGACGGTGAAGGCGGTGTGATGACTGTCGGTGTTGTGCTGAACCATCATCGGAAGGGCGAGCACGTCGGCGATCGCGTCCGACATCGGCGTGCACACGATGCCGCTGCCATGTCGCAACATGAAGGCCATGTCACCGTCGGTGACGAACTCGGCGGCCATGATGAGGTCACCTTCGTTCTCGCGTTCCGCATCGTCGGCCACCAGCACCATCCGGCCGTGCGCAATAGCCGTCACGGCGGCGCCGACTCGATCGAGATCGGTCATGGTCCTGCCTTACCGAGTAGGGAGGTGGTTGGGATGCGGCACCGGAAGGTGATAGGCACCGCGGTAATACAGCAGGGCGTCCTTGGTGTGGTCGCCGTGCAGACCCAGGACCCGGGCCGCGACGATGGTGTGATCGCCGCCGTCGTACTCCGCCCACACCCGGCACTCGGCCCATGCGACCGCACCCTCGAGAATGGGCGCACCGAATGTGCCTGGTGCCCAACGGACACCGCTGAATTTGTCGGTACCTGACCTGGCGAACTGGCGGCTCAGCCCGTCGTTGTCGGCACCCAGTACGTTGATCGCGAACGAACCCCCGGCGCGGATCTGTGGCCAGGTCGTCGATGTCCGCGCCGGGCTGAAGCTGACGAGCGGCGGATCCAGGGAGAGCGAGCTGAAGGACTGGCAGGTGAATCCGACGGGCCTGCCGTCCCCGGCGTTCGCGGTGATCACCGTGATCCCGGAGCAGAAGTGTCCGAGGACCTGGCGCATGGCGTGGGCGCTCAGATCTGGTCCGATTTTCATGACGTTTCCTCTCCGCCGGACGTGGATGTGGCGGCAACACTAGGACGGCGGTGACGGTGGCCACTATCCGCCGACGGCGGGCAATTATCCGTTGAGTGAATCGACGGCCGGCCGCACTCAACGGATAGCGAGGTGCACACAACGGATATTCGCCGGGCTCAACGTGGCCATAGGGTCGGAGACGCAATGACCTCCATCACGTTTGCCACCAAGGAGTGACGCAGATGACCACCGCACCACAGTCGATCGAGACGGCCCCCGACACCGGCACCGATCTGCAGACCTTCCAGATGTTCATCGCCGGCGAGTTCGTCGACGCCCGGTCCGGCGCCACCTTCGACAGCGAGAACCCCTACCTGGGCCGACCGTGGGCGCGAATCCCGGACGGGTCGGTCGCCGACGTCGACCTCGCCGTTGCCGGCGCCCGCGCGGCGTTCGAGGGTGACTGGGGCGCCACGGACGGCTTCGCGCGAGCGCGGCTTCTCCGGCGACTCGGCGATCTGATCGCCCAGAACGCCGAAAGCTTGGCACGCCTGGAAGTCCAGGATTCGGGCAAGCTCTACCGGGAGATGCTCGGCCAGCTGCAGTATCTGCCCGAGTTCTACTACTACTATGCGGGTCTGGCCGACAAGCTCGAAGGTCGTTGCATACCGTCGGACAAGCCGAACTACTTCGTCTACACCCGACGAGAACCGGTCGGGGTTGTCGCCGCGATCACGCCTTGGAACTCGCCGCTGCTGCTGTTGACGATGAAGCTCGCGGTCGGCCTGGCAGCGGGGTGCACCTTTGTGGTCAAGCCCTCCGAACACTCGTCCGCCTCGACATTGGCGCTGGCACAACTCATTGACCAAGCCGGCTTCCCCGCGGGCACGGTCAACGTCGTCTCCGGGCTCAGCCGCGAGGTCGGCGCGTACCTGGCGGGCCACCGCGGCATTGACAAGGTGGCATTCACCGGTTCGACGGCAACCGGGCGGGCGGTGGCCAAGGCCGCCGCGGAGAATGTCAACAAGGTGACGCTGGAGCTGGGGGGCAAGTCGCCGCAGATCGTGTTCGCCGACGCCGACCTCGCCGCCGCCGCGAACGGTCTGATCGCAGGCGTGTTCGCCGCCACTGGCCAAACCTGCATGGCCGGATCGCGTCTCATCGTGCACGAGGATGTCCATGACGAGTTGATCAATCTGCTCGTCGAACGGGTCCGCCAGATCAAACTCGGCGATCCCACCGCCGCCGACACCGAGATGGGTCCGGTCGCAAACCGGCCGCAGTACGACAAGGTGCTGCACTACCTGCGCACGGCCGTCGCCGAGGGAGCCACCGTGGCTACCGGCGGTGTTCCCAGCGAGGAGCTGGGTGGTCTGTTCGTCGAGCCCACCGTGTTCACCGGCGTCACTCCGGACATGACGGTCGTCCGCGAGGAGGTGTTCGGTCCGGTGCTGGCAGCGTACCGGTTCAGCACCGAGGAGGAGGCGCTGCGGCTGGCGAACGACACACCGTTCGGTTTGGCGGGCTCGGTGTGGACCAAGGATGTGCACCGCGCCCACCGGGTGGCCGCCAAACTGCGTGCCGGATCCGTCTGGGTCAACGCGTACCGCGTGATCGGGCCCAACGTTCCGTTCGGCGGATTCGGTGCCAGCGGTATCGGCCGCGAGAACGGCATCGACGCCGTCAACGAGTACACCGAATCCAAATCCGTCTGGGTCGAGCTCAGTGGCGACACTCGCGACCCGTTCAAGCTCGGCTAGCACACCATCAACAGAGGAGCGACCCATGACCGCAATCGAATTCGCGCCGACCGCACCGCGTCCTGCCGCCGAGACCGCACCCCTGGCTGACCGCACGGGCACCAACCCCATGTTCAACGACCAAAAGATGAAGCTGGGCCTGTTCGGCACCAACTGTTCGCACGGCCTTATCATTTCGCACGCTCCAACCAGTTACGAGGTGACCTGGCAGCACACCCTCGACATCGCCAAACGCGCCGATGCACTTGGCTTGGAGGCGCTGGTACCCGTCGCTCGATGGAAGGGCTTTGGCGGCACCACGAACTTCAACGGCAACTGCTTCGAAACCTATTCGTGGGCAGCGGGTTTGGCACAGGCAACCGAACACATCGCAGTCTTTGCGACATCGCACCTGCCGACGATTCATCCCATTCTGGCCGCGAAGGCCGCCACCACCATCGATCACATCTCCGGTGGACGATTCGGCCTGAACCTCGTGATGGGTTGGGTGACACCGGAGATGGAGATGTTCGGTGGCGTTCAGCGCCAACACGACGACCGGTACGCGTTCGGCCAGGAGTGGATGGACTACGTCAACAAGCTGTGGAGCGAGCCGGCGTCGTTCGGCTTCCACGGCAACTACTTTCACGGTGACGACGTGGAGTCCTACCCCAAGCCGCACCAGGCCCCCAGACCCGCACTCATCAACGCCGGCAATTCCAAGAGCGGAGTGGACTTCTCGGCGCGCAACGTCGATTTCAACTTCGCCTCGCTGGACACGCTGGAAAACATCAAGGCCTACACCACCGCTTTGGTCGAGAAAGCCCGTACCGAGTATCAGCGAGAAATCACACCGATGACCTACGGGCTGGTTGTCTGCCGCGACACCGAGAAGGAGGCGAAGGCCGACTTCCAGCGCGTCATCGACGACGGCGACCGCGGCGCGGCCGGCAACGTCCTGAAGATGGCGACATCGGGTGCCAGCCAATCGTTCGACCATGCAATGCGATTCCAGGAGCGGTTCATCGCGGGGTGGGGTGGATACCCGATCGTCGGCACGCCCGAACAGTGTGTCGACCATTTCGCCGACCTTCACAACGCCGGAATGCACGGGATGCTCATGGGGATGATCGACTACCACGAGGAGATGCCCAACTTCGCGGACGCCGTCATGCCGCTGCTGAAAGAAGCGGGACTTCGCCACTGACGGCCCGCGCCCGGCGGCGGATCGCAGCCGAAACGGCTGCAATCCCCCGCCGGACCAGGCCATACTGGGCGCGGAGCAATGGGATGAGTGACGCGGACAAACCTCTCAACAGTTTCCAGATCCTGCGCACGACTGACCTGGACGAGGCCCGCCAGGCCGTCGCCGAGGTCTACCTCGAACATCATCTGGACTCGGCGCAGCCCGACCGACTCAACATGACGCTCAATGCGATCGAGGAGCGTCTCTTCACTGCCGGCTTCCTGGCATACGGGGCGGACACCACCTTGCACATGCCGCCGACCGAGATCAACTACCACGTCAATCTGACCACGACGGGCACCACCAACGCCCTTCGCAGCGACGGCACAAAAGCCTGCACCCAAGCGCGTCGCAGCGGATTGATTCTCCATCCTGAGCACGCCACCACCGTCGACTGGGCCCCCGACGCGGAACAGCTCATCTTGAAAGTCCCTCGAACCAGCCTCGAATCACATCTGTCAGACCTCTTGGGGAAGCAGGTCAAACGCGTGATCGAATTCGGTTTTCACCTCGACCTCTCCACTCCGGCAGGCTCCAGCCTGTTGGCGTCCGTCGAGTTCTTCATGCGCGAGCTCGATCGGCCGGGCGGGATCGCCGAAATGCCGTTGGCACGCGATCAGTTGGAGTCGTTCATCATGAGCCAACTACTGGTCGCCGGAGACCATCCCTACCGCGACGAGCTGATGGCACCGAGCGAGAACGTGAAGCTGGGCCGTCTGCGGCCGGTCATCGACTTCATCGAGATGAACGCCGACGAGCCGCTGACGCCAAACGAATTGGCTCGTGCCGGCAACATGTCTGTGCGCACCCTGCACGCCTCGTTCCAGCGGTGCTTCGGCGTGTCGCCGATGGCCTACGTCCGCAGAATCCGCCTGGAGCACGTCCGCGCCGAGTTGGTCTCCAGCCGCGATCCGCACCTGCAAGTCACCGAGGTGGCCGGCCGGTGGGGCTTCTTCCACCTCGGGCGATTCGCCAAGCAGTACCGGGACCGGTATGGCGAGTCGCCGTCCGAAACCCTACGGCGACCAGCTCGGTGAGGGGCGGTACCCGGGCGGCGCTATCGCAGCTCCCGGAGATCGTCCCGAATTCAGCCGAGGCGACTCACCGCTGCGGCGATCCGCTCGTCGGTCGCAGTCAGCGCGATCCGCACGTGCCGGGCCCCGGCCGGTCCGTAGAACTCGCCCGGCGCGGCGAGGATTCCCCGCTCCGCCAGCCAGCGCACCGTGTCGCGGCAGGGTTCGTCCCGGCTCACCCAGAGGTACAGGCCGGCCTCGGAATGGTCGACGGTGAAGCCCGCCGCACGCACCGCGGGCAGTAGCGCATCCCGCCGGGCCCGGTAGCGCTCACGCTGTTCGGCCTCGTGCGCGTCGTCGTCCAGCGCCGCCACCATCGCGGCCTGGACCGGCGTCGGCACCATCATCCCGGCGTGTTTGCGCACCGCCAGAAGCTCGGCGACCAGCCCGGCGTCGCCCGCCACGAAACCCGCGCGGTAGCCGGCCAGCGATGACGTCTTCGACAGCGAATGGATGGCCAGCAATCCGGTGTGGTCACCGTCGCACACCGACGGATGCAGCACCGACACCGGCGCCGTCCCATCCCAACTCAGCCCGAGATAGCACTCGTCGGACGCCACGATCGCGCCGCGCTCCCGAGCCCAGCCGACCACCTTG
The DNA here is from genome assembly GCA_018268465.1 of Actinomycetota bacterium. Classification (GTDB taxonomy): domain Bacteria; phylum Actinomycetota; class Actinomycetes; order Mycobacteriales; family Mycobacteriaceae; genus Mycobacterium. The sequence continues at coordinate 98,218 of JAFDWN010000002.1, forward strand.
CGCAGATGATCCACGCCCAGCACCCGCCCCGTGGGATTGCTCGGGGAATTCAGGTACACCACGGCCGGGCTGCGCGGGCCGATCTGGGTCAGCGAATCGGCAAGAAGCACCTGCGCCCCGGCAAACCGTGCGCCCACTTCGTAGGTGGGGTAAGCCAGTTCGGGCGCCACCACCAGATCGGCGGACCCGAGCCCCAACAACGTCGGCAACCAGGCGATGAGCTCCTTGGTGCCGATCACCGGCAGCACCGCGCCCCCGGCCAGCCCGGTGATTCCGTACCGGCGGTGCAGCGCGGCCACGGCCGATGCGCGCAACGCGGGAGTGCCTGCGGTGGTCGGATACCCGGGCGCCGAACTCGCGGCGGCGAGTGCCTCACGGATCAGCGGCGCGACCGGATCCACGGGCGTGCCGACAGACAGGTCGACGATGCCGTCGGGATGCGAACCCGCCAGCGCAGTGGCGTCAGCCAGCGTGTCCCACGGGAACACGGGCAGCGCCGCGGAGACGGGTCGCCGGACGGTGTCGTGCCTGGTCGTCGTCAGTCCTCACCTTGCGGCGGCAGGTCCTTGATGGACTGCGGATCGTTGTCGGTCTGGCCAACCTTCGAAGCGCCGCCGGGCGATCCGAGCTCGTCGAAGAAGTCGGCGTTGACCTGGGTGTAGCTGCCCCACTGGTCGGGTACGTCGTCTTCGTAGTAGATGGCTTCCACCGGGCAGACCGGCTCGCACGCGCCACAGTCGACGCACTCGTCGGGGTGGATGTACAGCATCCGGGCACCCTCATAGATGCAGTCGACGGGGCATTCCTCGATGCATGCCTTGTCTTTCACGTCGACGCAGGGTTCGGCAATGACGTACGTCACTGAGTTCTCCTCGATGTACCTGTCCAGTGGGCTGCCGGTCCGGGTCCGGCGCTGGAAGCCGCCCGGCATCCAGGCAGTATCCCTGCCCAATAGCTGGACGTCTGTCTCAGTGTGCCCTAACCCAGCGCGCCGCCCGGTTATGGGTGGCGCGTGGTTACTGATACTAAACGTCGCACATACACCTTCACTAGTCCGACACCTTATGCACCTCGATGCAGTGCAACTAGTTGCATATCATCGGCCGGTGGGCCTACCCTGCTCGTTGTGGCACTCCCTCACGCGATACTGGTGTCGCTGTCCGAACAGGCGGGTTCGGGATACGAGCTGACACGTCGGTTCGACCGCTCGATCGGCCACTTCTGGTTGGCCACCCACCAGCAGATCTATCGCACGCTGCGCACGATGGAAGACGACGGCTGGGTGCACGTCACGCCGGTGACCCAGCAGGGGCGACCCGACAAGAAGGTCTACACCGTCTCCGACGCCGGACGCGGCGAGCTGGCGCGCTGGATCGCCGAGCCGTTACGCGGCCGCGGCGGCCCGGTGGCCGACAACCGAATCCGCGATATGGCGGTGAAGATCCGCGGCGCCGCCTACGGGGACATCGGTGCACTGCGGGAACAGATCGCCGCCCTGCGGGCAGAACGCGCGGAGCTACTCGACACCTACCGCGGATTCGAGAAGCGCCAGTTCCCCGATCCGGCCGGACTCACCGGCAGCGCCATGCACCAGTATCTGGTGCTGCGCGGCGGCATCCGCGCGGAGGAAGGCACAGTCGACTGGCTCGACGAAGTGCTGGCCGGACTCGGAGACCGCGGATGACCGCGCCATCGCACCCCTACCCGACACTGTTGTCGCCGTTGGATCTCGGATTCACGACACTGCCCAACCGGGTGGTCATGGGCTCCATGCACACCGGGCTCGAGGACCGGGCGCGGGACACCGCACGGCTGGCCGAGTACTTCGCCGAACGCGCCCGCGGCGGTGTCGGCCTCATCATCACCGGCGGCTACGCCCCCGATCGGACGGGCTGGCTGCTGCCCTTCGCCGCGCAGATGGTGTCGCCGTCCGACGCCAAGCGGCACCGCAGGATCACCGGCGCCGTCCACGCCGAGGGCGGGAAGATCCTGTTGCAGATCCTGCACGCCGGACGCTATGCCTACCATCCGTTTTCGGTCAGCGCATCCTCACTGAAGGCGCCCATCAACCCGTTCCGGCCCCGGCGCCTGACCGCGCGGGGCGTCCAGCGCACCATCGGCGGTTTCGTTCGGTGCGCCCGGCTCGCCCGCGACGCCGGATACGACGGCGTCGAGATCATGGGCAGCGAAGGCTACCTGCTCAACCAATTCCTGGCTCCGCGCACCAACCGGCGCACCGACACCTGGGGTGGCACACCGGAGAACCGGCGCCGGTTGCCGGTGGAGATCGTGCGCCGGACCAGGGCCGCGGTGGGCGCGGACTTCATCATCTGCTACCGGATGTCGATGGCCGACTTCGTCGAAGACGGCCAGAGTTGGGATGAAATCGTCGCTCTGGCAACTGAAGTCGAGTCGGCCGGGGCGACGATGATCAACACCGGGATCGGCTGGCACGAGGCACGGGTACCCACCATCGTCAGCTCGGTGCCCAATGCCGCATTCGTCGATATCAGCGACGCCGTGGCCGGCCACGTCTCCATTCCCGTGATGGCGTCCAATCGGATCACCATGCCCCAGAAGGCCGAGCAGATCCTGACCGACACCCGGGTCCGGCTGATCTCGATGGCGCGGCCACTGTTGAGCGACCCCGACTGGGTCCGCAAGGCCCAGGCCGGCGCTGCCGACGAAATCAACACCTGCATCGCGTGCAATCAGGCCTGTCTCGACCACGCCTTCGCGCACAAGACGGTGTCGTGCCTGCTCAACCCGCGCGCCGGTCACGAAACCACACTCGTGCTGGGACCCACCCGACGAACGAGACGCATCGCGGTCGTCGGCGCCGGACCGGCCGGGCTGGCGGCGGCCGTGACGGCCGCACAGCGCGGCCACCGGGTCACGCTGTTCGAGGCTGCCGCCACGATCGGTGGCCAATTCGACCTGGCGAGAAGGATTCCCGGCAAACAGGAGTTCGCCGAGACGCTTCGGTACTACTCGACGATGCTGGCCAAACACGACGTCGACGTACGCCTGAGCACTCCGGCCGACGCCGCGGCCCTGGCAGGGTTCGACGAGGTCGTGCTCGCCACCGGGGTCAGGCCGCGCATCCCCGATATCCCCGGCATCGACCACCCGAAGGTGGTGTCGTATCCCGACGCCATCATGGGCAAGCCGGTGGGTGAATCCGTCGCCGTCGTCGGCGCGGGCGGCATCGGATTCGACGTGAGCGAGTTTCTCACCTCGGATTCCGGCGGCGACGTCGAAACCAGCTCTTGGGCAGCTGAACTCGCGCAGTGGCGCGCCGAGTGGGGTGCGGCCGATCCCCGCACAACACGTGGGGCACTGAGCGCCCCGGCGCCGGCGCGCCCAGCCAGGGAGGTGTTCCTGCTGCAACGCACGCCGGGCCCACAGGGCAAGGGGCTGGGCAAGACGACAGGCTGGGTGCACCGGGCCTCACTCAAGGCCAAAGGTGTTCAACAGCTTTCGGGCGTGAATTATGAACGGATCGACGATGCCGGCTTGCACATCACCTTCGGCCCCGAGCGCACCGGAGCCCGCGTTCTCGGCGTCGACAGCGTCGTCATCTGCGCCGGCCAGGAGTCGGTGTCCGAGCTCGCCGACGAATTGCGCCGCAGTGGAATCGAACCGCATGTCATCGGCGGCGCGGCCGTCGCCGCCGAACTGGACGCCGAACGCGCCATCAAGCAGGGCACCCAACTGGCCGCCCGGCTCTGACACCCATCCGCGGAGATGCCACCGCAACCGCGGTGGCATCACCCGCGACGGTCAGGCCTGCTTGAGGGCTTCGATCTCCAGGGTGATGGTGACCTTGTCGCCGACGACGGCGCCACCGGTCTCCAACGGCATGTCGATGTCGATGCCGAAGTCCTTGCGGTTCAGCACGACCGACGCCTCGAAGCCCGCGACCTCACCGTGGCCCATGCCCGGGTTGACGCCATTGAACTCCAGCGAGAGCGTGACGGGCCGCGTCACGCCCCTGAGCGTGAAGTCGCCGTCGAGCAGGTAGTTGTCGCCGTCGGCGCGCACTGCGGTGGAGGCGAAGGTTGCGGTCGGATACTTGTCGGACTCGAAGAAGTCGGCCGACTTGAGATGGGCGTCGCGCTGCTCGTTCTGCGTGTTGATGGAGTCGACCGCGATCTCGGCGGTCACCGACGGCGTGCCGTCCTCGGCGACGACGATGGCACCGCTGAAGGTGTCGAACGTGCCCCGCACCTTGCTCACCATCAGGTGGCGCACGGCAAAGCCGACCGTGGAGTGCACCGGGTCGATGGCCCAGGTGCCGACCCCGAGCGGGGCGGTTCCGGTTACCTGAGAAGTGGTCATTTCATGTCTCCTGTTCCTGGCGTCGGAGTGCCCGACACGTCACAAGCTTAAACGGACCATGGTCCGCATATATTTCCCGGCCGGGACAAAACATCAGGCGTTGTTGGCAGCCTCAGCCGCCGCCACCCCATACCGCCTCGGCGCCCGTGTGTCCGATCCCCACCACGCCGACGATCGAGGACACGCCCACGGCCAGGGCCAATACCGCGACAACGATCGCGATCGCGCGCCGTGGCCGGTCCGAACGACTCTCAAGCACATGCAGGAACGCCACCGCCAGCGCCACGACCAGCAGGGCGACCGAGAAGTAGATCATCCAGGACCCCCGCTCGGCGTGGGTCTCGAGGATCGCACTGTGCTGACTGTTCTGGTTGTAGAGCCATTCGCCGGCTTCCACAGTCAACGGCGTGAGCACCATCGTCGCCGCGGCGAAGGCCAGGACCAGCCACACCAGGCGTGTGCGGGCCGCGCGCCAGAACGCGCAGAGAATCAGCAAGATAGCCGTCAACGGCGCCATGACGACGATTCCGTGTACGAGCAGAGCGTGGGCGGGCAGACCCGCAATGGTCGTCATCGCGCTCCTCGGGGAGGGGATACTCGCCACAATAAACGGCCCGCCCGGGGATTCGGTTCAATGCGCCGCGCGCCGCCCCGGCGGGTGTCGCGGGTGCGCCTCACCGACGCGCGAAGTGCGTGCGGGCCCGTCGGTTCCGGCGGGTAGCCGCCGACTCCCCGGCGAGCGTGCGCAAACTCCCCGCGTGCCTCGCGTGTCGCGCCGCAGACACGCACGCTCGCGGGGAGGGGAGGGGAGGACGGTCAGGCGGCGAGCGGCGCGTACGTGGTGGTGCGCTGCCGGGCCGGCCGGCCGATGCCCTCGGCGATGGCGACCAGCTCCGCGACGGTCTTCGCCGAGCCGAACTCCGAGCCCGCCATCCGGGAGATGGTCTCCTCCATCAACGTGCCACCGAGGTCGTTGGCGCCCCCGGCGAGCATCACCTGGGTGCGCTCCACCCCGAGTTTGACCCAGCTGGTCTGGATGTGAGAGATCCGGCCGTGCAACATGATCCGGGCCAGGGCGTGCACCGCGCGATTGTCCCGGTGGGTGGGGCCGGGGCGCGCGCCGCCGGCCAGGTACAACGGCGAGGACTGGTGCACGAACGGCAGCGGCACGAACTCGGTGAAACCGCCGGTACGGTCCTGGATCTCGCGCAATACCCGCAGGTGGCCGACCCAGTGGCGGGGCTGGTCGACGTGCCCGTACATCATCGTCGAACTGGACCGCAGCCCCACCTCGTGCGCGGTGGTCACCACGTCGATCCACATCGACGTCGGCAATTTGCCCTTGGTCAACACCCAGCGCACCTCGTCGTCGAGGATCTCCGCGGCCGTGCCCGGGATGGTGTCCAGACCGGCCTCCCGCAACGCGATCAGCCACTCCCGGATACTCAACCCGCTCTTGGTGACGCCGTTGGCGATCTCCATCGGCGAGAACGCATGCACGTGCATCGACGGCACCCGCCGCTTGACCGCCCGCACCAGGTCGGCATAGCCGGTCACCGGCAGTTCCGGGTCGATCCCGCCCTGCATGCACACCTCGGTGGCACCGGCGACGTGCGCCTCCCACGCCCGGTCCGCCACCTCGTCGACGGACAGCGAATACGCGTCGGCGTCGCCCTTACGCTGCGCGAACGCACAGAATCGGCAGCCCGTGTAGCAGATGTTGGTGAAATTGATGTTGCGGTTGACCACGAACGTGACTTCGTCGCCCACGGTGTCTCGGCGCAGCGAATCCGCCAGCGCGGCAACGGCATCCAGCGACGGACCGTCCGCGGTGGCCAGTGCCAGATACTCGTCGTCGGTGCACCCGCCCGGATCGCGTTCGGCCGACCGCAACGCCGCCGCCACATCGGTGTCGATACGTTCCGGGGCCCGCGCGGCGAGTTCGTGGACCTTCTCGCGGATCGACTCCCAGTCACCGAACGCGTTGCCGAGGTCGCTGCGGGTCTCGGTACGCCGCCCCTCGGTGTCGATGGCGGTGTGCAGGTCCGTGCGTCCCAGCGACTCGGTGGCCTCGTCGGGCTCCTGCCATGGGCGCCCCACCGGGTTCACGTCCAGCGCGAACCCGCTGTCGGGATCGGCCAGCGCCGCGACGTGCCCGCGTACCCGTGGATCGATCCATGCGGCACCGGCGTTGATGTACTTCGGATGCGCGGTGAGCCGCTGCACCAACTCGTATCCCGCCTCCGCTGTCACCTCCGCAAGATCGTCGAGGGCAGGCCAGGGCCGTTCGGGGTTCACATGGTCGGGGGTCAGCGGCGACACCCCGCCCCAGTCGTCGACACCCGCCCCGATCAGGGCCAGGCTTTCCGTGCGGGAGACAAGGTTGGGCGGCGCCTGGATCCGCATCCCCGGGCCCAGCACCAGCCGGGCCGCGGCGATCGTCGCGACGAAATCGTCGATACCCGCATCGGGCACCGCCGCCATCGCGGTGTGTTCCTTGGCCCGGAAGTTCTGCACGATCACTTCCTGCACATGCCCGAACTGCTTGTGCGACTTTCGGATCGCATGCATCGTCTCGGCCCGCTCGAGCAGGGTCTCACCGATCCCCACCAGCAGCCCGGTGGTGAACGGGATGGACAGCCGGCCCGCGTCGTCCAGCGTGCGCAGCCGTACGGCCGGGTCCTTGTCCGGACTGCCGTAGTGCGCCAGCCCCTTGGTCTCGAACAGCCGCCGCGACGTGGTCTCCAGCATCATGCCCATCGACGGCGCGACGGGTTTGAGCCGCGACAGCTCCGACCAGCTCATCACCCCGGGATTGAGGTGCGGCAGCAGCCCGGTCTCCTCCAGCACCCGGATCGACATTGCCCGCACATAGTCCAGCGTCGAGTCGTAGCCGCGTTCGTCGAGCCACTGCCTGGCCTCGTCCCAGCGGGTCTCCGGCCGATCGCCCAACGTGAAAAGCGCTTCCTTGCAACCCAACTCCGCGCCCCGGCGGGCGACGTCGAGAATCTCGTCGGGTTCCATGTACATACCCAGACCCTGGGCGCGTAGACGGCCCGGCACGGTGACGAATGTGCAGTAGTGGCAAGTGTCGCGACACAGGTGGGTGACCGGTATGAAGACCTTGCGGGAGTAGCTGATCGGCAGGGCGCCACCGGGCCCGCGGCGACCCGCCGAGGCCAGGCCCGCGTCGCGCACCCGCGCAGCGCTGGCACACAGGTCGGCCAGATCGTCACCGCGCGCGGTCATCGCCACGGCGGCCTCGTCGACGTTCAGCGCGACACCGTCACGCGCCCGCCGCAGCACCCTGCGCATCGCAGATGCGCTCGACGGTGACGTTTCCGGCGTACGGGGGACCACCGGGCTGGGCAGTTCGGTGCCACGCTGGGGGTTCAGAGCCACTCCCGTGTAACCCCGCCGTCGTGAGGAATCATCCGCGCGTCCCACATTCTGAAACCAAGCCGCCTGGCATACCGGCCACAGTAGTCCCAGCGCGACGGCTGCGGTGGTGCCGGCGCCAGGGGGCGGGGCCCGCCGGAGGCGCGGCAGTTCGCCGACTCGCCCGTCCGTTTCACAGCAAACGCGGCAGCGTGGACGTAGGTTGATCCGGTCGGGAACCCGAGTTCAGGAGTAAGCATGGATGTGTCCGTACGGCCGTTCCTGGCAGCCGGGGCGGCGGCGATCACCGCCGCAACCCTCACGATGCCGTCGTCGGCCCCCACGCCTGCCAGTCCCGTCGAGGTGTCCGCGGTGCGCCTGAGCGCCGCCGTCCAGCCGGTGATCCCCCCGGTCATCCCGCCCGCACTGGCCGGAGCGCTGAGCAGAGTGTTGCCGACCACGGCGCCGGCCGTAACCGCCGCCGCACAACCGGTCGCGAGCGCATTGGCCTTCCCCGGCATCGGCAACGCGATCAAATCGGTGTACAACGCCGTCGAGCCCTGGGTGGCATGGGGCGTCGACGTCGCGGCCTGGGCCGCGGGTTGGGTGCCGTTCGTCGGCTTACTCGCCCCACAGATCGTCTACCTCTACAACTTCGGCGAGGCGATCGTGCAGAGCGTCGTGTTCAACTTCGCCGACTGGATCTCCGGTCAGGTCAGCTTCGGCCAGGGCGTCGTCAACATTGCGAACGACTCGTGGAACGCGACGGTCACCCTCATCAACACCGAGATCGGCTGGTTGCTCAGCTTCCTGCCGCCGTTCCCACCGATCCCGCCGATCGGCTTGTCGACCGGCTTCCCGTCGTTGCCCGGCGCGCTGTCGGTCACCGCGGCATCCGCGACCCAGGGCGGTGCACTCGCGGGTGTCGTGCGGACCTTCCTGGACAACCTGTCCCCCACCGGGCTGCCGTCGTCCACGACACTGGCCGCCGAGACGCCCCGGCGCGGCACGGGATTCCTCGAACGCCTGGGTGAGCGGCTGGGTGCTGTCGCGCCGACGTTCGAGCGCACCTTCACACCGCCGGCGGTCACCGAGGTGGACACCACCGGCGCGGTGGTCGAACTCGACGTGTCGGCGCCCGCGCCCCGCGGACCGCTGCGCGAGATCATCCACGATGTCGCCGACACCGCCCGGGCCGCCAGGGCCGACGCCGCGCAGGCCGCCGGATCGCTGGTGACCGCCCCGCGTGCCGGCGCCGACCGGCAGGACACCGCGGGCGGCCCCGTCAGCCGCGTCACCAAGAAGTTGCGGGACGCGGCCGCGGCCGGCGAGGCACGCAACGACACGCGCCGCACCGTCGTGCGCGACACCGTCAGAAATGCGACGCAGGGCGTCAAGAAGGCCGGCCAGGGCATCCGCGATGCGCTCGGGGCACGCCCGTCTCGCGGCAGCGCAGGTGACCGCACCGGCGCCGGGCCCTCGTCAGACACCACCGACAAGGCCGGCGGCGAGTAGTCACCCGCGGCCGGGCCCCCGCATCAGCACCCACGCCGGCGGGAACGCACCCGCGAACAGGAACACCAGCACGCCGTAGGACATGAGGCCCCGGCCGCCGAACACGATGTCGCCGCCGGGGCCGCCGAGGGTCAGGCCGGCGACCGTGAGAAGCCACGTCCACAGCGGCAGCGCGGCCAGCCGCGTCGACTCCGTCCAGTGCATCGCCGCCCAGACCAGCGCCGCATTGACCGCACCACTGACGAATGCGCTGACCGGGAACGGCATCGTGCCCAGCATCGTCGGCAGGAACAGCGCACCGGCGACGGCAGAGAGGACGCCGTCGACGGCGAGCAGCGTGAGCACGACGACACGCAGCGCGGCGGGCTGATCGGCATCCACCGCGTCGCGCGGAGCGGTCGTGATCAGTTCGGATCGCCGTCGAGCAGGCGGACCCGGGATCCCGCTCGCCGCGGACAACCGTCGAGGCGCTCCTGCCGGTGCGGATCCGGATCCGGGTCCATCGACTGTCCCTTCGACGCTGGTTTTCCCGGAGCTTACCGCGAGCCCGAAGGCCTATCCCAGGTCGAGACCGGCCAGCAGATCGGTCTCCCAGCCGCGGTCATCGCGCGGCCCGGCGGCCCCGCGGACGAGGATGTAGTGCTCGAATCCCAGGATCGGCAACGCGATCCCGTTCGACAGTGCGCACGCGCGTCCGTCGGGCGCCACCGTCACCTGGGTTTCGTGGGCGCGCAGGGATGCAACCTTCGCGGGGAGCGCGGCACTCGCGTCGACCACCGCGTCGATCCGGTCGTCGGAATAGCCGAACGGCACATCCTGGATCGGCGCCCTGATCCAGTCGGCCGGCAGGTCGGTCAGGTTCGACAGTCCCTCGGCCCATGCGCTGGTGGCGCTGACGGTCCAGTAGAACTTCGGCACCGGCCAGGGCGCGGCACCGGGCTCGTCCCTGCCGGCCGCCTCGACCGCCGCGGTGGTGACCCGGTGCGCCTGGATGTGATCGGGATGGCCGTAACCGCCGTCGGGGTCGTAGCCGACCACGACGTGCGGGCGGAAGTCGCGGATGATCGCCACCAGCTCGGCGACCGCCTCGTCCATGTCGGCGTCGACGAAGCGCTGATGGCCGCGCGGCGGCGTGCCGTCCATTCCGGAGTCGCGCCAGCGTCCCGGTCCCCCGAGGAAGACCGGCTCCGCAACACCGAGCGCTGCCAGCGCACGGGTGAGTTCGCCGATTCGATAGCCACCCAGTTGATCGGCATGGTCCACCGTCAGCTGGGCGTAGCGCCGCCCGATCACCTCACCTTCCTCGCCGAGCGTGCAGGTGACCACCCGGACATCGGCTCCGCCGGCGGCGTAGTACGCGATGGTGCCGCCGGTGGTGAGCGTCTCGTCGTCGGGGTGGGCGTGCACGAAGAGCAGGCGGGGAGTCTGTGGTGTCGGCATCGAGGCCAGACCCTACCGCCGAACCGGCAGTAGATTCACCACGTGAACAGGCGCATCCTCGAATTCGGCTGCGGCATCGTGGTCGTCGGCATCCTCGCCGGATTCGCCGGGATGGCCACGTCGGTGCTGCTGGATGCCGTCGAACATCTCACCTACCACTACTCGTTCGGCTCGCTGCTGGGCGGAGTCACCGACAGCAGTCCGCTGCGCCGCGCGCTCGGCCCGATGGTCGGCGGCGCGCTGGCCGGGTTCGGCTGGTGGATGCTGCGCCGGCGGACGGCGGTTCCCACCCTCGACAAGGTCATTGCGGGCGGAGGCAAGGTCCCCCGGCTGACACTGTCGCTCGACGCCGCACTGCAGGTCCTGCTCGTGGGTTCCGGCGCGTCCCTCGGCCGCGAGGGTGCTCCACGCCAGTTCGCCGCGGCCCTCGGCGATCTCGGTACGTCGCGGTGGGCGCTGACCAGCGAGGATCGGCGGATCCTGCTCGGCTGCGCGGCAGGTGCCGGGCTCGCGGCCGTGTACGCCGTCCCCATCGGTGGCGCGCTGTTCGCCATCCAGATCCTGCTGCGAAGCTGGCATCCGCGGGTGGTCGGGACCGCGCTGATCACCTCGAGCCTCGCCGTCGCGGTCGCCTCACCCGTCACCCATGAGCGCCATCCGCTGCAGTGGCCCGACCCCGGCTGGACGCTGGGGCTGTCGGCGCTGGCACTGGCCCTCGCCCCGGTGGCATTCGCCGTGGGTCTGCTGTTCAACCGTGTCACGGATGCGGCACGGCCCGCCGTGACGGCCACGTCGTGGTTGTTGATCCCCGGCATCGCCGGCGCGGGGCTGCTCATCGGAATCTGCTCGCTGTGGGCGCCGGAGCTGCCCGGCAACGGCGAGAGCATCCTGACGGTCAGCCTCGCCAGCGATCTGACGCTGGCCTCGGCGCTCGCGCTCGTGGTCCTCAAGCCGCTGCTGACCGCCGTGTACCTGCGCGCGGGCGCGGTGGGCGGCATGCTCACGCCGTCGCTGGCAACGGGAGCCGCGATGGGATCGGCGGTCGCGTTGGCCCTCAACACCTGGACACCGCTGGCGGTGAGCATTCCGGTGATGTCGTTGACCTGCGCGGCGGGGGTCCTCGCGATCACCCAGCGAGCGCCGATCTGGGCGGCGGTGTTCGTATGGGAGCTCGCGCGCCCCCCGTGGTGGGTGCTCGCGCCGTTCCTCCTCGCAGCCCTGGGCGCCCACTGGCTGCGGCTGGCGCGGGACCGCCGACGAGCCGCCGGCCGCCGTACTCCGGTCTGACCTGGGTTTGCGACGGCACCTGCGCGCCGCATCGAAACCACGGCCATATTATTAGCTGTCAACAGTTGGATAGCCCTGTTGTACGTGGTTCAGACATCATGTCGAAATACCACTGCGATCGCCAAGACATCGATCTGGGCAAATATTCTCTTAGACCCACCAAGCCGAGATCCCGTGCCAGGCCCGAGATGCGATCGACGCAGGATCCGTCCGGGAGTGTCGCCCGAACCTGGCCTCGCCGACGGTATGCGCACGACGGCCGGGGCGCCCGATGGGCGAAGATCGCGCAACATCCGACGTTCATTGCCCATCGCACGTCATCGAGCATCCTGACCGTCATATGCGGCGATCACAGCAGGTAGAACTCTGCCAACTGCGGAACAATTCGCAAAAATTGACGTATGCCTCGTCGGCCGATGACCTCGGCCGACGCCACCGTACGAGGCTGTCGGCTATTTCGACACCGCATCGCCCGCGATATCGCCACCTTTCTTTACGCTAAGCAATGAGAATATGCAGGATTTGCTTTTTCTGCAGAATACCGACATTGTCACCACTGTGAGCAATTTTATATGTCCGTCAATTTCGCAAATATTTTCGGGATGTCAGCGCATGAATATGAATCAGCTTTGAAAAATGGTCTATTACTCAGCTTGTTCTTAGATAGGGCTTGCTGGTCGGGGCCTCACACCCAGCTGAAGGGGAACTCATGGACATAGCCGTCCGGTCATATCTCACCGCAGGGGTCGCAGCGGTCGGGGCGACCGCTTTGATCGCCAGCCCGCTCGCCCCGGCACCGCCGGATATCGCGGTCCGGGCGGATCAGGTCTCGGTCGTATTCGCCGAATACACACCGACCGCACTCAGCGCGGCACTGCTCGGACTGCCGACACCGGTGGAGATCCGCGACGCCATCGGCAATCTGACGCTCGGCGGGCTGGGCGCCGTCAACGCCGCACTCGCCGGGAGCGCCGCCGTCGCCGAGATCGGTGCCCTGGCGTTCTCGGATACCGCGGCGTCGCTGGCCCTGACCGGCCAGACGATCAACGCCGCGCTGGTGGTCGGCTTCCTCAACGCGATCGGCTTCCCCCTGCCCGCGGCCGCGACGGCGGGGGCGGCCGGCGCCGCGTTCGTCGACCCGATCATCATCCGCGACGCGATCGGCAACCTCACCCTCGGTTTCCTCGGCGCGGTCAACGCGACACTCGGCGGGCTGGCCGACGTCGCCGAGATCGGCGCGCTGGCCTTCTCGGACATCGCGGCCTCGCTGGCCCTGACCGGACAAACCGTCGCCACCGCGCTCACCGTTGGCTTCCTCAACGCCATCGGCTTCCCGCTGCCCGGGCCGGGGACCGCCTCGGTCCAGGATGCCGCGTTCGTCGCTCCCACGGCGGTGCGCGACTTCGTCGGCAACCTGACCCTGGGCTTCCTCGGCGCCGTCACCTCGGGACTGGGCGGCCTGGCCGACGTCGCCGACATCGGTGCCACGGCGTTCTCGGACATCTCGGCCTCATTGGCACTGACCGGACAAACCGTCGCCACCGCGCTCACCGTGGGCTTCCTCAACGCCATCGGCTTCCCACTTCCCCAGGCCGAAGCGCGCACGGTCGCGACGGCCGCGGCGGCGCTGATCGGTCCCACCGACATCCGCGACGCCGTCGGCAACCTCACCCTCGGCGGACTCGGCGCCGTCAACGCCGGCCTGGCCGGTCTGGCCGACGTCGCCGACATCGGCGCACTGGCCTTCTCCGACACCGCCGCATCCCTGGCCCTGACCGGCCAGACCGTCGCGGGCTCACTGACCGCAGGCTTCCTCAACGCCATCGGCTTCCCACTCCCCGAAGCCGACGCGGGCAGCGCAACGGTCGCGGCGGTCGCGGCGGCGCTCGTCAGCCCGACCGACATCCGCAACGCCGTCGGCAACCTCACCCTCGGCGGACTCGGCGCCGTGAACGCCACGCTCGCCGGCGCGGCCGACGTCGCCGACATCGGCGCACTGGCCTTCTCCGACACCGCCGCATCCCTGGCCCTGACCGGCCAGACCGTCGCGGGCTCCCTGACCGCCGGCTTCCTCAACGCCATCGGCTTCCCACTCCCGGACGCCGAATCGGAGGCCGAGCGCTCCGGCCCGGCGTCGGTTCCGCAGGTCCGCAGCCTCGTCAGCGTGTCACTGCCCGGTACGGGGTCCGGCGCGGCGGGCGCCCCATCGGTCACCGCCGTCGCTGATGCGAGTATCGGCGGTGGCGGCAGTGCGGGTGGTGGCGCAAGCAGCATCTCCGCCGGCGCGGAGAAGACCGAACCGGGCGGATCCGGCAGCGCCCCGGGCAATACGCCCCCGGCACCGGCAACCGGCCCTGATACGACGGACGCGGGGGCCACCGACGGCACCGCCGGTGACTCCGCCGCACCCGGTTCGCGGCAGGACCGCAAGACACTGCGCGACCTGAAGAAGCTGGACCGCACGACGGCCCGCAGCGAACAGCGAGCCGAGCGGGGCACCGGTCCGGCCGGTACCCGCGCCGAGCGCACCACGACCCGCAAGGCCCAAGCCGAGGAGCGCAGGCAGCAGCGCACCACGCAGAAGGCGGGCAACCGCGCGGGAACGGGCGCCGGCAGCGCATCGGGCGGCAACGCCGGCGGCGGCGCGAGCGATAGCGGCGACAGCGGCGGTGGCGACGAGTAGCCACGAGCGTGCCGCGGAATCCCGCGGTGGCGGTGGGGCGATTCGCGGTGAACCCCGTCCCGGCGGCCGAGAGGCCACCGGGCGGGCCCGTCGTCGTGCCAGGGGGCCTTACTGTGGCGTCTTGGCCCAGTCCGCGGCGTCTCCGACGATGCCGACCGGAACCGCACCCGTAAGGCTCACGTTCTGCACGCTCGGGCCCGCGGCGACGATGGTGGTGTCCTGCAGAATCGGCAGGACCGTCGCCATGTTCCACAGCCGTGGCTCCACGGCGTTGATCACCTCGCCGATCACCTGGCTGCCGTCCAGCGCACCGTCGATCTTGGGCTGGATGCTGCGGTCACACACCCCGGTGATATTGCTCGGTGCCTGCACGAGTTCGCCGGACTCCGGCGGGATGACGGGTGTGGTGGCGGTGGTCGGCGGCGTTACCGGCGACGGCGCCGGCGGCGTCGTCGCGGGGGGTGTCGCGGTCGGAACCGCGGTGGCTTCCAACGCCGGGCACCCGTAGCGCGACGCGAGCACGGTGGCCAGATCGCCTCCGGCGCGATGCCATCCGACGACCGCGTCGACCCGGCCGTTCATCATCGCGTCGCCGTACAGGGCCACCGGATCCAGCGCCAGCACCGACGCCTCGATACCCACGTTGCGCAACTGGTCGGCGGCGGTGTTGGCGACGGCCACCGACGTCGGGTCGTTGGCCGCCACCCCGATGACCAGCGCCAGCGGAACACCGTCCTTGACGATGCGGCCGCGGCTGTTGTCCGGTAGCGGTGTGCCCGGCGTCGGTGTGACCGGTGTCGGGACCGGCTCCACCTGATAGCCCGCCCCGGCCAGCAGATCCAGTGCCGCCTCGGTGCTCATCGCCGGCGGTGCCGTCGGCACGTAGCCGGGGTCCGACGGCGAGCGCACCTGCGCCTGCGCAAGGGTCACCGTGTTGTCGTCGCCGGCACCGACCGATGCCAGCAGGTCGACGTCGAGCAGACCCAGGATCGCCCTGCGCACGTCGGTGTCGGCGAGGATGGGCTGCTGGGCACGCAACGTCAGCTGCATGACCCGCGGGGTCACGATCCGCGCGGTCCGCACGTCGGGGATCGCACTGAGTTGCGCGAAGGTGGCCGCGCCGCCGTGGACCTGCGCGACCTGCGTGTCGCCGTTGCGGATGGAATCGGCGAGCGCGGCGGGCGCCCCGCCGCGCCGGAACAACACGAGGTCGGGTTTGGCGGGTGTGCCCCAGAATCGGTCGTTGCGTGCCAGCAGGATCTCGTCGCGCTGCGGATCGATGCTCTCGACCCGGAATTGGCCGCCGGTCACCGGCATGGCGCGCGCCAGACCCGTCGCGAACCCGCCGGGCACGTCTTTGACGATATGCGCGGGCAGGATGTCGTTGAACAACTCGCGCCATGCCGGATAGGGCTGGGAGAACGTGACGACGGCCTGCTTACCGCCCTCGACGGACTGCACGCCGGTGATCAGGTCATAGCCGGCGGGGTCGACGACACCGGGCTGGCTGACCATCTGGCGCCACAGGTACCAGTAGTCGTCGGCCGCGATCGGGGCGTTATCCGTCCACTGCGCTTCCGGCCGGATCTTGTAGGTGACCGTGAACGGGTCCTGGCTGGTCACCTCCGCCGACACCAACAGCGTCGTATCGAGTTCCCACCGCGACCCCGTCGGGGAGGCCGGGTCCGGGACCGGCCGGAACGAACTGGGCAGCACCAGCGCAGCCATCGCCGCATTCACCGGCGACTGGTCGGAGAGCATGTGCGGATTGAAACCGGGGCCGATCGCGTCGATGGCCATGATGATCTGCGTCGCCTTGGCCGGGGGCGGCGCGGTGGTCTCGGTGGTTTCCGTGCTCTGCGGCGCGGGCGGCGGGCTGACGGTACAACCGCCCAGCAGCAACGCCGACGCCGCAAGCACCGCGCCCAGGCTCCGCCACCGCGGGCCGGCCCGGTGAGCCGTGTGCGCGAGGAGCGTCCAGTCAGAGCGGGTCGGCACGCATCTCAGAGTATCGACGCCACGGCCCGACGCCGGGTCGCCGACCCGGCGTGTGGATGAGCGGATCAGCCGCGAGCCTTGGCCCGCGAGCGGCTGCGCGCCCGGCTGGTCGCGTCCAGCTCCACCTTGCGCACCCGCACGATCTCGGGCGTGACCTCGACGCATTCGTCGGCGGCGCAGAACTCCATCGCCTGCTCCAGGTCGAGTTCCAGCGGCCGGGCCAGCGTTTCGATGACATCTGCCGTCGAGGACCGCATATTGGTCAGCTTCTTCTCGCGCGTGATGTTGATGTCGAGGTCCTCGGCCCGGGGGTTGATGCCGACGACCATGCCCTCGTAGGTGTCCTGACCCGGCTCCACGAAGAACTGGCCGCGGTCGGCCAGCTGGATCATCGCGAACGGGGTGATCTGGCCGGCGCGGTCGGACACCAGCGAACCGGTGTGCCGCGCCCGAATCTCGCCCGCCCAGGGCCGGTAGCCGTCGAACACCGCGTTCGCGATGCCGGTGCCGCGGGTCTCGGTGAGGAAGTCGGTGCGGAACCCGATCAGGCCGCGGCTGGGGACGATGAAGTCCATCCGCACCCACCCGGCGGCGTGGTTGGCCATCTCCTCCATACGGCCCTTGCGGGCCGCCATCAGCTGCGTGATGGCGCCGACGAACTCCTCGGGGCAGTCCACGGTCAGCGCCTCGAACGGCTCGTGCAGTTTGCCGTCGACCGTGCGGGTGACCACCTGCGGTTTGCCGACGGTCAGCTCGAATCCTTCGCGGCGCATCTGCTCGACCAGCACGGCCAGCGCGAGCTCACCGCGGCCCTGGACCTCCCAGGCGTCCGGGCGGCCGATGTCGACGACCCTGATCGACACGTTGCCGATTAGTTCGGTGTCCAGCCGGTTCTTCACCATGCGGGCCGTCAGCTTGTGACCCGACACCCTGCCGGCCAGCGGTGAGGTGTTGGTGCCGATCGTCACCGAGATGGCGGGCTCGTCGACGGTGATGCGGGGCAGCGCGTGCGCATGGTCGGGGTCGGCGAGGGTGTCGCCGATCATGATCTCCGGGATGCCGGCCACCGCGACGATGTCGCCGGCAAGGGCCTCATCGGTCGGTGTTCGTTCGACGCCCTCGGTGACCAGCAGTTCGGTGATCTTCGCGGTGGTGATGACCGGGTGCCCGTCCACGTCGCGCATCCAGGCGACCTGCTGACCTTTGCGGATCCGGCCCTTGTAGATCCGAATCAGCGCGAGCCGGCCCAGGAACGCCGAGGCGTCCAGGTTGGTGACGAGCGCCTGCAGCGGAGCCTCGGGGTCGCCCTGCGGCGGCGGAATGTGCTCGAGCAGCACGTCGAACAGCGGGTCGAGGTTGTCTCCGTCGGGGTTCTCGCCGTTGGCGGGTTCGGTGGTGCTGGCGATGCCGGCGCGGCCCGACGCGTACAGCGTCGGGAGCCCGAGGGCGTCCTCGGCGGCCTTCTGGGCTTCCTCATCGAGGTCGGAGGCGACGTCGAGCAACAGGTCGTGGCTGTCGGAGACGACCTCGGCGATGCGGGCGTCGGGGCGGTCGGTCTTGTTGACGACCAGGATCACCGGCAGGTGCGCGGCCAGGGCCTTGCGCAGCACGAACCGGGTCTGCGGCAGCGGTCCTTCCGACGCGTCGACCAGCAGCAGCACCCCGTCGACCATCGACAGTCCGCGCTCGACCTCACCACCGAAGTCCGCGTGCCCCGGAGTGTCGATGACGTTGATGACGGTCATGCTGCCGTCGGCGTGGTGGCGGTGCACGGCGGTGTTCTTGGCCAGGATCGTGATGCCCTTTTCCTTCTCCAGATCACCGGAGTCCATCAGCCGTTCGATCGCGTCGTCTCCGCGGTGGCTCAATGCCCCCGACTGCCGCAGCATCGCATCGACCAGGGTCGTCTTGCCGTGATCGACGTGGGCCACAATGGCGACGTTGCGAAACTCGGGGCGTGCAGTCACGCCGTAATTGTCGCAGTGCAGTGCACCGAACACGAAAACGAGAGATTCCCGTCACTTGAAACCCAGCGAGTTCGCCCGTCTGAAGCCCAAGAAGAAGTGCTGCCGCAGCAAGCCCCGCTGCAAACGCTGCCCCCTGGTGCTGCACAAGGTGCACAAGGCCGAAATGACGGGGTTGCGCGGCAAAGAGCTGGACAAGGTCTTCAAGCGGGCGAGGAAGGCGTGAGCGTCCGCGGGCATTCGCCACGATCGACCCAACGCCGCAGTGACGCGGCGTACGGTGGAGGGCACTCCGTCAGGTAGTGACGTCGGCGTACTGGAGGTGTCGATCATGACGGTCTACGAGGTTCTGACAATCGCGCTGATCTTCGTGCTTGCAACGGCCACCGTCATGGCGATCTACGTGGGAATGATGAACTGGATCAACGCCGCCCACGTGGTGAGGTGCGCGGCGTGCCGCCACCTCACGCTGTCGTCGGTCAAGGAGCCGCAGGCGTCCTGCCCGCATTGCCGCCATCCGGTGCTGATGCACCCGATCTACGCGGTGCACCATCCGCAGAGCATCCATCAGGTCCGGGTGGTCGGGGACGGGTTGCGCTACTGAGTTCAGCCCGGTGACGAGTTGGGCTGGGCGGCAACGCCGTTGTTGGGTGTGTGCGCTCGCTGTCGCCGGATGTGTTCTGACGCACCGGATGTGATGTCAGGTCGCCGGACGCAATGCGGCGGCCAGCTCGGGTAGCCAGGTGGTGTCAGCGGGAACCCATGGCAGAGCGTGCAACTCGCGCAGCGTCACCCAGCGCAGCGCCCGATGGTCGTGCGGGTGGGGTGTGCCTGCCGTCTGCGTCACCAGGTAGGCGCGCAGCACCGTCACCGTATCCAGCACCACCTCCGCGCCCAATCGCGCGCCGACGGTCACGTCGACGCCCAGTTCCTCGCGCAACTCGCGCACCAGCGCCTCGGCGTCGCTCTCCCCCGCCGCAACCTTGCCGCCCGGCAGCTCCCACAACCCGGCCAGTTCGGCAGGGCGCGCCCGCTGCGCCACCAACAGTGCCCCGTCGGCGATGAGTGCGCCGGCGACGACGATCCGGACCGCCATGGGCGTCGACGGTATACGGTCGGGGAATGGCCGTGTTGAGCGATGAGGAAGTGGACGCCGCCGCCAAGGGTCTCGACGGCTGGGAACGCTCCGGGGGCGCACTGCGCCGGTCGGTCAAGTTCCCCGCCTTCCTCGACGGTATCGATGCCGTCGGGCGTGTCGCCCGGCACGCCGAAGAGAAGGATCACCACCCCGACATCGATATCCGTTGGCGGACGGTGACATTCGCGTTGGTGACCCACTCCGCCGGCGGTATCACCGAGAAGGATGTGCAGATGGCGCGCGAGATCGACCAGATTCTGGCCGCCGGCCGCGGGTAGCGGCGATCCAGCACAACGTCACCAGGGTGGCGACGATGTAGACCAGACCGGCCCACGCCAGGTACCAGGGTCTGCTGATCTGCCAGATGTCCGGCTGGGCGAACGACAGCAGCCAGGGCACCCCGATCAGGGTCAGCGCCAGCCAGCCCCAGCCCAGGATCCGGGCCCCCGCCCGTCGTCGGAGCGGGCCGTACAGCAACCACATGGCCAGCGGCACCACCCAGACCCAGTGGTGGGTCCATGAAATGGGCGACAGCAACAGGCCGAACAGCTCGACGACCAGGATGCGTCCGAGCGCGTCGGGCGGATCGCCGTGCGTCCCGGCGGAGACGGCACGCCATGCCAGCACCGCCAGGACCGCGCTGACGGCGATCGCCGCGAGCACGACCGGCCCGTAGCCGGCGTCGTGGCCGAGGATCCGGGATATGCCGCCGCGCCAGGACTGGTTGAACGACGTGCCGATGGGACCGACCCGGTCGGCATCCCCGAGCAGTCGGGTGAAGTAGTAACGGGTCTCCCCGCCGACGAGGACCGCCGACACTCCGACGGCGCCGAAGAAGACCACGGCCGAGAACACCGCCGTGGCCCACCGTCGGACACCCACGAAATACAGCCCGGCGACTGCCGGTGTCAGCTTGATCCCCGCGGCGAGTCCGACCAGCAGGCCCGACACCCACCATCGACTGCTGTACACGGCGTAGAGCACGGCCAGCACGAGCAGAACGTTGATCTGTCCGTAGTCGAAATTGCTGCGCAGCGGTTCGAGCCACATCCCGGCGGCGGTCCACAGCATCGCGGTGCGCGGCGCGCCCGCGGCGCCGCCGTTCATCAGGCGCTGGCTGATCCGCACCACGCCGTAGAGGGCGGCGACGATACCCAGCTGCCAGCCGAAGGCGAGCACGCCGAACGGCAGGAAATGCAGCGGATAGAACACCACCGCAGCGAACGGCGGATACGTGAAAGGCAGCGGGAAGTCCGGCGTGAGGTCGGCGTAGACGTAGTCGTAGAGGGCGTCGGGGGTGTCCAGGGTGCCCGCGCCGCCGACGTACACGTGCAGGTCGACGAAGTTCGCACCGGTCGGTACGAGGTAGGCCCAGGCCAGCCGGGCGATGACGCTGACCGCCAGCAGCACCGGCGCGGCGGCGGTGAGGCGCGCGGCGATCGTCGAGGTGGTGTCGGCGGTATCTATCCGTCCGACTCTAACGAGCGGTCACCGAATCCCTTCACGTCCGTAACGGTTGAATAACCGCCACACGTGTCACTTGAGTAACACCAGTAACTCGATAGTTTCGGTCGCAGGCGTGCCGATACATCGATTGGGAGACACAGAAACATGATGAGATCCACTAGGAAAATGCTCGTGACCAGCATGATCGCCGCCGCGGCCGCGGTGCCGGTCGCGCTGACGCTCAGTGCGACGGCCTCGGCCCAGCCCGCGCCGCCGCCGGCACCGGCCCCCGCCCTGCCGGCGCTGCCCGCGCTACCGTTCATGGACCAGCTCGCCGCCGCGCCGGCCCTCGCGCCACAGCTGCTGCAGAGTGTCGCGTCGGTGCTGACCGGCGCGCCGGCCGCCGCGGCTCCCGCTCCCGCACCCACGGCCACCGCCGCCGTGACACTGCCGCAGGCACCCGCGGCCGTTCCCCAGACCGTCGCCGCGCCGGCGGCAACGGCCACCGCTCCGGTGGCGGGCGCGCCCGGCTCACTGATCCCGTCGGGCGAGGTGAACCTGCCTCAGGTGCCGTTCCTGCCCGTGCCGCTGCCGCAGTCGGTGTCGTTCCCGGGTGACCTCGGGTCACTGGTGCCCGCGGGGCTGCCGGGCGCGGCACCTGTCGCACCGGCCGCGCCCGTCGCGCCCGTCACGGCACCACCGGCTGCGATTCCGGGGGTGGCGGGCCTGGCCCCGTTGATGTTCCCCGCCTCCGCGCTGCCCTGACACCTGAGTTGACCTGAGCCCATCACACCGACCCGACGCATTGGGAGTGTCATGTCACCGACCAGAACGCTGTATGTCACCGCGGTCGCGCTCGGCTCGTCGGCGGCGTTGCTACTGGGGTCCGGCGTCGCCGCCGCCGACCCCGCCACGCTGCCGATCGACGCCCTGCAGGCGCCCGGCCTCTCGGTCGTGCAAAGCCTCGGCCCGGCCATCCAGCAGGCGGCGGCGGATCCCACCAACGCCGCGTCGATGCTGATGGCGGCCGCGGCGGCGTTCACGGGTGACTCCTCGGCACCGACGGACACGCGCGATCTCGCCTCGGCGGTCAACCAGTTCGTCGCCCAGCCGGCGGTGTTGTCCACCGACCATGTGCCCGCCGCGGGAGCGATCCCGGGCACGGTCGCGCATCTGCCGGCGGGGGTGGATCCGGCCAATGCCGTGGGCCCCGTACCCGAGGCCGTCGTGCACCTGCCCGACGGCGCCGACCCGGCCACCGCGGTCGGGCCGGCCCCCGACGCCGTACCGGCGCCGCCCGCCGACGGGGCACCCGCCCCGGCTGCGGTGCCGGTCGGCAATCCGGTGCCCGCTCCTGAAGCGGCACCCGCTCCGGTGCCCGCACCCGACACCGCACCGGCCCCGGGTGCGGCACCCGGCTTCAGCCCGGACAGCCCGGTGACGCAGGACTTCATGTATCCGTCGATCAGCAACGGGTGTCTGAAGGACGGCGGGAACGTCCTGGCGGCGGCGATCTCGGTGGCCGGGCCGGCCAAGATCCCGACCCCCGGGCCCGCAGCCGGCCAGACCGCCTACGTGTTCACCGCGGTCGGCACGCCTGGACCCGCCGCCGAGCAGAAGCTGCCGCTGAACGTCACCTGGGTCAACCTCACCACCGGTAAATCGGGCAGCGCCACGCTCAAACCGCAGGCCGACATCAACCCGCAGGGGCCGACGACACTGACCGCGATCGCGAATACCGGTTCGGGCAGCATCATCTCGACCATCTTCGGGCAGGTGACGACGACCGAGAAGCAGTGCCAGTTCATGCCGACGATCGGTTCGACCGTCGTGCCCTGAATCCTCCGCGGAAAGAGAAGTCCCGGTCGTCGGCATCCGGCGACCGGGACTTCGCTGTCGTGGCAGGTCTGGCTTTCGCGGGAGGTCTAGTAGGCCATGAACAGGATGGCGTCGCGGTCGTAGTCGCGGCCCGGGTGCACCTCCGCCAGATGCGATTGCACCTTCTCGACCAGATCGTCCTCGTCCGCGCCGGTGATCGCCTCACCGCAGGGGCAGTTCAAATGTGTCTTCATCACTTCACGATCCCACAGCGCCACCCCGGCACCCGCTGAGATCGCACCCCGGGGGATTCCGCCCCGATCCACCACGGAGACCGCGTTCTCACCGTGACGCGGCCTTCATCTGCTTCTTGTACGCCCGTACCTGTTGCAGCGAGGCCGGGTCGGTCACGTCGGCCACCGACATGTGGGTCCCCGCCTTGCCGTAGTCGCCCGCGGCCTCGCGCCAGCCCGCGGGCGCCACCCCGTACTGCTTGCCGAGCAGCGCCAGGAAGATCCGCGCCTTCTGCTCGCCGAACCCGGGCAACGCCTTCAGCCGGCGCAGCACCTCCGCACCGTCGGCGCCGTCGGCCCACAGCCCCGCGGCGTCACCGTCGTAGCGGTCCACCACCACCTGCGCCAGGTCCTGGACCCGCTTGGCCATCGACCCCGGAAAGCGGTGTATCGCAGGGCGTTCCGAACACAACGCGACGAACCGGTCGGGGTCGTACTCGGCGATCTCGCGCGCATCCACGCGGCCGACACGGTCGGCGATCTTCTTCGGCCCGGCGAACGCCGTCTCCATCGGCACCTGCTGAGAGGTATCAACACGATTTAGGTCAGCCGCAGCCATGCGGTCGGCAATCTTCTTCGGCCCCGAGAAGGCGACTTCGAGGGGGATCTGTTGGTCGAGACACATTCCGATCAGCAGGGCAAATGGGTTCTCCGAGAGGAGTTCGTCAGCCTCTCGCTCTTGAGCGAGGCAAAGACTCGACATGAGCTGTCCTATCGTTTTCGACGCACCACAGGAGGCAGTGGCAGATGGAAGACAACTTAGCCGTGGACGCAACCGGCTGGTTGAGGTCGGCGCTCAGGAATCCCGACGTGATCGACACCGAGCGATGGGTAGTGATGGAGATCGCCCAGAGCCCCGGTCGGCTCTGGTCGCCGGGAGACCTCATCGAGCTAGTCGAGACCGATTCGGTCGAGGTGCTCGTTGAGGCTGCCGAGGCAATCCGCAGAGCCCTGGATGAACTTATCGGCCTCGGACTGTTGGAGGTTGTCGTGTCGGTCGAGTTCGAACGCGAGGACATGCTGTTTCGGATACTGACCTAACCTGGCCCGCGCCCTACCGACAGGCCCCCGACGTTCACAGCGGCGGGGGCTTTGTCGTCGGTCAACCGAGGACGGCGGGCTGATCATCAACACCGAGGTTCGCGTCGTCACGATCGACGGCGAGCCGTGGTTCGTCGCCAAAGACGTGGCCAACGCGGTTGGCATCGCGGACGCAGCCCAAGCGGTTCGTTACCTGGACGACGACGAGCGGCAGTCGATCAACACAGCCGGGACTTCCCTGTTTACTGGACAGGGAACCCCGGTGACCTCGGTAATCAACGAGTCCGGGCTGTACTCGCTGATCCTGCGGAGCCGCAAGCCCGAGGCCAAGGCGTTCAAGAAGTGGGTCACCTCGGTCGTCCTGCCGACGATCCGCAAGACAGGCGCGTACGTCGACCCGAGCCAGGTGACTCCCGTCACATTCCTCTTGGTTGGGTGTCAAGTTTTTCGCACCTACTTATATATGAGGGGCCTCGCTGGCGAACGAACACACGCATCCGGGTACGTCCGTACCCCTGAATCGCCTGCTGGCCTCTAGGGGCCCCGGTTGGATGTAAAGGTGAAGTACGTCACATTCTTCTAAGTTAGGTGTAAAGGGCGGGTTCCTATATATTGAGGGGCTCAGGAGAGCCCCCGCAAACTTGCTGGCTGCTCCCTGCTTCCCCTACAGGTGAGCGCCGCAACGGCTCTGGCAGCGACGCCATGGCCTCTGACGGTCGGTCGGATGCTCCCCCCTTGCCGACCGTCCCAGACTTCCTCGCTGACGGTCTCGTCAGCGTTGTAAGCCGCTGGCTTGGTAACCAGCGGATAAGGCACGCCCGCGAAGTCGTGCCGACCCTCCTTTTGTGGAGAACCCTTGGCCTGCCGACATACCAGGCCGGGGGTTTTCTCATTTACCACTCACCGATAGATCGGCTCGTCAGCGGCGAGCCTCCCACCTGATGGCGTGTCAGCGGCACGCCGGGAAGTAGCAACGACCATGCCCCGATGCACCTTGCCGGGACACACCGAGTTCAAGCACGGGCACTGTGTCCAGTGTCGTCGCCGTCGCCAACGCGAGTACACGGCTGAGTGCCGTGCTGCCCGTCGCCGGTTGAAGGCGATAGAGGTTGCTCTCGCGGCCTGAGCGGCCCGCAGAGCGACGAACAGACTTCCCCTAGGTAATCACTTGGGGGACAACAGAAGCGCGGATAGATGCCGCGTCCATTACCCAAAGGGAGGAACACCTATGATCGACCAGACCGCACAGCTCCACGAGCTGCCTGACTACTGGCAGGCTCAGATACGAAAACTCCGGTCGGAGAATTACGAATTGCGTTCGCGGCTGAAAGGCAACGGCATCCGCGCCTCTGCCGATCTGGACGAGCTACCCAATTACTGGCGAAAGACTATTGTCGACCTCCGCAAGGAGAACGGCAGATACCGCACCGACCGCCGAGAACTACAGATCGAGGTCGAAGCTCTCCGCGCCGAGCTTGGTGCTCAGGACAAGTGAGCAACCCGCACTACTGGGCCTGTCGTCTACAGGAGCTTCAGCCGCTCGCATGGGACCAGCGAGCCCGCACGGTGTGGGCCTACGCAGACGGCGCGTGGTCGGAGGCCGACCACCTCGTCCGAGACCAGCTCCCCCGGCTTGCTCACGAGGCCCGCGACATTGGGAAGCTGATCAGCAACACCGAGCACCACCTGCGTTCTGCGCTGATCGGCCAAGGGGATCTGATCGACCCGTCGACACCTGATGTCGGCTGCGTGCCGACCCCGTCAGGTCTGTACGAGATCGCAACCGGCGAGGTGATCGAGCACGACCCCGGCGCTGACACGTTGTACCGGCTGGCCGTCGATCCGGTGTTCGACGGTAGCACCGAGGTGTTTGACGGCTACCTACGGCAGACGTTCCACGACGGGGACGCTCCCCGCGTCCTGGACCTGCTGGCTTATTCGCTGGCACCTGGTAACCCCCGGCAGGAGGCGGTGATGTTGGTCGGTGCGGGAGGCAACGGCAAGGGTGTGCTTCTGCGGCTGCTGGCTGCGATGTTCCGCGAGGTCGACGTGGTCTCGGTGTCTCTTCAGGCGATGGCGAAAGACACGTTCGCTGCTCGACGGCTCTATGGCCGCGCGATGAACATCGTCCCGGAGATGAGCGCCGAGCGGATCGGTGACTCGACGCTGTTCAAGTCGGCAACCGGCGAGGACACGCTGGCGATGAACAAGAAGTACGGCGAAGCGATTGACGCGAAAGTCTGGGCGCACCATTGGTTTTCGGTCAACGAGATTCCTTCGTGCTCTGACGGCTCGGACGGTTGGGTCCGTCGCTGGCAGGTAGTCGAGTTCCCGAACCAACCGGATCGTTCGGATACGACGTTCGAGGCCCGGTTGCACCGGGAGCTGCCTGCGATTGTCGGCAAGCTGCTGCGTCGGTTGACCGAGAACGCTTCCGGCCGCTCGTACCTCGTGCGGGAGACCGCGGCGGGCAAGTCTGCGCTTGAGCGGCTGGCTGATCGGTCCAGCTCGATCCGCGCGTGGCTGTCTGACGTAGCGGCTGAGATCACCGAGCACCTGAACCAGACCGAGCTGCTGGAGCTGTTCCGCAAGTGGGCGTACGACGAGAACCTAGACGAGCGGTTCATCCCGACCCGCCGAGCGTTCGCGGAGAAGCTTCGCGCGGTGGTCGGCGCAGAGTGTGCGGTTAACGGAAAACGCGGCTGGACGCTCTCAAAATGCACCCTACGGGGGTGAAAATGCACCCTAATCGGGCGTAAATGCACCCTACTTGCACCCTGTTTTGCGGCATTACCGCAGGTCGCAGCTCCGAGGGTGCAAAAGGTGCATGTTTTTCGCAGAAGCTTTCTAGCTGCTACATGGCGTGCATCGTCCCGAGCGCAGCGAGGGCACTAATCACCGGGTCTCGGTCAGGTCGGCCGAGGCCCTTTTGCTTGCCCAGATCAGGGCAGAACCACGGGATCGCCAACCGGCGACCCGAACCGCAGAAGAGGGGAACACATGAATCAGCTAGAGCAGGCGGTCATCGCCGCCGCTGAGCACGGCGCACCGCCGAAAACCTGGCACGTCGGCCCTGACGCCGTGATCCAACTGGCCGAGGGCATCGGCCACCTGTTGACCGGCTCGACGGTCACACACTGGACGCATGATTGAGCGACGGGCCGAAGCGAATAATGTCCGAGAAGAGATGCACCAAGTGCGACACGGTCAAGCCGGTAGAGGAATTCAACCGCCGGGCGTCGGCCAGAGACGGACTACACCCGCATTGCAGGAAGTGCCAGCAACTCGCAAACACGGCCTACCGCGCTGAGCACCGAGAGGCGCTTTGTGGGAAGCGGAGGGAGTTCTACCGGAACAACCAGGACCGCCTACGCGACGAGGCTAGGGCCCGACACGCTGCCTACCGAGCAGCGGACCCGATGTACGAACGACTCAAGTGCGGCAAACACAAGGCCGTTCGTCGCGGTTGCTCGGTTGAACAGTTCACCTCCGCTGACCTCCTGGCCTATTGGCAGGCGGTCGGTATAGACCCGACCCGCTGCTACTACACCGGGGAGCTACTCGGAGACGGCTGGCAATTGGATCACATGACGCCGCTCGCAAGGGGCGGCCCTCATGCCGTTTGGAACTTGGTTCCGTGCCTGGCGTCCGTGAACAACCTGAAGCAGGACAAGACAGCAGACGAGTACCTGAACAACAACCGAGAGGTAGTAGCGGCGTGATAACAGAGACCCCGGTAGCTGGGGCTGAGATCAATTCTGAGCCACTTTCAGACGAATCTGGTACGTCGGTACCAGACGAGACACCGGACGGCTCTGAGAGGCCGATGCCACGAGAACAGCGGTACCGGCTCGAATTGCGGGAGGCAGAGCGGCAGCGTGACGCCCTGGCTCAGCGGGTAGACCTGCTAACCCGCCGAGAGGTCGAGCGTATCGCTGGCGAGCACCTGGCCCAAGGGGCCGATCTCTTGGGGATCTCAGGCAACAGCCTCGATGCTTACATCAACGAGGAGACCGGCGAGGTTGACGCTGACCGCGTCCGCGAGGACGCCAGGATCTTGCTGGCCGACCGTCCGGGTCTGCGGAAGAACGCGGCTGCGTTCGACCCGTCGCAGGGGCTCGGGGGACGGCCTCCGCAGAAGACCGGCCCGCAGTCGCTGGGCCAAGTAATCCTGATGTCTTGAGCTTGCCCGTCGTCTGTGGCGACGGCGCTAGTTCACCAATGCCTCTGTGAGGCAACAAGATCCGAGCCTGCGGCTCGGTGACTCACACAACAACTAATCGGGCCTCTGACAGCGAGTCAGGGGCCTTACTCATGTCCATAGGAGGACAACATGGCGATGAATCACGCAGGCACCAATGACGCCTTCACCCCGGTTGAGTTCGGCAAGCTGCTGAACAAGGCCCTCCAGTCCGAGTCGGTCGCGCTGCAGGCGACCACGGTCGTTCACACCGACAAGGTCGGCATGACGTTCCCGATCTGGGAGAGCGACCCGGCCGTGAACTGGCTGGCCGAGTTGGCCACCATCACGGCGACTGACGGCGCTACCGGCGGCGTCCCCGTCGTCCCGAGCAAGGTCGGTGGCATCACGCGCCTGTCCAACGAGCTGGCTGACGACTCCAGCCCCGAGGTTGCAGAGCTGGCCGTCCGTGGTCTGGTCAACCAGATCGCTCACGCGGTCGATACCGCGTTCGCGGGCAACACCGTGACGAACGGCCCGAGCGGTCTGCTCAGCACGGCCTACACCGCCGTGGACACGGGTGCGAGCATCACGAACCTGGACCCGTTCATCTCGGCTGTGTACAAGGCGAAGGCCGTTGGCGCGAAGCTGACTTCGTGGGTCATGGACCCGGCCGTCGCTGAGACCGTCCAGAAGCTGAAGCGGTCGACCGGTTCCAACGAGAACCTGATCGAGTTCACCGCGAACGGCGATCTCGCCATCTGCGGGCTGCCGGTCTACACGCTGCCCGCCGTGGACGCGGCAACGCTGTTCTGGGGGATCCCCGAGGACCGTGTCGTGACCGTGCTCCGCAAGGACGCCGAGGTGACCCGGTCGAAGGATTCCGGTTTCTACAATGATGCCCTTGATGTTCGCGCCATCACGCGCGTTGGCCTGGGCTTCCTCCACCCCGCCGCGATCATCAGGGGTTACGACGCGGCCTGATCCCTTGCGGGACAAGGTGACTCGCCTTAGCGACGGCTAGGGCTTGAGAATGACAGCAGAGCCCCGAGGTTCCCTCCGAGCCTCGGGGTTTCTGTTGTCTTTCCAACACAATCGGAGGACCAAACCCAGATGAAGACTTGCAGCAAGTGTGAATTGTCCAGACCGCTGGCTGAGTTCAATCGCAGCAGTCGCAGGGGCTACCAGAGTCGGTGCCGCGACTGCCAGAAGGCTGACTATCGAGGCGGCAAGGACAGGCACAGGCATTTGATGAAATGCGCCAACGCGCGGAGGCACCAAGCCGACCCGATCGCCCGACGCCTATCCAACGCCGGGACCAAAGCCCGCCTCCTCGGCTGCGCCGTGGAACGGTTCACATCCGCAGATCTATTGGCCTACTGGCAATCACAGGGCATAGACCCAACCCGCTGCTACTACAGCGGCGAGCCGCTTGGCGACGGATGGCACCTGGATCACAAGGTGCCGTTGTCTCGGGGTGGGGAACATGCCACTCACAACGTCGTCCCCTGCAGTGCGTCAGTGAACATCTCCAAACACGACCGCACCGCCGACGAGTACCGAGAGGCGGTCTCAGCGTGACCGAGGAGAGAGCACAGATGACCGACACAACCGAGAGCCCGCAGCGCCGCAAGAGACGGCGCACGCGCCGAGGGAGCACCAAGAGCGCCAACAAGCCCGTTGGCATCAGACCGAACCAGTCGACCAAGCCCTGTCCGCGCGAGGGCTGCCGGGGGTTCGTCAAGAGACCCGAAGCTGACCACTGCAGCTACCTGTGCGGCGTGATCGCCTCAGAGCTTGAGAAAGTCCAGCGGATCTGCGAATACCTGGGCACCGCAGGGCTGACCTCCGAATTGTGGTCCGAGGCCGTCGCACTCAGCGACACATGGACTCGGTACGTCGAGCTTGACCGTCGTATCTACAGAGCTGCTGCAGCGGTAGGAATATCAGACAAGCAATGGCGAGCGATCAAAGAGGGCACCAAGGACGAGCCGGCTGCTCATTACGCACCCGGTACTAGTCCTCAGGAGCCTGTTGCGGACGCTCACCGATAGGCGTTGCGCCGGGAAGTATCGGCGGCGGTAGCCCATCTTCATCCAAACCCCAGGTCTCGATGTATTCGCCGGTTGCCTTGTTCACCGAGATGAACGGGCCGTCCTCGACGTAGATGAACTCGTAGTCGGCAGGGCTGCGGGGTCCGTAGACCTCCGCGTACGATCCCGCGGTCATCTGGAAGAACTCCTCGCTCTCCCATCCCCACGGGGCGACCAGGAACTCGGCCTCGGCCGGGTACGCGGATGCGCGATTGGCAGCCACGATGTCTCTTGCTCGCTCGAACGTGATCAATCCGGCCTCCTCGG
Organism: Actinomycetota bacterium; assembly: GCA_018268465.1. Lineage (GTDB taxonomy): Bacteria > Actinomycetota > Actinomycetes > Mycobacteriales > Mycobacteriaceae > Mycobacterium. The sequence goes on from JAFDWN010000002.1 coordinate 129,100, forward strand.
GTCACATAGTCACAGGTGGGACGGACAAGCGCAAGAGTGGTAATTAGCTCAGGCTTCAGGCAGGCGAGGGTGTATGCGCTGCTAGAAGAGCTGCGCGGTGCTGGACGTGGGTTTGCTGTAGACCCCCAGGGGGGTTACCCCTCCCTGCCCCCTCCTCGACCGGTCGGTTATGCGGCTGACCTTGCGTCCCGGGATCCCCTGTGTTTTCGCCCGACAAACGACCAGCTCACTGCACAAACTCCCAGGTCACAGACGACCAGAAACGAGGACAAAAATGGCCGAGAAGGTGCCCAAAGCACCTACCGGACTCCGGGCACGAGGTAGGCGCATGTGGCGCGAGCTGTGGACCGTCTACGACTTTTCAGAGGCCCCCGAGCGCGTGTTCCTGCTGGAGGACGCGTGTCGGGTGGCCGACCTCATCGACCGGCTCCAGGCGGTCGTATCCGAAGCCGACGACCTCAGGGTCCGAGGCTCCCAAGGGCAGCCGGTCGGCATGCCCGAACTCGACTCACTCAGGCACTACCGGGCTTTGCTGGCCCAGCTCATCAAGTCGCTGGGCCTGCCCGACGAGGACGACAGCGGCAACACGCCGCAAAGCTTCTCGCGGCTCGGAAACGCCGCCAGATGGAGGAAATAGTAGATGGCTAGACCCAAGCGCAGGAAAACCGCACAGCAGCAACAGCAGGCCGCAACCGGCGAGATGATCGCCGACTACCTGCACCGTCGACTGACGGGGCAGGTCACGCCACGACGCGGCTACCGCGGCCCTGTAGACGAGGGACTGTTGGCTCAGCTCAAGCAACGGCTGGCCGCTGCCCTCGGCAGGCGTCCATGAACGAGGAACCTCAGGAATGGCCATACGGCGATGCGGAAGCATATTTGAGCGCCCAGCTCCGCTGGGACGCCTACGCCGAGCCCTGGACCCACGAGGACGAGCGCGCCCGTATGGCGCAACGGGCAGCCCTGGCAGCCCACCCGACCAGCATCAGCGCACCCGCTGCTGTGATGACCAACTACTGAAAGGTGTGTCGGCTACGCCGCCACGCCGAAGGAGAACAACCACATGCCACGCCGCAATAGCTGTGCCGGGCCCCGACTGGAGTTCGGCACAGGACCGGGGGCCCAGGCCCCGCACGCCTACTTTCCCCCGCCGTTGGGACGGCCGAAGATCACCCGTCGCGGCCACAAAGGACAGCGATGACGTACGCCGCAGCCGCTGACGTTCAGGCGGTCCTCGGCCGCGAGCTGGACACCACAGAGACGGTGCTTGTCGAGCGCCGGTTAGCCCAGGTAGAGCGGATGATCCTGCGTCGCGTGCCTGACCTGGTCGACAAGATCGCAGCCGAGGACATCGACGCGGCTGATGTGATCGACATCGAAGCTGAGGCCGTACTCCGCGTCATCCGCAACCCCGAGGGGCTGCGGTCAGAGCAGGATGGCCAGTACGGCTACCAACTGTCGAACGAGGCAGCCGACAACCGGCTACGGCTGACCTCCGAGGAGTGGGAATTGCTCGGCATCAAGCGCAGCCGGGTATTCGCGATCGGTCCAGCCGTCCGCGACTGGGACGGTCGGCTGGTGTCGCTGTGAGCTTGCTACGCAAGGGATCCGAAGTCGTGACCGTGTTCCCAGAAGAGACCGTAACCGACACCGATGGCAATACCCGCACCCGCGCGGGCTCGGTTGGCGTGGTCGTCCGAGCATCTGTACAGCCGATCAGCTCAACTGAGAACGCTGACGGCGCAGGGTTCACCACGACCAGCCGCTACCGGCTGCGGCTGGCAGGCGGATACCCCACAGGCGGCGGCATCCTCGGAGCACAGTCCAAAGTGGAATGGCGCGGCAAGCTCTACTCCATCGAAGGCGATGCCCAGCTCCACAACGGGTCCTCCCGCACAGCTCACGCTGTGTACGTGATGGTCCGCTCATGAGAGCGGCCATCCAGGCGCGTCGGCAACTCCGTTGCTTAGCGATGGTTCGGTCGTGACCATCGACGGACGGCACCCGACCCTGGTCGGTGCCTAAGAGCGAACGGCTAAGCCGATTCGCGAGAGCCCTGGTTCGTAGCCAAGGACGTGTGCGACGTGCTCAAGCTCTACAACGTCAGCCAAACGATCGCGTATCTGGACCCCGACGAGAAACAGCAGGTCAGCGCGACCATCATCAATAGTGATAGTCGGCCGGGATCGGGTCCGCAGTCGATCTCCCTCATCAACGAGTCCGGGCTCTACTCACTGGTGCTGAGCCGATCCTCGTTCTCGCTCTTGGACGATGACGAGAAGGGTGCGTCTACTATCCGCAATGCCCAGGTCAACGCGCAGATGTCCGTCATCAACGAGTCGAGTGTGAGGAGCTGACTACCGGCCTGGCGAGCGCAGGTAGTACTCCTGCTGCTCGTCGTCCATCCACGTCGGATCCTGCACAGCCCCCGACCGATCGAAGTAACTGCGCTCTCCCTTGCGGCTGAGCACGTACCGCATACCTGCGTCTAGGTAGAGTTGCCGACGCTCCCCCTCGTCGGCAGCCTTCCAAGCTTCCTCTTTCGTCTGGCCGGTCTCCTCGGTCACCCAACCGGCCGCGCGGCTCGGCATCGCAGCTAGCTGGTCGCGCTTGGCCACTTGAGCTTTCATCCGCTCCAGCCATTGGCGATCGTCATCGGGGGTAGTCAACAGACCGGCGTCGGACTCCATCCGCAGCCGATCGATAGTCGCGTTGACCTGCTCCAGCTCGGCGCTGTGGTCTTCCCCCGGCACGAACACGCTGCGGGTCATCGGCTCATCGCCCCGAAACCAGCCGAACTCATGCATCAATTGAAAGTCCACGTCGTCGGCTCGTGAGCTGACACCGTTGCAGTTCAAAGGGGTTCGGCCGCAGCGGTAGCTACGCCACTCCCCCATTTCGCCGCTGGCGAGCCTCTTTCGGGTGATCTGCTGCGCCAACGAGGAACCGCAGATAGGCCCGTCCCGGCGCTCGTCACATGCAGGGCAGCCGGTGCAACCGCAGACGGCCACACCGAGGACCGGATTGGCCGTCTTGCTCGGTGTCCGCTGCCCGAGCTTTCGGAGCTGGGCAGCCTCTTGGATCTGCTTCCACGTGTCGGCGTCGAACGTCGGCGGGCCCAGCCTGATCGGCTCCCCCTCGGAGTCGAGCACGGTCATCGCCGACTTGCCGCGACCAGTCATCTTGAGTCCCTGAGTCCTCGGAGAGGTAAGCCCGTCTATGACCGTGTTGACAGTCCACGGTCGAGCCTTCGGAGGCTTGCCACCCGCGACCCGAGCGCGGTCCATGTTCGTGAGGGCTGCTCTGTCCCGGCACTCGCAGCCTTCGACGTGCCGACGGCCGCAGCGAGGATCGGAGTACGGCTCGTTGAGCCACGCCGCAACCCGAATGAAGCTCCAGCCATCCAGCAGACGGCGAGCCATCGCATGGAGTAGTGCCTTCCCGGTCTCGTCGGTGTCGAGACCCTTGCCTTTGCCGCTCGGATGGTCGATCACCTTGAACCCGAGCGGAGGCACCCCTGAGGCCCACCGATCCATCTGCCTGAGGGCTCGGTGGCTGTCCTGGGCCCTGGTCTTGAACCTGTTCAGCTCCAGTTGAGCAAAGAACGAGCCGAGGTAAACGAACAGCTCGGCCATCATCTCGTCAACGCCCTTGACGGCCCCCGGCCGCTTGGGCCGGTAGTCAAGCGTCAGCCCGTCGTCGGCGAACGCGACGACCTTGTGCCGTTCCTCGGCCCACCGTGCGAAGTCGACACAGTGCCGGGTGGACCGGAAAGCTCGGTCCATCTTCGACCAGACGATTACGTCCCATGTGGCCGCACCGTCGTCGGTCAGCCACGGCCCGAGGTCTGGCCGGTCCTCGGGTCGCTTCTCGGCTGATACGCCGAGGTCTTCAAACGTGCCAACTATCTTGTAGCCCTTGGCTTCTGCCCATTTGGTCGCAGTCTCGATCTGCGCGATATGTGAGACCTTCTCCGGTCCCTGGACAACCGACACGCGGGCTCCTACGAGGGCCCGAAGCTGCTTCGTCACGGTTGCAATGGTATCGTCACCTGCTGGTCCAGCAGCATGCCGACCAGCAGCGCGAAGGGATTGGCTTCCAGCAGGGCGTCGGCCTCGGGTTCCTGAACAAGCTGCAGTTTGGCCACGTCGCCAGTCTAGGACGACCGATGCCGAGCGATCCGGCGGAACAGACCGGCGCATCGGTCGGCCCGCAGGCGCCGGTCGAGGATTTGCTCCGACGCCAACGGGACAGCTCGGTTCCGGAATGCGTGTCGCGGGAGTGTGCGATCGTGGTGGCGATAACCGCAGGACACGCCCTCTAGGAGACGGACATGACACGGGTGATCGCACCGCTTGTCGCCGCGGTCGTCACCGCCATTGCGTTGGCCGGTACGGCTCAAGCGATCCCGGACCAAGGCACACCGGCATTCGACGAATACCTGCAAGGCCTGCAACGCAACGGCTACAACCTGAATCCGGACACTGCGTGGCGCGTTGCCCACCAGGCGTGCGTCGGCGGCATCCCCGGCTACATCGGTTTGGAATTGGCCGCCCAGGGGGTGATCGGCCCGGGCGCTCAGCAGCGGGTCATGGACGTGGCCACCAAGTACGCATGCCCCGTTCAGTAGCCGACTCCCCCGCGTAGCGCGCCAGCCGAAAAGGTGGATCAGCCCAGCGGCCGCGGCAGTGATGCATGGGTGATCCGCACTCTCGGTGCGCATCGAGACCTGATGAGGTGATATGTCCGGCGAGCTCGCACTGGCGCTGGCGGCGGCGCTGCTGACGGCGGCCGTGGCCGCCGCCGTGTTCGTCGTGCGCACCCGCCGGGTGGTGGCCACCCCCACCGAGCGGGCCGTCCACGCAGCCCTGCACACCGCCTCGCTGGCCGCCCGGGCGCTGCGACAGGGGCTGGACACCGAATCCGCCCAGACCGCGGCGCCGTTCCTGCGGGGCCTCACCGGCACCGACGGCGTGGCGTTGTTCGACGACGACGGGTTGCTACTCGCCCACGATCCGCCCGGCAACCCGATCTGGGCCGAGGACGTGGTAGCCGCCTGTGAGCGCACCGCGGCGGATTCGATGTCCGGGCAGCGACGGGTGCTCAAGGACGTGCGGACGTCGGCGGTGATCGCCCAGCCACTCATCGCCGAGGGCGGCGAGGTGTTGGGCGCACTGGTGGTCGCCACCACCCGCGCACCGGGCCCGGGCATGGTCGGCGCCATCGGGGAGGTCGCCCGATACGCCGCCAGCCAGATCGAGCTGGCCGAGCTGGACGCCTCGCGTGCCCGCCTCGACCGCGCCGAGGTGCTCGCGCTGCGGGCGCAGATCAGCCCGCACTTCATCTACAACGCGCTCAACACGATCGCCTCGTTCGTCCGCACCGACCCCGACCGGGCCCGCGAGCTGATCCTCGAGTTCGCCGACTTCACCCGGTATTCGTTCCGCGCCGCGGGCCAATACACCACGCTGGCCGAGGAACTCCGCAACATCGACCGCTACCTCACCCTCGAACGCGCCCGGTTCGGCCCGGCGCTGCGCGTCCGCCTTCAGGTCGCGCCCGAGGTGCTCAACGTCGTCGTCCCGTTCCTGGCGCTGCAACCGCTGGTGGAGAACGCCGTGCGCCACGGGCTGGCCGCGCAGGGCGGCGGCGGGGTCGAGATCATCGCCAGGGACGAGGGCTCCGACTGTGTCATCACCGTCGAGGACGACGGGGTGGGGATCGATCCCGAGACGCTGCGCGCCGGCACGGGCGACGCTCTGCCGGAGGGAACGGGCCGCTCCGCCCATGTCGGTCTGACGAATGTCGACCATCGCCTGCGCGCGGCGTTCGGCAACGACTACGGTCTGGTGGTCGAAACGGCGATCGGCGCGGGCACGAAGGTGATCATGCGGGTACCCAAATTCCGGTCCGGAGTGCGGGCCAGCGGAGGTGCGATCGGATGAGCCTGCAACCAGGCCGGGGACGAGTGCGCCATGGCTAAGGGCATGACGGTGCTGGCGGTCGATGACGAAGCGCCGGCCCTCGACGAACTCGCCTACCTGCTCGGCAGGCACCCCGACATCGCCGCGGTCCGTGTGGCGCGCGACGCCACCTCCGCACTGAGGGAACTCAACCACCACACCATCGACGCGATCTTCCTCGACATCAACATGCCTGGGCTCTCGGGGATCGAATTGGCGGGAATCCTCACCAATTTCGCCAACCGGCCGGCCGTGGTGTTCGTGACAGCCCACGACGACAAGGCGGTCGCCGCGTTCGACGTGGGCGCCGCCGACTACATCCTCAAACCCATCCGCCAGGACCGGCTCGATGAAGCGGTGCGGCGCGTGGGCGCGGCACGGACGGCCGAACCGGGCCAGCCCAGCGTGACACCGGATTCCGACGTCATACCCGCCGAACTCGGCGGCATCACCCACCTGGTACCCCGCGAGACCATCGGCTGGGTCGAGGCCGAGGGTGACTACGCCCGGCTGCATTCCAAGTCCGGGTCGCATCTGGTCCGGATCCCGCTCAGCACACTCGAAACCCGTTGGCGTGACCACGGTTTCCAGCGCATCCACCGCTCCTACCTGGTCGCCCTGAAGCTGGTCACCGGTCTGCGCACCACCGACGGCGCGGTACTGGTCCGGCTGCGCGCCAACGGCGCATCCCCCGCCGTCGAACTGCCGGTGAGCCGCAGGCAGGCCCGCGAGCTGCGCGACCGCGTGGTGCGCGACCCCATGCGGCAACTCAAGCCTGCGGGCGGCGATGACTAGCGGGGACCGTCCGCAGCGCCAGCGGGTGGTGCTGGCCCACCGCCGCGGGTCACGGATGGTCCGCACCCGGGTCGAGGTGCAGGAGCAGACCCAGGTCGGCGACGCACTGGTGCGCGGCCTGGTCCGCGCCCAACTAGGCCTTGCGCTGCGGCTGACGGCGGTACTCGCGTCGGCGGTGGCGGTGCTGTCCCTGCTGAACGCGTTCTTCCCGGGTGTGGGCGCGCTGACCGTGGCGGGTATCCGGCTGAACTGGCTGCTGCTGGCGGTGCTGGCCTACCCGCTGCTCTACGGCGTGGGCCGGCTGTACGTGCGCCTGGCCGAGCAGGCCGAGCGGGACTTCGTGCGCGTGGTCGAAAGCGAGCCATGACCGGGTCACCGCTGACGGCGGCCGCGCTGCTGGCTGCCGCGGTGGCCACGGTGGCCATCGGCGCCTACGGGGTGCGGTTCTCCCGCACCACCTCGGATTTCCTCGTGGCGTCGCGGGCCGTCGGGCCGCAGTGGAACGCCGCCGCCATCTCGGGTGAGTATCTTTCGGCCGCATCGTTTCTCGGTGTCGCCGGGCTGATCGCCAAGTACGGCGCGGACGCGTTGTGGTATCCGGTCGGGTTCACGGCCGGCTATCTGGGTCTGCTGTTGTTCGTCGCGGCGCCGCTGCGGCGCTCCGGCGCCTACACCGTGCCGGACTTCGCCGAGTTCCGGCTCGGTTCCCCGCGGCTGCGCCGCATCGCGATGCTCGTCGTCGTGGTGATCTGCGTGTTCTATCTGGTACCGCAGTACCAGGGTGCGGGCCTGGCGCTCAAAACACTGTTGGGCGTGCCGGTGTGGATCGGTCCGCTCGTCGTGGGCGGGATCGTCATCACCAATGTCGTCGCCGGCGGGATGCGCTCGATCACGTTCGTCCAGGCGTTCCAGTACTGGCTGAAGCTCACCGCCATCGCCATCCCGGCGCTCGCGCTTCTCGGCCTGTTCTTCACCGACCGCGGCGAGCTCGGTGGGCCGCTGCCGCCCACGGTGCACCATCTGACCACCGTCGACGTCGACACCGACGTGGTCGTGCACGTCACCGAACCGGCCGGGGTGACGGTGACCGGGATGCTCGACGGCAGTCCGGTGACCGACCAGCCGATCGGCGGCCCCGGCGAGCACACCCTGGGCTCGGGTGCCACCCTGACGCTGGCGGCGGGCGCCGCCACCCCGGTGGTGGCCGGCGCGCCGGCCGCCGGTACGGACTGGATCGCCTCGGGCGGCGGTCTGGGCGGTGCCCACCCGCTGTACCAGGTGGTGTCGATCATCGTCGCGACGTTCCTGGGCACCATGGGTCTGCCGCACGTGCTGGTGCGCTTCTACACCAATCCCGACGGGCGGGCCGCGCGTCGCACGGCGCTGGCGGTGATCGCCCTGGTGTCGCTGTTCTACCTGTTCCCGACGCTGTTGGGGGTGTTCTCCCGGCTGTACGTGCCGCAGCTGCTCATCACCGGCGCGGTCGACGCCGCGGTCCTGCTGGCCCCCGGGGCGGCCATCGGCGGGCCGTTCGGCCAGTTCCTGGCGGCGCTGGTGGCCGCGGGCGCGATCGCAGCATTCCTGGCGACGTCCTCGGGTCTGCTGGTGAGCATCGCCGGCGCGGTGTCCACCGACGTGCTGCGCGGACGGATCCGCGACTTCCGGGTCGCCGCCGTCATCGGCGGGCTGATCCCGTTGCCGCTGTCGTTGTTCTCCTCCGGCCTGGAGCTGTCCCGCAGCGTGGGCCTGGCGTTCGCGGTCGCCGCGTCGACGCTGTGTCCCCTGCTGGTCCTGGGCATCTGGTGGCGCGGTCTGACGGCGCGGGGGGCGGCCTCCGGGCTGGTGGTCGGCGGACTCGTGTCGGGCACCGCGGTCACCCTCGCGGTGACCGGAGCGGTCGACGACGACGTACTCGGCGGCTGGCCCGGTGTGATGACCGGCTATCCCGCGGCGGTCAGCGTCCCGCTGGCGTTCGCGACGATGATCGTGGTCAGCAAGCTCACCCGCGGCACCGTCCCGCCCGGCGTCGCGCAGATCTTCGCACGCATGCATGTCCCCGAGCGCCTCGGTATGGGTGTCGAACGTCTGCCCCGGGGCTGACCGCACCGCCTGTGACCAGCGTCTCGCCACCGGCCGGGGACGCCTCCCCAACCGCGCGACGTTTTCCCAGTCATGCTGCACACTCGGCCTGACATGGTTACTCGACGGGGAAGATACGCGTTCGCACTCCTGGCCTATGCATTTGCCGCCGTCATGGTGGGCACCACGCTGCCGACACCGATGTACGCCCTTTACGGTGAACGCCTGCACTTCGCCGTAATGACCACCACGGTGATCTACGCGACCTACGCCGGGGGTGTGCTGCTGGCGCTGCTGCTGTTCGGGCGGTGGTCCGACGCGATCGGCCGGCGCCCGGTGCTGCTGGCGGGCGTCGCGGCCGCCCTGGTCAGCGGCGTCGTATTCCTCACCGCCGACTCGGTGGCCCAGCTGCTGGTCGGCCGGGTGCTGTCGGGGCTGTCAGCGGGTCTGTTCACCGGCACCGCGACGGCGGCGGTCATCGAGGCCGCCCCGCCACGCTGGCGCAGCCGGGCGACGGTGGTGGCGACGGTCGCGAACATCGGCGGGCTCGGCGCCGGGCCGCTGCTGGCCGGTCTGCTGGTGCAGTATGCGCCGCAGCCGCTGCACCTGACGTTCGTCGTGCACATCGTGCTGGCGGTGCTCGCGGGAGTGGCGGTGCTGATCGCGCCGGAGACCTCCGAACGTTCCGGCGCCATCGGCCTGCAGCGGTTGTCGGTGCCGGCCGAGGTGCGAGCGGTGTTCGTCATCGCCGCGCTCGCGGCGTTCGCCGGTTTTTCCGTTACCGGGCTCTACACCGCGGTCGCCCCGTCCTTCCTCGCCGGCGTCGTCGGCATCGAGAACCACGCCGTGGCCGGGGCCATCGTGTGTTCGATCTTCGCGGCGTCCGCGCTGGCGCAGATGTCGGCGGGCCGGATCCCCCCGGCGCGGGCAGTGGCGCTGGGCTGCGCCATCTTGGCCGCCGGCACGGTCATCCTGGCGGTCGCACTGCACTTTTCGTCGCTGATCGGGCTGATCGTGGCCGCGGTGGTGTCCGGCACCGGGCAGGGCATCAGCTTCAGCCGCGGCCTGGCCGCGGTGGCCGAGCGCACCCCGCCGGCGCGCCGGGCCGAGGTGAGTTCGGCGTATTTCGTCGTCGCCTACGTCGCGCTGTCGCTTCCGGTGCTCGGTGAGGGTGTGGCCGCACGGGTCTGGGGGTTGCGCACCGCGGGTGTGAGTTTCGCCGTCGCCGTCACCGTGCTGGCGGTCGTATGCCTGGTCGCGATCCTGGTTCAGGAGTCCAGGGAGGGACGACGGGAGTCCGCGACGCGCAGGTGAGTGCTTCTACTCAGCCGCCCGCGGCCGTGGCGCCTCTACCGTTGCGGGTATGACGCGCCGGCGCCTGTTTCCGACACCCGCCGAAGTCGAGGCGGCCACCCCTGACAGCCGGGACCGCGCGATCGACGTCATCCGCATCGGCGCACTGATCACGGTGGTGGTCGGCCACACCGTGATGGCCACCAGCACGATCCGCGACGACGTGTTCATCTGGAGCAATCTGCTCGCCGCTGCCCCGGTGTTCCAGATCCTGACATGGGTGTTCCAGATCATGCCCCTGTTCTTCTTCGCGGGTGTAGCGGCCGCGGTGCCGTCGTGGCGACCGGGCGCGTCGTGGGGCGACTGGCTGTTGCGGCGCTGTACCCGGCTGTACCGCCCGGTGTTCGCCTACCTGGTGTTCTGGGCGGCGGCCCTGCTGGTGCTGCGCCATCTGCTGCCGGTGCACGTCTACGAGCCGGTCGCCGGCATTTCGTGGCAGCTGTTGTGGTTTCTGGGCGCCTACGTGCTGGTGCTGGCGGCGGTGCCGCGCCTGAGCCGGATCACCACGACGGGCCGGCTGGTGGCAGCCGTCACGGTGACCTATGCCGCGGTGGCCGTCGTCGACGCGGTCCGGGTCAGCGTGCCCGGCTGGTCCGCGCTCGGCTACCTCAACCTGGCGGTCTGGCTGATCCCCGGGATGCTCGGAGTCGGGTACCGCCGCGGCCTGCTGTCCGGTCCCGCCGCGTTCGGCGTCGGCGCCGCCATGCTCGCCGTCAACGTGGCGCTGCTGCGGCTCGGCCCCTACGAGGTCAGCCTGGTCGGCATCGAGGGCCAGCGGCTGAAGAACATGACACCGCCGTCCCTGCTGCTGGCCGGGCACGCGATCATGATGTGCGTGTTCGCGATCGCCGCCGCACCGGCGATCGCGCGCTGGGCGCGCCGGCCACGGGTGTGGCAGGTGGTGGCGGTCGGCAACTCGGGTGCGATGACGCTGTACCTGTGGCACATCCCGCCGCTGCTGGCCATGCATCTGGTGTTCGCGTATCTGGGATGGTCGCGCTTCGACCCGCACGCACCGGGTTTCGCCGCGGCGTCGATCCTGCAGTTGGCGATCATGGCGGTCCTGGTCACCGTCCTGTTCGTGGCCATGCGCCCGGTGGAGAACACGCCGCTGCGGTGCTGGGACGGCGGATCCGTCACCGGGCCCGGGCCACGCAGCGCCGGGGTCGGTGTGCTGCTGTGCGTCGCGGGTGCGGCGACCCTGGCGTCGGTCGGCTGGGGGCTGAGGGGTGCGGGCCTCGTCTTCGTGGCGGTGATGCTGACGGCACTGTGCGGTGCGCGCCTGCTCGCCGGCGGAACGCCCGCCGCTACCGCGTCTGCAGCGCCAGCCGCCCCGCCAGCAGGACATAACTCGCCGCGAAGCTGCGCCGCAGCCACGACACCACCCGCGGCCGGGAGCTGACCTCACGTCGGACGGCGGCGGCGAACACGCCGTAGACACTGAACACGACCAACGTCACGGCCATGAACACCAGACTCAGCCACACCATCAGCGCCACCGCGCCGTCGCGGCCCGGCGCGACGAACTGCGGCAGGAACGCGAAGAAGAAGATCGTCAGCTTCGGGTTCAGGGTGTTGACGAGCACACCGGAGGCGATGACCCGCCACGTCGAGATGTCCGCCGGCGCGGAGTCGTCGGCACGGAAGATCGAGGTGTCACGAAATGTCTTCCACGCCAAGAACAGAAGATAGAGCACACCCAGCCACTTGATGACCGAGAAGGCCAGCGCGCTGGCGTGCATGATGGCGGCCAGCCCCGTCACCGCGGCGACCATGTGCGGCAGGATGCCCAGTGTGCAGGCCACCGCGGCGACCAGACTGGCGCGGCGGCCACGAGAGATCCCCGCGGCGACGGTGTACAGCACCCCGGCGCCCGGTGTCGCCACGACTACCAGAGTGGTGAGCAGGAACTCCGGCGTCACGGCTGGCCTAACCGCTCTTGCGGCGGAACTCCCGGCGATTCTCGACCGGACCGTGCGCGCGGGGCTTGGCCCGTCCACCGTCCTTGTGGTCCGAGCCTCCGCCGGCACCGGACTTCTTGCGTTCCAGGGCCTCGCGGAACTTCCGCTTGGTGTCGTCCGCCGGATCCGCCGAGGCCTCCGCGTCCGTGGCGGTGGCGTCGCTGCTGCGCGAGGGTGTGTCGGCCATGACCGAAAGCCTAGCCCGGCATCCCGGGCCCCGTCGCGACCTTTATCGGACGCCCGGTGGCATGCCGTACACGTGGGAGATCGGCAGGGTCAGGACCACGCGCCGGTCGTCGACCATCGCGCGCCGGTAGTCGTCCCAGTCCGGGTGTTCGCCGGCGATGTTGCGATACAACGCGATCAGCGCCTCGACGGTGTCGTCGTGCGGCGACGCCGCGGGTGGGGTGAGGATGGCGTCGCCTTCGGCGACCGCGTACGCCCAACCGTCGTCGGAGGTGACGTGGATCGACGCCCGGGGATCGCGGCGCAGATTGCGGGTCTTGGCCCGCGGTTCGGTGATCGACACCTGGATCGTGACCGCGCGTGGATCGAAGAAATACGAGACATTCGACAACTGCGGTCTGCCGTCACGTTTGATGGTCGCGAGGACACCCAGGGAGTTCCCGCCGATCACCGCCAACAGCTTGTCGTCGAATACCTGCCGTCCCATGCGTCGAGCCTACGTGGGGTGCGCAGGGAAGCGTCCGCATTCCCGTCAGACGTTTCTACACTCGGTTGTGTGGCGGATAAGGCGGGGATCACGGGCGACACCCTCGAAGGTGTCTCGGCCACCACGCTGTGGACGTTGCGCAACCGCGCCGGCGAGGCCAAACGCTCCGACGGCACGATCCGCGACCCGTGGGCCATCACGCTCTACGACGCGATCGAGTACGACTACCCGAAGTTCGGCAGGCCCGACCAGGTGCACGCACTGCGCGCGCTGACCTTCGACACCGCCGCCCGCGCCTACCTGGACACCCATCCGAAGGCAGCGGTGGTGGCGCTGGCCGAGGGCCTGCAGACCAGCTTCTGGCGCCTCGACCGCTCGCGGTCCATCGATCAGTCCCGTTGGTATTCCATCGATCTGCCCGCGGTCATGACGTTGCGGGAGCGCCTCCTCCCCCGCGACGAGAGGATCGTCGCGCTGCCGCAGTCGGCTCTGGACCTCAGCTGGATGGACGAGGTCGACGCGGCCGACGGTGTGTTCATCACCGCGGAGGGCCTGCTGATGTATCTCCAGCCCGACGACGCGTTACGCCTCATCGGCGCGTGTGCCGCGCGGTTCCCCGGCGGGCAGATGATGTTCGACTCCATCCCGCACTGGTTCAGCCGCCGCACCATCAAGGGATTCCGCCTGTCGCGCCGGTACGTGGTGCCGCCGATGCCGTTCGCGCTGACCGCCGACGAGGCGGTGGCGTTGCGTGGGCGCATACCCGGAGTGCGCGAGGCCCGCGACATCAGGCTGGCCGGCGGCCGTGGCCTCTACCGGCTCTCCGCATGGCCACCGCTGGACCGGGTCGGTGTGCTGCACCGTATGCGACCGAGCATCACCCTGCTGGAGTTCGGCACATGACCCGGTATGCGGCGTTTCTGCGCGGGGTCAACGTGGGTGGTGTCAACCTCAAGATGGCCGAGGTGGCCGCGGCGCTGGAGAACGCCGGATTCACCGAGGTGCGCACGATTCTGGCCAGCGGCAACGTCCTGCTGCAGAGCCGGTCTGGGGTGGACGCCGTCCGCACCAAGGCCGAGACGGCGTTGCGCGAGGCGTTCGGTTACGACGCCTGGGTACTCGCCTACGATCTCGACACCGTGGCGGCGATCTCGCGGGGGTTCCCGTTCGAACGTGAGGTGGAGGGCCACCACTCGTATGTGACGTTCGTCGGCGACGCCGACGTGCTCGACGAGTTGGCCGCTCTGCAGGCCGGTGCCGACGAGAAGATCGAACGCGGCGACGGGGTGCTGTATTGGCAGGTGCCCAGGACCGGCACACTGGACAGCACCATCGGCAAGACCATGGGTAAGAAGCGCTACAAGTCCTCGACCACCACCCGCAATCTGCGCACGCTGGAGAAGGTGCTGCGCTGACCTACCGCAGCCCCGGTGTCGTCACCACCATCACCTCGGCGTCGCCCTCGGCGCGGATCCGGTGCGGATCTCCCGCCGCGATGATCGCGGTGTCCCGCGCGCCGAGCCGATGTTCGGTCTGGCCGTCGTCGACGACGAAAGTGCCTGCCAGCACGACGTAAACCTGGGTGGCTCCGGGGTGCCGGTGCAGATCCGAGGCGCCGCCGTCACCGAAGCGGCCCCACCACACGCTGACCTCCGGGGTCTGGTGCCACTGTGTGCTGACGAGCGCGTGGTTGAGTACGCCGGCGTGGCCGCGCGGTTCGAAGGTCGGCGCATCGCCGAAGCGGACGATCTTCACCGGGTGTTACTCCTGTCTCTTCTCGGCGTCGTGGTTGCGGTGGTGGTCGGGTCGGCGCCGGGACCGTGCAGCCACGCGACGGCGGCGGTGTGCACGATGGTGTTCTCCTCCTGCGCGGTCAGCGCGGGGCATTCCCGCAGCCGGCGCAGCGGGTGGGCCTCTTCGACGTCGAACGGACTGTCGGAACCCACCACCACATGGTCGGCGCCCACCACGTCGATCAGGTAACGCAGCGCACGCGGCGAATGGGTCAGGGAATCGAACCAGACCCTGGACAGCCCTTCCGACGGTGGAACCGCGGTGGCCGATCGCGTCTCCGGCCGCACCGCCCAGCCCTTGTCGAGGCGCCCGAGCAGGTAGGGCAGTGTGCCGCCGCCGTGCACGAAACAGGCACGCAGCCCGGTCAGTTCGTCGAGGCGCCCCGACAGCAGCAGATTCGCCAGCGCGATCGCCGACTCGTGCGGCATGCCGAGCAGGTTGACCAGATAGTGCGCCGAGATCCGTTCCGTCGGGACGAAATCGGGGTGCACCAGCAGGGGCGCGCCGTGCTCGGCGAGCGCGGCGAGCACCGTCGAGGGTCCCGCGTCGCTGAGGTTGCCCCCGGCGACGTTGGTGCCCACGGTGAGCCCGGCGAGCCCGAGTTCGCCCAGCGCGCGGTCCAATTCGGCCGCCGCCGCGCCGGGTTCCTGCAACGGGACGGTGGCCAGCCCGGCGAACCTGTCCGGATGCCGTGCCACCACATCGCCGGTCGCCTCGTTGAGCCTTCGGTGCAGGGCCAGCGTGTCGGCCGGCTCGCCCCAGTAGCGATAGGTAAAGGGCGGCGGGGATATCACGCGCACCGCGACATCGGCGGCGTCCATGGCTGCCAGCATCGCGTCGACGTTGCTCAGCGCGTCGATGGTGGCGCCGACACGCATGCCGTGCAGCCCGATGCACCCGGGTACGCCGTTGTCCTCGTGCAGAGCGACCGGGACCAGCCCGGTGGACATCAGCGCGACGGCGTCGGCGGGGATGTAGTGGGCGTGGACGTCGGTGACGGGAGTTGCCCGCGTCATCGGTTCTCCTTGAACGGCATGGCCAACGGCCGCATCGGCCCTCCGGTGGCGCCACGGATCTTCATGCATGCGCCGACGAACGCGAATTCGTAGAGGCGCTGGCGCGAGAGCTCCTCGAGGTCGAGCACCTCGATGATCGGCACCCCGCACTCGGCCAGCAGGTAGGTGTGCACCGCCATCCAGTTGTCGGCGTCGGGCGACGGCAGGACTTCCAGCGCGATGTTGTCCGCGCCGATCGCGATGGCCCCCGCCTCGGCAAGATAGGTCGCGCCCTCGAGGTTCAGCCCCGGCTCGCGCGGCAGGTAGCGGTTCGCGTCGGGCCAGACACCGCCACGGCCGGTGCGCACGCACACCACGTCGCCGACCTGCAGCCCGACACCCTGTCGCTGCAGTGCCGCCTCCAGTTCGGCCGCGCCGATCGGATAGCTGTCCGGCAGCACGTCGACACCCTGAGCGGCAGCGACGTCGAGCAGCACACCGCGGGCGATGATCGGCGGAAGCGTGTCGGCCCCTGCGACATTCCAGTGCTTACTGCCCAGGTGCTCGTCGGCGCTGAACCCGTTCCAGATCCGGCCGTCGTAGCCGAAATGGTTGAGCGTGTCGATGTGGGTGCCGCTGTGCACGAACATCGACATGGCGTCGGCCGACCAGCTGACGTACTCGTTCTGTGCCCGGCCGACGCCGATGGGGTCATCGACGGCACTGCCGCGCGGCGTGTGTTCCATCCACATCTGAAACGGCGGTTCACCGCCGGCCGTCCACGTCGGCATGCCCACGAAGACATCGACGGACAGGTCGAGGACGTGCCCGCCGTCCGCGCGCGCCAGCACGTCGCGTGTGGTTTCCGAGGTGAGCAGGTTCAGCATGCCGATCTGGTCGTCGGCCCCGAACGGCGACACCGACACCGTGCCCTTGACGGCTCGGTGCGCGGCGATCACCGGGCCGGCCTCGTCGCGGCCGGTCATACCCGATGTCCGGCGAGCAGCAGGTCGGCGCGGCCGTGCAGGACGGCGTGGCGTTCTTCGTCGGTGAGCGACAGCACGTCGAGGGCCTCCAGATACGGACCGCTGCCGCCGGGCACATGCGGGTGGTCGCTGCCGTAGACGAGCCGGTTCGTCCCGAATACGGTTGCGGCACAGGTGATGGCGGGACGGTGACTGGATGCGGTGTCGAAGACCAGCGCCTTGATGTAGGACGTCGGAGGTTGCGGGCAACGCTCGTTGGCTTCGGGGAACTGGCGCCAGTAGCTGTCCAGCCGCGGCAGCATGAACGGCAGCGTGCCGCCCAGGTGCGAAATCACCCACCGGATCGACGGATACCGCGCGAAGACCCCGCTGTAGGCCAGGCGGGCCACGCAGAGGTTCGTGTCGGAGAAGAATCCCATCGCGATCGCCAGCGCGTGGGGGGCGTAGGCGTCGACCGGCTCGGGCACCGTCGGATGCAGGTAGACGAGCAGCCCGCGGGCGTCGGCGTACTCCCAGAACGGTTCGAACGCGGGGTCGTCGAGGTAGACGCCGTTGATGTTGGTGAGCAGGTGCAGACCCTTGGCGCCGAGTTGGTCGATGGCGCGGTCGGTCGCGGAAATGGCCTCGCCGACGTCTTGCATCGGGGCCATCGCCAGCCAGTCGAACCGGTCGGGATGGGCGCGGGCGATCTCCGCGAACTCCTCGTTGACCGTGTCGGCGAGCGTGCGGCCCTCGGACGCGGGCAGGAAGTACGCGTTGGGCGACGGCACCGACAATACCTGCATGGTGATGCCGAGTTCGTCCATCATCTCCAGCCGCTGCGGCACGCCGGGGTGGGGCTGCGGGACGGTCAGGGCGACCCCGCCGTGCCAGCGGCACACGAACCGGCCGTCGTCGCGGCGGTAGACGTCGGTGCTCGGCGCTGCCTCCACCGCTTTGAGATAGCCGTCGGTGTAGAAGTGCGTGTGCAGATCCACCACGCGCTGGGTCACGAAATACCTCCTGCTCGTTGGCCGTTGGGCTCACGGGTGCCCGCCGCGACGCGGGCGAGGAGGTCGCCGGTGTGCGCGCCGAGGTGCGGTGGCGGGACCGTGGGGTCGTTCAGCGGTGTGGCGGAGAGCCGCACCGGTGTGCGGACGTACCGCAGGGCACCCCGGTCGGCGTCGGCGATTTCGGCCACCGCACCCGCCGATTCGGGGGCGGCGAACACCTCGTCGAGGGATCGCACCAGTGAGGCGGGGACACCACGGGCGTCGAGCTCATGCACCCAGTGGGCGGCATCGCGGGTGGCGAACCGCGCCGCCAGCAGCTCGACCAGTTCGTCGCGGTGGGCCACTCGCGCGCTGTTGCTCACGAACCGTGGATCGTCGGCCAGGTCGGCCCTGCCCAGCGCCTCGACCGTCTCGCGGAACAGTTTGTCGTTGCCCGCCGCCAGCACGAACGATCGATCGCGGGCAGAAAACACCTGGTAGGGAACGATACTCGGGTGCGCGTTGCCCGCCAGCCCGGACACCTGCCCGGCCATCAGGTACGCCGCGCTCTGATTCACCAACGCCGCCAGCGACGCTTCGTACAGACCGACCGTCACCCGCTGACCGGCACCGGTGCGATGCCTGGCTTGCAGCGCCGCCAGGATCCCGTTGGTGGCGTACAGCCCGGTGATCACGTCGAGTAGCGCGACACCGGCCTTGGTCGGGCCCTCGGTCCCCGTGAGCGACATCAACCCCGACTGCGCCTGCATCAGCAGGTCGTATCCCGGTTTGGGCGAGTCGGACCCGGCGAACGCGGGGATCGAGCAGTACACGGCCCGCGGGTTGATCTGCGCGATGTGGTCGTAACCGAGTCCGAAACGTTCCATCACCCCGCTGCGGAAGTTCTCCACCACCACGTCGGCGCGCGCCATCAGCGCCGCGACGGCGTCGCGGCCCCTCGGGGTGGACAGGTCGACGGCGATCGACTTCTTGTCACGGTTGACGCCGAGGAAGTAGGTGGCGTCGCCGCCCACCGACGGCGGACCCCACTCGCGGGTGTCGTCGCCGACGCCGGGCCGCTCGACCTTGAGCACCTCGGCACCCATGTCGGCCAGGATCATCGTGCACAGCGGCCCGGCCAGTACGCGCGTGAGATCCACCACGACCAGCCCGTCGAGCGGTGGACGCGAATCGCTCATCGCGCCATCGCAAAGCGGCGCTCGGCGACACCGATCAGCCGGACCACGGCGATACCCACGATGCCGATGAACAGCACGACGGCGTAGAGATCCTCCACGGCGAACGCACCCCCGTAACGCTGGATCAACCCGCCGAGACCGACCAGCCCGATCACCTGCTCGGCGATGATGGCGCCTTTGATCGACCGTCCCGCCGCGACGCGGACACCGGCGAGGATCAGCGCTGACGCCGACGGCAGCACGACCCGACGGAACGCCAGTGACCGCGATGCACCGAATGATCGCGCCATGTCGAGCTGATCTCGGTCCACACTCTCGATGCCGGCCTGGGTGTTGACGATCACGGCGGGTAGTGAGTAGACGACGATGACGGCGATGATCGTGCCGCGTCCCAGCCCGAATATGAGCATGAACACCGGGATCAGGCTGACCAGCGGAATGGAAAGGGCCAGGCTGAGATACGGCGCGCCGGCCCATTCGGCCCATCGGTTGCCGCCCATGGCCGCGCCGATCAGCGTGCCGAACACGATGACGGGCAGGAAGGTGACCACCACCGAGATCGCGGTGTTGGTGGCCGCGTCCTGGAAGCGTGTGTCGAGAAGCACATCCTTCATGGCAGCCAGCACACTGGTCAGTGGCGGCACCGCGGGTGAGAGCTCAAGACGTCCGACGATCTCCCAGATCGCGGCGAAGACAACGACACTGAGCACCGGTAGCGATGCGTCCGTGAGCTGCGCACGGGTGGGGCCACGGCGGCGGAGGGGCGCCGCCGTGGCGACCGTGGGAGCGCTCATGAGACGGCGCCGGTGGCGCTCATATCACTGCGCTGCATACGTTCCAGCCGTGAGGACAGGTAGTCGACGAAGTCGCGGTACTCCACCGAGCGGGTGACCTCGTCGCCGCGGGGACGCGCGAACGGCACCGTGATGACCTCTTCCACCCGGCCCGGCCTGGTGTTCATCAGCACGATCCGATCGGCCAGGAAGACGGCCTCGGCCATGCTGTGTGTCACGAACACCGCGGTGCGGTCGTTCCCCTCCTCCGACCAGATCGCGGCGAGGTCGCGCTGCATCACGCGACGGGTGAGCGCGTCGAGCGCACCGAAGGGTTCGTCCATCAGGATTGTCCGCGGCTCGACCACCAGCGCCCGCGCGATGCCGACCCGTTGTTGCATGCCGCCGGAGAGTTCGTGCGGCAGATGGTGTTCGAACCCGGAGAGGCCGACCTTGGCCAATTCGGCCCGGGCCCGGTCCAGCCGCTCGGTTTTGCCGACACCGCGCGCCTCGAGTCCGAAGGCGACGTTGGTGACGATGTCGTACCACGGCAACAGCACGAAGTTCTGGAACACCAGCGCCCGGTCGGGCCCGGGACCGTTGACCTTCACACCATCGATGCCGACGCTGCCCGACGTCGCCTTCTGCAGTCCGGCAATGATTTTGAGCAGCGTGGTCTTTCCGCAGCCGCTCGGTCCGATGAGTGCGACGAACTCCCCGTCGGGGATCTGGAAGGACACGTCCCGCAGCGCCGCGAAGGGCTCCCCGTCGCGGGTGGTGAAGGTGACCGAGACATCGTCGAATGTCAGCATCACTTCTGCTTTCTCGCCGGCTGCCAGCTCAGGGCGCGGCGCTCCAACGCACGGGTCAGGCCGAGCATCACCAGTCCGAAGATGCCCAGCGACATCACGACGGCGTAGAGGTCGGCGCTTTGGAACATGTCCTTGTAGCGGGTGATGAGCTTGCCGACACCGGACGAGACGAGCAGCAGTTCCATGACGACCATGCCGACGATGGCGCGCCCGGTGCCGACCCGCACGGCCGCCATCACCCCGGGCATCGCGCCCGGCCAGATCACCCGCCGGAAGCGCCGGACGGGCCCCATGCCGAAGGAGCGCGCCATCTCGACCAGATCCTTGTCGACATAGCGGACGCCTGCGGCCGACGTGAGCACGACGTCGACGATCGCGAACAGGAAGACCAGCGTCGCGCCGGCGACGACGTTGATCCCAAAGGCGATCACCACCAGCGGCACCAGCGCCGACACGGGCAGGGCGTTGAGAAATGCGAAGTAGGGCATCGACAGCTTGGACAGGGTGGGCAGCAGCCCCATCGCCACGCCGAACGCGATACCGACAGCGAGCGCACTGAGCCAGCCGAAGACGAAGGGCACCAACGTCTTTGCATAGCTCTGCCAGAATTCGGCCGTCGCGGTCTGCTCCAGCAGTGCGGCGACGGTCTGGGTGAAGGTCGGGATGAACAGGTTGTTCTCCCGGGTCATGCCGTAGATCTGCCACACCAGCGCACCGGCGAGCAGACTGCCCGCGCCGACCATCAGGCCGAGAGTGCGGGGTCCCGGTCCGCGGCGGCGCGATGTCACCGCGACGCTCGGGGCATCGCCGGCTTTCGGCGCTGGCTGCGGCACATCCAGTCGGGCACCGCTTTCGGTGCTTGAGGTCACTTATTCCCGTCCAGTTCGGCCAGCGCGTTCTGCAGGTAGCTGAAGTCGAAGTACTTGTCGATCGTGTCCTCACCCGGTGTCCCGATGTCGATTTCGCCGACGTCGTTGAAGAACTGCAGTGTGGTGAGGGCCTTTTCGGGTGTGATGCCACCGTCGGTGGACCAGATCTGACGTTCCGAATACTCGTTGACGAGATCCTCGAGCACCTGCGGATCCATATCGGGCAGGTTCTCCTTGGCGATCTGCAATCCCCATGCGGGGTCCTCGGTGAGGCGTCGGTTGGCCTGCACGATGGCCTTGACCACCTTGGTGGCCAGCTCCGGGTTGTCTTCGGCCCACTGCCTGTTGAACCACAGGTCCTGCTCGATGAGGTCGGGGTACTGCTCGCCGAACGTCGAGAGCACCTTGAACGATCCCGGGTACTCCTTGCTGAGTTGCACGACGTCGGGCAGGTCGATCACGGACGCGTCGATCTGTCCTTTGGCGAGGGCTTCGGCGCGGACGTCGCTGCCGGGGATGATCAGCTCCTCGTAGTCGAAGCCTTCGGTTTTGGCGTAGTACTGGGCGACGGCGCGGGTGAACGAGGTCTCACCGTGCACGGCGATCCGCTTCCCCTCGAGGTCGGAGAAGTCGTTGATGCCGGGCGCGACGGCCAGCGCCCAGGTGGGGCGCTGGGTGCCGACGACGTCGACGATGGAGGCGCCGTTGTCCACGGCGGGTACCCCGGTGTTGACGCCGATGTTCGTGCCGATGACCGCCGCGCCCTGCTGGATCGCCTGGATCGCCGTCGCGCCGTCCTCGACGAAACGTTGCTCCACGGTGATCCCCTCCTCTTCCTCGAGGATCTGCCAGGCGGCGATCGGGACCAGTGAGATGAAGTCGACGTTGGTCCCTGCGACCGCCTGCAGGGTGTCACCGCTCGCACCGCCGTCACCGCCGCCGCCGGAGCCACATGCACTGAGGATCAGCATCGCGGCGGACAACCCTGCCAGGGTCCGGACGAGCGATGAACGGGACATGCCCACCTCCAGCAATTTCAGTCAGTGAAATCTGGATTACAATCACCGCAACTGTGGCATGTGTCACGCACCAACGTCAAGGTTTTCTGGACAACTCCTGTGAAGTCGTTCCATTGAGCGGAATGTTGAATACACTCATTGAAATGCAGAGCCAGGAGCGGTCATTCGCCATCCTGCGCGCCCTCGGCGGGCATCCGAGTCGCACGCTGACGGCCATCGCCACGGAGGTCGACCTCCCGAAGCCGACGGTGTTGAGGTTCCTGCGGGCGTTGGAGAACGGATCCTGGGTGACCAGGACCGCCGACGGCGGGTACGCCCTCGGCCCGGGCATCCTGGGTCTGGCCGGCCAGTATCTGTCCTCCGACACCGTGATCGCCGCCGCGTCGGGCCCGATGATGAGACTGCGCGACACGCTCGGCGAAACCGCCACCCTCAGCCGCGCCGCCGGCGCGTCGCGAACCTGTGTGCAGGAGTTCCCCTCCACCCAGCCCCTGCGGCTGGTCCTCGGCCTCGGCGAATCCGGGCCCCTGCACGCCGGCGCCAGCGGTCTGGTCCTGCTCGCGCACATGCCCACTCCTCAGCGACAGCGCATTTTCGCCGGCGGGCTCGCGGGCCTGACCGATCGCACCATCACCTCCCCGACCGCGCTGGAGGTCGAATGCGAACGGATCCGGGCCCAGGGGTGGTCATTCACGCACAGCCAGCGCACCGTCGGTGCCGCCGCGATGGCCGTGCCCATCCCCGATGCCGCCGCGGAGTGGGGAATCTCGGCGCTGGGCGTGTACGGACCCGAGTCGCGCTGCCGGTCTCTGGCCGACGAACAGCGCTGGCTCACAGCGCTTCAGCACTGCGCCGCCGAAATCGCCGCGGCCACCGGCGGACACGACGTGCCCGCACGCGGCAGCTGAGCCGGTTGCCGCCGCTGAGCTGCGACGACTCGCGGGTTCGGTACATTCGGGCCGATGACGGGTACACCGGCCGCCAAGGTCGACGCCACAGCGCTGACGGGGGTGTCGGAGACGGCGCTGCTCACCCTGCTGGTCCGGGCCACCGAGGCCCGCAGACCGGACGCCATCATCGACGACCCGATGGCCATCCATGTCGCCGACGGCATCGAGTTCGACTTTGCCAAATTCGGACGGATCCGCCGTCAGGACATGGCGTTACGGGCGCTGGCATTCGACGGCCAGACCCGCCGGTATCTCGCCGAGCATCCCTCGGCGACGGTCGTCGCCCTCGCCGAGGGCCTGCAGACCAGCTTCTGGCGTGTCGACCGGGCCGATGCACGTCACGAGTTCCGATGGCTCAGTGTGGATCTACCACCCGTGGTGGATCTACGCCGCAAGCTCCTGCCGCACTCGGACCGAATCACACTGTGCGCACAATCGGCACTGGACTACTCGTGGATGGACCGCGTCGACGACTCCGGCGGGGTGTTCATCACCGCCGAGGGTCTGCTGATGTACCTGCAGCCCACCGATGCGATGGGTCTGATAACCGCCTGTGCCAACCGTTTTCCCGGCGGCCGAATGATGTTCGACCTGCCGCCGCGCTGGTTTTCGGCGCTGACCCGGTGCGGTGTGCCGACGTCGCGGCGCTACCGGATCCCGCCGATGCCGTTCAGCCTGTCGGTGGCGCAGGCGGCCTACCTCGCCAGGATCGTGCCCGGGGTCCGCTCGGTGCACGAGATCGTCCTCCCGCAGGGCCGGGGCCGACTGCTCAACACGCTGACGTGGGCGGTGCAGCGGGTGCCCGTGTTCGACCCGGTGCGCCCGGTGTGGGCGATGCTGGAGTTCGGCTGACACACCCGCCGCCGGATGCCGCGGCGGTCAGTAGATGACGTCCTTGCGGGCCGCGAGCCATCGGCCGAGCGCGGGCACGAGCCGATGCGCGTGGTAGGCGATGTGCGCCTCGGGGGTGACCGGGACGATCGCCCGTCCGGCGGCCACCGCGTGCACGATCCGTTCGGCCACCCGCTCGGGTGGATAGCGGCGCCGTGCGTACAGGGCGTCGAACTTCTGCCGCTTGGCCTCCTCGGCCGCGGCGCTCAATCCCGAGAATTGGGTTTTGGCAATGATATTCGTGTGGACGATACCCGGGCATATGGTACTGACCGCGATCTTGTGGCGGGCCATCTCGGCGCGCAGGCAGTCGGAGAACATGAATACCGCGGCCTTGCTCGTCGAGTATGCGCCCAGGCTCTGCTGCGGGGTGTAGGCCGCCATCGAGGACAGGTTCACGATGTGCCCGCCGTTTCCACGCGCGACCATCTTGGCCCCGAACGCGCGGCAGCCATGGATCACGCCGAAGAGGTTGACGGCGATGACCCGCTCGAACACCTCGGGTGGGGTGTCCAGGAACCACCCGGCCTGACCGATCCCCGCGTTGTTGACCACGATGTCGGGCACCCCGTGTTCGGCGGCGACGGTGTCGGCGTGTGCGTACACCGCGCCGCGGTCGGTGACGTCGAGCGGGTAGGCGTGCGCGACACCGCCTTCGGCGGTGATGGCCGCGGCGGTGCGTTCGGCTGCGGCGGCGTCGACGTCGGAGACAACGACCCGCGCGCCGCGTCCGGCGAATGCCAGCGCCGTTTCTCGCCCGATGCCGCTGCCCGCGCCCGTGATCACCACCAGTCGGCCCCCGAAGGTGCGTGGCGAACGCCGAGCGCTTCGGCCCGGCAGCGGGAGTCGTCCTCCCACAAGGTTTTTCATCCCCGCACGGGCCTTGCGGCGCTGTGCGCGTGATCGGCGATCATGGGCACCAGCCTGCCGACGGCCTCGGGCGCGAGGTCGTGGCCCATGCCGGCGATGGTGACGTGCCTGGCCCCGGCGATCGCCGCGGCGGTGGCCAGGCCGCCGCTGGGGTGCACGATGAGGTCGCGGTCGCCGTGAATCACCAGTGTGGGCGCGTCGATGCCCCGCAGTTCGGCGGTGCGGTCACCGGATTTCATGATCGCGTTGATCTGTCGTGACACCCCGGCCCCCGCCGTGGGGCCGGGCCCGCGTTCCCAGGCGCCGGCGGCGTAGGCCGCCGCGGCCGCCTCGTCCCACGGCATCCGCGGGCTGGCGATATGGCGCGTCAGCTCCAGGTGCCGGGCGATGAATCCCTCCCGGGTACGTGCCGGCGGTTTGGCCAGCAGTGCCAGCGTCGACGCCGCCGGCTGCCCGACGGAGCGGGCGCCGGTGGTCGCGAAGATCGACGTCAGCGTGACGGCCCGGTGCGGATGGCGGGCGGCGATGGTCTGGGCGATCATGCCGCCCATCGACATGCCGACCAGGTGGGTCCGCTCGACGCCGAGGTGGTCGAGCAATCCGACGGCGTCGGCGGCCATGTCGGCGAGATCGTAGCCGTCGCGCCGCGGGCGGCGCGCGAGTTGGCGCACGGGTCCCGGCGGCGTGCTGGTGGCCCATGTCGATCGGCCGACGTCGCGGTTGTCGAAGCGGATCACGAAGAATCCCCGATCGACCAGCCCGTCGACCATTGCGGGCGGCCACGACGTCAGGTCCAGGGTCAGTCCCGCGATGAGCAGCAGCGGCGGGTCGTGCGGATCGCCGTTCGTGCGGTAGCACACGCGGTCGCCACCGGGAGCCACGCAGAACCGGTCACGCGTACCGTGCGACCCGCTCACGCCGGCACCTCGATGCGCTCGCCCACCGGCGCGGCCGCCGACAACCGCAGGTTCGGGTCGACGACGGTGTCGTTGCGCAGCAGCGTCACATCGCTGTGGTAGCTCATCGACGTCAGCCACGGAGCCGCGGCGCCCTGTCGGGGCAGTTCGCCCATCGCGCGCTGGACGTATCCGGCGCCGAAGTCCAGCAGCGGGCGGGTGGGCATGGCGGGATCGGCGAGTTCGGCGCGGGCGACGGTGTGGCCATGGGCGTCCATGTAGGTCAGGAGCCGGCAGAAGTGCTCGCACAGCAGCCCGACCTTCAGCGTCCACGACGAGTTGGTGTAACCGATGGCGAAGGCGAAGTTGGGCACGCCGCTGAGCATCATGCCCTTGTAGGCGACGGTGTCGGCGATGTTCACCGGCTCACCGTCGATTTTCAGCGTCATACCGCCGAACGCCTGTACGTTCAGGCCGGTCGCGGTGACGATGATGTCGGCGTCGAGATGGCGGCCGGACTCCAGCAGGATGCCGCTCTCGGTGAAGGTGGCGATCCGGTCGGTGACCACCGAGGCACTGCCGTTGCTGATCGCCGCGAACAGGTCGCCGTCGGGGACCGCGCACAGCCGCTGATCCCACGGGTTGTAGTCGGGGTTGAAGTGCTCGTCGACCGGATAGCCTGCGGGCAGCTGCCTGGCGTTGAGCGACCGGATGATCCGGCGGGCGAGCCGCGGGTACCGCTGGCAGATGGCGTACACGGCCCGCTGTTTGCCGATGTTGAACCGTCGCGCCAGGGCGTATCCGCGCTCGTCGCCGAGCAGTTTCCTGGCGGTGTTGGCGATCGCGTCCTTGGACGGCACCGGCATGATGTAGGTCGGTGAGCGCTGCAGCATCGTGACGTGCCCGGCGGTCGGCGCCATCGCGGGCACCAGGGTCACCGCGGTCGCGCCGCTGCCGATGATGACCACGGACTTACCGGCGTAGTCGAGGTCCTGCGGCCAGTGCTGTGGGTGCACGACTTGCCCGGTGAACCGTTCCCGGCCTGCGAATTCAGGGGTGTAGCCCTGGTCGTAGCGGTAGTAACCGCCCGCACAGAAGATCCAGTTCGCGCTGATGCGTACGAGTTCCGGCGCGCCCTGCCGATCGCGCTCGACGTCGACGACCCAGCGCCCTTCGTCGCTGGACCAGTTCGCGCCGAGCACCCGGTGGTGAAACCGGATCTTGGTGTCGATGCCGTTCTCGGCGGCGGTCTGGCGCAGGTAGGTCAGGATCTTCTCGCCCGAGGCGATCGCGTGCTCGTCGCGCCACGGCTTGAACTCGTAGCCGAACGTGTGCAGGTCGGAGTCCGATCGGATGCCCGGGTAACGGAACAGATCCCAGGTGCCGCCGGTGGCGCCGCGTGCCTCGAGGATCGCGTAGGACCGCTGCGGATGTTCCTGCTGCAGGTAGTAGGCGGCGCCGATGCCGGAGATGCCAGCGCCGACGATGAGCACGTCGACGTGCTCATCGGGTGTGCCGGAGCGTTGCGCTGCTGAGCTGGGGACCATGACTGCGACTCCTCGCGACGTTCGGATGACGTTGAGGTCAATGGTGGCCGGTCACGGCGACCGATCCAAGGTCAAAACGTCGCGTCTATCATCCAAAGTGGTGCATAGTGCACCACTCGGCGCTACTGTGGGCCCGTGTGGGACCGACCGTCCGACCGGGTCCGTGACCTGATCCGGCAATGCGCCCGGATCGTCGCCGAACCCCGGGCCGAGTGGCTGGCCGAACTCGACCGCGCGACCACCGCGACGAACCCCGCCGTCACCGGCGACCCGATCCTGGCGGCCGCGATCAGCGCCACCAACCGTGCCAACATCGTGTACTGGGCGACGGCCAACATCCGTGATCCCGGTGCGCCGGTTGCCGCCAATCTCGGCCCGGAGCCGCTGGGAATCGCACGGGATCTGGTGCGCCGCGGGATGGACGCGGTCGCCCTGGACGCCTACCGGGTGGGCGAGGGTGTGGCCTGGCGCCGCCTCATGGAGATCGCGTTCGAACTCACCGCCGACCCGGCGGAGCTGCACGAACTGCTCGACGTGTGTTCGCGGTCGGTGAGCTCCTTCGTCGACGAGACGCTGGCCGGCATCGCTGCCCAGATCGAACTCGAACGCGACGAACTCACCCGGGGCAGTCACGCCGAACGGCGGGAAACGGTCAGCCTGATCCTGGACGGCGCGCCGATCTCCCGGCAGCGGGCGGAGAGCCGGCTGGGCTACGCGCTGAACCGCCCGCACACCGCGGCGGTCATCTGGGGCGACACCTCCGGCTCCGGCCTCGGCGACGTCGACCGGGCCGCCGAGGCGTTCGGGCGGTGCGCCGGCTCCGGGCGGCCGCTGAGCATCCTCGCCAGTACCGCGTCGCGCTGGGTGTGGGTACCCGGTGCGGAGGGGGTGGACGGCGATCAGCTGGTGCGGGCGATCGACGACATCCCCGCCGTGCGCGTGGCCGTCGGCCCCACTGCCACCGGCGTGGACGGCTTCCGGCGCAGTCACCTCGACGCGGTCACCGCCCAGCGCATGCTCGCCCGGCTCG
Organism: Actinomycetota bacterium; assembly: GCA_018268465.1. GTDB lineage: Bacteria > Actinomycetota > Actinomycetes > Mycobacteriales > Mycobacteriaceae > Mycobacterium. The sequence continues at coordinate 157,526 of JAFDWN010000002.1, forward strand.
GTTCCCGGCAACGGGTGGCGTTCTTCGGCGACATCCATCTGGTCGCCCTGCTGACCCAGGATCCCGAGCGTGCCGACGAGTTCATCACCCGCGTGCTGGGAGAGTTCGAGTTCGCCGACGATGTCCTGCAGGACACGGTGCGGACGTTTGTGATGGCGCAGTGCAACGCCTCACGAGCGGCCGCTGACCTGTATCTGCATCGAAACACGCTGCTGCGCAGGCTCGCCCGCGCCAACGAGCTGCTCCCCCGCCCGTTGAGTCAAACCAGTGTGGAGGTGGCCGTCGCACTGGAGGCCGCACACTGGCGCGGACCGCGGGCCACGGGGTGAACCCGCGCCGGTACTCACCGGGCGCCGCGCGAAAGGCGTTACCGCACCGGCCAGTCCGCGCCGGCTCAGCCGAACGCGGCCTCGACGTAGCGCACCGCGTCGTCCTTGCCGACGCCGAGGGCGCGGGCCGCGGACACGAAGGTGTTCGCCGCCGTTGCCATCGCCGTATCGGCCGGATCCACCCTCGCGACGAAAGTGCCGAATCGGCCCCGCGTTTCGAGAATGCCCGCCGACTCCAATTCACGATAGGCACGCGCGACGGTATTGACGGCCAGGTTCAACTCGCCGGCCAGCTCGCGTACCGTGGGCAGTCGCGTGCCCGGCGGTAACCGCCCGTCCCTCACCCCCGTGATGATCTGGGTCCGCAGCTGGTCGAATAGTGGTTTGGCCGCCCGTATGTCAACTTGTACCCAATCCCCCAATTTGGCCACGTGCTCAGTATCACCTACAACCGCTAGTTTGGTCATGTGCAAGTTACGGTCTTCAGCGGCGCCGGCATCTCGGCGGAGAGCGGTGTGCCGACGTTCCGTGACGTCGAGACCGGGCTGTGGGCGAACGTCGACCCGTACGAGATCTCCAGCGACAAGGGCTGGCGCGACCATCCCGAACGGGTGTGGGCGTGGTATCTGTGGCGCCACCACATGATGAGTGCGGTACAGCCCAACGACGGCCATCTGGCCGTGGCGGCCTGGGAGGACCACGCCGACGTGCACGTGGTCACCCAGAATGTGGACAACCTGCACGAGCGCGCGGGCAGCAACCGGGTCTACCACTTGCACGGCAGCCTGTTCGAGTTCCATTGCGACGTCTGCCGCTCGATGTTCGAGGGCGACGTGCCCCCGATGCCCGAGCCGGTCGAGGCGCTCGACCCCCCGTACTGTCCGTGCGGGGGATTGATCCGGCCCAATGTGGTGTGGTTCGGCGAACCGTTGCCCGACGCGGCCTGGCAGCGCTCCCTGGCCGCGGTCACGTTCGCCGACGTGCTGGTGGTGGTGGGCACCTCGTCGGTGGTATATCCGGCCGCGGGGTTGCCCGAACTCGCGCTGGCCAAGGGCACGGCGGTCATCGAGATCAACCCCGAACCCACCCCGCTGTCGGATCTGGCGACCATTTCGCTGCGCGAGACGGCGGCCACCGCACTGCCCGGCCTGATGCAACGCCTGCCCGCCCTGCTCGGCTGATCAGGCGGCGGGACGCACCGCCCGCCCGAGGGCGAGTTCGGCCACCGGCAGCGGCACCCACGGAGGTATCGCCCATTCCCGGCGGGCCTGCGCGATGCCGAAGC
>JAFDWN010000002.1:159153-412943 GCA_018268465.1 Actinomycetota bacterium
AACTCCCCTCCTGGCCGGAGCAGCGAGAAAAGTTGGCGCAGAACGGATTCCGTATCCTCGACGGAGCACAGCACCAATGAGCAGACCACGAACGGGTTATCGACCGTTGTGCTCATCGGCCAGTCCCTGCAATCGTGTGAGTGTTTCGTGCGGAGACGCATCGAGGCCGATGATCGCCGACGCGATCTGTCCGCAGCACACCGCGCGCATCACCCGATCGGTGAACGCCTCCGCATCACCCCACGGCAGATAGGGCCGGGAGATCAGCAGCGCCGCCACCCCGTGCACCGCGGTCCACAGTTCCAGGGCCAGCGCGGTCGGATCCCCTGCGGGATAGACCCCCTCGGCGATCAGTGCCTGCACCGAACCCCGCAGATGCATGAACGCCGAACTGGTCAGCGTCATATCGACGTCGCTGCCGGGCCGACCTTCGCCCATCGTGGCGATCCGGTAGAGCTCGGGGGTTTTCAGGGCGAACCGGACGTAGGCCAGCCCCTGGGCGCGCAGCACCTCGATCGTCGAGGGTGTGCCCTGCGCCGTGCTGCCGGCCGCTCGCTGCATCTCGTCGTCGAGCTTCTCGAAATAGCGGGCGCATACCGCGTCCAGCAGCGCGTCCTTGTCGGCGAAGTGCAGGTAGATCGACGGCGGCGTCACGCCCACCCGCTGCGCCACCGACCGGATGGACACCGCCTTGGCGTGACCGGTGGTGAGCAGGAGGTGCGTGGTGGCGTCGAGGATCTCGTCGCGCAGTTGCTCACCGGAGCCGCGCGGCGCCCGCCGCCGGCGGACACCCGCGTCGTCGTGGCCGCGTTTGAGCCGCTGGATCGACACATCAACCAGTATCTGCGACCGACGCTGCGGGTTTCCTCTGTGGCGGGTCGTCGGGTGGCGACTCGCTGATCCCGATGCGTGCATGCAGTCGGGCCAAGGGCGCCGGGGCCCACCAGTTCCACCGGCCCATCAGGTGCATGAACGCGGGTACCAGCAGCATTCGGACCAGTGTCGCGTCGGCGAGGACGGCCAGGGTGAGGCCGAGCCCGAACATCCGCATGAATGCGACCTGGGCGGCAATGAGCGCGGCGAACGAGATCGACATCAACAACGCCGCGGCCGTGACGACACGGCCGGTGTGGGCCAGGCCGAGCGCGACGCTCTCGTCGTTGTCGGTGGGGCCCTGCGGTGAACTGAGCCAATGCTCCCGGATCCGCGACACCAGGAACACCTCGTAGTCCATCGACAGTCCGAAGGCGATGCAGAACAGCAGCACCGGCAGATTGGCGACCAGAGTTCCGGTCGAGGTGGTGCCCAATGCGCCGAGATGGCCGTCCTGGAAGATCCACACGAGGGCGCCGAACGCCGCCGACAGCGACAACACGTTGAGCACCAGCGCCTTGAGCGGCAGCACCACGCTGCCGGTGAGCAGGAACAGCAGCACGAACGTGATCGCGGCGATCACCCCGAGGACCAGCGGCAGCCGTGACGTGATCGCCCCCGCGCTGTCACGGTTGATCTGTGCGACACCGGTGAGCTGAACGTCCGCTCCACCCGGCGGTGCGACCGCGTGCAGCTGGTCCAATTGCGCATCCGAGGCGTCGCTGAACAGGGCCGCGTCGCTGGATACGGTCAAGTAGGCGCTGCCGTCGGCCATACCCGTTCCCGCCGACGGCGGTCCGGCGGGCGCGCCGCCGACGAAGGTGCCGCCGGGCGCGGACACCGACGACACGTCGGCCACCTGCGACAGCCGGGCGGCATAGCCGTCGATGTCGGCAGGCGTCAGCCCGGAGGTGTCGGGGATGACGACGGTGACGTTGGCCGACGAGTCGACGGCGAAGGCACTGCGCAGGTCGTCGCCTACCTGGCGCGCCGAGGCCGAGTCCGGCAGCACGCGGTCGTCGGGGAAACCCCACTTGATCCCGAGGAAGGGCGCGCCGAGCACCAGCAGCAGTGTCACGACCGCCACGGCGATCGGGATCGACCGCCGCATGACGAACTTGGCCAGGCGGTACCAGAAGGTCTGTTCGACCGGTCGCGGCACCGGCTCGGGACGTCCGGCGACGCGGCGCACGAAACGGCGCACGTCCAGGGCATCGATGCGGTCGCCGAGCAGTGCGATCGCCGCGGGCGCCACGATGGTCGCAGCGGCGGCGGCGAAGGCCACCACGGCGATCCCGGCGTACGCGAAGGATTTGAGGAAATACATCGGGAACAGCACCATCGCGATCATCGAGAGCGCGACGGTCAGGGCCGAGAACAGCACGGTCCGGCCGGCGGTGGTCATCGTCCGCACCAGTGCCCGGTCCCGGTCGGCGCCCGCGGCGAGTTCGTCGCGGTATCGGCTCACGATCAGCAGCGTGTAGTCGATGGCCAGTGCCAGCCCCATCGCCACGGTCAGGTTCAGCGCGAAGATCGAGACGTCGGTGACGAGGGTGACGGCGCGCAGTACGGCCAGCGAGCCGAGGATGGCGAACCCGCCGACCGCGAGCGGCAGCGCGGCGGCGAACAGCCCGCCGAACACCCACACGAGCACCACGAAGCTCAGCGGAATCGCGATGGATTCCATCATCAACAGGTCTTTTTCGCTTTGGCCGTTGACCTGGACGTAGGTCATCACCTCGCCGCCCGCGCGGACCGCGATGCCGTCGCGGTCGTACACCAGCCGGTCGGTCAGCTCCTTGGCGTGCTGCTGCGCGCCGGTCTCCCCGCCGGTGATGCCCGCGACGATCAGCCCGATCCTGCCGTCCTTGCTGACGAGGGCGGATGCCCCCGGCGGCGGCGCGGTCCACGCGGAGGTGACGTTCGCGACGTAGGGCGACGCCTGCAGTTGGGTGGCGATGTCGGTGCCGACGGCGCGCGCGGCCTCGCTGTGCGCACTGCCCCCGGGTCGGTCGTCGGTCACGGTGATGACGAGCTGCATATCCCCGCGGCTGAACTTGTCGACGAGCAGCGCGGTGGCTTGGGCGGATTCCGACGTCGGGTCGTTGAACCCGCCCGCGGACAGTTTGTCGGCCACCGGGACACCGAAAATGCCCGCGGCCACCATCACCAGCGCCGCGATGGCCAGAATGCGCCGCGGCGCGGCGATGGCCAGATATGCGATGCGTTGCAGCACGGCACCCCCTTCGGCCGCAGCGTCCTCGAAGTTATCGGCGGTAACTTATCAACGATAAGTCAGTGGCGTCAACGCCCGGCTGCCCTCAATGACGTGGTTCGGGCCGTCAGGGTTCACCGGGCTCCGACGCGGCGGGTCACTTCGTGTGACGCGATCCCGCCGCCTCCGGCACCGGCGTTCACCGGGCCGCGCGGAACCTACCCGGAAGTAGGATTGCCACCATTTTCCGAATCGAGACTCAAAGATTCCTTAATGGTTACCCATACGCTCGTTGTCATGTGGATCGACGACACCAGTGCCGATGTCATCAAGGTCGACTTCGACGCCCTCTACCACGGCGATGTCCTCGTCGAGGGTGATACCTCGGAGCAGTTCGACGACTGGGGCCTGCTGCCCTTCGCGGTCTGAGCCCGGGTGCGTCCTCGCGGCGCACCCCTGCCGAGCCCGTTTGCTCAGTGCTGCTCGTGACCGACGGCCGCCGTCAGCCGACGACCTCCACCACCGCAGTCACGCCGCACTCCGATCCAAGCCACGTCATCGGGACCCACTGCTCTTCGCGCAAGCGCTCATCGGGACCAATCTGCTCATCGCGGCGCCATGCGGATGGCCCCGTCCAACCTGATCACCTCACCATTGAGCATCGGATTCTCGACGATGTGCACCGCCAGCGCGCCGTATTCGTCGGGATCCCCCAGCCGGGCCGGATGCGGCACCTGCTGACCCAGCGATCGCTGCGCCTCCTCGGGTAACGACCCCAGCAGCGGGGTCTTGAACAGGCCCGGCGCGATCGTCACCACCCGGATCAGCTCACGGGCCAGATCCCGGGCGATCGGCAGCGTCATCCCGACGACACCGCCCTTGGACGCGGAATAGGCGGCCTGGCCGATCTGGCCGTCGAACGCGGCCACCGACGCGGTGTTGATGATGACACCGCGCTCCTCCCCCAGCGGTTCGGTCTTGGCAATCCGCTCGGCGGCCAGGCGCAGCACGTTGAACGTACCCACCAGATTGACCTGGATGATCCGGGTGAACTCCTCGAGCGGAAATGCGCCGTTGCGGCTCAGCGTCTTGATGGCGTTGCCGATACCCGCGCAGTTGACGTTGATCCTCAGCGCGCCCATGTCCTCGGCGACGTCCAGCGCGGCCGAGACGGATTCCGGATCGGTGACGTCGGCTTGGACGAACCGGGCACGGCCACCCAACTCACTGACCTTCTCCTCACCCCTGAGATCGATCACGACAACGGCCGCGCCCCGGTCGAGCAGGCGTTTCGTGGTCGCCAGCCCCAAACCGGACGCACCGCCGGTCACCACCGCCACAGCGTCTTTTATCTCCACCGGAGCGACTCCCTTCTGCCGCGGGTCGCGAACTCGACCCTTGATTGGTTGGTTGACTACGCCCAGTCGCGCAAGACCGCCTCGGTATCGCCACCCGGCTCCCCCGGCGGGGTGGGTGCGGCAAGCACACTGCGGGAGAACCGAGGCGCAGGCGACGGCTGGAGGTGCTCCCCGTCGCGGTAGAAGGTGGCGCGTTCGGACACGTGCGGTTCGGTCTCGACCTCACCGAAGGCCAGCACCGGGGTCACGCACGCGTCGCTGTCGGCGAACACCTTGGCCCAGTGGTCGCGGTCATGAGACGCGAACGCCTCGGCGAGGCGCGCCCGCAGTTGGGGCCAGCGGCCGATGTCGTTCTGGCCGGGCAGATCCGCCGCGGCCAGGCCGAGTCCGTCGAGCATCGCGGCATAGAACTGCGGTTCGATGGCACCGACGGCGACGTAGCGCCCATCGGCGCAGGTATAGGTGTCGTAATAGGGCGCGCCGCCGTCGAGCATGTTTACCCCGCGCACATCGGACCACATCCCGGACGCGCGGAACGCCCAGATCATCTGCATCAACACGCTCGAGCCGTCGACCATGGCGGCGTCCACCACCTGCCCCTTACCCGACACCTGCCGTTCGAACAGCGCCGCGAGGACGCCGACGACGAGGAAGAGCGACCCGCCCCCGAAGTCGCCGGTGAGATTCAGCGGCGGAACCGGGCGCTCACCGGCCCGCCCGATCGCGTGCAGCAGGCCGTTGAGCGAGATGTAGTTGATGTCGTGTCCGGCCCTGGCGCTGCGCGGCCCGCTCTGCCCCCAGCCGGTCATCCGGGCGTAGATCAGCCGTTCGTTGACCTTCGCGCAGTCGTCGGGTCCGAGCCCCAGCCGCTCGGTCACGCCGGGGCGGAATCCCTCGATCAGCACGTCGGCCTTGGCGATCAATCCCAGGACGAGGTCACGGCCTTCCTCGTTCTTCAGGTCGGCGGCCACCGACCGCCGGTTGCGCAGGGTGGCGTCGCGGCGGGCAGCGGGCGCATCGGGTCCCCCCGCACGCGGCCGCTCGACTCGCACGACGTCGGCGCCGAGGTCGCCCAGGATCATCGCTCCGTGCGGACCCGGCCCGATGCCGGCCAACTCGATCACCCTCAGACCCTGCAATGGTCCCGCCATGCTGCCGCCCTTCTGAAGTTTTGACCGCCAAGATAGTTTACTTATATAACCATGTGCGCTGGCCGCGGGATGCGCCGCCCGTCACATCGAGGGTGCCGGAATGACGTCCGCCGGCACAAGCAACCTGGCCACCCACCGCGCTGGTCGGGTCTGCGGGCCCGGCGCCGAACGGGCCGTCCGTCCGCCCGCCGCCGGGACGACGGCCGCGAAAATCAGTGGACCGGCCCATGGGCACTCCGTCACCATCGATTGTGTGAGTACGCAATTCGACCTTCAGCAGCCGGTGCAGCCGCCCGGCGGCTGGCGGGTACTCGCGCCGTTCCGCTTCCGCGAGTACCGGCTGCTGATCGCCGCGGTGTCGATCTCGATTTTCGCCGAAGGCATGTGGGCTGTCGTGATGGCGTTGCAGGTCATCGACCTGAGCAACGACCCGGCGTCATTGTCGCTGGTCGCGACGTGCCTGGGCGCCGGCCTGGTGTGCTTCGTCCTGGTCGGAGGTATCGCCGCGGACCGGTTCAACCAGCGCACGATCATCATTGCCGTCGAAGCGGTCAACATGATCGCGGTGTCGGCGGTGGCAGCACTGGGAACCTTTGGGGTGCTTCGCATTTGGCACATGGCGGTGGCCGCCGCCGTGCTGGGCATCGCCGCGGCGTTCTTCTTCCCGGCCTACAGCGCGATCCTGCCCAGGATCCTGCCGGCTGAGCAGTTGCTGGCCGCCAACGGTGTGGAAGGCGTCGTCCGGCCGGTGCTCCAGGGGGCCGTCGGCCCGGCCGTCGCGGGCGTCCTGATCGGCCTGACGTTCCCGACGCTGGGCGCCACCACGGTGGCCGCGCTGTTCGCTGTCGGACTGACGCTGCTGATCGCCACCCGGCCGCCGCGCCAGCCGGTCGCGGACGTTCACGGTCCCACCGAGCACCGCCACGCCCTCACCGATCTGCGCGAAGGATTCGTGTTCATGCTGCGCACCCCGTGGCTGCTGTGGACCCTGCTGTTCGCCAGCATCTTCGTGCTCGTGGTGCTCGGCCCGATCGAGGTGCTCCTGCCGTTCATCGTGCAGGACCGCTTCGCCGACGGTGCCAGGACCTACGGATTCATCCTCGCGTTCTTCGGCGTGGGCAGCGCCATCGGCGCGCTGGCGGTGTCGTCCGCGCGGCTGCCACGGCGCTACCTGACCGTGATGATGGCGATGTGGAGCCTCGGCTCGCTGCCGCTGGTGATCCTCGGCGTCACGTCGTCGTTCCCGGTGATGGCCGCCGCGACGTTCGTCATCGGTGTCACCGACGGTGCGGGCATGGTCATCTGGGGGACGCTGCTGCAACGGCGCGTGCCGAGGCACATGCTCGGCCGCATCTCGAGCCTGGACTTCTTCGTCTCGCTGGCGTTCATGCCGTTGTCGTTCGCGATCGTCGGCCCGTTGTCGAAGGTGGTGCCGATGCACGTCATCTTCCTCGTCGCGGGCGTCGTCCCGGTGTTGCTGGCCGCGGTCGCGATGACGGCGGCACGGATGCCGCGCGACGAGATCGCCAATCCGTTGCGGTGACACCGGGGCCAAACAGCAACTGAGGGGCATCCGCAACAGGCGGATGCCCCTCAGTCGGGGTCGATCGGCGCTCGCTAGCGCAGCCCGGGCCCAACCCGTGGGACGCTCGCGTCCGGGCGGACGATGTCGAGCCATGGGCGGTGGCCGATCCCGTGCGACACGTTCTCGGTGGTCGGGACGATCGGATCGGTGGTGGTGTCGGTGTTGGCCTGAGCCGGGGAGGCGAGTCCGAGGATCGCCGCCGCCAGTCCACTGGCAGTTACTGCGGCAATGCCGAACTTCTTCATGCTGGTTTCTCTGCTTTCCTCTACTACTCGTTTACTACTCGTTCGTTGCTCGCACCGGGACACGGCTACTCCGCCGCCGGTTTTTGGAGCGGGTCGAGGCAGGCGGCCCTTACCTCGCCTGACAAGGAGAACGCCGTGGTCAGAGCATTCATTCCGGTGGCAGGATTTCACCGGGGTGTGGCAGAAGTGCGCCGCGACGCCGGTGACGGCAACGACTACAGCGCATCCACATGACCCGTGTCACACACCGGGCCGCCGGGGGTGCGGCACTCAGCTCCCCTGGTAGATCTTGCGGTAACTGGTGGGTGACAGCCCGACCCCGCGGCGAAGGTGGTGACGCAGGTTGCCACCGGAGCCGAGCCCCGAGCGGCGGGCCACCTCGTCGATGGGCAGATCGTGCGACTCCAGCAGTTCCCGCGCGCGGTCGACGCGGCGGTTACGGATCCACACCCCAGGAGACTGACCGGTCTCGTCGCGGAATCGCCGGTTGAATGTGCGCGGGCTCATCCTGGCGTGACCGGCGAGCACGTCGACGGTCAGCTCCTCGTCGAGGTGCCGCAGCGCCCATTCCCGGGTGGCTGCGGTCGACTGCTGGTCGGCCACGGGGAGGTGGTGGTCGATGAACTGCGCCTGCCCGCCTTCCCGCCATGGCGGCACCACGCAGTACCTGGCGACGGTGTTGGCGACCTGCGCCCCGTGGTCGGCTCGGATGATGTGCAGGCACAAATCGATGCCTGCGGCCAGTCCGGCGGAGGTGAGCACGTCGCCGTCGTCGACGAAGAGGACGTTCTCGTCGATCCTGACGTCGGGGTGCAACCGGCGCATGTCCTCGGCGAACTGCCAGTGGGTCGTCGCGGGACGCCCGGCGAGTAGGCCCGCGGCGGCCAGCAGGAAGGCCCCCGTGCAGATCGACACCATCCGGGTGCCGGGACGGATCCGCGCAAATGCGTCCGCCACAGGCGGCGCAAGCACGCCCTCGGTACGGGCGGGCGCGTAGCGGGTGCCGGGGATCACGACGGTGTCGGCGGTGTCGAGGATCTCGGGGCCCGCCTCGGGAAGCAGGGCGAAACCGGAAGTGGCGGCGACCGGGCCGGGGGTCACCGCGCAGCAGGTGACGTCGTAAAGAGGTCGCCCGTCGCCGTCGGTGGCGTAGCCGAACAGGGTCGGCGCGATGGCGGCGTCGAAGCCGACCACCGGCGGCACGAGCAGGACGACGACTCGATGCATACCACCAGTTTGGCATGTTTTTAACGAATACTGTCATTCATGCCACTGGCGGCCCGTCGGCCGCAACGGCGAGAGTGTTCCGGTGACAGTTACCGATGCCAGACGCCGCACACCCCGCACCCGTATCCACTGGGCATGGGTGATCGCCGCGGTCAGCTTCGTCGCACTGCTCGGCGCCGCAGGTTTCCGGTCGGTGCCCGGGGTGATGATGAATCCGCTGCACCAGGAGTTCGGCTGGTCGCACGGCACCGTCGGGCTGGCCATGTCGGTCAACATGATGTTGTTCGGCCTGACCGCCCCGTTCGCGGCGGCGCTGATGGACCGCTTCGGCGTGCGCCCGGTGTTGACTGCCGCGCTGCTGCTGATCGCCACGGGCTCGGCAGCCAGCGTCACGATGACGGCGAGTTGGCAGCTGGTGATCCTGTGGGGCGTCCTGGTCGGCATCGGCACGGGGGCGATCTCGATGGGTTTCGTCGCGACGATCGCCACCCGCTGGTTCGAGGCGCGCCGCGGCCTGGTCACCGGGGTACTCACCGCCGCGAGCGCGACGGGGCAGCTGATCTTCCTGCCGATCGTCGCCGAGATCACCACCCGTCACGGTTGGCGCTGGGCGTCGCTGCTGGTCGCGGCGTCGGCACTGGCCGTGGTGCCGCTGGTCGCGGTGTTCATGCGCAACCACCCCCAGGATCTCGGGCTGACGGCATACGGTGCGGCGCCGTCGGCGGCGGCGCCGGAACCGGTGCCGGCCAGCAGCTTCAGGGCGGCCTTCGACGGACTGCTGATCGGCGCGCGGGTGCGCGTGTTCTGGCTGCTGGCGGCGTCCTTCGCGATCTGCGGGATGACCACCAACGGGCTGATCGGCACCCATTTCATCCCCGCGGCCAACGATCACGGCATGCCGACGACCGTGGCCGCCGGACTGCTGGCCACGATCGGCGTCCTCGACGTCGCGGGCACGGTGTTCTCGGGGTGGCTGACCGACCGGATCGATCCGCGTGTACTGCTCGTCGTCTACTACACGGGCCGCGGCGTCTCGCTGCTGCTGTTGCCGTCGCTGCTCTCACCGCACGCCGAACCCAGTACCTGGGTGTTCGTGATCTTCTACGGCCTGGACTGGGTCGCCACCGTGCCACCGACGATCGTGCTGTGCCGCACCTACTTCGGCACCCGCTCCCCGGTGGTGTTCGGCTGGGTGTTCGCCTCGCATCAGGTCGGCGCGGCGATTGCCGCGGCGGGTGCGGGCAAGCTGCGCGATCTGCAGGGCGACTACGACATGGCGTTCTACACGGCCGCGGGATTGTGCCTGGTCGCGGCGGTGCTGTGCCTGAGCATCCCGCGCACCCCGCGGACCGTCGGCGAACCCGCTGCCGACGCCGGCTGAGACCAATCCGATAACCCACAGGTCAGAGCATCAATGGTGGCTGTTCGCCGGGTCGCCGACTTTGCCGTTACCGATTTGTGCCCTTACCATCCGATGCGGTGCCGCCATTGCGATGCGGCCCGACCAGCGACCTGAACCGCGTGAGGAGCCGAACGTGAAGACTCGCACCAGCAAGGCACTGGGCGCGACCGTGGGAATTGCCGCGATCGCTCTGTCGTTGCCGTTGGCGATCACCGCCTATGCCCAGCCGCCGGCCGAGCCGACGTCGGTGGACCAGATCCCCGACCCGCAGGGCCCGCAGTGCGACGCCTTCAAGAAGGAAGTGCCCGGGTACAAGAGCCTGGCCAGCCAGCCGATCGGCTCGGCGCTCGCCGCCATCCCGATGCTCAGCACATTCAACGCCGCGGTCTCGGGTCAGCTGAACCCCGCGGTCAACATCGTTCCGGTGCTCGACAACGGTCCGTATGTGGTGTTCGCGCCGACCAACGACGCGTTCGCCGCGCTGCCGCCGGAGCAGCTCGACGCGCTCAAGGCCGATCCGGCCGCGCTGACGACGCTGGACTACTACCACGTCTTCCTGGGACTGCTGGGCCCCGACGACGTGCGGGGTCAGCGGCCGACCCAGCAGGGTGAGCAGATCAAGGTGACGGGCAAGGGCGGCGACATCACCGTCAACGACTCCGCCAAGGTGCTCTGCGGCGGGATCCAGGCCAACAACGCCAGGATCTACATCATCGACAAGGTGCTGGATCCGGCGTCTCCGCCCGAGCCGCTCAGCTCGTCGGGGACGTCCACCACGTCCACCACCTCCACTACCTCCGCCGCGGCGACCGAGCCCGGTGCGGCCGAGGCCACCGTGGAGTCCACTGTCGAAACCCCGGCGGACATCAGCATCCCCGAGACCATCACCGAGACGGGCACCGAGACGCCTGCGGCGTAGCGGGGCCGGTGCGCTAGCGGCCCGTGCGTTCGCGGTGCCGGCACCCCGGCCAGCAGCACGGCCGCCGCATACCGTCCTCCAGTTCCTCCTGGGTCCGGCGGATGCGGCGTGCCCGGGTCACCTCTTGTTTGGCATCCTCGACCCAGCAGATGAACTCGTTGCGGGCCAGCGGTGTGATGTCTTTCCAGGCGGCCAGCGCCGCCGAGTTGGCGATCAGCGCCTTGCGCAGGTCCGCCGGGAGGGTGTGCACCACCCCGCCGGGTACTCGCGTGCCGCTCACCGTCCCGAGACTACCCGCGGCGCCCCGGCGCGAGTTGGACGACCCGCGCACGGTATCCAAAAGCGAAGGCGCGGAACGTATCTCAACGTTCCTGTTGGTCGCGGCACGCTGTTCGACGGTAGGATCCGACGGATACGCCGCATCGAAACGCGACTTCGCCAGCGGCCCCGACGTAGAGGAGGTCGCCGTGAGCGAGAAAACCGGACCGGCTCTGACCGGCGTTCACCACGTTTCGCTGACGGTCACCGATCTCGAGGCCAGCCTGGCGTGGTATCAGCGGGTGTTCCAGACCGAACGGCCGGATCTGAAGGTCCCCCATTACGGGCGTGAGGAGACGGGATACAGCGTGCTGTTGCCCGAGCCGCGTTCGGGTCTGGTGTTCTCGCTGCATAGCAACACCGGCAACGACGGAGAACGCTTCGACGAGGCCCGCACGGGTCTGGATCATGTGTCCTTCGGGGTGAACGGCCGTGCGACGTTGCAGGCCTGGGCGGCGTGGCTGGATGAACTCGGAGTCCCCAACACCGGCATCGTCGACGAAACCGATCCGTTCCCGTACTCGACCGTGGTCTTCCGCGACCCCGACAACATCCAGCTGGAGGTCATCGCCGTCGGCTGAACCACCGACGCGTCGAATCAGCTTGGGCGACACACTGTTTCACTCCAGGCTGCGCTTGCCGGGCCCATCCGCCGGATGGCTACCTGGCCTGCCACACCGGTGTGCGCTTTTCGGCGAAGGCACGCGGTCCCTCCCTGGCGTCCTCGGAGGCCAGCAGCGCGCCGAGGGCACGCGCCGTGCGCGCCCAGCCGGGCTCGTCGCCGGTGACCACATCGTCGTCGACGCCGTACGCCACCCGCTTGCTGGCCTGAACCGCCAGCGGCGCGTTGGCCGCGACCCGAGCCGCGAGCACCAGCGCAGCGTCCAGAGCCGCATTGCCCCCGGCGTCGGCGCTGTCGGCGATCTCGTTGATCAGACCCCATGTCAGCGCGTCGGAGGCGGGTATGGGGTCACCGGTGAACATCATCTGCATCGCGATCTTGCGCGGCAACTGGTCGGCGATGCGGAAGGCGCCACCCGCCGCGGCGATGAGGCCCAGTTTGACCTCGGGCAGCCCGAATACCGCGTGGGTGTCGGCGACCACGAGATCACTGGCCAGCGCCAGTTCCGTGCCGCCGCCAAGCGCCAGTCCGTTGACGGCAGCGATGGTGGGCTTGTCGACGAAATGCCTTACGTATCCGGCGAATCCCCATTCGGGGTGCTCGGGGTGCAGCAGATTCTCACCGCGGTGGATCGCCTTGATATCGGCTCCCGCACAGAAGGTCCCGCCCGTCCCCGTGAGTACGACGACGCGCACCTGCGGATCGCGGTTCGCCCGTTCGAGCGCGTCGCCCAGCGCCGTACTCACCGCGGCGTCGACGGCGTTTCGGGCGTGCGGCCGGTTGAGGGTGAGGACGGTGACGGCGCCCCGGGTCTCGGTGAGCACCACGTCCGCGGGTTCGGCCATCGCACCGCTCCTTCGGGGTCGATATGCGGCGGTGGGTGAACGCCCGATCGCCGACGCCAGTTAGAAGACAAAGTTCACTAGGTGAACTTACCGCTTGGGTGGCCGCCGGGCGGGTTCGAGGTGGTTTACTGAGCGGGATCGCTTGCCGCGAAGCCGGCGGGAATGCCGCACCAGGGAGAATCGTGTCACGAACCAGTCCGTCGGCGCCGCTGCTCGGGGCGGACGTGTCGGCCTCGCGCGCGGCCGTCCGGACCCCGAAGACCGCAGAACTGGTCGCAGGGACCTTACGCCGGATGATCGTGGACGGAACGCTCAAGGACGGCGACTTCCTGCCCAACGAGGCCGAGCTGATGGCGCATTTCGGCATCAGCCGCCCCACCCTGCGGGAAGCGGTGCGGGTCTTGGAGTCCGAACGTCTCGTCGAAGTGCGGCGCGGGTCGCGCACCGGTGCGCGGGTGTGCGTGCCGGGTGCGGAGATCGTCGCGCGGCCCGCCGGACTGCTGCTCGAATTGTCCGGTGCCACAGTCGCCGACGTGATGCTGGCGCAGGCAGCCATCGAACCGATGGCGGCACGGCTGCTGGCCGAATCGGGGGCGGTGGAGGCCTTCGACGAACTCGACCGCATGCTCGGCGAGATGGTGCCCGCGGGCTGGAAGTCCGAACAACTCGCCGAGGCCACCGGCGCCTTCCATCTGCGCGTCGTGCAACTGTCGGGCAACGAGACGCTGAGCATTGTGGCGGGCATGCTCAACGAGCTGACCGTGCGGCATACCGCCTTCGTCATGAAGGAGGGCCCGACGGTGTCCAAGGCGGACTACGACAAACTCATGCGGTCCTACCGCAGGCTGATGCAATTCGTGCGTGCGGGTGACGGAGCCGGGGCCGAGGCGCACTGGCGCAAACACCTCGATACCGCCCGCGGAGCGCTGCTGAAGGGCCTGGAGGACATCCGGGTCCGCGACGTGGTCAGCTGACGGTTCACATCCGCACCGGATGCTCGGCGTGCACCGGCACGTCGTCGTCCCAGGGCTGGCGGGCCACCATGTCGGCGACACACACGTACCCTCGTTCGAATTCGCCTGTGGCGGCGTCGACCAGCCGGTACCGCTGGATCTTTCGGTGGATCGGCTGGGCGTCGAGCAGTACCACTCGCACCTCGCCCGGTTCGAACCGGCAGCGTTCCTGCATGGCGGCGATCAACTGTTCGTTGTGCAGATGGCCGTCCCCGAAGTTCCAGCCGATCGCCGTGCTGCAGATGCGCTCTCCGTCGGTGATCGTGTAGTCCCCCTCCCGCCGTCCGGCCATGGCCCGGTGTACGAGCGTGAACAGGGCGCGGCCGTGGGTGTTGAACGCGCGGAATGCGTAACCGAGGTAGATCGGGATCTGCGCGGCCTCCTTGCTGCCGTAGAACCGTTCCAGTTGCGCGGCGGGCATGCTGGCGATCGCGACCAGCCCCGCGCTGATCTTCGCTTCGGCCGACGCGGTGACGCACCACATCGTGGTATCCCAGTTGCCCGCGTAGTACCGCATTCCGGGCAGGAAGGAGATCTTGTTCGGGAACACATTGCCCGCGATGACGGTGCCCGCCAGTACGGCGAAGAGAATGGCAACGGGCACAGGGCGGTTGACGTCGGCGATGCCGACATCGGCGTGGGCGACGAAGAGTGTCAGCACACCGAAGATCATGAAGACGTTCCACTCCAGCGGCACGCCCATCGGGATGGCGGTGAGGATCGCGAGGTGGAAACAGACCATGACGAACGCGGCCACCGCCGTCACCCAGCCGCCGCCGGAGAAGAACAGCACGAGGGGCACGCACATCTCGACGGCCGTACCGCCGTGGGCGACCAGCCGCGCCAGACGCCCGGGCCGCAGGTCATCGGGGAAATCCTCGAAGAACAGCCGTTTGAGGAAACGCGGCCGCACCACCGGGCTGTTCGACATCATCGTCGAGACCACGAACGGGAAATGTTTGTTCAGCTTCGACGTCGCCGCGCCCAGCCAGATCACCAGCAGGACGACCTTCGCGGCGACGATCATGTCGGCGCCGGCGAACAGGAACGTCACCGTCAGCGCGCCGTAGACCTCCCCGCGGGCGGCCAGGAAGATGACCTTGTCACGCAGGCCGAGTACCGTCAGCAGCGCCAGGACCGCCGCGATCTGCCACCTCGGCAACACGCCGATCTCGGTGCCCAGCGCGGGATCCGGGCCCGTCCCGTCGGAGAACAACGCGACCAGCAGCACCACCAGCAGCGCCGCGTAGAGCGCCACATCGACCGGTGTGCGTCCGGCGCCCTTGGTGAGCGGCACGCGGGCCGGCCACGGGGGCAGCCGAATGGTGCCTGGGCGCAGCCAGTACAGGATCGAGCCCAACGGCGGGAAGAACCGGTTGTTCAGCGGGCCGAACCCGCAGCCGAGGCCGACGACCTCGAAGAGCATCGTGTACAGCACGACCTTCTGGAATACGATCGGCTCCGACCACCACGCGGCCACGTCGGTGAATCCGTCGATGCCCGTGGTGGCCAGCGCGAACAGCCATCCGCCGAGGATGTAGAGCAGAATCTTGACGACGTAGAACAGATGCAGCGCCACCGGCGTGCCGAAACCCACCTCCGCCCAGTGCCGGGCCATCGGGCGGATCTTCTCGGCGCGGGTGCCCTTGCTCCATTCGGCCATGTCGACCACCGGCAGGTTGGGCGTGAGGAATCCCATGACCCATCAGACTAGAACGCGTTCTAGTCTGATGGTCCCGGATCGCCGAGCGAACTCGAAACCGGTTCGGACGTCGGCCCACCCACCGTGCGCCGACGACACCTCGCCGTGGACCTCCGCGGCCGAGTCCGAGGCGCCCGTGGGCGAATCGCCGCACCCCCTATGTGAGCGCCCGCCCTCAGCCCAGCGCGGCGTCCAGCCGCGCGACGTAGGCGTCCAGGCCGTCCGCGCCGCCGATCGCCGGATCGGAGGCGTGCACACTGACCGCCACCGTATCGCCGATCCCGTGCACGCCGTGGGTCACGCCCATCATCGGCGACAGCGCCGGATACCCCGCGGTCACCACGACCGGAGCACCGCCGAACGCCAGGTCGGCGGCACCGCGGTCGACACTGGACACCACCGTGTTGCCGGTCGCGGTGTCCGACCGCACAGTCGGGTCGAATTGCGCGACACCCCAGCGCAGCAGCGGGGCGGGCACCGCGGCGAAGGCGTCGCCGGCGGCGCGCATCCCGGGATGGCGGGCCCGGAGTCGCCGCCGCGCGAGTTCCGCGGAGATACGTTCGGCCCGTTCGTCGACGGCCAGGCCGGGAAACAGACCCACCCCGACGTTGCCGAAATGGTTCTGCGCACGCCGCGGTCCCACCTTGGCCATCGGCACCTCCGCACCCAACGTCGCGGGGTCTTCGCCGAGGTCGCGCAGATGCGCCCCCAGGGCCGACGAGACCGCGGCCAGGACGGCGACGGTGACCGTCGGCCCCGAGAGCGTGCTGCGGTGGCGGACCAGCGTACGGATACGGCATGTCCCGTCGGGACGGCTGTTGGTCCGCAGTACCGGCCGCGAATCCGCCTGCGGCGGAACCAGTCCCGATTCGACGTCGGATACGAGACGGCGATGGGTGCGGGCGGCCCGCAGCGCGCGGGCGGGCAGCGCCGCGCAGCGCAGCGGGGGCGGCGACCGCACCGACGTCACCGGCGCGCACCGACCGAACAGCCACGCCGCCAACCCCGACGCCCACACGCCGTCGGCCAGCGCGTGCCCGGCCTGCAATACGGCGACGGTGCCGGGACCCGCGACCCCCGGCACCCCTTCGACACCGGCAAACACGTGCAGCCGCCAGCACATCTCGGTGAGGTCGAGTTGCCGCCCGGCCAGCGCGGCGACTGCGGCGAGGCATCCCGCCCAGGTGGGATCGTCGAGTTGGTGCACGGCGAAATGGGAATCCCCGACGCCGCCCCGCACCCACGCCGGGTAGGTCAGGAATCCACGCTCGGCCACCCGGATTCGCAGGTCGTCGCACTCGCCGGCCCGAGCGCGCACCTGCCGCAGCGCCGCCCGCAGATCGGCTGGCGCACCGGCGAAGCCGTAGAGCAGGAACTGGTCGTTGGGAATCTTGGCGGACATCCAGTAGGCCTGGGCGTCGACCGCCGCCAGCCGGCGCATCGCTAGCGTGCCGGCCCGACGAAGTCGAGGATGCGCCGCGCCACGACCTCGGGCTGTTCGAGCTGCAGGAAGTGCCCGGCCCTCGCGACGATGGCCAGATCACCGCCGGGCGGCAGCACCGGCGGCACCCGGTAGGCGAAATCGACACTCATACAGCCGTCGTCGCTGCCGTGCAGGTACAGCGTCGGCACGCGCAGGGCGCCGGTGAAATAGGGATGAAGCGGCGCGTATCGGCCGGGCAGGCCGCGCTGCCGGACCAGGTGACGGTAGGCGCTGACGGCGGCGCGGATGTTGTCCGGCGCACCGATGGCCCGCAGGACGTCGGGCAGATCGGTGTGCGCATCGTATCCCGGTGACCACCGCCGCCACAGCAGCGGTATCAGCCGCGGCACGAATCGTTCTGGCAGCCAGGGCAATTGAAAGAACACGAGATACCAGAACCGGAGCAGCTGCGGTGGCAGCAGCACGGGCAGCGACCGTCGCAGACCAGTACCCCGGCGTGGCCAGCACGCCCGGGAGGGCGGAACCGACATGAGCACCGCGCTGCTGAACGGGCTGTCCGGCAGGGCGGCCAGCCCCGCACCCGTCATCGCGCCCCAGTCATGCCCGACGAGCACGTCTCGTCCGGTGGGCCCCACCGCGGCCAGGACCCGCAACGCATCGTCCATCAACGCGCCGATGTGGTAGCTCGAGTCCGACGGCACCGACGACGGCGCGTACCCCCGCATGAACGGGGCGACCACACGCCAGCCCGCGTCAGCCAGGATGGGTGCGACCTTGCGCCAGCCGTGCGCCGAATCGGGAAAACCGTGCAGGCACAGTGCAATCGGCGCGTCGGACGGCCCCCATGTCAGCGCGTGCAGCCGCCCGGCGGGGGTGTCGACATGGATCCGCTGAACCGTCGCGGGGGCGACGCCCCCGCCCTCGAAGGTCTGCATGGTCGAAGTATCCGCCAGCTGATCCCGGGCCCCGGCGGCACCCCCTGACCGCGTCCGCTCGGACGCCCGCGACGAAACCTGCGGAACGCTGCTCGGCAAGGGTGCGGACGAGCTAGCGTTTCCGCATGACAACCGTGGCTCTGCCGGGCGAACCGACTAATGGCGCTGCGGTACACACGCTTCGGGAACACAGCGTGCGTCGGTGGGCCAGTACCGACGCCACCCAGCAGCGGATACTCGACGCCGCCACCGACGTCTTCGCGGCGCGCGGTTTCGCTGCGTCGACCATGGCGGACATCGTCTCTCGGTCTGGCGCCAGCGTCGGCAGTATCTACCACCACTTCGGCGGCAAGAAGGAACTGTTCCTCGCGATCTTCGAGCGGCTGGCCGCCGAGATCGACCAGAGCATCGACACGGCCACCGACGAAACGGATCCGGCCGACCGGCATCGCACGTTCGAGGTGAGCGCACGGGCCTACCTGGAGGCGATGTGGACGCATCGACGAGCCGCCGTGGTGATGGCCGCCGACGACAGTCCCGCCGGGTTCGAGGCGGTGCGGCGTGGCAGCATGCTCAGGGGTTTCCACCGCTGGATGTCGGTGCTCGAACCGGACACATCGCCGCGCGGGCGGCTGTTGACCCGGGTGCTCATCGCCGTGCTCGCCGAGGCGTCGGCGATGGTCATCACGTGTGAGGACGCCGCCGATGTCGCACCCATCACCGACGCGACGGTGGAGTGGATCGCCCGCCTGACGGGGTGAACGTCAGACGGCGGCGACCGCCGCCTCCAGGTCGGCGATGACGATCTTGCGCATCCCGAGCATCGCCCTGGTCGCCGCCTCGGCGCGGACCGGATCGGGGCCGTTGACCAGTTCCAGCAACCGGTCGGGCACGATCTGCCAGCTCAGGCCGAACCGGTCCTTGAGCCACCCGCAGTGGGATTCCTCGCCGCCATCGACGAGGCGGCCCCAGTAGTAGTCGACCTCGTCCTGGTCGGCGCAGCCGATCATGAACGACACGGCCTCGCTGAACGGGAACTGCGGGCCCCCGTTGATACCGATGAAGCGGGTGCCGTCGAGGACGAACGTGCCCGACACCACCTCACCGGGTGTGCCGGGCCCGGCCTCGGTGTACCGGTTCACCTCCTCGATGCGGGAATTGGGGAAGATCGACGTGTAGAACCGGGCGGCCTCCTCGAGGTTGTTGTCGAACCAGAGCGACGGTGTGATCGACGGCATGTGCCCTCCTGGCGTTTCACGGGTGTCTCGGGTTCAGACCTCGTCGGGGTCGCGAACTCATCGTTGCCCCTCGACATCGCTTGGCGGCGCGGACCGCCGCCGAATCGATCACCGCGAGGTCAGATTCCCGGGCGGGCCGCCCGCTGTCGGGTCCGGGGACGGCGTCAATCTTGCCTGGGTATGTTATGTCCGGGGCCCGCCGAGAGGATGTCCGTGAGCAGCAGACGCAGCGAAGCGCAGACGGTGGAGTTTCGTGGCGTCGACGACGTCACGCTGATCGCCGACGAGTGGAATCGCGGGGTGTCGGATCGGCCGACGGTCGTGCTGTTGCACGGTGGCGGCCAGAACCGCCATTCCTGGAAGAACACCGGCCAGATCCTCGCCGACCAGGGCCTGCATGTGGTCGCACTGGACACCCGTGGACACGGGGACAGCGACCGGTCGCCGTCGGGTAACTACTCGGTGGAGGTGCTGTGCTCGGACGCGCTGGAGGTGATCGGGCAGATCGGCGGACCCGCCGTGCTGGTCGGCGCCAGCATGGGTGGTCTGACCGGTATCCTCGCGGCCCATCAGGCCGGCCCGCAGACCGTCACGAAACTCGTGCTCGTGGACGTGGTGCCGCGCTACGAGAAGAGCGGCAGTGCCCGGATCCGCGATTTCATGTTCAACCATGTGCACGGTTTCGACTCCCTGGAGCAGGCTGCCGACGCGGTCGCGGCGTACCTGCCGCACCGCGACAGGCCGCGCAGCCCGGAGGGTCTCAAGAAGAATCTGCGGCGCCGCGACGGCCGGTGGTATTGGCACTGGGATCCGGCATTCCTGACCAAACCGGAGGACGATCCGGGTTCACGGGCGGACAAGCTGGAGCAGGCGGCCATGGATCTGACCATCCCGATCCTGTTGCTGCGAGGGAAGCTCTCGGACGTGGTGAGCGCCGAAGGGGTACAGGACTTCCTGGCAAAGGTGCCAGGGGCGGAGTTCGTCGAACTGTCCGAGGCGGGCCACACCGCCGCGGGCGACGACAACGACGCCTTCTCCGAAATCGTCGTGGAGTTCGTGAACCGATGACCACAGATCGCCGCACCGCCGGTTTCAACTTTCTCGAAGAGCCCGAACTCCCCGCACCACAGGTCAGCGACTCCGCCGCCCGCGACGTGCTCGATACGCATTTCGGCATCCGCGCGGACGCGACATCGCTTGGCAGCCAGCAGGACAAGAACTTCCTCGTCCGTGGCGACGGTGACGAGATACTCGGGGTTCTCAAGGTCGCCAATCCGGCGTTCAACGCCACCGAACTCGCGGCGCAGGACGAGGCCGCGGACATCATCGCCGCGGCGGAGCCCACGCTGCGCGTCGCCGTGCCGTTGCCCAACGTGAACGGCGAGAAGTGCACCGTCATCAGCGGTTTGCTGGACACGCCGGCCCATGTGCGGCTGCTGCGGTATCTGGCGGGTGGCACCCTGCTGCAGGCGGGTTACCTGCCGCCGGCGACGGTGGCGGGTATGGGTGAACTGGCCGGGCGGGTCAGCCGGGCGCTCGCGGACTTCCGCCACCCCGGCCTGGATCGGATTCTGCAGTGGGATCTGCGCTACGGCATCGATGTGGTCGACGAACTCGCCTCCCACGTGGCCGATCCCGATCACCGCGAGCGACTCCTCGCGGCGGCCCACGAAGCCTGGGCGCGGTTGGGCACACTGGCGGATAGGTTGCCGCGCCAGGCGGTTCATCTCGACCTCACCGACGCCAACGTGGTGGTGACGCGTATCGAGGGCGGCGGCCTGCGTCCCGACGGTGTGATCGACTTCGGTGATCTCACCGATAGCTGGGCGGTCTCGGAACTGGCCATTACCTTGTCGTCGGTGCTGCAGCACCCGGGCAGCGGACCGGCGTCGATCCTGCCGGGAGTGCTTGCCTTCCACGGCATCCGGCCGCTCAACGAGGACGAGGTCGAGGCGCTGTGGCCGCTGCTGGTGTTGCGCACGGCCGTGCTGATCGTCAGTGGGGCGCAGCAGGCCACCATCGATCCCGACAACGAGTACATCACCGAGCAGTCCGACGGTGAGTGGCGCATGTTCGAGCAGGCCACGTCGGTGCCGATGGCTGTGGTCACGGCCCTGATCAGAGCGGACCTCGGAATAGCTTTGCCCGCCAGCGTATTCGACACCGCCACTCCGCTTGTCGACGGGGTGCCGGCTTCGTCCGTCGCCACGCTGGACCTATCGGCCACGTCGGAGCTGTTCGATTCGGCGTTCACGCCGGGCGGCTGGTTACCGGCCGACATCGAGGACGAATTCGCCGGTGCGACAATCGATGACGGCGCCGCGCTGGTGGTCACCCGATTCGGGCAGCCCCGGTTGACCCGTGCGCCGGCGTTGAGTCAGGACAGTCCCGCGGTGGTACCCACCGGTGTGAGCATGTGGTCCGCGGATGCCGTCAACCTGGTGGCGCCGTGGGACGGCGAGGTCGTCGGGTGGGGACCCGATGGGCTGACGTTGCGTGGGCGGGACGTCGAGCTGACGGTGACCGGGGTCGATCCTGCGGTGGGCGCGGGCGCCCTGCGTCGCGGGGACGTACTGGCGCAGGCCGGGCCGCGGCGGCGCGCCGAGCTCGCGGTGCGCCCGGTCGGTGCACCACCCGCGCCGCTGCTCGTCGCCGCGGATATGGCACCGGGCTGGCTGGCGCTGGCCCGCGATCCCTGGCCGCTGCTCGGGTTGTCGTCGCCGGGCGTCGAGGCGGCCGGGGATCTGATGGCCCGCCGGGATCGGACATTCGCCCCGGTGCAGGAGCACTACTACCGCAGACCTCCGCAGATCGAGCGGGGCTGGCGCCACTTCCTGATGTCCACCGCGGGCCGCTGCTATCTGGACATGGTCAACAATGTCACGGTCCTCGGGCACGCCCATCCCCGGATCGCCGACACGGCGGCCCGCCAGTTACGCACACTGAACACCAACTCGCGTTTCAACTACGCCGCGGTCGTCGAATTCAGCGAGCGGCTGGCGGCCCTGCTTCCCGAGCCGCTGGACACGGTGTTCCTGGTGAACTCGGGTTCGGAGGCCAGCGATCTGGCGCTTCGCCTGGCGATGGCCGCGACGAGCCGGCGCGATGTGGTCGCGATGCGCGAGGCGTACCACGGGTGGACCTATGCCACCGACGCGGTGTCGACGTCGACCGCCGACAATCCCAATGCTCTTGCCACCCGCCCTGATTGGGTGCATACCGTGGAGTCGCCCAACAGCTTCCGCGGAAAGTACCGGGGCGCCGCGGTGAGCCGTTACGCCGACGAGGCGGTGGCGCAGATCGAGGATCTCGCGGCCCGAGGCACACCACCGGCGGGGTTCATCTGCGAGACCGTGTACGGCAACGCCGGCGGGATGGCGTTGCCCGACGGCTATCTCGAGCGGGTCTACGCCGCGGTGCGCGGCCTCGGCGGGCTGGCCGTCGCCGACGAGGTGCAGGTCGGCTACGGCCGCCTGGGTGAATGGTTCTGGGGGTTCGAACAGCAGGGTGTGGTTCCCGACATCGTGTCCATGGCGAAGTCGACGGGCAACGGCTATCCACTGGGGGCCGTGATCACGACCCGGGCGATCGCGGATGCGTTCCGGACCCAGGGCTACTTCTTCTCGTCCACCGGGGGCAGCCCGCTGTCGTGCGCAATCGGCATCACCGTGCTCGACGTGCTGCGCGACGAGGATCTGCAGGGCAACGCGGCGCGGGTGGGCGCCCATCTCAAGTCCCGGCTCGTGGCGCTGCGGGACAAGCATCCGATCGTGGGCACGGTGCACGGCGTGGGCTTGTATCTCGGTGTCGAGATGGTCCGCGACCCGGTCACGCTGGAGCCCGCAGGCGAGGAGACATCGGCGATCTGCGACCGGATGCTCGAACTCGGGGTCATCATCCAGCCCACCGGCGACCACCAGAACATCCTGAAAACCAAGCCGCCCTTGTGTATCGACATCGAGTCGGCCGACTTCTACGCCGACACCCTCGACCGGGTGCTGACCGAAGGCTGGTAGCGGATAGCGCCCCCGCCGCCCCCTCTCCCCGCGAACGTGCGCAAACTCCTGCATTCACTCGGCGTGTCGGCCGCGGACACGCACGCTCGCGGGAGGAAAGGGGCGGGGCCGGATTACTACTCCGGAATGCCGGCGCTTCTGCGGGTCAGCCAGGCCAGCGAGGTGTCGGCGACGTCACGCCATCCATGATCGACGGTCAGGGAGTGTCCGCGTCCTTCGAACTCGTGAAAGTCGGTGATAGCGGCCGACTTCCGGTACAGCTTGTGCGCCGCCCTGGCGCTGACGAAGGGCACCGTGTGATCCGCGGTGCCGCCGGTGATCAGCAACGGGCCGCGCGCCCCCTCGGCGGTGTCGACCTTCGCCGGCGAGTTCGGCGTGAAGTTGGCCGTCGCGGCCTCGAACAACGGCTTACCCGGCGACGGAATCGACCACTGTTCCCACAGTGCGTCGGACTCGGCGGCATCGAGCGCATTGCCGAACCCGTAGCGCCACTGGGATACGGTCAGGCCTTTGGCGCGCCCGCGGTTGGCCGGGTTGCCCAGCACGGGGAAGGCCGAACGTAACTGTGCGAACGGCAGCGGCTTGACCCCCTTGATCGGTGCGGGATCGATGGCGATCGCCGCGGCGGCCCGGTGCTGCGCCAGCAGCTTCTGGGCGACGAGCCCGCCGAAGGAGTGTCCGATCACCACCGGGGGTGTGTCGAACTGCTCGAGGATCTTCGCGAAGTGCTCCGTCAGATCGTCGATGCCGAACCCGGCTTGCGCGGCGGGATTTCGGCGGGTGCCCTCGACGGTCGGTTCCTCGCCCGGCCAGGCCGGGGCGATCGCCTGATATCCGTTGGCGGCGAAGTGGTCGATCCAGGGTTGCCAGGCGGTGTGTGAAATCCACAGTCCGTGGATGAAGACGACGTTGGTCATGACGGGTCCTGTCGGTGGTGTCGGCGTCGTTCGGATGGGTGTCCAGGGGTCCTGTCGAGGCTTATAGAACGACGTTATATAAGCAACGCAATGCCCTCAACGGACTTTGGGATGGGCTTATTTCCCGGGACGCCGGTGACCGTCGCCACACGAAATAATGTTGACGCCGTTCGCATTCATCCCTAATGTGAACAGCGTTCGCTTATGCGATTTCGCTCCGCGGACGGGACCGCCCAGACGAGGAAACGACCATGACCGACCTGAATGACCTGCGCGACTATCTCGACGCACTGAACGAACTCGGCGACCTGCGGGTGATCGACCGTGAGGTCGACCCCACCCTCGAACTCGGCGCCACCATCCGACTGTCTTACGAGCGCCGCGCACCGGCACCCCTGTTCACCCGGGTCTCCGGTGCCCAGAACACGGGCTGCCGGATCCTGGGCGCGCCCGCCGCACTGAGCTCCGTGGACGCCACGCGTTACGCCCGAGTGGCACTCTCGGTCGGGCTCGACGCCGACGCGACCGCCCAGCAGATCCTCGAACACCTCTCGGCCGCCACCCTGCGACCCGCGATCCAGCCCGTCGTGGTCGACAGCGGCGCCTGCCAGCAGCACGTCCTCCTTGGCGATCGGGCGAGCCTGGCCGATTTCCCCAAGCCGCTGCTGCACGAGGGTGACGGCGGACCGTACGTCAACACCTGGGGCACCATCGTCGCCCGCACCCCGAACGGACAGTTCACCAGCTGGTCGATCGCGCGGATCATGTACCTCGACGACACCCATATGACCGGCCTGGTTGCGCCGGGCCAGCACATCCACTCGGTGTGGAGCCAATGGCAGGCGCTCGGACAGCCCATGCCGTACGCATTGGTGCAGGGTGGCCACCCCGCCATTCCCTTCGTCTCCGGGATGCCACTGCCCGACGGTGTCGAAGAGGTCGGCTACCTGGGAGCACTTCTGGGCCGGCCGGTGGAGCTGGTGCGCTGCCAGACCAATGACTTGCTGGTGCCCGCCGACGCGGAGATCGTGATCGAGGGCCGTCTGTCGATCGGTCGCGATGCGACCGAAGGTCCGATGGGCGAGTACGCCGGGTACCAACCGGGCGAGACCAGCCTACAACCGGTGTACACCATCGACGCCATCACTCATCGCGACAACCCGATCTGGCCGGCGGTTGCCGAAGGCGAACCCGTCGACGAATACCACACCGTCACCGGAATCACCGGTTCCGCGGACTGCCTCGGCGCCCTGCGTGCCGCCGGACTTCCCGTGACAGCGGTGTGGGCGCCGCCGGAAATGGCGATGCACGCCATGGTCATCACGGTCGCGCAACAGTGGCGGGACGGACTTCCCGGAGTCGGCTCCGAAGAGCTGACCCGGAGGATCTTCGACGTCTTGCGGACACGCAGGTTCTCCCACCACATGCCGCGGTTCTACGTGCTCGACGACGACATCGACCCGGCCGATCTGTCCGAACTCGTATGGGCTCTGGCTACCCGCGTGCATCCGACGGCGCGGCAGTTCACCGACTGCGATGTCATCGTGCCTCTCATCGCGTGTTACACCGACGAGGAACGCCACCACGGGCGTGCCGCCCGAACCGTCCACGACGCGCTGCAGCCGGCACCCGAAGGTCGTTGGCGGCGAGCCGGTTTCGACCACATCTACCCCGACGACGTGCGCCACCGGGTGCTCGCGTCCTGGCCCGAGTAAGGACACCTGATGAAGCGATTGATCGTCGCGATGACCGGGGCCACCGGCGCCCCGTTCGGGGTGCACCTGTTGCAGACCCTTCGCGAAATCCCCGACGTCGAAAGCCATCTGGTCCTGAGTAAATGGGCACGGGCCACCATCGAGCTGGAGACCGAGTACAGCGTGCGTGAGGTGCAGGCCCTAGCCGATGTCGTACACGGGCCGGGCGACCAGGCGGCCGTCATCTCCTCCGGATCGTTCCGAACCGACGGCATGGTCATCGCGCCATGCAGCATGAAGACCCTCGCGGGAATCCGTACGGGCTACGCCGACGGTCTGATCGGCCGCGCCGCCGATGTCGTACTGAAGGAGAAGCGCCGACTGGTCCTGGTCGCGCGGGAGACGCCGCTGTCGGAGATTCACCTCGACAACATGTTGGCGCTGGCACGGATGGGAGCCGTCATCCTGCCTCCGATGCCGGCGTTCTACAACCAGCCCGCAAGTATCGACGACATGGTCGGCCACATCACCGCCCGGGTCCTCGACCAGTTCGGGCTGGATGCGCCCGAGGCGCGGCGCTGGGAGGGCATGCCGTCGGCTCGCCGGGCCGTGGCTGACCCCAGGCCTATTCGCTCGGCGAGCTGACCAGCGCCCGGTTGATGAAGTCGAGGGCGTTGCCGATCTCCGCCTCCGCCGCGGCGTCGTCGAGCCGGCTCAACGGCCCCCCGTCGATCAGCAATTCGGCCAGACCGTGCACCGTCGCCCACACCGCCGTCTCCGCACCGGGGCGCCTGGCCGGCGGCATCGCACCGCTGGACACCATGCCGTCGAGCGCCTCGGCCAGCAGCCCGAAGGACTGCGATGCATCGGCTCGGGGGGTGTTCGCGTCGAAGGCGGTGTGGAACAGCCCCGGTTCGGTACGGGCGAAGTGAAGGTACCCGCGCCCCAAGGCATTCAGTCGGGCCACCGCCCGGGCCGCGGGATCGTCGCGCACCTCGACCGACTCGGCGCGCATGGCCGCGGTCAGTTCGTGTTGCGCACGAAGTTTGACCGCCGCGACGAGGTCGCGGTGGTCGGCGAAGTGCCGGTAGGCCGAGCTGACCGAAACGCCCACGATCCGTGCCGCTTCCCGGATGACGATCGCCTGGGGACCGCTGCGGCGGGCCAGGCCGGTCGCCGCATCGACCAAGGCGTTGGCGAGGTCACCGTGGTGATAGGACGACCGCTTCGCCGTCGGAGGCGTCATCGGACATCCTTACGGGGTCAGCAAAGTGAACGATGTCCACATCATAGCCGTCGGGCAGACGGCACCCGAGCCGATTCGGCGCTGCGCTCAGATAGCTTGCGGCGCAACGCCGTTCTCGGCGGGGAACCCCGTCAGGCTGCGCGCGTGCGGGATCGGGGACAGCGAAGCGACCGCGGTCGCGATGTCGACGAACTCGCGGACGAGATCGGTTTCGGCGTCGGTGCGCCACGCGACGGACAGCATCGACGGCGGGAGATCGGTCACGGGCATGAAGGCCAGCCCCGGCCGGCCGTAGAAACGTTGCGTCGATGCTTGCGTGAACGCCACGCCGCGCTCGGACATGATCGCTTCGAAGCACTCGTCGACGGTCGACACCTCGGCGCCGAGTTTGACCGGCATCCCTCCCCGGCTGTCCACCGCCAGCCAGAAATCGCGCCATTCGTCCGGCGAACGACGACCCACGAATGCCTCGTCGACGAGTTGACCCACGCTGAGCTGAGTATGACCGGCCAGGTGTGAATGCTCCGACACGACCAGCATCCGGGACTCGACGAAAAGCGGTTCGATGCCCAGCCAATCCTGGACGAGCAACGGTGGCCGCACGAACGCGACATCGACCGAACCGTCGGCGAGCCCGACGTAGGGATCGCTGAAGTCATGTGAGCGCATCTCGACGTCGACGGTCGGATGCAGGTCGTGGAAAGCGTTCAGGATCTGCGGTGTCAGCTCCGCGGCGGCATTGGCCTGGAACCCGACCACGAGCCGACGGCGAATCGGGCTGCGGCCCACATCCTTGGTCAGCGAGGCGACCCGCTCCGCCTCCACGAGGAGCCGCCGACTACCGTCCAGCAACACCTCACCGGCCGGGGTGAGCGCGACACTGCGGCTCGACCGGACGAGCAGAGGGGTGTTCAGCGAGTGCTCGAGCTTGCGGATCTGGACGCTCAGCGAGGGCTGGGCAATGTGCAGCCGGGCAGCCGCGCGGCCGAAATGCAGTTCCTCGGCAACGGCGACGAAGTACGCCAAAAGCCGTAGATCCAGCGCGGGGTACATCCGTCGAGACTAGCTGACCAGCACCGATACGACCATTAGTTGTTGCCTATCGACGGTTCGCCGACAGGTATTGGACGGATGGCGCCGATCACAGTTGTGATGGCCATGTCAGATTCCGCACGACCAGCAAGGGAACCACCATGACAGTCACGACATCCGACCTGGGGTTGGCCGACTGGGCCGCCGAGTTCAGTCGGGCCAGCAACAACGACCCGGAGATCAACGCGCACGGCAAATACTTCACCACCTCCTATCTGCTGGACATGACCGACCACTGGTTCGTCGTCGAAGTCAGTCGCGGCGAGGTCGTCAACATCACGATCGATCCCGGACCACTCGACGTGCCCTACGCCTTCGCCCTGCGGGCCAGTGCCAACACCTGGCGACATTTCGGCGTCCGGTGCCCGAGCCGATGTACCACGGCATCTGGGCCGCAAGCTTCCAGCGGGATCTCAAACTCGAAGGCGAGGTCTTGGCGCTCATGCAGAACCTGCGGTGCATCACCCGCCAGATCGAAATCCTGCGCACGGTCGGCGTTCCGGTCTGAGCCGCCCCGCCCCCTTCCCGAGACAACCACCCACCAACCACACCGAAGGACACCCCATGAGCAAGATCTCCCCCGTCACCGGGCACTACGTCGACGTCGACGTGGACGGCCTGCTGTACAAGGTCTTCTACCTCGAGAACGGCCAGGGCCAGCCACTGGTCTGCCAGCACACCGCCGGCTGCCACAACCACCAGTGGCGCGGTCTGCTCGAGGACGAGGAGATCACCAGGGACTACCGGGTCATCGCCTACGACCTGCCGCGCCACGGTAAGTCCGACCCGCCGGAGAACACCCAGTGGTGGACCGAGGAGTACCGGCTGTCTGCCGACCACTACGCGAATTTCATCGTCGCGCTTGTGGATGCGCTCGAACTCGAGAACCCGATCTTCATGGGTTCGTCGTTCGGCGGCAACGTCGCCCTGCAGTTGGCGCTCCGCCGCCCGGACCGTTTCGCCGGCGTGATCCCGGTCGAGGGGGCCGACTACTCCCCCGGATTCCACCTGGACTGGTGGCAGCACCCGCATGCCAACGCCGCGCAGGTGTGCGCAAGCGGTGTCTGGGATCTGATGGCCCCCCAGTCCCCGGAGGCCGACCGGTGGAAGACCTGGTTCTACTACACCCAGGGTTCGGAGGCGTTCAAGGGCGACCTGTACTTCTACTCCGTCGACCATGATCTGCGCGACAAGCTCGACCAGATCGACGGCGTGGCATGCCCGGTGGTGATGCTGACCGGCGACTACGACTATCTGACCACTCCCGAGGACAGCGCCCGCACCGCGTCGCGGATCACCAACGGGCAGTTCATCGAGATGAAGGGCATCGGGCACTTCCCGATGAGTGAGAACCATGCCGTGTTCCGCACGTACCTGATTCAGGCGCTCGAACTGCTCAAGACCGCGACACCCGCGGCAGCCCTGTCCTGACGAATCCCGGCTCTCGCCCGCCCGCGCACCGCCGCGCAGGGCGGGCGAGGCAGCGACCGACCTCTCACGCACACGGAGGACACAGTGACGTCATCATCGACAACGTCGACACCGCAACCGCAGATCCCGCACGGCGCCTTACTCATCGGAGGTCACTGGGCGACTGCCCGGGCCGGTGCCACCATGGCAGTGGTCGACCCGGCGACCGGCGAGCACCTCGCCGATGTCGCCGACGCGAGCGTTGCCGACGGGCTGCGTGCACTGGACAGCGCGGACGAGGCGCAGGCGGGATGGGCGGCCACCGCGCCGGGTGTGCGGGCCGAACTCCTGCGTGCGGTCTACGACGCCATCGTCGCCCGCTCGGACGCGTTCGCCGCGGTCATGGTCGCCGAGATGGGTAAACCGTGGGATGAGGCGGTCGGCGAAGTCCACTACGGCGCCGGCTTCTTCCGGTGGTTCGCCGAGGCCGCCAACCGCCTGCACCTCGAAGGGCAGTTCGGTCTGGAGCCCGGCGGGAAGTACCGCATCGCGGTGTCGAAGCGACCGGTCGGCCCGTGTCTGCTGATCACGCCGTGGAACTTCCCGCTCGCGATGGCGACGCGCAAGATCGCACCGGCCCTCGCCGCCGGGTGCACGGCGATTCTCAAACCTGCCGAGCAGACCCCGCTGACCAGCCTGTTGCTCGCCCAGACCATGGTCGACGCCGGAATCCCGGCGGGGGTGGTGAACGTGGTGACCACGTCCAACTCGCCGGATGTGGTCGGCGCGATCATGAAAGACCCACGTATCCGCAAGGTTTCGTTCACCGGGTCCACCCAGGTCGGCAAGGCGTTGTTGCGTCAGGCCGCCGACCACGTGATGAACACGTCGATGGAACTGGGCGGGAACGGACCGCTGCTGGTCTTCGCGGACGCCGATCTCGACGTGGCCGTCGACGCGGCCGTCGACGCGAAGTTCCGCAACGGAGGTCAGTCCTGTGTCGCCGCGAACCGCATCTTCGTTGACCGTGTCATCGCCGACGAATTCGTGACGCGATTCGCCGAACGGGTGGCAGGTATCCGCGTCGGCGCCGGCACGGACCGCTCCACCGAGCTGGGCCCGCTCATCGACGCACGGCAGCTTGCGAAAGTCGCTGCGCTGGTGCGTGATGCGACCGACAAGGGAGCCACCTGCGTGACCGGAGGACGAGAGGTCGAGCGGCCCGGGTACTTCTACGCGCCGACGGTGCTGCGTTCGATCCCCCTCGACGCCGCGATCCGCACCGAGGAGATCTTCGGCCCCGTCGCCCCGATCTACGAATTCGACGACGAGCTGAGCGCGGTCACGCAGGCCAACGCCACCCCGTATGGATTGGCTTCCTACGTCTTCACCCGCGACCTGGCCCGCGCTCATCGTGTCGCCGACGCACTGGACACCGGGATGACCGGGATCAACCTCGGCGTGGTCAGCAACCCCGCCGCGCCGTTCGGCGGCACGAAGGCGTCCGGGGTGGGGCGGGAAGGCGGGATCGAAGGCCTCGATGCGTATCTGGAAACCAAGTACACCGGCATTGCGCTCTGACGGTCGCTGCGCGGGTATAGGCGCCGAATGGGTTGATGCGACAGCGAGGTCGCCGGTGGCGGCATAAGGTCTGATGGGCAGTGCCTCCGCCGGCACGGGCTGGCGGAATCGTCACGGCACCTCGACCCGCCGGCGGTGACCGGCGTCCGTCGACCACGGAGGATTGCGATGAGCCAGCGATGCCGCATCGACGAGTTGCGCACGCTGTTCCTGTTCGAACATCTCACCGACGAGCAGCTGGAGATGTTGTGCACCGACGGCCGAGTGGAGGCGTACCCACCCGGGCCGTTGTACGCAGAGGGTGAGCCGGCCGAACTGTTCTATGTCCTGCTGGACGGCGAACTGGTCATGTCGGGACGGGCGGGCGGTGTCGACGTGCTGACCAACCGCACTTCTCAGCGAGGCGTGTACTGCGGCGCCTGGTCGGCGTACGTGCCGGGAGCGGAACCGCAGTACCAGGTGTCGGTGCGCCTCACCCGGCCGTCACGTTTTTTCGTGCTCGAGGCCGGCGCGTTCGCGCGGTTCATGCAAACGCAGTTCCCGATGGCGGTGCACCTGCTGGGCGGGCACACGCTCGGCGGGTTGCGGCAGCGGCAGCTGCTCAGCCAGCAGGAGAAACTCCTGGCACTGGGCACCATCACCGCGGGCTTGACCCATCAGCTGAACAATCCGGCGGCGGCGATCACCGGGGCGATTTCGGACCTACGGACAGGCACCGGGGCGATGCGGGAAGAGCTGGCCACCGTGGTCCGTGACGGGATGACCGCGGAGGGGTTGCTGGCCCTCATCACGCTCCAGGACGAGGTCGTCGAGCAGATTCCGAAGTCGAAGTCGCAGCCCCGCAGTGCGTTACACCGTTCCGATCGCGAAGACGCGTTGTGCGAATGGCTGGACGATCACGGTATCGATGACAGCTGGCAGTTGTCACCGACATTGGCCGAGGCCGGCCTCGACACCGACTGGCTCGACGGGGTGGCCGAGTTGGTCACCTCCGCCACGGGACACGCCGGCACGCTGCGCGCCGCGCTCGGATGGCTTACCCACACCGTCAATGCCGAACTGAGAATGTACGACGTCGCCGATGCGGCAGGGCGCATCTCCACGTTGGTGGCCGGGGCCAAACAGTACTCACAGATGGACCGCGGGGCGTATCAGAGTGCCGATGTCCACGACTTACTGCGCAGCACGATGGTGATGTTCGGCGACAAGATCGGCGACGGCAAGCCGGTCTCCTGGGTCTGTGACTGGGATCCGGCGTTGCCTCAAATACTCTGCTATCCGGGCGATCTCAACCAGGTCTGGACCAACATCATCGACAACGCACTGGAGGCCATGGATGGGCGGGGCACCGTGACGCTGCGGACCGCCCGGGAGGGCGACGACATCGTCCGCATCGAGATCCGCGACGACGGCTGCGGTATCGCCGACGAACACGTCGACCACGTCTTCACCCCGTTCTTCACCACCAAGCCGTCGGGCAAGGGCTCCGGACTCGGCCTCGACATCGCCTGGCGAATCATCGTGGACAAACATCGCGGGAACCTGTACGTCCAGTCGGGGCCGGGCGACACGCGATTCGTCGTGCTATTGCCGTTGACCGCACCCGCCCCGCCGCTGCCCATGCCGTCCGCGCCGGAGGACACCGCGGACCCTATGGGCGACGGGACGCAGCGATCCCCTCGATGAGTAGGTCGAGGAGGATCTCATAGGACGCATCGGCATCCGGTGTCTGCCCGATGCCGGCCTGCTCGATGGTCACGGCCCCGTGCACCGCGCTCCAGACCGCCTGCGCCACCTCGGTGGAATCCTCTTCAGCCACCGCGAGCCCTCGGACCAATTCGATCAGCGTGCCGAACGCCGCACGCCCGTGCGCGGCGACCGCAGATGTCGTCACCTGCAGCGGACTGCCGCTGGCGAAGATGAGTGAGTACCGCGCGGGATGGCCAAGGGCGAAGCCCCGATACCCGCGGCAGGCCAGGCGAAATCGGCGCTGCGGGTCAGGCGATTCCGTCCCGGCGGGCACGTCGATGGCGTCGGCCAGTTCGTCCAGGGCCCGCGCCGCCAGCGCGACGCGCAGCCCTTCTTTGTTGCCGAATCTGTTGTAGACGCCCATGGGGGCGACGTTGGCCTCGCGGGCGACGGCGCGGATGGTCACCTCGTGTGCGCCTGCCCGGTCGAGCACCGCCTCCGCTGCGTTCAGGAGTGCGGCCGACACCTGTTCGCTTGCAGTCCGGCTGCGGGCAAGCCGTTTGCCTGCACTGTCCGTCACGCACCCCACCTCGGTTGGCCGGTCAGATTTTCGTGTCCATGATGCCGGTGTGTGCGTGCGCGCCGCGCGCGCCGTACGCGCCGCGCTGTGCCGTCCCACCCGCGAACGTGCGCAAACTCGTCGAAAACGCCGGTGTGTCGGCCGCGGACACGCACCCTCGCGGGAAAAGATCAGAGGCCGAGTTCGGACGCGAAGTAGGACCGTGCGATGTGCTTGGCCTCGACCGACGGCACCGCGCGCACGACCATCTGCGCACCGAGACCGTCGATCATCGTCAGCAGCCGCCGTGCGGTCACGTCGGGGTCGGCGACCCGGAACTCGCCCCCGGCGCTGCCGGCGCGCACGATCGCGGCGATGTAGTCCAACCATTGCTCCGTGAGCGCATTGGCCGCGGCGGCCAGCGCCGCGTTGCGCCGGCCCAGACTCCAGGCCTCCAGCCACAGCGCGCTGGCATCCTCGCTGGAATCGTCGAGCAGATAGTCGGTGAGCGCCTCGATCTGCGCCGCGGGTGTCGCCGCACCCTCCACCACGTCCCTCGCCGCCGCGAAATCGGCATGCGCCGCGGCCAGGAACGCGTCGGTGATCAGCTGTTCGGCCGACGAGAAGTAGTGGCTGACCAGGCCCGGCGTGACGCCGAGGTCTGTCGCCACCCGGCGCAGCGTCACCGCCGACAACCCTTCGGCCGCACTGATCTCCACGGCCCTGGCCAGCAGTTCACCGTGCCGTTCGGCAGGCAGCTTCCGCTTCGCGTCGCGCACCCCGGCAGTCAATTCTGTCCTTCCCCTTGACGGACGTACCAGCTTATTGAACACTACATCAATACTATTGAACTACCCATCAACAACAGATCGGCAGCCCATGACGACCACCGCGTATCCGCCCGACAGCGCGACCCCGGGTGAACACCCGACCACCGGCTCCGACCGGGCCGGGGCGATCGAAACGACCGGTGTGGAATACCTGCCCGAGAGCGAACGGGACTCCAATCCCCGCAATCTCGGCGCGGTGTTCCTCGGCGCCAACCTGACGTGGACCAATGTCGTGTTCGGAGCGTTCGCCGTACTGTTCGGGCTCACCTTCTGGCAGACGGTGACGTCGATGGTCGCCGGAACC
This sequence comes from Actinomycetota bacterium, assembly GCA_018268465.1. Classification (GTDB taxonomy): domain Bacteria; phylum Actinomycetota; class Actinomycetes; order Mycobacteriales; family Mycobacteriaceae; genus Mycobacterium. The sequence continues at coordinate 193,584 of JAFDWN010000002.1, forward strand.
GCGCTGGGCACACTGGCGATCCTGCCCACCGCGACGATCGGGCCGCGCACCGGCACCAACATGACCGTCTCCAGCGGTGCCTTCTTCGGCATCCGCGGGCGGTTCATCGGCTCCGGACTTGCACTCGCGATCGCCATGGGATTCGCCGCGGTGACGGTCTGGACCAGCGGGGACGCGATCGTCGCCGCGGCGCACCGGTTGCTCGGGATGCCGGAGAGCGACCTGGTGCGCGCGGCGGCGTATGCCGCGGTCGCCGCCCTGATGGTGACCGTGGCGCTGTACGGCCACGCCACCATCGTCGCCATGCAGAAGGTGGTCGTACCCGTCGTCGGGGTGCTGATGATCGCCGGCGTGGCGGCCTTCGCCGGGGACTTCTCCCCCGGCACCGGCGGGGACTACGCGCTGGGCGGGTTCTGGCAGACGTGGGCCCTGTGCGCGGCGCTGTTCGCCGCGGCGCCGCTGTCCTACGGACCCACCATCGGCGACTACACCCGGCGCATCTCGGCGCGGCGTCACCCCAACCGCACGATCTGCGCCGCGCTGGGCGCCGGAATGTTCGTCGGGGTGATGCTGCCCAGCCTGTTCGGGGCGTTCACCGCGCTCTGCTTCGTCAACCCCACCGATTCCTACCTCGACGACCTCGTCACCGCGGCCCCGGTCTGGTACGTGCTGCCGATCGTCGTCATTTCACTGCTGGGCGGACTCAGCCAGGGCGTATTGTGTGTCTACGCAAGCGGTTTGGACCTCGAAGGCCTGACACCTCGGTTGCGGCGCACGCAGACCACCGTCATCACCGCGGCCGTCGCGATCGTGCTTCTCTACGTCGGCGTGTTCGTCTTCGACGCCGTCGAGTCGGTCACGGCGATGACGGTGGCGCTCAACGCGATCATCACGCCCTGGGTCGCGATCATGGCGATCGGCGCACTGCGGACCACGGTGTACGACCCGGTCGACCTGCAGGCGTTCGCCGACGGCCGCCGGGGCGGGCGCTATTGGTTCACCGGAGGCTGGAACATCCCCGCGGTCCTGGCCTGGTCGCTGGGCGCGGCGTTCGGTGTGCTGGCGGTCAACACCGAGTTGTACGTCGGCCCGCTGGCCGGTATCGCGGGCGGCGTGGACGTGAGCACCGTCGGCTCGGCCGTGCTCGCCGGGGTCGTCTACCTCACCGCGCGGCGGTTCACGCCGTCCGAACCCCGTTGATTCTGCGCACCGATCGCCCCGGGGCCCAAAGCGCGATCTCACCGCAGAATCAACGCGGTCGGTCCTGCCCCTCGCGCCGCATGTCGGCCTCGGCCAGTCGCTGGTGTAACCGGCCGCGGATGTCCTCGGGCGTGTAGGACCTGCGGCGCCGTTCGTCTCGCGCCACCAGCACCCCGCCGGCCACCACACCCGCGGCTCCGGCCAGTCCGATCCACTTCCAGATACTGCGCATGCACAGAGTATGTCTAGGCTGCGGACGTGGATGCGCACACGGTGTCGTTGCAGCGGGCCCTCGACGAAACCCGAACCGGGGACATCTGGTTGTTCCGGGGCGGGTCGCGTCCCGACCGCGCGATCCAGACGTTGACGAACAGCCCCGTCAACCACGTGGGCATGACGGTCGCCATCGACGACCTGCCGCCGCTGATCTGGCATGCCGAGCTGGGCGACAAACTCACCGACATGTGGACCGGGACCAACCACCGCGGTGTCCAGCTCAACGATGCCCGCCAGGTCGTCGAGCGGTGGTTCCACTCCTACGGCCAGCGGTGCTGGCTGCGCCAGCTCACCCCCTACGCCACGCGCGAGCAGGAGGATCAGCTGCTGCGGGTGATCGCCCGTATGAACGGCACCGCGTTCCCGACGACTGCGCGGCTCACCGGCCGCTGGCTGCGCGGCAGGCTTCCGGTGGCCGCCGACTTCACCCGCGGAATCCCCTTCGTGCACAAGAAGGTTAGCGAGTCGGCGCACCGCAGGAAGGCCGCGAAGACGAACGTCGGCCTGGAGACCGCGTATTGCGCGGAAACCGTCGCGATCACTTACGAGGAGATGGGCCTGCTCGCCACCGAGAAGAACTACAACTGGTTCGACCCCGGGTCCTTCTGGAGTGGTGACAACCTGCCGTTGAACGCGGGCTACCGGCTCGGCGACGAGATCACGGTCGTGGTCGAACCGGCCGGCCCACCGTCTAGTCGATGGTGATCTCCCCCATCTTCGACCAGCCCGTCGCGCTGAGGTTCTCACTGATGATGCTGGGCGTCGAAGCCAGCGCCTGCGGCACCTCCGTCAGGAACCGTTTGAAGTGGTCGGAACCGACGTGGGCGCCGCCCGCGTCACCGTCCCGGAAGCCTTCCACCAGGACGTAGACGGCCGGGTCGTCGAGACTGCGGGACCATTCGAACCACAGATTGCCGTCTTCGGCACGCGTCGCCGCGGTGAACGGTGCCACCAGTTCCGGAAAGCGCTCCGTCCATTCCGGCTTCGTTTCGAACTTCACGACGATGAAGATCATCACTGCCTCCTAGTCGGGTGTCCTCAACCGCAACATACGCGATGCCGTCGTCGGCCCGTGTCCAGGCTCCGTACAGAAATTCCGGCTGGCCGGTATCCATGTTTGGTGGTCAGCCGTGAGGTATCGGCGTCCGGTCGCGGCCACTCTTGGGTGGACAGAAAGTCCGGCCTGCCCGAGGGAGCGCCGCGTGCCCGAGCAGATATCCGCCACTGTGGCGACACCGACCCTGCAGCGACCGACCGACCGGCCCGACGGACCGCGTGCGTGCGTCCAGGAGTTGTACGACGACCACGCCGAGGCGCTGCGACGCTATGTGTTCCGGCTGACCAGCGACCGCGCCCGCGCCGAGGACGTGGTGCAGGAGACCCTCCTGCGCGCCTGGCGGCACCTCACACTCACCGACGGAGAGCAACCCGTGCGCTCCTGGCTGTTCACGGTGGCGCGCAACATCGTCATCGACCAGAGCCGCACCGGGCGCTACCGCAACGAGATCGTCTGGGCCGACACCACGGACATCGGCGACCGGAACGGACCCGATGAGGTGTCCGCCGCCCTGGACCGGATGCTGGTGACCGAGGCGCTGTCGCGGCTGCCCGAGATGCACCGCGCGGTGCTGATGCGCGCCTTCTACTTCGGCTGGACATCCGCCCAGATCGCCGACGAACTCGGGATCGCCGAGGGCACCGTGAAGTCGCGGCTGCACTATGCGCTGCGCAAGCTGAAGCTGATCTTCGCCGAGATGGGTGTGACACCCGGGCAGTAACGTCCCCACTTCGTCGCCGACCACGGTTCCACCCACCGTATTTCGACATCGGTTCGACGTCTCCGCCGCGGCAGGCAAACCGACGACAGGATGGCCGAAGTCGTTGGGCCCGAACGGTTTCGCGTCGACGACCGGAACCGCGTCGCGCCGACCGCTCCTGGCCGCGCCGGGCGGCCGACAACCGCCGTGGGCCATCCGATCCACCGCGACAGGCGCACCGGCGGCCCGGTACCATCTGTTGGGCCGGACCAGTCCATATCGCCCGCGGTAGACCGGATGCGGTGCGTGAAGGGCGTGAGGAAGATGGCGAACAAGGGCCGGGAGGCACCGCTGCGCGGCCGCACCGCCGAATGCCAGACGCTGCGCACCGTGTTGTCCAACGCCCGATCCACCAGTGAGGTGCTGGTGATCCGTGGCGAGGCGGGCGTGGGCAAGACCGCGCTACTGGAGTTCCTGGCCGAACAGGCGTCGGGATTCCAGACCTCCCAGGTCGCCGGCGTCGAATCGGATATGGAACTGCCCTTCGCGGGATTACAGCAGCTGTGCGCCCCGCTGCTGAGCCACCTCGACGAGTTGCCCGAACCCCAGCGCGAGGCATTGAACGTTGCCTTCGGCCGCGGGGCGGGTCCGACCCCGGATCGCTTCCTCGTCGGCCTGGCGGTGCTGAGCCTGATGGCCGCCGCGACCACCGGCCAACCGCTGTTGTGTGTCGTCGACGACGCCCAGTGGCTCGACGAGGTGTCGGTGCAGACCCTCGGCTTCGTCGCGCGGCGTCTGCTCGCCGATCCGGTCGCCCTGGTGTTCGGGGTTCGCACCACCGGCCGCCCGGTGCTGGCCGGGCTGCCCGAACTGGTGATCGGCGGTCTCTCCGATCGCGACGCCCGCGAGCTGCTCGATTCGGTCGTCCTCGGCCGCCTCGACGTGCGGGTGCGCGACCGCATCGTCGCCGAGACACGGGGTATTCCGCTGGCGCTGGTGGAGGTGCCCCGGAACATCACCGCCGCCGAACTTGCCGGCGGTTTCGGGGAAACCGGGGTGCGTCCGTCGGCGGGGCAGATCGAGGAGAGTTTCGTGCGGCGAATCCGGTCGCTGCCCGCGGCGACCCGGCGCCTGCTTCTCGTGGCGGCCGCCGAACCGGTCGGTGACGCCGCGCTGTTCCTGCGCGCCGCCGCGGGACTGGGCGTCCCGGTCGACGCGCTGGCGCCCGCCGAGGCCACGGGCATCATCGAATTCGGCCCGCGGATGCGCTTCCACCATCCACTGGTGCGCTCGGCGGCCTACCGCGCCGCGGACCTGGCGGACCGCCGGGCGGTGCACCGGGCGCTCGCCGACGCGACCGATGCGGTCACCGACCCCGACCGCCGGGCCTGGCACGCCGCGAACGCCACCGCCGGAGCCGACGATGCCGTGGCGGACGAACTGGAATCGTCTGCCGGCCGGGCGCAGAGCCGGGGCGGGATCGCTGCGGCCGCCGCATTTCTGGAGCGTGCCACCATCCTGACGGCCGATCCGGCGCGGCGCGGCGCCAGGGCGCTCGCCGCCGCCACGGCCAAACGTGACGCGGCGGCGCCCGAATCGGCGGACGAACTCCTGGCCATCGCTGAACTGACGCCGCTGTCGGAGTTGCAGCGGGCGCGGGTGACGCGGTTGCGGGCCCAGATGGAATTCGCCCGCAGTCGCGGCGGCGGCGCCGGGGCTCCCGGGCTGTATCAGGCCGCCACGCAGCTGCTCGACGCCGCCAGGGGGCTGGAGACCCTCGACGACGATCTGGCACGGGAGACCCATCTCGAGGCGCTGGCCGCGGCGATGTACGCGGGGCGACTCGGTCAGCCCGGCGCGCTGAGCCAGGTGGCCGAGGCCGCGGCCGCCGTGGCCGGCCGGGCCACGGAGCCCCTCCGGCCCATCGATCTGTTGTTGAGCGGCATGGCGAATCGGATCGCCGGTGGCGTGAGCGCCGGTTCCGGACCGTTGCGTAAGGCCCTGGAGCTGATGTGCGGGCAGGGGCTGGACGGCAACGGCCAGGTCATGCGCGGGATGTCGCTGGATCTGGCGATCGTGCAGGAATCCGCCGCCGGTGAATTGTGGGACGACGCGATCTACCGGCAGCTGGCCACAGACACGGTTCGCCACGCCCGTGACGCCGGCGCGTTGGCCATACTTCCGGCCGCACTCGGTTTCCGGGCGGGAGTCCACATGCTGTCCGGCGAATTCGCCACGGCGGCAAATCTTTTGGCGGAAGCCGCCTCGATCACCACGGCTGCGGGTTATTCGCCGCTGCGTTATCACACGCTCACGCTGGCCGCCTGGCGGGGCGATCCCGCCGAGGCCGTCGCCCTGGTGAAGGCGGCCGCGGCCGACGGGACCGCCAGGGGTGAAGGCCGGGTTCTCGGCGCGACAGGGTATCTGTCCGCCGTACTCTTCAACGGCCTCGGCCGATACGACGAGGCCTTCGAGGCCGCCCGCGAAGGCTGCGATTACGAGGATCTCGGCATTCACAGCTGGTGTCTGTACGAGCTGATCGAGGCAGCGGCCCACACCGGCCGGCAGGATGAGGGCACGGCGGCCGTGCGACGGCTCGACGAGCGGGCGGGTGCGAGCGGCACCGACTGGGGCCTGGGTGCGGCGGCAAGCGCACGAGCCCTGCTGGCCGACAACGAGAATGCCGAACACCACTACACCGAAGCCATCGAGCGGCTTGAACGCACCCGCGTCGTCCTGCATCTCGCCCGCGTCCGGCTGAGTTACGGCGAATGGCTGCGCCGCGTCAACCGCCGACTCGACGCCCGCAAGCAGCTCAACACCGCTCATGAGATGTTCACCCGCATGGGCGCGATGGCCTTCGCGGAGCGGACCCGCCGAGAGCTGACCGCCAGCGGTGCCAAGGTGCGCAAACAGCCACTGAGCACGGGCGACGAGTTGACCGCACAAGAGGCGCAGATAGCCCGGATGGCCGCCGAGGGGCTGACCAATCAGGAGATCGGCGCGCAGCTGTTCATCAGTACGCACACCGTGGAATGGCACCTCAGAAAGGTGTTCGTCAAGCTGGGTATCAGCTCGCGCCGCCAGCTGCGCACCGTGTCCTGGGCCAGCTGAGCGCGGCCGCACCGCCGCACCCGGGCCACGAAACGCCGACCACGAACTTCCAAGGGTTCACTTCGCGCCGCCGGACGTCAGGCTGAGTTCCACAGTCCGACACCAACAACCGGGAGGCTCGTCGTGAAGGTCGTGGGCATCGGCGACACAGGTCTCATCGGATCCACCGCTGTGAGACGGCTCACACCCGGATGCGTCGAGTCGGATACACAGCTGGCGGCACGTTTCGTCCGTGACGCGCTGCCACTGCGCGACGCGCTCTTCCGCAAGGCCCGCTGGTTGACCCGTTGCGAGGCCGATGCCGAAGACCTCCTGCAGGACACGCTGTTACACGCGTTCGCGGGCTTCCGCAGTTTCGAGGCGGGCACCAACCTCAATGCCTGGATGTTCCGGATCCTGCACAACCGGTGGATCAGCAGCTACCGCCGCCGGCAGCGGCGCCCCGCCGAGGTCCCGGTGGACACCATCACCGACCGCGATCTGGCGGGCAGCGCGTCGCATCAGTCGGCCGAGGTAGGTTCCGCGGAGGCCGAGGCGCTGGCGGCGTACCCCGACGCTGCGCTGCACGCTGCATGGGTGGAGCTGCCGGAGGGGTTCCGGACCGCCTTGTACTACGCGGATGCCCTCGGTTACACCTACGCCGAAACCTCTGCGCTGCTGGGCATTCCGATCGGTACGGTGATGTCCCGGACTTCACGCGGCCGGGAGCGGCTGCGGGCGGCGCTGGGCGGCACCCGATCCCCCGGACGGCGCGCCGCCTGATGCGACCATGAGAATCAGGAGATATCAATGGAATTGAGCGCCCAGACCGCGCTGGTCACCGGCGGCACCGCCGGGATCGGGCTGGCATGCGCGCGGCTGCTGGCCCGCGAAGGCGCCTCGGTCGTCATCACCGGCCGGGACCCGCACCGCGGCACGGCCGCCGCCGCGCGAATCGACCGGGGCGCACGGTTCGTCCAAGCCGACCTGTCCGACCTCGATTCGGTGATGTCGCTGGTCCAGCAGGTCGGCGATGTCGACATCCTCGTGAACAACGCCGCCAGCTTCCCCGGCGCGATGACCGTCGACCAGGATGTGGCATCGTTTCAGGCCACATTCGACACCAACGTCCGGGGGACGTACTTCCTGGCCGCCGGCCTCGTGCCGGGCATGGTCAGGCGGGGCCGCGGGAGCATCGTCAACGTGACGTCGATGGTCGCGTCGAAAGGCGTTCCCGGCGCGTCGGTCTACAGCGCGTCCAAGGCCGCGGTGGAATCCCTCACCCGCACGTGGGCGGCCGAACTCGGCGTGCACGGCGTGCGGGTGAACAGCGTCGCCCCGGGACCGACCGACACCGAGGGTGTCGTCGCCGAATGGGGAGAAACCAACGACGAACTCGGCCGCGCACTGCCTTTGGGCCGCACCGCTCAACCCGAGGAGATCGCCGAGGCGGTGCTGTTCCTCGCCTCACCGCGCTCCAGTTTCGTCACCGGCTCCACGCTGCACGCCGACGGTGGCGGCACCGCCATCTGACACCTCTGAAGGGAGCAACCCGATGTCCGACGACGCCAACGGATCTCAGCACACCTCTGCGCGCAGCGACGCGTGGAAGACGGCGATCACGGTGCTGCAGGAGGTGTCGCCACCGGCGATCGGTGCAGACACGCACGCGATGACGGTCCTCGTGGAGTATCCGCCCGGCGACCCCGGGGCGCCGCCGCACCGCCACCCGGGCGGGCCGGCCTTCGGGTACATGGTCGAAGGCGAGATGCTCTTCGAGCTGGAAGGCGAAGCGCCCCGGGTCATCCGCGCCGGGGAGACGTTCTGGGAGCCCGGTGGTGACGTCATCCACTACCAGGACGGCAACAACCGTACCGACATCCCGAGCCGGTTTGTCGTCACGATGTTCTGCCGGCCCGACGAGCCGATGCTGGTGCTCGTCGACGACGACGAACTGGCTGCCCGCCGCTCGCGGCGGGTACCTCCCGGGTGACCTCGCCGCGCTGGCGAGCGCGGGTGAGAGCACCGGCACGGGCTGGGTAACCTGGGCCGCATGGAAGTACTACGCAACGTAATAGTTCTGCTGCACATCGTAGGCTTCGCGGTCACGTTCGGGGCCTGGGCGGCCGAGGTGGCGGCGGCGCGCTTCCGGTTCACCCGGCTGATGGACTACGGCCTGCTGGTTTCCCTCCTGACCGGCCTGGCGCTGGCGGCGCCGTGGCCGGCGGGTATCGATCTCAACTACCCCAAAATCGGCGTCAAGCTGGTGATCCTGCTCGTCCTCGGGGCCGTGCTCGGGATGGGTAGCGCCCGGCAGCGGCGCAGCGGCGAACCCGTCGTCCGCCCGATGTTCTTCGCCGCTGGGGCACTGTCGTTCGCGGCGGCGGCGGTCGCCGTCATCTGGTGACCGGCCGGATTGGTTGTCACGGCATGGTCCGGGTCCTCCAACCGCTTCGAGATGTCCCTGTGTCGTGTACGTCGGGAGATTCGTAGCGACCTTGAACGCGCGTGTGGCTAGGGTTCGGAGACGCCCGACAGCGTTCTGGTCGAGGACACGCGAAACGAGGAACGAGATGGCACTGGGTCGCGCTTTCATCCGATCGAACGAACGGCAGAACTTGCGGTCGCGCCCTCCGAGCTCGCAATCGGTCCCCTTCGTCAACAATGACGCGGATCCAACACCGGACCTACTACCGAGCCGCCCAATATGTTTGGTAATCGCGAGCGCTTCGGATACGGGCGCCAAGTGCTTCTCCGAGCTATACGGCGATCATGGCGTGACCCTCGTGACGCCACAGGACCTGGCGCGATCAGGTTGGAACTATGTCGTGGGTCATGGCTCTCGCTCCACGGCGTCGATCGGCGAGAGGTCGCTCGAAGCGCGCGATGTCAGATACGTCGTCACTCGATTGTCGCGTGTTCGACCTGACGACCTCACATGCATAGTGCCCGAAGACCGGACGTACGTGGCAGCGGAGATGACAGCGTTCTTACTTGCTTGGCTGTCGGAGTTGGGCTGCCCCGTTATCAATCGCCCGACACCGCGATCCTTGTCAGGACCGGGCTGGTCGCACGAGGAATGGGTACAGAACGCAGTCCGAATAGGGGTTCCGATCGAGCCTGCACGGCGCAGGATCCCCCTATCAGGCATCGCTGCCACCAATTCGTTGAACCGATCTGCTGTGTTAGTGACGGTGGTGGGGCGGAGGACCCTTGGACGAGCGGACCCAACCGTGCATCAAGCCGCGATTGCGTTGGCCCAGGCGGCCGGAACTGAGTTGCTCAGTGTTCGCTTCGATGGGGCAGGCGACGGCGCGCGCGTCCTGGAAGCAGATCCGTGGGTCGACCTCGGTGACGATGAGACACGCGAGGCTGTCGCGCAGCACATGACGAGCCCAGCGGCCCGGCCAACTGACGGCGAGACACCATGTTGAACGTGCTGTGGGGTATCGCAGAGGACGATTCCCTGACAGCAGTGCGCCGTGCGCTCGAGCGCCGCCATGCGCGGTACTTCTTTCTGGACCAACGGATGTTGCTGAATTGCGAAGTCGAGACTTCTGTCGACGACACGGTCCGCGGTTTGGTGCGGATCAGGGACCAGGTCTGCGATCTCGCCGAGGTGAAGTCGGTCTATCTTCGCAATTATGCGTTAGCACTGCTCACCGAGTTCCGACAGGTTGGTGGAACGGGCATCGCTTGGCAGCGCACTCAAGCGGTCGACGATGCGTTGCGCTCGTGGGTGGAGGTTACACCGGCCTTGGCGATCAATCGGTTCTCCGCGATGGCTGCAGCCGAATCCAAGCCCTACCAATCACGGCTGATCCGCTCGGCGGGCTTCTATACGCCTGCCACTCTGATCACGACGGATGCTGAAGCGGCACATGAATTTTGGAAACGCAACGGAACGGTGGTCTACAAGTCGATCAGTGGGACGCGCAGCATAGTTTCCCGCCTGGGAAGTGGTCACGCCGACCGGTTCACCGACATCCGCTGGTGTCCTACTCAGTTTCAGCAGTACATCGCCGGGCGCGATTTCCGCGTCCATGTCGTGGGAGCCGAAGCCTTTGCCTGCCAGATTGATTCCAATGCAGACGACTATCGCTATGCCGCACGCAATGGCGGTTCGGTCCGGCTGAGTCCCTGCCGGCTTCCACAGGATTGCACCGATCGATGTGTTGCACTTGCCACCCAGTTCGGTTTCACCGTGGCGGGTGTCGATCTCCGGCAAACCCGCCAGGGCCAGTGGTACTGCTTCGAGATAAACGGCTCGCCGACCTTCACCTACTACGAGGCACCGACATCTCAAGCTGTCGCCGACGCGATAGCGAACCTGATGGTCGCCGCCGCTCCCACCTGACCGTTCCGTCGGAACACATTCCTGGGACGTACCTATTCGGCGCATCGCCCGAACAGGATGCGTGTTTTCAATGGATGTCCCGATTCCGCCGAACTACCGAGTCAGTCGGAGACCGGTACCAGATCCGTGCCTTCGTCGATCTTGTGGGATGTGGGAATGAAACGCGAACCGTGGGCCAGCACAAAGTTGAACGAACCGGTACCGTCGTGCCCCCCTCCTCGGACGCAGGATCCCGGATTCCCACCGAAGAACAACACGCTGCATTTGCGACAGAACCGCCAGCCCCCTTGAGTGCCTGCGACGACCGAGATGTCATGGGGCAGGAAGAAATCGAACGAGCCGGTCGAATCGTGGTCGCCGCCCCTGGAGCAGGGTCCAGGGTTACCCCCGGTCGGAGCAAAGGACATGCTGTTGCATTTCCTACAGAAGCCCCAATCAGGCTGCCCCGGCGGCGTTCCGGCCTGGTCCCGAAACGGCAATGAGAATTCAAAGCCCTGTGCAACGTGCCGATAGCCAGGCCCGGGGCTACCCGCCGGGCACCACCCGCCGTCGCTGTCGTTGCCACTGAAGAACATGCTGCTGCAGCTTTGGCAGAAGTACCAATGAGATTGCTGACCCATAATCCCCCCAGACACAGATTGGTCTCTAAAGCTACTCAGGTCATGGCTCACTGGCAAGCATTTCTCGACACTCCAGGGCCATCTCGCACCGCGCGCTTCACCCTTACGATCAGCGTTCGACAGTCCTTCCGGCGACCAGTCCCGGCTGCCTGTCGCCCAGCCGCTCGGCGGCGTGCAGCCGCATCGTCTCAATCATCAGCACTTCGTCGAGGCGTTGCAGAATGGCTTCACGGCAAGCACTTTCGCCTTCGGCTTTCTGCGGGATGAGGCCGACCAGACGGCTCAGGCAAGCGGAACCCGGTTCGTCCCTGCGCACCGGGAAGTCCCGCGGCAACAGCGACACTCAGCAGAGCGGCATTCGCCGGATCGAACCTGAAGGAACCGCCCAGCATCCGCATCTTGACCGGTTCCGACTCCGGCCCCGTAGCGGGTGCGGCGGTCGGGATCGATTGCCCAGAAGGTGGTTTCGCGCGCATCGAGTCGCAGCTGCCGCTGACCGTGAATCCCGGGGTCCCGGGCGGTAGCAGGAAGTCTCCGCACGGCAACTCGATCGGGTCGAGGCCACCGGGTTCGAGTAGGCACGCCCCCGGGCATCAAACAGAACGCGGGATCGCCGTAGCGCGGGCTTGCGGATGCTCCACGGGCCGCCGCCGCCGGCCACGACATTGGCCAGCACCCCTTCGGGGCGCAGCAGCGACATCAGCGCGTCCATTGGGGCGGCGGCGGTCTGCGGCACCTCGCCGAGGGTGTCCGAGTATCCACGCCGTATGCCGCCCCCGGGCGAGAGCCTCGTCCTCGACGGGGTTAGTCCGGTCATCCGCTCGGTGCCACTGCTGGCGAACCGGGCCGAAGGACCGTAGCCCGGTTCCACCAGCCTCAACCGCACGCCGACGAAGCCGAGTTCGAGCGCGATCGACCCGGTGAGACCCTCGATGGCCGCCTTGCTGGCGACGTAGGCGGCGCCAGCGGCATCGCCGCGAGTGTCACGCTCGACGTGACGTTGACGATCGCACCCGACTGCCGCGTACGCATCTGCGCGATCACCGCCTGAGTCATCGTTATGACACCGAAGGAGTTGGTGTCTAACAACTCCCGAATTGCGCCATCGGGGTCGCCTCGAATGCGCCGATGGCGCCGATGATGCCCGCGTTGTCGACGAGGACGGCGATGGGTCCGACTCAGCGCCGACTTTCCGGCCCCCCGGGGGGTGTCCTAGGCCGGATTGTCGGTGGCGCAGGGCAAGATTCTCACCATGACGTCCGGGGGTGACACAGCGGCGCTGCGTAAGGCGCGCGGCGCCTTCTTCACCCCAGAGGCGGTCGCCCGATACATCACCGAATGGGCGGTTCGCAGCACCGCAGATCGGATCCTCGAGCCCTCATGCGGAGAGGCCGCATTCCTGCTGTCGGCCGTCAACCGCCTGGCCACGCTGCGGTCGGCCCCCGAGGATCAGTACGCCGCGCTCGACGGCATCGAGCTGCACCGCGGCTCCGCGCGGGCCGCGCGCAAGCTGCTGCGCGACGCTGGGGTCGACGCCCGCGTGACGGTCGGCGACTTCTTCTGCGTCGACCCGACCGCCTCGTATGACGTTGTGATCGGCAACCCGCCCTACATCCGGTATCAGGACTTCTCCGGCGCGGCCAGGGCGCGGTCGCGGGAGGCAGCGCTGCGGGCGGGCGTGGGTTTGACGAATCTCGCCTCCAGCTGGGCGGCGTTCGCGGTGCACTCGGCACTGTTCCTCAAACCCGGCGGTCGGATGGGTCTGGTTCTGCCAGCCGAACTGCTGAGCGTGAACTACGCCGCCGAGGTCCGCCGGTTCCTGCTGGCGTCATTCGCGCGCGTCGACCTCGTGCTGTTCACCGAGCGGGTGTTTCCCGACGCTCAGGAGGAGGTGCTGCTCCTGCTGGCCGACGGCTATCTGTCGGGGCCGACCGCGCACGCCTCCGTCTACCAGGCGCGCAACGCCGCCCACCTGGCGGCGATCCCCGCCGGGCGTACCTGGACACCCACCCGGCCCGAGGAGAAGTGGACACCGTCGCTGCTCTCGGCCGACGCGCTGGACACCTACACGGGTCTGCTGTCGAGCGGCGGCTTCACCGTGCTCGAAACCTGGGGTGACACGACGCTGGGCATGGTCACCGGCAACAACAAGTACTTCGCGCTCTCACCCGCCCGCGTTGCCGACCTCGGCCTCGAAGCAACCGACGTCTTGCGGCTGTCGCCGCCCGGCAGTCGGCACCTGCGCGGCTTGGCGTTCGGCACCGCCGCGCACAACGCGCTCGGCCGCAACGGCTCTGCCACCGCGTTGTTCCGGCCGTCGGGCGAGCCGTCGCCGGCAGCGTGGGCGTACATCGCCGCGGGGGAAGCCGCCGGGGTCCACACCGCGTACAAGTGCCGCGTGCGCACGCCGTGGTGGCGCGTGCCGAACCTGGCCCCGGCCGATCTGCTCCTCACGTATATGAACGCCGACACCCCCCGGCTGTCGACCAACGCCGCCAGGGCCGCACATCTCAACTCCGTGCACGGCGTCTACCTGGCCCCGAAGGTACGCAAGCTCGGCAAGGCGCTGCTTCCCCTCGCCTCGCTCACCTCGATGACACTGGTGGGAGCCGAGACGGTGGGGCGCGCGTACGGCGGGGGGATGCTCAAACTGGAGCCCCGCGAGGCCGACCGCCTGCCGGTGCCGCCACCGGCGCTCGTCGAGGCCGCAACCGATCAGCTCAAGAAGCTCCGCCCGCAGGTCGCCGGGCTTCTGCGCAGCGGCAACCTCATCGGCGCCTCGAAGCTGGTCGATGCGGTGCTGCTCGTCGGCGAGCTGGGTATGCAGCGCGCCGACGTGCGGGTTCTGCGGGAGGCACACGCCGAACTGACCGCCCGCCGCGTCGCACGGGGGCGTCGTGGCGCGAATTGACGACCTGCTCATCGCGGCGATCAAAGCCGCCGGCCCGAAACCCCCCGACGACGCCCCGCAGGGCCAGAAGAACCCGTGGGGCAACACCATCAGCAACACCCTCGCGCGCGCGATCGCCCAGGAGTTACGCGAGCGGGGCATGGACGGGGCCCGACCGGGAGAGCCGGGGGACACCGGACTGTCGGGCGCCGAGCGGCGGCTCGCCGGCGGACTCGGCGCCAAGAAGGTCGACGTCACCTGGGCGACCGCCGAATCGGGCTTGATGCTGGCCTGTTCGGTCAAGACCATCATGTTCCGCGACGGCGTCGGAGGGCACTTTCAGAAGAACCTCACCAACCGGCGCGGCGACCTCCTGTTCGAGTCGACGACATTGCACCGCCGGTTCCCGTTCGCGGTGGTGGCCGGTTTCTTCTTCTTCGACATCGGTGCGGCCAGTGATCAGACGGCGCGGCGCAACAGCACCTTCGAGAACGTCTTCCCCCGGTTCCGCTTGTTCACCGGCCGCGCCGACCCGGCCGACCGCGACGAGCAATTCGAACGGCTGTATGTGCTGTTGATCGACTCGAACCCCGCCGCGCCGTCGGTCGTCTGCCACGAGGTGAACAGTCCCGACGAGCCGGTCGCCCTCGGTGTCGTCTTCGACGAGCTCATCGAACTGACCGCCGAGCGCAACTTCGACATGTACGAGACGACGGGCGACGGCGCCATCAGGAAAGCCCGCAGCAAATAGGTGTTGCGGCTACCCGTTGAACCGGGACACCACAGTCCGGCACCGAACGACAATTGATCTGCCGATGTACCGGCCGGCCTTGTCATCGCGTCAGAGCCTCCGGCGTCCATGCAGGCCAGCGGGGCAAACCAAGGAGTAGACCGTGCTGGTACGTCGCACACAGCCGGAACGGCGTACGTGCGGTGCTGTTGTCGAAGACCTCCACTACGTCGACGATTCCGATCGCTACGCGGAGGTGGCCCCACAATCGGTCGTAGCGCTCCCGGATCTTCGCCTCCGGCACACCAGGGCCGCCGCGGCGCACTCGCTCACGAACGCGCTGAACGGTCAGCTCGACGGGAATCATGACCACGTGCAGATGGACGAGGTAGCCGGCTGCCGCCGCGTCCGAGACAAGCTGAACCTTGCTCGGGTGCGAGAACACGGTCTCCGAAATGAAGGACTTCCCGGCAGCAATCCGCTCGCGTCGTTGCCCTTCTGCGATCTTTGCGGCCTTGTATGCGTGCTCGCCCTGCGCATCGGGCCACCGCGAGGCCGCGATCTCGTCAGCGTTGATGAACGGCAGGCGCGTCGCGGGCGCCAGAACGTCGTGCACGTAGCTCGACTTCCCCGCCCCGTTCGGCCCTGCGAGCAGATGCAGCAGGGGCATCAGTCACGAGCTGGGTGAACGAGGAGATTGCCGTGCTCGTCGATCTCCGAGTAGGACTCGCCAGCCGCCGTGAACGCGGCTTCGTAGTTCAGCTCACTCCGCAGGGCCGTCACCCGGTCGGCCCATTCCTCGCGAACGATCGCCTGTTCCTGCTCGCCGAGCGAATCATACGAGCCGGTGCCGGTGAGCACCTTGGTGATCGCGCGGTGGTTCACCCGCGGTGACATTTCCAGCTCACGTCCAATACGCGCCCAGTGCGCGATCTGCTGCGGCACAGTCCGCGAAGTGACGGCCGCCGCCGCGACGGCGGCCTCGTACACGTCTGCGGGAAGTCGGGTCGGCTGACTGGCCCTGGCCACGATCCGAATGGTAGCACCGTGCTACGCCACCAACACGCGCGATACTTGCTACACGTTGAACCGACTCCACCGAATGGCGCAGCCGAACAACGTCAGTCTTCGAACAGTCGGATGTCCACTTTTTTGGACGCAGCTTTCAACCGTTTGTCCCTGGTCCATAGTCGGGCACCCTCGACCACGGCGACCGAAGCCATCAGATGGGCATCGACAGCGCTCAGTCCACGCCCCCAGAGTCTTCGCAGCTCAACGAGATGCAGGACCTCGTCATGCCGCGCGGCCGGAAACTGCCACAGGTTCCCCAGCAGGTCGAGCACGATCTCCCGACGGGCGATCGAACCAAGCGCCAACTCCTCGACAACCAATGGATGGCAGCCGACTCCATCCAGCTGCAACTGTTCGACCAGCCTGGGCTCCGCGGCGTGAAGATGATCGATCCACACCGCGGTGTCGACCAGAATCACTCCGTGGTCCGCCGCCGCGGCGCGGCCTTCGCCTCGGAATCCGATCCGCCCAGCGCGGCGAGACGGCGGGCACTCTCCACCCGAATGAGTGTCTGCAATCCCTGCTTGAGCAGCGCCACATTTTCGTGCACACCGGTCAACTCGGCAGCCTTGGCGAGCAACTCGTCATCGATGGTGACCGTGGTTCTCATTAGGACACCTCCGTGCGCATCATTGATGCATTTCATGGTGCCACAGAGGCGGTGGTCCGGCTACACGTTGAACCGGAACTCCACCACATCCCCGTCGGCCATGACGTAGTCCTTGCCCTCCATCCGCACCTTGCCCGCGGCTTTGGCGGCGGCCATCGACCCGGCGTCGACCAGGTCGTCGAACGACACGATCTCGGCCTTGATGAAACCCTTCTCGAAGTCGGAGTGGATCACCCCGGCCGCCTTGGGGGCGGTATCGCCCTGGTGAATCGTCCAGGCCCGGGCTTCTTTCGGGCCTGCGGTCAGATAGGTCTGCAGCTTGAGCGTGTGGAATCCCGCCCGTGCCAGCGCGTCCAGTCCGCGTTCGGACTGCCCGATCGATTCGAGCAGCTCGGCGGCGGATTCGTCGTCGAGTTCCTGCAGCTCGGCCTCGATCTTGGCGTCCAGGAACACCGCGTCGGCCGGCGCCACCAACTCCCGCAGCGAGGCGACCCGCGCCTCGTCGGTGAGGACGGCCTCGTCGGCGTTGAACACGTACAGGAACGGCTTGGTGGTCAGCAGGTTCAACTCACGCAGCAGCGTGGTGTCCGCGCCCGCACCGAATAGGGTCGTGCCGCTGTTGAGCACCTCCTGGGCCGCCACGGCGGCGTCGTACACCGGCTTGCGGTCCTTGTGGGTGCGGGCCTCCTTCTCCAGCCGCGGCACAGCCCGCTCCAACGTCTGCATGTCGGCGAGGATCAGCTCGGTCTCGATCACCTCGATGTCGGACCGCGGATCGACCCGCCCGTCGACATGCACCACGTCGTCGTCGGTGAACACCCGCACCACCTGGCAGACGGCATCGCATTCGCGGATGTTGGCGAGGAACTTGTTGCCGAGGCCCGCCCCCTCCGACGCGCCCTTGACGATGCCGGCGATGTCGACGAACGTCACCGGCGCCGGCACCGTCTTCTCGGATCCGAACAGCGTCGCGAGCTGGTCGAGCCGGGGATCCGGCAGCGGAACCACGCCCTCGTTCGGTTCGATGGTCGCGAACGGATAGTTGGCTGCCAGCACGTTGTTGCGCGTCAGCGCATTGAACAGAGTCGACTTTCCGACGTTCGGCAAACCGACGATTCCCAGGTTCAGGCCCACAGGGAAGACAGTCTAGGGCGCTGTGACGGGCACGCCGGACCGCGCTGTCACCGCGCGCCGAGAAAGAGCCGGTACGGTCGACGTGTGTCAGGACAGCGCGCACGGTCTGCGGTGGCCGCCGACCACCGCTCCGCGCATCCCAATATCGCGGGTCTGCCGTGGTGGGGCGCCGTGCTCGTGGCGGTAACCGCCACCGCGATCGGCTTCGCCTTCGATGCCGGGTCGGGCCAGCGCGAGCTGGGTTTCGCCTTCGCGGCGTGCTACGCCATCGGCTGCGTCCTGGCGGTCCTGGCGGTCCGGCAGGACGGCTTGTTCACCGCCGTGATCCAGCCGCCGCTAATTCTGTTCGTCAGCGTTCCGGGGTCCTATTTCCTATTCCACAGCGGCCAGCTCGACGGCATCAAGGACCTGCTGATCAACTGTGGCTACCCGCTCATCGAACGCTTCCCGCTGATGTTCTTCACCTCCGCGGTGGTGCTGCTCATCGGGATGGCGCGCTGGTACTACGGGATGTCGGCCAAGCAGGCCACTCCCAACAGCGACGGCGGATCGGCCGGCCGCGTGGCCCGCGCCGGGTTCCTCGCCGCGGCCACCGCCAAGGTGTCGGCGCTGGTGGCGCGTCCGGCCCGGCGCCCGACTGACGACGACGAAGCCGCCGCCGACGACGCACCCCGCCGCCGGCATTCGGCGGACCGCCCGCGGCGCACCGCCCGGCCCGCGCCGGGCGAGGCCACCCGCACGGCGCGCCGACCAGCCGCGCAGCGATCGGCTGCGTCACGCTCGCGCCACGCCCGCCCGCCCGAGACGGAGATCATCGAACCGGTCGCCGACCGGCCGCGGCGACCCCGGTCGGCCCGCAGCGCCGAACCGCCCGCCGAACCCCGCCGCCGATCGCGCAGTCAGGCGCCGCGGGAGCGCACCCAGCCTCCCGCGGACCGGCGCTCACCCTATGAGCCCTACGAGCGCCCCGAACGCCGGCGCCGGTACGACGATCGCGCCGAGGCGCGGTACCAGGACCGCTACGGCGACTACACAGGCGACGACAGTGGTTACGAGGGCGACTACGGGCCGCCCGAACCCCGCCGCGCCGACGGCGGAGGAACGACCCACCACCCCATTTCGCGGGTGCGCTACCGCAGCGACGACGCCGGCGACGGTGCCGACCGCGGCGGCCACCGGACGGCACCGCGGGCACGCAGGCGCGACGCCGGGGCCTGGGAGTACGACGTCTGACGCGCAAACCCGGGCGGTACGTCAGCGCCGCGGTGGGCGGATCTCCCTGGGCAGCGCGAACACCAGAGTCTCGTTGGCCGTCGTCACCGGCTGCACCGTGTCGTACCCGAGTTCGGCGAGCCGCTCGAGCACGCCGCGCACCAGCACCTCCGGCACCGACGCACCTGAGGTGACACCGACGGTGGTCACACCGTCGAGCCACGCCGGGTCGATGTCGTCGGCGTAGTCGACCAGATAAGCGGCCTCCGAGCCGGCGCCCAGCGCCACCTCGACCAGCCGCACCGAGTTCGACGAGTTGCGTGAGCCGACCACGACCACCAGTTCGCACTCCGGCGCCATGGCCTTGACCGCGACCTGGCGGTTCTGCGTCGCGTAGCAGATGTCGTCGCTGGGCGGGTCCTGCAGCGTCGGGAACTTCTCCCGCAGCCGCCGCACGGTCTCCATGGTCTCGTCGACGCTCAGCGTGGTCTGCGACAACCAGATCACCTTGTTCAGGTCACGCACCGTCACGCCGTCGACGGCGTCGGGCCCGTCCACCAGCTGGACGTGATCGGGCGCCTCACCGGCGGTGCCGACCACCTCCTCGTGCCCCTCGTGGCCGATCAGCAGGATGTCGTAATCGTCGCGGGCGAACCGCTTGGCCTCGTTGTGCACCTTGGTGACCAGCGGGCAGGTGGCATCGATGACGCGCAGGTTGCGCTCGGCGGCGGTGGTGTGCACCGTCGGCGCGACGCCGTGGGCGGAGAACACCACGATCGCCCCTTCGGGCACCTCGTCGGTCTCGTCGACGAAGACCGCGCCGGCCTTGGCCAGCGTCTCCACCACGTGGCGGTTGTGCACGATCTCGTGCCGGACGTACACGGGTGCGCCGTGTTTCTCCAGCGCACGTTCGACGGTCTCGACGGCCCGGTCCACACCGGCGCAGTATCCGCGCGGCTCGGCAAGCAGCACCCGCTTACCGGAAACACCGCCACTGACCGAGCTCGACGCGCCCGGAATCCCCATGTTGACTGTCGGCGGCATGGTCACAGGGTACTGACCCGCAGGGACCGGAGGCCAGCCGTAGGCTGGGCGCCATGGCAACTGCACCGTATGGGGTCCGTCTGCTGGTTGGCGCGGCGGTGACCGCGCTCGAGGAAACCCGCAAGCTTCCGCAAACCATTCTGATGTACCCGATGACACTTGCCAGCCAGGCCGCACACATCGTGATGCTCATCCAGCAGAACATCGCCGACCTCGTCATCAAGGGCGACGAAACCCTGGACACGCTCTTTCCGCCCCGGGCCGAGAAGGCCGAGTGGGCGACGTTCGACGAGGATCTGGACGACGAGCTGACCTCCCCCGCCGAGGAACGCCTGACCGAGGGACGCTTCGCGCTGTACAGCACCGGTGAGCCCGAACAACCGGCCAATGCGGCACCCACCCCCGCGGCCAAGGAAGCCGCGCTGGCCCGCGCGGACGCCCCCGACATCGTCGTCGAGCTGGACTACGAATCACTGACCCTGGCGCAGCTGCGGGCCCGGCTGCCATCCCTGCGCGTCGCCGACCTGGAGGCGCTGCTCGCCTACGAGGGCGCCACCAAGGCGCGTGCACCGTTCCAGACGCTGCTGGCCAACAGGATCACCCGCGCGACCGCCAAGTGACCGCCCCGGGACCACCCAATTCCGCGGAGAATCCGTGGCCCGTGCGCGCGGTGGCCATTCGGGTCGCGGGCTGGATCGACAAGCTGGGCACGGTGTGGGTCGAGGGCCAGCTGACCCAGCTGAAGGTGCGACCGGACGCCAAGACCGTCTTCATGGTGTTGCGTGACCCCGCCGCGGACATGTCGCTGACCCTGACCTGTCCGCGCGGCCTGGTGCGCGACGCCCCGGTCACCCTGGCCGAGGGCACGCAGGTGATCGTGTGTGGCAAGCCCACGTTCTACACCGGCCGCGGCTCGTTCTCGTTGCGGGTCAGCCAGATTCGCGCCGTGGGTGTCGGCGAGCTACTCGCCCGCATCGAGCGGCTGCGCAAACTGCTCGACGCCGAGGGCTTGTTCGACCCTCGGCTCAAACGGCCGATTCCGTTCCTGCCGAACACGATCGGCCTCATCACCGGACGCGCCTCGGCCGCGGAACACGACGTGGTGAGCGTGGCTGCGGCCCGATGGCCCGCGGTACGCTTCGCGGTCCGCAACACCGCGGTGCAGGGCCCGAATGCGGTTCCCCAGATCGTCGCGGCGCTGGCCGAACTCGACAGGGACACGGCGGTGGACGTCATCGTCATCGCGCGCGGCGGCGGCAGCGTCGAAGACCTGCTGCCGTTCTCCGACGAGACACTGTGCCGGGCCATCTCCGCATGCCGGACACCGGTGGTCAGCGCCGTCGGCCACGAGCCGGACAACCCGATCTGTGACCTCGTCGCCGATCTGCGTGCGGCCACCCCGACCGATGCCGCGAAACGGATCGTCCCCGACGCGTCGGCAGAACGAGCGCTGGTCGCCGATTTGCGCCGAAGGAGCGCGCGCGCTCTGCGCAACTGGGTCAGCCGGGAGGCCCACGTCGTGGCGCAGTTACGCAGCCGCCCGGTCCTCGCGCAGCCGCTGGCCGGGCTCGACTCGAGGGCCGACGACATCCACCGGGCACGGGCGGCCGCGCGCCGCGACATCACCCGGCTGATCGCCGCGGAGACCGACCGGATCGGGCATCTGTCGGCGCGGCTGACCACCCTGGGGCCGGCGGCAACGCTGGCCCGCGGCTATGCCGTGGTGCAGGCCGCCGGCCAGGTGCTGCGCTCCGTCGCCGACGCCCCCGCCGGGACCGCGCTGCGGATCCGGGTCGCCGACGGGGCGTTACTGGCGACATCCAACGGCTCCGACGACCACAGGCGGGGAGAACATGAAGCCCACTAGTGAACTCGGGTACGAAGAGGCGCGGGACGAGCTCATCGCCGTCGTGCAGCGGCTCGAACAGGGCGGGCTGGATCTCGACCAGTCGCTGACCCTATGGGAAAGAGGCGAAGAACTGGCCAAACGGTGCGAGGAGCACTTAGCCGGAGCACGCGAACGGGTCGAGAAGGCGCTGGCCGCCAAGGACGACGACGAGAGCTGATCGGCCCGGCGATCATCGCAGCGGACTCGAAACTAGAACACGTTTCATTTATAGTCGCCGGCATGGGCGATGCTGCATTGACGACCGACCTCGGGTGCGTACTGGTCACCGGTGGCGCCGGGTTCGTCGGCGCCAACCTGGTGACCGAACTCCTGGACCGCGGCCACGAGGTGCACGCCTTCGACCGCGCACCCTCGCCCCTGGCCGAGCATCCACGCCTGCGGGTCCTGCAGGGCGACATCCGCGACCCGGGCGACGTCGCCATGGCCGTCGACGGCGTCGACACCGTGTTCCACACCGCGGCGATCATCGAGTTGATGGGCGGCGGCTCGGTAAGCGACCAGTACCGCGAGCGAAGCTTCGCGGTCAACGTCGGGGGCACCGAGAACCTGGTGCGTGCGGGTCAGGCCGCCGGTGTGAAACGGTTCGTCTACACCGCGTCCAACAGTGTGGTGCTCGGCGGTGAGCCGATTGCGGGCGGCGACGAAAACCTGCCCTACACCACGCGTTTCAACGATCTATACACCGAAACCAAGGTGGCCGCGGAGAAATTCGTGCTGGCGCAGAACGATGTCTCGGGGATGCTGACCTGCTCGATCCGCCCCAGCGGTATCTGGGGTCGCGGCGACCAGACGATGTTCCGCCGGCTGTTCGAACGGCTGATCGCCGGTCACGTCAAAGTTCTCGTCGGCAACCGACACGCACGGCTCGACAACTCCTACATCGACAACCTGGTGCACGGCTTCATCCTCGCGGCCGAACACCTGGTGCCCGGTGGCACGGCCCCCGGCCAGGCGTATTTCGTCAACGACGGCGAACCCGTCAACATGTTCGAGTTCGTGCGCCCGGTGGTGCGGGCCTGTGGGCAGCCGTGGCCACGCATCTGGGTGCCCGGCTGGCTGGTGATGCCGGCGATGCGCCTGTGGCAATGGCTGCACTTCCGGTGCGCGCTACCCGCCCCGCCACTGGAACCGCTGGCCGTTGAGCGACTCTCCAGCGACAACTACTTCTCGATCGCCAAGGCCCGACGCGACCTGGGCTACGAACCGCTGTTCACCACCGAGCAGGCGATGCGGGCGTGCATGCCGTACTACACCCGCCTGTTCGACACCATGACGACCGACGCGCAGAGGACACCGGCCACCATCCGGGCGAAGAGCTGAAACGCCGCGGGCCGGGGCGTCGGGAGCCGCCGTAGCACGCATCGGGATCTGACATCTCGGCCACGCCGGACAGGTCCAGCGAACTCGACATCATCCCTTCCGGGTGACGCCATCAACCGTCCGAGGTGGCAACGTGGTGGCGTGCACCGCTTCCGGGCAGGACCTGCCGCGCTCTCCCGCCGGAGCACGGTAGCGCAGGTGGCTCTCTACACTGCGACCATGCCGCATGCGGGCGAGACACCCCTACTCCGCCCGGTGCCGTGGTTCCTGGCCACCGCCCCGTCACCGGGTTCGGAGATGGTCGAGCGAACCGCCGTCACCACACTGCTCGACCGTTGTGTCGACACGCACCACGTCGCCATGCTCTCGGCGCCCAGTGGCTTCGGCAAAACGGTGGCGGTCAGCCAGTGGGCCGCGCGCCGTGCCCGCGCGACGCCCGGATCGGTGGCCTGGGTGACGTTGACGGAGCGGCTGACAGATGTGGCCGATGTGCTGCGCGCAACCCTGACCGCGCTGGAAGGTGCCGCACGCCAACGCGACGACGAGGCGATGCTGCGCGCCCTCTCGGCGGTCTACCGATCCCCCACCTACGACGCCGCGATAGCCGCAACCGCAGCGCTCGCTTCCGGGGTGCCGGTGACACTGATCATCGACGACTTCCACCACGCCCGCGACACGCTGGCCGGAGCCGGCCTGAACAGTTATGTCGAGCACTGTCCGCAATGGTTGCGACTGGTCCTGCTGACCACCGACACCGTCGGGCCCGAACTGACGCGGTTGCGGATCCACGGACGAATGGCGGTGATCACCGCCAAGGAACTGGCCATGACGGCCGAGGAGGTCGGCACCGCGGCGGCTCTGCTCGGCCGCCCTGTCGACGCACGCGAAGCACAGACGATGCTGGCGACGACCGGAGGCTGGCCGGCAGCGGTGCGGATGCAATTGCTCAGCGGCCAGGACAGCCCGGCGTTCGACGCGGACACGGACTTGACCGAGTACATCCGCTCGGCGGTGCTGGCCCGGTTGCGTCCCGATCTTGCGGAGTTCGTGCTGAGCACCACGGTCACACCGCGAGTCGACGGCGCCCTGCTCGCGGCGCTGTGGGGCCGACCCGACCATGCGGCGCTGATCAGCGAATGTGCGTCGTCGGGTTTGTTCATCGAGCGCTTCGGCAGTCCCGCAGGGGCTGTCTACCAATGGCATTCCATGTTCGCGACGCACTGCCAGTCGATTCTGCGGGCACAGGATCCGCGTCGCTGGCGGATGCTCAACGAGGTGGTGGCACAAGAGCTGCAGGGACGGTATCCGCTGCAGGCCGTCAGCCATGCCATCCTCGCCGAGGACGCGCCGCTGACCACGCAGATCCTCACCGACCGTTGGCTCGAACTGCTGCTGCAGTCCAATGCCGAAGCACTAGACCGCGCCTGCATCGCGGCCATGTCCGCACTCGGCGAACACCCCGAGCTGTTGATGATCCGCGCCTGTTGCCGCGACATCGCCGGCGACACCACCGGTGCGCGGCATCTGCTCGCACGTGCGAAGGTCCTGGACCCAGGTCAAACCATGTCGCCCCGCATGGATTTCATCGCGGCTCTCACCGAGGTGCTGGTCTCCAACGACCACGAGGCGATGACGAAGGCCG
Organism: Actinomycetota bacterium; assembly: GCA_018268465.1. Lineage (GTDB taxonomy): Bacteria > Actinomycetota > Actinomycetes > Mycobacteriales > Mycobacteriaceae > Mycobacterium. The sequence continues at coordinate 218,449 of JAFDWN010000002.1, forward strand.
CCAGCTGCGCGGAGGCCTGGCTCGACGACCGGACCGTGGTCGGCGCGTCGGTGTACCCGTGCGCACTGTTCCTCCTCGGCTGGGCCAACTCGCGGTTGCGCCGCGCTGAGCGCGGAAGTGCGCAACTCGAATCAGCCGTCCATGAGTGCACGGCGGCCGGGATGGCCGAACTGGCCGAACGCGCCCGCCAGGCGCTGACCTTCGCGGCCGCCCAGTCCGGGGACTTCGACCGGGCCCTTGCGGTCTTGCGGCGGGGCGGAATCACCGCGGATACCGCACCGGCACTGTGGTTGACGCACGACGGCGACGGCATCGAACGGTTCGCCGAAGGGTGGGTGCACTTCTGGCGCGCGGAGGTGGACGCCGCACGCGACGCGTTCCTCGAGGTCGGCGCCGGCGCCGGCAGCGGCTATCCCGATATCGCGCGCGCGATGCTGGCATTCGCCGCCGCAGCTGTCGGTGACCGCGACTCGCTGGATCGCGCGGAATCGGCGTTGGGCCGCATCGCCGACACCGACACCCACGGGGTGCCCTGGACGAGCTACCGGTTGACCGCTCGCGCCCGCCTTGCCGAAGCGCGCGGCGAACCGTCCCGCGCCCTGGAGTTGGCCGCACAACTCGTCGGCCGCAGCCACGTCCCGATGATGTCGGCGCTCGCATCTGGGATCAGCTGTCGACTCGGCGACACGGACCTGGCCAGGGCGCTGGCTCGGGCTGCGACGGACCCGCAGGCCCAGCCCTACAGCCGCGTCTACGGTCACCTCACCGTGGCGCTGCTGGACACCGACCACGACGAGCTGGAACGTGCGCTGGCGTTGGGCGCTGAACAGCGGATCCTGTTGCCGTTCGCGGAGTATCCCGATACCGCCTGCCTGAACTTGCTGATCGCGCACCGCAATCGCACGGCGCATGGGCGATTCCTCGACGACGCCCTGGTGGTGACCAGTCGCGCCGGACAACGTCGTGAACGCCAGGGCCCGGCGCCCCTGACGCCACGCGAGGTCGAGGTGTTGACGTACCTGCGCACCCCGATGACCGCCGAGGAGATCGCCGTGCGGCTGTCCGTCTCGGTGAACACGCTCAAAACCCACCAGCGCGCGATCTATCGCAAGCTGGGGGTGGCCAACCGCCGTGAGGCAGTGCATGCGGCCGGCCGATTGCCGATATTGCAGCCGCAGAACGAATAGCGTTGCATCAGCACCCGTCACGGCCTCCATCAACCTTCGACTGCCGAGAGCGAGGACGACCGCACATGCCGAACGGAAAACCCAACATCGTGGTCATCTGGGGCGATGACATCGGAATCACGAATCTCAGCTGCTACAGCGACGGCATCATGGGCTATCGCACCCCCAACATCGACCGCATCGCCGCCGAGGGGATGCGGTTCACCGACTCCTACGGCGAACAGAGCTGCACCGCCGGCAGGGCGGCATTCATCAGCGGGCAGAGCGTCTACCGCACCGGGATGAGCAAGGTCGGGGTGCCAGGCGTCGACATCGGTTGGGCGGCCGAGGACCCCACCATCGCCGAACTGCTCAAGCCGCTGGGCTACGCGACGGGCCAGTTCGGCAAGAACCACTTCGGCGACCTCAACAAGTACCTGCCGACGCTGCACGGCTTCGACGAATTCTTCGGCAACCTCTATCACCTCAACGCCGAAGAAGAGCCGGAGAACTTCGACTATCCGCACGAGGATCGCTACCCGCGGCTCTACCAGCTGGCCAAGCCACGGGGTGTGCTCAAGTGCACGGCACTGGACACGGTCTCCGACGAACCCGACGACCCGAAGTTCGGACCCGTCGGCAGGCAGACGATCGAGGACACCGGGCCACTGACCACCAAGCGGATGGAGACCATCGACGACGACATCGCCGAGGCCACCGTCGACTACATCCGTCGCCAGCACACCGCGGGCACCCCGTTCTTCGTGTGGTGCAACTTCACCCACATGCACCTGTACACCCACACCAAGCCGGAGAGCCGCGGGCAAGCGGGCATCTGGCAGTCCCCGTACCACGACACCATGATCGACCACGACCGCAACGTGGGCACGGTCCTCGACGCTCTCGACGAGCTGGGCATCGCAGAGGACACCATCGTGATCTACTCCACCGACAACGGGCCGCACCGCAACACCTGGCCGGACGGCGGCACCACCCCGTTCCGCAGCGAGAAGAACACCAACTGGGAGGGCGCGTTCCGGGTGCCCGAACTCATCCGCTGGCCCGGCCGGATACCCGCCGGTACGGTATCCAATGAGATTGTCCAGCACCATGATTGGCTGCCGACACTGCTGGCCGCCGCCGGCGATCCCGATGTCAGCGACAAGCTGAGGGACGGATACCAGGTCACGGTCAACGGGGCGCAGAAGGAGTTCAAGGTCCATATCGACGGGTTCAACCTGCTGCCGTACCTCACCGGCGAGGTGGACGCGAGCCCGCGGCGGGGCTTCTTCTACTTCTCCGACGACGGCGACCTGGTGGCGATGCGATTCGAGAACTGGAAGATCGTGTTCCAGGAGCAGCGATGCCAGGGCACCCTGCAGGTGTGGGCGGAACCGTTCACCCCGCTGCGGGTGCCGAAGTTGTTCAATCTGCGCACCGATCCGTTCGAGTACGCCGACATCACGTCGAACACCTACTATGAGTGGCTCCTGCGGCACGACTTCTTCGTCTTCTACGCCACGGCGATGGCGACGAAATTCCTCGAGACGTTCAAGGAGTTCCCGCCCCGGCACCCACCGGCAAGCTTCAGCGTCGACCAGGTCGTCGAGAAGCTGCACGAATTCCTGGCGAAGGACTGAATTTGCTCGACTCATGGAATGACGGACCGACGAAGTCGGCGATCGTCGACTTCGTCGGTCGGGCCGTCAACGAGGTGGCGCCCGAAGACCGCGTGGCCGTCTTCGACAACGACGGCACCCTGTGGGTGGAGAAACCCGCGTACATCCAGCTGGACTTCCTGGTGCGCAGGCTGGCCGATCAGGCGGCCGCCGACCCTGCGCTGAAGGACAAGCAGCCCTACACCGCCGCCGCATCCGGCGATCTGGCCTGGTTCGGCGACGCCGTCACCAAGCACTACAACGGCGATGACAGTGCACTGAAAATGCTTGCCGGAGGCCTGCTTTCGGCCTACCAGGGGCTGTCCGTGGAGGACCACGCGGCGCGGGTGGTGTCGTTCTTCGACGACGCCCGCCATCCCACCCTCGACCGCCTGTACACCCAGTGCGGGTACCTGCCGATGGTGCAGCTGCTGCGTTACCTGGAGACCAACGGCTTCACCAACTACATCGTCTCCGGTGGTGGCCGCGATTTCATGCGACCCGTCACGTCGCAGATGTACGGGGTACCCCCGGAGCGGGTGGTGGGCAGTTCGGTCGGGCTCGACTTCGTCGACGGCCAGTTGGTCACCACGTCGAAGCCGGAGTTCCTCAACGACGGTCCGGTCAAACCGGTCCGGATCTGGGGCCGCACCGGGCGGCGACCCATCCTCGCGGCGGGAAATTCCAACGGCGACATCGAGATGCTGCAGTACACGGCCGCCGGATCCGGGCCCGCACTGGGCCTGCTCGTGCGCCACGACGACGCCGACCGCGAGTTCGACTACACCGCCGGCGCCGAGAAGGCCTTCGAGCTGGCCGCGTCGAACGGCTGGACGGTGGCCAGCATCCGCGACGACTGGGTGTCGGTCTTTGCCTAGTCTCATTCTCCTGTCCTCAGCGCGGTCTCGACGCGGTCAGGACGGCCGTGGCTGACGACCGGGTGTGGATCCCCGCACAGACAGCGGTGCTGGGCTCCGGCAGTCACTACCCCGAGGAAGCGCCGACCCGCGAGGTGACCGTCGACGGTTTCTGGATGCACAAACACCAGGTGACCAATGGGGACTTCACCCAATTCGTCGACGCCACGGGCTATCTCACCGTCGCCGAACGTCCGCTGAACCCCGCCGACTATCCGGGGGCTCCACCGCAGAACCTGCAGCCGGGCTCGTTGGTATTCCGCCGCACTACCGGCCCGGTGGATCTGCGGCATCTGAGCCAGTGGTGGACCTGGACGCCGGGCGCCTGCTGGAACCATCCGCGCGGACCACGCTCGTCGGTCCGCGGCCGCGAGGACCACCCCGTGGTGCACGTCGCGTTCGAGGACGCGCAAGCCTATGCCGACTGGGCGGGTCTGGCGCTGCCCACCGAGGACGAGTGGGAAGTCGCCGCCCGCGGGGGTCTGCCCCACACGACCTACACCTGGGGTGACGAACCCGAACGCCGCGGCCGGCCACTGGCCAACTACTGGCACGGCGAATTCCCATACCTCCCCGACACGGGCTACGGCCAAAGCACGCCGGTCGGGAGCTTCCCACCCAACGACTACGGTCTGCACGATATGGCCGGAAATGTGTGGGAGTGGACCACCGACTGGTACGCAGACCCGCAATCAACCGAATCATGTTGCGCCGAAGACAGTTACGATCCCGCTCAGCCACAGTTCGCGGTGCCCCGCAAAGTGGTCAAGGGTGGGTCGTTCCTCTGCGCGGACAGCTACTGCATGCGCTACCGGCCCGCGGCACGACGACCCCAGGCAGTCGACACGGGGATGAGCCACATCGGCTTTCGCTGCATCGAGAGGGCCTGAACAGGCTCGTACATCCTGAGCACGCCCATCACGACCGTACGTTGAGAGGAACATCATGCCCACCCCACCCGGTACGCATATCCCCGCCCCGCTGTCGCCGGGCTGGGCAGCGGCGCTCAAACCCGGCCCGGTGGCCGGGACGGCGATCACCGAGGCCTACGCCCGCCTGGTCGCCAAGGATGCCTACTTCTGGGCCTGGCCGCTGGTGAACATGAACAACCGCAGGCACAAGCAGTCGCAGGTCAGCGCTCAGGTGATGGCCGGACCCCTTCCGCTGGCGCCGCTGAACACACTGGGCATGCTCACCGACTACATCGCCGCCGAGGAACGCCTCGTGGCCTGCCCCAATCAGGATGTGGTCTACGGCAGCGGATTCGCCGCGCTGGACCAGACGCCGGTCGTCGTGCAGGTGCCCGATTTCGGCGACCGGTTCTGGGTCTACCAGGTGGTCGACAGCCGAACCGACGGCTTCGCCCGGATCGGTGCGATGTACGGCAGCCGGCCGGGGTTCTACCTGTTGGCCGGTCCCGGCTGGGACGCCGATGTCCCCGCCGGCATCACCGAGGTGTTCCGCGCCACCACACACACCGCCGCCGTGTTCCCGCGCGTCTTCCTCAACGACACGGACGCCGATCGAACCGCGATTCAGCCTGTGCTCCAACAGATCCTGATGTATCCACTCGAAGACTACGACGGCGCGATGAAAACCATGGACTGGCATTCCCGCCCGACGCTGCCCAACCCGGACACCGGCGATGCCGAGACGAATTGGGTGCCGCCGGAAACGTTCTTCAACATGTTGCCGCTGGCGCTGGCCGATGCCCCGCCGTTGCCCGGCGAAGAGGCCCGCTACGCCCAGGTACTCGCCGTGCTCGACGCCGCGGCGCACGACCCCGCCCTGCGCTCAGCCATGGACGAGGCCGCCGCCGAGTCCGAACGCGAGCTGGTCAAGCCGTTGTTCCAGTTCGGAAACTACGGGCTGAAACTCCCGCACCACTGGAGCACCGTCGACAACCCGGCGGCGTTCGGCACCGACTATTTCACCCGCACCGCGGTCGCCAAGTCGAACATCTTCGTCAACCAGCCCAAGGAGACGAAGTACTTCTACCAGGACCTCGATGCTGACGGACAGCGACTCAACGGCGCGAACCGGTACACGGTGACCTTCGGGCCGGGCGCGACGCCGCCGGTGGATGGGTTCTGGTCCTTGACGCTCTACAACGAGCACCACTTCTTCGCGCCCAACGTCCTCGGCCGGTATTCCCTGGGCACCAAGAACACCACGCTGCGCGCCGACGACGATGGGAGCCTGACGATCTACGTCCAGTCCGACGCACCCGACGACGAGCGCCGGGGCAATTGGCTGCCGGCACCCGCCGACGCGGACTTCACCCTCTACATCCGCGCCTATTGGCCCAGGGTCCCGGTGCTCGACGGTGGTTGGACGCCACCCCCGGTCAACCGCGTCGACTAGGGTCCGGCCGCGCCCGGCGTGTCGCCTCGCGCGGCGATCCAGCACTCACCCCGCTCGACGGCCTCCTCGATGGCACCGAAGACGCGATCGGTGGCGGGTACGATCCCGTCGGGCCCCAGGACCCCGGTCACACCGCCCTTGGCCAGCACGTCGGCGGTCGCCGGACTGACACCCGCGATGATCAACCGGCCGCCGTTGGCGTTGAGGTCCCCTGCCCACTTCCGCAGCGCCTTGATGACCTTCGACGACGGCACGTCGGGCAGCGTCCGCATGCCGAGGACGACGACGGCCCGGTCCGACGCGTCGGCCTTGGGCCACTCCTCGTCGATCCGTGGTACTTCGGCGAACAACCCGACCCCCGAGTACTGCAGCACGGTCACCGTGTTGCTCGCGACGGCGTCGGGGACCGGCGCGATCAGCCAGCCGCCGTCGGCGGCGCGGTCGAGCGCGATCAGTCCCGCACCCTTGGATGCCTGCACGCAATAGAGCACCAGCGAGGTCATCGCACCGATCAGGATCGCCGTGTGCAGCGGCAGTTGCGTGGTCGCCGCGAACGTGATGAGCATCGCCACCGCGGACACCGGCGCGGCACGCAACACCAGCGTGATGTCCGCCCACCGGCCCACCACCAGTTCGGCTCCGATCACCAGGATCAGACCGCCGATCACCGGCATCGGGATGAGCTGTGCCAGCGAGCCTGCGACCACCACCAGACCGGCCAGCCACAGCCCCGCGAAGATCCCCGCCCAACGGGTCTGGGCCCCGGCGGAGGTGGCCACCCCGGTGCGGGACAGCGAGCCGCCCGTCGGCAGGGCGCCGAAGAATCCGCCAGCGAGGTTGGCCGCGCCCTGGGCGACGAAATCACCCGACATGCTCGGCCGCCTGCCGTCTGGGTTGGGCACCGCCGCCGAGATGCCCGCCGCCTGCGCCAATCCGACGAGCGCGATGGCCAGACCGCCGGCCAATAACTCCGGAACCGCGGAGAACGCCGGCAACGTCAGGGCGGGCAGCGCGTTGGGAATCGACGCGATGTCACCGACGGTCTCCACCTCGACGCGCGCCAAAGTCACGACCGCGGTCACCACCACCAGCGCGATCAGTGTCGCGAACGCCTCTGTCGGCTTGATGAGGCGGAACACCGCCCACACCGCGACGGTGCCCAGTGCCACCAGGCACGGCGCCAGCTGCCAGGACCCTATGTGCGCAAACGCGTCGATGAACTTTCCGATGGTGTTGTGGCTGTCCGGCCGATACCCGGTGGCATCTTTGACCACCCCGGCCACGATCTGCAGCGCGATTCCCGTGGTGAATCCGGTCATGACCGCGTTGGAGACGAAGTTCATGATGGAGCCGAACTTCAGTAGGCCGAACAGCAGCATCACCGCACCCGCCACCACGACGAGGGCGGCGATGTTGGACGGGTTGGTGGGGTCGAGTCCCGCTGCGGTCAAGACACTTTGGGAGGTCAACGCCAGCGCGCTGGTCAATGTGGTGACCATGAGCACGGTGCGGGCGAACATCGACCCGACGATCGTGGACACGATGCCCGAGTACAGTCCCGCGACGGGGTTGAATCCGCCGATACTGGCGTAGGCCATTCCCTCGGGGATGGAGAACAGCCCGGTCACCAGGCCGGCGATCACGTCGCGGAACCGCGGCCGGCCCAGTGCGGAGGCAGCTCGCCGCATCCGGGTCCTACCCGAACCGGAGTCCGTTCCCGTAGTCATCGGGTCTCAGCCTGCCACGCCCGCACTCTCGATGACATCACTCTCGCCGGTCCGGCGCCTACTCGCGGGCGAGCATGGCGTGGGCTTCGACCTCGGCGTTGACATAGTGGTCGCCGTCGACGGTGACGGTGACGTGGTCGATGCTCACCTGGTCGAGTTCGAAACCGGCGGGGTACTGCTTGCTGACCGGGTCGGCGGTGTCGCGGCCGACGCCCAACCCCTCACCGGCGAGGCTGAACTTGCCGGGCTGAGTGCGCAGCTCACCGGAGGCGGCCTCGGTCCCGTCGACGGACAGCCGCACGGTGCCGTGTGCCACGCCCGGCGGATCCTCGCCGTCCTTGACGAATTCGACGACAATCGAATGCTGCCCAGGGGCAACGGGATTCGGCGCTGACACCAGCGTCTCGTCGATACCCAGGAAGTTGTAGGCATAATGCAGGATGCCGCCCTTGAAGAACAGCGAATGCCCGCCGAACCGGCTGCCCTGTGCCATCAGCACCCCTGACGGCCCGTCGCCGGTGACCTCGATGTCCGCGCGGATCTTGTAGGACCGGTTGCGGATGTTCGGCGCGACACCCTCGGGGATATCGGAAGTGCCTGGATAGTAGACGAATTCGGTCCGCCCGGTCGATGCCGACGGCCGCTCGTCGGTGAGGCGCTCCACCGGCGTGCGGTCGTCGAGCGGGAACACGTCGTTGCGTCCGGCGATGGCAAACCACATGCCGACCATCTCGCTGACCTTGTCGGGATGCTCGGCTGCCAGGTCGTGCATCTCGGCTCGGTCGACGTCGGTGTGATAGAGCTCCCAGGTGTCCGAACCGAAATTGCCTGCGCCGGAGAGCGCTCCGTGGCGTGCGACGATCTTCCAGCCCTCGTGGTACAGCGCCCGGGTGCCGAGCATCTCGTAGTACTGGGTCAGCCGGTTGCTGTCGGCGCCGGCCTCGTCGACCGAGTACTCCATCGACACCCCCTGGATGGGGTACTGGGTGACGCCCTTGATGGCGTCGGGTGGTGTGATGTCCAGCCAGTCGTAGATGGTCGGCACGATATCCACCGCGTGGTGATACTGATCGCGGAATTGCCCTGCCACCGAGGACATCCGGGCCGGCCAGGACAGGATCAGCGGATCGGCGATACCCCCCTCGAGGGTGTAACGCTTGAACATCTTGTAGGGGGTGTTGAAGGCCACCGCCCAGCCCGTCGGGTAGTGGTTGTAGGTGTCCGGACCGCCGAGGAGGTCCAGCTTGGCCAGGTTCTCGGCCAGGTCGTCGGGCCAGCCGTTGAAGAACTTGTTCTCGTTGACCGACCCGTTCGGGCTGCCCTCTCCGCTGGCGCCGTTGTCGGATACGACCACGATGATGGTGTTGTCCAGCTGGCCGGACTGCTCCAGATAGTCGACGAGGCGGCCCAATTCGTAGTCGGTGTAGCTGGAGAAGCCGGCATACACCTCGGCCATCCGCGCGAACAGGGCCTTCTCGTCGTCGTTGAGCTCCGCCCACGGACGCACCAGGTCGCCGGGGGAGATCACGTCGGGCGCGGGCCACGGATTGATGGGGGCCATCTCGGTGTCGGCGGGAACGACGCCGAGCTGCTTCATGCGCGCCAGGGCATTCTCCCGGTACACCTCATAACCGTCGTCGAAGGCGCCCTTGTACTTGTCGATCCACTCCTGGGGCGCGTGGTGCGGGGCGTGGTTGGCGCCGAACGCCAGATACATCAGCCACGGTTTGTCGGGATTGACCTGCTTACCGTCGCGGATGTACTGAATCGACATGTCCACCAGGTCTTTCGACAGGTGGTAGCCGTCCTCCGGGAGGTAGGGCTGGTCGACGGTGTGGTTGTCGTGCACCAGGTCGGGGTACCACTGGTTGCTCTCGCCGCCGAGGAATCCGTAGTAGCGCTCGAACCCGCGGCCCAGCGGCCAGGTCCGCCGCGAGCCGCCCATGTTGGACTCGTTCTCCGGTGTGAGGTGCCACTTGCCCACGCAGTAGGTGCTGTACCCGTGCTCCAGCAGCACCTCGGCGACCGTGCCGGATTCCGGCGGAATGACCGCCGACTGGCCCGGATACCCCGAGGCGCCCTCTACGATGCAGGCCATCCCGTTGGTGTGGGCGTTGCGGCCGGTCAACAGGCTGGAGCGGGTGGGTGAACACAGCGCCGTGGTGTGCCAATTGGAGTAGCGCAGTCCGCGTTCGGCGATCCGGTTGAGCGTGGGCATCCCGATGAGACCGCCGAACGCGTCCCATGCGGCGATCCCGGTGTCATCCCAGACGACATAGAGGACGTTGGGCGCCCCCGGTTTGGCCTGGGGAGGTTGGAACGGCGCCCAATCGGGCACCGAATCCCGCACGTCCATACTGATCACACCGTTGAATCTGGCCATCGAGCACCTCCCGTTAGATCCCTGCGCGGTTCGTCGCGGACAGCCGGGGCGAAGTTCCGGGGACGCACGTGCGGTGACGGCTCTGCACGCCGGCTCCTTCGACTCGGACGCCGGTTTGGACGACCTGTGCAGTCGACGCTAACCAGTCCCCCGGCCGTTGACATCACCCTAAACGGATGACCACCCGCTCAGGCCCGATCGGCCGATCGGGCCGTTTCCGCAGGCAACATGGTGAGCCCGCTATCCTCGGACCCGTACCGCAACGACGACGAGGAAAGAATGCGCCGCGCTCCGAAGAAACCCCGAAGACCTGTCCCACCCCGGCCCCACGGGAATGAACGGCCGGAGGTGGGATCGTGCTGACGGCGCTGGGCGGTATCGCGCTGGGCGCCGCGGTGGTTCTCCTCATCACCGCGGTCACCGGCTATTTCGTCGCCCAGGAGTTCTCCTACATGGCGGTCGACCGGTCACGGTTGAAGGCGCGCGCCGAGGCCGGCGACGCCGCAGCGGCGCGGGCCCTGTCGGTCACCCGGCGCACCTCGTTCATGCTGTCGGGCGCCCAGCTGGGCATCACGGTGACGGGTCTGCTCGTCGGCTACGTGGCCGAACCCCTGATCGGGCAGGGGGTGGCCCGGATACTGGGCATGGCGGTACCCACCGGGGTGGGGATCGCCGTCGGCGCCGCCGTCGCGCTGATCTTCTCGACCCTGGTCCAGATGCTCTTCGGCGAGCTGTTCCCGAAGAACCTCGCCATCGCGCGCCCCGAACCCGTCGCCCGCGCATTGGCCGCTTCCACCACCATGTACCTGCGGCTGTTCGGTTGGCTGATCTGGCTTTTCGACCAATCGTCGAATCTGCTGCTACGCGCACTGCGCATCGAACCGGTCCACGACGTCGAACACTCCGCCACCCCACGCGATCTCGAGCACATCGTCGCCGCATCCAGGGACGCCGGCGAGTTGCCGCGCGAACTGTCGGTGCTGCTCGACCGGATCCTCGACTTCCCGACCAGCACGGCCGAACACGCGATGATCCCCCGCACCCGGGTCGACACCGTACGCGAGGACGAACCCGTCGACGCCGTCCTGGACCGGATGGCCACCGGCCACACCCGGTATCCCGTCGTCGGCCGGTCGGGTGACGATATCGTCGGCGTCGTCGACCTCAACGACCTGCTCGCCGAACCGGGCGGCACCGCGGGGTCGCGCTGCCGCCCCGCGCTGAGCGTGCCGTCCTCGCTGCCGCTGCCCACCGTGGTACGCGAACTGATCGCCGCCGACGAGGAGATCGCGATCGTGGTCGACGAGTACGGCGGCTTCGCGGGCATCGTCACCGCCGAGGACATCGCCGAGGAACTCGTCGGCGAGATCGCCGACGAACACGACGCCGAGCAGCGCCCGGTGCTGAGGCAGGACGACGGCTGGCTGCTGCCCGGGGACCTCCACCTCGACGAGGCCGAGCGAGTGCTGGACGAACGCCTGCCCGCAGGCGATTACGAGACCGTCGCAGGCCTGCTGCTGGCCAACTTCGGGCGGCTGCCCGCGGTCGGCGACACGGTCGAGATCGCGCTCGAACCCGCCGCGGCCGACCTGCTGGCGCGCACACGGGCACCCCGGCAACTCGTCGCGACGGTCCGGGCCGTCGACCGGCATGTGCCCGCGTCGGTCCTGGTGACGGTGAAGGATGCGGCCGATGAGTGATCCATTGGTCGTCGCCGCCCTGACCATCGCGCTGATCACGGCCAGCGCGTTCTTCGTGGCAGTCGAGTTCGCCTTGATCGCCGCACGCAAACACCGCCTCGAGGACGCCGCGGCGTCCAGTCGGTCCGCCCGGGCCGCGTTGCGCAGCACCACCGAGCTCTCCCTGCTGCTGGCGGGCGCCCAGCTGGGCATCACCGCCTGCACGCTCGCACTCGGCGCGACCACCAAACCGGCTGTGCACCACTGGATCACGCCGGTGTTGCGGGACTGGGGTGCACCGGCGTGGACCGCCGACGCGGGCGGATTCCTGCTGGCGCTGCTGATCGTGACATTCCTGCACCTGGTGCTCGGCGAGATGGCACCGAAATCGTGGGCGATCGCCCACCCCGAGCGGTCCGCGACGCTGCTCGCGCTGCCGATGCGCGGATTCATGGCGCTCACCCGCCCGCTGTTGCTGACGCTGAACCGCGCGGCGAACTGGTGTCTGCACCGGGTCGGAGTCACCCCGGTGGACGAAGTGGAGACGGGTCAGAACCCCGACGCGCTGCGCCACCTCGTCGAGCACTCGGCCACCGTCGGAACCCTCGACGAGCGCTATCGCGCGAATCTGATCAGCGCGCTGGAGCTGGAGAAGATGACGGTGGGCGATATCGCCACCCGCGCCCCGCTGGTCGGAGTCGCCGTCGACGCCGGTGTGGCGGAGATCCAGCGGAGGTCCCGGGAAAGCGGGCATCTGCGGCTGCTCGTGCAGTCCGGCGACGGGGTCGCGGGAGTGGTGCACGTCCGGGACAGCTTGCGGGCCGCCCCGGACGCGACCGCACGTGACCTGATGCGGCCGGTCTCGACGCTGCCGGCCGAGACGCCGGTCTACCAGGCCCTGCAGACCATGCGCGAGACTCGCACGCATCTGTGGCTGGTCGCCCGCGACGGCGACGTGGTCGGCGTGCTGACCGTCACCGACGTGCTTCAGCGTCTGCTGCCCATCGCCGGGGCCGCCTGACTGTCGGGGCGGCCGGGGCCCGTCCTCCCGGCTGCCCGGGCTCCCGCACCGCCTCTTTCCCGGTCGCCCGCAACCTCCGCATGGTCTATTATCTGCTTATGAATGCAGATAGTCATTCGCATCACGGGCATCCGCATTCGGACGGCCACACCCACCCAACCCACGACCATGCGCGCGGTCTGCGCGCCGCGATCCGGGAGTTCTTCGTCCCGCACAGCCACGACGCGGCAGACAGCGTCGACGACGCGCTCGAATCCAGCGCCATCGGAATCCGGGCGGTCAAGATCAGCCTCGTCGTCCTGGGCCTGACCGCATTGGCACAGCTCGCGATCGTCGCCGTATCCGGCTCGGTGGCGCTGGCCGCGGACACGATCCACAACTTCTCCGATGCGCTGACCGCCATTCCGCTGTGGATCGCGTTCGCACTCGGCACCCGCGCGGCAACCCGCCGGTACACCTACGGCTACGGCCGCGCCGAAGACCTCGCCGGACTGTTCGTCGTCGCGATGATCGCGCTGTCCGCGATCATCGCCGGCTACGAGGCGATCAGGCGGCTCATCAACCCCGTGCAGATCGAACACGTCGGCTGGGTCGCCCTCGCGGGTCTGGTCGGATTCCTCGGCAACGAGCTGGTGGCCGGATACCGCATCCGGGTCGGCAAGCGCATCGGTTCGGCGGCTCTGGTCGCCGACGGCCTGCATGCACGCACCGATGGATTCACTTCCCTGGCAGTACTTTTCAGCGCAGGCGGGGTGGCGCTGGGGATTCCGCTCGCCGACCCGATCGTGGGTCTGCTCATCACCGTCGCCATCCTGGCGGTGTTGCGCACCGCGGTGCGCGACGTGTTCCGACGGCTGATGGATGCCGTCGACCCCAACCTCGTCGACGCCGCCGAACGCACACTGGCCGCCCAACCCGGCGTCGTCGCCGTCCGCTCGCTGCGGATGCGCTGGATCGGGCACCGCCTGCACGCCGACGTCGAACTGGACACCGATCCGGAGGTCAGCATCACCGAGGCACACAAGGTCGCCCACCATGCCGAACACCACCTCATCCAGGCCGTACCCAAACTGGCCACGGCCCTGATCCACGCCTACCCGGCCCACCCGCGGCACACATCGGTGGTCACCGCCGACGTGCGGTGACCGCCGACACGCACCCGGCACCGATCCCGCGCGCCGAGCAGGGCCCGTCCCGCCGAACCGGGATAGGGTTCTCGTCGGCCACGACGGGAACGGGGGCGCCGTGTGAAGGACGAACTCACCCTGACTCAGAAGCGGGCGCTGGCCGTGTGCACCCTGCTGGTCCTGCTGTTCGGCGCCTACTTCCTCAGCGGCTTCTTCATCCTGATCGTGGTGGCGGCGGTGGCCGCCTACCTGTTCACCCCGCTGTACGAACGCCTCCGCCGGCGCTTCGGCACCGGTCTGTCGGCCACCATCACCCTGCTGGCGGCGCTGATGATGGTCATCATCCCCGTCGCGCTGGTGGTGCTGCTCGCCGTCGTCCAGATCACCGAGATGGTCAACGCCGTCAGCGGCTGGATCGCGGCGACCGACGTCAGCACCCTGGGTGACCGTGCGCTGCGGCTGGTCAACGAACTACTCGCGCGGGTGCCGTTCCTGCACATCAACGTGACCGCGGACTCGCTGCGCGAGGCGGTGATCACCGTCTCGCAACGCGTCGGCGAGTACCTCCTGCACGTGCTGCAGGGCGCCCTGGGCGGGGTGATCGGCGGCATCGCCTCGTCGATCATCTTCCTGTACGTGTTCATCTCGATGCTGGTGAACCGCGACAAACTGCACACCCTCATCCGCCGGCTCAACCCCCTTGGCGAGGAGATCACCGACCTGTACCTGGCCAAAACCGGCGCCATGGTGCGCGGAACGGTCAAGGGGCAGTTCGTCATCGCGCTGGCCCAGGGTATCGCCGGCGCCATCTCGATCTACATCGCCGGATTCCACGAGGGGTTCTTCATCTTCGCCGTCATGCTGACGGCACTGTCGGTGATCCCGCTCGGCAGCGGCGTGGTCACGATTCCCTTCGGCATCGGGATGATCTTCTTCGGCAACGTCGTCGGCGGGATTTTCGTGGTCGCGTTCCACCTCATCGCCGTCACCAACATCGACAACGCGCTGCGCCCGTTCCTGGTCCCCAAAGAGGCCCGGCTGGACCCGGCACTGATGCTGCTGGCGGTGTTCGCCGGAATCGCGATGTTCGGGTTCTGGGGTGTGGTGATCGGGCCGGTGCTGATGATCATCATCGTCACCACCATCGCCGTCTACCTGGCGGTGTTCAAGGACGTCCCCCTGGATGCCCCACCGGACGCCGCCCCTGCCACGGACCGCCGCTGGCAATGGTGGCCGCGCCGGCGGCCGCCGGCGGCGGCCGACCCGACCGACGCCCGGCGATGCGGCTAGTCCCGCACCAGACGCTCCTTGAGGAATGCGACGACGCGTTCGCGCGCCTCGTAGGCGGGTTGGCCCGGCGTTTCGCGCACCTCCAGGGTCAGCACCGAATGCGCCATCCGGCCGAACCCGTGCGCATTGCCCGGTTTCGAATCGATCTCGATCACCTCGAACGCGTCGCCGAGCCGCGCCTTGAGCGTCGCGAACCGTTCGCTGGGCGAGGCGAGGTCCTCGCTGAACCGCAGCCCGAGCGCGCACAGCCCCTCGGTGGCCGCCCGCTGCTCGATCACACGCAGTTCGTCCTCGGACAGACCCGGGTCGCGCCGCTGCCGGGGCGTCAGCGGCAGCGGCAGTGACGGCTGGCTCAACACCGGCGCCAGCACACTCTCGTCGACCGCCGCGGCCAGCGCGAAGCCGCCGGTGAAGCACTGCCCGATCACCCCGACGCCCTTGCCCGGCGTCGTCGCGTCGAGATCGCGTGCCAGCGCCCGCAGGAAGTGCGCGATCGGCCGGTCGGCACCGGCGGTGAACGCGGCGAACTCACGCGCCACGCAGGCACGCGCCATCGTCGCGACCGAACCCGCCGACATCACAGGCCTGCCGGGGACCCCGAACAGTGACGGGGACGCCACGGTGAACCCGTTGGCCACCAGGTGCTCACCCAGCGCGAGCACCTGCGGGGAAAGCCCGGGCAGCTCCGGGATGAGGACCACGCCGGGGCCCGTCCCCTTGCGGTACACGTCGTGGGTGAGGCCGGCAGCGGTGAAGGGCGCGGCGGTCCATCCCGTCAGATCGGCGGCGGGCGCCTTCATCGGGTCTCCGTTCGGGGCTGGCAGCGGCTATTTGGCCGGCAACGGCGGTTGTGCCTGCGTCGCGGCCGCCAGCGTACGGAACTCGTCCGCACTGCCCGCACCCGTGATGGCGACCTGCGCCGGCCCGGTGGGCCCGGCCAGGCGCGCCGTCCACACCGGCTCGGTGCCCTCGCCGCCCTCGTAGACGACCCATGTCACACCGTCGATGTCCTGGGTTCCGGTGGGCACCGCGTCGGGGGCGATGGACGTGACGAGCCTGTCCTCGTCGGCGTTGCTCTGCGTCAGGCTCAGGTACATGCCGCTGGGCGCCAGATAGCCGACCCGGGAGGTGACGGCCCGGGACTGCCGCCCGGTCGACGGGTCGGTCACGCCGCTGTCGATACCGCCGCGGCCGCCCGAATTGGACTGCCAGCCCTCCGGCAGTTGCGGCAGCCGGATGGGCACGTCGAGTGTGGCGGCGTCGGCGTGCAGCGCGGCGGGCGCGTCGAATTCCGGCACCGGGCCCGTCGCCGGGCCGCCGGCCTGAAACGAGCACATACCGAGCATTCCCGCCAGGACGACGCAGGCCAGCACCAGCGGCGCAATGGACCAGAACATGTCGCGGCCGTCCTGCAGAAGCCGTGGTTTGGCGGGCCTCGGGCCGGCAGGGCCGGGCTGCGGCGGGGTCGTCACACCGACCAGTATCCCAGCTGCCACGAGCCGACCCTCTTCTGGGAGAATCACCGCCATGAGCCCCTCGCGCCGTGAAACCCCCGATCGCAACCTCGCCCTGGAACTCGTCCGGGTGACCGAGGCCGGTGCCATGGCCGCGGGCCGCTGGGTCGGCCGCGGCGACAAGGAGGGCGGCGACGGCGCGGCGGTCGACGCCATGCGCGAGCTGGTCAACTCGGTCTCGATGCGCGGCGTCGTGGTGATCGGCGAGGGCGAGAAGGACAACGCCCCGATGCTCTACAACGGTGAGGAGGTCGGCAACGGCGACGGACCGCTGTGCGACTTCGCGGTCGACCCGGTCGACGGCACCACCCTGATGAGCAAGGGTCTGCCCAACGCGATCTCGGTGCTGGCGGTGTCCGAGCGCGGCGCCATGTTCGACCCGTCGGCGGTGTTCTACATGAACAAGATCGCCGTCGGCCCCGACGCCGTCGACGCGATCGACATCACCGCCCCGATCGGTGAGAACGTGCGCCAGGTCGCAAAGGCCAAGGGTCTGACGCTCTCGGATATGACGGTGTGCATCCTGGACCGGCCGCGCCACGAGCAGCTCATGGCCGAGGTCCGCGCCACCGGCGCCCGGATCCGTCTGATCACCGACGGCGACGTCGCCGGCGCGATCTCGGCGTGCCGGCCCGACTCGGGCACGGATCTGCTGGCCGGCATCGGCGGCACCCCGGAAGGCATCATCGCCGCGGCCGCGATCCGCTGCATGGGGGGCGCGATCCAGGCCAAACTGGCCCCCAAGGACGACGAGGAACGCCAGAAGGCCATCGACCGGGGCTACGACCTCGAGCGGATCCTGAGCACCGAGGACCTGGTGTCGGGGGAGAACGTGTTCTTCTGCGCCACCGGCGTCACCGACGGCGACCTGCTCAAGGGGGTGCGCTACGCCAGCGGCGGGTGCACCACCCAGTCGATCGTGATGCGGTCCAAGTCGGGCACCGTGCGCATGATCGAGGCCTACCACCGGCTGTCCAAACTGAACGAGTACTCCGCGATCGACTTCACCGGAGACCTCTCCGCCGCACATCCACTGCCCTAACACCACCAACGAAGAGGGAGCACATGAGCGCCGACAGCGCAGTCCGGCCCGCAGACGCGACTGAGTACCGCATCGAACACGACACCATGGGCGAGGTCCGGGTGCCGGTCAATGCCCTGTGGCGCGCGCAGACCCAACGCGCGGTGGAAAACTTCCCGATCTCCGGGCGCGGTCTGGAACGCACCCAGATCCGCGCGCTGGGCCTGCTCAAGGGCGCTTGTGCACAGGTGAACAAGGACCTCGGACTACTCGCCCCCGAGAAGGCCGACGCCATCATCGCCGCCGCCGCCGAGATCGCCGACGGTCTGCACGACGACCAGTTCCCGATCGACGTCTTCCAGACGGGCTCGGGCACCAGCTCGAATATGAACACCAACGAGGTGATCGCGAGCATCGCCGCCCGCAACGGTGTGACGGTGCACCCCAACGACGACGTGAACATGTCGCAGTCGTCCAACGACACCTTCCCCACCGCCACCCACATCGCGGCCACCGAGGCCGCCGTGCGGCACCTCATCCCCGCATTGGAGGTCCTGCACGAATCGCTGGCCGGCAAGGCACGGCAGTGGCACACCGTCGTCAAATCCGGCCGCACCCACCTGATGGACGCCGTGCCGGTGACACTCGGCCAGGAGTTCGGCGGCTACGCGCGCCAGGTGCAGGCCGGTATCGAACGGGTCCGCGCGAGCCTTCCGCGACTCGGTGAACTGGCCATCGGCGGCACCGCCGTCGGGACGGGCCTCAACGCGCCCGACGGGTTCGGCAAGAAGGTCGTGGAGGTGCTCGTCGATCAGACCGGCGTCGCCGAATTGCGCACCGCGGCAAACTCTTTCGAGGCACAGGCGGCGCGCGACGGGCTGGTGGAGGCGTCCGGCGCGCTGAAGACCATCGCCGTCTCGCTGACCAAGATCGCCAACGACATCCGCTGGATGGGGTCGGGTCCGCTGACCGGTCTGGGCGAACTGCACCTGCCCGACCTGCAGCCGGGCAGTTCGATCATGCCCGGCAAGGTCAACCCCGTCATCCCCGAGGCGGTGACGCAGGTGGCGGCGCAGGTCATCGGCAACGACGCGGCCGTCACCTGGGGTGGCGGCAACGGGGCGTTCGAACTCAACGTGTACATCCCGATGATGGCGCGCAACGTCCTGGAGTCCTTCACCCTGCTGGCCAACGCCTCCACGCTGTTCGCCGCGAAGTGCATCGACGGTCTGGTGGCCAACGAGGACCATCTGCGTGACCTCGCCGAATCCTCGCCGTCGATCGTGACGCCGCTGAACTCGGCGATCGGCTACGAGGAGGCCGCCAAGGTGGCCAAGGAGGCGCTCAAGGAGCGCAAGACCATCCGCCAGACCGTCATCGACCGCGGCCTGATCGGCGACAAGCTGTCCATCGAGGAACTGGACAAGCGCCTCGACGTGCTCGCCATGGCGAAGGTCGACCCCGACAAGGAGCCGTGAGCCGGCCCCGGCCGGTTTCGTGATTGCGCCGGCGCCACGGCCCACCCCGTGTCGCCGAGCGCAACGCCACGGCGAGATTTCTCGGCATTTCCCGCCGTGGCGTCACGCTCGGCGCCCTGCATGCGGACGGTATCGGTCTAAGGGGCCAAAGGTCCCCGCATCGGGGGTCGTGGTCCTCTGACAGGCGCGCACCCGCCGGGTGCACCGTGGAGCGATGACGGTCAGCGACTTCCCGGCACCCGACACCGTTCGGGCGGCAATGCTGCTGGCCGCCCGCGCACCGTCGGTGCACAACTCCCAGCCCTGGCGCTGGACGGCCCGGGCCGACGGCCTCGACCTGTTCGCCGACCCCGACATGCACCTGCGCCGCGTCGACCCGGACGGCCGGGACCTGATCCTCAGCTGCGGCGCCTCGCTGCATCACGGCGCCACTGCGTTCGCCGCGCTGGGCTGGCAGCCCAAGATCCACCGACTACCCGATCCGCACAACCCGAATCACCTTGCCGCGCTGAGCTTTGCACCACACCAACCGAGCGACCTGGACCTCACCCTCGCCGCGGCGATCCCCCACCGGCGCACGGACCGCCGCTATTACGGCAGCAGACCCGTGTCCCCCGCCGACGTCGCGCTGATGGGCGCCCGCGCGGCGCGCGTCGGTGTCACCCTGCGCCGCGTCGAGTCGGTGGAGCATCTCAACGAACTCGTCGGCGAAGCCGCCGCCCGCCATACCCGCGACCCCGAATACCTGCACGAGCTGACCACGTGGAGCGGGCGTTACGGCTCACTGGCCGGTGTCCCCGCCCGCAACACCCCGGCCCGCGACGCCTCGGCGCACGTACCGGGGCGGCTGTTCGCGGGGACCGCGCTCGCCCAGCCGCCGGATGCCACCAGCGCCGCCGACAACGGCATCGTGCTGGCGCTGGGCACCCGCGACGACGATCGGCTGGCGCGCCTGCGCGCCGGCGAGGCCACCAGCCTGGTGCTGCTGACGGCGACCTCTCTGGGCATGGCGACGTGCCCGGTCACCGAGCCGCTGGAGATCGACGACACCCGCAGCGCCCTGCGCGCGGACATCTTCGAATCCACCGCCCATCCCCAGATGCTCCTGCGGATCGGCTGGGCGCCCGCCGGCGCCGACCCGCTGCCCGCAACGCCACGCCGTCCACTGAGTTGGTAGCCGCCGCGGAGGCCGCGAACATGTTCGGCCGCTGCGGATTCGGCGCGGTCAGGGCAACGGCACCGACCAGCGCAGTACGGTCCCACCGGTCGGGGCGTCACGCATCGTCAGCTCTCCGCCCGCTGCCCGCGCCCGATCCCTGAGGTTGCGCAGCCCGCTCTCGGTGATGTCGCCGGACAGTCCCCGGCCGTTGTCGGCGACCTCGATCGTCAGCTCGTCTTCGACTTTCACCCGCACGGTCAACTCGGTGGCGTCGGCGTGGCGCACCGCGTTGCTCACCGCTTCGCGGACCACGGCCTCGGCGTGATCGGCGAGGCCGGAGTCGACCACCGACAACGGGCCCACGAACTGTGTCGTGGTGTGCAGGCCCGCGCCGGAGAACTGCGCGATGGCCTCGTCCAGCCGTTGACGCAGCCGGGTGGCGCCCGACGACGCGCCGTGCAGATCGAAGATCGTGGTGCGGATCTCCTGGATGACAGCCTGCAGATCGTCGACGCAATCGGCCAGCCGTTGCTGGATCTCCGGTGAGCGGGCACGCGCGATGGTGCCCTGCAGGGACAGTCCCACCGCGAAGAGGCGCTGGATGACATGGTCGTGCAGATCACGGGCGATGCGGTCGCGGTCGGTGAGGATCTCCAGGTCGCGCATCTGGCGCTGCGCGCCGGCCAGCTGCCAGGCCAGCGCCGCCTGGTCGGCGAACGCCGCCGTCATGTCGAGTTGTTCTGCGGTGAAAGGGCATTCACCGTCGCCGCGGATCGCCACCAGCACACCGGCGACGGTGTCGGTCGCGCGCAGCGGCAGCACCAGCGCCGGGCCTGACAGCCCCTCCCCGATGCCGAGGCGGTCGAAACGCTGCGGCGTGCGATCCAGGAACGCCTGCCCGACCGCCGTTCCGGCCACCGGAATCGTCTCGGCCGCCAGCCGGCCGGCGGCTCCGGCCGCCTCGATGACCACAAGATCGTCCACCTGGTCGGGCCGGGCGTCGACGTCGGTGGGCACCGCCACCAGCGTCCCGGCAGCCCCGGCCAGCGCCAGCGATTCGTCGGCGACGAGCCGGAATACCGTCGCCGGGTCGGCACCCGAGAGCATCCGGGTGCCGATGTCGCGGGTCGCGGCGATCCACGCCTGGCGCGCGCGGGACTGTTCGTAGAGCCGGGCGTTGTCGATCGCGATGCCCGCCGCTGCGGCCAGCGCCTCCACCAACACCTCGTCGTCCTCGCTGAACGGCTGACCATTGATCTTCTCGGTCAGGTACAGGTTGCCGAAGACCTCGTCGCGGGTGCGCACCGGAACCCCGAGGAAGGTCCGCATCGGCGGATGATCCGGGGGGAAGCCCACCGAGGCCGGATGCTGGTTGATGTCGTCGAGGCGGATGGGTTTGGGGTCGTCGATCAACACACCGAGCACACCGCGGCCCTCGGGCAGATGCCCGATCATCGCGCTGGTCTCCTCGTCGATGCCCTCGTGGATGAACTCCGTCAGCTCATGTCCGTCGCCGCGGACACCCAGCGCGCCGTAGCGGGCGTCGACCAGTTCGATCGCGGTGTGCACGATGGTGCGCAAGGTGACGTCGAGTTCCAGACCGGACGTCACCACCAGCATGGCCTCGACCAGTCCGTCGAGGCGGTCGCGGCCCTCCACGATCTGCTCGATGCGGTCCTGGACCTCGGTGAGCAGTTCACGCAGACGCAACTGGGACAGGGTGTCGCGCAGGGGACTCACGTGGCGCACGTCGTCGGGCTCCACCTCGTCGGACACGGCTCCAATCTAAACGGAACCGTGATCGCCGTGATGACCACGGTCGAGCTTGGACACGAAAACCGCCGCCTGAGTGCGCCGTTCCATGCCGAGTTTGGCCAGCAGCCGCGACACGTAATTCTTGACGGTCTTCTCCGCCAGGAACATCCGGGCCGCGATCTGCTTGTTGGTCAGCCCTTCACCGAGCAGGTCGAGCAGCACGCGTTCCTGCTGGGACAGACCCGACAACGGATCCGAGCGTTCGGCGTCGCCGCGCAGTTTGGCCATCAGCGCCGCGGCAGCGCGATTGTCGAGCAGCGACCGGCCCGCACCGACATCCTTGATCGCCTGGGCCAGCTCCATCCCTTTGATGTCCTTGACGACGTATCCGCTGGCACCAGCCAGGATCGCGTCGAGCATCGCCTCGTCGGAGGTGAACGACGTCAGCATCAGGCACCGCAGATCGGGCATGCGCGACAGCAGATCCCGGCACAGTTCGATGCCGTTGCCGTCGGGCAGCCGGACGTCGAGCACCGCGACATCGGGCGCCAAAGCCGGAATCCGCGCCAGCGCCTGCGATACCGAATCCGCTTCGCCGATCACCTCGAGTTCGGGGTCGGCACTGAGCAGGTCCACCAGTCCGCGCCGAACCACCTCGTGGTCATCGACCAAGAAGACCTTGACCATTGCCGCCCTTCCCCGCGATGTCCCGTCCGAGTCTCACAAGCGACGCTGACGATCGCAAGTGAGGACCGAGCATTCGGTGTCGTGCAGGATGGCCAGCCCGCGCGGCCCGAGCAGTTCACCACAGCCGCCGGCACGTTCGGCGCCGACCACCACGAGCTGTGTGGTGTCCGCGGTTTTCGCCAGGTAATCCAGTGTGCTGCCGTGGTTGGTCACCGATTCCACATCGAGGTCCGGATAGCGCCGGCGCCACCCGGCCAGGCGCCGGTCGAGCTGGGCCTGGGCCAGCTGGTGGCCCTCGGCGACGGCGTCGGTGTCGTGGGCGTCGGTGAAGTGCGACTGCCAGGCCGCCAGGACGCGCAGCGGCGCATGCCGCAGCCGGGCCTGGTCGATCGCGAGCTGGAGCACGGCGTCGGCGGTGGTCCAGTCCCCCACCTCGGCCAGGATCGTTCCCGTGCCGGACACCGCTGCGGCACGCCCCCGGATGACCGCCACCGGGCAGTGCGCCGACCGGACCAGTGCCGCGGCGGTGGAGCCGATCTGCCCGCGGGTGGCGTTCTTGAATCCGACGGCGCCGACGCACACCATCGCCGCGGCCCGCGACGCCGCGGCCAGCGCCCGCACCGGCTTCTCCTGGACGATCTCCACCTCGACCTTGACCGGCTTCATCGTCGCTTCGACCGCGGTGAACGCGTAGCGGATCGCGATCTCCGCGGTGGCGAGGTCACGGGCGGCGTCATGCGGGTTGTGCGCGCCGTCGTCGGGGTCGATGGCGTAGAGCAGCCGCAGCGGGATGTCACGGGACACCGCCTCGTCGACGGCCCACAGCGTGGCGTCGATCGCGGTGCGCGATCCGTCGATACCGACGACGACCGCCGGTGCTGGATTGTAGAAGTCCGACATGGTGACCTCCGTGCTAGCTGAAACTCAGGACATCCTCGAGCGGCCTGCGCGGCGTCGGCGGGGCCACCTTCTCCAGGGAAGGCGCGACGCCGACTCGAACAAGCAACTGCGGGAACGCATCTCGACCCGTCAGCGCGGCGATGACGTCGCGCCCCACGGCCAGTTCGGTGACGTGTGTGACGGTGCAGGTGGCCAGCCCCGCCGCGGTGCATTCGAGCAGCACCCGCGACAGCGCCTCACCGGAACCCAGTGCGGCGGCGGCAGTGTCGGCGTGGGTGGCCAACACCAGGACCGTGGCGCCGTCCTCCTCGATCGCCGCCCGGCGCTGGGTGTGGCCCGTCACCGGGAAGTTGCGGCCCAGCTGAACCCGCTCGCTTTCCGACGCCGACACCAGGGCGCTGTGCGGAATGCCCTCGATCGTCTCGATCGGCGCGGTCCACCAGTCGAGTTCGGCATGATAGGGCGAGTCGTAGAGCCGCATCGCTTCGGTCAGTGCCGACGCATCGGCCAGCCCGGACCGCACGTCGTCGGCCACCTCGTCGAGGTACATGCCGTCGCGGTCGGCCAGTGCGCGCAAGACCGAAACGAGACGGTCCCGGTCCGGTGGTGCGCCGAGGGGCAGGCGGTCGGTGCGCCGCGCCGGGATCGCCGCGGCCAGGCGGCGGTCGGCAGCGCTGACCCCCTCCAGCGGTGCAAGATCGACGTGCGCGAGGTGGTCGGGTTGGCCGGGGTCGGGGAAACGGGTGACGGTGACCGCCCACCCCGCGGCGGCCAGCGTCACGCGCAGGTGGTCCAGCGCCGCGCCGCAGCTGATCAGCGCCTCCCGGCCGGTCCGGTCGGCGGACGGCATCGTGCGGTCGCGGTCGAGGAACAGCTCGATGCCCGCCCCGTCGACGACCCATCGCCACGGCTGACTGTTATGCAGCGACGGTGCGCGGCACGCCAACGCCACGGCGTCCCTGATGACATCGGCGTCGACCATCGTGTCGGACATACCACCAGCGTCGTCCGCGCGCCGCGGGTGCCGTAGGGCCTAAGGTCCCCAACCCGTCCGACGAACGTCAGGCACCGTTGTTGGGGCCGCCGGAGTTCTGGCCGGGGATATCGGTGATCGGGAAGTTCGGCATCGGCGCCGGCGACGGTGTGGCCGGCAGCGACGGGATCTCCTCGGGCGGGATGTCCTGAATGTCGTTGGCGGGTGGACCGTTATCGCGGCCGCCGTAGCTGCTGCCCGGTGCGCGCGGGCCGAGCAGCTGGCTGACGGTGACGATGTGGTAGCCGTTGGCCCGCAGCACGGGGATGAACTGGTACACCAGATCGACCGTCGAGGAGTACGTGTCGTGGAACAGCACCACCGAGCCCGGTTTGATCTGGGTCATCAGCATGTACCGGGTGGCGGCCGTGTTCGAATCGTTGATCCAGTCGAAAGGGATGACATCCCAAAGAATCTCGGCCAGGCCCAACTGTTTGGCGGCTGCCAGCACGGCGTCGTCGGACAGTCCCCCGGCCGGCCGGAACAGGGTGGGTGTGCGTCCGGTCGCGGCGGTGATCGCATCGTTGGCCTTCGACAACTGGCTCGCGATCGACTCGGGCGGGATGGTCGTCATGTTGGGGTGTTCCCAGGTGTGGTTGCCGATCTCCATCCCGGCGTCGGCGATCCGCTTGGCTCCGGCCGGATTGTCGGCGACCTTGTTGCCGATCAGGAAGAACGTCGCCCTGGCGTCGGCGCCGGCCAGGACCGACAGCAGCCGGTCGGTGTAGGGGCTGGGGCCGTCGTCGAACGTCAACGCCACACATTTGACCTGCGTGCAGTCCACGTCCTCGGCACCGGCCCGCCGCACGTGCCCGGTGAGACCCCCGACGACCAGCACGGCGACGGCCGCGCAGACCCCCGCGGCCGTGCGCCAGTACCGCCATCTCGGGCTGTCTGGTCGTCGCGGCACGCGGGCAGCCTACCGGCCGTCGCTGTGACCGGGCCCGGGCTCAGGGCAGGGCGCCGGGGCTGATCTCTTCGAGCATCTCCGTGACCAGCGCCGCGATCGGCGAACGTTCGCTGCGCTGCAGGGTGACGTGGGCGAACAGCGGGTGGCCCTTGAGCTTCTCGATCACCGCGGCGACACCGTCGTGACGTCCGACCCGCAGGTTGTCGCGCTGTGCCACGTCGTGGGTGAGCACCACCCGCGACCCCGCGCCCAGTCGGGACAGCACGGTCAGCAGGACGTTGCGCTCCAATGACTGCGCCTCGTCGACGATGACGAACGAGTCGTGCAGCGACCGGCCGCGGATGTGGGTCAGCGGCAGCACCTCGAGCATGCCGCGGGAGAGCACCTCTTCGAGGACGGCGGGGCTGGCCAGCCCTTCGAGGGTGTCGAAGACGGCCTGGGCCCACGGCCCCATCTTCTCGCTCTCGCTGCCGGGCAGGTAGCCGAGATCCTGCCCGCCGACGGCGTAGAGGGGCCGGAACACCACGACCTTGCGCTGGGTGCGGCGCTCGAGGACGGCCTCCAGGCCCGCGCACAGCGCCAACGCGGATTTTCCGGTGCCCGCCTTGCCGCCCAGTGACACGATGCCGACGGACTCGTCGAGCAGCAGATCCAGGGCCACGCGCTGTTCGGCTGACCTTCCCCGGAGGCCGAACACTTCGCGGTCACCGCGAACCAGTTGCACCCGCTTGGCGGCATTGACTCGCCCAAGCGCGCTCGACGTGCCGCCGATTATCCGAATACCGGTGTGGCAGGGCAGGTCCCGGGCCTCCGCCAGGTCGATTTCCCCCTCGGCGAACAGTGTGTCGACATCGTCTGCGGTGACGTCGATCTCGGCCATGCCCGTCCATCCGGAGGTGATGACGTCCTGGGCGTGGTATTCGTCGGCGGCCAGGCCGACCGCGCCCGCCTTCACCCGCAGCGGAATGTCCTTGCTGACCAACGTGACCAGCTTGCCCTCGGCGGCGAGATTGGCCGCCACGGTGAGGATCCGCGCGTCGTTGCTGTCGGTGCGGAAGCCGGCGGGCAACACGCTCGGATCACTGTGGTTGAGTTCGACATGCAACGTTCCGCCTTGTGTCCCAACCGAAATCGGCTCATCCAGGCGTCCGTGTTCGAGCCGAAGGTCGTCGAACATCCGCAGTGCCTGACGGGCGAACCAACCCAGCTCGTGGTGATGGCGTTTGGCTTCCAACTCGCTGATGACCACCAGGGGGACCACGACTTCGTGTTCGGCGAACCGGGTGCATGCCCAGGGATCGGACAGCAACACGGAGGTGTCGAGCACGTAGGTCCGGACTTCATTCGGAACACAGGCATCGGTCACGAGGCGCTCCTAGAGATCGCGCGGCCCCGCACGAACTTCTCGGCGGACACTGCGGCACCAGGACCGGGGCCGGTCCTCTCGTGATCGAAACGATCGGTACCGCCCGGACAGCAGAGCATGTCGCTAGCCATCGAATGCGACGCTACCCCCGGTTCGGCTTCCGCGCTGCGCAGGCGCGCCGGGCCGCAAGCGCGGGGCGGTCCGGATGCCGCGCCGGGGCCGTGACACACGGACGCCCGCCGTCCCCCGAAGGGTGCGGCGGGCGCCGGATGCTCGGTGATTCAGGCTGTGACGAACTCGCGCAGCTGGGGTTCGCCGACCAGCCCCCACGCGGTGATCCGGTCGGAGATCACGGTGCGCAGCGCGGCCTTGTCGAAGATGCCCACCTCCGCCACCAGCGCGACTTTGTCCTGGTAGGCGTCGATGTCGCCGCCGATGACGGCGAGTTCGACCGCGCAGCGGGCGATGGCGGCGACGGTCTCCTCGCGGGCGTAGC
The DNA here is from genome assembly GCA_018268465.1 of Actinomycetota bacterium. GTDB lineage: Bacteria > Actinomycetota > Actinomycetes > Mycobacteriales > Mycobacteriaceae > Mycobacterium. The sequence continues at coordinate 246,100 of JAFDWN010000002.1, forward strand.
CCAGGCAATGGGTGACCAGGTTGGCGAAGAACTCCTCGTGGCGCTCCTCGTCCTTGGCGATGCGGCCCACCAGACCCTTGAGCACCGGTTCTGTGATTTGCGTCTCAAGGTTGCGGCAGTAGACGGCGTGTGCCCGCTCGAACAGCGCCATGAACACCAGCGTCTCGATCTGCGAATGTCCCTCCGCGCGATAGCCCTTCATCACATGCTCGACGCGGACGTCCTCGTTGGCGGTGGGATCGATCTCGCGAGTGACCACCAGGTAGTTGCGCAACGCGATGGCGTGCAGGTGCTCCTCGGCGGTCCAACGGCCGATCCAGCGCCCCCACTTGTCCTCGAGGATGAAGTTGAAGACCATCTCGCGGTGGTATCCGGCGAGGTTGTCCTTGGTGATCAACAGGATCTCGACCGCGTCGGTGATGTGTTTGGGCAGCGTGACCTGCGCCGGGTCCCAGTCCTGGCCACCGAGGAAGGCGAAGTTCTCACCCTGGTCGAACGGCACGTAGTCGTGGGCGTACCAGAGGTCCTCGGAGTCGAGGTGGCGGCGCATCTCCTGCGCCACAACCGGCTCCAGCTCGAGAGTCAGCGCATTAGCTACCGGTTTCACAGCCATGAAAGTAACTGTAACCCGGATTCACAGGTTTTTCGAAATCCGTGCGCAGCGGCGCGCCGGGCGTCCGCGCTCACCGAAATCGACGTGAGCGCGCGCTACCCGGCCTGTGTCGCGCCGGCGTCGATCTCGGTAGAACGTCCCCGGTGGTTCAGAGCGTGAGGCCCGGGTACAGCGGGTTGGCGTCGAGCAGTTCGGCCGCCGCGGCACGGACGCGGTCGGCGGTGCCCTCGGCCAGCGAGTACTTGGCCTTGGAGGGACCGTTGGGGCCGGCGGCCGGCTGGGTGTTGCTCAACACCTCCACGACCAGCTCCGCGACCCGGTCGAAGTCGTCGGCGCCGAAACCGCGGGTGGTCAGCGCCGGCGAGCCCAACCGGACACCGCTGGTGTACCAGGCACCGTTGGGATCGGCCGGGATCGCATTGCGGTTGGTGACGATGCCGGAGTCCAGCAGCGCGGACTCGGCCTGCCGCCCGGTCAGCCCGAACGACGTCACGTCCAGCAGCACCAGGTGATTGTCGGTGCCCCCGGTGACCAGACCCGCGTCGCGTTTGACGAACCCGTCGGCCAGCGCCTGGGCGTTGTCCGCGACGGACTGGGCGTAGGTCCGGAACGCCGGCTGCCGCGCCTCGGCCAGCGCAACGGCCTTGGCCGCCATCACGTGGCTCAGCGGGCCGCCGAGCACCATCGGGCAGCCCTTGTCGACCGCGGGCGCGTACTCCTCGGTGGCCAACACCAGCCCGCCGCGCGGGCCGCGCAGCGACTTGTGCGTCGTGGTGGTCGTGACGTGGGCGTGCGGCACCGGATCCTCGTCGCCGGTGAACACCTTGCCCGCGACCAGACCGGCGAAGTGCGCCATGTCGACCATCAGGGTCGCGCCCACCTCGTCGGCGATCTCACGCATCTTGGCGAAGTTGATCCGGCGCGGATACGCCGAATAGCCGGCCACGAGAACGAGCGGTTTGAATTCGCGCACCGCCGCCGCGACGGCGTCGTAGTCGATGAAGCCGGTGACCGGGTCTGTGCCGTACTGGCGCTGGTGGAACATCTTGCCGGAGATGTTGGGCCGGAAGCCGTGTGTGAGGTGACCGCCGGTGTCCAGCGACATCCCCATCAGGCGCTGGTTGCCCAGCTTGCCGCGCAGCGTCTCCCAGTCGGCCTCCGACAGGTCGTTGACGTGCTTGGCGCCCATCTGCGCCAGTTCCGGCGCCTCGACCCGGGTGGCCAGAATCGCCCAGTAGGCGACCAGGTTGGCGTCGATTCCGGAGTGCGGCTGGGCGTAGGCGTAGGGCGCGCCGAACAGTTCGCGGGCGTGCTCGGCGGCCACCGCCTCGACGGTGTCGACGTTCTGGCAGGCCGCATAGAAGCGGTGCCCGATGGTGCCCTCGGCGTACTTGTCGGAGAACCAGGTGCCCATGGTGAGCAGCACCGCGGGCGAGGCGTAGTTCTCGCTGGCGATCAGTTTCAACGAATCCCGTTGATCGGCAAGCTCTTTGCGTGTCGCTGCGGCAATGCGGGGTTCGACGGACTCAACGACCTGCAACATCGCGCGGTATGCGGCACTGGCGGTCTCGACGTAGTCGGCGCCGCCGGCGGCGACGGGGGCGCTCAGGGACGAATCTGCGGACATCTCGGCTCCTCGCGCACGCACTCGACGGTCATGACTGCAAGCCTAAACGCCCGCCGCCGCAGGCCAAATTCCCTTACCCGACCTCCGCACGCAGCGTCGAGGGGATCAGCGGTTCGTCGAGCAGCCTGCCGAACCGCTCGGTGAGGCCGACATCGGCCGGGCGGGCGTCCAGCCAACCCCGCAACAACCGGTATCCCTCGACGTAGGTGCTGGTGTAGGCGCGCCACAGCGGGGAGGACAGGAACCGCAGCATCTGGCGGGCTCGCTCGTCGCCGACCAGCAGCCAGCGTTTCAGGAATGCCACCACATCGTCGACGTCGCGGTGCTCGTCGTGCAGCATGAGCGCCGCGTCCTGACGCACGTCGGCCAGCGCCCCCGTGGCCTGGGACACCGCCTCGGCCCGCTCGCCGTCGAATCGCAGACCCAGATCGGCGTAGATATCGGCGGCCCAGCCGCCCCAGCCCGGCCCGACGGCCGCGTACAGGGCCAGGTCGGCGAGCCCCTCGGCCATCAGGCACTGCGGGGTATTGACCAGGAAGATCGTCTGCTCGGCCTGTCCCATCCCCGCCACCAGGCCCGCCTCCTTGCGGCAGTGCTCGGTGTGATGCCCCGGGTAGGACTCGTGGGCCACCAGCCGCGGCAGGTTGGCCATCTGCTGTTTGAGGTCGGCGTTGACGGCCACGGTCGACCGGTAGTCGCCCAGGTAGTAGTTGAACCCCGACCACGGCTTGTCGGTGACCACCTCGTAGGTGATCGTCTCGGTGTCCGGCAGCGGGAACTGCGCCCGGACCCGGTCGCGCAGGTCGCTGGAGAACGCGTGGATGCACTCTTCGAGGCGTTCGGGCGGGATCTCGTCGGCCCCGCGGTAGGCCTGCACCCGCTCGGCCAGCGGACCGCTGCCGCCGAGCGCCTCGTCGAGGGCGGTGTGCGCCTGCCGGTAGGCATCCGGATCGCCCTTGCCGATGCGCACGTCGAAGTAGGCCTCGACCTCGTCGACGAAACCCACCTGTTCCCCCGCGAACTTGCGCCCGGCCAGCGCCAGCGCCCGCAGGTGGGCGCGCAGGTAGTCGGCCCGCGCCGGGCCGAACCCGCCCGACCCACTCGTCAGGGGCACTGCGGGCAGTTCGGCGAGCAGACGGTCGGCCTGGCGGGCCAGATCGGCGGGGTCGGGTGCGGATTCGGCCGCCACCGCGCGACGCAGCGAAGGGTCACCGGTGAACGAATCGACGTACCCCTCCTCGACCCGGTCGAAGCGCAATCCGAGCAGCAGGTATTCGCGGATCAGAGTGCCGGATTCCATGCCCACAACCGTAGATGCAAGACTGGCCGCATGCCGCGGCCGAGCGAGCCGAGTCCCTATGTGGAGTTCGACAGAACGCAATGGCGCGCGTTGGGTATGTCCACGCCGCTGAAGCTGACCGAGGACGAGCTGCTGCAACTCCGCGGCCTGGGGGAAACCATCGACCTGCTGGAGGTCGAAGAGGTGTACCTGCCGCTGGCCCGGTTGATCCACCTGCAGGTCGCCGCCCGGCAGCGGTTGTTCGCGGCGACGGCCGAGTTCCTCGGCGAGCCCCAGCAGAATCCGGACCGGCCGGTGCCGTTCGTGATCGGCGTGGCAGGCAGTGTGGCCGTGGGCAAGTCGACCACCGCCCGCGTCCTGCAGGCGCTGCTGGCCCGCTGGGAGCACCATCCCCGCGTCGACCGCGTCACCACCGACGGGTTCCTCTACCCCAACGGGGAGCTCGAACGGCAGAACCTGATGCACCGCAAGGGTTTTCCCGAAAGCTACGATCGCCGCGCGTTGATGAGGTTCGTCACCGCCGTGAAGTCCGGCGCCGACTACGCCTGCGCGCCGGTGTACTCACACCTGCTCTACGACATCGTCGCCGGCGAGAAGCACGTGGTCCGTCATCCCGACATCCTCATCCTGGAGGGCCTCAACGTCCTGCAGACCGGACCCGCGCTGATGGTCTCGGATCTGTTCGACTTCTCGGTGTACGTCGACGCCCGCATCGAGGACATCGAGAGCTGGTACATCGCCCGGTTCCTCACCATGCGCTCGACGGCGTTCGCCGATCCGGCCTCGCATTTCCACCACTACTCGACGCTGACCGACGAGCAGGCGGTGATGGCCGCCCGCGACATCTGGCATTCGGTGAACCGCCCCAACCTGATGGAGAACATCCTGCCCACCCGCCCGCGGGCGACACTGGTGCTGCGCAAGGACTCCGATCATTCGATCAACCGGCTGCGGCTGCGCAAGCTGTAGCGCCGCCCGGGCTCAGCGGCGGATGCGGCGCACGCCGGCGTACTGCAATTCGGCGAAGACGGCGGTGTAGACGCCGGTCGCGACGATGACGACGACACCGGCGGTGGTGAGCGGAAACACCTCGGTGAGGACGACGGCGACGGCGACGACGGTGCAGACGGTGTTGGCCAGGGCGGTGAACATGCCGGCGCGCCGCACGTCGGGCAGCGCCGCGAGCGTGAACACCACAAGGCCGTAGCCGATCGAGAAGACGCCGACGCCGTATTCGACGGGTCTGGGGATGCCGGTGGCGGCCGAGATCGGGCCGGCCGCGGCGATCAGCGCGATACCGGTGAGGCCGACGATGATCGCGTCGAGCCGCATAGCCAGGCGCAGCAGCGAATCCGACGAAGTACGCAGCCGGGCGGACAGGGTGGCGGTCATGGGATGGGTCCTTTCAGGGATGGGGACGGTTACCGATGGTGGGTGCGATCAACACCACCGATGCTGCGGACAGGGCCCTGCCAGATGAACGCCAGACACTGCCATCCACTGCCAAGCGCAGGTCGGGGGCACCGAATTGGTGCGCGGGCACACCTCTGCGCGTTCGTATGATGAAATCCGACGATCGTGTGGGGGTTGTGCCGTGGGCGTACTGGACGCGTTCCTGATGACGTGGTCGCATGCGCGCCGGACCTTCGGGGACGTCGCTCCCGAGCCGGGCGCGCAGTTCGACAGCGGCACGGTCCTGGGTCGGCTGCACTCGGATCTGGAGTCGGCCGCACCGGGCCCCGGCTGGACGGGTGCCGCGGCCGACGCGTACGGGGCCGCCAACGCCGACCACCGGCGGGTGCTCGCCGAACTGGCCGGCCTCGACACGCGGATGCGCGCCCACATCGACGCGTCGGCGCAGATCGTGGCGGCCGGGCGGCGTGAATTGGACGCCGTGCACAAGTGGGTGACCGATATCGCCGCCACGGTGCCCGGCGACGCGCGGGGCGACCAGATGCTCTATCCGGTCGTCAAGAAGGGCATCGGCCAGGTCGCCGCGATCCTCACGCGGTCCAACAGCGACCTCAACGCCGTCGGCGCGGCGATCCGCGCGGTCGGCGCCGAGTACGTGGCGCTCGCCGACCAGAAGTTCGGCGGCCAGGGTGGCTGACGGGGCGGGCTAGCGCGCCGAGCCGACCTGGGCCACGGTGCTGCGGCCGCGCAGGTCGGCGGCGATAACCCGGGCGGCGGCGTTCTGCCAGTTGTGCAGGGAGCGTTGCGGCACCTCGGTCACAAACCACTGCCAGGCCTGCCGGGCCACCGGGTCGAGTCCTGCGGCGGTGGCGTTCTGTGCGTACGCCCGCACCCCGACGACGTAAGGGAAGTACAGGGAGTTGTACTGCCGCCACTGCTCGGTGGTGCCGAAATCGCCGCCGTCGCGCGGTTTCAGACGGGAAATCCGTTCGGCGAGCAGCGCCCTGAGTTCGTTGGCACGCTCCAGCGGCTGATCCGGCGCACCACGCCGGGCCAGCCGCTCGTCGATGACCGGCAGCGCCGTCAGCGGGCTGGCCACCAACTTCGACAGGTCGCCGTAGTGGCCCAGTGCGCGACGGGTCAGCCGGATGAACGTCTCGTCGTCGACGTCGTCGAGCGGGCCGGCCTGGCGCAGCGGCAGGGCCGCCTCGGTGCGGCGCAGGGCGGCCCGGTCGGCGCGCAATTCGGGCGCGTGGGAGAACGCCAGCCGGTCGAGCAGTCCGGCGAGCGGATCGGCCAGCACGTTGACGGCGATGGCCAGGCCCAGGCTGGTGAACAGCAGGACCGTCAGCGCCGTCGGTACCGCCGCACCGGTCGCGGCCAGTGCGACCAGCGCCTGCCCCCCGAACAGGACCGCCACCACCCCGGTCGCCACGAAGGAGCGCAGCATGTCCGCGCGGATGGCCTGCCCTTCGTCGAAGGCATCCCATACGGCGACCGCGACGCCGAGTAGCAACACGTCGAAACCGGTCGACGCCAGCGCCAGCCAGCTCGGCACCAACCCCAGCGGGATGACGAGGATGGCGTTGCCCAGCGCGAAGAACAGGGTCGCGAAGACGACCATGCCGAGCACCGAACCGGGGTAGCGACGGCGGGCCAGCGCCAGCCCCATCGCGCCCAGCGTCCACACCGAGATCGTCGCGAACATCAGCCAGTGCCCCGGTCGCACCGGTCCGTCGACACTACCGGCCAGCGCCGCCCCGAGCAGCACCAGCCCGCCCATGACCGTGATCGCCACCAGTTCGGTGGTGCGGCTGCGCCAGCCGTCGGTGGCGCGAGTGAGCTCCACCAGCACCGCGAACCAGGCCACTCCTGGCACGACGGCCAGGTAGATCTCGACGCGGCTGAGCACGTCGGCGTGGGCCGGGCTGACCAGTCGCACCGCGTCCAGCGCGACGACGAGCGCGAAGCCGCACAACCCGAGCGCGGCGAGCACCAGCACCGGTTTACGGGGATTGCGGGCCAGCAGGTACAGACCCAGCCACCAGCTGAGCGTGAACACCACCGCGGACAGCGCCGCCATGCGTCAAGTGTGGCATTGCGCGGGCCACCGGCCGTACCGCCGGGTCACTTGCCGTAGCGCCGGTGCCGCACCGTGTAGTCGCGCAGCGCCCGCAGGAAGTCCACCCGCCGGAATGCGGGCCAGTACGCCTCGGTGAACCACATCTCCGAATAAGCGCTCTGCCACAGCAGAAATCCCGACAGCCGCTGCTCACCCGATGTGCGGATCACCAGATCGGGGTCGGGCTGACCCGAGGTGTAGAGGTTCTCGGAGATGGCGTCGGCGCTGACGGCCTCGATCAGCTGCTCGCCGGCGACACCGTTGGCCATCTCCTTGCTGAGCAGCGCCCGAACCGCGTCGACGATCTCCTGCCTGCCGCCGTAGGCGACGGCGACGTTGACGTGGAACGCGCCCGCGGCGGTCCGCACGGTGGACTCCACGGCGTCGCGCAGCCGCCGCGCCGGCTCCTCTCCGAGCAACTCCAGATCGCCAACGGTGCGCACACTCCACTTGTTGGGCGCCGCGCAGATCTCCTCGACGACATCGGTGATGATCTCGATCAGCTCGGCCAGTTCCTCGGGGTCGCGTTGCAGGTTCTCCGTGGAGAGCAGATAGACGGTCGCCATCTCGATGCCGGCCTCCTGGCACCAGCGCAGCATCTCGGCGATCTTGGCCGCACCGACGCGGTAGCCATAGCTGACGTCGTCGTGACCCGCATCACGCGCCCAGCGCCGGTTTCCGTCACACAGCACCGCGATATGCCGTGGCAGTTGGGATTTGGACTGCGCCAGCTCCTGGCGCAACCGCATCTCGTAGAGCCGGTAGGCCGGCTCCTTCAGAAGCGGAGGAATGATGTCCATACCGAATGAGACTACTGTGAGCCTGCAGATCCCCCATGCCAGTTAGTGGAGGTGCGATGACCCTGCCGCCTACGTCCACCGGCACCGCCGACGTCGACGCGGCCGGGCAACCCGAGGACTTCCCGGAGGCCGTCGCCGACGGCGTCGCCCAGTTCATCGGCAAACCGAGAGCCCGCGGGTGGATTCACGTCTATTCGGCGGTGATCGCGGCGATCGCCGGTGCGACGCTGGTGTCGGTCTCGTGGGCGCTCGAATCGACCCGCGCCGGTGTGGCGACCCTGATCTACACGTTCACCATCGTGGCGATGTTCGCCGTAAGCGGGACCTATCACCGGGTGCACTGGCACTCCGAGACCGCCCGCAAGTGGATGAAACGCCTCGACCATTCGATGATCTTCGTGTTCATCGCGGGCAGCTACACCCCGTTCGCCCTGCTGGCGCTGCCGCAGGAGAAGGGCATGGTGTTGTTCTGGATCGTGTGGGGTGGCGCACTGGCCGGGGTGGCGCTGAAGTCGTTCTGGCCGTCGGCGCCGCGCTGGGTCGGGGTGCCGCTGTACATCCTGTTGGGCTGGGTGGCGGCGTGGTTCATCGGCCCGATCATGGACGGCGCGGGTGTCGCGGCCGTCGTGCTGTTGATCGTCGGGGGCGCGCTGTACAGCATCGGCGGTGTGTTGTACGGCCTGAAATGGCCCAACCCGTGGCCGGCGACGTTCGGGCATCACGAGTTCTTCCACGCCTGCACGGCGGTGGCCGCGATCTGTCACTACATCGCGATGTGGTTCGCCGTCTTCTGAGCGATGACGGTGTTCTCGCGCGCGGGCGTCGCTCAGAGCGGGGTGACGTTCTCCGGTCCCCAGTAGGCCTTCATGGCCGCGATCTTGCCGTCGTCGGTGAACGCCATGGTGCTGAGGATCTCGATGGCCGCCTTGCCGCTGTCGTCGGACCCGACGGTGAGCCGCCAGAAGAACGCGGCCTCGTTGCCCAGGGCGCGCAGCGTGACGATCTCGGTCTCGGCGCTGGCGAACGGCAGGCTGACGTAGAAGGTGTTGATCGCCTGCCTGCCGACGTGCACCTCGCTGCCGACGGGATCCTCCACGGTGGCGTCGTCGGCGTAGAGGGCGACGATCTCGTCCTTACGCCCCTGCGCGATCAGGGTGACATAGTCGTTGACGGTCTGGGCGTTGGCTTCTGCTTGTTCCGCGCTCGGCATGCCCGCACGCTACACGGACGGTCCGAGCGCGGCAGCCAGGTCCTCGACGGTGGTCACCGGCAGATCGCACACCCGGCCGCGGCACACGTAGGCCGCGTCGGCATCACCGACCCGGTCACGCCCCGCCAGCAACTCGGACGAATCCAGCGCACCACCGACGACCACCGCACCGCCGGGCGCCATCGCCCGCGCGGCGGCCAACAACTCCGACCGGCCCGGGTCGCATGCCACCGCGATCTGAATCGGTCCCCGCACCGCGGATTCGGCCACCGCCAGCCAGTGCCCACCCGACCGTGGCGCCCTGGCCAGAACCGGCGTCGCCGCCGACAGCGTCGCCGCCGCGGCGGCGCCGTAGCGCTCGGCCCGCTCGGGTGTCACCATGTGTGCGGCGAGCAGTAGTGCCTCGCAGATCAGCGACGCCCCCGACGGGGTTGCCCCGTCGATCGGATCGGCAGGCCGCACCATCAACTGTTCGGCGTCGTCGGCGGTGTCGAACCACCGGCCTTCGCGCTGCGCATCGGGGAAGTGGTCCATCGCCACGTCGAGCAAACCCGTTGCGGCGTCGAGCCACCAGGCGTCGCCGGCGACCTGGTACAACGACAGCAGTCCCGTCGCCAGGGCCGCGTAGTCCTCCAGGATCGCCACGCTGTCGCCGACCCGACCGCCCAGACTCGCCCGCCGCAGCCGCCCGTCCACCATGTGCAGTGCGAGCAGACCACGCGCACATTCGATTGCGGCGCTGAGCAATTCAGGTCGATCGAGCGCGACGCCGGCTTCGGCGAGCGCTGTGACGGCCATGCCGTTCCACGCCGTCACGACCTTGTCGTCGCGGCCGGGCTGCGGCCGGCCCGCACGAGCCGCGAGCAGCGCCACCCGCACCCGCTCGAATCGTTGCGCGTCGTCAGGGTCGGAGTGCAACTGCAGCACCGAGCTGCCGTGTTCGAACGTCCCCCCCTCGGTGACGTGGAAAACCTCTGCCGCCCAACGGCCGTCGTCGTCGCCGAGCACGTCGCACAGCTGCGCGGGCGTCCAGACGTAGGTCAGACCCTCGTGCCCGGCCGCGTCGGCGTCCAGCGACGAGGTGAACATGGCGCCGGCGCCCAGATCGTCGATGATGAACCGGGCGGTCTGTTCGGACACCCTGCGCGCCAACGGATCACCGGTTCGCCGCGCCCAATGGGCGTAGGCCCGCAGCAGCAGCGCGTTGTCGTAGAGCATCTTCTCGAAATGGGGTACCACCCACGACGGGTCGACGCTGTAGCGGGCGAAACCGCCGGCGAGCTGGTCGTACATGCCGCCCCTGGCCATCGCCGCGCAGGTCCGCTCCACCGTGGCCAGCGGGGCTGCCGACCCGGTGCGCTCATGGCTGCGCAACAGCCCTTCCAGCAGCGCCGACGGCGGGAACTTCGGCGCGCGGCCGAATCCGCCGCGTGCGGTGTCCTCGTCGGCGAGGACCGCCGCCACCGCCTGGTCGCACAGCTCGGCGCGCACCGGCCCCGAACCGCCGGGCAGACCCGCGGCCATCGACCGCAATTCGCCCGCGATCTGGTCCGATGCCCGCTCCACGTCGTCGCGACGGCTGCGCCAGGTGTCGCCGATCGCGGCGAGTAGCTGCAGGAACTGCTGCTTGGGGTAGTAGGTCCCGCAGAAGAACGGCCTGCCGTCGGGGGTGAGAAAACACGTCATCGGCCAGCCGCCCTGACCGGTCAGCGCCACCGTCGCGGTCATGTACACCGCGTCGAGATCCGGCCGCTCCTCGCGGTCGACCTTGATGCAGACGAACCCGGCATTGGCGACCGCCGCGACGTCATCGTCCTCGAACGACTCGTGCGCCATCACGTGACACCAGTGGCATGCGGCGTATCCGATGGACAGCAGGATGGGGACGTCCCGCGTCGCCGCCTCGGCCAGCGCCTCCGGCGTCCACTGCCGCCAGTGCACCGGATTGTCGGCGTGCTGCCGCAGGTAGGGGCTCGTCGCCCCGCCGAGTGTGTTACCCGCCTGGCTCACGCGGCGCACTTCCCGGTGTGGAGCCGTTGTCGGACGTGGCTTCCGCCCCGGCGTCGCCGCCCGCGCTCACGGTGCCCTCGTCGACCTCCTGGTCGGGCTCGGGATGCTCGCGGTCGAACGATTCCGGCAGCCGTTTGAGGTGCCGGTTCATCGACCACACCAGGGCGAAGGTGCCGACGAGCAGTGACACCACCACGATGAGGCCGAACGGTCCGGCCTTGCCGAAATCGGGCCCGGTCTGGCGCGGCTCCTCCTGGGCCAGCAGCCCGGCGAGCAGGTTCACCCCGGTCAGCAGCGCGTCAGTCATCGTCGGACTCGATCCCGGCGAACAGATCCGTCTCGGGCAGCCGCACGGGTACCCGCGACCGCGCCAGCTCGAACTCCTCGGTGGACCAGAGCCGTTGCTGCCATTCGATCGGGGCGGCGAAGAAATCGCCCTTGGGGTCGATCTGGGTGGCATGAGCGCGCAGCGCATCGTCGCGTTGGGCGAAGTACTTCGCGCATTCGATGCGGGTGGTGACCCGTTTGAGGAACACATCCTCGTCGTGGTCCCAGTGCTCGAGCCATTTGTCGAACGGCCCGTGCAGGCCGTGCTCGGCGAACTCGTCCTGCAGCAACTGCATGCGCTGGCGCAGGAATCCGTGATTGTAGTACAGCTTGCTCACCGTCCACGGCTCACCCGCATCGGGGAACAGGATGTGGTCGCCGGCCGCGTCGAACGCGGCGACCGAGACCTGGTGACAACGGATGTGGTCAGGATGCGGGTAACCGCCGTTCTCGTCGTAGGTGGTCATCACGTGCGGCCTGAACTTGCGGATGACCCGCACCAAAGCCTCGGTGGGTTCCTCCAGCGGCACCAAGGCAAAACTACCCTCGGGCAGCGGCGGCAACGGATCGCCCTCGGGCAGTCCCGAGTCGACGAAGCCCAGCCAGTGGTGTTCCACACCGAGGATCTCGGCGGCCCTGGCCATCTCGTCCCGGCGGATCTCGGCCATCCGGCCGTGGACCTCAGGCAGATCCATCGCCGGATTGAGGATGTCGCCCCGCTCACCGCCGGTCAGCGTCACCACCATGACGCGCGCACCTTCGTCGACGTACCGCGCCACGGTCGCCGCGCCCTTGCTGGACTCGTCGTCGGGGTGGGCGTGCACCGCCATCAACCGCAGTTCACTCATCTCGTCTCATCTAACTACGGTGTCCTCATACCTCGCGTCCCGCGGGCCCGGCCCTGGGCCCCGCACCTGGTCTGTCCCGCCCTATAGTTCCAGTCCTGATGTTCGCAACTCACCGATGGGCACCCAAACCAGCATGATCGAGCGTCCCACCGACCGCTACGGCACGGATCGGTTGTCCCGGCGCGGCCGGCGCTGGGTGCTGGTCGCGCTGACGGCGCTGGTGCTCGCCGCGGGTGTGACGGTGGCGATCGTCGCGTCCAAGAACTTCGGTACCCGCGACGTGAAGGGTGAGCTCGGCGCCTACGACATCCTCGACGACGAGACGGTGTCGGTGACGATCAGCGTCACCCGCGACGACCCGTCACAGCCGGTGGTGTGCATCGTGCGGGCCCGTTCGATCGACGGCAGCGAGACCGGACGGCGCGAGGTGCTGGTGGCGCCGTCGTCGGAGAACACGGTGCAGGTGAGGACCATCGTCAAGGCCACCAGGCAGCCCGCCGTCGGGGATATCTACGGCTGCGGCACGGACGTGCCCGCGTACCTGAGGGCGCCGTAGCCGGCGTCGGCATCGCACGTCGGCGCCACCGTGCAACAAACGGCGAACTGCGAATACGTGAAAATCGGTTGACGCCGCGGTGGTACCATCGAGAGGTACACGGTTCCTGCTGGAGCCGTGTATTGCTGCTTTTGCGCGCAAGAAACGCGCCTGCGATCGCGGCGATACACGTCGGCTAGCTCCCGGTACAGGGACCCGAGAACTCCGTACGCGACAAGCGCGAGACAACGACGACAGGAGCGCGAGACATGACCGATACCCAGGTCACCTGGCTGACCCAGGAGTCATACGACCGGTTGAAGGCGGAACTCGACCAGTTGATCGCCAACCGTCCCGTCATCGCCGCCGAAATCAACGACCGCCGCGAAGAAGGCGATCTGCGCGAGAACGGCGGCTACCACGCCGCCCGCGAGGAGCAGGGCCAGCAGGAGGCGCGCATCCGCCAGCTGCAGGAACTGCTCAACAACGCCAAGGTCGGCGAGGCCCCCAAGCAGTCGGGTATCGCCCTGCCCGGGTCGGTGGTCAAGGTGTTTTACGACGACGACCAGGGCGATACCGAGACGTTCCTGATCGGCACCCGCGAGCAGGCCATCAACGACGGCAAGCTCGAGGTGTACTCGCCCAATTCACCGTTGGGCGGCGCGCTGCTCGACGCCAAGGTCGGCGAGACCCGCAGCTACACGGTGCCCAGCGGCAGCACCGTCAAGGTCACCCTGGTCAGCGCGGAGCCGTACCACGCCTGACGACGCCGCCTGACATCGCGGGGAGGTCGGTTCCGGCCTCACCGGACGCGCAGGCACGCCGTGCGCCGGGTTACCCTCCAGCGCATGGCGCAGATCGCCGAGGACCTGTTTCTGCTGCTGGTGGACAATGCGTCCGCTCAGCCCGGCCTCGACCGGGCACGCCGCGAACGGGTACTGACGGCCGCGGTGCTGCTCGACCTCGCCCGCGCCTGCCTGATCCGACCCGCCGTGGCCGGTGAGCCCGTCGCGGCCGGCAAGCTGGTAGCGCTGCGCGGCGGTGCGCCGGTGGACGCGGTCGGCGAACCCGCCTGGCGGCTGCTGCAACGTCGTCCGCTCCGCCCCGCTGTCGCCCTGTCCAAACTGCGCAAACACACCGAAGACAACCTCGTCGCGCATCTGGAGCGGACCGGCCAGCTGCGCCGCGTGCGCCTCAAACACACCGGGATGACCCATCCCTACGCGTTGCCGCTCACCGATCGGCACCGCGTCGGCCAGGCCCGATCGGATCTGCTGGCGGCGCTGTTCGAGGGCCGCCCGCCCACCGCGCCGACGGCCGCGATCATCTCGGTGCTGCACGCCGTCGACGGTCTGGGCGCACTGCTGAGCCTCAACGACCGCGGGTGGCGCTGGGTCCACGGGCGCGCAGGCGAGATCGCGAGCGGCAGCTGGGTCGACGAATCGCCCACCGGACTGGCCGAGGTCAACGTCGCGATCACCGCGTCGGCGCTGCGCTCCGCACTGAACCAGTAACCCGGCCGGCTCAGCGGGTCGGCAGCGCCTGCTCCAGGTCGGCGAGCAGGTCGGCGATGTCCTCGATCCCCACCGACAGCCGCACCAGGTCGTCGGGCACCTCGAGCTGGGAGCCCGCAGTCGACGCGTGGGTCATCGCCCCCGGGTGCTCGATGAGCGACTCCACTCCGCCCAGCGACTCGGCGAGGATGAAAACTTTTGTGCGGGAGCAGAATTCGCGCGCAGCCTGAACGCCGCCCCGAAGCCGTACCGAAACCATGCCGCCGAACCCGCTCATCTGACGCACGGCGACCTGATGGTTGGGGTGACTGGGCAACCCGGGGTAGAGCACACCGTCGATCGCGGGGTGTCCGGCCAGGAACTCGGCGACCACCGCCGCATTGTCGCAGTGTCGCTGCATGCGCAACACCAGCGTCTTGAGGCCCCGCATCGTCAGATAGGCGTCAAACGGCCCCGGCACCGCCCCCGCGCCGTTCTGCAGGAAGGCGAACGCGGTGTCCAATTCCTCGTCGTTGGTGAGCAGCGCGCCACCGACCACGTCGGAGTGCCCGCCGATGTACTTGGTGGTCGAGTGCAACACGATATCGGCACCCAAAGTCAGCGGCTGCTGCAATGCGGGTGAGGCGAACGTGTTGTCCACCAACACCTTTACCCCCGAATCCGCGCCGATCTGCGCGATACCGGCGATATCGGCGATCGACAGCAGCGGGTTGGTCGGGGTCTCCACCCAGATCAGCTTGGTCTGCGGGGAAATGGCCGCCCGCACCGCGCCCAGGTCGGACAGCGCGACCGGGGTGTGGGTGATACCCCAGTGCGTGAACACCTTGTCGATGAGCCGGAACGTCCCGCCGTAGGCGTCGTCCGGGATGACGACGTGATCACCCGGACGCAGCACCGCGCGCAGCGCACAGTCGGTCGCGGCCATACCGGAGCTGAACGCCCTGCCGAACGCCGCCTCCTCCACCGCGGCCAGGGAGGCCTCCAGAGCGGCCCGTGTCGGGTTCCCCGTGCGGGCGTATTCGAATCCGCCGCGCAGGCCGCCCACCCCGTCCTGGGCGAAAGTCGACGAAGCGTAGATCGGTGCGTTGACGGCGCCGGTGCCCGCGTCGGGGCGAAAACCGGCGTGGATGGCTTTGGTGGCCAGTCCCTGCCACGTGTGTTGTTCACTCATAACGTGTTGAGCGTATCGGCACCCGATTCGGCACCCGCCCGGTGTAGACATGGACCATGAGTGTGCGGATAGACGACCTGCTGGACACCGACGCGATGCTGACCCCCGAAGAGGTCGAGCTGCGCCAGACGGTGCGCCGGTTCGGAGACCAGCGACTGCGGCCGTACATCGCGGAATGGTTCGAAGCGGGTACGGTTCCGGTCCGCGAGCTGGCAACCGAGTTCGGCAAACTGGGCCTGCTCGGCATGCACCTGGACGGGTACGGCTGCGGGGGGTCCTCGGCCACCGCGTACGGCGTGGTGTGTCAGGAACTCGAAGCCGTCGACAGCGGGCTGCGCAGCATGGTGTCGGTGCAGGGCTCGCTGGCGATGTTCGCGATCCACCGGCACGGCAGCGAGGAACAACGCGAACGGTGGCTGCCCGGAATGGCCGCCGGGGAACTCGTCGGCTGCTTCGGTTTGACCGAGCCGGATTTCGGCTCCAACCCCTCGGGCATGCGCACCACCGCCCGCCGCGACGGCTCCGACTGGATCCTCAACGGGTCCAAGATGTGGATCACCAACGGCTCGGAGGCCGACGTCGCGATCGTCTGGGCCCGTGCCGACGACGGGGCGGACAATGCGATCGTCGGTTTCGCCGTCCCGACGGACACACCGGGGTTCTCCGCGCGGGAGATGACGCGCAAGCTGTCGCTGCGTGCATCGGTCACCTCGGAGCTGCACTTCGACGACATGCGGGTGCCCGACGAGGCGAAACTCCCCGGTGCGCGCGGATTGTCGGGGCCGTTGGCGTGCCTGTCTGAGGCCCGGTTCGGCATCGTGTTCGGCAGCGTCGGCGCGGCCCGCGACTGTCTGGAATCGGCACTGGACTACGTCGGCACCCGGGAGGTATTCGACAAACCACTGGCCGGCTACCAGTTGACCCAGGCCAAACTCGCCGATATGGCCGTCGAACTCGGAAAGGCGCAGTTACTGGCACTGCACCTGGGCCGGCTCAAAGACAGCGGGCGCATCCGGCCCGACCAGGTCAGCTTCGGCAAGCTCAACAACGTGCGGGAGGCCCTGGCGATCGCCCGGCAATGCCGGACCCTGCTGGGCGCCAACGGCATAACGCTGGAGTATCCGGTACTTCGGCATGCGAACAACCTCGAGTCGGTGCTGACCTACGAGGGCACCTCCGAGGTGCACCAGTTGGTCATCGGAGAGGCGCTGACGGGCGTCAGCGCCTTCCGATGACCAGATGACCAGGGTTCCCGCTACGGCGTCGCGGGCGCCACGAATCCGCCGGTGAGGCTGCGGTAGGCGTAGACGAGGAGCAGGGTCGCCACGGGTGCCGCAACCAGCAGACCCACGCCACACAGGATCGCGCCGACGATGACGGTGACGCCGATCACCAGCCAGGTGAGGAGCACGCTGCCGAAGTTGTTCTTACTGATCTCGAAACTCATCTTGATCGCGTCGACGGGTGCGAGATTGCGGTCCAGCAGCGCGACGATGGTGAACATCAGCATGATCGTGGCGATCAGGCCGGGCACGATGCACAGGAAGAACCCGATCGTGGTGATGATCCCGACGATCAGGCCGGCGACGATGACGTTGCCGATATTGCGCGGGCGCAGGAACGACCCGATGGACACCTGCTGACCGTTGGCGATGTCGAGAACCCCGCCGAGGTAAGCCGATTGCACCACCGCGCCGACGACCAGCGACAGGATCCAGCCGATGATTCCCACGACGATGCTCGCCGGACCGGAGGCACTGTAGGAGAATTCGAAGCTGTTCGCGTCGGAGGTGTAGCTGGCGTCCCCGGGTGAGACCGCCGCCGAGATGACGTTGATGACAGCCTGCAGGGCGAACAGCACCAGCGCGTAGATCAGCGTCGCCACGATCAGCGGCACGGCGTTCTTGGTGAACTTGTTCCACGCCCAGGAGAACGCGCCTCCGACGCTGTAGCCGGTGCCGGGTCCGGGCCCGAAGGCCGGCGGCGGGTATCCCCCCGACGCCGGCGGATAGCCACCGGGCGGCGGGTACGCACCCCCCGGCGGGGGCGGCGGATAGCCACTCGACTGCGGGGGCGGTGGGGGCGGATACCCGCCGGGAGGCGGCGGCGGGAAGTTGCCGCCGGGAGGCGGCGGGTAGTTCCCCGGCGGGGGGTAGTTCCCCGGCGGGGGTGGGTAACCGCCCGGCGGTGGGTAACCGCCGTTGGGGGGTGGCGGATAGTTGCCCGGAGGGGGCGGTTCGCTCATCGCATCTTCCTGTCGATCAGTACGTGTCCTACGTGGGTGACGGCGGTTGCTGTGGCACACAGACCGGCGTCATGTTGTTGGTCACCAGGGTGGCGCGTTTGGCATCCCACAGCAAAAGATAGCCGATGCGGCAGCCATCGCGTCGACCACGTGGGCGGGCGGGCGGGCTCACGCTGCCTCCAAACCGATTGGCTGCCAAATCTTCTCGCCGGGTCGGCGCCATTCCGCTGGCGGCCGCGGCGCGCCGATCACATATTCGAGCCGCAGGACCGCCCCGACCGTGGATGCGCCTGTGGCGCAGGTCTCGATCGATTCAGCTCACTGCGTGTACGGCTGACCCGGCGGCGGGCCCGGCGGCGGCGCTTGCGGATTCAACGGCACACACACCGTGGTCATGATCTTGTCCGCCAACGTCTGACGCTTGGCATCCCACAGCGGAAACAGGTATCCGATGTAGCAGATGATCTGGTCCACGAAGTGCGCGATCTGACGCACGATCGATAGACCGAAACCGATGGGCTGCCATGTCTTCTCGCTGACCACCTGGAATTTGAGCACCGACTTGCCGATACTCGATCCGGTGGTGCCCTGGCGGTAGCCGTAATTCCACACCCAGTAACCCAGCGCCAGCAACGACGACAGCGCGTACACGATGACACCGAGCGCCGAGAAGCTCGACGTGCAGTAGATGTCGTAACCGGCAGTTCCATTGCTGACGCACTGGTTGTCGGCGGTACCGAAGGCGATGCCCTGCCCGATGCCGACGACGACGAGCGCGGGCAGAATATCGATGATCGCGGCCCCGACGCGGTGAATCCACGGGGTATAGGCCTCTTTGGGGAGCACCGGTCCCCGCGCCGGAGGCGGCGGGTACGCACCCGGCTGGCCCGACGGATACGCGCCCGCCGGAGGCGGCGGGTACCCGCCCGACTGCGGCGGATAGCCGCCGGATGGCGGCGGTGGCGGATAGCCGCCACCTCCCGGCGGAGGGGGCGGCGGATAGCCGCCCGGTGGCGGCGGCGGATAGTTGCCCGGCGGTGGCGGCGGGTAATTGCCCGGCGGCGGGGGTTCGCTCATCGCGGCTTCCTGTCGATCAATACGTGCTCTGCGCGGGCGCCGACGGCTGCAGGGGCACACAGACCGTCGTCATGATCTTGTCCGCCAGGGTCTGACGTTTGGCGTCCCACAGCGGGAAGAGATAGCCGATATAGCAGATGATGGCGTCCACCAGGTGGGCGAGTTGACGGACGATGGACAATCCGAAACCAATTGGCTGCCAAGTCTTCTCGCTGACCACCTGGAACTTGAGCACCGACTTCCCGATGCTCGATCCAGTGGTGCCCTGGCGGTAGCCGTAGTTCCAGATCACATAGACGAACGGCAGCAGCACCCCGAAGATGAAGAACGAGACCTGCCCCAGCGTGGACGCGCCCGTGGCGCAGAACTCACCCAGATCGAATTCGGATGTGTCGGTGACACAGACGGTTTCGCGGGTGCCGATGAGCAGGCCGTATCCGATGCCTTCGAGGACGAACACCGGGATGTAGTCGATGATCCAGGCCAGCACACGCGTCAGCCACGGGGTGTAGGCCTCCTTGGGCAAGGCGCCCCGGGGTGCCTGGGGCGCAGGGTATCCCGGCCCGCCCTGCGGGGGCGGATAGCCGCCACCCACCGGCGGTCCCTGGAATCCTTGCGGCGGCGGCGGAGGCGGGTATGAACCGCCCGGCGGTGGAGGCGGATAGCCACCGCCCGGCGGCGGCGGAGGCGGGTACGAACCGCCCGGCGGCGGTGGCGGATAGCCACCACCCGGCGGAGGGGGCGGCGGATAGTTCCCAGGCGGCGGTTCGTGGGTCATGGACGCCCTCCAGTGATCACGTTAGCTGGCAGTCAAGCGGTGCTCACACTACCTGAGAAGATCCTTGCAGCTGCGATTCTCACGGGATCTTGATCACGTGGTGACATGCGGTGAACAGACGCCTCAGAAGCCGCCGGATCCACCCGTGACGCCCGCCGCAACGTTCTTTGCCAGAGCCGGCGGCGGACTAGCGGCGACCGCTGCCCTCCGAGAGGAACCCGAGCAGGTCGTGGCGGGTGAGAACCCCGACGGGTTTGCCCTCTTCGACCACCATGACGGCGTCGCATTCCCGCAGCGCCTTGGCCGCCGTTCCAACCAGCTCGCCGGCGCCGATCAGCGGCAGCGGCGGGCCCATGTGCTGGGCGACGGCGTCGGCCAGCTTCGCGCGCCCCTCGAACACCGCGGACAGCAGTTCCCGCTCCGAGACGCTGCCCGCCACCTCACCGGCAACGACCGGCGGCTCGGCGCCGACGACCGGCATCTGCGATACGCCGTACTCCCGCAGGATCCCGATCGCGTCGCGCACCGTCTCCGAAGGATGGGTGTGGACCAGGTCGGGCAGTGCCCCGGACTTGCCGCGCAGGACGTCGCCGACCGTGGACTGTTCGATGGTGCCGTCGAGCCTGTTGCGCAGGAAGCCGTACGACGACATCCACGCGTCGTTGAAAACCTTTGAGAGATAACCGCGTCCACCGTCGGGTAGCAACACCACCACCAACGACCCCGGCCCTTCGCGCTTGGCCACCTTGAGCGCCCCGACCACCGCCATACCGCATGAGCCGCCGACCAGCAGCGCCTCCTCGCGGGCCAGCCGCCGGGTCATGTCGAACGAGTCGGCATCGGAGACGGCGATGATCTCGTCGGGGACCGCGGGGTCGTAGGCCGACGGCCAGAAGTCCTCGCCGACGCCTTCGACGAGATACGGCCTGCCCGTACCGCCCGAGTACACCGAGCCCTCCGGGTCGACACCCACGACCTGCACCTTGCCGCCGGAAACCTCCTTGAGGTAGCGGCCGGTGCCGGTGATGGTGCCACCGGTGCCCACGCCCGCGACGAAATGTGTCACCTTGCCGTCGGTGTCGGCCCAGATCTCCGGACCCGTCGTCTCGTAGTGGCTGGCCGGCCCCATCGGATTGGAGTACTGGTCGGGCTTCCAGGCGCCCTGGACCTCGGTCACCAGGCGGTTGGAGACGCTGTAATAACTGTCGGGGTGGTCGGGCGGCACCGCCGTCGGACAGACGACCACGTCAGCGCCATAGGCGCGCAACACATTCTGCTTGTCCTCGCTGACCTTGTCGGGGCAGACGAAGATGCATTTGTACCCGCGCTGCTGGGCCACCAGCGCCAGCCCGACGCCGGTGTTGCCGGACGTGGGCTCCACGATGGTGCCGCCGGGGCGCAGCTCGCCGCTCCGTTCGGCCGCGTCGATCATCTTGACGGCGATGCGATCCTTGGCGCTGCCGCCGGGGTTGAGGTACTCGATCTTGGCCGCGACCACTCCGGCGCCCTCGGGCACAACGGAGTTCAGCGCAACCAGCGGGGTATTGCCGATGAGTTCACTGATGTGCCTGGCGATCCGCATGACACCATGCTCTCAGATGCGCCCGGATACTCCCAGGCGCGGCCCGGGTTACCAGGTGGCCTCGCGGATATAGTCCCCGATCTGCCGCAACGACCGGGTGGCCTCGGGCACCGCGGGCTCGCCGAGTTGGAAGACGTGCATCTGACCTGGCCAGATCCGGATCTCGACCGGCACTCCGGAGGCCGCCAGCAGCCGGGCCGCCTTACGGGCGTCGCTGACAAGGACTTCCGACCCGGACACATGGATCAGCGTGCGCGGAAGCCCCGGCTCGATATGGTCGAGCGGCTCGTACACCGGCTCGGGCCGGCCGCCGACGAAGCGGCGCTCGGCCGCCTTCTCGACCAGTTCGACCAGCGCCTCGAATGCGCGCGGGGGGAACATCGCGTCGGTGCGCGCATTGGGGTGGGTGGCGCGGGCCTGATTGTCCAACTCGAACAACGGCGACATCGTGACCAGTGCCGCGGGCTCCTCCCCGTCGAGCCGCACGCGTTCGGCCAGCGCCAGGGCGAGGTAACCGCCCGCGGAATCGCCGGCGAGCACGATCTGGTCGGCCTCGTACCCGTGCAGGCGCAACCACTGGTAGGCGTCGTAACAGTCGTCGACGGCCGTCCCCACCGAATGCTTCGGGATCATCCGGTAGTTCACCACCAGCACCGGGCTGTCGGCGTACTTCGACAGCGCCGTCACGAGCCGCCCGTGCGAGTTGGCGCCGCAGGTGAGGAACGCGCCGCCGTGCATGTAGAGGATCACACTGCGGTTGCCGTCCGCCGGCAACACACCGGGGGCCCGGACGAGTTGCGCGGAGCAGTGCGGCAGCGCGATCGTCGCACGCACCGTGCCCGGCGTGGGCCGCACGACGCGCGAAACGAAGTCGACGAGACCGAACGGCCACGGCAGCCGCGGCGCGAAGCTCCCGATAGCCAGAGTTGGCCGGATGGTGACAAAAGCGGCGAAAGCGGCAAGCCGTCCCGCCAGGCTCGGGCCGTCTTCGAGCACCTCTACCGGTGCACCGTCACTGACAGGAAACCGGCGAGATTTATGCGCTCTAGCTGCGCTTATCGCAGCGCGAGGCGTCGCGGGTACCTTACTAGGTGCCGTCATCGCCACCACTTCCTACGCCATCGTAGTGCCCCGGTGAGCTAAGTCACTCGACCAACCTCGGTAACTTAGCTTGACATCGTTAACCAGTTCAACAATCAAAGAGTCTGAATTGATACCGGACTTGATACCGCACTGTGATCGCTCAACGGCGCTCGCCACGCGGACAACCGTGCGCTTCCGCCTAGACTTGGCTGCGTGGGCATTCGTGCACCGCGTCGGTCAACCATCGCCCTGGCGGCTGCGGCCACGCTCGCGTCGACCGGTTCCGCCTATGTCGGAGCCCGCAATCTGCTGAACGGCCAGGCTGTCCAGGCGCGCCGCGTCATCCCCAAGTCCTGGGACGTCCCGCCCCGCGCCGACGGTGTCTACTCCCCCGGCGGCGGACCGGTGCAGCGGTGGACGCGTGGAGTGCCGTTCGACCTGCACCTCATGGTGTTCGGCGACTCCACCGCCACCGGCTACGGCAGCCACAGCGCCGAGGAAGTGCCCGGCGTGCTCATCGCACGCGGCCTCGCCGAGGTGTCGGGCCGGCGAATCCGGTTGAGCACCAAGGCAATCGTCGGGGCCACCTCTAAGGGCCTGGCCGGGCAGATCGACGCCATGTTCGTCGCGGGGCCGCCCCCCGACGCGGCGATCATCATGATCGGGGCCAACGACGTCACCAAACCCAACGGCGTGGGCCCGTCGGCGCGACGGCTCGGCGCCGCGGTACGGCGGCTCGGGGCCGCCGGAGCCGTCGTCGTGGTGGGCACATGTCCGGATTTCGGTGTGATCACCGCGATTCCGCAGCCGCTGCGCTGGGTCGCGCGCCGCATCGGCCTGCGGCTGGCGCGCGCCCAGGCCGTGGCGGTGCGGTCCGCGGGTGGTGTGCCGGTCCCGCTCGCCGATCTGATGACACCGGCGTTCAGCAAGAATCCCGAGGTCTACTTCTCCGACGACATGTTCCACCCATCGGGAGCGGGCTACGCACTCGCGGGCACTCAGCTGTTACCTGAGCTGTGCCACGCGTTGGGCGATTGGATCGGCGGCCCCGTCCCCGCACCTCCCCTGCAGTCCCGCAGACCGGACGGCGCCACATTGCTCGCGCGGGTCGGCGGGATCAGCCGGATCTGGAGGCGGACGACCGGGGTGCCCGCCCCCGTCATCGCGCCGACGGGTTAGGTTCTGCTGCAACACCTAGTGAACCTAGTTGAGGAGGCGTCATGCCCGAAGCCGTCATCGTGTCGACCGCCCGCTCGCCGATTGGACGCGCCAACAAGGGTTCGCTGGTCGAGATGCGCCCCGACGACCTGGCGGTCCAGATGATCCGCGCCGCACTGGACAAGGTGCCCGCGCTCGACCCGTACACCATCGACGACCTGATGCTGGGCTGCGGCCAGCCCGGCGGTGAGGCGGGGTTCAACATCGCCCGCACGGTGGCGGTCCAACTCGGCTACGACACCCTGTCCGCAACCACCGTCCAGCGCTACTGTTCGTCGTCGCTGCAGACCACCCGGATGGCGTTCCACGCGATCAAGGCGGGTGAGGGCAGCGCATTCGTCTCCGCGGGGGTGGAAACCGTGTCGCGGTTCGCCAAGGGCACCCCCGACGGCTGGCCGGACACGAAGAACCCGCTCTACGCGGCAGCTCAACAACGCTCGGCGCAGGCCGCCGCCGGCGCCACGGAATGGCACGACCCGCGCAGCGAGGGGGCGTTGCCCGATGTGTACCTGGCGATGGGGCAGACCGCGGAAAACGTCGCGATCTACACCGGAATCGGCCGGGAGGACCAGGACCACTGGGCGGTGCGCAGCCAGAACCGCGCCGAGGAGGCGATCGCGTCGGGGTTCTTCGCCAGGGAGATCGCCCCGGTGACGCTGCCCGACGGCACCACGGTCTCCAAGGACGACGGTCC
This sequence comes from Actinomycetota bacterium, assembly GCA_018268465.1. GTDB lineage: Bacteria > Actinomycetota > Actinomycetes > Mycobacteriales > Mycobacteriaceae > Mycobacterium. The sequence goes on from JAFDWN010000002.1 coordinate 270,267, forward strand.
GCGCCCCGGCACCACCTACGAGGCGATCAGCCAGCTCAAACCCGTGTTCCGGCCCAACGGCACGATCACCGCCGGCAATGCCTGCCCGCTCAACGACGGCGCTGCCGCGGTGGTGATCATGAGCGACACCAGGGCGAAGGATCTGGGGCTGACCCCGCTGGCACGTATCGTCTCGACCGGTGTGTCGGCCCTGTCCCCGGAGATCATGGGTTTGGGCCCCATCGAGGCGACGAAGAAGGCTCTCGCCATCGCCGGGATGTCGATCGGCGACATCGACCTCTACGAGATCAACGAGGCGTTCGCCGTCCAGGTGCTCGGCTCGGCCCGCGCGCTGGGGATGGACGAGGACCGGCTCAACGTCTCCGGCGGCGCGATCGCGCTCGGGCATCCGTTCGGGATGACCGGTGCGCGGATCACCGCCACGCTGCTGAACAACCTGCAGACCCGCGACGAGACGTTCGGCCTGGAAACCATGTGCGTCGGCGGCGGGCAGGGTATGGCGATGATCGTGGAGCGCCTGTCGTAGCCGATCGTCCGCGTTGATTCTGCGGTGAGATCGTCATCTGAGAAGAAACGCGATCTGTGCGCGGACCCACATGCAAAGGACAAAGAGAAAGCCCGGCACCGCCTATGCCGGGCTTTCCATGAACGGCTGCTAGTCGTTTTGGAAGTAACTCAGCAGCCGCAGGATTTCGAGATACAGCCAGACCAGGGTGACGGTCAGGCCGAGGGCAATGCCCCACGCGGCCTTCTCCGGCGCGCCGGCGCGGATCATCTGGTCGGCCGCATCGAAGTCGATGAGGAAGCTGAACGCCGCCAGACCGATGACGAACAGCGAGAACAGGATCGCGATCGGACCGCCGCTGCGCAGGCCAAGACCCTCACCGCCGCCGACGCCGAAGATCGCCAGGACGAAGTTGCCGAGCATCAGGGCCAGCGCGCCGAACATCGCCGCGACGATGAAGCGGGTGAGCTTCGGTGTGACGCGGATGGCGCCGGTCTTGTAGACCACCAGCATGCCGAAGAACACACCGAACGTGCCAAGCACCGCCTGGCTGATCATCACCCCGGCGTTGGCGCCGGAGACCAGCACATTGGTGAACAGGAACGAGATGGCGCCGACGAACAGGCCTTCCAGCGCCGCGTAGGTCAGCACCACAGCGGGGTTGTCCTGCTTACGCGCGAACATCGCGATCAGCACGACCACCAGGCCACCGAGGCCACCGATCAGGACGAGCGGCATCGCCAGGGCCATGTTGCTCGAGACGAGGAAGAAGGACACCACCGCGACCGCCGACAGCACGGCCAGCGTGATGCCGGTCTTGGTGACGACGTCGTCGATTGTCAGCGGCCGGGAAACACCGGTCTGCCGCTGGTCAGGGTACTGAGTCGGGTAGGGCTCGGCGTGTACCTGCTGGGCACCGTAGCCCGCGGCCCCGGAACCGAATGTCGCGTACCCGCCCTCATTCTTGGGCAGGCGGCGAAAAACCGGGTTACTGGTCTCGCGCACCGTCGGGATCCTCTCGTGTGCTGTGGTTCGACTGCTGACGAACACCTGATCAACGAACGTGGCACGGGCAAGGTTCCCGCCGGCACCTGGCTTTCTGGGAACTTCCTGTGTCAATCCGAGCAAAACCTTACCCGGGGCGCGGAGCCGGGGCGCAACGATCTACATTGCTACTTCGTGACCGCCGAAAACGAGGATATCCTAGTAAGTGTCGCCGGAGGTGTCGGCCGGGTGACGCTGAACCGCGCCAAGGCCCTCAACTCCCTCACCCACGACATGGTGACGGCGCTGGGGAAACAGCTGCTGACCTGGCAGGACGACACCGCCGTACGGGCGGTCCTGCTCGACGGCGCCGGTGACCGGGGCCTGTGCGCGGGCGGCGACATCGTGGCGATCTATCACAGCGCCAAGGGTGACGGAGAACAGGCCCGGCAGTTCTGGCAGGACGAATACCGGCTCAACGCGCTGATCGGCCGCTATCCCAAACCGTATGTGGCGTTGATGGACGGGCTCGTCATGGGCGGCGGAGTCGGCGTCAGCGCACACGCCGCCCACCGGATCGTCACCGACACCACCAAGATGGCGATGCCCGAGGTCGGCATCGGCCTGATCCCCGACGTCGGCGGCACGGCTCTGCTCGCCCGGGCGCCGGGCCGGCTCGGCCTGCACGCCGCCCTGACCGGGGCGCCGTTCACCGGTGCCGATGCCATCGCGATGGGATTCGCCGACCACTTCGTGCCGCACGTCGCGCTGCGCGAGTTCACCGACACCTTCGTCGCCGACGGCATCGCCGCGGCGCTGGCCGCGCACACCGTCGAACCTCCGCCCAGCCCGCTTCTGCAGCAGCGCGACTGGATCGACGAGTGTTATGCGGGCGATACGGTCATCGACATCGTGGCGGCGCTGCGCGGCCACGACGCGGGTCCCGCCAACGACGCCGCCAACCTCATCGCCACCCGCTCGCCGATCGCCCTGTCGGTCGCGCTGGAATCCGTACGCCGGGCCGCCGCACTGGAGACACTGGAGGACGTGCTGCGCCAGGAGTTCCGCACCACGTGCGCCGCACTGCGGTCCCACGACCTCGTCGAGGGCATCCGGGCCCAGATCATCGACAAGGACCGCAACCCGAAATGGTCGCCCGGGTCCTTGGCGGCGGTCACTCGCGCCGACATCGACGCCTACTTCGCCTCCGCCGACCCCGACCTGACGTTCTAGGAGAGATATGACCGACTACGAGACCATCCTCGTCACCCGCGACGCGCGCGTCGGCACCATCACGCTGAACCGGCCCAAAGCGCTCAACGCGCTCAACACCCGGGTGATGGCGGAAGTCACCGCTGCCGCAGCCGAATTCGATGCGGATCCGGGAATCGGCGCGATCATCCTCACCGGCAGCGAGAAGGCCTTCGCCGCGGGGGCGGACATCAAGGAGATGGCCGAACTGTCGTTCGCCGACGTATTCGCCGCCGACTTCTTCGCCGCCTGGGGCGATTTCGCCGCCACCCGGACGCCGACGATCGCCGCGGTGGCGGGATACGCCCTCGGCGGCGGCTGCGAACTCGCGATGATGTGCGATGTCCTCATCGCCGCGGACACCGCGAAATTCGGCCAGCCCGAAATCAAACTCGGGGTGCTGCCAGGTATGGGCGGCAGCCAGCGACTGACCCGCGCCATCGGCAAGGCCAAGGCCATGGATCTCATCCTCACCGGCCGCACGATCGGCGCCGAGGAGGCCGAACGGGCCGGATTGGTCTCGCGGGTGGTGCCCGCGGAGACACTGCTCGACGAAGCCAGACGTGTGGCCACCACCATCTCGGAGATGTCGCTGTCGGCGGCGCGGATGGCCAAGGAGGCCGTCAACCGCGCCTTCGAGTCCACACTCGCCGAAGGTCTGCTCTACGAACGGCGGCTGTTCCATTCGGCGTTCGCGACCGACGACCAGACCGAGGGTATGGCCGCGTTCACCGAGAAGCGTCCCCCAAACTTCACGCACCGCTGAGGCTAAAGTGCTCTGGTGACAGAACCCGGCCCGGACAAGCCGAACGAGGACCAGCGTGCCGATAGCAGCGACGCCGCCGTCGTCACAACGGAGCCACCGAAGGAGCCCGAACGGGAGCCCGACACCCGGCCGGCGCCTACCGCCAAACCGCCCTGGTGGATCCGGCGTTACACGTTCTTCGGCACCGCGGTCGGGCTGGTCTTCATCTTTCTGTCGCTGACGCCGTCACTGCTGCCGCGCGGCCCGCTGTTCCAGGGTTTGGTCAGTGGTGGTGCGGGGGCGATCGGATACCTGCTCGGCGTGTTCAGCGTCTGGCTGGTGCGTTACATGCGCAGCAAGGACACCAGCCCCGCCGCGCCGCGCTGGGCGTGGTTGGCGCTGGCCGCGGTGGGCCTGATCGGCATGATCGGCATGCAGTTCATGTTCCACCGCTGGCAGGACAACGTCCGCGATCTGATGGGCGTGCCGCACCTGAAGTGGTTCAACTACCCGCAGGCCGCGCTGTTGGCGCTCATCGTGCTGTTCATCCTCGTCGAGATCGGTCAGCTGGTCCGCCGGATCGTGCTGTTCCTGGTGCGCCAGCTCGAGCGGGTGGCGCCGCCGCGAGTGTCGGGCGTGGTCGCCGTCGGGCTGGTGGTGGCGTTGACGATCGCGCTGCTCAACGGGGTGGTCGCACGCGCGGCCATGGACTGGCTCAACAACACCTTCGAATCGGTGAACAACGAAGACTCCCCCGACACCGCGGCCCCGACGACGCCGCTTCGTTCCGGCGGCCCGGAGTCGCTGGTGTCCTGGGAGTCGTTGGGCCACCAGGGCCGCATCTTCATCTCCGGCGGCCCCACCGTCGACGAGCTGACCGAATTCAACGGTGCGCCGGCCACCGAGCCCATCCGGGCCTACGCCGGCATGGGCTCGGCCGACGACATCCGCGCCACGGCCGAGATGGCCGCGCGTGAACTCCTGCGCACCGGTGGGCTGAACCGCGCGGTCGTCGCCGTCGCCACCACCACGGGGACCGGCTGGATCAACGAGGCGGAGGCGTCGGCGCTGGAGTACATGTACAACGGCAACACCGCGATCGTGTCCATGCAGTACTCGTTCCTGCCCAGCTGGATCTCATTCCTCGTCGACAAGGAGAACGCCCGCCAGGCCGGTCAGGCACTGTTCGAAGCGGTCGACGAACTGGTCCGCGCGATGCCGGAGGCCAGCAGGCCCAAACTGGTCGTATTCGGTGAGAGTCTGGGGTCCTTCGGCGGCGAAGCGCCGTTCCTGAGCCTGAACAACCTGGTGGCCCGCACGGACGGAGCGCTGTTCTCCGGCCCGACGTTCAACAACACGATCTGGACGGACCTGACCGCCAACCGGGATCCGGGTTCGCCGATGTGGCTGCCGATCTACGAGGACGGCGAGAGTGTGCGGTTCGTCGCCCGGCCGGATGATCTCGGGCGCCCCGACGCGCCGTGGAGCTATCCGCGCGTGGTCTATCTGCAGCACGCGTCCGATCCGATCGCCTGGTGGACGCCGGATCTGCTGTTCCGCGAACCGGATTGGCTTCGCGAGCCCCGCGGCTACGACGTGTCACCGCGGATGGACTGGATCCCGATCGTGACGTTCCTGCAGGTTTCGGCGGATATGGCCGTCGCGGTGGAGGTTCCCGACGGGCACGGCCACGTCTACGTCCGCGATGTCGTCAACGGGTGGGCGGCCGTGATGCAGCCGCCGGGCTGGACGCCGGAGAAGACGGAGCGGCTGCGGCCGATCATGCGTTCCGACGAGTAGCGCGAATCAGGACAGCGCGCCCAGCACGCCGTCGGCCGCCAGCGCCCGATATCCACCGATAACATCGGTGGCGCGGTGCAATCCGAGGTCCTGCAACGCGGCGGCGGCCAGGCTGGAGGTGTAGCCCTCCGAGCACAGCACGATCCACTCGACGTCGTCGCCGGCGGCCTGCGGCAGCCGGGCGTCGCTGGTGGGATCGCACCGCCACTCGAGCACGTTGCGTTCGATCACCAGCGCCGCGGGCACCTCACCCTCGAGGTCGCGCTGTGCCTGCGGGCGGATATCGACGAGTAGTGCGCCCCGCCCGAGTGCGCCGGGCACCTCGGCGGCGGGCATCCGGCGCAGCCGCGACCGCGCCTGGGCGAGCAGGGTGTCGACGCGGCTCTGCTGCGCCGCCATCAGCCCTCCGGCCCGTCGGTGAGCTCGGTACGCCTGCGGCGCACCGTGTTTCGCGACGTCACCTCGTAGTACGACATGGCCGTCAGCGGCGGTGAGTACGCGTGCACGCTGAGGGTCGGACCGGCGGGCGCCGCGGTGCGGCGGCGGGGGCGCGACGGCGCGGCGCTCCACACCACGTCGTGAACCCAGCCCAGCGGGAATGCCGCCTGATCGCCGGCGTCGAGTCGGCGCCGGCGCAATGCCTCACCGTCCCAGCGTGTTTCGGACAGCGCACCGGAAATCACCGTCAACGCGCCCAGCGACCCACCGTGGTCGTGCAATTCGGTGGACCGTTCGGGCACCCAGCTGATCAGCCAGATGTCCAGTTCGTCGTCCCCGTGCAAACGGGTGTACCAACGGTCGTCGCCGGGCACCCCGCCGCGCGGGAAGACGTGGTCGTACCGGCCGCTGAGGACGTCGTCGGCGGCGTGATCGGTCGCGCGCAACAGGTCGGGCAGCCGCAGCCGGGTGGGTGCGGACACCGCGGGGGCGGTGGAGACGGTCGGGCGCACGGCGACGGAATGAACGCTGGACATGGCGAAAGGGCTCCAGGAGATGAGGTCGGATCGGGTCGGCTGCGGTGAATCACCGAGCCGGACAACACTCCCGATATCCGGTCTGCCCCAACACGGCCGCCAGTGTTGCATAGATTGTCGGCATGCGCAGCCACCTGCCGGCCGGGACCCCGCCGCGGCGTCTCGCCGCGGCGGCGTGGGTGTCGGCCGTGGTGGTGGCGTTGGCGGCCTGCACCTCGAACGACGAAGCGACCCATCCGCCGCCTCCCCCGACCAGCGCGGCCGGGCCCGCCGCGAGCGCGCCGGCCGCCGGCCCGGCGCCCGCCGACGGGGTTTCCCCGGGTGGGGTGACGACGTCGGTGAACGCGCCCGCCGCGTCGACCGAGGAGCAGTACTTCCAGGCCTGCTACGCCGCCAAGGTGTGGATGGAACAGCAGGGCGGACATCCGAAAGACCAGATCGAGCCGTATCTGGCGACGTTGCAGTCCGCCGACCAGGCCGGCCCCGGCACGTTCGGCGTGCCGTGGTCGCAGCTGTCGGCCGATGCGCAGGCCGCGGTCATCGTGGCGGTCCAGGCCGCCGCCGACGCACTGTGCGGCTGAGTTCGGATCTCATTGAGAGAAACTCCGCACGATCGGGCGCCGACCACGCCTCGCTCACGCGGCGCGTTCCATGCGGCACGCCGCGCGTTTCAGAGACCGAAGAACTCGGCGACCTGACCCGCGATGCGTCGGCCCTGAGCACGTCCCGCCACGGCCGACGGCACCCGGCATGCCGGGTCGAGCGGATTGGCGCCGAATGCCACCAGCGCGTCGTCGTCGGCGAAGACCGCCAGCGTGGCGCCGGGGAATGCGTCGACCTCCTCGGCCACGCCGCTGCCGAACGGGGACGGCACCGCCCTGCCCGCGGGCACCAGCGCCAGGACCGCGCCGCAGTCGTTCGCCAACTCGATGTTCACCAGACTGCCCACACCGCCGTCCATGAACCGCCGCCCGCCGATGGTCACCGGGGGCCACACACCGGGCACCGCGCAGCTGGCCGCGACGGCGTCGACCAATTCGACACCCGAGTCACGATCGAATACGACCAGCTCCCCCGTGGCTACGTCGACCGCGGCGATGCGCAGCACCCGATCCGGCCACACGTGGGAAGGCAGCCTGCGGGCGATGATGTCGCGGCGCACCGACTCGGCCACCGTCGGCGTCGACACCGCGACCTCCCCGATGCGCTGTCGTTTCTCCGACGCCGTCCCGGGTGTCGTCATCGCCCCGAGGAACAGCTCGCTGATGCTGTCGATGTCGACCGCGGGACCGAGTTCAGCCGACGACGCGGCGACCTGCCGCTCGTAGAGCTCCTCGACGCCCAGCCCGGAGCTGATCTGGGCGGCCACTGTGGAACCGGCCGACGTTCCGGCGAGAACGGCGCAATCCAGCAGGGCATCCAGGGTCCCCGGCGACTCGTCGGCGACACCTCGCAGAATGCCCGTCTCCCATGCGATCCCGGCAAGGCCGCCCCCGGCGAGTACCAGCGCGTGTTCCGTCACATCGGCGAGTGTGTCAGGCCCGGTCAGGGCGTCGCCTGTGGGTGCTGCGACGCGGCCGCGGCGGCGCTCAGATCCGCACGGGTGAGTTGACGTACGGGCCGGTCCGGGAAGGCGATACGGCGGGTGAGCTCGGTGGCGGCGCCCCTGGCCGCCACGTGCACCAGTTCACCGGGCACCATGGCACTCCAGCGGGGATCGCCGTCCATCGGCTCGCTGGCCACGATCACCGCGGGCGCGGCCGCGAGGTGGTCGCAGTCGGCACGGATGCGCGTGCTGCGCAGCCGCAGTCGCCCCCGGCCCGTGGCACGCCGGTCGAGGACGTACAGGTCGTGGGTTTCCGGGTAGCGCACCGCCCACAGGTCGGTGGCCGTCGCCACCAACACGTTCAGCGCATAGACGGCCACATTGGCCGCCAACCACCGCACGGCGTCGACGAGTCCGGCCTCGACGTCGCCGCCGCGGTCCCGGATCGCGGCGGTGATGAGCGCGAAGGCACGTTCGGAGTCGGTCTGGCCGAGGACCAGGTCCGCGACGCCGGCGTCGCGGAGCTTGGCGTCGAGTACGTCGAGATCCTCCAGCACCCCGTTGTGGGCGAAGATCCGGCCGTCCTGCAGGAAGGGATGGGTGTTGACGACGTCGAGCGACCCCGTCGACGCGTACCGGACGTGCGCGACGAACGTCGTCCCGGTCAGGTCGTGGGCCTCGGTGGCGAAGCACGAATCCTGCCATGCCGCAACGGGTTCCTTGTGGACGACGGGTGCGCCGTCGGGCCCGAACACGCCCAGGCCCGTCCCGTCGGGGTTGCGCCGGCTCTGTTCGGCGAGGTTGTCGGGCGCGTCGAGCAGCCAGAACGTGGCCGTCACCGCGCGCCGACCCGCCTGCATACCGAACAATCTGCACATCGTGTCGCGTCACCCGCCCCACGCGCCGGTACCGCGGGCCTGCGCCATACGCCGATGGTAGCCCCGCGGGTCAGCGCAACCGCGCCGCCGCACGTCCGCTGACCAGCGGCAGATCCAGGTAGGTCGCGATGCCGGGGGCGGCCGCGCACACCGCGGGAATCGAGTTGACGCAATGCGCGGCCGTGGCGATGACTCCGTGGTCACTGGACACCGCGGGATCACCGACCTCGGACTGGAAGCCCTTGATCGTCACCGAGAAATCCGGGTTGCCGCGCACGGCCATTTCGTAGCGCTGGCCGCCCGGACCGAATGTCCACGCGGGTTCGAGGTTCTCCTCACCCATCAACCAGTTCACGGTGACCCGGACGACGACGTCGCCGTTCGAGACCGCCTCCCAGTGGAACCGTCTGCCCGCCACCTGGCCGGGCTGGATCACCCCCATCGGGGAATCGATCGGCGCGGTGGCGACCGCCACCTCCTGCGACGAGCGCACCAGCGGATCGGCGGCGAACCCGAGCTGGTCGACCACCATCTTGATGGCCTGCACGAAGCCACCGGTGAGCATCTTCTGCATGGGTCCGGTCAGCGCCCGTTCCGGGGTGTCGCCGAAGCCCATCACGTGGCGCAGGACATCGGGGGCGGCGTAGGTCCGCAGATCCGAGAACTCCTCCGCTCGAACGTATGTCACGCCGGTGGCCATCGCCGAGAACAGCAGCGGAAACTTCTCACTGATGCCGCCCGGCGCGATGCCGGTGCCGTGCAATGTCACGTTGCCCGCCTCGGCGGCGGCGCGCAGCGGCCCCGCCTGCCGCTCGCCGGGATAGAACCAGCCCACCGGACTGACGACGTTCTTACCCGACCTGAGCAGCGCCGCCACCTGGTCGGGGTCGGGCAGCAACGGCGCGTAGACGACGGCGTCGGCGTCGAGCGCGAGAATGTCGTCGACGTCGGTCGTCGCGGTGACGCCCAGCGGCGCGGTCCCGATGATCTCGCCGACATCCCTGCCGTGTTTGTCCGGTGAATGCACCCAGCAGCCCGCCAGTTCGAGGTCGGGGTGGTCGAGCACACCCCTGATCGCCGCCATGCCGACCTCACCCGTCGCCCACTGCACGACCCGCAGCGCCATGTCGTCCCCTTCCGGAGGCGAATTGGAACACGTTCCAGTCAGGTGTACACCATGGGTGCAACGAATCGGGCGGCCGCGGCGATATACCGGTGTCAACCGGGGGACGGAACTGCAGGACAAGGGGGCGCGCTATGCGTCCGACATCATTTTTCACCGCGGCTGCCGCGGCGTGCTGCGTAACGCTGGCGGGCCCGGCGGGTGCCGCGATCGCCGACCCGAGCTCACCGCTGCAGACCATCGGCGAGCTCGAGGCCGCGGGTTACAGCGTCAACGTCGATCGGGTGGGCAGCGCTCCCCTGTCGGCGTGCATCGTGACCAGCGTCCGCAACCCGCAGACCGTCACCCAGTGGGTGCGGGTGTGGGACGACGACAAGGGTCACGACGGCGGCTGGGATGTGGTGCCCATCGTGGTGAGCCGCTCGATTTCGGTATCCCTGGACTGCACGGCCCGCTGACCACATGCGGCGGGCCGCAGGGAACGCGGCGGCCGCCGCCGGCGATGTAAGTTGAGAACCAGACGACAACACCGGCGACGGGAGATGCGGTCATGCGCAGGAATTGGGTGCTGGCCGTGTCGGCTGCCGCGGCATTGGCGGTGGTCGGTGGACCCGCGGCGGCGGCATGGGCGGATGACCAGTCCTCGGGGGAATCTCCGCAGGAGGTCATCAGCCGGCTGCAATCGGAGGGTTACACCGTCACGATCGACAAGATCGGCACGGCGCCGATCAACCAGTGCGTGGTGACCAGCGTGCGCAATCCGCAGACCACCGGCCAGCTGGTGCCGTATGTGGGACCGGGCACCGGCGACGCGTCGATCCTGGTTCCCGCGGTCAACCAGAGCATCTCCGTCTCGCTGGTCTGCCCGCGCTGACGAGCCGCCGTCGCTGCGTCGTCGCATAGCCCTTCGCGGTCCCTCGCTCCGACTGCAACGCCACGGCGGGACCAAGGCCCCGATGTCCGCCCTGACGTTACGTTCGGCGCCCGGGGCCGGTCACGACCGGCAGATCAGCCGGTGAGGTCGTCGCGCTCGGCCGCGGCGATCAGGTCTTCCCGCGCCCGGGCGACCCTGGACCGGATGGTGCCCACGGGGCATCCGCACACCTCGGCCGCCTCGGCGTAGGACAAGCCCAGAACCTGCGTCAGCAGCAGCGCGTGGCGGCGGTCGGCGTCCAGACCGTCGAGCAGCATGCGGATCTCGACGACGTTCTCGAAACCCCGCACCGGACGGTGCTGCTCAAGGATCCGGTCCACGTCGACGGCGTACTGCGCCCGCGGCCGGCTCTGCTTGTACCGGATCTGGTCGACCACCACGCGCCGCGCGATCGACAGCAGCCAGGTGCGCGCGGACGACCGGCCCGTGAACCGGGGCAGCGCCGAAATGGCGCGCAGGAACGTCTCCTGGGTGAGGTCGTCGGCCGACCCGGGGTCGCCGAGATAGGCGACCGAACGCCAGACGTCATGTTGGGTGGCTGCGATGAACCGCTCCAGCGCGGCGGTATCACCGCGTCCGGCGGCCAGAGCGAGCCGGGTAACTTGGTCGTCGTCGCCGGATGCCACGGTGATCGACACTATTCGATCCCGACCGGGAACTCTTCGGCAGCCCGACGCGACTATGTGAACGGTGGGCGAGTGCCGCCAGGTGGTGAGGGATGACGTTGACGACAGCGGTCGCCGCAGATAACGACGTGGCGCCGGTTCGGCGCACACAACTGGACGTGACGGGGATGTCCTGCGGTGCATGCGCGGCCCGGGTCGAGAAGAAACTCAACAAGGTCGACGGGGTTCGCGCGTCGGTCAACTTCGCCACCCGGGTGGCGACGGTCGACGCGGCGGACGGGATCGGCGACGCGGACCTGTGCGGGATCGTGGCCCAGGCCGGCTACCAGGCCACACCGCGCACCGAGACGCCGGCCGCCGACGACGACCCCGACGCCCGCCACGCGCGCAGCCTGCTGCGACGGCTGGCGGTCGCGGCAGTCCTGTTCGTGCCGCTGGCGGACCTGTCGGTGATGTTCGCCGTAGTGCCCGCAACCCGCTTCGCCGGCTGGGAATGGATACTCACCGCGCTCGCGGCGCCCATCGTGACGTGGGCGGCGTGGCCGTTCCACCGGGCCGCGCTGCGCAACGCGCGCCGCGGCACGGCCACGATGGAGACACTGATCTCGATCGGTGTCACCGCGGCCACGGCCTGGTCGGTGTACACGATCTTCTTCGCGGGTGCACCGCGTGAGACCGAGGGGATCTGGCAGGCGCTGGTGCGCAGCGACTCGATCTACCTGGAAGTCGCCGCGGGTGTGACGGTGTTCGTGCTGGCCGGCAGGTACTTCGAGGCCCGGGCACGGTCCAAGGCGGGTGGCGCGCTGCGGGCGCTGGCGGCGCTGGGCGCCAAGTCGGTGTCGGTGCTGCTGGCCGACGGCGCCGAGATGGAGATCCCCGCCGCAGAACTCAAGGAGGGGCAGCGGTTCGTCGTGCGCCCCGGGCAGGCGATCGCCGCCGACGGTCTGGTCATCGACGGCACCGCCGCCGTGGACATGAGCGCGATGACGGGCGAATCCACGCCGGTGCACGCGGCTCCCGGCGCCAGCGTGGTGGGCGGCACGGTGGTGCTGGACGGGCGGCTGACCGTCGAGGCTGCCGCCGTGGGGGCCGACACCCAGTTCGCCGGAATGGTGCGCCTGGTTGAGGAAGCGCAGGCGCAGAAGGCCCACGCGCAGCGGCTGGCCGACCGGATCTCGGCGGTCTTCGTACCGTGTGTGCTGGTCCTCGCGGTGCTGACGGCGGCGGGCTGGCTGCTGTTCGACGGTGACGTGCATCGCGCGGTCGGGGCTGCGCTGGCGGTGCTGGTGATCGCCTGCCCGTGCGCGCTGGGGCTGGCGACGCCGACGGCGATGATGGTCGCGTCGGGGCGTGGCGCTCAGCTGGGGATCTTCTTGAAGGGTCATCAGGCCCTGGAGGCGATCCGCACCGTCGACACCGTGGTCTTCGACAAGACAGGCACGCTGACGGCCGGTGAAGCTGCGGTCACCGGTGTGGTGGCCGCGGACGGATGGGACGCCGGAGAGGTGCTCGCCCTGGCCGCGGCGGTCGAGTCGGCCTCCGAACATCCGGTCGCGCATGCGGTGGTGCGCGCGCACCCGGACGCGCCGCCGGTGGTTTCGGAGTTTCAGGCCAGCGCGGGAAACGGTGTGACAGGGACTGTCGGCACGCTGGATGTGGCGGTGGGCCGGCCGTCGTGGGTCGCCCGCGGCCGGGTGGTGCCCGCTGCTCTGGCCGCCGCCCGGCGGGACGGCGAATCGCGCGGCGAGACGGTGGTGTTCGTCGCTGCGGGAGATTCGGTGTGCGGTGCGGTGACGGTGGCCGACGCGGTGAAGGAGTCGGCTGCCGGAGCGGTCGCGGCACTGCACGCGCAGGGGCTGCGCACCATGCTGGTGACCGGCGACAACACGGCCACCGCGCGGGCCATCGCCGCTCAGGTGGGCATCGACGACGTGGTCGCCGAGGTGCTGCCCGAGGGCAAGGTGGAGGTCGTCGACCGGCTGCGTGAGCAGGGCCGGGTGGTGGCGATGGTCGGTGACGGAATCAACGACGGTCCTGCTCTCAGTTGTGCGGACCTGGGGTTGGCCATCGGCCGGGGCACCGACGTCGCGATCGGCGCCGCCGACATCATCCTGGTGCGCGACAATCTGGATTCCGTGCCGCAGGCCCTCGGCCTGGCCCGCGCCACGATGCGCACCATCCGCACGAATATGATCTGGGCGTTCGGCTACAACGTGGCGGCGATACCGATCGCCGCGGCCGGGTTCCTCAACCCGCTGATCGCCGGTGCGGCGATGGCGTTCTCGTCATTCCTCGTGGTGTCCAACAGTCTGCGGCTGCGCAACTACGGCGCGGCGAAGTGAGCCGGGGTCACCGCCGCGTGCGCGACAACTCACGCAGCATCTCGTTGTAGGCGTCCAGTTCGTCGTCGTAGCCGCCGTCGCTGTGGCGGTCGTGGCGGGCGCCCGCGCGGCGGTCCTGGCGTGCCCATTGCGCCACCAGCGCCACGACGACCATGATGACGGGCAATTCGCTTGTCCCCCACGCGATCGCGCCGCCCACCTGCTGGTCGTCGGACAGGCTTTCCAGCCATGGCAGCCCGACGTGGCCGTAGAACGTTCCGCCGATGACCGACGTCATCGTCATGGTTGCGATGCCGAAGAAGGCGTGGAAGGGCATCACCGCGAACAGCAGCCCGAGGCGCCCCAGGAACGGCAGCCGCCGCAGGCCGGGGTCGACGCCGATGATGCCCCAATAGAACAGGTAACCCACGATCAGGAAGTGCACGCTCATCAGCTCGTGCCCCCAGTGGTAGCGCACCAGGGTGTCGAACAACGGCGTGAAGTACACGGCGTACAGCGACCCGACGAACAGGACGAACGCGGTGACGGGATGGCCGAGGAACGCCGTCACCTTCGAATGCACCAGCCACATCACCCATTCCCGCGGTCCCGGCGGTCCGCCCGCCGCCGCGGGAAGTGCCCGCAGCGCGAGGGTGATGGGGGCGCCGAGCACGAGCAGCACCGGGATGAACATGTTCAGCGCCATGTGCTCACCCATGTGCACGCTGAACATCGCCGATCCGTACGCCCGGGTGCCCGAACTGGTGGCGAGCAGCATCGCCAGGCAGCCCGTCGCCCATGCGATGGTTCGCCCGACGGGCCAGCGGTCACCGCGCCGCCGCAGCCGCACCACGCCGGCGGCGTAGAGCAGGCCCAGCGTCACCGCGGCGACCCCGAGGAACGGGTCGAACCGCCAGGTGGTCAGGAGGGTCACGACGCTCACCGGTCCGGGCAGTTCGTAGCCGAGGAAGACGTCCCACGCGGTGAACTCGTGCACCGCGAACCGCGGTGGGGCCTGGGTCGCCATCGCCGACATCGCGCCCAGGGCCGCGATCATCGCCAATGCGCAAGCCATGGTCACCGGTCCCGCGACGCGCCGTGACCGGACGAGCGCGACGACGCCGGTCAACCACACGGCGCCGATGAGCAGCCCCGACAGCAGCGCCAGCCGCCCGTAGTCCGACGCCAGCAGCGGGGTGCCGGTGACCATCAACGTGACCAGCGTCGCCCCGTAGATGATCGCGGCCGCCCCGGCGATCGCGCAGAGGGTGTGCGTGCGGCGCTGCAGCGCCGGCTCGTGCGGCGCGCCGACCGCCGCGGCTGCGGTCAGTCCGACCAGGATCGCGACGGCGACGGCGAACACGATCGCCGCGCTGGTCGCGATGTCGTGGTCGGGTCCTTGACCGGCGTTGCCGGTGACCGGCACGGCGAGGACACCGATCACCGCGGGGATGAGCAGCACTCCGTGGCCGATCCACCGCAGGGTGAACCGCGATCCGACTGCCGTCACCGCCGCGCATACGGCGGCGGCGCACCAGCCGCGGGCCGATTCGGATGCCGCCAGGGCATCGCCGATCGCCCCGCTGCCGATCAGTCTGCTCACCGGGGCGCCCGCCGCGGTGGCGGCCTCGACCACCACCATCGCCGAGGCGACCACCGCCCAGCAGATGGCGGCGCGTTCGACCGACAGGTGCAACCGGAACGCCGCCGGATCGATCCGGCCCTCCGCGTCGGGCACCGATGTCACCACGATCACCACGAGCACCCCGAGGCACAGTGCCCCGGTGAGGGTGCCGGCGAAGTGGCCGACGAGTTGGGCGGCGCTGGTCGGATCCCCGGGATAGGACGCACCGGTTCCGCTCAGTCGTCGCGGCCCCGCAGCCAGCGCATAACCGGCCAGCGCTGCGGCGACCAGCGCGGTCCCGGCCAGTAGCCCCGGCACCGCCCACCGGTCGAACCGGCGCACCGGTGTCGGTGCCTGCCCCATCGTCATTGCGCCCTCCGCCTGTGGACAACTCGCGGCACGCACGAGTCTACGACTGTGTGTCGTAGACGCTTGCGGGAACTTTCCCGGCCCCGGCGCCGACCAACTGTATCCGGGGAACAGCCCGCATCAGCCCGCCGTCGAAAGCAGCCCACGTGAGCCATACGCCGCTCGAAGAACCCACCGAACCCGCCGACCCGGACCTGGCGGGCACCGTATCCGCCGGTCCCGGAACCGCGTGGGACAGGTTCCGTCCGCTGCTGGTGCGGCTGCATTTCTACGCCGGACTGTTCATCGGTCCGTTCATCCTGGTGGCGGCCGCCACCGGGTTGATGTACGCGCTCATTCCCCAGATCGACCAGATGGCGACACGCCACGAACGCACGGTCGCGGTGGTCGGCGACCACACGGTGCCGCTGGCCCAACAGCTGGCCGCGGTGCGCGCCGCCCACCCGGAGGGTGCGGTGGAGAGTATCCGGCCGCCGGCACGCCCGGACGAGACGACCCGGGTCACGCTGGCCGTCGACGACGTACCCGCGGACTACACCCGGACGGTGTTCGTCGATCCGTACACCGGCGAGGTGCGCGGCGCGCTGACCACCTACGGCGAGTGGATGCCGCTGCGGGCGTGGTTCGACGAATTGCACCGCAACCTGCACCTGGGTGCGCTCGGCCGTAACTACAGCGAGCTGGCGGCCAGCTGGTTGTGGGTGGTGGCGCTGGCCGGGCTGGCGTTGTGGATCGGGCACCGCCGGCGCACCGGCGCAGCGGGTCGGCTGTTCGTGGCCGACCGGGGCACCTCCGGCAGGCGGCGTCTGCTCTCCTGGCACGGCGCGATCGGCGGGTGGATCATCGTGGGCCTGCTCGGTCTGTCCGTCACCGGTATGACGTGGTCGCGGTTCGCCGGCGAATCGATCAACACCCTGCAGGAACAGCTGCGGACGACGCCACCGTCGGTCGACACCTCCCTGACCGGGGCCGCGTCGGGTTCGGGGTCGGGCGGCCACCACGGCGGCGCCACAGCGCCCGCGCCCGCAGAGCTCAGCGCGGCGCAGGCGGTGGCGGGTGTCGACGTCGTGGCGCGTGCGGCGCAGGACGCCGGCCTGCGCGGCCCGATGTGGATGTATCCGCCGTCCGGCCCTGACGAGGGGTGGCTGGTCAAGGAGCGCAAACGGGATTGGCCCACCCGCTACGACGCGGTGTCTGTCGATCCGCGGACCGGCGCCGTCACCGACCGGGTGGACGACGCCGACTGGCCGGTATTCGCCAAACTCACCTCCTGGGCCATCGATGCGCATATGGGCGTGCTGTTCGGCCTGGTCAACCAGATCCTGTTGGCGCTGACGGCCGCGGGGCTGATCGCCTCGGTGCTCATCGGCTACCGCATGTGGTGGCGGCGACGGCCTACCCGCGGCGGCCCTCCGCGGGCACCGCGGCGCGGCGCGCTGGGATACCTCAAACCCCACGAGGCGGTCGGCGTGGTGGTGGTGCTGGCCGCGGTCGGCTGGTTCGCCCCGCTGTTCGGGGTGACGCTGGCCGCGTTCGTCGCACTCGACGCCGCCGCGGGCTGGTGGCAGGCCCGCCGTTCGGTGTCGCGGCCGTGATCGCCGACGTCACCCTGCGCTGGGTGGTCACGGTCCTGTTCGCACTTGGCGCGGCCGAATGCGTGCTGGCGATCGCGTCGACGCATCGCAGGCCCGTTCCGCTGATCGGCCGACTGCTGCATCTAGTGATGGCGGTGGCGATGGCTGTCATGGCGTGGCCGCGCGGGGCCGAGCTGCCGACCGCCGCACCGATGGTGTTCTTTGCGGCCGCGGCCGCCTGGTTCGCCGGGGTCACCCTCACGACGGCGCGGTCTGGCCGCCTCGTCGAGGGCTACCACACGTTGATGATGGCGGCGATGGCGTGGATGTACGCGGTGATGAACGGCGCGGTGCTGCCCGGGCAGGCCGCACACGGCACCGAGCACACCATGTCCGGGATGGGGCATGCGGCCGGCTATCCGATGTG
Organism: Actinomycetota bacterium; assembly: GCA_018268465.1. Taxonomy (GTDB): domain Bacteria; phylum Actinomycetota; class Actinomycetes; order Mycobacteriales; family Mycobacteriaceae; genus Mycobacterium. The sequence continues at coordinate 287,948 of JAFDWN010000002.1, forward strand.
GATCACCGCCGTCAACTGGTGGTGGACGGTCGTATTCGCCGTCGCTGCGCCGTGGTGGCTGTGGCGGTACTTCGCGTCGCGCCGCGCGGGCACCGCTGCGCTGTCCGTGCCGCATCTCGGAGCGCTGTGCCAGGCGCTGATGGCCGCGGGGATGGCAATCATGTTCGGGGTGATGCTGTAGCCGTCACGCCGCGGAGTCGTCGGTGGGTCGCAGATGCCCGCGTCGCCGCCGGTCCAGCGACGCCGGGGCGGCCGGCACCGCCGGCGCCTCGGGCACGGCGTCCGGCACGTCGGGACTCCCCGACCGGCTGTCGCGCTCGCCGCGCCACACCAGCAGCGCCGCCGCCGCCAGCGCCAGCACGGGCAGGTGACTGATCATCCGTGCGGTGGTGACCTGCCCGGCGACGGCGTCGGCGGCGACGTAGCAGGCCAGCACCACCGCGTAGGCCCCGGCCACGCAGGCCAGGCCGGCTGCCAGACGCGGGCGCAGGGCGGCGGCCAGACCCGCGAGTCCAAGCGCAGCCGACCATGCGGTGGATTCGTTGAGCAGGTGCGCACCCGTCGCGGCGCCGTGATGACCGGCGACGAGTCCGAAGTCGACGCCTGCCGCCTGCGCGACGGCCAGTGCGAGCTGGATCAGCCCGACGGCCGCCAGCGTCGCGCGCGGACCGCGGTGCGGGTTGCCGACCGGTCGGGCCGGGTCGGGGTCCGCGGGGGCACCGGGGTCCGCGGGTCCTGGTGTCGCGCCGCGGACCAGGCTCCGCAGCTGGAGCGCTTGGTCCTGCGCGAGGGCGAACCATGCGGCGCACTGGGCGCAGCCCCGCACATGCTCGTCGACCCGCGCCGAGGGCACCGGTTCGCGCTCGCCGTCGATGCGCGCCGACAACGCCTCCCGCGCGACCTCGCATTCCACCTGTCCATAGTCCCGCACGGCGCGACTCGGCGGGGCGGGCGGGCGTATTCGTCCGGACATGCCGAAAGACCCGGCCGGGAGGGGTCCGACCGGGTCCTTCCATCACACGCCCTATGCCGTGGCAGGGACCTTCGCCTGCGACGGTTCTTCGGCGCGCGGGTGGTGCGGATGGTCGTCGACCATCGTCAGCTCGTCGAAGGGATCCTTCCCATCGAGAACCGTCTTGACCTGTGCCTTGTCGATCGTCTTGGTCCACGAGCCGACCAGCAGGGTGGCGACCGCGTTGCCCGAGAAGTTGGTGACCGCGCGGGCCTCGGACATGAACCGGTCGATCCCGACGATCAGGCCGACGCCGTCGAGCAGGTCGGGGCGGTGGGCCTGCAGGCCGCCGGCCAGGGTGGCCAGCCCGGCGCCGGTGACGCCGGCCGCACCCTTGGAGGCCACGATCATGAACACCAGCAGACCGATCTGCTCGCTGACCGACAGCGGGTCGCCCAGGGCGCTGGCGATGAACAGCGAGGCCATCGTCAGGTAGATCGCGGTGCCGTCCAGGTTGAACGAGTAGCCGGTCGGAACCACCACGCCGACGGTGCTTCGGTCGACGCCCAGGTGCTCCATCTTGGCGATGAGCCGGGGCAGAGCCGACTCGGACGACGAGGTGGAGATGATGAGGATGTACTCGCGGGCCAGGTACTTGATCAGCTTGAAGATGGACACGCCGGACACGACGCGCAGCATCGAACCGAGCACACCGAAGACGAAGATCGCGCAGGTGATGTAGAAGCCCAGCATGAGGGTGAGCAGCTGGGTGACCGCGGCCCAGCCGGTCTGGCCGACGACGTTGGCGATGGCGCCGAACGCACCGATCGGGGCGAGCCAGAGGATCATCACCAGAACCTTGAACACCAGCCGCTGCAGATGCTCGATGCCGCGCAGGATCGGCTCACCCGCCGAGCCCATGGCCTGAACCGCGAATCCGACGAGCAGCGCGACGAACAGGGCCTGCAACACGCTGCCCTCGGTCAGCGCGGAGAACAGCGACGTCGGGATGATGTTCTGCACGAAGTCCATCAATCCGCCTGCCTCGTGGGCTTTTTCGGCGAGCTCCGCACCCTTGCCCGCGGCGCTTTCGGAGATGTGCATTCCGGAGCCGGGATGGAGCAGGTTGCCGACGAGCAGGCCGATCGCGAGGGCGAACGTGGACATCGCGAGGAAGTAGACGAAGGCCAGGCCGCCGACCTTACCGACGGTGGCGGCCTTGCGGACCGAGCCGATGCCCAAAACGATCGTGCAGAAGATGACCGGGGCGATCATCATCTTGATGAGGGATACGAACATCGTGCCGAGTACGCCGACGCTCTTGCCGACCTCCGGGGCGAGGATGCCGACGCCGACACCGGCGATCACCGCGATGATGACGGCGATGTACAGCCAGTGGGTGCGATCCTTCTTCTGCCGCGGTGGCGCCGGCGGCTCGATCGCCGCCGACTTGTCCAGATTACTGCTCATTGTGTTCCTCCAGAGTCGACGTGAATGTGGTCTGCAACGATGGTGGGGGACCCCGTGAGCCAGGTCACGTTTTAGTTCATTACGTTCATTCCCGTGGGGTGGAAAGACAGTCGGCGCCATATGCCGGCGGGAAGGTGGAGTGCGGGGTGAGCAGGTGGTGGCCGCGGTCGCTGGCCGGTCAGGCGATTGCGCTGCAGATCGCGGTGATCGCCGTGATCGTGCTGGCAGGCAGCGGGCTGGCTCTGCTCGATGCGCGCCGCGACGGGGACGCCGCCGCCCGCCAGCAGGTGATCGGGATCGCCACGTCGATCGCCGATTCGCCGTCGACGGCCCAGGCCATCGAGTCGGGGCGGGCCACGGAGATCCTGCAGCCGGTGACCGAGGCGGTGCGCCGCGACACCGGCATCGCGTTCATCACGATCATGGATCCGAACGGAATCCGGTTCACCCACACCGATCCTCGCCAGATCGGCGGGCACTATCTGGGCACCGTCGAGCCCGCGCTGCGTGGCGAGGTGTTCAGCGAGATCTACACCGGCACCCTGGGGCCGTCGATCCGCGCGGTCGCCCCGGTGCGCGACGGCGACGGCCGGATCGTGGGGTTGGTGTCGGCGGGTATCACCCAGCAGACGCTCGCCGAGCGCTGGCGGGAACAGGTTCCGGTGATCGCCGCGGTGACGGCGACGGCGCTGGTGGTGTCGCTGGTGGGAGTGTGGGCGATTCGGCGGCGGCTGCTGCGCCAGACCCACGGATTGCGGCCGGACGAACTGCGGGTGATGTACGAACACCACGACGCGATCCTGCATTCGGTGTCGGAGGGGTTGATCGTGCTCGACCGCGACGGCGTGGTCCTGGCCAACGACGAGGCGCGCCGGCTGTTGGCCCTGCCGCCGGGACCGGTGCACCGGGAGGATCTGCCCGAATTCCTGCACACCTACGGGGCCGGCGCCCGCGACGAGTTACAGGTCACCGACGAACGGGTCCTGGTGGTCAACCGCTCCTCGGTGCGCGGCGGCGCGGGCGGGCGCACGTCGCGGACGGCCCACAATTCCGAGGTCGTCACGATCCGTGATCGCACCGAATTGCAGGGCGCGCTGGGCGAACTCAGCTCGCTGAAGGTGCTCGCCGATTCGCTGCGCGCGCAGGCCCACGAGGCCGCCAACAAGCTGCACACCGTGATCACGATGGTGGAGATGGGCCGCCCCGAGGAGGCCGTGAAATTCGCGACCAACGAACTGGAGCTCTCGCAGCGGCTGGTCGACAGGCTGTCCGAATCGGTGGGTGAACCCGCGCTGGTGGCGTTGTTGCTCGGCAAGACCGCGCAGGCCGACGAGCGGGGCATCACCCTGACGATCACCGAGGACACCCACCTGCCGTCGGGGGCGGACGATCTCGCGGCGGATCTGCCGTTGACAGGACAGGAAATGGTCACGGTGCTGGGCAATTTGATCGACAATGCGATGGACGCCTGTGATCGCGACGACCCATGGGTGGAGGTGACGGTGAGTCTGGATGAGGACCGCCTGCTGTTCCGTGTCGCCGACAGCGGATCGGGGATGGACGCCGAAACGTTCCAGCGCGCGATGCAGCGCGGCTACTCGACCAAGGCGGGTCACGACCCCGGCCAGCACGGCCTGGGCCTGGCCCTGGTGGCGCAGGTGGTCAAACGGCACGACGGTTCGCTGACCGCCGACGTCACGTACGGCTCGGTGGTGACCGCGACGGTGCGGCGGGTGGTGATGTCGTGATCTCGGTGTTGGTTGTCGAGGACGAACCGCTGATCGCCGAGGCACACGCCACCTATCTTGGTCGGCTGCAAGGGTTTTCGGTGAGCGCGGTGGCCAGCACCGCCCGCGATGCGATGCGGGCGGCGTCGGAGGCGGCGGCGTCGGAGGCGCCGATCGATCTGGTGCTGCTCGACATCGGCCTGCCCGACGCCAGCGGTATCACGCTGGCGTCTGCACTGTCGGGGCTGCGGCCGGCGCCCGACATCATCGCCATCACCTCCGAGCGCGACCTGGAGATGGTGCGGGCGGCGGTGTCCCACGGCGCGCTGGCGTATCTGCTCAAACCGTTCACGTTCGCGGCGTTCCGGGACCGGATGGAGCGTTACCGCCGATACCGCACCGCGCTGCCCGCGGGCACCGAGGCCGCCAGTCAGGTCGAGGTCGATCGCGCACTGGCCGAATTGCGGATCGCCACAGACAAATCGGTGACACCCAAGGGTGCCGCGCCGGGCACCACCGACGAGATCGCCCGCGCGGTGCGGGACTGCCCGGAGGGCGTGACGGCCGACGAGGTGGCCGCGCAGGTCGGGGTGTCGCGGGTGACCGCGTGGCGGTATCTGGAGCGGCTGGCCGATGAGGGCACCGTCAACCGGTTGACCGACTACGGGAAGGCGGGCCGGCCGAAAACCCGCTACCAGTGGCGCTGATTTCCCGTCACCCCGGCTTACCCGGCCGCCTGGCGGGCGACCGCAGACTCAACTGCTTCAGGCGGTGGCGCGCTCGAGTGCGGGCCGCGCGGGCCGCGCGATCAGCTCGGTGCCGACGGGCGTGTAACGCAGCGGGATGGTCAACGCCACCGAGAACGCCGTGACCTGTCCGGTGTAGTCGGCGACGTACACCCGGCCGCCGTCGGCGCTCACCGCGACGCACGACGGCCGTGCGGCGACGGTGATGGTGCTGACCACTTCGTTGGTCAGCAGGCAGAGCACCACGACCTGGTCGTAGTCGACGACGTACAGACGGTTGCCGTCGGGGCTGATCGCCATCTGCGTCGGGGCGCCGCCGAGGTCGATCGAATCGAGGATCGTGTTGGCCCGCAGGTCGATGACGTCGACGGCGCCGCCGCGGGCCCGGTCGGAGGTCAGCACGTAGGCGGTGCCGGCCGCGCCGAGCACGAGGTCGCGGATCGGGGCGCCGATCGGAAGCGCCGATTCCACCCGCGCGGTCTCGGCGTTGATCTGGAACAGCCGGGCACCACGGGCATCGGACGTCGCGACGTAGAGCCGCTTGCCCGAGGCGTCGACGCGCAGGGCGTCGATGCTGATGGCGGGGGCCTTCGCGACGTCGATCGTGCCGACCCGCTCGGCGGTGACGTCGATGACGGCGATGTCGACGCTGTCCTGCCCGGCGCGTCCGGCGAACACCCGCTTACCGTCGGGGCTGACGGCGAGCGCGGTGACGGCGAATGCCAGCGGGTAGGTGCCGGTGACGGTCCGGGTGGCGGTGTCGAGCACGACGATCGCGTCGTGGCCGGCCGCCGATGTGGTGACGTAGGCGCGGTCGTCGGCCAGGGCGACCGCGAACGGCTCGCCGTCGACGGGGACCCCGACCACCGACGACAGATCGGGCCGGATCACCGTGACGCTGTCGTCACCGCAGTTGCTCACCACGACGGTGCCGGTGCCCGCGTCGATGGCCATATCCCCGATGGGGCCGCGCCACACGCCGTACCCGGCGGCGGGGACGAAGTCCTGCGCGACGGTCGTGATGTCGTGGGCACGCCCGTCGCGGTTCGCGGCCTGCGCGACGCGCTCGGGGCGCGTGAACATGCCCGCCAATTTGGCAAGCGTGGTCGCAACTGTGATCGCCATATCGTCGGCACCTCCGCCGGTATGGCTCGCAACCGGCCTAGTCTCCAAAGTCTGCGCCGCGGTGGCGGCGCGATCAGGTAACGAGTCTAGCGACGAAAATCCGCGGCGAATCGCGGCGCAAGTGCCCACGGCGTGCCCGTCCCGGGCCGTTCTCAGCATGAACTTAAGAAAATATTCGTTATGCCTTCGTTATATTCGCTAGGCAAGCACGGCAATGAGCACTGACGTGCGAAGAAGAATTTTTCAGCAACTTTCCCACAATGCACACCGGTAACAGGCCGGAAAACCGCCTCTTACCTTTCGATCGGAAAATGAGCGCTAAATCACAGCGCGACACGTCAGCAAACTTCTCGGCGGGTCAGACGACGTCGTTGTCGGCTTCGAGCAGCACCTGGGCGGGCGGGATCACCCGCAGTCGCAAGGCCGCCGCGGTCTGGGGGCCGACGACACCGTCGACCTTGAGACCCTTGGTCCGCCGCTGGAACTCCCTGACCGCACGCTCGGTCCCGGCGCCGTAGAAACCGTCGACGACGAGGTCGCCCGCGTACGCGCCGTAGCCGTACTTGAGCCGGCGCTGCAGCTCGGCGACCTGCGGCCCCTGCGACCCGCGGAACAGCAGGACGTCGGCGTACTCGCCGATCGGGACCGGCGGGCGGGGGGTGGGCGCGGGGTCGGTGACCGTGCCGATGCGGGCCTGGATGTCGCGCCGCAGGATGTCCATGTCGATGGCGCCCGGATCCCACTTGCCCTGCGAGCGCCCCGCGTATTCCTTGTGCCCGATGGTGCGAGAGGAGTTCTGCGCCAGTCGGCGGTTGATGGCCGCGCAGCACCGCACGAGGGCGTTGTACTGCGCATCGGGCCAGTTCGTACGGTGCCGCGCCGTCGGGCTGGTCCCGCTGTTGGCGCATTCGATGCCGATCATGTGCCAATTGCCCATATTTGTCGGCAACCACGGATACATGCCGACGCCGGCATGCCAGGCGACCCCGACCGCGACGACGGTGACCGTCCCGTCGCGCGCGATGTGCAGTTGCGACAACGGTCCCGGCAGGTCGGGCCTGCCCTCGGCGATGGAGGCGGCGGTCGCGTTGTCCGAACCGGTGTGATGCACCATCACCCCGCGGATGTCCTTGAAGTCGCCGTGGCCGCGATTGCGCCAGCCGGGGTACTCCACGAGCCGCACCCCTTCGGCCCTGAGCACGTCGGCCAGCCACACGGGGTCGCCGGTCCACGGTCCCGTCTCGGGCATCGGGCACCTCCCTGTCGACGGTGTGCGGCGCCGGACGAGAGCAGTGACCCCGCCATGCCCACTGTCGCAACTCCGGCGGCGGCGCGCGACGGCTTTCATCGACCCCACAGCCACACCTACGCTGGTGGGTGTCGCACCCGGGACTGTCCATCGCCGCGATCGGGTTCGCGGTGCTCGCGCTCGTCGCGGGCGGTCTGCAATTGTGGGCCTTCGCGGCGTCGGGCGGCCCGCGCCACCTCGTTCTGGCCGCCTTCGCCCTGGCTGTGGGCGCCAGCGTCGCGTCGGCGGGTGTCGTCGCCCTGCGGAGGGCTCTCCGCGACCGGCGGTGACGCGCACACCGACCGGCCGGCCGTCCTCAGCCCAGCGTGGCCCTGCGCTGCGCCACCTCGACCCGGAACCGGGCGCGGCGCTCCAGCGCCTCCCAGTCCACGACCACGATCCCCGTGGCCTCCCGGCGCAGCCAGCCGCGCCGGGCGAAGTCGTTGAGCACCTGGTTCACCCGCTCCCGCGAGGCGCGCACGTGCAGCGCCAGCTCTTCCTGGTTCAGGTCGAGATCCACTTGGACGCCCAGCCCCGTCCTGCGGCCGAACTGGGCGCTTTGGCGGACCAGGACCCGGGCCAGGCGGGTGGCGACGTCGAGGCCGTAGACATCCTCCAACGAGTCGTTGAGGCGGCGCACCCGCTGGGCGAGGAGTTCGGCGAACCGGCGCAGTGTGGCGGGATGTGCGTCGAACCACGCCCGTACGTCGGCGTTGGCGGCGACGACGAGTTCGCAGGGGCGTACGGCGATGGCCGTCGCCTGGCGGTCGACGTCGTCGAACACCGCGAGTTCACCCAGCAGGTCGTCGGGTCCGACGATGGTGAAGATCGTCTCCTTGCCGTCGTCGGCGGGCCGGGTGACCTTCAGCTTGCCCTGCAGGACGATGTAGATGTCGCCGCCCGGCTGCCCTTCGCTGAACAGTGTCTCGCCGCGCGCCAGCGACAGCGGTCTGGCCCGCGCGACGAATGCGCGGACCGCCTCGGGTGATTGGCCTTTGAGCAGGGCGCAATCGGTCAGTGCCAGCTTCGTCGCCCCTGTTCGGTGGCCCACGGTCGCGACATTAGCGGCTGCCCGCGGCGGCCGACAACCATCGCTCTCAACACCCGGGCGGGGTGATGCCGAGCTGGACGGCCAGCGCGTACTCGTCGGCGAAGAACCAGGCCTCGGCCACCTTTCCGGCCTCGAACCGCCAGGCGCCCATCTCGATCACCTCGATCGGGCGCCCGGTCGCCGCGACGCCGAACAGCGGTCCGGTGTGGGTGCCCCGGATCTTCCAGACGCACCACACCCTGTCGTCCTTGGCGATGATGTCGACGATCTCGTCCTGCCGGTCGGCGATCGAGTTGGCGTCGTAGCCGGTGCCACGGAATCCGCCCGCGGCCGCGAGGTGCGCCATGCCCCGCCGATGGACCACGAATCCGGGGCCCTGGAAGGCTTTTCGCTCTCCGTATCCGGCACGGCGCAGCGCGAGGACGGTGTCGATGTTGCGCCGTTCTTCGTCGGTGTGGGCGGCATCGGTGACGGGCGGGCCCACCAGACCGCCCGCGATCGCCTCACGCACCGGCCGCGCCGTCGCTCTTGAGCACGAACCCGTCGATGTCGGGCATCTCGGTGAGGATTCCGGTGTCGACCATCACCTCGGCGACCTTCTGCACCTCGGCCGACAATGCACCCATGTCGGCGGTCTCGACGTACTCGTTGATGACCACTTTGTCGGCGACCTCGGGGTCGGCGGTGGTGAACGTGGAGAGTTTGGCGCGCACGTCGTCGGGGTTCGCGTTGGCGTAGGCCGCGGCCTTGGTCAGTGCCCGTTTGAACGCGGCGAGCGCCTTCGGGTTCTCCTCGGCGAACCCGCCGGACACCACGTAGCCGCCGACCGGATAGGACCGCAGGTCGGGGACGCCGTCGGTGGCCGCGTCGAAGATGGGCCGCGCACCGAACTCCTCGCGCATCATCGTTCGGGTCGGGTCGGTGGTGCAGGTGGCGTCGACATTGCCCGACTCCAGCACCACCGGGTGATCGGGGGGTGACACCTCGGTCATGGTGATCGCGTCGACCGACTGGCCGGCGTCGAGCAGGGCCTGTTTGACCAGCCATACACAGGTGGTGCTCGGCGACAGCACCGCAAGCGTTTTACCCACCAGATCGGTCAGTTGCCGCGCGGAGGAGTCGGGTTTGACCAGCACTTCCATTCCGCCCGGTTTGCCGTGGTCGCTGATCTGCACCAGGCGCAGGTCGATGCCCTCCGAGTAGGGCTGCAGCGCGCCGCCCAGATTCACCCATGCCATGTCGACCTGACCCCCGATGACGGCCTCGACCGTGCTGCCCGCACCGAGGTCGATGTCGGCCCGCACGTCGAGCCCTTCGTCGGCGAAATAGCCCTGGTCGAGTGCGATGTGCAGGGGCACGTTGCTGATGTTGGCCGGGTTGGTGATGCGAATCGTCGACGTCTCCAGCCCTTTCGGATTGTCCGCGGCGGTGGACCCGTCGGAGCTGCACGACGTCATCGCGACGGCTGCCGCGGCCGCGCAGCAGGCGGCGACCACTCGCCGGCGGGTGGTTGCGGTGGCTCTTCTCATGACGGATCTCCTTGTCGGATAACAGTTCAGACGGCGGCGAGGGTGGTGGGTGCGCCGGCGTCGCGGATGTACTGCGCGACCTCCCGGCGCATCTGGACGAATTCGGGTGCGGCTTTCGTCGCGATCTGGTCGCGCTCGCCGGACAGCCGGACGTCGAGTTCGGTGAGGATCCCGCCCGGCGAGCGGCGCAGCACCACCACCCGGTCGGCGAGGTAGATGGATTCGTCGATGTCGTGGGTGACGAACAGGATCGTCATACCGAAGCGCCGGTGCACGAGCCGGGTCAGATCCTCCAGTTCCGAACGGGTTTGGGCGTCGACCGAGGCGAACGGCTCGTCCATCAACAGCACCCGGGGCCGGTAGGCCAGCGCGCGGGCGATCGCCACGCGCTGCTGCATGCCGCCGGACAGTTCCCACGGGTAGCGGTTGCCCTTGTCGGCCAGGTTGACCGCGGCGAGAGATTCGGCGACCCGGTTCTGTCGTTCGGCCTTGGCGACTCCCAGTGCCTTGAGGGGGAATTCGATGTTCTGCGCGACACGCATCAAGGGGAACAGTGACCTGCTGTAGTCCTGGAACACCACCGCCAGGTCGTCGGGGACGCCGTCGACCGGCCTGCCCATCAGGGTGACACTGCCTGTTGTCGGTTTCACAAGACCGGCAATGCATTTCATGAGTGTGGTCTTGCCGCAGCCGGATGGTCCGACGATGGATACGAATTGGCCCTCCGCGACGGCGAGGTCCACGTTCGACAGCGCGATGTGGGCGTCGGGGCCGGTGCCGTAGGTCTTGTTGAGGTGACGCACCTCGAGGATCGCCATGGGATTTCCTTCCGTAGTTCGTCTAGCTCTGCAGGCTGGTCGCGCGGTGCCACCCGAGCAGCCGCCGTTCGGCCGCCAGGAAGACGACGTTGAGTGCGTAACCGACCAGTCCGAGCAGCACGATCGCCGACCAGAGGTCGAGGACCTGGAATTTGCGCTGGGCACTGATGAGGAAGTAGCCGAGGCCGTTCTGCGCCAGCATCCATTCGGACAGCACCATCAGGATGAGCGACAACGACAGCGACACCCGGATGCCCGCGGCGATCTTCGGACTGGCCGCGGGCAGGATCACCCGGAAGAAGGTGACCACCGTGGGGATGTGGAACGCGGTGGCGGTCTCCCGGTAGGCGGGGTCCACGGAGCGCACGCCCTGCATGGTGTTGAGCAGGATCGGCCAGATGCATCCGAAGGCGATGAGCCCGATGCGCATCGAGTCGGTGGCGCCAAGGACGAGCAGGAAGATCGGCACGATCGCGGGCTTGGGCAGTGACCGCATGAAGTTGACGGGCGGATCGATGTAGGCCGCGGCGCTGGCCCATTGGCCGGCGATCACGCCGAGTGCGATGCCGATGATCGTGGCGATGGCCAGACCGGCCAGCGCACGCCCCACGCTGGGCACCACGTCGTCCCAGAATTCGGGTGTCAGGAACAGCGACGACGCCGGTGCGCTGAACCAGTTCTGGTGGACTCGTTCGAATATCCGCGACGGCGGCGGGAAGAACACCCATCCACCGGCGGTGGTGACCAGCTGCCACAGCAGCAGCAGTCCCGTCGCGGGTCCCAAGCGCAGCAGCCAGGTCCGGGCGCTGTCGCGCCCGTGGTGCTGACCCGTCCTGGGGCGCAGCCGGATTCGCGCGGCGGGAGACGTCGTCGTGGTCATCATTGTGCCTCTCTCGTATCCCAGGCGACCCAGCGGCGGGACGCGACGACGGTCAGCCAGTTGAGGAAGAATCCGACCAGGCCGGCCAGCACCACCGCGGCGAAGATCGAATCGTGGTGCATACCCGAATAGCTCTGCAGCAGGATGAAGTAGCCGATTCCGTCCTTGGTGCCGACGGTGATCTCCGCGGCGATCGCGACCGTGAGCCCGGTGGCCAGCGCCAGGCGCACACCGGTCAGGATCAGCGGCAGCGCGCTGGGCAGGATCACGCTGGACCAGGTCCGCAGCGTGCCGACGCGGAAGCTTCTCGCCGTCTCCACGGCGACCCGGTCGACACCGCGGACCCCGTAGATCGTGTTGAACAGCAGGGGCCACAGCGTCACGTACACGACGATGCAGATCTTCATGGTCATCCCCTGCCCCAGTACGAGGACCAGCAGCGGGATGATCGCGATACCCGGGATGGAGCGCACGAAGTCGACGATCGGGGTGGTTGCGGTGGCCACCGTGGTGTAGGAGCCGATGAGAAGACCGGCGGGCACGGCGATGAGGAAGGCGATCCCGACGCCCAGCAGTACGGCCTGCATGGTGGCCCAGAGTTCGACGAGGAACTCCGGCGACACCGCCATCTGGGCGGCGCGCGGGAGGACGACGGTCGACGGTGGCAGCAGTTTGGGGTCGACGAGTTCCAGCCGGCTGAGGGCCTCGTAGAGCGCGGCGAGGACCGCGAAGCCGATGAGTCCGCGTACCGACGCGCTGCCCCATGCCCGTAGCCTGGGCAAGGCCGATCGGCGCCGGCGGGCCGCAGCCGGGGCCGCGGCCGGGGCCGCCGTCGACGGGACCACGGTGCTCTTGGGCGATGCCGTGACGGCGGGCCCGCTCATCGCGTGGCTCCGATCGGTGCGGGCCGGCGGCGGCTGGCGACCACGGCGAGTCCACCCGCGGTGGCCACCGCCAGGACGACGGCCGCCTGGGTCGGCGTCGGGGCGGGCAGCCCGATCACGCCGTCGAGGGACCACCGACCGGCGCCCGCCAGCAGCACGGCTACCGTTCCCGCCAGCAGCACGAGTTCGTATTCGAAGCCGTTGTTCTTGCGCGACAACCCGTTTCGCAGGTGCAGGGCCATCACGTTGACGAGGGTGCTCACGAGCAGCAGGCAGGCCAGCGGTGTCGCGAGTCCGGCGACGAGCAGCGCCCCGGCCGCCGTCTCGGCGGCGCCGGCCACCACCGCCATCAGCAGCGGCGGGCGGTAGCCCTGCCGGGCGAAGAATTCCGCGGCGCCGGCCAGACCGTCACCGCCCCACCAGCCGAACAGCTTCTCGCTGCCGTGGAAGAACATCACCACCCCGAGGGCGACCCGCAACACCAGCATTGCTTCATCCATTGGCGGCACTCCTCAGTGCGTGGGGACCATGGCGCCGGCGCCCACCCGGGGCAGCACCTCGTCGATGAACAGCGACAGCGATCGATCCGAGATCTCGGGTGTCATGAATCCGAAGTTGAACAGCAACGCCATGTGCTGGACGCCGATTGCGCCATATTGAGCCAGTTGTTCTGCCACCGATTCGGGGGAGCCGATGATCATGGCGCGTTCCAGGAATTCGTCGGGATTCTGCGGAGAGACGCCGACCACGCTCTTGAGGTGCTTGGCGTCGCGCAGCCCGGACACGAGGCTGAAGCTGCGCTTCTGGTTTTCGGCCATCAGGGTGAGCCGTTCGCGGATCTCGCGTTCGGCCTGCGCGTCGGTGTCGGCGACGTAGACCTGCTTCTGCACCAGGCTCCAGCGGAGCCGCTCGGCGATGGTGGCGTCGTCGTGTCCGGACTCGGCCAGGGCGTCTTCGTAGGCTCGCCACCAGGTGGCCAGCACGTCGGGAGTCTCCCGTGCGGTGAAGAAGTACCAGCCCTTGTGGCCGGTCCAGCGGGCGCCGTCGATGCTCTGGGTGGCCCTGGCGAACGGCGGGTGCGTGCGATGGAAGCCCGACGGCATGATGCGGGTGTGCAGGACGCCGCGCTCGAACTCCGTCTCCCAGGTCAGCGCCGGGTCGCCGGGCGACTTGGCCAGCGCGCGCTCCAGGATGTCCAGGTTGTGCAGCATCGCCTCGTGCCGGGTGCTGGGGTCACGGCCGAGGCCGGCGTATTCCACGGGTGATCCGCCGGGGGCGAACCCGACGATCACCCGCCCCTTGGTGAGGACGTCGATGAGATTGCACTTCTGCGCCAGGCGCAGCGGGTTGTGCAGGGTGGGCACCGCCACCGCCATGGTGAACATGGTGGTGGCGGGCACCTGACTCGCCAGGTGCGCGGCGAGCATGAAGTTGTCCCCGTAGGTGTTGTAGCCGGAGAAGTGGTGTTCGGTGAGCGTGACGCCGGCGAATCCCGCGTGGGTGGCGCCGACCGCCTGGCGGATGAGCGTGTCGATGATCTGCACGTCCTCGTGGGGGCCGCGCGTCTGGGCGTTGAGGTAGAGCGAGAACTTCATGGTCATGTGCGGATCCGTCCAGGTCGTGCCGTCTCGTTGACTCGAAGTCAAGTGGCGGCCGCCACATCGGACAATTCAGTGTGAACTATTCCACTGGCACGCTCCGCCGAGATCGGTGTTTCGGCACGTTGTCGTCGCGCAAGCGTGCCGTAAGCCTGATCTCGGCGCCCGTCGGCGACCCTGCGGGCGATCTCCACCCGATCTCCACACAACCTCCAAGCATCGCCCCCCTGCTGCCCGGCACGATCGATCCGTCAACACCAACAGGGCGGACCGGCCCTCGGGCACAAGGGGTTTCACCATGAACGACACGACCGACGCGACACCAACCCGCCGCGGGGAGCTGGCGGAGGGACTCGGGAACGGACCGACCCTGCGCTCGGCGCTGCTGACGCTCACCGCACTGGCGGCGGGGGCGATCGCGGCGATGCTCGTGCCGGTGGCGGTGGCCAACGCGGAGTCGGCGGTGGTCACCATCGGTCAACTCGAGGCCCAGGGGTTCGACGTCCGGCTCGACCGGATCGGAAGCGCACCGCTGGACCAGTGCGAGGTGACCAGCGTCAGGAATCCGCAGGAGCGCACGCAATTGGTCGAGGTGGACGGCCGGCGGGGCCGAGATGTCCTCGTGCCCATCGTCATCGCGCGCACGATCACGGTGTCGCTGAACTGCACGCGTTGACCGGCCACGCCCGGAGCGGGCCCGGGATGTGGGAGCATCGGCGCATGACCGATCAGGACGACCCGGAGGCCCGGATCCGGGATCTGGAGCGTCCCCTCGCCGACCGGGCCCGCACCTCGGAGCTGGGCATGGGCGGTACCCACGCGGATCACCCGCCTGCGCCCCCGCGGCCGTACGGCACTCCTCCCCCGCCGCCCTGGTCGTACGGCGCCCCGCCGCCGCAGTCGCCATGGCCGTACGGCCCGCCGGTGCCCGCCCACACCAACCGGACACCGCGCACGCTCATCACGGTCCTCGCGGTCGGGGCGCTGGTCGTCGCGGCCGGTGTGGCCGCGTTCCTGATGTTCGGCACGGGTGCGGTGACCGTCGGCACGGGCCGCCCGACGGCGTCCAGCGGAGGCGGGAGCATCCCCGGACACCCGTCGACCACCCGGCCGCCGCGCACCGCGGCGCCGACCGCTGCGGCACCGACCGCCGCGGCGCCGTCTCCTGCCGAGCCGACACCTACGGTGGTGCAGGGCGGCTCGCTCAGCATCGCCGGAATCGACACGAACCGGACTGTCGTGTGCGACAACGGTTCGGTCAGCGTCAGCGGCGTCGACAACACCATCGTGATCCTCGGACACTGTGCGGCGCTGACGGTCTCGGGCACCGGCAACATCGTGACCGTCGAATCGGCCGGCACCATCGGGGTGTCGGGTTTCACCAACCGGGTGACATTCCGTTCGGGCACACCGCAGATCGACACCTCGGGGCTGTCCAACATCGTCGAACAGGGCTGATCGGTCCGCTACGGCAGCGGCACGAAGCGTTTGAGTTTCCCCGTGGCCCGGTGCCGTTCGATGCGCTCCACCGCCGCGACCCGGATCGACGCGCCGGGCATCCCGTGCCTGCGCAGCGCGTCGGTCACCGCCACGGTCAGCGCCGCGGTATCGGGATCGCCGACCACCGCGATGTCGGCACCGGCGGCGGTCTGGCACACCTGATACTCCGAGACCCGCCGGTCGGTTCCCAGCACGTAGCGGAACACGCTGGCGGGCACCGTGATCGCACCGTAGGTGAAATCGTCGTCGCGACGGCCCTCGACGTCGGCGACCCGCGCGAAGGCACTTCCGCACGGGCAGCGTCCGGGCAGGGTGGCGATGCGGTCGCCGAGGTCGTAGCGGATGAACGGGAAGGTCCGGTTGGCCAGACCCGTCGCGAGCGTGCGGGCCGCGGGCTCATCGGGTCCGACGGGGACGCCGTTCTCGTCGACCCGTTCCAGCACCACCTCGTCCTCGCAGATGTGCAGTCCGCCGCCGTAGCCGCAGCCGACCGCCTGGACACCGATTTCGGTTGAGCCCCAAAGATTGTGGATCCGGGCGCCCCAGGCCGCGGCGATGGCGTCGCGGTCCTCTGGCACCAGCGGTTCGGAATTGGTGCTGACCCGCACCGGGTGGATGTCCAGATCGCCCGCCGACGCGGCGCGGGCCAGGCGCCCGACCACCGACGCGTACCCGACGAGGTGGGTGGGGTCGGCCTTGGCCACAGCGGCCAGCACCTCGTCGAACGGCGCGCCCACCCCGATCACCACCGTCTGCATCCCGTCGGCGGTCGGCACGTCGAACAACGGCGTGCTGGCATGGGGTGGCCCACCGGCCGACAGCACGGCCAGCAGCGCCGGTCGCCGCAGCGGTGTGCGCCGTTCCTCGCGTGCCTGCGTCCGCCAGGCCAGCCCGCACGCGGCGATGAAGAACGGCCAGTCCCATGCGTAGACACCCCGCACTCCGCTCGACCCGCCCGAGCTGAAGATCTGCTCGTCGCCGCGGGTGTAGGAAAACCACTGCTGGCCGGCCAGCACGCGCTCGGCGCCGGCCCGGTCGAGACCGTCGGCGGTGACGATGGCATCCCACTGGTCCTGCGCCTGGTCTTTGGTCATCACCGGGATCGACGCGAGGTCGGCCACCGTCGCCGTGTCCGGGTCGACCCGGCGAAGACGGCGCGCGTGAAACGGCGACCGTTCCCGCGCGTAACCCAGCAGGGCCCGCAACCGCTGCCGCTGGTGGTGGTCGATCTCCTCACGCGACCAGCCCAGGCGCCCGACGTGATCGTCCAGTGCGGCTCGCACGGCGGCCAGGTGGGCGGTGCGCATCCGCTCGTATGACGCACGGGCATCACGTTCCGCCGCACCGCCGCTCACCGGCCAGAGTGTCGCATACGGTGGCCCGGCACCGGCGGTGAATGGGCCCGGCGGTGACGCCGACCCATCCATTTTGGTAACCGATCAGTGTCGTGGCGCCGGTTAGCGCGGCGGGATACGCCCGGTGGCATTAGCGTGAATTCCTCGCGGCAGGCCGAGATAGGAGTGAACCATGCGATCCGAGAGTTCAGCGACCGTGCGATGTCGAGGTGCCGGACGGCCGAGGCGCAGGCTCGCCGCGCTTATCGCCGCCGTCCTCGTCGCCGTATTCGGCACCGGCCTGCTCGCCCCGGCCACCGCGTCCGCCGACGGCGAGACGTATCTCATCGCCACTGACATCACCTTTGCACCATTCGAATTCCAGGACGAGAACGGCAATTTCGTCGGGATCGACATCGATCTCATCAACGAGATCGCCAAGAACCAGAACTTCAACGTCACCATCAAGCCGCTGGGCTTCGATGCGGCACTGCAGGCCGTCCAGGCCAATCAGGCCGACGGCGTCATCGCGGGCATGTCGATCACCGACGAACGCAAAAAGGTGTTCGACTTCTCCGAGCCGTACTTCGAATCCGGCGTGCAGATGGCGGTGCTGGCGACCAACAACGAGATCAAGTCCTACGAGGATCTGCGCGGTAAGCGGGTCGCCGTCAAGAACGGCACCGAAGGCGCCGACTTCGCCGAGTCCATCAAGGACAAGTACGGTTTCACGACCGTCTACTTCGCCGACTCGGCCTCGATGTACGACGAGGTGCGCACCGGCAATTCCCAGGCCATCTTCGACGACTACCCGGTGCTGCAGTACGGCATCGCTCAGGGCAACGGGTTTAAGACCGTCACCCCCAAGGAGAAGGGCTCCAGTTACGGCTTCGCGGTCAACAAGGGCCAGAACGCCGAACTGCTGCAGAAGTTCAACACCGGCCTGAACAACCTGCGTGAGTCGGGCCGCTACGACGAGATCATCAACAGCTACCTGGGCGCGGGCGCCACCGAATCGGACAACTCGTTCCTGGGCCTGCTCAAG
This sequence comes from Actinomycetota bacterium, assembly GCA_018268465.1. Lineage (GTDB taxonomy): Bacteria > Actinomycetota > Actinomycetes > Mycobacteriales > Mycobacteriaceae > Mycobacterium. The sequence continues at coordinate 305,895 of JAFDWN010000002.1, forward strand.
AGCACCTTCCCGCTGTTGATGGAAGGCCTCAAGATGACGATCATCTTGACGGTCGTCTCGATCGCGATCGCGCTGGTGCTCGGTGTGGCCTTCGGCCTGATGCGGGTGTCGCGGTCGATCTGGATGCGCGCCATCGGCACCACCTACGTGGACATCTTCCGCGGTACCCCGTTGCTGGTGCAGGCGTTCTTCATCTACTTCGGCATTCCCGCCGCGCTGGGTTTCCAGATGTCGGCGCTGACGGCGGGCATCATCACGCTGTCGCTCAACGCCGGCGCCTACATGACCGAAATCGTGCGCGGCGGCATCCAATCGGTCGACAAGGGCCAGATGGAGGCGTCCCGCAGCCTCGGTATCGGCTACCTGCCGACGATGCGTAAGGTGATTCTGCCGCAGGCGATCCGGACCATGATCCCGTCGTATATCAACCAGTTCGTCATCACGCTGAAGGACACCTCGATTCTGTCGGTCATCGGCATCGCCGAACTGACCCAGACCGGGCGGATCATCATCGCCCGCAACTTCCAGTCCTTCAACATGTGGCTGATCATCGGGATCATCTACTTCATCGTCATCATGGCGCTCACCAAGCTCTCGGATCGCCTCGAGAAAAGGATCTCGAAATGAACGAACTCGTCCCCGACGCCGCGGCGGCCGAACCGCCGGGCACCGTGAAGATCCGCATCGAGGGCCTGAAGAAGGCGTTCGGTGAACTGGTGGTGCTCGACGGCATCGACACCACCATCAGCCAGGGCGAGGTGGTCTGCGTCATCGGGCCGTCCGGTTCGGGCAAGTCGACCTTCCTGCGCTGCCTGAACAAGCTGGAGGACATCACCGCCGGCAAGGTCGTCGTCGACGAATTCGACCTGACGGATCCCAAGGTGGATCTGGACAAGGTGCGCCAGCACATCGGGATGGTGTTCCAGCATTTCAACCTGTTCCCGCACATGTCGGTGATCGAGAACGTCACGCTGGCGCCCTTGCTGACCAAGAAGATGGACAAGGCGGCCGCGGAGAAGCGCGCCATGGAGCTGCTCGGGCAGGTGGGCCTCGCCGAGAAGGCCAACGTCAAACCGGCCACCCTGTCGGGCGGGCAGAAGCAGCGTGTCGCGATCGCCAGGGCGCTGGCGATGAATCCGTCGATCATGCTGTTCGACGAGGCCACCAGCGCCCTGGACCCCGAGATGGTCGGGGACGTGCTGCAGGTGCTGCGCGACCTGGCCGAGGGCGGGATGACGATGGTGGTCGTCACCCACGAGATGGGGTTTGCCAGGGAGGTGTCGTCCCGGGTGATCTTCATGGCCGACGGCAATATCGTCGAGGATGACAGCCCCAACGAGGTGTTCGGCAACCCGAAGCATCCCCGCCTGCAGGAATTCCTGTCGAAGGTGTTGTGAGCGGACCGGGCCGGCGGATCGGAGATCATAGGAATTCCATAACCGCCGCTTGGCGGCTCCTCAGTGTGCTGGGGCACTGTGGACACCATGACCGGTCCGACCACGACACCGACACCGTCCGCCCGCGCCGCGCGTGCGCATCGTCGCGGTCTGGCCACCCGGATCGTCGTCGCGGCCGGGTTCGGTGCGCTGCTCCTGGCGCTCATGTGGTCCGGGCCGGGGTGGGCCCAGTGGGCGGCGACGGCGGTCGCGTTCGTCACCGCACTGGCGGTCCTGGCCGTCGGGGAGGTCGGCTGGGAGCAGACCGTCGCGACGGCCCGCAGCGCCGGCCTGGTCGCTCGTCCGCACGCGTAGCCGAACACCTCGCGGAACACGCCACCGAACGAGCCCGGCCGATCGCCCGGCCTGCGGGCCGGGACTTCGCTAGCATCAGGTGCCTATTGGCCCCGAACCTGGCGAGGTCCCCATGCAGATAGAGGCGCACGACCCGCACCATCTTCCCGAGAAGGACCTTCAGGACAAGGGGCTTTCGCACAACGCCGTCGGCCTGCTGGGCGGCACCGTGCTGGGCATCTCGTCCGTGGCACCGGCGTACGCCCTGACGGCCACCATCGGCATCCTCGTCGCCGAGGCGGGATCGAAGATGGCGGTGGTGATCATCGCCGGATTCCTGCCGATGTTCTTCGCTGCCTACGCGTATCGCGAGTTCAACAAGGTGGCGCCCGACTGCGGCACGTCCTTCACCTGGACCACCAAGGCGTTCGGTCCGTACATCGGCTGGTTGGGCGGCTGGGCCGCGGTGCTGGCCACCATCATCGTGCTGTCCAACCTCGCCGGTGTCGCCGTGCAGTTCTTCTACCAATTCATCGGTGATCTCTTCGGCAACCCGGACATCTCCACGCTGTGGCAGAACCCGGTGATCAACGTGCTGACCTGTCTGGCCTTCCTCGCCGCCGCCACCGCCGTCGCCTACCGCGGGATCACCACCACCGAACGCGTCCAATTCGTGCTGGTGGGATTCCAGATGGTGGTGCTGCTGGCGTTCGCGGTCTTCGCGATCGCCAAATCGGGCTCGTCGGAGACGGGCGTCGAGTTCAGCTTCGACTGGTTCAGCCCGGCGGGTCTGACCATGTCGGCGTTCATCGCGGGGCTGTCCGGTTCGATCTTCGCGTTCTGGGGCTGGGACACCGCGCTGACGGTCAACGAGGAGTCCAAGGATTCCGACAAGACGCCGGGCCGGGCGGCGCTGCTGTGCGTGGTGTCGATCCTGCTCACCTATCTGCTCGTCGCGTGCGCGACGCAGATGTATGCCGGCGTCGGCGACGAAGGGCTCGGCCTGGGCAACGAAGAGATCGCCGACAACGTGTTCGGGGCGCTGGCCGAGCCGGTGCTCGGCGGGCCGCTGCACCTGTTCCTGTTCCTGGCCGTGCTGGCGTCGAGCGCGGCCAGCCTGATCACCACGTTCCTGCCGACGTCGCGGACGATGCTGGCGATGGGGACCTACAAGGCGTTCCCGACGCGTTTCGCCGCCATCCACCCCCGCTTCCTGACGCCGTCGTTCGCGACGGTCGCCGCGGGCGTCGGTGCGGCGGTGTTCTATTCGACGCTGACGTTCCTCAGCGAGAGTGTGCTGACCGACACCATCTATTCGCTGGGCATCATGATCTGCTTCTACTACGGCCTCACCGCGTTCGGCTGCATCTGGTACTTCCGCAACGAATTGTTCGCCAGCTTCGGCAGTTTCATCTTCAAGTTCCTGTTCCCGCTGCTGGGTGGGCTGGGCCTGCTGTCGGTATTCCTGATCACGCTGCGCGACAGCGCCTCACCGGACTACGGCAGCGGTGCGAGTATCGGCGGCGTCGGGCTGGTGCTCATCCTCGGGCTCGGGCTGATCGTGGTCGGCGTGGCGTTCATGCTCGTGATGCGTGCGCGCCAACCTGAGTTCTTCCGCGGCGAGACGCTGCGTAAGGACACCCCCGTACTCGTCGTCGACGAACCGTAGTCGACCGGGGCGGCCCCCTGGTGGCCCGCCCTGGTGAAAACGGCGTGCCAAATGTCGGTGCCCCGGGCTACCGTCGGTGCCGTGTCCGCCCCCGCCATCGAAGCTCTCGAACTACGCAAGGTCTTCGGCGAGCAGGTCGCGGTCGACGGCATCAGCTTCGCCGTGCCGCACGGCACGGTGCTGGGCCTGCTCGGGCCCAACGGAGCCGGCAAGACCACGACGGTGCGGATGATGACCACCCTGTCGGTGCCCACCGCCGGCACCGCCCGGGTGGCCGGGTACGACGTGCGCACCCACCCCGAGATGGTGCGCGCCAGCATGGGCCTGACGGGGCAGGCCGCGACCGTCGACGAACTGCTCACCGGCCGCGAGAACATCCGGATGATCGGCAGCCTGTACGGCATCCGCCGCAGGGAGCTCGAGCGGCTCGCCGGCGAACTGCTGGAGCGTTTCTCCATCGCCGATGCCGCCGACCGGGTCGTCAAGGGGTATTCGGGGGGTATGCGCAGGCGGCTGGATCTCGCGGTGAGCCTCATCGCCGCGCCGCCGGTGCTATTCCTCGACGAGCCGACCACCGGACTGGACCCCCGCAGTCGCACCGAGCTGTGGGAGGTGCTGCGCGGACTCGTCGCCGGCGGCACCACACTGCTGCTCACCACGCAGTACCTCGAAGAGGCCGATCAGCTGGCCGACAACATCGTCGTCATCGACCACGGCCGCATCATCGCCGAGGGCACGCCGCTGCAGCTCAAACAACAGGCGGGTAACGCCAGTCTGGTGGTCACGGTGTCGCACGGCGACGACATCCCCGCCGCCCGCGCCATCATCGGCAGGACGGGCGCCGACGTATTCGTCGACGTGGGCGCCCGCCGGCTGACCGCCCCCGCGGACGGGCTGGCCGATATGACACGGGTGGCGGGATGGCTGCAGGACAGCCGCATCGACGTCGACGACATCGGCCTGAGCCGGCCCAGTCTCGACGACGTGTTCCTGTCCCTGACGGGTCACCGGTCCGCCGGAGCAGAGGAGACTGACGCATGACCACCACCTCATCTGAGGTCCGGGTCGGGCCGCGCCCCGGCATCCGTCGCACCTCCGTGACCTACCAGTCGTGGATCATGGTGAAACGCAACATGATCCACACCAAACGGACGCCCGAGATGCTCAGCGACGTGACGGCGCAGCCCATCATGTTCGTGCTGCTGTTCGCGTTCGTCTTCGGTGCGTCGATCACCAACACCGGCGGGGCTTCCTACCGCGAGTTCCTGCTGCCGGGCATCCAGGCGCAGACCATCGTGTTCTCGGCGTTCGTGGTGGCCTCCGGTATCACCGCCGACATCGAGAAGGGCATCATCGACCGGTTCCGCTCGCTGCCGATCTCACGGTCGTCGGTGCTGATCGGCCGCAGCGTCGCCAGCCTCATCCACTCGTCGATCGGGGTGTTCGTCATGGCGCTGACGGGCCTGGCGATCGGCTGGCGCATCCGGGGTAGCGCCGCGGAGGCCGTGTTGGCCTTCGCCCTGGTGCTGGTGTTCGGGTTCGGCATGATCTGGTTCGGGATTCTGGTCGGCTCGCTGATGCGCTCGGTCGAAGCGGTGAACGGGGTGATGTTCACCCTGCTGTTCCCGATGACGTTCCTGGCCAACACGTTCGTGCCGACCGAGCCGATGCCGCGCTGGTTGCGCACGATCGCCGAGTGGAACCCGGTGTCCTCGCTGGCGCAGGCCATGCGGGAACTGTGGGGTAACGGTCCCCCGGCTCCGCCGTCCGCGGCGCTGCCGCTACATCACCCGGTGTTGTCGACGGTGGTGTGGTCGTTGATCCTCACCGCCGTGTTCGCGCCGTTCGCGTTGCGCGCCTACAACCGCCGCACCGCGGACTGACGCCGGGGCGGCCCGGTCGGGGGTGGGCTACTCGTCCGATGCGGGTTTCGGCTCGGTCTTGGTGTCCGTGTCGGTGTCGGCGCCGCCCGCGGCCCCGGTGCCCTTCCTGACCCCGAATTCCCGCTTGACGCCGAGGTCCTTCGTGACACCGACCGTCACCCGGTCGGTGACCTTCTTGACCGTCTGCTCCACCTTCTTGACGGTGTCTTTGACGGGAGTGGCTCCGACGCGCTTCTTGGGCGGGGTGACCACGGCGGCGCCGCTGTCCGAGTCGTCATCCGAGAGCGTGGTGACGGCGGGTGTCTGCACCGGCTCGAGATCTCCGATCACCCCCTCCGGGGCAGCTGGGTGCACGGCCTGCGAGACATCCTTGATGACCGTGTCGACGGCGTCGACGACGGTGGTCCTCAGTTTCTCGATCGGCCGGACGGTGTCGAGGGTGAAGCTCCTCGGCGGGCCGGACAGGCTGGGTATCGAGTCGACCGGCGGGGAGCTCATGACGGCGGTGTCCGCTGCGACATCGGTGACGGCGGTGGCCGGTGGTTCGGCGGCCAGCGCCGTCGCGATCCCGAATTGCGCCGCTTCGATGCCGCCGATGATCGCGCCCGCGCCGTCGCCGAGCGAAACGAAGAAGTTCCGCGTTCCGTCCACGGCGGCGTCGACGATGTTGCCGAGGTCGAAGGTCAGGACGGCGGCGACGAAGTCCTGGGTGCCGTCGATCACGGCGACCACGACACCGTTTCCGGCGGTCAGGAAACCGTTGGCGACGTCGATGACCGCTTGCGGCCAGGCGGCCTGCAGCGCTGTCTGGACCGCCAGGTACTTCTGGTTTCGCCAGATCGCCGAATCGAGCAGCGGCTGGCCGACCGCGACGACCGAATCGCGGACGGCTTCGGTGAAGGTCTCGAACGCGCCGACGAAATTGAGGTCGAACACCTGCTGGATGATCTCGATCGTCACTCCGGGGATCGCCAGCAGGGATTGGACCAACCCGACGCCGGACTGCGCGAAACCACCGAGGTAGACCACCCAGTTCTCGCCCCAGTTGCGGATCGACTGCCGTACGACCGGCAGCGTCAGGATGTAGGGGATCTCCAAAGCGCTGAGCTGGAATTGCGGCGCCGCGGCAACCGCCGGAACGTGCACGTTCACCGCCGGCGGTGTGGGCGTGATGGGCGCCATCGCCACCGCACCGGCGCCGACGAGCGCGACTCCCGCGGTCAACCACGGGCGAACCGAAGCCTCCATGCGCAAACCCCCTGAATCCTGAGAACCAGCGAGAATCTATCCGAACCCCGGCCGCCGCGGCGGCCGTTTGCGGTGACTGGGCGACCTGTCCGCTCCCCGGAGAGATCAATACGCACCGCTGCCCCCTTGAACCGGCCTCGGCCCGCACCGACGGCAGGATCCTGTCAGCCGAGGTCCAGAAGATGGTTAGTTGCGCCGCCTACGGTGGATTTCGGGTCGGGGTCAGTCGAAGCGTCATCGCGTGTGATCGGCGCCGAGGAGAGTCACCATGCACCTGAAGAGAATCGCCGCGGGGACGATGCTGGCCGCGGGCCTGACGTCGGCCGCGGTGCTGACGCCGGGGGTTGCCGCGGCCCAGCCGCCGGGGTGCCCACCGTTCGCACCGTGCCAGCAGCCCGGCGGGCCACCCCACGGCGGTCCCGGCGGGCCACCGCACGGCGGTCCTGGCGGGCCGCTGCTCGACGGTCCGGGCGGGCCCCCGCACCAGGGTCCCGGCGGGCCGCCGCCCGGCAACTGGGGACCGCCCGACCGGGCCGATTGGCGGGGCCATCCGCCCCCGTGGGGCGGCGGGCCCGCGCCGTGGGGGTTCGGTCCGCCCCCACCGCCGCCGCGGCTGGGCCCGCTGCCCGCACCGTGGGCGCCTCCCCCGCCGCCATTCGACTACTACGGTCAGCGGGTGGTCCCGATCTTCGATCCGGGCTTCAGCCAGTGGGGGTTCTGGTTCTTCGGAATCTGGATTCCGCTGTAGCGCAGTGGTATTGACCGGACAGCGACGTGCCACATCGCGCGATGCGGCCTGGCCGGCGCCAGCAATCCACTGCGCGTGCGGTTTTCGGTCAACCCGTCTCGGGTGTGCTGGCCAATGCGCCACACCGGACCGAAAGCGCCAGCAGCGTCCGGGGTTTCAGACCGCCGGCCACGAGCAGACCGCTGTACGGCGTCATCGCCCATGGCGCCGCCGAGTCCGGACCCCACGACGACGGCGTCCCAACGATTCTCGGCCACGGTCACACTCCTCGCTCGTCGCGCTGGCGGCTGTCGGCGGAGTCGGCACCGTCGGCGGCCGCCGTGTCAGGGGTGCTCGCCACCAGCAGCCAGACCAGGGTGGCCAGTCCGGTGAAGACACCCTGGACCGACAGCAGGAACGCGACGTACTCATGCCAGCCGGACAGCACGTCGCCGCAACCCTGGCCGTCCCACGGCAGGGTCGAGAGCGCGAGCACCAGACCCGCCGCCATCACCGTCACGGTGGCCGCCGTCGCGGCGCGCTGCCCGGCGTCGGTCAGGGTGCGGCGGAAGTAGTTGAATTCGATGCCCAACGTCAGCAGGAGCACCGGTAGGACGCCGACGACCTGGTGGAAGAACGTCGGGCTGATGGCGCCCTCACACAGCTGCGCCAGCAGCGCCATCTGCTCGGGCACCGGCATGTCGGCGACCTGCGCGGCCGTCTCCGGGTCCAGTGTGCGCATCGTGTCGACGTCGAATACGTCGACGAAAGCGCTTGCGGCCAGGTAGCAGATCCAGGTGCCGAACACCAGCGGCACGATCGCGCGCACCCGCACCCAATCCGTCGGCAAGGCCACCCGCCGGGCGGTGCTCAACAAGGTCAGCGGGTCGGCGTTGAGTGAGGCCGCCATGGTGAACCCCAGCGCGGCGGCGTAGACGCTCGAGGTGAGCAGGTCGGCCTGGATCGACTGCTCGGAGAACAGCCGCGCGACGTCGATCAGCAGGAGGATGGCGACGCCGGTGGACCACCAGCCCCACAGGCGGGGGACGGTGCCCTCGGCGCGACTGATGGCGCGTTTCATCAGACCGACCAGGCCGAGCACCGCGGCGTCGACGACGATGACGGCGATCCGCCACCCCGTGTGCTCACCGAGGCCGACGACGGGATACACCCCGGCGATCAGCTGCTCGCTGTAGGAGAACACGAAGACCATCACGAAGATGACCCCGAACACCGTGCGGTCGGCGCGCGGCGGCGCGACAGGCTCAGACATCGTTGGCTCCAACGGTGATTCGGAGATCGGTGGCACTGGTCACGAGAAGCCAGATGAGTGTGGCCAGGCCGGTGACGACACCCTGGATGGATACGACGAAGGTCAGATACTCGTGCCAGTACCCCAGGACGCCGCCGCAGCCCGAGCCGGCCCACGGGAGCGTGGACAGCGCCAGCGCCAGGCCGACGGACATGACCGTCACCGTCGCCGCCGCCGCGGCCCGCTGTGCTGGTTCGGCCAATGCGCGCCGGAAGAAGTTGAACTCCACGCCGAGGGTGAGCAGCAACAGCGGGATGACGGCCACCACCTGCTGGAAGTACGCCGGGCTGACCGCCCCTTCGCACAGGGTCGCCCAGGCTCCGAGTTGTTCGGGCAACGGCATCGCCGCGACCTCGGCCTGCATCTCCGGGTCGAGGACACGGACGGTGTCGAGGTCGAAGAAGTCGTCGAATGCGGTGGCGGCCACATAACACGCGAATGTGCCCACCATCAGCGGGACGGTGGCCCGCATCCGCGCCCAGTCCCGCGGCATGGCGACCCGACGGTCCCGGCTGAACAACGTCAGCGGATCGGCGTTGAGCGAGACCGCCATCAGGATCCCCATCAGGATGGCGAACGCGACGGCCGACGACAGATCGATCCACAGCGAATGGTCTTCCGGCAGAAGACATAACGTCACATCGAGGATGACGACGATGGCGAACGCACTCCACCACCACCGCCACAGCCGCGGCGGATCGCCGTCCGCGCGGGCGATGAACAGTTTCAGCCTGCCGACCACCGCCAGCACCGCGACGTCGAGTCCGACCAGCCCGATGATCCAGCCCGCGAGGTGGTCGTTGCCTGTCACCTCCAGGACGGAGAACACGATGTCCTCGCTGTAGGAGAACACGAACAGCAGCAGGAACACCACCGCGAGCACGGCGCGATCGCGCCGGTGCAGGGTGAGCACGGCGCGGTGATCGGCATCTACTTCGGACATCACCGAACCCCCATGCAGACGGTGTGGGCTCACATTAGCGGCAAATTCCGCCGGTGGACGGGTCACTGACCATCGGGGAGGCGGCCGCCGGAACGCGCCCGCCGGGTACTCAGTCGGCGGTGTGGACGATCAGGACATCGACCTTGGCTCGCCGGGCGATATTGGCGGGGACCGAACCCAGCAGTCGCCCCGCGACCGTCTCCAGACCGACGTCTCCGACGACCAGCAGATCCGCGTGGATCTCTTCGGCCAGATGGAGCAGCGCGTTGACCGGTGCCCCCTCGATGGCACGCTCCTCGATGTGCTGGGCGCCGGCGGCGTGTGCCCGTTCGCGGGCGTCCCGCAGGATCTCGTAGGTGGGTGCGCTGCCGTGCATCCGGTAGCCCTCGCTGCCGAGGGTGTCGGCGGCGCGGGTGTCCGACACCCGGTCGGGCGACGGGGGCCGTGACCACCCGCCCTTTTCGGCGGTGGGCAGATGCGCGCTGGCGATGATCAGTTTCGCCTTGTCCATGGCCGCGATCACGGCGGCGCGGTCCACCGCGCGCATGGACGAGGCGGAACCGTCGGTTCCGACGACGACTGTCGTGTAGCCGCCCATATCGACTCCCAACCGGACGGATGCGAAGAGAACACGACCTTAGCGTGCGCCGGCCGCCGCCGGGAATGGATTGGCGGCCTGCCGCGGTGTGGGGGTCGCCGCACCCGCGGGACTGACACCGGCAGGCCGCCCGCTCACCGGCCTGCCGGTGTCAGTCCTCGTGGCCGTCGTCGTTGAGCTTCGGCGGTGCGGTCAGTAACCGGTTGTCGTCGATCACCTTCTCCAGCGCGGCAACCCAGTGGTCGTAGTACTGCCAGTCGCCGCGGGTGCCCTCGGGTGCGCTCTCCCACTCGCCGATCGTCGCGATCAGGCTCTGCTGGAAATCGCTCCAGGGGTAGTGGCCGAATTCGGACAGCGCCAGCGCCAGGCCGAATGCCCGCCGCTGCCAATCGTGTTCGAACTGCGGGGCGGCCTGGTCGGTGGTGCAGGTGTCATGCAGTTTCATGAGGCGGGTCCGGCCAGTGCGACGCCCATCATCGATTCCGTCGTGACCAGGTCCATCAACATCTCGTCGGTGAAATCCTGGGTGCCCGAAGGGCGTTCGGGGATCACGAACCAGCGAGAGTGTCCGCTGCTGTCCCACACCTTGATCTCGGTGTCCTCGGGCAGGTCCACCCCGACCTCGGCGAGCACCTTGCGGGGCTCGCGGGCGGCGCGGGCCCGGAAGACTGGGTCCTTGTACCAGTACGGCGGGAGCCCCAGTACCGGCCACGGAAAGCAGGAGCACAGCGTGCAGATGATCAGATTGTGCACGCCGGGCGTGTTCGCGACGGCCTGCAGGTGTTCTCCTTCGGCGCCGGCCATTCCTTCGGGCAGGTCGAGCTCGGCGATCGCGGCGGGTGTGTCCCCGACCACGCGGGCGGCGAAGCCGGGATCCGTCCACGCTTTGACGACGATCTTCTTGCCGTTCAGCGGCGTCATCTCGGATTCGAAATAGGCCAGCACCTTGTCGACGGTCTGATCGTTGATCACCCCCTTGGAGATCAGAAGTGATTCCAGCGCAAGGACTTTCGCTTCGCTGGATGCTTCCCGGTCCTCGGGGTAGCCGAACTGACCGCTCATCACACTCCCTCCAGATAGGCCTCGAACAATTCGGCGTAGAACATCTGCCTACCGGGTTCGGCCCGCTCGCCGAACAATTCGGACGGTTCGAACGCGACGATGTACACCGGCATCGGCGCGCCGATACCGTCGCCGGTCTCGACGAAGTACCCGTAGTCACCTTCGAAGATGCGCTCGACGACGCCCGTCTTCCCGCGCAGATGGCCGGGAAGGCGCGTGTGGTCGGCCGCGGGCACGTCGGTGATCCGGACGCGGTCACCGACGGCGAACCGCGGATGCGCCACATCGCGCCTGGGCGAATCACCCTCCCGCAGGTAACGCACCACCTGATCGTCGATCGCCGGTTGCTGATCCGTCGACGCGGGTGCCCCACCGGATGTCAATTCGCTCTGCCGGGACGCGAGCTCATCGGCGGTGACATAACCCTGGTCGATGAAGAACTGCGTGATACCCCCGAGCCACTTCTCGTAATAGCGGAACTTGAAGTAGTCGAACGGGTTCATCGCCTCGGCGCCCGTACGCAGACTCGCCCAGGTCCACTCGTCGTGGAAGCTGGTGGGCACGTCGTCGATCGGGTACTGCGGGACGGCCGAACTCAGATGGTTGGACAGCGCCATCATCGCGACGTGGATTCCGAATATCCGCTTTTCCCAATCCTCGACGAAGACCCGCTTCTCGAGTTCGATCGGCTCGGGCAGCCCCTCCAACCCACCGAGGTAATGCTGCAGCTTCATCAGGCCGGGCTCCCTTCGACACGCTGGCCGGGTGTGATGGGGAGAGGTTCGCGCGGTAATGCTACGCGCGTATTACGAGGCGTTTTCAGGCCGCGACGAGACAGGACACCAAGTGCGCAATTCGGGACACCCCAACCTGTGGGCCCTAACAGCAGCGGCCCCTAAGATGGGTTCGGCATTCGTGGCTGGTAGGCGACCCGCGCGTCGGTGGTCCCTGCAGCCCGTCGACTTGAGTGAAAGCGGTGACCACCAATGGGAGCGACGTTCCTCTCGGCTCGACGACTGATCGTCGCCGGTGCGTTCGCGGCCGCGGCCGCGGCGGCGCCGACCATCGCTGCGGTCGCCGTGACGCCTGCCGTACCCGCCCAGCTCGCCGATTGCCCTGCGGGTGAGGAGGGTGACATCTACACCACGACCTGTGTGCCGATGCTCGTCCCGAACTCCCCCGCGGCCGCGACGCCTCCGGCACCGGTCGACGTGACGGTCCCGTCGAACACCCCGTGCCCGCCGGGGGTCACCGGTGGTGAGTGCGCCAGCTCGGCCGAAGGGCAGGTGAGCGCGCCCGCGCCGCAGATGCCCGGTCAGGTCCAGCCGGGTCAGCCCGAGGAGGAGCTCCAGCAGATCGACACCCCCGACTACTGAGGTCGGGCCGGTGCCCTGGGGATGGCCGATGAGCGCCGTCCCCGAACGGGACTGGTATGCGACTCAGGCCATCAGGCGGGACCGAGCGCGGGAAGTGTGATGTCGGCGACGCACGATGTGTCGACCTCGGTGCCGGGTTTGTCGAGGAACGCGTTCATGATCGCCCGGCCGCACGCCGAACCGGGCAGCACGCCGTGTCCGCTGCCGGGAAAGTGCACCACCACGGAGTTGGGCAGTCCCGGGGTCACGTTGTCCACCCAGGCCGGTGCGGTGCTCGAGTCGAACGTGCCGGAGAGAATCAGCGTGGGCAACTCGCTGGACACCGGTGTGCGCGCGGCCGGGTCGGACCTGCCCACCCCCCACGCCCGGCACTCGTCGAAGATGTAGCTGGCCGTCGGCGTGACCCGCAGGACGGCGTCGGGCAGTCCGGGCATCGCCGTCCGTGCGGCGGCCAGCGCCTGGTCCGGGGTGGTCCAGTTCGCCATCTCCTGGCAGTACGCACCGAGGGCCAGTCCGGAACCCAGCAGGCCGCGCTGTTCGGAGGGGATGTCGCCGGCGACGATCGCCTCGGCCGCGCGCGTCACGTCGCCGCGGGCGGCGTCGAAGATCGTGCGCGGGATCTCCGCCACCGTCGCGGCGTCGCGGGTCCAGTTCAGCACCAGCGGCACGAGTTTGAATCCGTCGACGGTGACCGGTACCCGCCGGCCGGTCGCATCTGTCACGGTGACATGGGCGGGTGACTGGTTCAAGGCCGTGACCGTTCTGACGAAGGTGGCCATCAGATCGGGATATGCTGCGGCACAGGCAGGTTCGGCAGAACATGCCTGCTCGATCGCGGTCAGCCCGCTGGCCGGAGCCTCCCACCAGCGGTCGACGATGTTGATGTCCGGCGGCACCACGGAGTCCAGCACCACCGACCGGATGCCCTCGGGATGGTCGCGCATGAGCTGCTGGGCGAGGTCCGAACCGTATGACACCCCGTAGAGGTTCCATTCGTCGATGCCCAGTGCCACCCGCAGGTCGGCGATGTCCGCGGCGTTCTCGAGGGTGTTGTAGGCCGAGAAATCCACGCCGGTGGGCGCCAGCCGCTCCCGGCAGGCGGCGACCGCCGCGGCGTCCAGGTCCGCGGTCGAGGGCTGCGCGTAGACCAGATCGATGGTACGGGAGGCGAATTCATCGGTTTCGGGACACGACAGGAAGGGGTCGCTGTGCACGGTGCCGCGCGGATTGACGAAGATGACGTCCCGGTCGGCGTTCATTCCCCCCGCGACCGCTCCCGGGGCGCTCAGGGTGCCCGCGCCGCCCGGCCCACTGGCCAGGTAGACGATCGGGTCCGCTGCCGGCGTTCCGCTGACCGCTTTCACGCGGGCCACCAGGAGGCGAATCGTCCGGCCGTCCGGTGCATTCCGGTTCTCCGGGACGGTCAGGTATCCGCAGGTGTAGTTCGGCCCGAGGTCGCCCTCGGGAAGGCCGGGAAAGTTGGGCTGGGGGCACGGGGCGGACTCGTAGGTCGGCGCGTCTGACCGCGTCGCCTGCTCGTGCGGATCGGCGGGTCCACGACACGCCGTCATGGCCGCGGCGAGCAGACCCGCCAGGAACCAGGCGCATATCACCCGAGGATTCCCGAAGCGCATCGCCGTCGCCTTTCGCCGGGCGGGACCTGCTATCGGACTCTAGACCACGTATCCGGGCAAGAATCCGCGTTTCCCCGCGCCCGCCCGCAGTCGGCTGGAGTTCGACACCCCCTGGCGACCCGCCGGCGTCATACTCGACGGGCCGCCGCCAGTGCCGCGATCACCTCGGCACTGACCTGTGGACACCATCCGCGCGAACTGGGTACGCAGGTGGGTGGGGTGACCGGCTCGAGCATGCGCAGCATCTTCTCCAACGGCACGCCCTGCTTCTTGTTGATCTCCAGGGTTTGGCCGTTGGGGCAGATGGTCGCGGGCCCGAGGCATGCGCCGGATCCGAGTCTGGTGGGTTCGAATGCGCACGGGACGATCTGTGACGTGTTGCCGTCGCCCATCCGCACGATCCGCAGCGTCGTTCCGTAGAAGAGCAGGCCTTCGGCGGTGCGGGTGACGAACAGGGTGGCGTAACCCAGTTGCAGGTTCGCGGGGTTATCGCTGTCGTTGTCGAGGCGCCATTGGTTGGCCGCCAGCCCGAGTGTGGACACCGTGAACTGCAGGCGCAGGGCACCCGCGGCGCCCGAGTCCCGAAATGCCTTCTCCAGGCGCGGTGCGCTCGGCGCCACCAACACCGCCTCTTCGTCGTCCTCGTCGATACCTCGCCACACCCGGTACTCCGCGGACGGCCCCATGTCCACGATGCGCCAGGCCTCGGAGTCGGCGGTCTGCTGAATCGTCGCCGACGCCGACAGGTTGACCCCCTTTCCCCCGAAAAGGGTTCTCACCTGCGCGATCTCATGGTCGCGGAGCAGCGCGGCGCAGTCATCGACGGCCGGGTCGCCCGCGGCGACGGTCACCGGCTCGGCGGCGGCCGTGAGTTCCGCGAGCACGTCCGGTGACGGCGCAATGGTGAACAGGTAGGTGCCCGCGATGCCCGCGGCGAGACTGACCGACACGGCGGCCGACTGGAGTTTCGCACCATCGAGCCGCGACCCGGTGAAGTCGGTGCCGTGCAGGTTGGCCTGGGACAGGTTGACGCCGTGGGTGAGGTCGGCCCCGGTGACGGTGCAGCCGATGAGGTTTGCCGCGGACAGGTTCACGCCGTAGAGCGCGGTGACGCCGATGCTGCTGTTGGCGAGGTTGGCGTGGGCGAAGTCGGCGTGGTCGAGGATGGCGCCGTCGAAGCGGACCCGGTTTCCGTACAGCTGTACACGCTCTGCGGTGACACCGCTGAGGTTGGCGTCGGTGAGGACGGCGTTGGGCAGGTATGCACCGGAGAGATCTGCCGCCACGGCCGGGCCCGACGCGATGAGGAACGTGGTGCCATCCGATGCGCTCCAGCGCAACACCGTGTAGGTCGCGCTGCCCGACCCGTCGCCGATCGACCAGTTCCGTTCCGGCACAGCCGTCGTGATCGTCACCGCCGGCCCTGACGGAATCGGGTGGCCGCATGCGGCGAAGACCAGGGCCGCACCGCTGACGTCGCCGGCCTTCAGCGCGGCCAGCAGCGCGATGTAGCTTCCCGTGTCGGCCTTGACGAGCCGGAACAGTTCGCTGAGCGTCCCCAGCCGCGCGCCGGTGAGGTCGGCATCCTTCAGTGATGCGCCGATCAGGTTGGCGCCGTGCAGCGCAGCGCTGCCGAGTTTGGCGCCGTCGAGCGCCGCCCGCGCCAGGCCCGCGTGTCTCATCCGGGCACCGATGAACTGCGCTGCAGTCTCGGACCGGTACGGGTTGATCCGGCTCAGGTCGGCGCGGGTGAGGTCGGCGCGGTCCAGGACGGCGTTGGTGAACGTCGCTCCGCGCAGCACGGTGCCGTTGGCGCCGTCGGGGCTCAGGTCCGCACCGGCGAGGCCGGCGCCGTCGAATCGGGTTGCTCGGCCGGCGTCCAGGACGACGAGGGATCTGACGCCTTCGACGGTCCTGGCCGCCACCGTGTAGCCGGCCTGCGAATCCGCCACCCACCACCACAGATCGGGCCGATTGGTCTCGACGGTGCAGTGGTCGGTGGTGAGGGGATGGCCGTGGGCGGCGAAGACGGCGGCAACCTTGGCTGCGGCGTTGCGTTTGAGCGCCGAAAAGAACGCGCTGTACTCGGGCTCGCCTGGGCGATCGTCGACGCGGAAGAGTTCGGCTGTCCCTTTCACGCCGCGCAGGACGGCTCCGTCGAGGGTGGCCCCGCGCAGATCGACGGCGGTGAGGTCGGCGCCGGTCAGGTCCGCCCTGGACAGATCGGCGCCGGAGAGGTCCATGCCGGTGAGAATCGCGTTCTGCGCCTTGAGGGTCCGCAGGGCACCCGAGTCGATGGCGGTGCGAAGGTCTGTGATGGTCACGTCGGTGAGGTCCAGGCATGTCCATGTGGTGAAGATCGTGGCGATGACGTTGACCGTCGCGCCTCGGAAGGACGTCCGGTTGGCGGGATCCGTCGAGAACACATGGTTGACGGCGAAGGCGGTCTTGGTCATATCGGTGTGGTCGAACCGCGCACCGTCGAGACGGCTCGTCCCGAAGTGGGTCTGCTCCAGAGTTGCCCCGGTGAAGTCGGCCCGCGACAGCGTGCATCCGGTGAACGTGACCCGGTCCACCCTGGCACCGGCGAATGTCGCGCCGGTCAGATCACACGGTGTGCCATCCCCGGCCGTGGTGAATTCTGCCGCCCGGCCCGGCGCGCCGGCGGACAGCACCGCGTGGCGGAAGTCGGCGTCGCGCAGGGTCGCACCGTTGAATCGGGCGCCGGCGAGGTTCTGCCCGGCGAAGCTGACGCCGGTCAGCACGGTCCTGCCCGCGGTCAGCGCGCGGATGTCGTCGGGCCAGTCGACGATGGTGGCCCTGGTCAGGTCGATCGGCCCCCACGTGTCACCCAGTGTCCGGTAGGGGATCGTCGCCCCGGTGAACCGGGTGCGGCGGGCGGCGTCGGATCCGAATTTCGGCGCGGGACCGAATTGCGTTGTCGTGAGGTCACATCCGCTGAAGTCGGTGCCGTTGCCGATGGTGGCGCCGGTGAGGTCGGCGCCGGCCATACTCGTCACGCCCGCGAAACTTGCGCCCAGCAGGGTGGTGTCCTGCAGTTTCGCGGCGGTGAAGTCCGCGCCGGCGAATTTCATCCCGCTGAGATCGCGGCCGCGCAGATCGTAGGGAGGTTCTCCGTCCAGGGCCGGCATCAGGCTCCCGGATCGGGCGGGCTCCATTGGCTCACCACGGGTTCGGCCCGCCCGGCCGGACCCTGCAACTGGTCGTAGTGCAGGGCGTACAGCGTGCGCGCCTGGTCCACCGCCATGCGCGCCGCCACGATCTGTCCCTGGTGGGCGGTGTCGTTGAGCGGCGTGCCGTCCGGGTTGTAGATGTCGAGGTGGTAGTCGGCCGGATTCGATCCGTTGTTCGCATAGGACTGGACGTACAGAAATCCCTTGCTCTCCACGGCCACGTCGAGGTAGGTGACGGGGGTCGTGACCGGTTTGAGGCGCATGACCGAAGTCAGGATGCGGCATTTCAGTGTGCCGGCGTCACCCGCCTTGATCGAGAAACGCAGCGCGTTGGTCCGGTCGATCACCGCCCACTCGGCGCCTTTGGCCACGACGTCGATCGCCGGGGTGAAGCAGCGGTAGACGTCCACCTCCGACGGGTCGACGCCCTCGCCGTTGAGGCGGATGTCGTAGTTCACCCCGTTGGCGGGATCGGTCAGCAGCCAGATGCCCCGCGCGGTCGTCACGATGGCGGCACCCTCACCCAATGTCATTGCGTGGCGGTCGAACTGCGCCGCCAGGTCGGCGGTGACGGTTCCGGCGTCGAGCACCGCGGCCACGGCGCCGGGCATGCCGAATACGGGTGCCGCCAGATAGCGCGGGTTGTATCGCGACGGTGCGGTGTTCAGCACCGGGACCCGGGTCTGCAGCGCCTTGAGCAGCGCCGTCGACGCGGCGGCGTCGTCCAGCTGCGCGGCGAATTCGCCGGGCAGGTCGAAGGCCAGCGCGCCGGAAAAACACTGCACGGGGTTGGCGTGGATGTCGAACGCCTGGATGCGCGCATTGCCCTGCTCCAGCACAAGGATGCGCCCATCGGATGAGATCGTCAGGGCGACAGGTTTTATCAGCAGGCCCTCGCGCTCACCCGTGCCGCAGAACGGCAGCGCGACCGGCGCGGATTTGTCGGTGCAGCCCGCTTCGGGCAGCGTCAGGATCATCAGCTTGTCGTATTGCGTTGCGATGCCGGCCACGTAGCCGTCGGGATGCACCGCCATCGCGTTGAGATGGTCGACGCCGAACGCCCCCCAGCTCACCGTGGCGGCGTAGTCAAAGGTGCTTTCACCGTCGGTGAGGGTCACCGGCCGCAGGTGGGACAGTTTGGTCGCGGCGAACGTGCGGGTGTCGAGGTAGTAGCCGTGCTCGCCGTAGGCGATCGCCGGCCGGACCGAGAATCCCCGGGTGGGTGAGAGCATGCCCCGCCCGGGCTTGTCGAGGGTGGAGATGCTCTTGAACAGGAACATCTCGTCCGGGCCGGGTGTGGACGAATTGTCCACGGGCAGATTCTGATTGCGGGCCCGGTAGCAGTAGCCCAGCTTCTTGGCCTCGTCGCTGAGCGTGATGGCGACCGGCTCTCGGACGTCTTGGCGGGCCAGCCCCGCGGCGGTGGTCGTAGGCACTTCCCGATTGCGCAACCAGACATAGGTTTTCGCCTCGGCGGAGTAGCCGAGCTTGGCGTAGAACTGATATCGGGTGTCCGGCACCAGGGGGATGGTCATCTCGGTGATCGCTCCGGTCAGCCGGCGCATATCGCCGTCGGTGGGCACCGCGTCGATCCAGTCGCTGACCCACTGGCCGCACAGCCAGTTCTTGGCCGAATAGACGTTGGCGGTCACCTGGAACTGCTGTCCCTGCGCCGACGGCAGGGCGTCGCCGGTCGCCAGCGAGAACACCTGCCGGACAGGTTTGTCCCTGATGAATTCTGGGATCCGCCCCGAGCGGGTCAGGGTGAGGCCGCCCGGATAGCTGACCTGGATGACGTAGTGGTCGGCGAGTTTGGGCCAGATCGGCTGCTGGGTGTCGGTGCCTGCACTGCGCGCCGGGGTGAGGGTGACGTCGAGCGACATCGACCGCCGTGCCTCGAGCTGATAAGTGGCGGGCGAGCAGCCCACTTCGATGCTGGTGGCGACCATGTCGGCGATGGCGCAGGCCACGCTGGCGACCTTCAGCGCCCAGCCCACGAACGGCGCGCTCTGCAGGATCTGCTGTTCGGTCAGGTAGGCGGCGATCTTGGTGCCCAGGAATTTCATGGCCGAGGAGAACACGATCCCCGCGACGAATCGGCATGCGGCGACCAGGATCCGCTTGGCGGTCTGTTCGGCGCCGCGGGCGTCGACGTTATGGGCAAGCAGTTGCGTGAACGGGATGGCGGAGACGGTGATCAGCGGCATCATGTTCGACGGGTTCTTGAAGACGTCGGTGTACCAGGTCGTGGACTTGACGCCCACCGACAGCAGGCTCAGCAGCGAGGGGATGCCGTAGCTGACCACGCAGGTGTACACCAGTCCCACCCGGTCGACGTCCATGTCCCAGTTGCCGTTTCCGAGCCCGCCGAGCATCACGTTGGCGCCGACGGCGCCCTTGGGTATCGGGAACGCCAGCGCCTCCGCATCCGCCCACACCGGGATGCCGAAGATCGTATTGCTCGGCCCGATGTGTTTGACGAACTTCTTGCCGGCGTTGGGCTGGACCCACTGCCGGTGTTCGATGCTCATATCGTCGGGGAACTGCCCCGGCCACGTCTCGGGTTGTGTGATCACCGCGCCGTTGATGTCGACGAACTGGACGTAGGCGCCCAGCGTTCGCCCCGCCCAGTTCTTGACGCTGAACGTCAGCCAATTGGCGATGGGGTCGAAGTTGATCGTGTCGGCGCAGATCTCCAGGCCGAACGTCGAGGTCGTGTTGGCGACGGTCCAGCGGGCTTGCGCCGCTTCGCTGTTGGGTGCGGCCAGCACCGGTTCGCCGCTGCGGGCGATCTCGGTGACGGCGTGCTGGGTGGACCACTGCTGGCCCTTGAGCCAGGGCTGCTGTTTGAGAGCGGTACCCACGACCCGTACGACGGTGCCGAGTACCTCGTCGAGGCCCTCGGAGAGCCGGTGTTGCGGGATGACGGCGACGTCGTCCTCGCCGTCGACATCGGTGGTGGGCCAATGCACCGGAGTGCTCGTCTTGTCGGGCAGGTGGGTGTCGGGCGGCATCACGTTGCCCTCGAGGTCGGTCACGTAGGTGTTCTCGTACCAGGGATCGCTGCCCTCCGGCGGGTGGCCGGACAGATAGGACACCAGGTCGGTGAAGCAGGGCTGGACCGTGATGAGCTGTTTGGCGATCCGGACATGGGTGTCGGGGATCAGCGTCCCGATTTCGGGATGTTGCATGATCATCGTCTGCGCCGTGTCGCGCAGGCTGATCACCGTGGCGGCGGCCACATGTAGCTCTTCGGCGTCGGCGTGGTCGGCGACGGACTGTACGCCCAGATGGAGCAGAGAGCTGGGCGTCGGCAGTACGCCGTCGCGCCGCATCGCGCGGACCGCGCGGCGAACCGCGCCGGCGGGCGCGTGCTGGAACACCACCGCGCTTTCGTCGCACACCGCGCCCCGGCGCGCCGACGGGTAGCCGACCCAGCAGAAGCTCACTGCGTCGTCGGCGAGCGACACGGTGTCGGCGAAGTGGCTGAGCCGGGCCAGCTGAGCTTCGGACAGCATGCCCAGTGCGGCATTGCGCGCGGCGTGTTCGCGCCGGGTCTGCGGGGTGTGGCGGGTGAGCCGACGGTGGCCGCCGGGCGTCTTGAGGGTGAACTGCTGATCGGGTGCGAGGTGACCGAGGTGACCGAGGTCGAAGTGCAGGGTCACCACATCCAGTCCCGACATCGCCCGCCCTCCCCGGCGCCACAGCCGGACGAAACCCCTTTGATGCCAGTGGTTTCGCCGGTGTGACGCGCTGTTGCCGCGCCGCGCCGAACCGCGCGGCAGGGACTATGCTCTCACGGCGCGTTTGCCCGCGAGCCGAAAAGCGGCGATCTACCGCACCGGCGTTCGCGCCCCGTGCGCAACAGGCCGAACGTCACGCGCACCGCCGCGCCAGGCCGGCCCGGAGGAAGTCGATCAGCGCCGTCACCCGAACCGGGGTGCGATGGGCGCCGTCGAACAGCGCGACGACGTGCGCCTCGGGCGTCGCGACGTCGGCAAGCACCTGGACCAGTTCGCCGCGGCGGATGTGCGGCTCGACATGCCACTGCGACCTCATGGCCAGGCCCGCACCGGCGAGGCACCAATCCGTCACGGCCATACCATCGTTGGACGCCAGCACACCGCGGACGGGAACGCCGACCTCTTTGCCGCCGACGAGGAATCGCCACGCCGACTCCCCTTCGTTCTCCCGGATCACCAGACAGCAGTGGTCTTTCAGATCGGCCAGCCGCTGCGGGATGCCGTGGGCAGCGAGGTAGCCGGGGGCGCCGACGACGATGCGGCGATTGGGCAGCAGCTGGCGGATCGCCAGCGCGGAGTCACGCACGCGCCCGATGTGCACAGCCACGTCGAAGCCGGGCAGCGACGCCGACAGCGGCAGGCTGGTCAACTCGAGCATGCACTCGACATCGGGGTGCTCCGAACGGAATTCGTGGATCAGCGGAGCAATGTGCAGCCGGCCGATGCCGATGGTACAGACAACCCGGACCGGACCCGCCAAGTGCTTGGGATCGGCGGTGATGGAGTTCTCGAGGTCGCGAATCTGCTGGAGGATCTCCGCACCGCGCGCCCGGTACTCCCGCCCTTCCGGGGTCAGTTCCAGACCGCGCGAACCACGGTTGGCGAGTTGGGTGCCGAGTCGCTGTTCCAGGGATTTCAGGCGCCTGCTGACGATGGACACCGACACGCCCCAATGCCGGGCGGCCTCCGTCAGGCTTCCGGCCGCCGCCAGCGTGGCGAAGAACTCCAGATCGTCGATCGCCGAAGCCATCCACGGACCTCCCTTGCGCTCAGCGCAAATAGGGCTTGCACTTTTCGATCTTCTTTGCGACAGCGCGCAAACCTAGCATGACTCACATCACATCTCGCCGCCGTCGATTGAGGAGACCGGTCATGTTCGAAGGATTTGCCGAACTCGATGCCGAGGTCAACGGCGTCCGACTGCGCGGCCGGATGGGTCCCGACAACGGCAAGCCGCCGCTGCTGCTCCTGCACGGGCATCCGCAGTCGCACATGATGTGGCACCGCGTGGCGCCCGCGCTGTCGGACAACCACTTCGTCGTCGCACCCGATTTGCGGGGCTACGGGGATTCCGGGCGGCCGCTGCCACGAGCCGATCACTCGACATACAGCAAGCGGACGATGGCGCAGGATTGCCTCGCGCTCATGGAACACCTCGGCCACCGGCGGTTCGCGGTCGCGGGCCACGACCGCGGTGGCCGGGTCGCCGCGCGCCTGGCCGCCGATGCGCCCACCCGCGTGGAGCGGTTGATGATCCTGGATGTGGCGCCGACCGTCGACATGTACGAGGGCACCACAAGGGAATTCGCGACCGCATACTGGCACTGGTTCTTCCTGATCCAGCCGGCTCCGCTACCCGAGACACTCATCGGCGCCAATCCTCGGGCCTATGTCACAGGTGTCATGGGGTCCCGTCACGCCGGCCTGCAGCCGTTCCCGACCGAGGTCCTCGACCACTACGTGTCCGGGTTCGACGGTGCCGACCGAGCGGTCGGGGCCTGTGAGGACTACCGCGCCAGCGCCACGATCGACCTCGAGCACGATCTGCTCGACCGGGCCAGAGGCCGGATGATCACACCTCCGTTGCGGGTGCTCTGGGCCGAACACGGCGTCATCGAACGCCATTTCGACCCGCTGGGGCTGTGGCGTGAAGTCGCCTCGGATGTCTCGGGCCGCCCTGTCGACTGCGGGCACTACCTGGCGGAGGAGAACCCGCACGAGGTCGTCGACGAGATGAGCGACTTCTTCCAGACCGTCGCCTGAGCAGAACCACTTCCCAACCACCAGGGCCGCGCCGCGACCGGCGCCGGCCTGACGCGCGATGCGAAAGGAATCCCCATGACCGCACCACATTTCGACAACGGGCCGGCGCTCACCACCCGTCCGGCAGCACACCCATCCGAGACGCCTGAGCAGCGGGCGCTCAGACAGCGCCGGATGGCGCTGGCCTCCGTCGTCGGCACGGCAGTCGAGTGGTACGACTTCTACCTGTACGCGGCCATGGCGTCCATCGTCTTCGCCTCGGTCTTCTTCCCCGGCGGCGATCCCGGTGTCGCGGCCATGCAGTCCCTGGCCACCTTCGCGGTGGGATTCGTCGCCCGGCCCGTCGGCGGAGTGGTGTTCGGTGCGCTGGGCGACCATATCGGCCGAAAGCGCACCCTGGTGATCACCTTCGCGCTGATGGGCCTGTCGACGGGACTCATCGGCCTGCTACCCGACTATGCGACGATCGGGGTGTGGGCGCCGGTCGCGCTCGTCTGTCTGCGCATCCTGCAGGGTATGGGCGCCGGTGCGGAATTCGCCTCGGCGGCGGTGGCCAGTTACGAACACGCCGACGCGGGCAATCGCGGCCGGATGGGTTCGTGGCCCGCGCTGGGGATGAACCTGGGCCTGGCGCTGTCGGCGGCGACGGTGTTCGTCCTGTCGCTGTTCGGTGAGGACTTCCTGCTGGGTGTGGGCTGGCGGATACCGTTCATCCTCAGTTTTGCCCTTGTCGCCGTGGGGATGTGGGTGCGGACGTCGGTTCCCGAGACACCCGAGTTCGTCAACGAGCGCGAGCAGCACGGCCGACGCCACACATTCAGCCTGGTCGAACTGTTCCGGCGGGACTGGCGCGGACTGATGGTCGTCGTGCTGGTCGGCCTCGGCGCCACCTCGATCAGTTACATCTTCAAGACGTTCTCCCTGGCCTACCTGACGCAGTTCAAGGATGTGCCGGCCTCGCGCAGTTCCCTGGGCGTCACCATGGCCGGGATCACCGCGGTAGCCGTCATCCCGTTCATCGGCCGAATGTGCGACCGGTGGAGCAGCAAGACGGTTCTCATCGTGGGGGCGGTGCTCGGCGGGCTGTGGTCGATGGCTTTCCTGGCCCTGTTGGGGACGGGAAACAGCATTGCGATCTGGACGGCCCTGGTGGTCGGTTCCGGCCTGATCGCCCCGATGATGCTCGCCGCGCAGGGTTCGTTCTACAGCAGGCAATTCCCCGTCGACACCCGCTCCAGCGGTGTGGGGACGGCGCGCGAGCTGGGCACGGCGATCGCGGGGGGCGCGGCACCCCTCGGTGCTCTGGCGATCGTCGCTGCGTCGCCGACCAACTCGACACTCGGTGTCGGGGTCATCCTCGTCGTCGCCGCGATCCTGGTCGTGGTGGCCGCGCTGTTCGACCAGGGGCACAAGTACTCGACAGCCAGGAACTGACCGGACCGGTCCGGAAAACGGCTGCTCCCAACCCGATACGTCCACACCGGCTGAGCCCGGTCCCGATCACGAGGATCCCACCATGAACCGAACTCATCGCATCGCAGTCATCCCCGGGGACGGCATCGGGCAGGAGGTGGTGCCCGAAGCGCTGCGCGTGCTGAAGGCCGCGTCGTCCTTGTTCGACTTCTCGCTGGAGCTCACACATTTCGACTTCGCCAATGCCGACTACTACGTCGAGCACGGGGCGATGATGCCCGACGATTGGTTCGAACGGCTCCGCGGCTTCGACGCCATTCTCTTCGGTGCGGTCGGCTGGCCGGATATCGTGCCCGACCACATCTCGCTGTGGGGCAGCCTGTTGCAGTTCCGGCGGCGCTTCGACCAGTACGTCAGCCTGCGGCCGGTGCGCCTGCTGGCCGGAATCACCAGCCCGCTGGCCGGGCGGTCACCGGGCGACGTCGACTTCTACGTGGTGCGGGAGAACACCGAGGGCGAGTACTCCAGCGTCGGCGGCAAGGTCTTCGAGGGCACCGAACGCGAGACGGTGCTGCAGGAGACGATCATGACTCGCGTCGGGGTGGACCGCATCCTGCACTACGCCTTCATGCTCGCGCAGAGCAGGCCGCGCAAACACCTGACCTCGGCGACGAAGAGCAACGGCATCTCGGTGTCCATGCCGTACTGGGACGAGCGGGTCGCGGAGGTGTCGAAGGACTATCCCGACGTCACCGTCGACAAATTCCACATCGACATCCTCACCGCGAACTTCGTCCTGCACCCGGACATGTTCGACGTCGTCGTCGCGAGCAATCTCTTCGGCGACATCCTGTCCGACCTCGGTCCGGCCTGCACCGGCACGATCGGCATCGCACCCAGCGCCAACATCAACCCGGACCGCCGGTTCCCCAGCCTGTTCGAACCCGTGCACGGCTCCGCACCCGATATTGCGGGCAAGGGCGTCGCCAACCCGATCGGGCAGATCTGGAGCGCCTCGATGATGCTCGATCATCTCGGCGAGACGTCCGCGGCGAAGGCCGTTCTGGACGCCATCGAGGGCGTTCTCGAACATTCCCCCGACGTCCGTACCCCCGACCTCGGGGGCCGCGGCACCACGGCCGGGTTGGGCGGCGCCATCGCCGACCGCGTCGGCGGCAGCGCGCCTGATCGCACGTCCTGACCGCCGCAGGAGGGCGCCCGCAGCACCGTGCGAAGATGGGCGGATGCAGTACAACAGCCGGATCCGGCTGATCGCGATCGCCGTGATCGCCGTCGTCGCCAGCGCGGGAATGGTGTGGAAAGTCTTGTCGGACAGGCCCTCCGAGAAGTGCCGACCGGTCCAGGACTTCCTCGCGTTCAACACCGACCAGCAGAAACTGCTGGATTCGAAGACCCGGCCGGCCGATCCGGGGGCCGGCGAGCCGGCTCGCACCCCCAGCGACACCGATCTGAAGGCGTGGGCCGACGGGCTGACCGAGCGTGCCGACAAGATCAGCGACCCCGAACTGCAGGCGACGGCCCGGTTCGCCGCCGACGCCGCGAACCGGGAACGCGCCCAGTTGGGGTTGGCCAAAGCGCAATTGGGCGCCAACCCCGCCAACACCAGTCCCCCACCCGCGCTGGCCGCCGCGACGTACGCGGAGGCGGAGTTCCAGGCCAGGATCTCCGATCTCACACGGGCGTGCGGCTGACGCGGGCTCAGCGCAGGATCTGTTCACCGGGCCGCGATGCCCGGTCGCAGGGGAATTAGTCGGTGACGAAGACCGGGATCAGCCGGGTCGTCTTGGTCTGGTACTCGGCGTACGGCGGATAGGCCTCGACCGCCAGCTTCCACCAGTGCTCACGCTCGGCACCCTCGACCTCACGTACGGTCTTGGTGGCGACCTTGTCACCGTCCTGCAGCGTCACCTCGGGGTTCGCCTTCACGTTGAAGTACCACGTCGGGTGCTTGGGGTCGCCACCCTTCGACGCCACCATCGCATACCGGCCGTCCTCTTCGACCCGCATCAGCGGCACGTACCGCTTGACACCGGACTTGGCGCCGGTGGTGGTGTAGAGGACGACCGGGCGGTCGAGGATCTCGACACCGTCGGTGGTCCCCTGTTCGAGGATGCGTTGGGTCTGGTCGCGAACCCAGTCGGTCGGGCTCAGTTCCGGTTGCTCAGTCATGCAGCCATTAAACAACCGGCGGACATCGTTATTCCCGGAAGGCCGGGTGGCTTGTCGATGCGGACGACGGCGGGTGCGGGCCCCGCGACGCCGGGACCCGTCCGCCGAATCCGTGGCCTCAGCTGCTGCCGGTAGTGGCGTCCTGCAGTTTGGCCATCACCTGCTCGATGTTGAAACTGGCCGACTTCTGCCGCTGCGGGAACTCGGCCAGCGTCTTGAGCATGTCTGCGACGTAGGCCTGGGCGGGTATGAGCAGGAAGACGTGATCGAGCACCCAGTCGTAGTAGGTATTCGACGTCTGGTCGGCCCGTTCGTACGGGTCCGTCTTCAGGTTGAAGATCTTGGGCACGCGCAGCTCCACGAACGGCTCGGCCCAGATCTGCAGGGTCCCGGCGCAGCGCTGCTCGAGGAACACGAACTTCCAGTTGTCGTACCGCAGCGCGGTGAGATCACCGTCGTCGGAGCAGTAGAAGAAGTGGCTGCGGGGGCTCTCCTGCACTTCGCCGGTGAGGTAGGGCAACTGGTTGTGTCCGTCGAGGTGCACCTTGTAGGTGGAGCCCGCCAGGTCGGTCCCCGTGCGCAGCTTGTCGGCGATATCGGGATCCCCCGCCGCGGCCAGCAGGGTGACGAACCAGTCGTTGTGGCTGACGATGCCGTTGAGCACCGCTCCGGCCGGGATATGCCCCGGCCAGCGCACCATGGCCGGAACCCGGTAGGCACCCTCCCAGTTCGAGTTCTTCTCGTTGCGGAACGGGGTCATGCCCGCATCCGGCCAGCTGTTCATATGCGGGCCGTTGTCGGTCGAGTACATGACGATGGTGTTGTCGGCGATGCCGAGCTCGTCGAGCAGGTCCAGCACGCTGCCGACGGTGTCGTCGTGGTCGAGCATCGTGTCGTGGTACGGCGACTGCCACCGCCCCGACCGCCCGAGGCTCTCGGGTTTGGTGTGGGTGCGGAAATGCATGTGGGTCGTGTTGAACCAGACGAAGAACGGTGTGCCCGCCTCATGCTGGCGTTTGATGAAATCGACTGCCGCATCCCGGAACTCGTCGTCACAGGTCTCCATCCGCTTCTTGGTGAGCGGCCCGGTGTCCTCGACGCGTTGGGTGCCGTCACCGTTGGCCCAGGTGTGCAGCACGCCCCGCGGCCCGAACTTCTTGCGGAATTCCGGATCCTTCGGGTAATCCGGCAGTTCGGGCTCCTCCTCGGCATTGAGGTGATACAGGTTGCCGAAGAACTCGTCGAAACCGTGCATGGTCGGCAGGTGCTCGTCCCGGTCGCCGAGATGGTTCTTGCCGAACTGCCCCGTCGCGTAGCCCAGCGCCTTCAACGCGGTCGCGATGGTGGGGTCTTCGGCCCTCAGGCCGAGGTCCGCGCCGGGCATCCCGACCTTCGTCAGCCCTGTGCGATAGGGGTTCTGGCCGGTGATGAACGCGGCTCGCCCGGCCGTGCAGCTCTGTTCGCCGTAGTAGTCGGTGAACAATGCCCCTTCGGTCGCGATGCGGTCGATGTTGGGGGTGCGGTATCCCATCACGCCGTTGCTGTAGCAACTCAGGTTGCTCTGCCCGATGTCGTCACCCCAAATGATCAGGATGTTCGGCTTATCGCTCACGGTTTACTCTCCTCGACGTTGACGGCGGTGCGGAAGTTGACGCCGCCCGTCGACTCTAGGTCGGAGAGGCGCCCCAACGGTGCGACTCGCGCCACGGCGAAGTGAACGGTTCTCGCCGCGGTCAGCGCGGGGGTTCGGGCAGCATGCGCTCCCGAAGGCTCTCGTAGATGGGCGGCGACCGGAGGACCTCGGCGGCGAATACCGCAGCCGCGGTGGCGGCCAGCATCGGGATGGCGACCGCGGTGGTGGCCGTCATCTCGATGACGATCACGATGCCGGTCACCGGTGCCCGCACGGTCGCACCGAAGAACGCGGCCATCCCGACGAGTGCCATCGGGATGGCCAACGAGGTCGCGTCGCCGGGCCACACGGCGTCGAGACCACCGACGAACAGCAGGCCCCACAACGCGCCGACCGCCAACAGCGGCGCGAACAATCCGCCCGGCACGGCGGCGGAATACGACAACGGGCCGGCGATGAGGCGCACCACCAGGTAGCCGACGACAACCGGAAGGACGATGTGATGCCCGCTGAGGATCAGCTGGGTGAGGGTGTCGCCGCCACCCACCGCCAGTGGGTACACGAACATCGCCAGACCGATGACCGCGCCGATCGCGGCGGCTTTGGCCATCGCCGGAATCCGGCGCGCACCCGTCACGTGGTCGAGAAACCACAACACCAGCCGGTTGTACACGGCGCCCAGGCAACCCGTCAGGAGCCCGAAGACGACGAACACGGGAAGCCAGGCCAGTGCGGGCGCGCCGATCTGCTCGACGACGAAGTCCGGCTCGTTCCCCAGGATGAGGCGCATGCAGCCGACGGCAGCCGCCGCGGAGAACAGTGTGGCCAGGACCGTGTGCAACCGGAACGACTTCGTCACCTCTTCGAGCGCGAACAGCGTCCCCCCGATCGGGGCGTTGAACGCGACGGCGAGTCCCGCCCCGCCCACGACGGTCTGCATCATCCGCACATCGGGGTCGGAAAGCCTGGCGCGGCGTGCCGCTTCGGCGCCGATCGCCGCGCCCATGTGCACCGTCGGCCCTTCGCGCCCCAGTACGAGCCCCGACCCGATGGACAACACGCCACCGACGAACTTCGCGGGAAGGAGGATCAGCAGCGGCGGCCGCGCGTCGCCCCGGTACACCGCCTCGACGTGCTGGATGCCGCTGCCCGCCGCCAGCGGCACCCACCGGACGATCAGCGCAGCCAGCGTGGCGCCGGCCGCCGCGGCCGCAATGGGCACCAGCCAGCCCGGGCCCGGCAGCCCGTGCGCCCAGCCGACGAGGTCCAATCGCACGCGGTCGGCGGTCTCCAGGCACCAGCGGAAGGCGCCGCCGATGAAGCCGATGGCCGCGCCCGCCACGACGGCGGTCAGAAAGACGGCGATCGACCCCCGCATCGAAACAGGATCGCCGTCCGCGCTCACACCGGTCATCGTGCCGCGGGATCGGCCGCGTCGCCGGGTCGGTGCCGAATGTGCACGACGGGGTGTCCCTTCTTCAGCACACGAGCGTCCAGTCTCGCAGACCGATCGCCGACGGGCGGGTCGGCGCGAGGCCGCGCCGTCAGGCCGATGTCAGCCGGGCGACTTCGGCGACGAACTCGTCGACGTCCCCGGGCTGGGTGTCGAAACTGCACACCCAGCGCACCTCGCCGGTCGAGGCATCCCAGTCGTAGAAGCGGAAACGCTCCCGCAGCCGGTCGGCGACACCCGCCGGCAGGATCGCGAAGACGGCGTTGGACTGGGTGGGTTGGGTGAACTCGACGCCGCGAATCGTGCCCGCGTCGATCCCGGACTGCAGACCCGAACGCAGCCGGGTCGCCATCGCGTTGGCGTGGCGAGCGTTGCGCAGGTGCAGGTCGCCGTCGAGCAGGGCGAGCAGCTGTGCCGACACGAACCGCATCTTCGACGCCAGCTGCATCTGGTGTTTACGCAGATAGGTGAGGCCGTCGCAGGCCGCGGCATCGAGGGCCACGACCGCCTCGGCGCCGAGGGCGCCGTTCTTGGTGCCGCCGAGGCTCACCGCGTCGACCCCGGCGTCGGTGGTGAAGGCGCGTAGCGGCAGGTCGAGCGTCGCCGCGGCGTTCGACAGGCGTGCACCGTCCATGTAGACGCGCATCCCCCGCTGGTGCGCGTGGTCGGTGATCGCTTGCACCTCCGACGGTGTGTAGACGGTGCCGAGTTCGCTGGTCTGGGTGAGGTAGACGACGCGCGGTTGGGCCCGGTGTTCGTCGCCCCACCCCCACGCCTCCTGTGCGATGAGGTCGGGTGTGAGTTTGCCGTCGGGTGTCGGGATGGTCAGAAGTTTGATGCCGCCGGACTTTTCGGGTGCGCCGCCTTCGTCGGAATGGATGTGCGCGGTCTTGGCGCAGATGACCGCTCCCCAGCGCGGCAGCATCGACAACAGCCCCACGACGTTCGCGCCGGTGCCGTTGAACATCGGGTGGGCCTGCGCGCCGTCACCGAAGTGCCGGGCGCACACCGTCTGCAGGCGCGCAGTGTAGGCGTCGGCGCCGTAGGCAGCCTCATGACCACCGTTGGCATCGGCGATCGCGGCGAGCACCTCGGGGTGCACGCCGGAGTAGTTGTCGGAAGCGAATCCGCGGACCGCAGGATCGTGCAGGGTGCTCACCCGCTCGAATGTAGCTCCGCAACCGTCAGCGGGTGGGACCGTGGTCGCCCCGCGTGATCATCGGGCGACGTGGGCCAGGAAGTGGCGTACCACCGCGTCCGGCGCCTCGATCTGCGGCCAGTGTCCGATGTCGTCGTCGAGCATCACCACGTCGGCGTTCGGGATCACCTCGCGGTAGCGTGCCGCCATATGCGCACCGGAGTTGGGGTCCGCGGGACCGTCGATGAGCCGCATCGGCACCGTCGTCTCGCGCATGGCGCGGACCCATCTGTTGCGGTGCACGGTCCGGTCGTTGATGAAGCCGCCGACTTTGTGCAGGACTCGCTTGCCGTCGTTGTATTCGAGGATCTCGTGAAACTTCGCCATCAGGTCGCGGGACGGTTTGGTGTTCGGCCCGAACATCTCGTTGAGTGTTGGTTCCAGCAGACGTCGGGACAGCGGACGGCCTTGCAGAGGACTCATGATGTCGCCCAACGGAGTTCGCGACATCACCGTCTGCAGGAGGCGCGGCGTGTATGCCTCGTTGAACAGGCCGCCGTTGAGCCAGGTGATCGACTCGATGCGTAACGCGCCGTAGGACTGCCCGCCGAACTGTTGTCGCGCCAACAATTCCTGGCCGACCGAGACGCCGAGGTCATGGGCGAGGATGCGGACGGTACCGATGCCGAGGTGGGCCAGCAGGGCTTCGTGGATGTCGGCGTGGTCGGGCACCGAGTAGCCGTAGGCGGCGGGCTTGTCCGAGAAGCCCAAGCCGATCATGTCGGGTGCCACGACGGTGAACCGCTCGGTCAGCTCCGCCCAGATGAGCGCCCAGTCCCACGAGTTGAACGGATACCCGTGGATCAGCAGCAGCGGGGGCCCGCTGCCCTCGATGCGGAAGAAGATGTCGAAACCCAGGTAGTCGAAGTGCCGGCCCGCTGACTTCCACCGCTCCAGTTCGGTGTGCATGTCGGGAGCATAGCGGGATTCCGCAGGTCCCGGAACGTCCCGCCTCGCGCGATCCTCACCGGTCCGGCCACGAATATGCACGCACCACAGAGGGTTTGGATTCCACCCGATGCCGCAGGCATCGGGTGGCTCGGGTCGGCTGCGGGCTGTGCCGGTGTATTGCGACGTCGGCCTAGCGGGTGAACGCGGGCAGGACGTGGTGACCGGCGGTGTGGAGATAGTCCGAGCCGGCGACGTCCGGGATGGTGAACAAGAACGTGTCGATTCCGGATTCGCGGTACTCGTTGATACGCTCGATGCACTGTTGCGGTGACCCGACGATAAGGCCGGATTCGGGAATCGACGCGAATTGCCGGCGGACCTGCGCCTGCCGCTCGGCCGAGTCGGTCGGCGCGAGCAACGTCGTCACCGACAAACGCAGCGTGGCGGGGTCGCGCCCCGCGGCACCGCACGCCTCGGCGAGGAAGTCTCGTCGTTCTCCGACTTTCTCGGGCGACCACCAGCGCACGTTGATGCCCTGGGCGGAGCGGGCCGCGATCCGCTGCACGCGATCCCCTTCGCCCCCGACCCACAGCGGCGGATGCGGCTGTTGCAACGGTGGCGGGTCGCAGATCGCCCCGTCCAGCGAATAGAACCGACCCGCGTAGACGGGGTTCGGCTCGGTCCAGATGGTTCTGATGACCTCCAGGGCCTCGCCGAGCGCGGAGACCCGTTCACCTGCCGGCGGGAACGGGATGCCGTAGGCCTCGAACTCGCGTTTGAACCAGCCGGCTCCCAATCCCAGCTCCAGCCGCCCCTCGGAGATGACGTCCAACGTGGCCGCCATCTTGGCCAGCACCGAGGGGTGGCGGTACGAATTGCACAGCACGCTGGTACCCAAGCGGATGCGCGTGGTGTCACGCGCCAGCGCGGCCAGCGCCGTCCAGCCCTCCAACAGCGCCATCGAGATCGGCGGCCCTGGTGTCGCGGGTTCGTCAGGGCTTGGGGGGCTCGAATCAGCGGCCTCGTACACCATCGTCGCCTACCCTTCGATTCGGACGTCGGGGCTCGGCGCCCGGGCAGCATGCCCCACGCCTGCACCGACGGTACGCCCGCGGCCGGCGGCGAACCGGACACCCGCCCAACCATGTTGTCCCGAAAAGGGATCGCATACCGCGACACGATGACAGAATGTCGGCGGAACGGAGACGCCGATGACCGCTAGGTACTACTTCACCGACGAAGACTGGATGCTCGAGGACAAGTGGGTTCCGACACTGGTGTCCAACGCGTTCAAAACCGGCAAGTCGCTGCCCAGCGGACTGCTCAACTCCCTTGTCAGGAAAGGGAAGTCGTTGATCATGCCGGACGACCAGTTCCTGGTGATCGTCGGTATGACCGAGGAGATCTCGGCGTTTCGCGACGGCATCACCTCCACGGGGGTCGATTCGATCACCTGCACCTCGCATCGCTCCAGCGATCTCGACCAGCTCATCACCTGGGTCGCTCGCGTCGATCTCAAACACCCCGACAGGAGCGTGCCGGGCAAGACAACGGTGACGGCCATCGTCATCGGGCGGGAATGTCTGTTCGAGAAGAACTGGAACCGCCTTCCCCACGACCCGTGGGATTCATTCGCCGCGACGTTGCGCGATACGACGATGCGCCTCGGGGCCGCCTTCGACAACGCACTCGCCGCCGCTCGCAAAGTACGCAAAGCGAACTGAACGCCACCAGCCGACCCGCTTGATCACGGGGCCTGCACCGCCCCCGCAGATCGGCGGCGACGTGATGACGGTAGGACGCGGTCCTCAAGCGTCCGAACCGGATTCACCGTCGCTGCCGCCGATGCCGCCCCGCCCGCCGGCCCCGCCTTTGCCTTGATTGGCGGTACCGCCCGCGGAATCCGCACCGTTACCGTCACCACCCCGCCCGCCGGTGCCGCCGATCTCACCACCGCGTCCGCCTCGGCCGCCGTTGCCGCCCGTGGAGTCGCCCGCGGTGTCGTTCGCCGAGTAGCCGCCGTTGCCACCCCGCCCGCCGGTGCCGCCGAGGAATCCCCCGCGGCCACCCCGGCCTCCGTGCCCAGCGGTGGCGTTGCCGTTCCGGTCGACCTCCGCGAGACCGCCTTTCGCGCCGCTACCGCCGTCGCCGATCGCGCCGACGTCGCCCCCGCGGCCACCGGTGCCGGCTTTGGCGTCGCCGTAGGACGCGCCGCCCCGGCCGCCTTCGCCGCCGGCACCGCCGAAGCCCACGACGGTGTCACCGCCGGCACCACCGGCGCCGCCCTGGGAGTCGGCGTCGTTCCATGCGTCGCCGAAGCCACCATTGCCACCGGTGCCACCGGTGCCGACGACCGTACTGCCGCCCCTCCCGCCGGCGCCGCCGGTGGCCACCTTCACGCCCCGCGATTCACCCTGGGCACCGTGGCCACCCGCGCCACCGTTGCCGTTGACCGCGTTGCCACCGTCGCCGCCCTTACCGCCGTTGCCGTTCCCGCTGGTGGACAGGCCGTCTCCGCCGTTGCCACCGTTACCGCCGTTGCCACCGAGAAGTCCGCCGCGCCCACCGCGCCCACCGTCGCCGCCCTGCGCATCGGTGTTGGCAACACCCCTGCCGCGTTGGTCGTCCCACCCGCCGTAGCCGCCGTTGCCACCGCTGCCGAACAGCACGCCACCGTTGCCGCCCCGGCCGCCTGCTGTCGCGGCCGATATCAGAACCCCGTTCTCGTACACCGCATTCCGGCCACCGCTGCCGTTGCCGCCGTTGCCGAAGAGGAATCCGGCGTCGCCGCCCCGGCCGCCGTTGGCACCGTCGCCGCCGTTGCCGAAGAGCAGTCCGCCGTTTCCGCCGTTGCAGGCCTTGCCCTCGCAGTCGGCAGCGGCGTTGAGCCCATTGCCGATCAGCCAACCGCCGGGCCCGATCGCCGGCCTCCCGCCGACGGTGGCGAGATGCGCCGGTGTGACAAGAGCCGCGGAGCCGATTCGCGCGCCGGAGTCGTCGCCACCGGGGGCGAGCCACCACGGCTCAGTCGGCGGGGGGCTGGCCGGCAGCGCCCATTCGGTGGACACCAGTCGCACGTCGACGGCGACTTCGGCGTGTTGCGGCGCCGCGGCCAGATCCGCCGACACGACAGCGCTCCACCCACCGACACCTGCGGCCAGCGCTCCCACCGCCAGGGCCCCCACCGACGCCCGTCTCTGCGACTTCCCGCTCACGACAGTCCACCTCACCGGTCACGTGACCCCCGGGCGGGATCAGATACGTCACACGATCGGGGAGCCGCCGCCTGCGTTCACCCGGGGGTGACTACCTGACTTTTGCCGTCGTCGGCGACGCGACTACCTAGGTCGCGCATCACCTCGGCCAGTTCGGATCGCCGCGTCACCCCGGCCTTGCAGCTGGCCCGGTAGATATGGCCTTCGATGGTGCGCACGGACAACGAAACGGTCTGCGCGATCGCACGATTGCTCAAACCATGCGACACGAGGATGGCGATTTCGTGCTCGCGCTGGGTGAACGGAATCTTCACACTCGCGGCGACGATTGCCGGGCTGGTCGCCCCGCCACCCGCCTTGGCCAGCCGACCGGCCCGGGCGGCGGCGGTCATCGCGCTGCCCGCACGACCCGCCCGGCGATGCGCGGTGGCCGCCTGACCCGCCGCGTCCGCCGCCGCCAGCAGGTCGCCGAGCTGCTCGAACGCCTGCGATACGAGTTCGAGTTTCGACGCGTCGTCGGACGCCAGCGCGGCGGCGTAGCGCGCCGCCAGTGGTGCGCGCGGACCCTCGACCCGGGCCGCCAACTCTGCCAGCCGCGGCGCCACGGTCGGGTCGCCGAACTGCACCAGGGTCTGAAGACAGTGCACCTCACGGGCGAGCTGACCGTGCGCCCTGGTGAACTGGACGGCCTGTTCGGCGTATCCGCGCGCATCCGACATGCGCTGGCGCGCCGCGGCCAGCCACGCCTTCGCCATCAACCCGTTGAGTTCGACCAGGACGTAGACGGGGTGCCAGTCCGCTTCGGCCGTGGCGATGGCGGCATCGGCGGCCTCCAGCTGCCCCAACCGGGCCAGGGCCTGGGCGCGCAGCATCTGAAACCGGTAGAAGCTGTTGACGAGCACCATATTCGGATCCTCGGCGGCGTTCTCGCTGGGCAGGTGGCGCACCGCGTTACGCAGGTCCCCTGCGGCCAGTTCGACCGCACCCAGGATCGCCGCGGCCATGGCTTTGGCACTCGGGGGCTTTGCGGCACAACTCTTGTGGTGCGTTGCGGCCAGCTCCGCGGCCTCGTGGACGAACCCGGTGACCGCGAGCCCGAAGGAGTGGAATTCGGCGAGCGCCTCGGCGAGGAAGTTGCCCTGCTCGAACGAATCGAGCACCGAGGCGCACATCGCCGCGCGGGTGGTGGCCGCGTCGATCCTGCCCACCTCGGCGAGTGCGAGCGTCTCGGAGCACAGCCGCACCGACTGGCCGTAGCCATCGAGCGGCCCGTAATCGACCGTCCGCATCATCTCGACGACTTCACCGGGCCGTGCGGCCAAGACCAGTTGATTCGCGCGGAACGCCAGCAGCTGCCCCCTGCGCGGCGTGCCGGCGGTTTCCAGCGCGTCGTCGATGACGCGCCACGACTCCTCCGGCGCGCGCATCGTCCACAGCAGGTTCGCGGCCCGCAGCACCACGTCGTTGATGAACGCCGACTCCGACACCTCATCGCCGTCGATACGGTCGATGACCCCCGCCGCGGCGTCGCCGCGCTGCGACAGGACGAGGTTGTAGGCCAGACCCACCCGCGCGGCGGTGTCGGACGTCTCGGCCGCGCTCGACAACCGCGCGGCCGCATCGAAGTTCAGCAGCGTGCTGGCCGCGCTCGCCGCCGCGGCCAGCACGGTCGGGTCTGCCGGAAGGTCGGAGTCCAGCCACAGCAGGCCTCGCCGGACGGTGTCGGCGGGGCCCGCCGCGCATGTCATCGCCGATGCGACGAGGCCGCGTAACCGACGCAACCGCATGGGGCCGCATTGACTGAGCCGGACCTCGGAGTACATCGGGTGTCCGGCATAGACCACCTCCCCCGAGGTGGTGATGAGTTCGCGCCGTTCGGCCTCTTCCAGCACCGACTTGTCGACCAACGTGCGCAGGCACTGCCAGTCGATCGGCTCACCCACTGCCACGAGGTCGAGGAGATCGCGCACCGGATCGGACATGGCGCCGATCTGATGCTCGACCACCTCGACCAGCGACACCGATGCTTCGTGGTCGCCGAGCCACGTGCACACACCGTCTCGGTGCACCAGGCGCCGCGCCCGCTGCTCCTGCTCCACCAGTTGGCGCAGGAACAGCACGTTGCCCTGCGTGAGCCGCCACATTCGGTACGCGCAGCCCTCGTCGGGTGGCAACCCCAGCGCGTGACACAGCAATTCGTCGGATTCCGATCGGGACAACGCCTGCAGATCCAGCCGCTGAACGTGGCCGTCCTTCCACAGTGCGGTGAGGACATCCGGTACGCGCTGACCGTTGCGCATGGTCATGATGACGCTGGCCACTCGTTCGACCACCAGGTGGTGGACCACCAACGCCGACATGTCGTCAAGCAGGTTCGCATCGTCGACGACCACCACGAGACGGTCCTGATCCGCTGCCGCCCGCAGCGAGCGGATCACGTTGCGTATCAGTCGTAGTGGGGACCCGTCGTAAACCTCGACCCACTGACCGAATGCGCTGAGCGGAATCGCGCTTCCCATCGCCGTCGCGACGACATGACAGACCGACCAGCCGTGCGCCGACAACCCGGCAGCGGCCTCCCTGGCCAGGCGCGTCTTGCCGACGCCCGCCGCTCCGACCAATGCCACCCCGTGGCAGTCGTCGCGGTCGATGCGTTCAGTGACGAAGCCGATCTCTTCGTCGCGACCGGTCAGCGGCCAGCTGTCGAGCATCGCTAGAGATTAGCGGGCCGGCCCGGGACCGACATGACAGTTCCGTCAACATGTTCATTCGGCGGTCGCGGACCGGTCGCAGAGCAGTGTCCGCAGTTTGCGGCGCGCGATCTCGAGGAGGGCCTCGAGGGCGTCCGGCTCGATACTCAGCTGCCGGCAGATCTCATCGGTGGGTACGCCGGCGTTGTTCAGCGTCAACGCCCGGCCGTACTTCTCGGGCAACCGCGCCAACGCCCGGTCGTAGGTACCCGGGGTCATCCACTTCGATCCCGACGTGAGTGTGCTCGACCGGCCATGGGGCCATCGTGGCCGCCACTCGCGCGCGTGCACCGGGAAAGAACTACCTGTTTTGTCGGCCGGCGTCCGCGCGACTACCTATGACGGGGCACCAGGGCTCAGGTTTTGACCATGATCTTGAAGATGAGGCGGGTGAGTGCGCCGAACGCACCGTGTGCGCCGATGTAGAGCCGTTTGGTGTCATATCCGGCAACGTCTTTCATCGTTTCGGCCCCGAAACGCGCCGGGGTCTGGCCATCGATGACGGTGACGTCGGCGCCGAGCAGGGCGTGCCTGATGTGGGACCTCTCGGTACCGGTGGCGGTCGCCACCAGCTCACCGATGGTGCGGCCGCCGCCGTCGGTGGGGACGGCCGCGCAGGTGACGCCATGCTCGTCGAGGTGGCGGTTGAGCTGATCGAGGGTGGCCTCGGCGCCGACGATCAGGCTCAGGTTGCCGAGGTTGACGGCGATGTCGGTGTTGTGACCGGCGGTCAGCGGGGCGCCCCGATCCGGTGGCGTCCGGCCGGTGAGGGCCGCGCGGACCGCGGCGCCGAACGCGGCGGTGTCCGGCTCGTCGGCGGATCGCTCGGGCAACATGATTCCGGGGTTGAGGAGCCCGGCCGGATCGAACGCGTTCTTTATCGACCGTTGCGCGGAGATCTCGACCGGCGTGAAGCGTCTGGTCATGAACGGGATCTTCTCGGTGCCGACCCCGTGTTCGCCGGTGATGGTGCCGCCCAAACCCAGTGCCGCTTCGATGATCTCGTTGTTCGCCGATTCCAGCGCCGAGGCCGCCTTCGGGTTGCCCTTGTCATAGAACGTGGTGGGGTGCAGGTCCCCATCACCGGCGTGGCCACAGACCGCGATGAACAGCAGGCCGTCGCTGTGCCGCGCGGCGGTGGCCTGAATGGCCTCCTGCATTTCGGGGATCCGATCGCGCGGCACGGTCACGTCGCCGATGAAGAAGCCCTTGCCACTCTGCACCACCGAGTTGGGTGCGTTCAGTCGGCCGTACCACAGGGCGGCCCGGTCCTTCTCGTCCTCGGCCACCCGGACTTCGGTGGCGCGTTCGCGCAACACCCGCTCGACGATCGACTGGTCGTGGGCCACCTCGGCTGCGGTGCCGTCGACGTCGATGAGCACGATGGAATCCGCGTCCAGCGGGTAGCCGGTGTCGTAGAACTGCTGCAACCCGGCGATGCCGGCCCGGTCGAGCCACTCCACGGCGGCAGGCACCACTCCCGTGGCGATGACCGCGGCGATGGTGTCGGCGGCGTCCCGGGCGGTACGGAATGCGCCCAGCAGGCTGTGGGTAACCTCGGCGATCGGCCGCAGTGCGACGGTTGCCTCGGTGACGATGCCCAAGGTGCCCTCCGATCCGATGATTACGCCGAGCAGGTCGGGGCCGTCATCGTCGGCGCGCAGCGTGACAGCGGACCCGTCGGGCAGCACGAGATCTACCGACACGATGTGGTTGTAGGTGACTCCGTACTTCAAAGCATGTGGGCCGCCCGCGTTTTCGATGATGTTGCCGCCTACGGTGGCAAGGTGCGCGGATACCGGATCGGGCGAGAAGCACAGGCCGTACGGGGCGAGATGGTCCTGCAGATCGGAGTTGACGACGCCGGGCTCCACCCGGGCATACCGGCCCTCCACGTCGACCTGACGGATCTGGTTCAGGCCCGACAAGTCGAGCAGGACACGCCCGCCGGCCGGCATCATCCCGCCTGAGCAGTTCGACGCGCCGCCGCGGGGAACGATCGGCACGCCGTACTCGGCGGCGATCCGCACGATCGCGGCGATGTCGTCGCGGCTGCGTGGCCGCAACAACATCTCGGCGGTTCCACCGACACCCCAGAAGTCGTGGCCGCGCTCAGCGAGGACCGTCCCGTCGGTGATGACCTCACCGAGGCCGGCGACGGCCGCGGTGAACCTTGCGATGGCCGTGCTCGCAGTGCCGTCGGTTTGCGAAGTGTGCGTGGGCATTCCAGAAAGTTCCCTTCGTGGCATCAGTGGGACAGCCCGCCGGGCCCGGACCTCTCAATCGTGGACGTCGGTTCCCTGCGCGCGTAACCACGCCTCCTCTTCCCCGGGGGCGGGTAGCACGCGTCCACCTTCGATCGCGAAATGTGCGGGGCTGTTTTGGATCACGACGAGGACGCGGTGAGCGGGAATGCCGGTCACCCGGGTAGCCGCCGCGGCGATCTCGGCCACCAATTGGCTACTTTGGGCCTCCGGGTGTCCGGTGCGGACCCAGCCGTTGATCAAGAGCGGCTGCGCGGGATGCCCGTCGGTGTAGACGTTGTCGGGGGCCAGTTCATGGAAGACGACGTTGACGTACGTGGCGGGGACGTGATTGATCATCGAGTGGATCCTGGTCATTTCCCCGGCCAGGCTGGCCTTCGTGTCGGCGCTCAGCGTCGACTGCACTGTCGTGCACGTGTAGACGGGCATCTCTCAGCCCAGGAATGGCAGTTGCGGCTGGGTGGGCACCACGAGGACGGTGGGGCCGTCGGCCTCCAACGCCGCCTTGAACTCGCGTGCGAGGCTCTCGGTACCGTCCACGTTTGCCGTTCGGCACCCGAAACCAGTCGCCAACGCGGCGATATCGAGTCCGGGCAGGTTCAGCCCGGGCACATTGGGCGTCTTCTCCAACAACGCAAACGATTTGAGGATGGCGTACTCGCCATTGCGCTGCACCACGAACACGATGGGCAGCTTGTGCTGCGCGGCGGTCCAGATGGCCTGGATCGAGTACTGGAACGAACCGTCGCCGATCGAGGCGACGACGGTCCGCTTCACCCCGCGAGCCCGGTCCCCGAGCGCGATGCCCACCGCAGCCGGCACTCCCCAGCCGATGCCACCGCTGCCGGTGGCGAAGAAACTGCCCGACCGTCGGGTGGGCCACCACGTGATGAGGTCCGCCAGCGTCGAGGTGGATTCCATCACGACCGCGGCGTCGTCGGGTTTGACCGAACTGAGCACCG
Source organism: Actinomycetota bacterium (assembly GCA_018268465.1). Taxonomy (GTDB): domain Bacteria; phylum Actinomycetota; class Actinomycetes; order Mycobacteriales; family Mycobacteriaceae; genus Mycobacterium. Next base: position 347,026 of record JAFDWN010000002.1, read on the forward strand.
CGTAGACGTCTTTGGGCAGCAATGGCGCGGATGCCATCGGCAGCTCGGCACCGATATCCCTGGTTAGCCCCGGAGGGGCCTGCCGGTCGCCGGGGACCTGCACAAGGTCGACCAGCTGCTCCAAGGCCGTGCCCACATCGCCGATCAGGCTGTCCCCGACCGGCGCGACCGCGGCGAGGTGGGGATCGGCGGTGATCTGCAGCACCTCGGTTCCCTCGGGTAGATACTCCCCGGCGACGTAGGGGTAGTACCGGAACACCTGCGCACCGATCGCGACGACCAAGTCGTAACCGGCGACGGCCTCGCTGACACCGGCGATCGTCAGGGGCAGCGGGCCACCGTAGAGCGGATGGTCTTCGGGGAACGAGCACCTGTCCGACAGCGCGCTGCCGCGCACCGGCGCGCGTAACTTCTCCGCGAAGGCGACACCGGCATCCCAGGCGCCGGCGCGGTCCACCTCGGGGCCCAGCAGCAGCAGCGGCCGCTCCGCGTGGCTGATCCGGGCGGCGAACTCGCGCAGCCGCTCGGCATCGGGCTGGACCCGTCGGCTGACCGTCCTGACCACCGCGGGCCCCAGCGCCGGCTTGTCCCAGTCGTCGAGCGGGATGGACAGGAACACCGGGCCGGCCGGGGGTTGCGTCGCCACCGCGTAGGCGCGCATGAATGCCGCGGGGACATCTTCGGCGCGCGCGGGCTCATAGGCCCACTTGACCCACGGCTGCGGCATGAGCGTCGCGTCGGGGTTGTTCAAGTACGGGTCGCACAAGGACATTTCGCGGGTCTGCTGACCGGCGGTGACGATCAGCGGCGTATTCGCCCGGTACGCCGCGACAAGGCTGCCCATCGCGTTGCCGGTGCCCGCCGCGGTGTGCAGATTGACCAGCGCCGGCTTGCCGGTGGACTGGGCGTAGCCGTCGGCCATCGCCAACACCGAGGCTTCCTGCAGGCCCAGGACGTAGGTGAAGTCATCCGGGAAGTCCTGCAGGAAGGTCTGCTCTGTGGAGCCGGGATTGCCGAACACCGTGGTCAGGCCCAGTGTTCTCAGCAAGTCATACGTGACGTCGTGAACGGTCTTCTGTTCGGCCATCGTGGAAAACCCTCCGAGGATGTGCGGACGACTCATCTGCACCCATCCCACACCCCGGGTCCGCCCGCGCACCCCGTGGAAACCCCGGGTGTGCCCGAGACCGGGGTGCCCCGCGGCGCGCTGCGCCCTCGCAGACCACCGTCGCTTCGTCTCAGCTTTGGCCGGTTGGGGGGCTCGCTGACGTGCCAAGATGACCGCCATGGGTCGGCACGTTCAACGCGGAGCGCTGGTGGGGCGCCAACGCGAGCAACAGCTGCTTGCCGAACTGATGGACCGGGCGCGGGACGGCCGTAGCGGTGTGCTCGTCATTCGGGGCGATGCCGGCATCGGCAAGACCGCCTTGCTTTCCGACGCCCTCGGCAACGTCACCGACCATCGCACCATCCAGATCAGCGGTGCCGAATCGGAGATGGAGTTCGCCTATGCCGGGGTGCAGCAGTTGTGTGCCCCGCTGCTGGCTCGTGTCGACCAGTTACCCGAGCCGCAGAAGAAGGCGCTGCGGGTCGCATTGGGGCTCCGTGAGGGTGACGCGCCTGAACCATTCCTGGTCGGCCTGGCAGTGCTGACGCTGCTCGGAGACGCCGGCGCCGAGCGGCCGACCGTCTGCGTCATCGACGACGCTCAGTGGATTGACAAGGCATCCCTGAACACGCTGGCGTTCGTGGCACGCCGGCTCGTGGTGGACCCGTTGGTGATGATCTTCGCGGTCCGTGCGGCGGGCGCCGATCACGAGCTGGCCGGACTGCCCGAGCTGCATCTGGGCGGACTCTCCGACAGCGATGCGCGCACACTGCTCACCACGGTGATGCCGGGCCGACTCGACGAGTCCGTGCGCGAGAACATCCTGGCCGAGTCGGGCGGAAACCCGTTGGCCTTGCTCGAACTGCACAACGCACTGTCCCCGGCGGGGTTGGCCGGCGGGTACGGACTAGCCACCGCACGGCCGTTGGCGAGTCGGATCGAGCGGACGTTTGACCGACGCCTGCGCGAACTACCGCCACCGACTCGGACACTGCTGCTGCTCGCGGCCGCCGAGCCGGCCGGTGAGCCGGCCTGGTTGTGGGCGGCGGCCGGGTTGCTGGGAATCGGCGCGGAAGCGGCTGTCCCCGCGGAACAGGCCGGCCTGATCACCGTCGAGACCCGCCTGCGATTTCGCCATCCGCTGGTTCGTTCAGCTGTGTACCTCAACGCTTCCCCGTCGGACCGGAGGCGAGTCCATGCCGCGTTGGCGGAGGTGATGTCCGGTCCCACCGCAGAGGAGCACCGCGCCTGGCACCGGGCCCACGCGGTGAGCGCGCCCGACGAGACGACGGCGGTCGAACTCGTGCTGTCGGCTGAGCGAGCCCGCCGCCGTGGTGGCGCGGCCGCGGCGGCGGCGTTCCTGGCGTACGCCGTCGACCTGACGCCCGATCCTGTTCGCCGCGCCGAGCGCGCACTCGCCGCCGCCCAGGCCAAACTGGACGCCGGCGACCCGGAGGTGGCGGCCCGACTGCTGGCGGAGGTGGCCGGCGCCGAGGACGAACTGCTCAGTGCGCGTGTGGATCTGCTGCGAGCGAAGATCGCCTTTGCCACCAGTCGCGGTCGCGACGCACCCCCGCTGCTGTTGGCGGCAGCCGAAAGATTGCGCCCCCTGGACTCCACCCTCTCGCGCGAAACCTATCTCGAGGCGCTGATGGCCGCGATGATCGTCGGCCGACTCTTCGCCAACGACAACGAGTCCGCGACGGCGATAGCCGCCGCGGCGCGGTACGCCCCGCCACCCTCCGGCCCGCCCACCGCGGCTGACCTCTTCCTCGATGGCATCGTCGTCCGACTCACCGAGGGGCACACCCCCGCGGTCCCCCTGCTGCAACGGGCCATCCGCCAGTACCTGATCGAAGACGAACTCGGCACCGCGGATCCGCGTTGGCACGATGTGACCCTGCGGGTGCTCCTCGATCTGTTCGACCAGGACACCTACAGTTCACTCAATGCTCGCCAACTCGAACAGCTGCGTGTTGCAGGTGAATTGACGGTGCTGCCCGCCGCACTGACCACCTACGCAGGGGTGTGTGTCACGTCCGGCGACTTTCGGCAAGCCGCCGACCTGCTCGAACAGTCCGAAGCGATCTCGCACGCGACCGGCGCGCCGCCCCATCGCTCCATCCAGACCTACCTTGCGGGCTACCGCGGCGACGAACAGGTGTGCCGGGGGCTCGTGCAGGCCACGATTGAGGAAGCCACCTCGCGCGGTGAGGGTACCGAGGTCACGGTCGCACTCTTCTCGGCGGCCATTCTGCACAACGGACTCGGCCAGTACGAGGAATCACTGGCGGCGAGTTCGCTGGCGCTGGAGTTCGACGACGTCGGCATGTACGGCCATCTGCTCAATGAGCTGGTGGAGGCCGCCACCCGGTCGGGCAATCTGGCCGTCGCCGAAACGGCGGTCGATGAGTTGATCGAGCGGGCGACGGCCAGTGGCACCCCGACCGCACTGGGTTATGCCGCCAGGGCGAAGGCACTTTTCATCGCAGGCCCCGACGCCGACGTCGAATACGCCGAAGCGATCACGCAATTGGAGAACAGTCCACTCGTCGGCATGTTGGCTCGCACGCACCTGCTGTACGGTGAGTGGCTGCGGCGCATGAATCGCCGAGCCGAGGCCCGTGATCGCCTACGCATCGCCCACGACATGTTCCTCCAGATGGGCGCCGAGGGTTTCGCGGAGCGGACTCGACGCGAGCTTCGGGCCGCCGGTGATGCCGACACCACCCGAGCCCGGCGGACGGCACCGGAATTGACGGCTCAGGAGAGCTACATCGCCCGGCTTGCCGGGGAGGGCTATACCAATTCCGAGATCGCCGGCCATCTGTTCATCAGCCCCCGCACGGTGGAGTGGCACCTGAGCAAGATCTTCGCCAAACTCGGTGTGACGTCGCGCCGCGAGCTGCGCAGCCTGCGCGAATAGGGTTGGTGGACAAATGTCTTCGGCGTCGCTCGGAGTGGAGCGACGCCGGGCCGTCGCCGGTGGTCGTTCCACGTCGGAGGTGGTGCGGTCGGCGGCCGCAACCGTGTCCTAATCTTGCTGCAATATCCGGAGAGCAGACCCGTGGAGGAACACCATGACCGGACCCAACGCCGGTAGCTGGCAGCCCGACCCGGAGGGCCGGTTCGAGTTCCGGTGGTGGGACGGTCGGCAGTGGACCGACCAGGTGTCACATCAGGGACAGGTGGGGCGGGCGCCGCTGGGCGCGCCCCCGCCGCGCGCGGCCGCTCCCCAGGCGCAACCGGTGGCTGGGCCACCCGTCGGCGACGGATTCGCGGGCATCACAGGTGATCTGGTCGACGGCCGGTTCAGCGAGAAGGACGCGAAACCGATCGCCAACCAGAATTCGAAGATGCTGCGGGTGCACCTCGGTGAGCCGTTCATGGCCCGTCAGGGTTCGATGGTGGCCTACCAGGGCAATGTCGACTTCGCCTTCGAGGGCGGCGGCGCCTCGAAGTTCCTCAAGAAGGCGTTCACGGGAGAGGGATTGCCGTTGATGCGCTGCCAGGGGCAGGGCGACGTGTTTCTGGCTGACCGTGCCACCGACGTACATCTGCTTCAACTGACGAACGCGGGCCTGTCGATCAGCGGACGAAACGTCCTCGCCTTCTCCTCGAACCTCGACTGGAATATCGAGCGGGTCAAAGGGGGGAGCGTCGCCGCCGGGGGACTGTTCAACACGACGTTGCGAGGGACCGGCTGGGTGGCGTTGACCACCGACGGCCAGCCGGTCGTTCTCGATGCCGCGGAGGCCCCGACATTCGCCGATACCAATGCGGTCGTCGCGTGGTCGGCGAATCTGCAGACGCACCTCACGTTCAGCTTCAAGGCGGGTGCGCTGATCGGCCGGGGCTCCGGCGAGGCGATGCAGGTGTCGTTCGAAGGTCGCGGGTTCGTGATCATTCAGCCTTCGGAAGGTCTCCAGCTTCCCGCCGGGTAGCCCCACGTCTTCGGCTGCCGGGAAAGGTAGTGCCTGACAGGGATTCTCGGTCGCTGCGGGTCGGCGTGGCCCGTGGTCACCGAACGTGGGTAGCCTCGACCCCGACGGCCGTCGCAGTTGCGCGGCACCACTGGCGACAGGAGGACCCATGGGACGACCATTCAAGGCAGTGATACTTCTCGCGGCGATCGCGCTCGCCGCGGTCGGGACCATCGCGGTCGCCATTCGGTGGCAGATCACCCCCGTGCTGACGGCCGTCCGCAAGTTCAACCGTGGCTTCACCAACCCGCGCGCGTTGCGGGTCGCCGGCTCCGAATCGAGCAGCACCGGGATCATTCACCATGTCGGCCGGCGCAGCGGCCGGAGCTACCGGACGCCGATCACCGCCCTGCGGGTCGGGGACGGCTTCGTCATCGCACTGCCCTACGGCACCAACGCGGACTGGGTCCGCAACGTACTGGCCAGCGGCGGAGCGTTGATCGAAACCGCCGGGCAGCAATCGATGACCCGCAATCCGGTGATCGTGCCGACCGCCGACGTCAGCGCGGCGCTGCCCTACGGGCAGCGGCAGACGTTGCGGATGTTCGGGGTGACGCAGTGCCTGCGCCTGGAAATCGTCGCGTCATAGCGGACCCGTCCCGCTCGGCGCGACGTGATACGAGCTCGTTTCCCGACCTACCAATTCGACACTGTCACCGACGTCGACGATGACGGGGTCTTCGCTCGGCCGGGGAACGAACGGGATCTGGTGCAGACCGTAGAAGTCGTCGGTCACGAGGAAGGTGTGCGCGCGGGCGAACAACGGCTGGGCGTCGAACACCTTCACCCGTAGCTTCTCCCGGCTCAGTCTCCCCAATTCCCTGCCGGATTCGGGGTCGGTGATCACCGGCCCCGTGCGGGAACTGACCGCGAAGACCATGCCCGCCACCACTCCAGCGTCGGCGCCTCGGTTGATGACCAGCGTGTGGTCGTCCTCGATATGGGCGACCTGTCCGGTGATGATCGTTGCCGTCACGAGGCCGCCAACGAATTGCTCTCTCGCAGTGCCGATGTCGTTCCGGCCCGGATCCGGGGCCGTGGGTCGGCCGGACGGAGCGGAACGGCGACGTCGCCCGCATCGTCGCGCTCCGTTCCCAGCGTCAGCTCGACGGCCGTTTTCGCTTGGAAGAGGGCGATCACCGCCTGCTGGTGGTGTTCGGTGCCCAACGAGGTGAGGGCCAGCGCGAGCTTCTTGTCGACGTACTGGACCGAGCGCTGCAGTTCCGAGGACTCCGGTTGCTCTGGTTGCGTATCTGTGCGCTGTACGGCCTCGCCGCTCAGTCCGCTGTACCAGCGGTAGCCGAGAACTCCCAGGGTTGCCGAGCACACCGGCACCACGACGACGATGCAGACCAAGCCGACCGTGTTGTCGAGAGTGATCGCGCCGACGATGCCGGACAGCATGAGCAGACCAGCGCCCGTGAACAGCCGCAGGGCCGGCGGCACTGCTCCGACGGCGCGCCACGCCTTCGCGACGGCACGTGCGCCGAAGCGGGCGACGTCGGCGACGAACTTGGCGATGGCCGTGACGACCTTGAAGGCGGCGCGACTCACCCCGTCGACATGTTCACGGGTGACCGGGGATTTGGGCATCGACCACGACCGCTTCTGCGCCGGCGGGGCGTCGGCCGGCTCGGATTCCGCCGACTGGTCGGCGGCCACGGGGTCAGCCGGCGCACCACCGTGCTCCCCCGGCACGTCAACCTTCGGCTTCGCTTCAGTCACATTCGTATCAACAACCACATGCGTATCATCGCTCCCCGCCGGCCGGATCGGTGGGCTGACGCGCCGAGACGTGCGCCAGCGTTGATCCCGGCGGTCCGCCGGGACACGGTCGACGGATGGCACGTCGTCGGTGCCCCCAGTCGGACTCGAACCGACACTTGGCGGATTTTAAGTCCGCTGCCTCTGCCAATTGGGCTATGGGGGCCACCGATGATGGTAGAAGACCGCAGCCGGTCGTCATTCGGGCGGCGGTTCGCTCGGCTCTGCGATGCGGTTGAGGTTCTGGTTGCGTTCGGTGGCGATCCGGTGGGCGCGGTCTTGGGTGCGGGTGCGGGTGCGGCGGGGCATCATCAAGGTTTTCCCCGACCCGCCACCGGTGGTGTCGGGGGCCAGCCGCACGGGTGCGGTCGGTGTGCACAGCGCGGGAAACAGCACCCGGCTGCCCGGATAGGTCGTGTAGGTGTGCCCGCCCGGGGCGGTCCAGATCACCGTCCCATCGGGCAACTGCCGATCCCGCCACCCACCCGGCCCATCCCAAAAGGTCTTCAGCAAGTGATGTTTCCGGCACAGACACGTCAGGTTCGACGCCTGGGTCAGACCCCTGGGATAGGCGATCGTATGGTCCACATCGCACCCGAACGCCGGCACATCACACCCGGGAAACCGACACGTGACATCCCGACAGCGCACAAAATCGGCCAACGCCCGCGACGGCACATAGCCCGCCTCCGGCCCGGCCGCACCGGGATGAATGATCCGGCGAATCACCGCCCGCCCCGCCGCCACCGCCACCATCGCCCCCGGCAGCACCCCAGCACCGACCACCACCCCAGGACTACTGCCCGCCGGACCCGCCGGCCCTGCCCGCCGCAACGCCTGCGCTGCCGTCATCCCCGCCAACCGCGCCCCCATCAACCGCGCTTCGTCGGGCGGACTCTGCCCCTGCAGACACCCCACCTGCGCCGATTCCAGACTGTCGGCCTGGGCGATCACATGGATCACCACCGCCGCCCCCGATGCCCCCGAGCCCGCCGCGATCGCCGCTGCCGGGCAGTCGGCGGTGCCGCAGCCACACACCAACCCCGCCGCCCCGGCCGCCAACGCCCCCAACGCATCCGCGCGCCGCTGATCACGGGTGCGCCCATCCCCCGCACACACCGCTGCGGCCATCGCCTCCAACCGCTCATCGAGCACCGCCGCGTCCACCGCCAACAGCTCACCCCAAATCGAGCGCACCCCCGACCCGTCGGTGCCCGGCTCCACCGTCACCGCACGCCCCCGCGCCCGCAACGCACTGCGCCGCACCGCATACGGATCAAGCCGATCCACCCAGCCGTCGATCGCCTGCTCCAACTTGGCCCTCGACAACCCGCCCCAACCGCCGATCTGGGCGGCCAGCTCGGCATCCAACCGCGCCCACACCGGCGCGTCGGTCACCAACCGGGTACGCGCCACGATCGCCGCGACCACCCGATAGGACACCAGCCCCGCCCCGAACAACTCCCGGATCTGCGGGAAATGCCGCACCAGAGCATGCGCCACCAACAACTGCCCCGAGGCCACCCCCGACGACACCCCCAACGCGGCACCGAGCTGCCCGGCCACCTCCGCCCAGTTATCCACACACCACTGCTCGCGCGCCGCGGCATCCACCTCACTCAACCGGGCCTGCAACACCGCGGCCATCGCCGCCAACCGGCGCGCACACGCCGCGTTCTCCACCCGCACCCACCCCGCCACCCCCGCAACCGCATCCGGCGCCCGCTCCGCAACATCCAGCAAATCGAACATACTTTCGATAGTAGGTGTGGGTACCGACGAAAGGGGCGCCGGCGCAACACACCTGGGGATAACCGTCGCGGCTGTCCTCCAATCGGACGACACCGCGTTCATCCCGCGGATCAACCGATCGCACGCTGCCGCGCCGACGTGTACTGCCGCAACCTCATTGGCATGACCAGAACACTCCCCACCCCTCGCCCCGGCACCCGTGCCATCACCTACCCCAACCAGCAGACCCCCAACGCATTCGACATCCACACGGCCCAGAAGGCCAAGATCTCCGCGGCGACTGCGAAGTACGCCGTCGAGGCCATCGGAACCTTCTTCCTCGTACTCACCATCGGCGGCGCGGTGCACAGCACCAGCCCGCTGGCACCGCTGGCCATCGGAGCCGTCCTGATGGCGATGATCTACGCCGGCGGCCACCTCTCCGGGGCCCACTACAACCCGGCCGTGACGCTGGCCGTGCTGGTCCGCGGCCGCATCGGCCTGCGGGAGGCGGTCGGCTACTGCGCCGCCCAACTCGCCGGCGCTCTGGGCGCGGCGGCGATCGTCGCCGCGAGTATGCCGCGCAACCCGGCCGGTCCCTTGCAGGTATCCGGCGTAGGTGCGCTTGCCGCCGTGATCGCCGAAACGCTGTTCACCTTCGCGCTGTGCTACGTGGTCCTCAACGTGGCGACCAGCAAGGACCACCCCGACAACAGCTTCTACGGACTGGCGATCGGCTTCACCGTGATGGCCGGCGCCGTGGCGGTGGGCGGCATCTCCGGAGGCGCATTCAATCCGGCGGTCGTCGTCGCGGGCATCGCGACGGGACAGTTCAGCGGATCGCTGCTGTGGCTCTACGTGCCGGCGCAGATCCTCGCCGGACTCGCCGCGGGAGCCGCCTTCCGGACACTGAATCCCGCTGACAAATAACCCAATAACCGAGCGGCTCTTCTCCCCCGCGGAGAAGAGCCGCTCACGACGTACCCGAACCGGTCAGGCACCCAGCCCCGCGGCGCTGACCACCACCCATGCCAGATCGTCGTAGATGATGTCCGAATGCGCACCCGACGGCGGAGTCCCGTTGCGCACCACACGTTGCGCATCGATGTTGACCAATTTCTTGCCGCCGAAATCGTAACGCTGCCCCGCGGTCAGCAACGTCAGCTCCGGCACCCCCTGCTGGTGGCCGTCATGCCCGATCCCCCCGAACCGGAACATCGGGTTGACCAGCGCGGCCGCATCGTCACCCTTGGCCATCGACGCCAGCGGATACATCACCCCCACAGCGGAATCGAACTTCGAATAGCAGGCGGTGACCGGCCCGGCCACCTTGGCCTGCTGACCGGTGAGCGCGCCGGCCCGGTTCTGATCCATGGGCAGCGTAGGGGCGAACACGAAATGCGAGAACGCCCCCTGCAGCAGCGTGACCGACTGCACCGCCGCCGGCGCCGCCATCCCCTTGAGCGCATACGACACCACCCTGGCCCCGAAACTGTGCCCGATCAGGTTGACCTTCACGCCCGGATGCTGCGCACGCAGCCTGCCGATCAACGGCCCCAGACCCTTCTCACCGACGACGCCCGCGCGATTCTTCATCTGCCAGTACGTCATTCCGCGCAGCACCTCCTGCGCGCCGTGCCACAGCCGGCCCAGCGCGTCCCCGAATCCGGCGGCGCCGCCGCTCTCGCCGGTGTCGACGTTGAGTTCCTCCAGCGCGGCGGCGAAGTCGCCGAACAACGTGTTCCCCGGATCGGGCAGCGCCGCCAGCGGCGGCTGCGCCTCCTGCTCCCCGTCACCAGCGGGTCCCGCCGACGTGGCGATCGTCCGGACCAGATCCCGCGCGCGGCTCAAGCCGGCCGTGTCGTCGGGGCGTTTCTCGATCAGCTCCAGCAATTCGCCCACCGCATCGGCCACCTCCGCCGGAAACGCCGCCCGGATCTCGTCCCGCAGCTGGGCATCCGGCGGGGGCGGCGGGTCGAATACCTGCGGACGTCCGAATGCCGCGGCCGGTCCGGCACCGGCACCCAGATCCACCACCGCACCCGGCGAGAAGTCCGGGATGGGTTCGTCGCTCCACCGCAGCGACGGCCAGAACACCCCCAGGTAGAGCACCTTGCGTCCGGACGCGCCATGGGCGGCCAGCACAGAGTCGACCCGGCCGAAGAACGCGTCGTACAAGCGCCGCGCCGTCGGGGGATCGTTGTTCCAGCCATGGCTGAAGATCAGCAGGTCGGTGGCCTGGCTCTGTGCCAGCTTCTCATTAAGGGCGCGTTCCCCGTCGGGATCGACGTCGCCGTTCTCGTCGATCCGGATTTCGAGGACATCGGGTGTGGCCATGGTGTTTTCCCTTCTTAGGACGCGGGCGTCAGACCGACTGCAACGCGCGCATGACGTCGAGCAGGCCGCCGCCCTCGAACTGCCGCTCGCGGCCCAGCGGGGTGGCCGAATCGATGAGAATCTGCTTGACCTGCTCGGGACGGCCGACGAATTCCGGCCGCACCGACAGAAACGCCGCCACCGCCCCGGACACGTGCGGTGCGGCGAAGCTGGTGCCCGACACGTCGGAATACGTTGCGCGACGCGGGGTTCCCGCGGCGTCCGGCGATGTCGACGCCACCGTGATCCGCTCACCGGGTGCCACCAGGTCGGGTTTGAGCCGCCCGTCGCCGGTGGGGCCCTTCGAGGAGAAATAGGACACCCCGTAGGTGTGCGGCGCCGAACGGTGCGTCGCGCCGACGGTGATCGCGCGGTCGGCGTTGCCCGGGTCGTTGATACTCATCGTCAGGCCGCCGTCGCGGCGCCCCGACCACGTACCGAACGTGGCGTAACCGGTGTTGCCCGCCGCGACCACCACGACCACACCCGAACGCACCAGCCGGTCGACGGCCTGACACAGCGGGCTCTGGCCGCAGGCGAACCACGCCGGGTCGAATTCGTAGCCCAGGCTGAGGTTCACGCCGTGGATCCGCGGTGACTGCTCCTTGTCGTTGATCCGCATGACGTAGCGCAACGCGGCCATCACCGTGAGCACGTCGGACGAATCGGCATCACCCGCCATGACCTTCAGACTGACCAGCCGGGCCTCCGGCGCCATCCCGGCAAGCTCGGCGGGCGCGACATCGCGGCCGCGCTGCACCGGATCGAGATCACCTGCGGCGGTGAGCTGTTGGGCCAGCACCTGCAGATTGTCGGTGGAATACCCGGCGGGAAGGTAGCCCGCGATGATGCTCGCCACACCCGTACCGTGCCCGGTGGGGCCATGGTCGTCCCGCAGGGCCGATTCGGCGGTCTCCGATTGCGGGTCCAGCGAGACGGTGAAGTCGCGGTGCAGATCGGACACGGCGTCGTCGCGCAGGGTGTTTCCGGTGGCGAAATGCGGATGGCTGGCGTCGATACCGGAATCGATGACGGCCCAGGTGATCCCCTTGCCCCGCGCGTTGAAGGCACGCCCGGCGGCGTCGGCCTTGATGGTTCGTGCCGACATGTCGATCTGGGTGCGGACGCGGAAGTTCGGCCACACCCGGTAGATGACTCGGTTGGCGGGCCCCTCGCGGCGTTGGAGGTCGGCGTTCACCAGATCCTTGATCGTCGCCAGCGGCAGATCCGCGGACACGTACTCGTCGAACTGGCCGGGCATCGGGTGGTTCTCGTCGATCAGGCCGAGCTGATCGAAGAGAATCCGCAGCTGCTCGTAGGCCCAGTACGCGCCGCCCGCCAGCGCGACGTTCAGCTCGATTATGACGGACATGGGTTCGTCGGTCTGCGGGCCGAGCGCCTGCTGCGGGCCGTCCGACGGCGGCCGGACCCGCGGGTCGGTCAGAGCCGGGCTGATCACGCTGGGCATGAACGGCATCGGTTGCGGCGCAGGGGCAGGCGGCGGGAGAGGTGGCGGCGCCGCCTGCGGGGCGGGCGGCGCCGCGAGCACCCAGCGCCCGCGCCGGGCCAGCACCAGATCGTCGTCACCGAGGTGACGCCGCGCGACGTACACCCGCGACTGCCACACCGGCCGGTCCGCCTTCGGATCGGACGCGCGGTCGTCCTCGGTCGGGGTGAATCCGGGCATGGCCGCGATGCGGTCGATGACCTCCCCGGGCGTGGCCGACCCGCCCAGCGCGGTCAGCGCGTCGACGACGAGACCCGCGAGCACGGTCAAGGGCGTCATGGCCATATCGGCGATTATCGGCGCCGACCTCGGGGGTGCACGTGAGTAGTGCGGTACCCGAATCGGGACAACCGGACCCTCAGCCGGCGATCGCGCTCCCCGTACCCGCCGACAGCGCCACCAGCGGGCGGGGGAACCGCAGGCTCGCGCAGGCGTCGTCGGCGGATCCGTCGACGCCGCCCACCAGCACGGCCAGATCCTCGGCCCAGTTCGCCGACGGGATACCCAGCCCGAGCCGGCCGAGCACCATGCCGTGGCGCCGCCCAATCAGCGCCATCTCGGCCACCAGATGCGCGATCGCGGCGGCACGGCTGTCCCCCGCCGGGTCGTCCGGACCGAGATCGCCATGCAGGCCGGCGAGATTCACCCGCAGCACACCCATCAGCTCCGCCACGTCGGCGCTCGCCCACCCGGTCAGCCGCAGCAGGACGGACTGCCTGCGCCCCAGGCCGGCCGCGGCCACGAGGTCGGCCTGCCGCGCCGAGCTCAGCACCATACGCCCCACCCCGAGCTGCACCACCCGCGACAACTCCGCGTCGTCGAGCCCGTCGGCGTGCACCGTCATCCGGGACGGATGAATCCCGGCGGCCAACGCCACCGCGACATCCGCCCCGGTGCCGACCTCGACGGCCATTCGTTGCTCGCGGACCCGTTCGGCAATCGCATGGTCCTTCAAAATCGTTGCGGGCAGATTGATTTCGACCATCGGGAAGGCGCCGCGACAGTTCCTGCAGCGCCGCAGCGCGGCGTGCACCGACGAGTCGCCGCGACGGCGACCCAACGCAGACACCAGGACGTGGGAAACAGCCATCGCGACACCTTCTCTCCGATTGCGGCCGGCTTCGGCGATTCCTGCCGGCCACGACAAGCCGACCCCTGTCTACGCCCGCACCCTGAAGGTCCCCAGGCAAAAGCGTCCGGACCAGCATGACCGCAGGAGATTCACAGTCGGCACCGTGCTGCACACCACAGCACCGCAAGGGTTCCGTCAAGGCCCGCCGCACCGGCGTCAAGAAACCATCAAGACCGGCGTCGACCCTCTGAGCTGGTCCGATGCTGAATCAGCGCCGGCTCGACGCCGGGGCTGTAAACGCATTGGAACGGAAGTGACATGTCGGTTGTGTGGTACCTCGTGCTCACGGTGGCGGTCTTCGCCCTGCTCGGCCTGACGCAGAAGCTGGTCGAACGCCTGTGAACCTCGACAACCTCGTCGGCCTGGCGCTGGCGATTCTCATCGCGCTGTTTCTCTTCGCGGCGCTGCTGTTCCCGGAGAGGTTCTAGTGACCGACACCGCCGCGGGGATCCTGTTCCTCGCCACGATCATCGTCGCGCTGGCCGCCGTCCACGTGCCGCTCGGTGACTACATGTACCGCGTGTACAGCGCGCGCACGCATGCGCGGGCCGAGCGCGCCGTCTACCGGATGATCGGCGCCGACCCCGACTCGGAGCAGACCTGGGGCGCCTACGCCCGCAGCGTCTTGGCGTTCTCCGCGGTCAGCATCCTGTTCCTGTTCATCGTCCAGCTCGTGCAGGGCAGACTGCCGCTGCACCTGCACGACCCGGCCACGCCGATGACCCCGGCGCTGGCCTGGAACACCGCCGTCAGTTTCGTGACGAACACCAACTGGCAGGCGTACTCGGGTGAATCGACCCAGGGCCATCTGGTGCAGATGGCGGGCCTGGCGGTGCAGAACTTCGTCTCGGCCGCCGTCGGGATGGCCGTCGCCGTCGCGTTCGTGCGGGGGCTGGCCCGGCGCGACACCAGTGAGCTCGGCAACTTCTGGGTTGACCTGGTACGCGGCACATTCCGCATCCTGTTGCCACTGTCGATCGTCGGTGCGGTCATCTTGATCGCCGGCGGGGTGATCCAGAACTTCCAGCTGCACGACCAGGTCGTCACCACACTGGCGGGCACCCCGCAGACGATCACCGGCGGGCCGGTGGCAAGCCAGGAAGCCATCAAAGAACTGGGCACCAACGGCGGCGGGTTCTTCAACGCCAACTCCGCGCACCCGTTCGAAAACCCGACCACCTGGACCAACTGGGTGGAGATCTTCCTGCTGCTGGTCATCAGCTTCTCGCTGCCGCGCACCTTCGGCCGGATGGTCGGCAACGGCAAGCAGGGTCGCAATCAAGGCTTGGCGATCGTCGCGGTCATGGGTGTCATCGCGACGATCAGCGTCGGTCTGATGATGCTGTTCCAGCTGGGCCACCACGGCACCGTGCCGACCGCCGTCAACGCCGCGATGGAAGGTGTCGAGCAGCGGTTCGGCGTCGCCGACTCGGCCGTCTTCGCCGATGCGACCACCCTGACCTCCACCGGCGCCGTCAACTCGTTCCACGACTCCTACACCAGCCTCGGCGGACTGATGACGCTGTTCAACATGCAGCTAGGCGAGGTGGCCCCCGGCGGCGTCGGCTCCGGTCTCTACGGCATGCTGGTGCTGGCGATCATCACGGTGTTCGTCGCCGGACTGATGGTCGGCCGCACGCCGGAGTATCTCGGCAAGAAGATCACCCCGCGCGAAATCAAGCTGGCCGCAACCTATTTCCTCATCACCCCGCTGATCGTGCTGACCGGCACCGCGGTGGCCATGGCGATGCCGGGGCAGCGGGCGAGCATGCTCAACAGCGGGCCGCACGGACTCTCCGAGGTGCTCTACGCGTTCACCTCGGCGGGTAACAACAACGGGTCCGCCTTCGCGGGCATCTCCGTCAACACCGAGTGGTACAACACCGCACTCGGCCTGGCGATGGCGTTCGGCCGGTTCCTGCCCATCATCGTCGTGCTGGCATTGGCCGGGTCACTGGCCCGACAAGGCAAGACACCCGAATCCGTCGGCACACTACCCACCCACCGGCCCCAGTTCGTCGGCATGGTCGCGGGTGTGACGCTGATCCTGGTCGGGCTGACCTTCCTGCCGATGCTCGCCCTCGGACCACTCGCTGAAGGAATCCACTGATGTCCACCCCAACCCTCGAATCGGTTCCGATGACACCGTCAGACACCAAGCCGGCCAAACGTATTCAGGGCGGCCTACTCGACCCGAAGATGCTGTGGACCGCGCTGCCCGACGCGCTGCGCAAACTCAGCCCGCGCACCCTGTGGCGCAACCCGGTGATGCTCATCGTCGAGATCGGCGCGGTGTGGAGCACCGTGCTCGCGGTGACCGATCCGTCGTGGTTCGCCTGGCTGATCGTGGCATGGCTGTGGCTGACGGTGATCTTCGCCAACCTCGCCGAGGCCGTCGCCGAGGGCCGCGGCAAAGCCCAGGCCGAAAGCCTGCGCAAGACCAAGACCTCCACCATGGCCCGCCGGCTCGTCGACTGGCGCCCCGGCACACCGGCCCGCGAGGAGTCGGTCGCGGCACCCCTGCTCCAGCAGGGCGACATCGTCGTCGTGGAGGCCGGCCAGACCATCCCGGGCGACGGTGACGTCGTGGAGGGTATCGCCTCGGTGGACGAATCGGCCATCACCGGCGAATCCGCCCCTGTCATAAGGGAATCCGGCGGCGACCGCTCCGCGGTCACCGGCGGCACCACCGTGCTGTCGGACCGCATCATCGTGCGAATCACCCAGAAGCCGGGCGAGAGCTTCATCGACCGGATGATCTCACTCGTGGAGGGCGCCAACCGTCAGAAGACGCCCAACGAGATCGCGCTGAACATCCTGCTCGCGTCGCTCACCATCATCTTCGTATTCGCCGTCGCCACCCTGCAGCCGCTGGCGATCTTCTCCAAGGCGAACAACCCCGGCGTCCCGGACAGCCTGGCGCTCACCGGCAACGGTGTCACCGGGATCGTGATGGTCTCACTGCTGGTGTGTCTCATCCCGACCACCATCGGCGCACTGCTCTCCGCGATCGGCATCGCCGGCATGGACCGGCTGGTGCAGCGCAACGTGCTGGCCATGTCGGGCCGCGCCGTCGAGGCGGCCGGCGATGTGAACACGCTGCTGCTGGACAAGACCGGCACGATCACCCTGGGCAACCGTCAGGCCGCGGCGTTCGTGCCCCTCGCGCGGGTGTCCCCGGACGAACTCGCCGACGCGGCACAGTTATCCAGCCTTGCCGACGAGACCCCCGAAGGCCGGTCGATCGTCGTCTTCGCCAAACAGCAGTACGGGCTGCGGGCCCGCACACCCGGCGAACTCGCCCAGGCCCACTGGGTCGAGTTCAGCGCGAACACCCGGATGTCCGGCGTCGACCTGGACGACACCAAACTGCGCAAGGGCGCGGCCACCGCGGTGGCGGAGTGGATACGGGCCGAAGGCGGCCGGGTACCCAGCGAACTCGGTGACATCGTCGACGGCATCTCGGCCGCGGGCGGAACGCCGCTCGTGGTCGGCCGGGTACGCGGCGGCGACGCGAGCGTGCTCGGCGTCATCCACCTCAAAGACGTCGTCAAACACGGCATGCGGGAGCGTTTCGACGAGATGCGCAGGATGGGTATCCGCACGGTGATGATCACCGGTGACAACCCGTTGACCGCCAAGGCCATCGCCGACGAGGCCGGTGTGGACGACTTCCTGGCCGAGGCCACCCCCGAGGACAAGATGGCCCTGATCCGCAAGGAGCAGGCCGGCGGCAAGCTCGTCGCCATGACCGGTGACGGCACCAACGACGCACCGGCACTCGCGCAGGCCGACGTCGGTGTGGCCATGAACAGTGGCACGTCGGCAGCCAAGGAGGCCGGCAACATGGTCGACCTCGACTCCGACCCCACCAAGCTCATCGAGATCGTCGAGATCGGAAAGCAGCTGCTGATCACCCGGGGTGCCCTGACGACGTTCTCCATCGCCAACGACATCGCCAAGTACTTCGCGATCATCCCGGCGATGTTCGTGGCGTTGTTCCCCGGCCTGGACCTGCTCAACGTGATGCGGTTACACAGCCCCCAATCGGCCATCCTGTCCGCGGTCGTCTTCAACGCACTGGTCATCGTCGCGCTGATCCCGCTGGCCCTGCGCGGAGTGCGCTACACCCCGAGCAGCGCGTCGAAACTGTTGAGCCGCAACCTGTTCATCTACGGCCTCGGCGGCATCATCGCGCCGTTCATCGGCATCAAGCTGATCGACCTGGTCGTCCAACTCCTCCCCGGGATGTGACATGAGATTCTCCAACCTCGCCCGCCAGCACTGGGCCGCGCTGCGCGCGCTGCTGCTGTTCACCGCCGTCCTCGGCCTGGCCTACCCGGCGGTGATCTGGCTGATCGCGCAGCTGCCCGGCCTCAACGACAAGGCCGACGGGTCGATCATCGAGGCCAATGGAAAACCGTTGGGCAGCAGCCTGATCGGACAGTCCTTCACCGATCCCGACGGCAACCCGCTACCGCGGTACTTCCAGAGCAGGCCCTCGGCGGCAGGCTCCGGATACGACCCGCTGGCCAGCGGCGCCAGCAACCTCGGCCCGGAAAGCGTCGTGGATCAACCCGACAAGCCGAGCCTGCTCACCCTGGTGTGCCAGCGCAGCAAGGACATCGGTGCACTCGACGATGTCGACGGAAGCCGCCCGTTCTGCACCGGCGACGGTGTCGGCGCGGTGCTGTCGGTGATCGGACCGCGCGACGCCCGCGGCAACGTCGTCCACCCGACACGGGTCATCAGCGTCAACGAACCGTGCGAGACCACCGCGACCCCCTTCCTCGCCACCTACGAGGGCGTGCGTGTCGAATGCGCGAAATCCGGCCAGGACGGCGATGACTACAGCATCGGCCAGATCGTGCCGATCAGGGGCGCCGCGCCCGCCGACCCGCGTGTTCCCGCCGACGCGGTCACCGCCAGCGGCAGCGGCCTGGATCCCGACATCTCGCCCGAATATGCCGCCATCCAGGTGAACCGCGTGGCGCAAGCCCGCGGCATCACCCCCGAACAGGTCCGCCAGGCCGTCAGCGACAACACCCGGGGCCGCGATCTCGGCTTCCTCGGCCAGCCCCGGGTCAACGTGCTCGAACTCAACCTCGAACTCGACCAGAAGTACCCGGCCGGGGGCTGATCCGGCGATGGATGATGAGGTCGTGACCACGGGCGGCGACAGCCTCGCGCGACGAGCGACGGCAGGCATGGGCCAGTCGGCGCCCGCACGACCCGACTACAAGAGGAGGCGCGGCGAGCTTCGCATCTACCTCGGCGCGGCGCCGGGAGTCGGCAAGACGTATGCGATGTTGGGCGAAGCACACCGGCGGCTCGAGCGGGGCACCGACCTCGTCGCCGGCGTCGTCCTCACCCACGGCCGCAAGAAGACCGCCGAGTTACTGGAGCGCATCGAGATCATCCCGCCGCGCACCATCACCTACCGCGGCGGAACCTTCCCCGAGTTGGACGTGCCCGCTGTTCTCGCGCGTCACCCCGAGGTCGCGCTGGTGGACGAACTCGCCCACACCAACACCCCCGGCAGTAAGAACCACAAGCGGTGGCAGGACGTCGAGGAACTGCTCGACGCCGGGATCAACGTGATCTCCACCGTCAACGTGCAGCACCTGGAGAGCCTCAACGACGTCGTCACCCAGATCACCGGCATCGAACAGCAGGAGAAGGTGCCCGACGAGGTCGTGCGCGCCGCCGACCAGATCGAACTCGTCGACATCACCCCGGAGGCGTTGCGACGCAGGCTTTCCCACGGCAACGTCTACGCGCCGGAACGCATCGACGCCGCGCTGTCCAACTACTTCCGGCGCGGAAACCTCACCGCGCTGAGGGAACTGGCGCTGTTGTGGCTGGCCGATCAGGTCGACGCCGCGCTGGCCAAGTACCGGGCCGACAACAGGATCACCGACACGTGGGAGGCCAGGGAACGGGTGGTGGTCGCGGTCACCGGCGGACCCGAATCCGAAACGCTGGTCCGCCGGGCATCGCGCATCGCATCGAAGTCGAGTGCCGAGCTGATGGTCGTGCACGTGGTGCGCGGCGACGGGCTCGCCGGAGTCAGCGCGCCGCATATGGGGGCCGTCCGCGAACTCGCCGCCAGCCTCGGCGCCACCCTGCACACCGTGGTCGGCGACAGCGCTGGAGGCGTAGCCCCCGCCCTTTTGGATTTCGCCCGCGAGATGAACGCCACCCAACTCGTGCTCGGCACCTCCCGGCGCTCCCGCTGGGCCCGGATCTTCGACGAAGGCATCGGCGCAGCCACGGTGCAGCACTCCGGGAAGATCGACGTGCACATGGTCACCCACGACCAGGCCACGGGCGCCTCGTCGTGGTCACGGCTGAGTCCACGCCGCCAACGCCTGGCGTCCTGGCTGGCCGCAGTGCTGGTGCCGACGGCGATCTGCGCGCTGATCGTGCTGGCGCTGGACCCCTTCCTCGGTGTCGGCGGGGAAAGTGCGCTGTTCTTCGTCGGGGTACTCGTCGTCGCCCTGCTCGGCGGCGTCGCGCCCGCGGCACTGTCGGCGGTGCTGTCCGGACTGCTGCTCAACTACTTCCTCATCAGTCCGCGGCATACGTTCACCATCGCCGACCCGAACAGCGCCATCACGATCGTGGTGCTCCTGGCCGTCGCGGTCGCGGTGGCCGTGCTGGTCGACGGCGCGGCCAAACGCGCCCGCGAGGCCAGGCGGGCATCGCAGGAGGCCGAGCTACTGGCCCTGTTCGCCGGGTCGGTGCTGCGCGGCGCCGACCTGGACACCCTGCTGGAACGCGTCCGCGAGACCTACGCCCAGCGGGCGGTCAGCCTGCTGCGCGAAGAGGCGGATGCCGCGAGGGTCGTCGGCTGCGTCGGCACGGACCCGTGCCTGGACATCGACTCCGCCGACACGGCCATCGAAGTCGGCGACGACGAGTTCTGGATGCTGCTGGCCGGCAAGAAGTTATCCGCAAGGGACCGCCGCGTGCTCACCGCGGTCGCCACGCAGGCCGCCGGTCTGGTCAAACAACGCGAACTGGCCGAGGAGGCCAGTAAGGCCGAAGCCATCGCGCGGGCCGACGAACTGCGGCGCTCCCTGCTGTCCGCGGTCAGCCACGACCTGCGCACACCGCTGGCGGCCGCCAAGGCGGCGGTGTCCAGCCTGCGCAGCGACGACGTCGGCTTCTCCGAGGAGGACACCGCCGAGTTGCTCGCGACGATCGAGGAGTCGACCGACCAGCTCACCGCGCTCGTCGGCAACCTCCTCGACTCATCCCGGCTGGCGGCCGGCGCGGTGCACCCCGAGCTGCGCCGGGTCTACCTCGAGGAAACGGTGCAGCGCGCGCTCGTCGGGATCAGCCGGGGCGTCACCGGTTTCGGCCACGACTCCCTCGACCGGGTGAAGGTCGCGGTCGGCGGCACGGTCGTGATGGCCGACAGCGGCCTACTCGAACGTGTGCTGGCCAACCTCATCGACAACGCGCTGCGCTACGCCCCCGAAGGTCCGATCAGGGTCACCGCAGGACAGGTCGGCACGCGCGTCCTGATCGCCATCGTCGACGAAGGCCCGGGCATCCCCCGCGGCTCCGAGGACCGGCTCTTCGGCGCCTTCCAGCGCCTCGGCGACCACGACACCGCCAACGGCGTCGGCCTCGGTCTCTCGGTGGCCCACGGATTCGTCGAAGCCATGGGCGGCACCCTCACCGCCACCGACACCCCCGGCGGGGGGCTGACCATGGAGATCGACCTCGGCGCGCCGCCGGGGAACGGCGCACCATGACCGGTTCGCCGGTGGTCGACGAGAAACCGCGGATCCTGCGGATCGACCGCGGCCGTCGCGTGGCCACGACGGCGATAAGCGATCATGAGACGGTGAGCACTCGCCGAGCCAAGCGCGGAGACCTGCGGATTTACCTCGGAGCGGCACCGGGCGTCGGCAAAACCTACGGCATGCTGGGTGAGGCGCACCGGCGGATGGAACGGGGCACCGATGTGGTCGCCGGGATCATCGACGCCCACGGCCGGCGCAAGACCGCCCAGCAGATGGCGGGTATCGAGGTGGTGCCGCCGCTGCTGATCGAGTACCGCGGCGAACGCCACCCCGAACTCGACGTCGACGCCGTGCTGAGCCGTCGTCCCCAGGTGGTGCTCGTCGACGAGCTCGCCCACACCAACACACCCGGCAGCAGAAACACCAAGCGCTGGCAGGACGTCGAGGAAATCCTGGACGCCGGCATCACGGTGCTCACCACCGTCAACGTCCAGCATCTGGAGAGCCTCGACGACGTCGTCACCGAGATCACGGGGATCGAGGAGCAGGACAGGATTCCCGACGAAGTGGTGCGCCGCGCCGACCAGATCGAGCTGGTCGACATCACCCCGGAAGCGTTGCGGCGGCGGCTCGCACACGGCAACGTGTATCCGCCCGAGCGGGTGGATGCGGCGATGTCGAACTACTTCCGCACCGGAAACCTCACGGCGCTGCGTCAATTGGCGCTGCTGTGGCTGGCCGACCAGGTCGACGCGGCGCTGGCCCGATACCGCGCCGACAACAAGATCACCTCCACCTGGGAGGCGCGGGAACGCGTGGTGGTCGCGGTCACCGGCGGCCCGGAATCGGAAACGTTGGTGCGCAGGGCTTCCCGCATCGCCTCCCGGTCCGGCGCCGAGCTCATGGTGGTGCACGTGATCCACGGCGACGGCCTGACCGGGGCCAGCGCCGCCGAGATGGGCCGACTGCGTGAACTGGCCGCCAGCCTGGGCGCCAGCCTGCACACCGTGGTGGGCGACGACGTGTCCACGACGTTGCTCGAGTTCTCCAGGGACGCCAACGCAACCCAGCTCGTACTGGGCACCTCCCGGCGGTCCCGCTGGGCGCGGATCTTCGACGAAGGCATCGGCGCCACCACGGTGCAACACTCCGGCAAGATCGACGTGCACATGGTCACCCACGAGGAGGCCAACCGCACCCCGTCAAAGCCCGGGCTCGGACCGCGCCGCACACTGCTCACCTCCTGGCTGGCGGCGCTGGTCATCCCGTCGCTGATCTGCGCGCTGATCGTGCTGGTGCTGGACCGCTATCTCGGTATCGGCGGGGAAAGCGCGACGTTCGTGGTCGGCGTCCTCATCGTCGCCCTGCTCGGCGGCGTCGCGCCTGCGGCGCTGTCGGCGGTGCTGTCCGGGCTGCTGCTCAACTACTTCCTGGTCGACCCGCGGCACACCTTCACCATCGCCCAACCCGACAGCGCCATCACGATCGTCGTACTCCTCGCCGTCGCCGTCGCCGTCGCCGGGCTGGTGGACAGCGCCGCCAGCCGGTCCCGCGAAGCCAGACGCGCCTCCCAGGAGGCCGAGCTGCTCGCGCTGTTCGCCGGGTCGGTGCTGCGCGATGCCGACCTGGACACCCTGCTGGAACGGGTGCGGGAGAGTTACTCCCAGCGCACGGTGAGCCTGCTGCGCGAGACGCCCGGCGGCGCGCAGGTGGTCGGTTGTGTGGGCGCCGACCCGTGCCGGGACATCGACGCCGCCGACACCACCGTCGAAGTGGACCCCGACACGCCCCACGACCGGTTCTGGCTGCTGCTTGCGGGCAGGAAGCTGTCCGCACGGGACCGCAGGGTGCTGACCGCCGTCGCCAAACAGGCCGCCGGTCTGGTCCGGCAGCGCGAACTGGCCGAGGAAGCCGGACAGGCCGAAGCCATCGCGCGGGCCGACGAACTGCGGCGCTCCCTGCTGTCGGCAGTCAGCCATGATCTGCGCACACCGCTGGCTGCGGCCAAGGCGGCGGTGTCCAGCCTGCGCAGCATCGAGGTCGACTTCTCCGAGGAGGACACCGCCGAACTGCTCGCCACCGTCGAGGAGTCGACCGACCAGCTCACCGCGCTCGTCGGCAACCTCCTCGACTCGTCGCGCCTGGCCGCGGGAGTGGTGCGCCCCGAGCTTCGGCCGGTCTACCTCGAGGAGGCGGTGCCGCGCGCCATGATGGCGATCAGCAACGGCACCACCGGTTTTCGTTCCGGACTCGACCGGGTCAAGGTCGCCGTGGACAGTGCGGTGGTGATGGCCGACAGCGGCCTACTCGAACGTGTGCTGGCCAACCTCATCGACAACGCGCTGCGCTACAGCGCGGGCAGCCCGGTGCGCGTCACCGCGGGCCGGGTCGGCGCGCGCGTACTCGTCGCGGTCTCCGACGAAGGCCCCGGTATCCCCCGCGGCGCCGAGGAGACGCTGTTCGGGGCCTTCCAGCGTCTCGGCGACGGCGACACCACCACCGGAATCGGCCTCGGGCTGTCCGTCGCCCGCGGCTTCGTCGAAGCGATGGGCGGCACCGTCACCGCCTCCGACACACCCGGCGGCGGACTCACCGTCGAGATCGACCTGCCCGCACCCCCCAAGGAGCACCGACCGTGACGCGGGTCCTGGTCATCGACGACG
This sequence comes from Actinomycetota bacterium, assembly GCA_018268465.1. GTDB lineage: Bacteria > Actinomycetota > Actinomycetes > Mycobacteriales > Mycobacteriaceae > Mycobacterium. The sequence goes on from JAFDWN010000002.1 coordinate 371,047, forward strand.
AACCCCAGATCCTGCGGGCGCTGCGCATCAACCTGTCGGTGCGCGGCTACGAGGTGGACACCGCCACCGACGGCGCCCAAGGGTTGCGCAGCGCGGCCGACCACCGCCCCGACGTCATCGTGCTCGACCTCGGTCTGCCGGATATGAGCGGCATCGACGTACTGGCCGGGCTGCGCGGCTGGCTCAGCGCGCCGGTGATCGTGTTGTCGGCGCGGACCGACTCGTCGGACAAAGTGGAAGCGCTCGACGCCGGGGCCGACGACTACGTCACCAAACCGTTCGGCATGGACGAGTTCCTGGCGCGGCTGCGGGCGGCGGTGCGGCGCGCCACGGTGTCCGACACCGACGAGCCCGTCGTGGAGACGTCGTCGTTCACCGTCGACCTGTCCGCCAAGAAGGTGACCAAGAACGGCGCCGAAGTGCACCTGACGCCCACCGAGTGGGGCATGCTGGAAATGCTGGTGCGCAATCGCGGCAAGCTGGTGGGCCGCGAAGAACTGCTCAAAGAAGTGTGGGGGCCGGCCTACGCGAAAGAGACACACTATCTTCGGGTGTACCTCGCACAGCTGCGCCGCAAGCTCGAGAACGACCCGTCGCATCCCGTGCATCTGCTGACCGAAGCGGGTATGGGCTACCGTTTCCAGCCGTGAACCTACCGTCTAACGGATAGTTTTGACCGTCCATGGTGATGTGAGCCGCATCTCAGGTTACCGTGCCGATATGGCTGGCTATCGCGCACTGTTCGACCTCAGTATCGAGAATCCCACGGCCTTTTGGGCCGACGCCGCGAAGGCGGTGACCTGGACCCGGGAACCGCAGCGCATCCTCGACGACACCAATCCGCCGTTCTACCGCTGGTTTCCCGATGCCGAACTGAACACCTGCGCCAACGCCCTGGACCGCCACGTCGACGGCGGCCGCGCCGACCAGCCCGCCCTGATCTACGACTCTCCCGTCACCGGCAGCCAGCGCACCTACACCTACCGCGAGCTGCGCGACGAGACCGCGCGCTTCGCGGGCGTCCTGCGCGACCTCGGCGTCGGCAAAGGCGACCGGGTGGTGGTGTACATGCCGATGATCCCCGAGGCGGTCATCACGATGCTGGCCTGCGCGCGGCTGGGCGCGGTGCACTCGGTGGTGTTCGGCGGCTTCGCACCGCACGAACTCGCCATCCGCATCGACGATGTCCAGCCGACCGTGGTGGTGTCCGCATCCTGCGGCATCGAACCGTCGCGGGTGGTCGAGTACAAGCCGATGCTCGACGCCGCGCTGGCCATGGCCGAACATCCGCCCCGCAATTGCGTTGTGGTACAACGTGACCGCCACCGTTGCGACATGGTCGAGGGTCGCGACGTGGACTGGCACGAGGCGATGGCCCCCGAACGCGGGGTGCAGCCGGCCGACCCGGTGCCGGTGGCCGCCACCGACCCGCTCTACGTGCTGTACACGTCGGGCACGACGGGTAAGCCCAAGGGCATCGTCCGGGACAACGGCGGCCACGCGGTGGCGCTGCTGTGGACCATGCGCCACATCTACGACCTCGCGCCCGGCGAGGTGTTCTGGGCCGCCTCAGACGTGGGCTGGGTGGTCGGGCACTCCTACATCGTCTACGCGCCGCTGCTGATGGGCGCCACGACGGTGCTCTACGAGGGCAAACCCGTGGGCACGCCGGATCCCGGTGCGTTCTGGCGGGTGATCAGCGAGCACCACGTCAAGGCGCTGTTCACCGCCCCCACCGCGATCCGGGTGATCCGCAAGGAGGACCCCGAGGCGAACTACGTGTCCAAGTACGACCTGACCAGCCTGAAGTACCTCTTCGTGGCCGGCGAACGGCTCGACCCCGACACCTACCACTGGGCGACCGAACACCTCGCCATCCCGGTCGTCGACCACTGGTGGCAGACCGAGACCGGCTGGGCGATCGCGGCGAATCCCATGGGTGTGGAACAGCTTCCGATCAAGGCCGGGTCACCGACGGTCCCGATGCCCGGGTACGACGTGCGCATCCTGCACGACGACGGCTACGGCTGCGACGCGGGTGAGGAAGGCGCGATCTGCATCTCGCTGCCCCTGCCGCCCGGCACGCTGCCGACGCTGTGGAACGCCGACTCCCGGTTCGAGGCGTCGTATCTGTCCGAACACCCCGGTTACTACCTCACCGGCGACGGCGGCCGATTCGACGAGGACGGCTACCTGTTCGTCATGGGCCGCATCGACGACGTCATCAACGTCGCCGGGCACCGCCTGTCCACCGGTGCCATCGAAGAGGTGCTGGCCACCCACCCGGCCGTCGCCGAGGCCGCGGTGATCGGGGTGCCCGACGAGATCAAGGGGCAGGCGCCCCGCGGCCTGGTCGTGCTCAAGGCCGGGGCGTCGGGCGACGGGCTGGCCAAGGAACTCGTCCAGTTGGTGCGCGACGAAATCGGTGCGGTGGCGGCGTTCCGGATGGTCGACGTCGTACCCGCGCTGCCCAAGACCCGCTCGGGCAAGATCCTGCGCAAGACGATGCGCGGAATCGCCGACGGCAAGGACGAACCGGTGCCGTCGACCATCGAGGACCCTTCGGTGCTCGACGCGCTCAAACCCATCCTGCGCCCCTGACCCGGACGCCCGGGCCGGCCTTTCCCAAACCGCCGCAAACCATTGCGATATCGGCATATGTTGATAGACGTCCGTTCCCACACTCTGCTCCCACCCGCATGGGCGGTCAGAGCCACAGAGGAGTTGAACTGTCATGCGCATTGCCGAGACTTCGCGTACCAAGGCCGGCTCGGGCTGCACCTGTCGCTGCAACGCCTGCGACGGCGGCCATCACTGCGGCAACCTGAGCAGCGGATGCCACGTCCGGCGCTAGCCGCGACCGGGGGTTAACTCGGAGATGGCGCGGGTACTTCTCTGACCTGCCGGTCCGCGGCCACGCGGACCAGGGAGGTGAGAAGCCATGGCAACACGTCCCACGTACATGGCCGTGCAGGGTGCGGCCCTGATCGTCGGCACGGTCTTCCTCGTGATCGGCATCTTCGGGTTCGTCCCCGGCGCCACCCGGCACTACGAACTACTGGATTGGGCGGGGCAGCATTCCGGGGCGAAACTGTTCGGCGTGTTCCTCGTGTCGGGCCTGACCAACGCGCTGCACCTGGCCACCGGTGCGCTCGGGATCATCTTCGCCCGCACCTACGCCGCGTCGCGTGCCTATCTGTTGCTCGGCGGGCTGGGCTACGCCGGGCTGTGGGCATACGGGCTGATCGTCGACGAGACGAACGCGCAGAACATCCTGCCGATCAGCGCCGCCAACAACTGGCTGAACTTCGGCTGCGCGGTCCTCATGCTGCTGCTCGGGGTGACGCTGGGTGCCCAGCACGACCCCACCAAACCGCGCGGGAAACTACCCCACTACACGCCGCGAGCGGATCGAAAAGCCAAGCGGGCCAGTGGTTCTCAGCTGGGCTAGGCCCGCGCGATGGACAGCGCGATACCGTCCAGGATGTCGTGCTCGCTCACCACGAGCGTGTCGATCCCAGCCCGCACCCCGAATTCGCGGGCCAATTCCTCCACCACGATCGCGCCGCCGGCGATGACGTCGGCTCGCCCCTCGTGCATCGGCCCGAGGGCCGCCCGCTGGCGCCCCGTCATCGCGATCAAGTCGTCGCATACCTTCAGCAGCTGGCCGAACCCGACCCTGGACAGGTGGATCATCGCCGAATCGTAGGTGGTCAACCCCGCCGCAAGTGCCGCCAGCGTGGTCATGGTGCCCGCCACTCCCACCCAGGTGCGGACACCTTCGACAGGCACCGCCCGCAACGCCTCACCCAGCGCCCGCCGGACCACACCACGGGCCGCAGCGACCTGCGCCGCGGTCGGCGGATCGGAATGCAGGCAGCGTTCGGTCAGCCGCACACAGCCGATGTCGGCGGAGAAACCCGCCGCCACACCGCCACCGGGACCGGCCTGGCCCACCACGATCTCGGTGGACCCGCCGCCGAGGTCGACAACGGCGAAAGGCCCTTGCGCAGGGTCCAATTCGGCGACGGCGCCGTGGAACGACAGCGCCGCCTCCTCGGTGCCGGTGATCACCTCGGCGACGGCGCCCGGCACGACCGCACCGAGCACCTGCGAGGTCATCGCGAAGAACTCGTCGCGATTGGCGACGTCGCGCGCCGCCGACGTCGCCACCATCCGCACCCGCCGCACACCGTGCTCACCGAGCAGCGCCGCGTAGTCGCTCAGGGCGGCCCGCGTCCGCGCGATCGCCTCGGCGGCGAACTCGCCCGTCGCGTCCACACCCTGACCCAGCCGCACGATGCGCATCTCACGATGAACATCGCGCAGCCCGGGGCCGTCGGGGTCGGCGATCAGCAATCGGATCGAATTGGTGCCGCAGTCGATGGCGGCGACCCGCCCGTCGCCGGCCCCGCTCACGTCCACCTGTCCCGGTCCACGATCCCCTCCATCCCCGATTCGGCCGCCAGCACCGCCACCGCCTCATCCCCCAGCGGATTCACCCCGGGCCCCTTGGCCAGCGCATGGGCGATCAGCACATGCAGGCATTTGACGCGGTCGGGCATACCCCCGCCGGAGAACGTCGTACCCAGCGGTTCGATCGCGTCGCGTTCGGCCAGATACGACTCGTGCGCCCGGCGGTAGGCGGCGGCCAGCTCCTCATCCCCGGCCAGGCGCGCGGTCATGTCGCGCATCAGACCCGAGGACTCCAGCCGGCTCGCGGCGGCCGTCAACGTCGGATGCGTCAGGTAGTACAGCGTCGGAAACGGTGTTCCGTCAGGCAATTTCGGCGCGGTCTTGACCACACCGGGCTCCCCGTTGGGGCAGCGGTAAGCGATCTCCAGGACGCCGCGGGGCTCGCGGCCGAGCTGCCGCGCCACGGCGTCCAGGTCAACCCGGTCAACCACCGGGAGCCGGGGGTGCGGGCGGTGGAGCCGGCGCCGGGGGTGCGGGCGGCGGCATACCGTGCGGCTGGTCGGCGATCGTCCCCCACAGCGCGGTATACCAGGGCTGATTGGACTGTGCCGGCACCGGACCCGCGCCCGGCGCATCGAGCGCCGCCTCGGGTGCGGGCGGCAGCTGCACCTGATACGGAATGTCGCCGGGCATCACGAACCCGAGCCGTTCGCGGGCCTGCGCGGCGATGAACGCCGGGTCGGCCAGCTTGACCTTCTGCTCTTCGAGATCGGCGATCTGTGCGCGCAGCGCAGCCTCCGTGGCCTCGAGCTGTTGCATCTCCGTGCGCTGCGCGAAGAAGGTGCGGACCGGTCCGGCGATCGTCAGCGTGAGCACGCACACCACCGCCGCCAGGATCGCCGCCCGCCGAGCCGCCGAGCCGAACCGTTGTTCGGACTGCTCCTCGGCGACCTGTTCGGCCCGCGCGCTGACGGACTCCCGAACGAGTTCACCACCCGGCGAACCGGATTCGGCCGCCGGCTTGGCCTCGATCGCGCGGGGTTCCCGGCGCACCGGCGCCGCACCCCGCGGCCGATCGCGACGAGGCTCGCCGGGCTTACCCGCCGTACCCGGGCGGGAGGCCGGCGAACGCCGTCTCGGATCGGGCCGCTTCGCTTCGGGCACGGGCTATTTGGACTCCGGCACAAACCGGGGGAAGGCCAGGTCGCCGGCGTAGCGCGCGGCGTCACCGAGGGTCTCCTCGATGCGCAGCAGCTGGTTGTACTTGGCGACGCGCTCGGAGCGGGCCGGGGCGCCGGTCTTGATCTGGCCGCTGCCCACCGCGACGGCGAGGTCGGCGATGGTGGTGTCCTCGGTTTCACCGCTGCGGTGGCTCATCATCGAGCGGTACCCGCTGTTGTGCGCCAGCGCGACGGCATCCAGGGTCTCGGTCAGCGTGCCGATCTGATTCACCTTGACCAGCAGCGCGTTGGCCGCGCCCTTGTCGATGCCCTCTTCGAGGCGTTCGGGGTTGGTCACGAACAGGTCGTCACCGACGAGCTGCACCCGGTCGCCGATCGCGGCGGTGAGCGCCACCCAACCGTCCCAGTCGTCCTCCGAGAGCGGATCCTCGATCGACACCAGCGGGTAGGAGTCGAGCAGCCCCGCATAGAACTCCGCCATCTGCTCGGCGGTGCGGGTCTCCTTCTCGAAGCTGTAGCCGGTGCCTTCGGTGTAGAACTCGGTGGCCGCGACGTCGAGGGCCAGCGCGACGTCGGTGCCCAGCTTGAAACCGGTCGTCTCGATCGCCGAGCTGATCAGATCCAGCGCCGCCCTGGTGCCCGCGACATCCGGGGCGAAACCGCCCTCGTCACCCAGCCCGGTGGCCAGACCCTGCTTCTTGAGCACCGACTTCAACGCGTGGTAGACCTCCGCGCCCCAACGCAGCGACTCCTTGAACGTCGGGGCGCCCAGCGGCGCCACCATGAACTCCTGGACGTCCACCCCGGTGTCGGCGTGCGCGCCGCCGTTGAGGATGTTCATCATCGGCACCGGCAGGATGTGCGCATTCGGGCCGCCGATGTAGCGGAACAGCGGCAGGCCCGCCGACTCCGCGGCGGCCTTGGCCACCGCCAGCGACACCCCGAGGATGGCGTTGGCGCCCAGCCGCGACTTGTCGGGAGTGCCGTCCAGGTCGAGCAGCGCCTGGTCGACGAGGCGCTGATCGTCGGCGCCCAGCCCGATGACCGCCGGGGCGATCTCGTCGAGCACCGCGGCGACGGCCTTCTCCACACCCTTGCCGCCGTAGCGGGCGGCGCCGTCGCGCAGCTCCACCGCCTCGTGCTCACCGGTGGACGCGCCGGACGGGACCGCGGCCCGGGCGAAGGTGCCGTCGGTCAGGGCCACTTCGACTTCCACGGTCGGATTGCCGCGGGAGTCGAGGATTTCGCGGGCTCCGACCTGCTCGATAATGGGCACTGACGTCTCCTTCTGGATCTGCCGGGCAAGCCCGGGCTGGCCGTGCGGATGGGCTGACGAGAACTCGTGCATGAGCCTAGAGCGTCACCCGCCTCAAAGCCTGTCAGACGTCTCGATACGGTCCGGTCACAGGGGGTGGCCTTCGGCGTAGGCCGTCGCCCAGTCCCGGACGGTGCGCGCGTACTGGTCGGAGAAGTTGTAGGCCCGCAGCGCATTCATCCAGCCACGCGGGGTCGACAGATCCTTCCCCCGCCAGCACAGGTAGCCCGCCGCCGACAGCGCGGCGTCGTCGAAGTTGTCGGGGCTGACGATTCCGTCGTTGTTGGCGTCCACCCCGTACAGCCGCCAGGTCTCGGGGATGAACTGCATCGGCCCCATCGCCCGGTCCAGCGTCGCGTCGCCGTCGAGCAGACCGCCGTCGGTGTCGGCGATGTGCAGGTTGCCGCTGGTGCCGTCCAGCCGAACCCCGCGGATCGGCGGGGTGACGTCGCCGTTGGGCGCGATCATCGCCCCCCGGTAGGTGCCGTGATGGCTCTCCACCATGCCGATACCCGCCAGGGTGGTCCAGGACAGATGACACTTCGGATTCTCGACCTCGGCGACCCGGGCCGCGTACGCGTACGCCTCCAGCGCCGTCACCGGTATGCCCAGCGCGTCGGCCCGTTCGGCCGCCCATTCGTGGAGCTGGTCGGCGCCCCGGCCCGGCGCATAGGTGTCCACCGCCGGCACCGGATCGCCCGCGGGCGGCGGGACACCCTCGGGGATGGGCGTACCCAGCTGCCACGAGCAGCTGGACGCCAGCAGCAGAGCTGTCGCGCCCACCACCGCGGCGGGCCGCAGCCATCGGACACGCGACACCGGACTCCCTCAAACCGACTCGGGTTCTTTGCCCATCGTCCCACGCGCGATGGAGTACTTCGGCAGTGGTGATGGGGTCGGAAGACCTATTCGGTCCGATCAACCCCCTGCTAAGGTGAGGCACACCTTGCTGTGGCAAGCCAACGCTTGGTAGGCAAACAAGGTGGAGCGAGGACATGTCAATGATTGCCACTGCGGGCGTCGCGGCGAACATCCAGGCCGCCGCACCCAACGTCACATCGCAGCTGTTCGGGAGCGGTTTGATCGGCCTGCGCGAAGGACTGGAAGCCGCCATCGTCGTCACCATCCTGGTGGCGTTCCTGGTGAAAGCCGACCGCCGTGACGCACTCAAATGGGTGTGGCTGGGAGTCGGCGCGGCCATCGCCATGACGGTCGTCGTCTTCCTGGCGATTCAGCTCAGCGCGTACACCATCACCGGGCTGGGCGCCGAGGCCGTCGCGGGGATCGCCTCCCTGGTCGCCGTCGCGATCGTGACCACGATGGTGCTCTGGATGCGGACCGCCGCCGCCGGACTGTCCGGTGAACTGCGCACCGGCATGGCCCGGGCGCTGGAGACCGGATCGCTGGCGGTACTGCTGCTCGCCTTCCTGGCCGTCGGCCGCGAAGGCGTCGAAACCGCGCTGTTCATGGTCGGATTCGCCGAAGCCGAGACACTGTGGCCGCTGCTCGGCCTGGTCGTCGGCGTGCTGATCGCCGTCGCGATCGCCTACGGCATGTACCGCGGCGCCATCCGCATCAACCTCGGAAAGTTCTTCAAATACACCGGGATCTTCCTGATCGTCGTCGCCGCCGGGATCCTGTCCTACGGCATCGGCGCGTTGCAGACCGTCGGTTGGCTACCCGGGCTGGGCAGCAGGGCGTTCGACATCAGTTCGTGGTTCAACTGGTCGTCCTGGTACGGCGAGATCATCCAGGGCATCTTCAACGTCACCCCCACCCCGACCGTGCTGCAGTTCGCCGCCTGGCTGGCCTACCTGGTCATCGTCCTGACGATCTTCCTGCGCCCCACGAACGCGCCCGCCAAACCGTCGTCGGCGCCGGGCCCCGACACCCCTTCCACCAGCTCTGAGCCAGAGTCGGCCGCAGAGTCCACTCCCGCATCCGAAAGGTCGACCACGTGAAATTCCTCCCCACCGCCAAGGCCGGTGCCGCCGTCGCAGCAACCGTGCTGGCAGGCGCGGCACTGACCGGCTGCCAGGCGAAGGAATCCGCCGCGCCCGCCGAGGAAGGCTCCTCGGCCGCACCCGCGGAGATCACCGTGGCGGCCTCCGACTCGTCGTGCGAGCTGTCGGGCACCGCGGGCACGACCGGGGCCAACACCTTCCTCATCACCAACAACGGCAGCAAGGTCACCGAGTTCTACGTCTACGGCGAGGGCGAGCGCGTGATGGGCGAGGTGGAGAACATCTCCCCCGGGCTGCAGCGCAAACTGATCGTGCAGCTCACCGAACCGGGCACCTATCAGACCGCATGCAAACCGGGCATGATCGGCGACGGCATCCGCGGCGACTTCACCGTCACCGGTGACGCGGTGCAGATCGACACCGAAGGCAAGTTCAAAGAGGCCGCCGACAACTACAAGCGCTACGTCAACAGCCAGACCGACGCCCTGGTGCCCGCCGTCGAGGCGTTCGTCGCCGCGATCAAGGCCGGCGACATCGAAGGCGCCAAGGCGCAGTACCCGACCTCGCGCACCTACTACGAGCGCATCGAGCCGGTCGCCGAATCGTTCCCCAACGACCTCGACCCCCGGATCGACCTGCGGGAGGCCGACCTGGAGCCGGGTCAGCGCTGGACCGGATTCCACCGGCTGGAGAAGGACCTCTGGGTCGACGGACTCAAACCCGACACCAACGAGATCGCCGATCAGCTGGTCGCCGACGTCAAGGAACTCAACGACGGCGTCAAGGCCTCGGACTGGACCATCGACTCCACCCAGATCGCCGGCGGCGCTCAGGGTCTGCTCGACGAGGTCGCCAAGAGCAAGATCAGCGGCGAGGAGGACATCTTCAGCCACACCGACCTGTGGGACTTCAACGCCAACATCCAGGGTTCGCAGACCGCGGTGGCCTCGGTGCGCCCGATCCTCGACGAGCGCAACCCCGACCTGGGCAAGCGGGTCGACCAGCGGTTCGCCGAGGTCGAGGCGCTGCTCGAAAAGTACCGCCAGGGCGACGGATTCGTCACCTACGACAAGGTCACCGAACCCGAGCGCCAGGCGCTCTCACGTGCGATCGACGCATTGTCCGCCGAGGTGAGCCAGGTGCAAGGTGTCATCGCCCCACAGTGACCCGCAGGACAGCCCAGCCGCTGCCGATCAGGCCCGCACGGGATTCTCCCGGCGCAAGCTGATCGGCGCGGCGGGCGTCGGCGCTGCCGTGGTCGGCGCGGCGGGGGCTGGTGCGATCGCCGGCCGTGCCTCCGCGGCGTCGTCCACCGACACCGGCCACGTCGAACTGCAGACCGCCGTGCCGTTCCGCGGCGAACACCAGGCCGGCATCGTGACAGCGGCACAGGACCGCATGCATTTCGCCACGTTCGACATCACCTCCGACTCCGCATCCGACGTGGTGAAGCTGCTGCAGCAGTGGACGGCCATGGCCGAGCGGATGACCCTCGGCGAGGAGGCGGTCAAGAACGGTGCCATCGGGCTCAATCCCTATGCGCCACCGGCAGATACCGGCGAAGCACTCGGCCTGCCGCCGTCGCAGCTGACGCTGACCGTCGGGTTCGGCCCGGGATTCTTCGTCAAGGACGGCAAGGACCGCTTCGGCATCGCCGCCCAGAAACCCGAACCGCTGGCCGACCTGCCGAAGTTCCCCCAAGAGACCATGGACCCCGCCAAAAGCGGCGGCGACATCGTCGTGCAGGCCTGCGCGAACGATCCGCAGGTCGCCGTGCACGCCATCCGCAACCTGGCCAGGGTCGGGTTCGGCACCGTCGCGGTGCGCTACTCCCAGCTGGGCTTCGGGCGCACCTCGTCGACCACCCGCGAACAGGCCACACCGCGGAACCTGTTCGGCTTCAAGGACGGAACCAACAACCTCAAGGCCGAGGATCCCGCCGCACTGGACGAGCACGTGTGGGTGGCCTCCGGCGACGGCCCGGACTGGCTGACAGGCGGCTCCTACCTGGTATCCCGCCGCATCCGAATGCTCATCGAATCATGGGACCGTACAACGCTTCTGGAGCAGGAGCGGGTAATCGGACGGGAGAAGGGCACTGGCGCGCCCCTGGGCTTCACCGACGAGTTCGCGCCGCTGGACTTCAACGTCAAGGACAAGGACGACCAGCCGCTGATCGACAGGGACGCGCACGTGCGGCTGGCGTCGGCGGACAACCTGGGCGGCATCGAGATCCTGCGCCGCGGCTACAACTTCACCGACGGATCCGACGGCTACGGCCACCTCGACGCGGGGCTGTTCTTCATCGCCTTCGTGCGCAACCCCGTCACGCAGTTCATCCCGATGCAGAAGGCGCTGGCGCGCCGGGACCTGCTCAACGAGTACATCACCCACACCGGCACCGGCGTGTTCGCGGTGCCCCCCGGGGTGGCCGAAGGGGACTCGTCGGCGTACTGGGGTTCGACGCTGTTCGGGTGAGTCAGGTCGGGGGCGCCGGCCACGCCGAACGCCACTCGTCGGGGCTGATCGGGCCGGCCTCGTCGAGCCGGAGCCCGCGTTCGGCGGCAATCGCCCCCTCGACCTGGCGGACGCGGTCCATGAACGCCAAAATGCTTGACCGCAACTCGTTCTCGGCATCGGATTCGGGATCGAGTACCACTGTCAGCAGCCCCGGCGGAATCAGCTCCCCCGGCAGACCCGCCTGCGCGGCTCGACCGATCACCTTCTGCGCCAGGGCCAACGCGGGCTGAGCCGTCGGCACACCGTCCATCGACGACGTCCGCGCCTTCTTCTCCAGCGCCTTGCGCTGTTCCCACTGGGCCAGCTGGTCCTCCAGCGAGATCTGCTCACCGGCGAGCACCGCCGGGACCCGGTTGCCCAGTTTGCGCACCAACGCGTCGGCGACGTCGTCGACAGTGAAGGAGTTCTCGGGCGCATCCTCGGCGATGCGCGCGTGAAACAGCACCTGCAGCAAGACATCTCCGAGTTCGTCGCGCAGCTCCTCGGCGTCGCCGCTGTGCACCGCGTCGAAGACCTCATAGGTCTCCTCCAGCAGATACCGCCGCAGCGAATCGTGCGTCTGCTGACTTTCCCACGGTCCGTCGGTGCGCAGTTTGTCCATCATCGCGACCGCGTCGACCAGCCGCTCCCCCGGCTGCGGGCCGGGCGCGGCGATCACCTTCTCCCCCGCCGCCAGACGGGCTTTCACCACCGGATGGTCCGGATTCGACGACAGCAGGACCGGCGCGTCCTGCCCGTCGTAGGCGGGCCGCGCCGCTGGCAGCGACCACGGCACCTTGACCGGCAACTCCTCGGTGTACTGCACGTCGCCGGTCAACAGTTCGACCGCCTCTACCGGCACCAGCGACGGGCGACGCGGGTCGACCAGCACGACCGTCACCGCACCCACCGCCCCGCGGTCATCCGCCACCCCCGAACCTGCCCATGTCGACGTCGGCGGGCGACACACCCTGCAACGTCAGGATCAATCCCGCGACCATCTGCACCAGCTCCAGATCCCGGATGCGCGGTGAGCCGACCCCGTTGCCCGCCCGGGGAATCGGCACCTGAACCACCGACGTCGTGGCGCGGTAGTGCGCGCCCGGATAGAGCCGTTTGAGCCGCAGCTGCGCCGAATCGGGCAGCTGCAGCGGCGCCAGCCGCATCGTCGACTCGGACATCGCACCGATCTCGGTGACGCCGTACTCGCGGCACAGCAGCCGCAGCCGGGCGACGGCGACCAGACGCAGCGCCGGTTCGGGCAACGGGCCGTAGCGGTCCTTGAGTTCCTCGACGACGGAGGTGACGGCGGCGTCGTCGGCCGCGGCCGCCAGCCTGCGGTAGGCCTCCAACCGCAGCCGGTCGCTGCCGATGTACTCCGGCGGCAGGTGCGCATCCACCGGCAGGTCGATCCGCACATCCTTCGGTTCTTCCGGCGACACAACGGTTTTGCCGTCAGCGGCGGCCCGGTAGGCCTCCACGGCCTCACCGACCAGGCGCACATACAGGTCGAATCCGACGCCGGCGACGTGACCGGACTGTTCGGCGCCGAGCACGTTGCCCGCGCCGCGGATCTCCAGATCCTTCAGCGCCACCGCCATCCCCGCGCCCAGATCGTTGTTCTGGGCGATCGTGGCCAGCCGGTCGTAGGCGGTCTCGGTGAGCGGAACCTCCGGCGGATACAGGAAATACGCGTACCCGCGTTCCCGGCTGCGGCCGACCCGCCCGCGCAGCTGGTGCAGCTGCGAGAGGCCGAAAGTGTCCGCGCGCTCCACGATCAGCGTGTTGGCGTTGGAGATGTCCAGGCCGGTTTCGACGATGGTGGTGCACACCAGGATGTCGAATTCGCGGTTCCAGAACCCCTCAACCGTCTTCTCCAGCTGCTCCTCGGGCATCTGGCCGTGCGCGACGACCACCCGAGCCTCCGGCACCAGCGCGCGCACCCGCGCCGCCGCCTGGTCGATGGACCGCACACGGTTGTGGATGAAGAACGCCTGACCGTCGCGCAGCAACTCGCGGCGCAGGGCCGCGGCGACCTGCTTGTCGTCGTAGGGACCGACGTAGGTCAGCACCGGATAGCGCTCCTCCGGCGGGGTCAGGATCGTCGACATCTCCCGGATGCCGGCCAGGCTCATCTCCAGCGTGCGCGGAATCGGGGTGGCGCTCATGGTCAATACGTCGACGTGGGTGCGCATGGCCTTGATGTGTTCCTTGTGCTCCACGCCGAACCGCTGTTCCTCGTCGACCACCACCAGACCGAGGTCCTTCCAGCGCACCCCGGTCTGCAGCAGCCGGTGGGTGCCGATCACGACGTCCACACTGCCGTCGGCCATCCCCTCCAGCGCGGCGCGCGACTCGGCCGGATCGGTGAACCGGGACAACCCCTTGACGGTGACCGGGAATCCGGCCATCCGCGCGGAGAACGTCTGCAGATGCTGATCGGCCAGCAGCGTGGTAGGCACCAGGACCGCGACCTGTTTACCGTCCTGGACCGCCTTGAACGCCGCGCGGACCGCGATCTCGGTCTTGCCGTACCCGACGTCGCCGCAGATCACCCGGTCCATCGGGACCGGCTTCTCCATATCGGATTTGACCTCGGTGATGGCCGTGAGCTGGTCGACGGTCTCGGTGAACCCGAACGCGTCCTCCATCTCGGCCTGCCACGGAGTGTCCGGGCCGAAGGCATGCCCCGGCGACGCCTGACGTTTGGCGTACAGCGACACCAGCTCGCCCGCGATCTCACGCACCGCGCGGCGCGCCTTCGTCTTGGTGTTGGCCCAGTCGCTGCCGCCCAGGCGGGACAGCGTCGGCGCCTCGCCGCCGACGTAGCGGGACAGCTGATCCAACGAGTCCATCGGAACGAACAGTTTGTCCGTGTTCTTACCGCCCGTTCCCTTTCGGGCCGAGGCATATTCGAGCACCAAGTATTCGCGCCGCGCGCCACCGACGGTGCGTTCGACCATCTCGACGAAACGCCCGATGCCGTGCTGGTCGTGCACCACCAGATCGCCCGCCGTCAGCGCCAGCGGATCGACGACATTGCGGCGTTTGGCGGCCAGCCGCTTACCTTCGCCGGCGGTGACGCGGTTACCGGTCAGGTCGGTTTCGGTGATCACCACCAGATTGGCCCCCGGCAGCACCACGCCGTCGTGGAGGGGCCCTTTGAGGACGGCGACGACACCGGGGCCCGGTTCGGCGCCCGGCTCCACCATCGTTGCGGCCGTGTCGGATTCGGCCAGCTGCTCGACGATGCGGTGGGCCGTGCCGGTGCCGGGTGTGACGACGGCGGCGTAGCCCCCCGTCGCGATGTGGGCGCGCAGCATTGCGAAGACCTCGGCCTGGAAATCCGGGTTCGGCTGCATCCGCCGCGCCGACGGCGCCGGACGGATGTCCAGTTCGACGGCCGACTCGTCGGGCAGCTGCGACAGCGTCCACCACGGGTGGCCGCCGGCCCGCGCGCCCGCCCGCACCTCGTCGAAGCCGAGGAATCCCGACGCGCCCAACGCCTCGATGTCGATCGGCGCGTCCCCGCCCACCGCGGCCGTCGACCACGACGCCTCGAGGAATTCGCGGCCCGTCTTGATCAGGTCCGCGGCGCGGGTCCGCACCTTCTCCGGATCGCACACCAGCACCGGGGTGCCCTCCGGCAGGTGACCGGCGAGTGTCGTCATGCCGGTCGGCGCCAGAACGGGCAGCAGCGCCTCCATCCCGTCCACCGGGATCCCCTCGGCGAGCTTGGCCAGCATGTCGGGCACGCTGCCCGGCAGGGTGTTGTCGTGCGGGGGATGCTGGGCGGCGAGCGCGGCGGCGCGGGTCCGCACGTCGGCGGTCATCAGCATTTCGCGGCAGGGCACCGCGATCAGTGTGTCGACGGCGATCTCGGCGATCGAGCGCTGGTCGGCCACGGCGAACATCCGCATCTCGCTGACCTCGTCGCCCCAGAACTCCACCCGCACCGGGTGTTCGGCCGTCGGCGTGAACACGTCCAGGATGCCGCCACGCACCGCGAATTCGCCGCGTTTGCCCACCATGTCGACGCGGCTGTAGGCCAGCTCCACCAGCCGCGCGACGGTGCTGTCGAAGTCGGCCTCCGCCCCGACGGTCAACGTCACCGGTTCGATGTCGCCCAGGGCGGGCGGCATCGGCTGGACCAGCGACCGGGTGGTGGTCACCACCACCCGCAGCGGCGGGCCCAGGCGGGCGTCGTCGGGGTGGGCGAGCCGGCGCAGCAGCATCAGGCGGGCGCCGACGGTGTCCACGCCGGGCGAGAGCCGCTCGTGGGGCAGGGTCTCCCAGGACGGGAACATCGCCGCGGCGTCGCCGAGGAAACCGCGCAGCTCGGCGGTCAGGTCGTCGGCCTCCCGGCCGGTCGCGGCGACGACGAGCAGCGGATTCTCCTGCGCCAGCGCGGCCGCCACATACAGCCGCGCACTGGCCGGCCCGACCAGGGCCATCTCGTCGGGCCGCGCGGCAGCACGCCGGGTGAGGTCGGCGAGGGCGGGGTCGCGCAACGCCAGCGAAACGAGCCCCGCGATCGGGGTGTGGACATGGATGGGCCCCGATGCGGTCATGATGGCGTCCAGTCTAGGCGTCCGGCCCGCCGCCGACGCACCCGGCGATGTGGCCCGGGGCGGACGCGACGAACTACCTTCGCAGCAGGCCCCCGAACCGGCGGCCGCGTCCGCGCCACGCCGCCAGAGCAGGAGTGAAGACCGATGACAGACACCCCGACATCCGCGGTCGTGCCCGCATTCCTCGCGGCTTTGGGCACCGGCGCACTGGATGTCGTCGACCTCACCACCCCGCTCAGCAGCGCCACCCCGGCGCTACGGCTGCCCCCGCCGTTCGCCAACCTCATCGACTTCAGCCTCGAGGAGGTCAGTGCCTACAACGCGCCGGGACCGTTCTGGCGGCACAACAACATTCACACCGGCGAACACATCGGCACGCACCTCGACGCACCCGTGCACTGGGTGACCGGCCGCGACGGCGACGACGTCTCGCAGATCCCCGTGGACAGGCTGATCGGTCCGGCCGCGGTGCTCGACCTCAGCGACAAGGTGGCCGCCGACCCCGATTACCTCCTGACCGTCGCCGACGTGCGGGAGTGGGAGTCGGTCAACGGGACGCTCGCCGCGGGCAGCTGGCTGCTACTGCGCACCGGCTGGGAGAGCCGCGGGCACTCCGAGGCGAGCTTCCTCAACGCCGACGACACCGGTCCGCACACCCCCGGCGTCGACGTCGAATGCGCCCGCTGGCTGGCCACCGAACGGCCGATCACCGGGCTCGGCGTGGAGACCGTCGGCGTCGACGCCGGCCTGGCGGGCGGATTCGAGCCCGCCTTCCCCGTGCACCACTACTTCCTCGGCCATGACAAGTACGGCCTGACGTCGTTGCGCAACCTCGGGCGGCTGCCGGCCACCGGCGCGATGCTGGTGGTCGGCCCGCTGCCGATCGTCGGCGGCACCGGCAGCCCGGCACGGGTGCTGGCGGTGATCGACGGGGCCGCGACGCGATGACCACGGTGGCCGAGACCGTCGGCGCCACCCTCGCCGCGCTGGGCGCCGGCCACGCCTTCGGAGTCGTCGGCAGCGGCAACTTCGCGATGACCAACGCCGTGCGCGCCGCGGGCGTGCCGTTCACCGCCGCCCGCCACGAGGGCGGCGCGGCCACCATGGCGGATGCGTACGGACGGATGTCGGGCCGCGTCGGCGTGGTCAGCCTGCATCAGGGCTGCGGGCTGACCAACGCCGTCACCGGCATCGCCGAGGCCGCCAAGAGCCGCACCCCGTTGATCGTCCTGACCGCCGACACGCCCGCCGCGGCGCTGCGGTCCAACTTCCGGATCGAGCAGGAGCTGTTGGCGCGCAGCGTCGGCGCGGTGAGCGACCGCGTCTACGGTGCGGCCACCGCGCCGACGGACGTCGCACGCGCCTACCGCACCGCCGTACACGACCGGCGCACCGTCGTACTCAACGTCGCCCTCGACGTCCAGGCGCAGATCATCGGCGACGACGTCGCGCCACCCGTCCCGGTCCCGGACACCGGCCCGATGCGGCCGGACGCTGCCAGCGTGCAGGCCCTGGTGACGCTGCTGCGGTCGGTGCGGGCGCCGGTGTTCGTCGCCGGGCGCGGGGCGCGCGGGGCGGGCCCGCAGATCGCGGCCCTGGCCGCCGCGTGCGGGGCCCTGCTGGCCACCTCGGCCGTGGCCCACGGTCTGTTCGCGGGCGAACCCTACGCCCTGGGCATCTCGGGCGGATTCTCCTCACCCGTCACGGCCGAGTTGATCGCCGGCGCCGACCTCGTCGTGGGATGGGGTTGCGCGCTGAACGACTGGACCACACGGCACGGCAGGCTGATCGATTCGCAGGCGTCGATCGTCCAGGTCGACCTCGACACCGACGCGCTCGGCGCCCACCGCCGGGTGACCCTCGCAGTGCTCGGCGACTGCGCGAGCACCGCGACCGACACGCTGGCGGCCTTCGGCGGGACCGTCGCGGGTTACCGCAGCGACGGCGTCGCCGCGCGCATCGCCGCGTCGTCGCGGTGGCGGGACGTCGCCGTGACCGACACATCCACCGGCGAGCGCATCGACCCCCGGGTGCTGACGATCGCCCTCGACCGCCTCTTACCCGCCGAGCGGATCGTCGCGGTGGATTCGGGCAACTTCATGGGATACCCGGCCACCCACCTGGATGTCCCCGACGAGTTCGGGTTCTGCTTCACCCAGGCGTTCCAGTCCATCGGGCTGGGTCTGGCCACCGCGATCGGCGCAGCCGCCGCCCGGCCCGACCGGCTGCCCGTACTCGGCACCGGCGACGGCGGATTCCTCATGGCGATCGCCGAATTGGAGACCGCGGTGCGGCTGGGCCTGCCGCTGGTGGTGATCGTCTACAACGACGCCGCCTACGGCGCCGAGGTGCACCACTTCGGCGCCGCCGACATGTCCACCGTCACGTTCCCCGACGTGGACCTCGCCGCGATCGCCCGCGGGTACGGCGCCACCGGAGTCACCGTGCGCGATGTCGCCGACCTCGACGCGGTCGGGACCTGGCTGGCCGGACCCGCGACGGCGCCGCTGGTGCTCGACGCGAAAATCACCAGCGACGGCGGTGCGTGGTGGCTGGCGGAGGCGTTCGCCCGGCACTGAGCGCGTCAGTCGGCCTGCAGGAGCGGATCGGCCTCCAGATGCGTCAGCCCGTTCCACATCAGGTTGACCAGATGGGCGGCCACCACTTCCTTCTTCGGTTCCCGGATGTCCAGCCACCACTGGGCGGTCATAGACACCGAACCGACCAGCGCCTGCGCGTACAGCGGCGCAAGGTCGGGATCCAGGCCGCGACGGGCGAAGTCGCCGGCCAGGATCGAGGCGACCTGGCTGACCGCGTCGTTGAGCAGGCTGGAGTAGGTGCCCGAGGTGATGCTCGCCGGGGAATCGCGGATGAGGATGCGAAACCCGTCGGTGCGTTCCTCGACGTAGGTCAGCAATGCCAGCGTCACCCGCTCCACCCGGACCCGCGAGCGGTTGTTGGTCAGCGAGGACGTGATCCCGTCGAGCAGCGCCGACATCTCGCGGTCGACGACCACGGCGTACAGCCCTTCCTTACCGCCGAAGTGTTCGTAGACGACGGGTTTGGAGACGTTGGCGCGCTGCGCGACCTCCTCGATGGAGGTGGCGTCGTAGCCCCGCTCGGCGAACAGCGACTTGGCGATCTCGATCAGTTGTTGACGCCGTTCGGTGCCGCTCATCCTCGCGCGGGGGGCGCGGACGTCCTTCTCGGGCGCTGCCACGCCTACAGGCTAATCCCCGGGACGGATCTGTCGTGGCCGCCGGCGATATCGGGTCGACTAGAGTCTCTGGCGGACAATCCGTCGTGGTGTAATCGGCAGCACCTCTGATTTTGGTTCAGATAGTTCAGGTTCGAGTCCTGGCGACGGAGCGAGGCTTGCCGAGCGACAATCGGCACGGGCGAGGCTTGCCGAGCCAGTTTCCCGCGAGCGTGCGCAGAATCGGCCCTATGGGCGGCGTGTCGCCCGCAGACACGCACGCTCGCGGGAAAGAAATTGCTCGCGGGAAAGAAATTACAAGAGGGGCGGCGATGACGGTGGACAGCGATACCGCGGTGCTGGTCCTGGCGGCGGGGGCGGGCACGCGCATGTTGTCCGACACCCCCAAGGTGCTGCACGCGGTGGCCGGGCGCACCATCCTGTCGCACGCGCTGCGGGCAGTGTCCAAGGTGGCCACCCACCACCTCGTCGTCGTCCTGGGCCACGACCGCGAACGAGTGGGCGCCGC
This sequence comes from Actinomycetota bacterium, assembly GCA_018268465.1. GTDB lineage: Bacteria > Actinomycetota > Actinomycetes > Mycobacteriales > Mycobacteriaceae > Mycobacterium. The sequence goes on from JAFDWN010000002.1 coordinate 390,718, forward strand.
GACCGCCGAACTGGCCGACGAACTCGGCCGCCCCATCGACATCGCCGAACAGGACCAGCAACTGGGCACCGGCCACGCCGCCGCGTGCGGATTGGCGGCGCTGCCCGACGGGTTCACCGGCACCGTCGTCGTGACATCGGGCGACATCCCGCTGCTCGACGCCGACACCCTGGCCGAACTGGTCACCACCCACACCGCCACCACCGCGGCGGCGACAGTGCTGACCACCACGCTGAAGGACCCGACCGGCTACGGGCGCATCCTGCGCACCCAGGACCACGAGATCATCGGGATCGTCGAACAGGCCGACGCCAGCCCGTCACAACGCAAGATCCACGAGGTCAACACCAGCGTCTACGCGTTCGACACCGGCGCACTGCGCTCCGCGCTGAGCCGACTGAAATCCGACAACGCCCAGCACGAGCTGTACCTGACCGACGTCGTCTCCATCCTGCGCCTGGACGGACACACCGTCCGGGCCAAGCACATCAGCGACAGCGCGCTGGTCGCCGGCGTCAACGACCGGGTTCAGCTCGCCGACATCGGCGCCGAGCTGAACCGCCGCATCCTCACCGCCCACATGCGCGCCGGTGTCACCATCATCGACCCGAGCAGCACCTGGATCGACGTCGAGGTGACCATCGGCCGCGACACCATCGTCCGGCCGGGCACCCAACTGCTCGGCGCCAGCCGCATCGGGGAGCGCTGCGAAATCGGCCCCGACACCACCCTGTCCCACGTCACCGTCGGCGACGGCGCGTCGGTGGTGCGCACCCACGGCAGCTCCTCGGCGATCGGGCCCGGCGCGACGGTGGGCCCGTTCACCTACCTGCGGCCGGGTACGCAACTGGGTGCACGCGGCAAACTCGGCACATTCGTCGAGGTGAAGAACGCCTGCATCGGCGACGGCACGAAGGTGCCCCACCTGACCTACGTCGGCGACGCCGACATCGGCGAGCACAGCAATATCGGCGCATCGAGCGTCTTCGTCAACTACGACGGGGAAACCAAACGGCGCACCACGATCGGCTCGCATGTGCGCACCGGTTCGGACACCATGTTCGTCGCCCCGGTGACCGTCGGTGACGGTGCGTACACCGGCGCGGGCACCGTGGTGCGGGAGGACATTCCCCCGGGTGCGCTGGCCGTCTCGGCGGGTCCGCAGCGCACCATCGAAGGCTGGGTCGAGCGGAAACGGCCCGGCTCGGCGGCCGCCGCGGCGGCGGCCGCGGCGCGCCGAGGCGATGCGCAGCCCGACCCGTCCGGCGGCGACCGGTCATGAATCCGTCGCCCGTTGTTGGTGTTCTGGCAACCCGCCCGCACACAGTCAGAATCGCTACGTACGATTAGGCCGTCAGATCCCCGACCGGCGAGGGCGCACAGTGAGCCACGACTGGACCGATAACCGCAAGAACCTGATGCTCTTCGCGGGTCGCGCACACCCCGAGCTGGCCGATCAGGTGGCCAAGGAGCTCGACGTCCACGTCACCGCGCAGACCGCGAGGGACTTTGCCAACGGCGAGATCTTCGTCCGGTTCGACGAGTCCGTGCGCGGCTGCGACGCGTTCGTGCTGCAGAGCCATCCCTGGCCGCTGAACCAGTGGCTGATGGAACAGCTGATCATGATCGACGCGCTCAAGCGCGGCAGCGCCAAGCGGATCACCGCGATCGTGCCGTTCTACCCCTACGCGCGCCAGGACAAGAAGCACCGCGGCCGCGAACCGATCTCGGCCCGGCTGGTGGCCGATCTGCTGAAGACCGCGGGCGCCGACCGTATCGTGTCCGTCGATCTGCATACCGACCAGATCCAGGGTTTCTTCGACGGCCCCGTCGACCACATGCGCGGACAGCCGCTGCTGTGCAACTACATCATCGAGAACTACTCCGACCACGACATGGTGGTCGTCTCCCCCGACTCCGGCCGGGTGCGGGTCGCCGAGAAGTGGGCCGACTCGTTGGGTGGCGTCCCACTGGCCTTCATCCACAAGACCCGCGACCCGCTGGTGCCCAACCAGGTGAAGTCCAACCGAGTGGTCGGCGACGTGCGGGGTAAGACCTGCATCCTGACCGACGACATGATCGACACCGGCGGCACCATCGCCGGCGCGGTCAACCTGCTCCGCGAGGACGGGGCGCGCGACGTCGTCATCGCCGCCACACACGGCGTGCTGTCCGATCCCGCGCCCAAGCGGCTGGCCGAATGCGGCGCCCGCGAGGTGATCGTAACCAACACCCTGCCGATCGGCGAGGAGAAACTGTTCCCGCAGCTGACGGTCCTGTCCATCGCGCCGCTGCTGGCCAGCACCATCCGCGCCGTGTTCGAGAACGGCTCGGTGACGGGACTTTTCGACGGGTCGGCGTAGATGCCGGCAGATCCCGAGCCACCCGTCATCTATCACAATCCGCGCTGCACCACCTCACGCAAAACGCTGCAGCTGCTGCGTGAGCGCGGCGTCGAGCCGGTGGTGGTCGAATACCTCAAGACCCCGCCGACCCGCGACGAGCTCGCCGCCATGATCGCCGCCGCCGGCATCCCGGTGCGCACCGCGGTGCGTAAACGCGAATCCCTGTACGGCGAGCTGAATCTCGCCGAGGCAGGGGACGACGAGCTGCTCGACGCCATGGCCGCCCACCCCATCCTCATCGAACGCCCGTTCGTCGTCACGGCCAAGGGCACCCGCCTGGCCAGGCCGATCGAGACGGTGCACGAGATTCTGTGACACCCCCGCGCTGGCTCGTCGTCGTGCTGGTGATCGCCGCGACGTCCGCGTGCGGCCCTAAAGTGCCTGATTACCAGGCGATCTGGAGCACCACCCCTACTGCGGCGCCGACTTCCGACGCCGCCGCGGAGCGGGTCACCCTGGCGCAGTACCTGGAGAGCGTCGGCGTCACCGGTGAGCCCGTCGCGCCGGAGAAGCTGCCCGACCTGACCGTCACGATGCCGCAACCACCGGGCTGGCAGCCGTACGTCAACACGAATCTGGAGCCGGGCACCAGGATGATCGCCAAGGGCGACACCTACCCGACGGCGATGCTGATGGTCTTCCGGCTCACCGGGGACTTCGACGTCAAGGAAGCGCTCGCCCACGCCGACGACGACGCCGAGCTGGCCGAGAACTTCAAGCGGCTCAATGCCTCCGGCGACAATTTCCGCGGATTCCCGTCGTCGATGATCGAGGGCAGCTACGACCTCAACGGATCTCGGATGCAGACCTACAACCGGGTCGTCGTCGCCACCGGGGCCGCCCAGAAGTCCGCCGGCCCCGGCCAGCCGCCACCCCCCGCGCAGCGCTACCTCGTCCAGTTCACGGTGACCGCCTACGCCGACAAGGCCGCCGAGGAAGCCCCCGACATCGAGAAGATCATCTCGGGGTTCGCCGTCGCACCCAAGACTTAGCGACCCGGCGACCTCTAGTCTCTCTGCCATGGCCCAAACGGGGTGGACGGCGGCGCAGCTGCCCTCCTTTCGCGGACGGACCGTCGTCGTCACCGGCGCCAGCAGCGGCCTCGGACTGGTCACCGCGCGCGAACTGGCCCGGGTCGGGGCAACGGTCGTGCTGGCGGTGCGCAACTTCGACAAGGGCGCGGTGGCGGCGGCCCAGATGGCCGGCGAGGTGGAGGTCCGGACGCTGGAACTGCAGAACCTGGCCTCGGTGCGGGAGTTCGCCGACGGCGTCGACGCCGTCGACGTACTGATCAACAACGCCGGCATCATGGCCGTGCCGTATGCGCGCACCGCCGACGGATTCGAAAGCCAGATCGGCACCAACCATCTCGGTCACTTCGCCCTGACCAACCTGCTGCTGCCCAAACTCACCGACCGGGTGGTCACGGTGTCGTCGATGACGCACCTGCTGGGCCGCGTCAGCCTCAGGGATCTGAACTGGAAGTCGCGGCCCTACCTGGCGTGGCCCGCCTATGCCCAGTCGAAGCTGGCGAACCTGCTGTTCACCGGCGAATTGCAGCGCCGGCTGGACGCGGCTGGGTCTTCGCTGCGCGCCCACGCGGCACACCCGGGCTACTCCGCAACCGGCATCCAGGGCGACCCCGCGCTGCGCAAGGGCGCCGCGATCTGGAATGCAGGCACGGCGCTGGTGGCCAGCGACGCCGACTTCGGGGCACGCCAGACCCTCTACGCCGCCTCACAGCGGCTTCCCGGCGACAGCTTCATCGGCCCCCGCTTCGGGATGCGCGGGCCGACCGGCCCCGTTCGGCGCGGCCCGCTGGCTCGCAGCAAGACCACCGCGGCGGCCCTGTGGAGACTGTCCGAGCAGCTCACGGGCACCGAATTTCCGCTGTAGACGCCCGATGCGCTACCCTGGCTGCGCCCCCGTGCCGCCGTTCGCGGCCGCGGGCACCACGGCGAGGGTGGCTGGACCACCGTTATCGACGGGGGACCGCTTCGAGCAGTGCGCGACCCTCGCTGTGCCCAAGGACAAACGATCGGCACAGGAGCAGGACCCCGATGGCTAAGACTCAGACCTCCTCGACCAACAACCTGACCGCGCTGGTGCGGGATAAGACGGGCAAGGGCGCCTCGCGCCGCGCCCGCCGCGAGGGCAGGATTCCGGCGGTCCTGTACGGCCACGGCTCCGAGCCGCAGCACCTGGAGCTGTCGGCCCACGACTTCGCCGCCGTGCTGCGCCACGCCGGCACCAACGCCGTGCTGACCCTCGATATCGACGGCAAGGAACAGCTCGCGCTCACCAAGTCGCTGGACATCCATCCCATTCGCCGCTCGATCCAGCATGCCGACCTGCTCGTCGTGCGCCGCGGTGAGAAGGTGACCGTCGAGGTCAACGTCGTCGTCCAGGGTGAGGCAGCATCCGGCACGCTGGTCACCCAGGACGCCAACTCCATCGAGATCGAGGCCGAGGCGCTGTCCATCCCCGAACAGCTGACCGTGTCGGTCGAGGACGTCGAGGCCGGGACGCAGATCACCGCCGGCCAGATCGAGCTGCCCGCCGGGGTGGGCCTGGTGTCGGATCCCGAATTGCTCGTGGTCAACGTGGTGGCCGCGCCGACCGCCGAAGACCTCGAAGCCGAGGGTGGCGGCGCGTCGCTGGAGGCGCAGGCCGATACCGCCGAAGCCGCGGATTCCGAAGCCGCCGAGTAAGTCTCACGGCAGGCGAGGTCGCGTCCAGCAATGTCGGAGCCCCTCCTGGTGGTCGGCCTGGGCAACCCCGGGCCGAACTACGCCAGCACCAGGCACAACATCGGCTTCATGGTCGCCGACATCCTCGCCGGGCGGATCGGGTCGGCCTTCAAGGTGCACAAGCGTTCCGGCGCCGAGATCGTGACCGGCCGGCTGGGCGGGCACCCGGTAGTGCTGGCCAAACCGCGGGTGTACATGAACGAGTCGGGACGACAGGTCGGCCCGCTGGCCAAGTTCTATTCGGTGCCGCCGGCCGGCGTCGTGGTGATCCACGACGAACTCGACATCGACTTCGGGCGCATCCGGCTGAAGTTCGGCGGCGGCGCGGCCGGCCACAACGGCCTGCGGTCGGTGGCATCGGCACTGGGCAGCAACGATTTCGCGCGGGTCCGGATCGGCATCGGCCGCCCGCCGGGCCAGAAGTCGGGGGCGACGTTCGTGCTGGAGAACTTCAGCTCGGCCGAACGGCCGGAAGTTCCGACGATCTGCGAGCAGGCCGCCGACGCCACCGAGATGCTGATCCAGCACGGCCTCGAACCGGCCCAGAACACCGTGCACGCGTGGTGACGCTCACCGCGCCGGGCGCCGTGTGACGCCGCTGTCCACCACTTTGACCGGCTTGTGCGGAAAGCGTTTCTCCGCATGGGCTTTCGCCGCCGAATTCGGCAACACGTAGAGGGTTTCGCTCTTCTGCTGCAACGGGCGCAGCACCAGGTCCATGAAGGCCTTGCGGTCGTCGAGATAGGGTTCGATCACGTCCTCGCCGGCGGGGCACACCGCCAGGCAGTACGCGGCCTTGTAGTTCGCCTTGAACGAGAGGCTCTGCCACATCGAGGCGTTCTCGGAATCGGTGACCCTGGACCGGAAGTCGGCCGCGTCGGAGCTGTCGGCGATGCTCTGCGCCCAGTCGGTGAACCCGCCCATGAATTCGCGGTAGTTGTGCACCGAGCAGGCGACGAAGTCGAAGTCGCCGTCCTTGCCGATCGCGCCCACCGGACACGCCGCCACACACAACTTGCATTCCAGGCACGGTGAATAGTCAAGCGGCTGTCCATAACTCGTGATCTGCTCGGCCAGCAAGATGGTGCCGAGCAGGATGAAGTTGCCGAACTTCGGATGGATCACGTTGCGGTGGATGCCCATCACACCCAATCCCGCGGCCACCGCGACCGGTTTGTGCGCGACGACCCAGATGCGGCCCGGGAACCGGTCCATCTCCATCGGGAAGGTGGCCGACGGGTTGATCGCCCGGTGTCCGTTGTCCTGCAGCACCCGGACGATTCGGTGCGCGGCCTCGTTGAGCACCTCCCCGCTGCGGTGGAACTCCTGATTGGCCACGCTGCGGGCGGTGGATCGGACGTTGTCGCGGTTCATCTTCACCACCAGTGAGATGTAGCTGCGCACGCCCGGCAGCGCCGCGTCGGCGTGCTCGCATTCCGTGGCCAGGTCCGGGTTGTCGACCGCGGCGAAGGCGACGTCGTCGACCCCCGCCTCCAGACAGACCCTGCGCAGCCATTCCGCGTCGACGATGCCGGGCCGCACGACGCGCCGGGCCCGCACCGCGCGCACGGTCGGGTGCTCGGCCAGCTTGGGCGGTACACGATCCATTCTGAGTATACTAAACTAGACTCAGATGGACGGCACCCCTGCCGATACGCGAGATGCCACAGGCTGAACCGACAACCATCCGATCGACGAAGGGACCGACCAGATGCCCACCTACCGCGCCTTCCAGGTCACCGGCCGGCGCCAGTTCGAACTCGTCGAGCGGCCCGTCGTCGCACCGGACCACGGCCATGTGCGCGTACGGGTTTCGTGCTGCGGCGTATGCCACAGCGACGTACTGGCCGTCGACGGATTGCGCGCCGACCCCAGTCGGCCGGTGATCCCCGGCCACGAGATCGTCGGAGTCATCGACGCGGTCGGCGACGGTGTCACCGCGTGGGCCGTCGGCGATCGCGTCGGTGTGGGATTCCTCGGCGGACAGTGCAACGAGTGCTGGTTCTGCCGCCACGGCGACTTCGTCAACTGCACCGACCAACCACAGCCCGGGACGACCGAGGACGGCGGGTACGCCGAAATGGTGTACGCCAGAGCCAGTGGCCTGGTGCGGATCCCCGACGGACTGGACGCGATGCGCAGCGCGCCGCTGCTGTGCGCCGGACTGACCACCTTCAACGCCTTGCGCACCGCGCGCCCCGAACCCGATGCCCTCGTCGCCATTCAGGGGATCGGCGGACTGGGCCATCTCGGAGTGCAGTACGCCAAACACCTCGGCTACCGGGTCGTGGCGATCGCGCGCGGCCAGGACAAGGCCGAACTGGCGAAAACCCTGGGTGCCGACCACTACATCGACAGCGCCGCCTCCGACCCCGGCGCCGCGCTGAACGCACTGGGCGGCGCCGCGGCGATCATCGCCACCGCCGCCAGCGGCGCGTCGATGTCACCGCTGCTGGCGGGCCTGCGGCCGCGCGGCCGGCTCGTCGTCGTCGGCGCCGCACCCGACCCCATCGAGGTCGGCACCGCCGACCTGATCTTCGGCGGCCGCTCGATCGTCGGGAGCCTCACCGGCAGCGCCGCGGACAATGAGGACAATCTGGCGTTCAGCGCCGCGCACGGCGTCACCCCCATGCTGGAGATCATGGCGTTCGAAGACGCTCCGCAGGCCTACGAACGCATGATGTCGGGCCAGGCCCGCTTCCGTGTCGTGCTCGACATAGCCGGTTCCGCGCCGGCGCCGTAAAGATCCGCCGGGATCACGTAAAGATATCGTCCGTGCCGTGCCTGCCGCCCGCTAGCAGGGGTAAACCTGCGTATATGCAGGACATCGGAACCGCGTCCGGCCCGTTGCGCCGCGCCGCGGCACACATGGTCGACGGTGCGCACCCATGGGGCGCCGCCGACGTCTCCGCCGACCGGTTCGGGGTCACCCGCTATCGCCTCGTGGTCTACCCACCCGGAATCGACCGCGTCGACCGCCGCCTGGTGCGCCTCTGGCGCGGCTGGCCCGTCTGGGGCGTGCTCGTGTGGATCGGCTGCGAGATCTGGCTCACCCAGATCGTCGGCCCGTGGGCCGCGCTGGCCATCTCCACCACGGTGGCCCTCGCGAGCGGCGCGCTCGCGGCACTGCTCGCCGGAGATCAGCGCGCGCAGGTGCGGACCATGGCGGTCACGGTGCTCGCCGGCCAGTACGACGAACCGTCCCTGGCGCTGCGGAGCCGAATCGAAACGCTGGCCGGCCGGCTGATCGATGCCGACGAACGCCTCCGCCGGCGGACCATCGCACCGGCCGAACACGAGATGGCGTGGTGGCGCGTGTACGACGAACTGGCCGAGGACCGGGCCACGCCAAGGACCTAGACGAGACCGCGACGCGCATCACGACGCCCGCCAGCGGTGCCCGCGTGGCCACCACGACGAATCCGCCTCCGGCGCCGATGATCCCGGTCAGCGGACCGACCGCCACCGACGGGCCGATCGGTGTGTGAAGATCTCGCAGATCGCCGTCCCGCCGATCAGCGGGCCAGGTCCCATTGGCCGAAATCGGCTGCGAGAACGACGTCTTCGTCGACATGGGTGCCGCCGAGACTGACACCCGGGTCCGACGCGGTCACGATGACGTTCTGGTACAGCACCGCCCCGGGGGTGCGCTCGCCGTCCGACCACGCTCTGGTCTGCCACGCCCACCGGTAGCCGGGGGTTGTCGAGTGCCCGATGACGCCGTCGTCGATCGCCCATCCGCACACGCCGGCGGACCCGTAGACGCCGACGCGTTCGACACCGATAACCGAGTTGATTCCTCGAAGCCATTGGACGGCAATGCTTTTCCAGGTATCAGCGTCGATGTCCTCGTCGATGCTGAAGAAGATCGGTGCCGAGGCGGGCCCGCCCGCGGCGGCGTGCAGCCGCAGCGCCGTCTGCGCATCCGCGACACCGCCGTCGAATCCGCGGGTGAAATCCGAAGGTGCGCCGGGCCAGTCGGGCTTGCCGTACTGGTAGCAGCTCACGACGTGCAGTCCCAGCGCTCGCAGCGCGTCCGCATAGTCGCGGGTGACGGGTTTGAAATCGAAGGTGGCGCCCGGCCGTAGCTCCGAGACGTACACCAGCGCACCCGCGTACCCCGCCGCCGCGATCTGCTCGGCGGGCACCTGCGACTCGGCGAAATCGATCAGCTTGCCATTCCCGGGAACCTCGGCCGACGCCGACGGCGCGTTGAGCGCGGCAACCGCGCCGAGTCCGAGAACCCCCGGCACGGCAAAGACAGACCTCAAGAACTCACGTCTGGAGACCTCGTGGTCGTGCACTCGCAGAGCGTATGCCCGGCACATCGCGAGATGGGCGCCCGCGGCGAAGTCCGCCTAGGTGACCAGCGCGACCGAGTTGGCGCGGCGCAGCTTGCCCGACGGGGTCTTCGGAATGGTGCCCGGTCCGAGCACGACGACGTTACGCGGCCGCACGTCGACCTCGGTCACCACTTCGTGCGCGACCTGGTGCTCGATACGGCGCACCTCGGCGGGGTCCTGCCAGGCATTGGATTCCACGGCGACGGCGAACGTCTCGCGGGAATGTCCGGCGTCCAGCCGCACCGCGACCGCACAACCCGGCCGAACCCCTTCGACCCGGCCCGCGGCCCGCTCGATGTCGGTCGGATAGATGTTGCGGCCGGCCATGATGATCACATCCTTGACACGGCCGCACACGACGACGTGGCCGTTCTCCATCATGTATCCGAGGTCACCGGTGTCATACCAGCCGTGTTCGTCCTGCGCCGGCACGAAACCGCCCATGGTGATGTAACCGGGGGTCAGGGGTTCGCCGCGCAGTTCGATGACGCCGACGCCGCGCGGGGGCATGACGTTGCCGTGCTCGTCGATGATCCTGGCTTCCAGCCCCTCCAGCAGCGGGCCCAGCGAGGCGAGCCTGCGGGTGTTGCCCTTGGTCGCGGGCACCGCCTGGCGCAGGGCGGCGAGCAGGTCGGCGTCGATCTCGTCGACCACCAGGCCGGCGCCGCACTCGGAGAACGACACCGCCAGCGTCGTCTCGGCCATGCCGTAGGCGGGCAGAATGGCCTCCGGCTTGAGGCCGAACGGCTTGCCGGCATCGATGAGGTCCTCGACGTCGGCAGGATCCACGGGTTCGGCGCCCGAAAGCGCGAAGCGCAGCGTGGAAAGGTCGAACTGGCCCGGCTGGGCCTGTTTGCGCAGCCGCTTGGCGAACAGCGCGTAGGCGAAGTTCGGGGCCGCCGTCATGGTGCCCTTGTACTTGTCGATGAGCTTGGCCCACAGCAGCGTGTCGCGCAGGAAGTCCATCGGGGTGACCTTGACCAGCTCGGCGCCGAAGTACATCGGCACCGTCAGGAACCCGACCATGCCCATGTCGTGGAAACAGGGCAGCCAGCTGACCATGACGTCCTTCTCGACGTCGTACTCGGCGCCGATGAACATCGCCTCGGCGTTCGAGTGGATATTGCGGTGGGTGATCTGGACGGCCTTCGGCGAACCGGTCGAACCCGATGTCAGCTGCATGAGCGCCAGCTCGTCCTCGCCGACCTCGACCGGATCGATCGGGTCCGCGGCGAGCAGGTCGGTGACCGTGACGACGGTGATGCCCTTCTCGGCCAGCACCGGGATGGCGGCCATGAACGGATCGGAGACGACGACGACCTTGGCCTCGATCATGCCGATGACGGTCATGGTGTCCTCGGCCCACAACACCAGGTCGGTTCGGGGCGTCGGCTGGTGCAGCATCGTCAGGCTGGCGCCGCGCATCCACACACCCTGCGCCGTCGGGGCGATCTCGACCGGGAAGCCGGCCAGCACGCCGATCGCGTCGCCGTGACCGACACCCGCAGCGGCCAGCCCACCGGCGATGCGGCGCGCGCGCTCGTGCACCTCACCCCAGGTGTGCCGGATCGGCTCGTGCGGCTCACCGGTGACCATGCCGGTGGTGACCGTTCGGGCGTTGCGGTACATCTTCTCGGTGAATCTGCTCACGACAACCTCCTCGGGGCCGGCGCCGTTGCCCGGTTATCCATGGTCCGCCTGACCAAGGACACATTCCGGTAGGCACGCGCACACAATTGGGCGGCGGTTCCATCTCGAAACGGTGATGCGCCGGAGACTGCGCGCGCGGCACAGTCCTCATTCCCCGCGGCGACAGCACCGGTACCCGCGCCGGCCACACTGCTCGCCCGCCCACCGTAGCGGGAGGGAGATGCGTCCGTTGCTTGAGCGCGAGTTTCCACCGCCGATCATCTTAAGAGACTCTTAAGTAGCTGCCAAACTCTGGCGACAATTGAGGCCGGATTCACACCGTCGCGAGTCCGGATCCACACCAACCCGCCTATACCAGACGCGACGGCGCAGGCACGATCCGTGCCCCGTGCACCGGCCCGCTGGCGACCCGCACAGTGCGGCACACCCCCGCCCCGGAGAGCTCCGCCCCGATGTCGATCGCCGCGGGCGCGGATTTGCACAGGAACGCGCAGGTCGGACCCGAACCCGACACGATCCCCGCCAACGCCCCGGCATCGACGCCGGCACGCAGGGTCCGGCGCAGCGACGGATTCAGGCTCACCGCGGCGGCCTGCAGATCGTTGCCGAGCAGCGGGGCAAGCTCGACGGGATCGCCCGACGCCAACGCGGCCAGCACCGGCTCGGGATCGTCCAGCCTCGAAGGTTCCTCGCGACCCGCATCCGACGCATCACGCAACCGGTCGATCTCGCTGAACACCGCCGGGGTGGACAGCCCGCCGTGGGCGAACGCCAGAACCCAGTGGAAGGTGCTGCGCGCCAGCACGGTCGCCAGTTCCTCGCCGCGGCCCGTCCCCAGCGCGGTGCCCCCGTGCAGCGCGAAAGGCACGTCGCTGCCGAGCTGCGCGGCCAGCGCATGCAGATCGCGGCGCGGCACCCCCAGCTCCCACAGGTTGTTCATCGCAACCAGAACCGCGGCCGCGTCGGCGCTGCCGCCGGCCATCCCGCCCGCCACCGGAATCGACTTCTCGATGCTGATCGCCACATCGGGGGCACGGCCCACGTGCGCCGCCAACAGTTCGGCCGCCTGCCACGCGAGGTTGCGCTCGTCGGTGGGCAGCGTCTCGACACCCTCACCGACCATCTCCAGGGACAGCACATCGGCGTTGCGGACGGTCACCTCGTCGAGCAGGGACACGGCATGGAAGATCGTTGTCAGATCGTGGTAGCCGTCCTGCCGCAGGTCGCCGACCCCGAGGTAGAGATTGACCTTGCCGGGCACCCGCACGGTCACCGAACCGGTCGGTACCCACTCGGATGCGGTGTTCCCGTCGGAGGCGGACATCGCTCGACAGTAACGCCGAACCGCGGCGGACCCTAGTCTGGGAGGGTGCTCTCACCCGGCGACCAGTTCGAGGGGTACACCGTCGAATCAGTCCTGGGCCGGGGCGGATACGCCGTCGTGTACCGCGCCGTCACACCGCCCGACGGACCGGCGCGGCGAACCGTCGCGTTGAAGGTGCTCGACGAACGTCATCGACGGCCCGCCGACCTGGCCCGACTTGGCCGCGAGTTCAGCTTCGCCCAACGGATCGACCACCCGCATGTGGTGCGCATGGTGGAGGCGGGCACGTACTGGCTGACCATGGATTTCGTCGACGGCGCCACCGTCGGCACGCTCACCGACATCGCCGACCGGCTCGCCGCGCTGGGGCAGATCGCCGACGCGCTGGATCACATCCACCGGGCCGGCATCGTGCACTGCGATGTCAAACCCACGAACATCCTGGTCCCCACGGGTTTTGCCCGCAGCGCACCGCAGCGCGGCGGGGCCGTCCTGATCGACTTCGGGGTCGCCCACTCGCTTGCCGAGGATGTCACCAAGCGCCCGACGCGGATCGAGGCGTCACTGCCCTACAGCGCGCCGGAGCTGCTGCACGGAAAGGCGCCGTCTGCCGCCACCGACGAATACGCGCTGGCATGCACCGCCGTCGAGTTGATCGCCGGCAGGCCTCCGTTCACCGCGCACACGTCGATGGCGCTGATGGACGCACACCTGCACCGCACACCGCCGCGGATCTCCCGCGAGGTCAGCTGGGTGCCGCACGCGGTCGACTCGATCCTGTCCAAGGCACTGGCGAAGGATCCCGACGGCCGCTACCCGTCGTGCACCGAGTTCGTATCGCTCATCACCCGCGCGCTGTGGTGAGCGGGATCAGTGCGCGTCGAGCTGCTGCTGCTCGCGCTCCGGGTTCCACTCGCCAGACCGCTCCAGCAGCCGGACGAAATCCGCGATACCGAGCGTCTCGCCGCGGCGCGACGGATCGATACTCGCGGCCAGCAGCCGGCTCGCCGACTCGTTACCCGAGCCCGCCCATTCGGCGAACGCGTTGCGTGACGTCTTCCGCCGCTGCAGGAACGCGATGTCGATCAGGTTGAACACCTGCGCACGGAACTCGGGATCGGTGGGCCATGGCGAGGTCTCGTACCGGTCGAGGCGAACCAGCCCGGAGTAGACCCGCGGAATCGGCCAGAAGACCGTCGGCGACACCATGCCGAAGCGCCGGACGTTGCCGTAGAACCGCATCTTGGCGCTCGGCACACCGTAGTCCTTGCCGCCCGGCTCCGCCGCCAGCCGCTCGGCGACCTCCGCCTGAACCATCACCATCACGGTGCGGATCGAGGGGAATTCGGCGAGCAGATGCAACAGAGCAGGCACGGCGACGTTGTACGGCAGATTGGCGACCAGCGCCGTCGGCTCGTCCTCCAAGTCGGCGGGCAGCACGTCGAGGATGTCGCGGTTATAGACGGTCAACCGGTTGATCTCGCTGTGCGAATGCTCCGCGACGGTGATCGGCAGCTGGCGGGCCAGCAGCGGGTCGATCTCGACCGCCGTCACGAAGGCGCCGCGGTCCAGCAGCGCCAGCGTCAGCGAGCCCAGACCGGGTCCGACCTCCAGCACGTGGTCGTGTCGATGGACACCGGACGCCGACACGATACGGCGAACGGTGTTCGCGTCATGGACGAAATTTTGCCCGAAGGATTTCCGCGGCCGGAAATCGATGTCTTTTGCCAGCCGCCGAATCTCGGTCCGTCCTAGCAATCGAATCGTCAGGATGCCCCCACTCTCCCGCTACACACCGGCCATGCACCCCAACCTTGCCTTGCCCGAGTAACCTCAGCAATCGCGATCTGTTCTTCTCTTGTCGCCAGATCTGCCCGCCCAGCATACCTCAGACCACCGTTTCTCTCCCAGGTGTTCTGATCGAATTGCACACCGCCGAAGTAACCGTTGCCGGTATTGATGGCCCAGTTACCTCCCGCTTCGCACTGCGCAAGGGCGTCCCAGGTGCCGCCGTTGCTGACCGCAGGGACCTCGGTGCCGGGCTTCGCACCTACCCGTAAAACGCCGTTCTTTGCCGGTGCAACAACGACATTGGCTACTGGCAACCTACCGGTTTCCACACCGTTCACGCTGGCAATGGCGAACGTGACGTCCTGGACTCCCGGGCTGCCCGGATCCTCGACGACCTGGCGACTCATGTTGAGGGTGGTGTCCTCGATACGGGTGTTACCCGGAACCAGCGGCATCCGCTCGGTCACCTTCTCGACACGGACCCGGGTGACGTGCACCTGCATACCGTCGATCACCGGGGACGACGCAGCGGGCACCACGGTGTCGCTCTGCTCCAGCGGCACCCCGGCCGCCTCCAGCAGACCCGCCACATTCGGCGCGGCCAGGTGCACGGTGCGCACCGCACCACCGTCGTCGATCTGCACAGTTCGCGGGCTGACCACCGGCAATGCCATACCTTCGAGAGGCACCCGGGTGCCGCGCGACGCCGCCGTGGGGGCCTTGTCGGTCATCTGCAGCTGCGCCAGCGCCTCGTCAACCGTGGAGGCCGTCGTCCACACCTGCTGGCTGCCCTGGCCATCCAGGGAGATCTGCAGGGGACGGCTGCGACGCAGCACGATGGTGCCCGACGGCTGCACGATCTGATCACCCGCCGGGTACAGATCGTCGCGATCGCCGACCTCGAAACCGTTCTCCTCGACGATGTCGATCACCCGCGACTTCATCGTCGTCACCGTCATCGACGCGCCGTCGACGGTCAGCGTCACGGTCTTGTGGGAGGCGACGGCGTAACCGCCGGCAAAGGCCAAGGTGACAAGGAGTGCAGACACCACAAGCCTCAGCATCGGTGAGCGGGCGTCATGGAGTCTATTCAGTGCATTCACGATGTGGTCTATCCCCGACTTCGGTCTTGTGGCAGGCGGTTGGGCCGCAGTCGATCACAAGACGGTAACGAAAAGGTCTACGAACGGCAACTCGTGTCGAGGCCGTACACGCGCCGCGCCGTCGCGGCACTGTCCCGCGCGATCGTCTCCGCGGGCCGGCCCACCAATTCGGCGAGCGCCCGGACAGTGTACGGAAGGCAGTAGGGCTCGTTGGGCGCGCCGCGATACGGATGCGGCGTCAGGAACGGCGCGTCGGTTTCGACGAGCAGCTGATCCGGCGGGATCAGCGGCGCCGCCTCCCGCAGCGCACGCGCATTGCGGAAGCTCACCGTCCCGGCGAGGCTGAGCACCCAGCCCGCGTCGACGCAGATCCGCGCCATCTGCGCGTCGGAGGAAAAGCAGTGGAAGATCACGCTGTCGGGGGCGCCCTCGGCGCGCAGCACGTCGAGCACCGCGGCGTCGGCGTCACGGTTGTGGATCATCAGCGGCTTGCCGGTCCGCTTGGCCAGGTCGATGTGCCAGGCGAAGGCCTCACGCTGCGCGGCGGGTTCGGCGCAGCCCTCCAGCCGGCCGGGCCAGTACAGATCCATACCCGTCTCACCGATCGCGACGACGCGCGGCCGACAGGCCAGGTCCTCCAGCTCGGCGCGCGCGGCGTCGGTCAGCGTGTGCGCTCGGGTCGGGTGAATCGCCACCGCCGCGTACACCCGCGGATCCCAGCCCGCGGCGTCGGCAGCCCACCGGGCCGCCACGAGGTCGTCGGCAATGGTCACCGCCGCCCGCACCCCGACGGAATCGGCGCGGTCCATGATCGCGGCGACGTCGCCGGCGTCGCGCGCTCCGCACGCGTCCAGATGGGTGTGGGCGTCGACCAACGGCGACAGCGGCTCCGGAAGCGGTGGCGCCTCGCGACCGGATGAGCGCTTGCTACTCACCGCAACACCATAAGGTTGTGTCCAAATGAGCGAGACCTTCTACATCACCACGGCGATCGACTATCCCAACGGCGCACCCCACATCGGGCACGCCTACGAGAAGATCGCCACCGACGTCATCGCGCGGTTCAAACGCCTCGACGGGTTCGACGTCCGCTTCCTGACCGGCACCGACGAACACGGGCTGAAGATGGCCGAGACCGCGGCGCGGGAGGGCCTGCCCACCCCGGATTTCGCCCGGCGCAACTCCGATGTGTTCCAGCGGCTCTACGAGAAGCTCGACATCTCCTTCGACCGGTTCATCCGCACCACCGACGCCGACCACATCGACGCGTCGATCGAGATCTGGAACCGGATGAACGCGGCGGGTGACATTTATCTCGACGCCTACTCGGGCTGGTACTCGGTGCGCGACGAACGCTTCTTCACCGAAGGCGAGACCGCCCTGCAGACCGACGGCGTGCGGGTGGCGACGGAGACCGGCGCACCGGTGACCTGGACCGAGGAGCAGACCTACTTCTTCCGGCTGTCGGACTACACCGACAAACTGCTGGCGCACTACGAGGCCCACCCGGAATTCATCGGGCCCGACGTGCGCCGCAACGAGGTGATCAGCTTCGTCTCCGGCGGGCTGCGCGACCTGTCGATCTCGCGGACCACCTTCGACTGGGGTGTGCCCGTCCCCGACCATCCCGACCACGTCATGTACGTCTGGGTGGACGCGCTGACCAATTACCTCACCGGCGCGGGGTTCCCCGACACCGACTCGGCCACCTTCCGGACCTACTGGCCCGCCGACCTGCACATGATCGGCAAGGACATCATCCGGTTCCACACCGTGTACTGGCCGGCATTCCTGATGTCGGCGGGTATCGAGCTGCCCAGGCGCGTCTTCGCCCACGGCCATCTGCTCAGCGGCGGCGAGAAGATGAGCAAGTCGGTCGGCAACGTCGTCGACCCGGTCGTCCTCGTCGACACCTTCGGCGTCGACCCGGTGCGCTACTTCCTGCTGCGCGAAGTGCCGTTCGGCCAGGACGGCAACTACACCGAGGACGGCATCATCAGCCGGATCAACGCCGACCTGGCCAACGAGCTGGGCAACCTGGCGCAGCGTTCGCTGTCGATGGTCGCCAAGAACCTGAGCGGCACCGTCCCCCGGCCCGGCGAGTTCACCGCCGAGGACACCGCGCTGCTGGACGCGGCAGACGCACTGCTGCAGCGGGTGCGCAGCCATTACGACGACCAGGCCATGCACCTGGCACTGGAAGCGACCTGGTCGGTGCTCGGGGCGGCGAACAAGTACTTCACCGCGCAGGAGCCGTGGGTGCTGCGCAAGACCGACACCCCCGAGGCCCAGCAGCGCTTCGCGACGGTGCTCTATACGACGCTGGAGACGGTCCGCATCGCGGCGCTGCTCACCCAACCGGTGATGCCGCAGTCGACGGGCATCCTGCTCGACCTGCTGGGCCAGCCGAAGGATCAGCGGACGTTCGCGGCGCTGGCCTCCCGGCTGGAACCCGGAACAGCGCTGCCCGCTCCGGTCGGGGTCTTCCCGCGCTACCAGACGGACTGACCCGCAGCGACCGGACATGATCTGCGCCACATCCGCGGCGCAACTGTCACACTCCGGTCGTGCGCGGTGTCTGGAGGGCAGACCGGTTCCGTACCGTTCGGCCGCCGCCGGCGGCCGGCGAGCCGGACGACCCGAAGGAGACCGACATGAGCGAGAAGACACCCCACGTCGTCGTCATCGGCGGCGGCTACGCCGGCGTGCTGGCGGCCAACCACCTCCAGCAGGCACCGGGTATCGACATCACTCTGGTGAACCCGCGCCCGGCTTTCGTCGAACGGATCCGCCTGCACCAGCTGGTGGCGGGTACCGACGACGCCACCGAGTATTACGCGACGCTGCTCGGCGACCGTGTCCGGCTCGTCGTGGACGGCGCCGAGCGCATCGACGCGGGCGCCCGGCGCATCGAGCTCGCGTCGGGGACGACGCTGGACTACGACTACCTCGTCTACGCCGTCGGCAGCACCGGAGCGGTGCCGAACGCGGTTTCCGGGGCCGCCGAATTCGCCTATCCCCTGGCCGAATTGGAGCAGGCGCAGCGGCTGCAGGCCCGGCTGCGGGATATCGCGACATCCGCACCCATCGTCGTGGCGGGCGGCGGCCTGACCGGAGTCGAGGCAGCCGCGGAACTGGCCGAGCAGGGCCGCCCGGTCACCCTGGTCACCAACGCGCTGGCCCCGTCGGTGGGCGCGTCGGCCCGCCGGTCGCTGGCCAAACAGCTGACGTCACTGGGGGTCGAGATCCGCGACGGCGCCACCGTCGCGGCGGTGGAGGCGTGCGCGGTGCTGCTCGCCGACGGCACGCGGCTGCCCAGCGCGGTGACGGTGTGGACCGCGGGCTTCGGGGTGCCCGGGCTGGCCGCGGGCAGTGGTCTGTCGACCGACCCGCTGGGCCGTCTGCTCACCGACGAAACGCTGACCAGCGTGGACGATCCACATATCATCGGCGCCGGCGACGCCGTCTCCCCGTCGGGTATCCCGCTGCGGATGAGCTGCCAGTCCGCGCTGCCGCTCGGCGCACAGGCCGCCAACACCGTGCTGGCCCGTATCGCCGGCACCGAACCCACACGGATCAGCCAGGCGTTCACCGGCCAGTGCATCGGCGTCGGCCGCCGACGCGGCACGATCCAGATCTCCCGCGGCGACGACACCCCGCTCCGGCTTCACATCGGCGGGCGCACGGCAGGTCTGGTCAAGGAGCAGGTGTGCCGGTTGACGCTGACGTTCATGCGCCGCGAGGCCCGCAAACCCGGTGCGTACCTGTGGCTCAAGAACGACTGGCGCGATGCACTGCTGGCCGACCCCACGCGCCAGCAGGTGACCGCCCCGTGAGCACCGCCGAGGAGCATGCCGAGCGGTTCACGCTCCTGCGGCCGCTGCTGTTCACGATCGCCTACGAGATCCTCGGAGCCGCAACGGAAGCCGACGATGTACTGCAGGAGAGCTATCTGCGCTGGGCGGAGGTGGACCTCGCGACGGTCAACGACACCAAGGCCTACCTCGCCCAGCTGGTGACCCGCCAGTCGATCAACGCGCTGCGGTCGCAGTCGCGCAGGCGCGAGGAGTACGTGGGACCGTGGCTGCCGGAGCCCCTGCTGCTGGAGAAATCCGACCCCTCAGCGGATGTCGTTCTCGCCGAATCGGTTTCGATGGCGATGCTGGTGGTGCTGGAGACGCTGAGCCCCGAAGAGCGGGCGGTGTTCGTGCTGCGGGAGGTATTCGGTTTCAGCCACGACGAGATCGCTTCGGCGGTCGGCAAATCGTCGAGTGCGGTGCGCCAGATGGCCCACCGCGCCCGCGAGCACGTGCAGTCCCGCCGCAAACGTTTCGAACCCGTCGACGCGAGGCAGTCCGCCGAGCTGACCACCCGGTTCTTCACCGCGGCGGCCACCGGCGACCTGGACGGCCTGATGTCGATGCTGGCACCCGACGTGGTGTGGACCGCCGACAGCGCCGGCAAGGTCAGTGCCGCGCGACGGCCGGTCGTCGGCGCCGACAACGTCGCCCGGCTGGTCATGGGCCTGGTGCGCCTGGGCGGCCAAGAGGGCCGGGCGGAACCGGCGGTCTACAACAACGCTCCGGCGCTGGTGCTGTATCTGGGCGACCGGCTGGAGGGTGTGGTGTCCGTCGAGGTGGTGGACGGCAAGATCACGAATTTCTACGCCATGCGCAACCCGGAAAAGCTCGCCACGGTCACGGTGCCCCGGCGCATCAGCCGCTGAGACTTTGCGTCCACCGATGCCACACCGCAAGCTGAGTCGATGCATATCGAGCGGCTCGGCGAGCTCGGCGACGGTGCGGCCGTCGTCCGCACCGTCGCCCACGCCGCTGCCCGCGCCGGGGTCGCCCCGCCCGCCGCGCTGACCGGCGACTGGTTCGGGTCCCGCGCGGTGATCGCCCCGAGCCTGGTCACCGAACCGGCGGACGCGGTGTTCGACGTCGCCCCGGGGACGCTCGGTCCGGCGGGGCCGGTGGGCGGCGGCTGGTTCGGCTACCTGTCTTATCCCGACCCCGGCGCCGACGGGTCCGCACCGCGCATCCCCGAAGCGGCGGGGGGCTGGTCGGAATGTGTGCTGCGCCAGGACAGCGACGGCCGCTGGTGGTTCGAAAGCCTTTCCGGCGCAGGGATTCCGGCTTGGCTGGCTGCGGCGCTGCGGGCACCGGCGCCGCCGCGGCCGCATGCGCTGATCTGGGGTGACGCCGACCGGGTTGCGCACCGCCGCGGCGTGGTCGACTGTCTGGATGCGATCGCCTCCGGCGAGGTGTACCAGGCGTGCGTCTGCACCCGGTTCACCGGGACGATCGACGGCGATCCGGTCGACTTCTTCGTCGACGCGGTGGACCGCCTGTCGCCCGCCAAAGCCGCCTACGTCGCCGGCGACTGGGGTGCGGTGGCATCGTTGTCGCCCGAGCTGTTCCTGCGGCGGCGCGGGACCGAGGTCGTCTCCAGTCCGATCAAGGGCACCCTGCCGCTGTCGGAGGATCCGGCGGCCCTGCGGGCGTCGGTGAAGGATGTGGCGGAGAACATCATGATCGTCGACCTGGTGCGCAACGACCTGGGCCGGGTGGCGGCCACCGGGTCGGTGACCGTACCCGAACTCCTCGCGGTGCGGCCCGCACCGGGGGTGTGGCATCTGGTGTCAACGGTCGCCGCGCGGGTGCCCGTCGACGTCCCGATGAGCGCGGTACTCGAGGCCACCTTCCCGCCCGCGTCGGTGACCGGAACCCCCAAGACCCGCGCCAGGCAGCTGCTGCACGAATGGGAGCCCGCGCGCCGCGGGGTGTATTGCGGCACAGTCGGTTTGGCCTCACCCGTGGCGGGCTGCGAATTGAACGTGGCGATTCGCACCGTGGAGTTCGGCGCCGACGGGTCCGCGGTCCTCGGTGTCGGCGGGGGCATCACCGCGGATTCGGATCCCGACCGTGAATGGGAGGAATGCCTGCACAAGGCCGCGCCGATCGTCGGGCCCGCGGTGCTCGACGAGCTACTGGCGCGCACGCACGACGGCGTCGTAGAGCTCACGCCGTGACGGCGCGCCCGGGTGCGCGGCGACGACCTGCGCGCAGGCGTCCTTGACCCGCGCGCCGGCGTCGACCAACGTGCCGACCTCGGCGATCAGCGTGGGCAGGTCGGCGCGCGGCACACCTCCGGCGAGCACGACGGTGATCTCGCCGAGCACACCGTCGGCGGCCCAGTCGGCGAGTTCGGACAGGGTGCCGCGGCGGATTTCCTCGTGGGTCTTGGTCAGCTCGCGGCACACCACGGCGCGGCGCTCCGGACCGAGCTCGGCGACGGCGTCGCGCAGGCATTCGCCCAGCCGGCGCGGGGACTCGAAGAACACACACGTGCGGGGTTCGGCGCCCAGCCCGGCCAGCCAGGCCCGGCGCGCCTGCTGTTTGCGCGGGGCGAAACCCTCGAAGCAGAACCGGTCGATGGGCAGCCCGGACACCGCCAGCGCCGTCGTCACCGCCGACGGACCCGGCAGGCACGACACCGGCAGCCCCGCCTCGACACAGGCCGCGACCAGGCGGTAGCCGGGGTCGTTGATCAGCGGCATACCCGCGTCGCTGACGAGCAGAACTGTCGCGCCGGCCGCGATCTCGCCGACCAGTGCGGGCACCCGGGTGGCCTCGTTCTGATCGAACAGGCTCACGATCCGGCCCGCCGGTTGTACGGCCAGCGCCTGCGCCAGCGACCGCAGCCGCCGGGTGTCTTCGGCGGCGATGACGTCGGCACCGCCGAGTGCGCTCACCAGCCGTGCCGACGCGTCCCCCGGCTGCCCCAGCGGTGTGGCGCCGATGAGCAGGCACCCGCCGGTCGTCGGCGCCGCGTCCGGCGGGCAGGAGCGAAGCGAC
>JAFDWN010000002.1:413042-570844 GCA_018268465.1 Actinomycetota bacterium
CAGGAGCGAAGCGACTCGGGGTCCAACACAGCCGACAGCCTACGATCGCAGGCGTGACGGCCCCAGTTACCGAATCGCCCGCCCCCGGGCGCGCCGCCCCCGTCATCAGTCCTGCGCCGCTGGTTCCCGTCGCCGACTTCGGACCGGTGGACCGGCTCCAGGGCTGGGCGATGACCGCGGTGATCACGGCGCTGGCGGCCGTGACGCGGTTCCTCAACCTGGGCTCCCCCACCGATGGGGGCACCCCGATCTTCGACGAGAAGCACTACGCGCCGCAGGCCTGGCAGATGCTGCACAACGGTGGCATCGAGGACAACCCGGGCTACGGGCTGGTCGTGCATCCGCCGGTGGGCAAACAGCTGATCGCGATCGGCGAGGCGCTGTTCGGCTATAACGGCCTGGGCTGGCGGTTCGGCGGTGCGGTGTGCGGCGTGATCGTCGTGGCGCTGGTGTGCCGCATCGTCCGGCGGATCAGTCGCTCGACGCTGGTGGGTGGGATCGCCGGGCTGCTACTCATCGCCGACGGCGTGGCCTTCGTCACCTCCCGGACCGCACTGCTGGACGGCTTCCTGACGCTGTTCGTGGTGGCGGCGTTCGGCGCGCTGATCGTCGACCGCGACCAGGTGCGCGAACGAATGCACACGGCACTGCTGGAGGGCCGGATCGGCGAAACCCCGTGGGGGCCGCGACTGGGTGTGCGGTGGTGGCGGTTCGGGGCCGGGGTGCTGCTCGGGCTGGCGTGCGGGACAAAGTGGTCGGGCCTGTACTTCGTGGTGTTCTTCGGGCTGATGACGCTCGCGTTCGACGTGGCCGCACGCAGGCAGTACCGGGTGGCGCGGCCATGGCTGGGCACCCTGCGCCGGGACTTCGGCCCCGCGGTCTACGCGCTCGGCCTGATCCCCTTCGCGGTCTACCTGGCGACGTATGCGGCGTGGTTCGCCTCCGAGACGGGGGTCGACCGCCACGCCGTCGGCCAGTCGGTCGGCGAGGACAGCGCGTGGCCGGTACCCGACGCGTTGCGGTCGCTGTGGCACTACACCTACGCGGCGTACCGCTTCCACGCCGGGCTGACCAACGCCGACGGCAACCACCACCCGTGGGAGTCGAAGCCGTGGACATGGCCGATGTCGTTGCGGCCCGTGCTGTACGCGATCGACAACCAGGACGTGGCCGGCTGCGGAGCGTCGTCCTGTGTGCGGGCGGTGATGCTGGTCGGCACGCCGGCGATGTGGTTCATCGCGGTGCCAGTATTGGGCTGGACGGTGTGGCGCAGCTTCGTCAAACGCGACTGGCGCTACGCGGCCATCCTCGTCGGTTACTCGGCCGGGTTCCTGCCGTGGTTCGCCGATATCGACCGGCAGATGTACTTCTTCTACGCCGCGACGATGGCGCCGTTCCTGACGATGGCCATCGCGATGATTCTCGGCGACATCCTGCACGCACCCAACCAGAACGCCGAGCGCCGCACGCTGGGCCTGATGGTCGTGTGCTTCTATCTGGCGTTGGTCATCACGAATTTCGCGTGGATGTACCCGATCCTCACCGGTCTGCCGATCTCGCAGACGACGTGGAATCTGCAGATCTGGCTGCCGAGCTGGCGTTAGCCCCACCCTCCGCCGAACCAGAAGTCTGGGTCGCTTGGCGAGCCTGTAAGCGACCCAGACTTCTGGTTCGGCGGAGGGTGGGGGCGTCGCCGCCTGTGGATAACTCCGGCATGCGGCTCGGTGGCTGTCCGCCCGCCCGCCCACGATTCGGGCCATGGGAACCATCTTCTTGGGCAGCGAAGCGCTGGCACGCGGCGAGATGACCCGCGGCAGACTCCGATGGAGTTATCAGGCGATCTATCCGGACGTCTACATGCCCCGGATCGCCGAACGGACGCTCTACACGAACACCGTCGGCGCCTGGTTGTGGTCGCGGCGTCGCGCGGTGATCACCGGGCGCGCCGCGGCGGCATTGCACGGCGCACGCTGGGTCGGCCACGACACCCCGGTCGAATTGATCTGGGACAACTGCCATCCGCCGCGTGGGATCGTCACCCGCGATGAACGCTTCACCTGCGACGAAGTCGTCGAATTCAACGGTATGGCCGTCGCCACCATCCAGCGCACGGCGTTCGACCTGGGCCGGCACCTTCGCCGCGACCGTGCGGTCAGCCACCTCGACGCGCTGGCACGCGAGACCGGACTCGCCCGCGAACATGTTCTGCCGTTGACGGCCCTATACCGCGTGGCCCGCGGGGTGCGTCGGCTCGGCGAGGCGCTGGACTTGATGGATGCCGGCGCGCAGTCGCCGAAGGAGACCTGGTTGCGGCTTCTGCTGATCGACGCGGGGTTTCCCCGGCCAACCACCCAGATCCCGGTGATCGACGGCGGCTGCGAGCCGTTCGCGTTCCTGGACATGGGGTGGCGGGAGGCGATGATCGCGGTGGAGTACGACGGCGATCACCACCGGACCGTCCGCGCGCAGTTCACCTGGGACATCAAACGGCTGAGACGGCTGCAGGAATTGGGCTGGATCCACGTGCGCGTGATCGCCGAAGACCGCCCCGTCGACGTGCTGGACCGCGTGCGGCGGGCGTGGGCGCGCCGCGAGGCAGAAGGCTGGGTCGCTAAAACGCGCGCTTAGCGACCCGGACTTCTGGTTCGGCGAAAAGGGGGTGCGGTCAGAGGGGGTCGCGGGAGGCAGGGCAGGACATGCACCGCGGGCCGCCGCGGC
The DNA here is from genome assembly GCA_018268465.1 of Actinomycetota bacterium. Lineage (GTDB taxonomy): Bacteria > Actinomycetota > Actinomycetes > Mycobacteriales > Mycobacteriaceae > Mycobacterium. The sequence goes on from JAFDWN010000002.1 coordinate 415,761, forward strand.
CGGTGCCCAGCTCCGAGGCCCCGATGGGCAGCACTTCGATACCCGAATCCATCAGCCGGGCATTCGTTTCCACATTGCGCTCGTAGGCGACCACTACGCCGGGCGCGACGGCCAGCGTGTTGTTGCCGTCATCCCACTGCTCGCGTTCGGCGGTGACCGGGTCCAGGCCGGTGTCGATCACCCGCAGCTGTTCGATGCCCATCGCGTCCGCGGCGGCCTGCACGAACGGCGCGGCGTCGGCGATCTTCACGCCGGCAGGGGTGCGGTGGATGGTGAACGCCGACAACGAGTCGACGATGTTCGGGTACATCACCACGGCGTCGACGTCGACCATCGTGCACACCGTGTCCAGGTGCATCTGGGCGCGTTCCTGGGCGATCGGCACCGCGAGCACCGTATGGGCGAGGTCGTCGTCGAACAGGCTGCGGGCCAGCGCCTCCGCGCCGGCGGGCGTGGTGCGCTCACCGACCCCCACCGCCACCACACCCGGCGCCAACAGCAGCACGTCACCGCCCTCCACCGGCGCCGACCGGGACTCATAGGCCCGTCGCACCCCGAGGAAGCGCGGGTGATGCGCGTAGATCACGTCGGTCAGCGACGTCTCGCGCACCCGGGCGGGCAGCGCCAGCGACGTGATCGCCACCCGCGTGCCGATCCAGAACGACGAGTCCCTGGTGAACAGGAGATTGGGCAGCGGATCGATGACGAAGTCCCCGCCGTGATGCATCCGGCGCACCAGCGACAACTCACCCCCCGCGAGCGGGAGTTCGTTGAATGTCATGCCGGTCATCAGGATCCGCGCCAGCGGCTCGGGTTCCAGTGTCCGCAGGAAGGCCGAAAGCTCCTGCGCCAGCGGTACGCCCAGCCGGCGCGGGTCGACCGCCGCGGCGATGCCGTGCATCCGGGCCGCCCCGCTGTGGGAGAGGGCCTCGACGAGCAGATCACCCAGCAGCAGCACCTCGACCCCGCGTGATCGCAGCACCTCGGCGAATGCGTCGTGTTCCTGCTGCGCCCTCGCGACCCACGGCAGCCCGTCGAACAGCAAGGCATCGTTGTTGCGCGGTGTCAGCCGCTGCAGCTCGGCGCCGGGGCGATGCAGGATCGCGACCCGCAGCGTGCCGACCTCGGAGTTGGAGCCCAGCACGATGTCAGTCACATCTAGCACCGTAGCGCCCCGGCTCACCTCAACTATTGTTCAGGTCTATGGAGACGCGCGAGCTGACCCCCGGAGAGATGGCGCGCCGCAGCGGGGTGGCCGTGTCGGCATTGCACTTCTACGAGCGCGAGGGCCTGATCCGCAGCAGGCGGACGTCGGGCAATCAGCGCCGCTACGCCCGCGAGACCCTGCGGCGTGTCGCGTTCATCCGGATGTCGCAACGTCTGGGAATCCCGCTGGCACGCATCAGTGAGGCGCTGGCGACCCTGCCCACCGATCGTGTGCCGACGAGTAAGGACTGGGCCCGGCTGTCCGCGGGGTGGCGTGAGGACCTCGACGACCGCATCCTGCACCTGCAACGGCTGCGCGACAATCTCGCCGGCTGCATCGGCTGTGGCTGCTTGAGCCTGAAGACCTGCGCCCTGTCCAACCCCGCCGACGTGCTCTCCGAACACGGCCCCGGCGCGGTGCGTCTCTGATTCTTCGAACGCCTGTGCGATACACTGGCGTTCATGGAGCTGGCGTTACAGTGCTCTCTGTTCGACCACGCCGAACGCCGCCAGCTCGGCAACGGCGCGTGGGTCGAGGTGCGGTCGGGCTGGTTGACCGATGCCGACACGCTCTTCGAGGAGCTGCGGGATGTCATTCCGTGGCGGGCCGAACGCCGCGAGATGTACCAGCGGGTGCTCGATGTGCCGCGGCTGGTCAGCTTCCACCACCTGGGCGACGAGCCGGTCCCGCATCCGCGCCTCAAACAGATCCGCAGGCGACTCAACGACACCTACGGACGCGAACTCGGCGAGCAGTTCACCACGGCCGGCCTGTGCCTCTACCGTGACGGCAACGACAGCGTGGCCTGGCACGGCGACACCATCGGCCGGTCCAGCACCGAGGACACGATGGTCGCCATCGTCGGACTCGGCGCCACCCGGGTGTTCGCGTTGCGTCCACGCGGCGGCGGCCGCTCCGTACGGATGCAGCACCGCCATGGCGACCTGCTGGTCATGGGCGGCTCCTGCCAGCGCACGTGGGAACACGCCATCCCCAAAACCAGCAGGCAGGTCGGCCCGCGGATCAGCATTCAGTTCCGCCCGCACGACGTGCGCTGAGTCAGCCCTTCACGGCGGCCACCGCCGCGGTGAGCAGGTCCCGCGCACGTTGGGTGTCGACCGGCGTCACCGGCTTATCCGGCACCACCAGCGGATTGGCCGTGACGATCACCAGGAACGGGCCGAAGGCGGCGACGTAGTTGTACAACTCGCCGGTGCGCGGTGCGCCGTCGACGGTCGTGTGCACCACCCGGTGCGAACCCGTGGTGCGGACCCCGCCGCCGATGTCGGGCGATTCCACGGCCTCGACGAGTCCGCGGATCGGCCCGCCGGTGAACGCGACCTTGCGGCAGGCCTCGCCAGGATCGTCGAGCGGGACGGGTTCGGAGGTCTCGACGGCGATGGTGATGAAGCGGTTGCCCTCGCCCTCGGCCGTGGTGGCGGCCATATTGCCCTTCAGGCCGGGCGGGAAGGCCTGTCCCGTGGCGAACTTCGCGCAGTCGGCGGGGTCGAACGTGACGCCGGGCGGGACGGGCTGCGCCGCCAGGAAGCGCGGATCGATCCCCGTCGGGCCGACCTCGGTGACCTGGAACTGCGGCCCGAAGCTCGACTTCACCTGCGCGACATTGGCGATATTGGCCCGCGAGTAGTCCGGTTCGGCGGGCTGACCTGCCGCGCACGCGGTCAGCGTCAGGACGGCGGCGACGGCGGCGCAGCAGGCTCTGCGGTTGAACACCGGCGTCAATGTACCCGCCGGTGCGAGCTCAGCTCCGTAACGCCGACACCGTTTTCACCAGAAGTTCCGCCGCGAAGTCCTGTCCGAGTGGCGGATTCGGCGAGCCGGGGTCGGTGACCACGGTGACGAACACGACGTGGTCGGCGAGGTCGGCGCGGAACGTGTCGGCGTGTGACCGCGTCTCGGTGCCGCCCTCGACGACGGTGGTCGCTGCGGTGGACATCCCGGTCGTGGCGGCGTCGGCGACCGCGGGACCGGCGAGCAGGGTGACCGTCGCGCTGGTGTGTCCGGAGGACAGCGCCCACTGCGCGCAGCGGTCGACGAGCGCGGGATCGGGCGGCGAGCCGGCGCTCACCGCGACGTAGACGATCCCGCCGGGCCCCGAGCCCGACCAGCCGCGTGTGGTGGCCGGATCGGCCACCGGGTCGGCGAGTGCCGCACACTCCGCGGGGTCGGCGGCCCAGTCACCGCCGAAGCCCCACAGGGTCACCGGTGTGGCCCCGTCGCCGAGGCCGGCCACCTCGTAGCCACCCGGCAGTTCGGTGCGGACGCGATCGATTCTGGCGGGATTCACCGGCGCGGCGGGGTCCGTCGCGGCCGGGACGCCCGGGGCGGTGGTCGGCGACGGGCCATCCGCCGGCGCCGCGCATGCGGCCAAGACGAACGCGGCCGTCACACCCGCGGCGAACACGCGCACTCGGTGTTGATATCACAGCGGCGACGCAAACCCGGGCGGTCGCCCGCCGTGTCACCGACATATTCCCGGCGCCTTGTCCCGCCCTCGGGAGCGGGGTCGGCAGGCGGTTGTCGACGCGCCCGAACACGACGGCTACACCGTCGTGGTGGACAAACTCGGCACCGCGGCGTCGGCTGACTGCACCGTCGATTCGGTGCGATCCGGGCAAGCGATGAACCAGCTGGTGCAGTTCGGACCGGAGCACTTGAACCAACTCGTCGACCAGACCGTGTACCTGACGGCGAAATGCTGACATACGGCAGGCGCAACCTCTTCTGCCGTAAGGATTCTCGAAAGGTATACGCAATGAGGCTTGTCTTCGGAACCGTCGCGGCGACAGTCGCCGTCGCCAGCGCACTTGGCATGGCGGGCAATGCGACCGCGGCACCGTCGGGCGCACCGTCGGTGGACACCACCGTGAACCAGCTACGCGCGCAGGGCTACCAGGTGATCGTCAACCGGGTCGGCACCGCAGCACCGGACAACTGCACGGTCCGGGCAGTCCGCCCGGGCCAGACCTTCTCCCGAACCGATTCGGGAGCGCCAGGGGCAGGCAACGATCTCGTCACGACGATCACGAACAAATCCGTCTTCGTCGACGTGATCTGTTGATCCACCGCTGTCACGTGTGGATCAGGCCGCGTCCTTGTCACCCGCGGTCTTCGGCTGGTCTGCACCGCCGGATTCACCCGTCTCGGAAGCCTTGGGCCGCTGCCCGGTCAGGGTGTCGATAACCCGCTTGAGCGGACGGTCCCCCGCGGGCCGCGACAGCGACACCGTGGGCCGATCAAAGGTGATGGGTCCACGCACCTTGGGACGCAAGGGCTTCGGGCGTTTGGGCGTCGGCGCGGCAGGGGTGTCCGTCCCGTCGGCGGCCGACCCCGTTTGCGGATCGTCCTGCTCATCGACGTCGGCGTCGAGCCGCTGGACACCCGGTGTGGGTTCGCCGACCGGTTGCGGTGTCGAAAGGTCCTGAGCGAGCGTGGTTTCGGACTCGCGGTGGCCGAGAGACGTCAGTGTTCCTGCCGGTTGCGGGCTCGTCGTCTGCCCCAGCGGGATGAACCCGGGGGGCAGGCCGGCCAGGTCCGCGTCGTCACCGCCGACTCCGTAGGGACCCGACGGCTGGGTCCCGAGCGGTCGTCCCATCCCCATGTCCTGAGCAGCGTCGTCGAGACCGACCGGGATCGACAGCGCGAGGTTCACGGTCAGCTTTACCGGATTGTTGACGGGGATGAGATAGGCCGTGGTCGGCACACCCGGATTGATGTCACGGCGGTAGCCCGCCTCGATCATCACGCGCAGCGGCTCGTCGACGGCGAGCAGAATCGGTTTCGGGACACCGATCTGCTCCAGCGGCATCAGCAGCGGCACGATGTCGGTGCCGATGACGTAGTAGTCGGTATCGCCGTAGGAACCCTGTTCGATGAGTTCGGGATCGGTCAGGTTCGGGTAGGTGCCGTGCAGGTAGGCGATGCCCAACAGCGCGTTGCCGACGGCGAGCAGGTTGCCCGGGTAGATCGGGAAGTCCGACCAGCCGTCGTGGATGAAGGTGATGTCCTTGGTGTCCAGGGCGTGATCGCCGGGGTCACCGGGGTTCTCGGGACTGTCCGTCGGGGTGCTGCCGTCGAAGGACACCCCCAGGATCGGGATGTACAGACCCTTGAACCGCTCCAGGATTCCGCCGTTGCCCTTGTTGACATTGGAAACCAGCACGAAGCTGATCGTCGGGTAGCTGTCGAAGTCGGTGCCGTGCTCTTCGATGAGTCCGCGCTTGGTGATCGAGGCGATCCGGGTGCTCTGCGAATAGCCCAGGACGACCAGGTTGTCGCGGCCCTGGATGGCGTTGCCGAGGGATCCCACGCCTTCGGACACCGACTCGTCGAAGGTCAGCGTGCTGCCGTCGAGCGGCCAGAACTGCTCGGGGGTGTAGACGCCCTCCGGAGAGCCCGCGACGGTGAAGAACGGCGTGATGTAGTTGGTGGTCTGACCGCCCAGATAGGGCTGGGTGGGCGAGGGATTGCCCGTCCCGCCCATGATGAGCGCCGCCGTGGTGGTCGCGACGACCAGCGAGACCAGGGACGCCATCGTGCCCGAGACCGCCAGCAGGACAACCCCCGCCATGGCGAGGAGGACAACCGTCAGCGAACGCCAGGTCGCACGCATCTCATAGGCCTCTCTCGTATCACCCGCGGCTGGAGTGGACAGGAACCGGACACGACGCGCGACCGTCAGTTACCGTCTGATTCACGCCAATTGTGCAGTACAGCAGGATTTTGCACCACCGCTACGACATACAGGCTAATAATGCGTCCGCACGCTGCTCGATGGTTGCACTGTCAACTAATTATGTTTGCGAACGCAATGACCGGGGTGCGATCGACCTGAGGCAAATCGTTCCGATATCAACGAGTGGGCACGATCGCGCGCAGGCCGTCGGCCGTTCTGCCGCGCCGCCGCCACGCGTGACCGTGCACACGAATCCGACCCGATTCCAACCGCGAACCGATATTGTGCTTGGCGATTTCATCTCGAATCGGGTTTGCCGACAACGCCCGTGCCGGGATCTTCTACTGAGGGGAAACTCGATGACACAGCCAAGGCGGGCCGGCGGTATCGCCATCGCAGCAATCGCACTGGGACTCGGCCTGGCCGGGTGCGGATCCGATACCACGACGGCGTCGACGACGACGTCGGCGGAGACCACCACATCCTCGGAGGCGGCGGAAACCACCACGTCCGAAGCCCCCGCCACGACGCCCGAGGCGTCCGGAGCCAGTTACACGATCGCCGACTACATCCGCGACAACGGCATCGCCGAATCGGCCGTACACCGCGGCGACCCCGGAACCCCCACCCTGGACCTGCCCGTCCCGCCGGGCTGGCGCGACGCCGGCGCAGGCACCCCCGCGATCGCGTGGGGTGCGATCATTCTGGACGATCCCGCCGCGGCCACGGATCCGCCCACCGTGGTCGCGATCATGTCCCGGCTCACCGGTGACGTCGATCCGGCCAAGATCATCGAGTACGCCCCTGGCGAGATCCAGAACCTCCCCGGGTACGGACACGAAAGTGACGGCAAGACAACCACTCTCAGCGGGTTCGACGCTTACCAGATCGGCGGCACATACCAGCGCGACGGCGCAACGAGGATGATCGCCCAGAAGACGGTCGTGATCCCCGGCCAGGACGGGCTGTACGTGCTGCAGCTCAACGCCGAAGGTCCGGAAAGTCAGCTGGGTCCGTTGATGGATGCCACCGCCGCCATCGACGAGCAGACGACGATCACGCCATAGCGACTCAGGCGGGACGCGACGGGCGGTGCGACACACCGCCCGTCGGCCGGATCTCGCCGAAAGCGCGGCTCCGACAGGCGTCCTCGGTGCCGGCCCCGGCGATCGCGCCCTGCAGTGCGGCGCGTTCGGCCCCGCCGATCTGGCCGAGCACGGCCGCCCAGATCAACCCGCTACGGATGCGGTACTCCCCCGGGGTGGGCATCGCGAGAAGACCCGCAGCCACCGCCGATCCGAGCAGCGCGGCAGCGTCGTGCTCGGCCACACCGAGGACCGCCGCCACGCGTGCGGACCCGACGTCGGCACCGATCAGTGCGACCGCCGACAAGGCGCTCCTGGCTCGACGCGACAACGCGCCCATCTGCCCGCGCACCACGGCCGACACCGCATCCGGGACGCCGGCGGCGTCGAGCACGCAAGTGGCCGCGGTGAGGCGTCCGGTGTCATACAGCATTCGTGCGAATTCCCTTATACAAAACGGATTTCCACCGGCGTAGCCGCACACCGATCCGACCAGCGCGGCGGCGGGAGTGAACCCGCACACCGACGTGACCAACGCGGCCGCGGCGTCGGATTCCAGGCCGCGCAACCTGATCGCGGACACGTCGCACCTGCCGAACAACCGGTCGAACGTCCGGCTCCGCACCGGGCGAGCGTCACCGCCGTCCCGCCAGGTCGCCAGGACGGCGACCGGGTGGCGGTGAATCGACGACATCAGCTCGTCGAGCACGTCGTGGGTGCGGCGATCGGCGCGATCCAGATCGTCGAGCACGACGAGTACCGGCGTCCGGGTCGCGGCGGCGGTCAGCGCGGCCAGCACCGCTGCCGCGCGGGGCTCCGCCGGCCGCCCCTCCGCATCGGCGTCGCCCCCGAATGCACCGACCACCCGCGCCCACGTCGGCGTCGCCGGCGTGCCGGGCCGGGCCGGGTGCCCGGCGAAGCACGTCACCATCCCGAGATCGTCTGCGGCGTCGGCGATCTCGGATGCCAGCGTGGTCTTCCCCGCACCGTGTTCGCCGGTCACCACGGCGACGCCGCCATGGCCGTCGCGCGCCGATCCCAACACGGCCGTCAGCCGTTCCCGATCACGGGACCTGCCGAACGACGCATCACGACTGCGTGATCGCATGCGCCCGGCTGTCCGCCCGGCCGACTCGCCGCGGATCTCGGCGGCCAGCCGTTGCAGCGCCGGCCCCGGGCGCACGCCCAGCTCCCGGACCAGCACCGTCTCGGCCCGCCGATAGGCGACGAGGGCGTCCACCCTGCGGTCGGCGCGGCAGAGCGCCGCCATCAACTGACCCCAGATGCTCTCCCGCAGCGGGTTGGCCGCGGCCTCGGCTTCCAGGGGGGCGATCAACTCGGCGCCGCGGCCCAGCCGCAGCTCCGCCTCGAATCGGCCCTCGACCGCATCCATACGCAGCCCCTCCAGCCGGTGCACCTGCTGGCCGAGCAGTGGGTGGTTGCCGAACTCCGCCAGCGGCGAACCGCGCCACAACCGCAGGGACCGCGCCAGCACAAGTGCCGCACCGGCGTGGTCGCCGTCGGCGAGCCTGCGCCTGCCGTCGGTCACCGTCGCCTCGAACTCGCGGATGTCCAGCCGGTCCGCACCCAGGCACAGCCGATATCCGGTGGGCTCGGTGACCAGACGCCCCGAGCCGCCCAGGATGCGGCGCAGGTTGGCGATGTAGGCCCGCAACGATGCGACCGGTTTGGGCGGCGGCGCATCGTCCCACACCATCTCCACGAGCGCGTCGGTCCGCACCGGGGTGTCGGCCGCCATCAGCAGTACCGCGAGGACCGCCCGCTGCCGCAGGCCGCCCAGCGCCAGCGCGACGTCGTCGCACAGCACCGTCATCGGACCCAACAGCAGGTACTCCACACGACTCCGATCGCCGAGAATCGCTGTCACCGGCCTTCCAATCGAAATCCAACATCCATTCCGTACCCTGCGCAGCACAAACCGCAAGGTCGACCGCCACAACGCGATAAATCCGGCGACTGGACCGAGGAGCGACGCGATGATTGCCGTGACGTCCCGTGACCGCGGCGGACCGCCGCCACCGCACCGAGAGCCCGGCCCACTGTCCGGTGAGTGAGCTCCCGTGTCCGGCCCGGCCCGCTTCGAGGGCCTCCACCTCGCCGCCGCGCCCGCGGTGATCTCGCCGCGCGGCACCGTGTTGGCGTCGGTCACCACCGACAGACCGATCGCGGGGGTGGTGTCGGCAGGCGTCGAATGGGGATACACCAACTTCTACCGCTACCGGGTCGCGCGCGACGGCGCCGATGGAGGCGAGGAACACGACACCGAGGACTGGGTCGGCATCACCAGCACGGACCTGACCGTCACGGCGGGTGAATTCACCGGCGGGTCCTCCACGTTCCGGGTGCCGTCGTGGGCGCCGGGCTCCTCGCCCCATGTCGCACGCTGGTCCTGCCGGCTGTCCCTGCAGACGGAGCGCGGGACGTTCGGCGATCGCGCCGACTTCGACGTGCTCATCGGATCGGGTGACGTCCCGCCGCAGGGCGGTCCCGCCGAGCACGTCGAGGGCTCGCATGACACCGAGATCGACATCTCGCTGCCGACCGCCATCTACCGCGCGGGTGAGCGGGTGGACGGCCGGGTGGCCCTCAAACCCCGCCTCGACCTGCCCGACGGTGACGCCGGCGTCACGTGGCAACGACAGCGGGCCTCCCATCCGCTGGTCCGGCGGCCCGCCGCACCTGAGGTGACGACTGGCCAGATGATGTTGCTGGGAAACGGAATCGAGCTGCGGTCGGGCAGTCCGGTGGTGTTGCCGTTTGTCCTTCCGCTACCGGTGGACGCCCCGCCGTCGGCGACGGCGGTGCATTCCTCACTGCTGTGGTTCGTCACCGTGCAGCTTGCCTACACCCCGCCCGCGGGCCACCTCACCGAGCGCGTACGGCGCCCGATCATCGTGATCAACAGGCCGTGACGGTCAGGCCCGCGAGATCGCGGACGCCTCGGCGACCTGCTCGGCGGTCGGCCGCACGCCGGTGTAGCGCTCGAACTGCTCGGCGGCCTGCAGGGCGATGACCTCCGCACCGGTGATCACCGGCACCCCCGCGGCCCGCGCCGCGATGATCAGCGGTGTCTCCGACGGCAGTGCCACCACGTCGAACACCGTGCTCGCGGCGGCGATCGTCGCCGGCTCGAATGCGCTGCGCTGCTCGTCGGGGCCACCGGCCATCCCGATCGGGGTGACGTTCACCAGCACCGGCGCCGTCAGCGCACCGACGTCTTCCGCATAGTCGTATCCGATCCGATCGGCCAGCTCCCGGCCCGACTCGGCGTTCCGCGCCACGATGGTCCCAGCCCGAAACCCGTTGTCGCGGAAGGCCACCGCGACGGCGTTGGCCATCCCCCCGCTGCCCCGGATGAGTACCGCCTGCGCGGGGTCGATGCCGTGTTCCGCGATGAGCTGCTGCACGGCGAGATAGTCGGTGTTGGAGGCCGTGAGGTATCCGTCGTCGTTGACGATCGTGTTGACGGCGTTGATCGCGCGCGCCGAGGCCTCGACCTCGTCGACCAGCGCGATGACATCCTGTTTGAAGGGCATCGACACCGAACAGCCACGGATCCCCAGCGCGCGCACACCGCCGATGGCGGCCACGATATCGGTCGTGGTGAACGCCTTGTAGAGGAAATCCAGGCCGAGGACGTCGTAGAGATGGTTGTGAAACCGGGTGCCGATATTGCTGGGACGCGCGGCCAGCGAGATGCACAGCCGGGTGTCCTTCGACAGCGGGGGCCGCATCAGCCGACCGCCCTGATGACCTGACGGGTCACGTCGCGAATCCGCTCCGCGAGTTCCGGAGACAGCGACAGATCGCCGGTTGCCGGCACGTCGATTTCGGTGACGACCACACCGAGGTCGTCGCGCAGCCAGTGCGCACCGAAGCGGTCGAGGATTTTGCGCATCGGGTAATTATCCGTCAGCACCCGCGCGGTGAAGTGCTTCACGCCGTCGTAGCGCGCCGCGACGGTGAGCGCCTCCATCAAGAACGTCCCGATACCGCGGTTCTGGTAGACGTCGGCGACGGTGAATGCCACCTCGGCGGTGGCCGGGTCGTCCAGATCACGCACGAACCGAGCGTCGGCGACCACAGGCCCGTCGGTGCCATTGGTCAGCACCCACACGAAATGCTCCGAGTAGTCCACTTCGAACAGGTAGGCCATCAAGGCCGGGGTGGGGCGCCGCGCGGACTGGAATCGTCGGTACAAGGTCTCGCTGGAGTACTCCACCGGACTGTTGGCGGTGCGTTCGTTGTCACCGGGCAGCACCGGCCGCAGAAACAGTGTCGTGCCGTCGCGGATCTGGACCGGAATGGGCTCGATGAACGCGGCCAGCCGCTGGCGGGCGATACGCACCAGCTTGTCCATCATGCCCGGCACTTCGAGCATGGCCGCGAACGCGTCCTCGCCGCCGATCCAGCCCGTCAACGGTTCCGCCGCCACCACGGTCGCCGACCGCCGGGCGTTGCGCAGCAACGCGATCTCGCCGACGATCAGGCCGGGAGTGACCTCGACCACGGTGGGGATCCCATCGGGTCCGGTGTGGGTGATCTGCACCCGACCGGTTCCGATCAACAGGAACGACACCGCGTCGTCGCCCTGGCGCATCAACATCTGCCCTGGTTCAGCCGTCAACGGTTGCAGTTGCGCCGCCAGCGGAACCAATTCCGCGGCGGTGCAACCGGTGAAGAACTCCAGGGCCGCAAGTTCGTCAGCCCGGACAGCGGTCAATCCGGCCACGAACCCGAGGCTACGGTGTCGCCGTTGCGGCGGGCAAGGATTCCGGGGCCCCGCAGCGGGGTTCGCCCGATGATTCCCGCCACAGCCGCTCGGCCCGGCGACGGATGCCACGCATCATCTTCTGCTCCATGATGAAGTGGGCCACATCGAAGCCCGCGTGGCCGACCAGGCCACCGCTACCGCGGACGAGAAGTCGGGTGCCACCGCGGTGCGGCCTGAGGTGGAAGGACCAGGCACCCCAGGCGGGCAGTCCCCGCGCCTGCCGGTCGTAGTCGTCGTCGGACACCAGGACCAGGTGCGCACCGGGTGCCACCTCGGCGACGAGCTGGGAACCGCGCTCACCGTAGCGGCGCGCCAGCCACACCCGGTCACCGGTGCGCAGCCGCTGCCACTCCGGGTGGATGACGTCGGCGTTGTGGATATCGGCGCCGACCATGCGCTCGAGGAGGTCGTAGCTGTAGAAGCCGCCGCGGTCTTCGCCGATCTGGGCCAGCCACGGCCACACGTGTTCGGGGGGAGCGCCGATCGTGATGGCCCTGGTGGTCCGCGGGGCATCCGGGGTCACCAGGTCGTCCCCAGGCAGCGCGGCGACGCACTCGTCGGGGCCGGCGCCCCATCGGTACATCCACGGCCGCACCCACCGCCGGTAGCCGACGAGCAGCCACACCAACACCGCACCGGCCGCCAACCCGGGCCGCTGTCTACCCATCGAGCCTCGCTTCCGTTGTGCCGCAGCCACTGTCACCGCGAGTGGTCTGCACCGTGGCAGACCATCACCGGAACGGCGCTGTGATGCAGCAGATTCAGGCTGGTCGACCCCAGCATCGTGCTTGCCACGGCGTTGCGGCCGCGGGTGCCGACGACGATCAGCTGGGTGTCGGCGCTGTGGTCGATGATGGCCTTACCCGGTTTGGACCGCTCCAGGAAACACGTCGCGTCGACACCCGGATACCGCTTCGCCCAATGGTCGACGGCCTCGGTGAGCTGCGTCCACTGCGCGGCTTCCACTGCGTCCCAGTCGATCAGGAGCGGGATCGTGACCCCGCCGGACGGCAGCCGGGTAGACCACGCATACACCGCCCGCAGCGGAACCCGGAAAAGGTCAGCGAATTCGAAGGCGGCGCCGAGCGCCGAATCGGCGGCGCGACTGCCGTCGACGCCGACCACCACCGGTTGAACCGAGGGTGCCGTCGCTCCGCCCCGCCAGGCGATCACCGGACACACCGCGCGCGACGCCACCGACAACGTGGTCGAGCCGAGTAGCAGCGCCTCGACGGGCGCGACGTCGTCGCCACCCAGCACGATGGCCCTGCAATCCCTGCTGATCTCCACCATCGCCTCGTCGACGGGGGTAGTCAGCGAGGTCGTGGTGACCTCCAGCCCCGGGTGGTCGGATTGCACCGCTGCCGCGGCGTCCTTGAGGATGATCTCGGCGGTGTCCTGCTGGTAGGACATCACCGCGGCGCGGATCGCGGCGGCCGACTCGGTGAGGTTGCGCCCGATCGTGGGCATCGCGTGCACGATCCGCAACGGCACCTCGTGGCGGTGCGCGAGCGCCCCCGCCCAGCGGGCCGCCGCGACCGCGCTGTCGGTGCCGTCGACGCCGACGACGACGGCACCGGTGAACTCCGGCATCGATGCTGTCCTTTCTGTCATTGCTGGTGGCTGGCGTGTTCGGGCAGGAAGCAGATGTTGTGGGCTTCGGCGACGCTGTCAGCCAGCGGTCTGCGGGTGTCGATGCGATGCGCGTCCGCCCAGGGGTGGGCGTCCTCCGACATCGCGGCCGCGACCAGCGGGGTCGCATCCGAATTCGTCGGGCCGCGGGTCGCGATGCGCCCCTGGGCATCCGCCAGAGGTGCGGTGCATTCGAGTTCGACTGTCGGGCAATGGGCCTCGCCGGCGACATCGCGGGCGCGCCGGCGCTGGCCGGGATCGCGCCAGCTGCCGTCGAGGATCACCGACTGCCCGCCGCCCAGCAGCAGTGCGGCACGGCGCAGCGCGGCCTCGTAGACCGCCGCGACGTGGGCGGGGTCGTAGAGACCGGCCTGATATCGACCGGCCTCGCCGTCGATCAGCCCTCGGTCGAGCAGTTCGCGGCGCACGTCGTCGGTGGAGACGACCTGCGCGGACAGCGGCGCGGCGAGCGCCCCGGCCAGCGTGGTCTTCCCCGTGCCGGGGCCGCCGCCGACCAGCACGAGCCGCACGGTACCCGCGCGGAGGTGCCCGAGGGCCATACCCAGGTGGCGCCGCGCGTCGGCGGCGGCCCCGGCACGGCCCTGATCGGCCCGGATGCAGTCCACCTTGGCGCGCACCACCGCCCGGTAGGCGATGTAGAAGTCGATCAGCGCACGGGGTGCGGTGTCACCCGAGAGCCGCATGTATTCGGCGAGGAAGTGCTCGGCCAGATCGGTCCGGCCCAGGAACTCCAGGTCCATCGCCAGGAACGCGGCGTCGTCGACGCCGTCGACGTAGCGCAACTCCGGGTCGAATTCGAGGCAGTCCAGCAGCACGGGCCCGTCGGGAAGGCAGAAGATGTCGTCGGCCAGCAAGTCGCCGTGCCCGTCGACGATCCGCCGCTGCGTGATGCGCGACGCGAACAGTCCCGCCCGCCCGGAGACGAACTGCCGCGCCAGCCGGGCGATATCGGCCAGTTCACCGGCGTCGACCATCGAACCGGCGTAGACCCCCAGCTCATCGATGTTGTCCTGCCAGCGCGTGGTGATCGACGGCACGCGGCCGCAGCTGTCGATGGCGCGCGACCGCGCCGCACCCCCGTGGAAGCGCGCCAGGGTCGCCGCGATCGCGGCGAGGTGACCCTCGACGGGCTCCCCGGCGGCCACCATCGTCGACAACCGGTACACCTCGGGGTAGCGGCGCATGACGATGACCGGTTCGGGCGCCCCGCCCTCGGGGTCGGTGAGGTGCGCGACGCCCAGATAGCTGTCGGGTGCGAGCCGGCGATTCAGTGCCACCTCCACCTCGCAGGCGCGTTCCCGCCGCTCCACGGTGCCGAAGTCCAGAAAGTCCGTCACCACCGGCTTCTTGGCCTTGTACGCCCGGTCGCCGACCAACGTGACTATCCCCGTGTGGGTTTCGCAGATCTGCGCGGGCGCGCCGGCCACCACCGCCGCCCGCGGCGCCGCCGATGGTGTTCTCATACCCCGATATTCGCGCCGCGGCGGGGTGGCCGCCAGCGGTCATCCGGCACTTTGCCCGGGCAGGAGGACCCCACCGCCCAGGGCAGAAAGTCCCCTCGGGGATCCGGCCCGCCTGCTGGTGACCAAGGACCCTGGCGCGGCGCCGACGCGCTGAGCACGGTGGAGGGAGAACTGACTTCGAGGAGGCCATTCGTGCCCAAACTGATGGTGGCGACCGGCGTCGTCGAGAACGCCGTATTCGTCGCATGCCGCGCGCCGTCGTACCACAACAGCCAGCCCTGGCGGTGGGTCGCCGGCCGCGACGGTCTGCACCTGTTCCTGGAGCCCGACCGGCTGGTGGCCACCGACAAGGCGGCCCGGCAGGCGCTCATCAGCTGCGGCGCGGCGCTGGACCACGCACGGGTGGCGTTCGCCGCCGCCGGATGGGACACCACGGTCCACCGGTTTCCCGACCCGGCCGACCCCGACCACCTGGCATCGCTGGACTTCACGCCCCTATCCGGCGACGGCGAGCTCCACCGGCGGCGCGCCGACGCCATCCTCGCGCGCCGCACCGATCGGCTGCCGTTCTCCAGGCCCGCCGGGTGGCAGGCATTCGAAAACCTGCTGCACAGCAGGATCGACAACACGGTGGCCATGCTGGACGTGATCGACGACGCAGACCGCGCCGAGTTGGCCGAAGCGTCTCAGCTCACCGAGGCGCTGCGGCTGTACGACTCGACCTACAACGCCGAACTGAGTTGGTGGACAGCACCGTTCGAAGTCACCGACGGAATTCCGCACAGTTCGCTGGTGTCGGCCGCCGAAAGCGACCGCGTCGACGTCGGCCGCAACTTCCCCATCACCCTGCACAGCGAGCGGCGCCTGACGGTGCCCGACGACCAGTCCAAGATCCTGCTGATCTCCGCCCACGACGAGAACCGCCGCGACATCCTGGGTTGCGGGGAGACATTGTCGACCGTGCTGTTGGAAGCCACCATGGCGGGTTTGGCCACCTGCACCCTGACCCACGTCACCGAACTCGCGGCCAGCCGCGACGTCGTCACCACACTGACCGGCCGCAAGCACCCCGAGGTGCTCATCCGCGTGGGGGCGGTGCCCGCTCTCGACGACGCTCCCCCGCCGACGCCCCGCCGGCCGCTGGCCGACGTGCTGCAGTTCCGGCTGTAGCGCATCCCGGCGCGGGTGCCGACCCGCTGGCCCGTCGCGCGGGGTCAGGCGGTCCGGGCGACGATCACCGGCATCCGCGCCGACTCGGCCACTGCGGCACTCACCGAGCCGAGCAGCAGCCCCGCGAACCCACCCCGGCCCCGGCTGCCCACCACCAGCAGCTGCGCCGACTCGGCCTCCCGCACCAATGCGCGTGACGGCCGCTCGTGGGTGACGACCCGACGGACGGCCACCTGCGGGTAGCGCTGGGTCCACGCTTCCAGACGCCGGCCCAGCTCATCCTCGGCAAGCAGCCGCAGATCCGACCAGTCCGCCTCGGCGATGCCGTAGACACCGAAATCGCTCCAGGCGTGGAGGGCCACCAGGGCGACTCCCCGCCGCGCCGCCTCCTCGAACGCAATCCCGGTGGCCAGTTCCGATACGGGCGAACCGTCGACGCCCACCACCACCGGAGCTGAGGCCGGGTTCGCCATCAGTGGGTCCTCGTCGTGGACGATCGCCACCGGACAGTGCGCGTGCCGCATCACCCCCGAGCTGACCGAGCCGAGCAGACGCCTGCCGACCGCCCCGAGACCGCGGCGCCCGACGACGACCATCGTGGCGGAGTCGGACAGTTCGGCCAGTGCCGCCACCGGGTTGCCGGCGAGTGAGAGGACGTCGACGGTGAGGTCGGTGGCGGCCGCGGCGGCCAGCTGAGCGGCGTCGGCGAGCACTTCGCGCGCGCAGCTCTCGCCGCGCTTGCGGCCGCCGGCAGGTATCGGCACGTCGATCCACATCCGCGCGTCGGCCGGCGGCTGGACGTGGACGAGGGTCAGCGGGAGGTGACGTGACGCCGCGTCACGGGCGGCCCAGTCGGCCGCCACCCGGGATGCCGGCGATCCGTCGACTCCGACGACGATGCCGTGCCGTGCCGACACGGGTGAATCTGGGGGCATTCGGCTCTCCTAAGCACTCCGCCCCCGACGCTAGGGCGTCGAGGGCGGGGCGGACTGGAGGCCTACGTCACCGGGCCGAGAGGCCAATGGCCTCTGCCGGGTCAGGGTTGGCGATGAGTACGGTGACCGCCGTAGACCAGCAGGTCAAGCGCTTCGTCCCACTCTTCGTACCGGCGCCGGTTGAGCCGTCCGAGCAGCATCCGCGCGGTGCCCGCCAGGGCAACGAAGGTGATGATCCACAGGCACAGCGCCACCATCACGGCGTCCAGTAGCGCCTGGGTGATCGGCGCCGGCGGGGGCACGCGCTTACCGGAGTCATCGACCCAGATGTCGATCTTCTGGCCGGCCTCGAGCGCGGTGGGCCACTCGAATTCGGCCGTGCGTTCGATGCCGTCGGAGTTCCAGCGGGCGGTCGCGATGTATGCAGCCGACCCGTACGAGGTCTCGGTGCGGCTGTCCGCGGTCGCGGTCGCGGTGACGGCGTGGCGGGTGAGGTGCTGCTGCTCGTAAATCTGTGCGCGGCTGTCCTGTACCGACGTTGCCAGGGCGGCCGCGACGGCGGTGGTCAGAAGCATGGCCGTGATGGCGAGCATCAGCACCACCGCTTCGATGCGGTCGGTGGTGCGGATCAAGGGATTGCGGTCGAACGCGCGACGGTACCAACCGTGTCCGAAGCCCAAAGTGAACGTCTGCACTGCTATCTCCTCCGGCGCTTTGCGCCTAGAGTTCTCGGTCTGCGCTGTGTGTCAGCAGCGGCGATGCCGTCGACGCACGTGAATTATGGTAAACGCCCAGCACGTCATTCGTGCTGCGTAATACGTCACAGGCGCGGTGCCCACGACACCGTGGGGCGCTCCTGATGCGGCGCCGCCGAGGACTGCCGACTGCCCGGATCGAAGGCCTGCCACCCAGGTCTCCCATCCGGACGACCATCGAAAAACACTCCTGCACAACACTATTGAGTAGGACAACACATCTTTGGGTCCGACTCAGCCGGGCCGAGAGGTCCGCGGAGCCGGGTGGCATGCAACTACCCGATCGGAGAGGCGGCCACCCGTCGGGTCGTCCCGTCCATGTGATGAGACAGACAAGCCCCGATGCTGGTGCGACGTGTGTCACTCACCGGGTGGGTGCCACACGAAGTCACACACCCCTCAGTCGAATACGGCACCGTTGAGCCAACGCACCACCTCCTCCAGTGGCCGTCGGGGGGTCGACGGCAATGGATCGGAATCCACTGCGGCCCAACCCATCCGCACCAGCATCTGCGGAAACTCCTGACCGCCGAACACCTCCGAGCGCAGCGCCGCGCGGGTGTCGGGCACCTCGAGCGGTTCGGTCACCGGGCAGCAGGCCAGGCCTGCCGCTGTCGCACCGAGCAGGACCACACTGGCGGCTTCGCCGGCGCGCAGCCGCGCCAGATCGTCGTCGCCCTCGGTCCCCAGCGCCAGCACGACGCCGCCGTCGGCGGCCGGGGGCGCCTGCGCGGGCTGAGCGAGGGCCGTGGCGGCGAACACCCGCCCGGGCACCGTGGCGGCCGGGTCGGACTGCGGGGTGTTGCGAGCGGGGACGCCCGTCGCCGACGCACGCCTGCCGCTCCAGGCGGCGAGTTCGCGCTGGTACTGCGGATCGGTGGCGTGCCGGTTCACCGCCTGGGCGAGCAGTGCACGGAACGCCGCAGTGGTCTCCACCCGGCGCAGCGTCACCCCCATCCGCGCCGCACGGGATCCGATCAGGGCGATATCGCCCAACGACACGGGCCACGAACTGAAATGACGGCGGTCTGTCCGACGGCGGGGTATCGCCGCGGCGAGGGCGATGTCGACCTCCCCCGGTGCGTGGCGGTGCAGTTCGATCGACGCGAGGTGATCCGGCTCCGCGGGGTTGGGCAGGCGGTGCACCTTGGCTTGCCAGCCCAGTGCGGCGAATGCGACCACACAGTGGTGCAGGGCTGCGCCGCAGCTGACGATGAGGTCCCGCCCGTCGGGGTCGGTGCTCGGCAGCTGCAGCGACCGCTGCGCATACAGGTGCAGGCTGTGCGATCCCACCCGCCAGCTCCAGGGCTGCGAGTTGTGCACAGAGGGGGCCCGATTGGCCAGCGCCATCGCGGTGCGAACCGTATCCATACCCGGAAAGTGCGCGGACATGACGCTCACCTCCCTTCGTCTCGGCTGTTGGGCTTTCCTCGACTGTGCAGCGCCGCAGCGGGAGCGAACAGAGGCGGAAGTCCCTCATCAGCGGGGACGTGTGCCGGAACGACGGCAACGGGACGACCGGCGAGGCCTTGTCGTGGCTTCGCCGGTCGCCCCGCGGGCTCAGACGTCGGAGCGGCGACGCAACCGCCGCTGCTTGCCTTCGGTGGCCGGACGCCGCGGATAGCGCCTCTCGGCGTTCTCCTTCTGCGCGTTGGTTGCGGCGTAGTACTGAAGCAGGAACCTCATGCTGATCACCCCCATCCCCTGTGTCGGCCTCACTCGCAAGGGTTCTCGCGTCCGGCACGCCGCCCTAGAGTGGACCGCTACCCGAGTTCGCGCGTCGTGGCGGATCCGGACCACCCGATGCCCGCGCGGCATTCCGTTGCGTTGGGAAACACTCTGTGCGCCAACGCCCCCCGGACGCGGACCGGTGCCGCGGCGACGGCCGCGGGACACCGTCGATCCGGTAATATCCCTTGTTGTTAGCCATCTTTCGAGCCTTGCCGGGGGACGCCCGCGCAATCCGAACACCGGGTGCGCCCGGGATACGCGACAGGTACCGGGCTACTCGCGACGTCATCGGCCCTCGCGGTGGGACGCACCGCGGCGGTCGGACACCGGTCCGGGCGGCGCGCGCGACGACGCCGTACCCCGACCGGACCCGCTTAGCCGATAGGGTGAATTACGTGCTGAATCTGAGGAACTGGCGAGGCGCCGCGGCGTTGGCCATCGCGCTGACCCTGTTCGCCCCGGCCGGCCCGGCCTTCGCGGCCGCCCCCGATTGGTCCGGCCTGGACGCGCGGTACTTCGACGGACCCATCCCCCCGCAAGGGTCGCTCATTGCGTCGGCGCCCCTCGATCCCGCCCTGTCACTGACCGGCGCCGGACCCGCGTACCGGGTGCTGTACTCGACGCGCAACCAGCACGACCGACCCGCCGTGAGCACAGGAGCGGTGTTCCTGCCGCCGGGCCCGCCGCCCGAGGGCGGGTTCCCGGTGATCGCTTGGGCACATGGCACCGTGGGGCTGGGCGACGACTGCACCCCCTCGGCGCTGCCCCGGTCCGAACGCGACAACGAGTACCTGTCCCACTGGCTCGACCAGGGCTACGCCGTGGTCGCCAGCGACTACGCGGGTTTGGGGACGCCCGGTCTGATGAGCTACCTCAACAGCGTCACCACCGCGCACGGGATCGTCGACTCGGTGATCTCCGCGCACCAGATGGGTCTGCCGCTGTCACCGAAATGGGCGATCGTCGGCCAGTCACAGGGCGGCGGCGCCGCGATCGCCGCGGCGCGCTGGGCCACCGAATTCAGCCAGGGCACCGGTCTGGACTACCGCGGGGTCGTGGCCACGGGCAGCCCGGCGAACATCGACAAGCTGGTCAAACAGGCCGGTCCCGAACTGAAGCTGCCGGAGCTTGGGCCGATCGCCAACGCGTACACCGCCTACATCCTGGCCGCGCTGCGCGATGCCAGGCCCGACCTGGACGTCGACAGCGTGCTCAGCCCGGCGGGCCTGGACGCGGCCGGCCGCGCCGAGACGGTGTGCGTCCTGCCGCTGGCCGACGAACTGGCCGCTCTGACTCCGGCCGCGTTCTTCACCGCGCCGCTGAATTCGATTCCCGGTATGGCCGAGGCGCTCTATGCGTTCATGGGCACCCCCTCCACCGGTTTCGACCGGCCCATCTTCCTCGGCGTCGGCCTGCTCGACCGCGACGTCCCGCCGCAGTCGTCGCTGACGTTCTACGACCAACTGGTGGCCAACAACCAGAACGTCGTGCTGAACGTGTACCCCGAGGAGGACCACAGCGGCACGGTGCTCGCCTCGCTCGTCGACTCGACGCCGTTCCTGCGATCGGCATTCGAGAACGGCTGAGGTGCCGGCGCGGGCGGATCGGCCAGGTCGGTGCCCGAAACGCGGCTGATCATCCCGTGTGGGCGTCGCCCAACTGTCGTTTGACGACCTTGCCTGCGGGGTTTCGGGGCAGCTCGTCGACGAAGACCACGTCGCGCGGCACCTTGTAGCGCGCCAGACGATCACGCACGTATGCCTTGATGGTGGCTTCGTCCACGGTCGAGTTTTCGGCCCTGACGACGAACGCCCTCAGCCGCTGACCCCACTGCTCGTCGTCGACGCCCGTTGCGGCCGCCTCGACCACTCCCGGGTGCCCGCTGATCAGATCTTCGACCTCGGCGGGGAACACGTTCTCGCCGCCGGAGACGATCATTTCGTCATCACGGCCGCTGACGTAGAGCAAGCCGTGCTCGTCGAAGTAGCCGAGGTCACCGGAGGACATCAGTCCGTCGACGATCTCCTTGCCGCCGCCTCCGGTGTATCCCTCGAACGGGAAGAAGGTGCCCGCGAAGATGCGGCCGACCGCACCCTGTTGCACGTCGCGGTCGTCCTCGTCGAGGATGCGCACACGCACGCCGGTGACCACCCGCCCGACGGTCGAGGGATTGATCGTCAGATCGGCCGGGCCCGCGATGGACGCGTAGGAGATCTCCGTCGAGCCGTACATGTTGTAGACGACCGGGCCGAGATTCCGCAGCGCGCGGGTGGCAAGTTCGGCCCCGAGTTGCGACCCGGATACGAACACGATCCGCAGGCCGGACAGATCCGCCTTGACGACGGCGGCATCGAGGGCGTCGAGTATGCGCGTCAACATCACCGGCACGACGATCACCGCGGTCGCTTGGTATCTCTCGATGTCGGTGAGCACCTGCGCGGCATCGAACCTGCGGTGCAGCACCAGCGTCGAACCGGTCGTCAGCGCCAGCAGGGCATGCACATAGCCCAAGCCATGGAACAACGGCGCAGGCAGGACGGTCACCTCGTCGCGCCGAAATGGGGTCATCGACAGAATGCCACCCAGCGGCGACAGCGACGGCGGGGTGTGGCGGCTGGCCCCTTTGGGGCTGCCGGTGGTGCCGCTGGTCAAGATGATGATCGTCGGCAACCGCGCCGGTTTGGGCGGCTTTGCGGTGCTGCTGGCGGCGATGAGCTGGGCCAGCGTCTCATCCCCCGGTTGTTGCGCCGGCTCGTCCACCTCAGGATCGAATGCCAAGGCGCGCAGTTTCCCGAGCGACGGGGCGGTGTCCTGCACGCCGTGGGCGAACTCGTGGTCATGAATGATCAGCCGCACGCCCTCGCGCGCGCAGACTTCGGTGATCTGCGGGCCGGAGAACTCGGTGTTCAGCAGGACGGTTCGCGCGCCCGCGCGCGCGGCGCCGAACATCGCGATGAGGAACCACCGGTGATTGCGGGCCAGGATCGCGACGCAATCGCCGCCGGTCACCCCTTTGGCGCGGAGGCCGTTGGCCACGGCGTTGGACGCGTGTTCCAGGTCGCCGAACGTGATTTCGCCGAAATCGTCGATCACCGCGAGTCGATCGGGGTTGCGACGCGCGTTGATCCCGGGGATCACGCCGTAATTGCCGAATTTGAGCAGGTCGGCCAGCGTCAGTGCGATGTTCTGCGGTTTCTCGACGCGCAGCGCGCCGACCTCCAGCATCTTGGCCAAGTAGTGCATTTCAGACATGCCTCGATGGGTGAGCCTGCGCACGCCGGCCAGGGCCTGCGACGAGAAACCCGAGAGCTCGAACACTGGATCCTCCATCTTCGGCGCGGTTGGTCACGCCATTTTATGAGTATACTCATTATTGAGTGCAACCCGCGATGGCGTACGTCATGAGTCTGCTACCTGGCGTGGCCGACGGCCGAAGCCGACCACGACAGCTACCGGGGATGCGATGACGGCGTGCCGAAGCGGCATGCGGAGGAGGCTTATCCACGTGCACGAACACGACGAATCGGGTTCCGGCGACGCCGAGGAGACGGAGCCGGGCCCCGTCCCGGGTTCCGACGACGCCGGGGAGACGGAGCCGGGCCCGGTCCCGGTGATGATCGCTTCCGGCTTGGGAGTGGACGGCGAGCACGGGCCGCTGTTCTCGGGGGTCGATCTGGCGTTCACACCCGGGTTTCACGCGGTGCAGATGCCGGGCGGGCCGGCCCAGTCAGCCCTGTTGTTGACGCTGGCGGGCCGGTTGAAGCCCAGCCACGGCACCGTTGCGGTGTGCGGAGACACCCGGCCGCGGGAGATCCGGAGGCACTGCTCGATCGCGGCGTTCGCCGACATCGACGAGCTCGATGAGTCGGTGACGGTGAGCACCGTCCTCGGCGAGCAACGCCGGTGGCTTGCCCGGTGGTATGCGCGGGTGCCGGACCCGGTCGGCCAACCCGAACTGGGCGAGGTGTTCGGCGAGATCCCCACACCGGCCGAAACGACCTACATCGTCGAGTTGTCCGATCTCGAGCTGTTCCTCCTACGCGTCACGCTGGCGCTGATGTCGGATCGCCCGATCGTGGTAGTCGGAGACTTGGAACAGGTCCGCGACACCGGGCGGCGGGCACTCGCCGCCGAACGCCTCGGTGCCATCGCGACGTACCGCACGGTCGTGGTCGGAGTGACCAACCCGCTCGCTGTCGACGCGCCCGATCACGACTTGCACGACCGCCGCATTCTCAACGAGGGAGCCTGACGATGTTGGCTGGAGTTGCATTCGGCTCGGAGCTCAAGCGCTTCGGTCGAAGCCGGATGACCCGCGTGGCGATCGTGGTGCTCGCGCTGCTTCCGCTGGTGTACGGCGCGCTGTACCTGTGGGCGTACTGGGATCCGTTCGGGCACGTGAACAAGATGCCGGTGGCGCTGGCCAACTCCGATCGTGGCGCGGTGGTTTCCGGGCAGCACGTCAACGTCGGCGAGGAGATCGCCAAGAGTCTGACCGCCGACCACAGCCTCGACTGGCACATCGTGGACCCCGACGAGGCGCGCAGCGGTGTGCAGCACGGCACGTACTACTTCATGCTCGAACTGCCCCCTGATTTCAGCGAGGCGATCGCGTCACCGATCACCGGACAACCCAAGCAGGCCAACCTGATTGCGCTCTACAACGATGCCAACAACTACATTTCGACGAATATCGGCCGTACGGCGATCGACCAGGTTCTCAATGCCGTTTCGGCCCGAATCTCCGGGCAGGCAGTCAATCAGGTGCTGTCGGTGGTCATCTCGTCCGGCACGGGGATCAAACAAGCCGCCGACGGGGCCCAGCGTCTGGCCGACGGCGCGGCACGCGTCGATGACGGCGCCATGCAGTTGGCCACCGGCCTGCACACCGCACGCTCCGGTTCGACTCAGCTGGCGGCCGGCGCCGCAGAACTCTCCGACGGGATCACCTCGGCCACCGACCCGCTGATCACAGTGACGCAAGCCCTCTCACAGGTCGGCGGCGACACCGCCCAGTTGCAGCAAGGCGTCACGGCACTGCGGCAGGCCAACGACCAGCTCGACGGCATCGCCTCCGCCCAGGACGCGGCGGCGACCTCACTGGCCTCGGTCATCGATCAGCTCTCCACCAGCCAGGATCCGGTTGCCGGCGCCGCAGTGGGCCCGTTGCGTGGGATCGAGGACCAGCTGCGACAACACCAGTTCACACCGCAGATCCGCCAGCAGCTCACCGACGCCGAGGACGCTGCGGTGTCCATGACCGCGACACTGCGCGGTCCGGGCAGTCCGCTGCAGTCCGCTCTCGACGACGTCGGCGCCAATGCGCGAACCCTCAACGACAAGCTGACCCAGCTGCGCAGCGGCGCTCAGCAACTGGCCTCCGGCAGCGCCGAATTGGCCGGCGGGATAGCAAAACTCGACAATGGCGTCGGCGGGCTCACGTCGGGCACGGCACAACTGCGGTCGGGTTCGGCCGAGCTGGCGACGAAACTCGCCGACGGTGCCAAACAGGTACCTGACTGGACACCGCAACAGAAAGACGCCATCGCGAGCACGATCGGTGGCCCGGTGCACCTGACCACGTCACACGAGAACGCTGCGCCGAACTTCGGCACGGGTGTGGCACCGTTCTTCCTCACCCTGGCGCTGTTCTTCGGCGCCTTGGTGCTGTGGATGGTGCTGCGGCCGTTGCAGAATCGCGCGATCGCCGCGGAAGTTCTCGCGATCCGCGTCGTGCTGGCCAGCTACCTGCCGGCAGTGCTGATCGGCGTCGTGCAGGCGATCGTCTTGTATTGCGTGGTGCGTTTCGCCCTCGGCCTGCACGCGGCGCACCCTGTCGCCATGCTCGCGTTCATGGTCCTGATCTCGTGTGCGTTCATCGCGGCGACGCAGGCGATCAACGCACTCGTCGGCGCCGCGGTGGGCCGGGTACTGCTGATGGCGCTGCTGATGCTGCAACTGGTCAGCGCCGGCGGCCTGTACCCGGTGGAAACCACCACCAGGCCATTTCAGGTGATACACCGTTACGATCCGATGACCTACGGTGTCAACGGATTACGACAACTCATCCTCGGCGGCATCGACACCCGGCTATGGCAGGCAGTCATCGTACTGATCGGCATCTGGGCAGGAGCATTGGCAGTCTCCGCGCTGTCCGCCCGCCGTAATCGGCTCTGGAACATGACCAGGCTGCTACCGGCAATCAGGATGTAGCCGACCCTCGTGATGCCCAGCCGCGGAGGGGTGTGGGCGAGGACAGCCGGCGATCCATTGCCGAACCGTCGCAGCTGAATACACTCACTAATGAGCATGATCACGGAGGTCACATTGGACATGTCAGACTTCAGAGCGTCGAACGGCGGATTCACCGGCCGCGGAGGCCGGCGAGTACGCAACATGCAGGACAAGCGTGATCGCATCTTCAGCGCCGCTGCCACTCTGTTTGCCGAGCGCGGGTTCGAGGCCGTAACCACCCAGGAGATCTCCGATCGCGCCGACATCGCCGCAGGCACGTTGTTCCGGTATGCGTCCACCAAGGGCGACCTGTTGTTGATGGTCTACAACCAGCAGTTCCGCACGGCCATCGACGCCGGTCGAGAAGCCTCGTTGTTCTGCGACGACGCGGCAGACGCGGTGTTCGCCATGACGGCTCCGATCGTTCGGGCAGCCGGCGGCGATCCCGAGAACACGGTGCTCTACCAGCGTGAACTGCTCTTCGGCCCCCCGTCGGTGGGTCATCGGGCCGAGGGCCTGGCGCTGGTCGCCGAGCTGGAACGGGCCATCGCCGAGCGCTTGTCGGCGGCGATCGACCGCCCGGATCTGGATCGCGCGGCCGTCAAGGCTGCGGCGACGCGCGCGGCGCGCAGCGTATTCGCCGTCGTGCATCTGTTGGTGGCCCAGCCCGCCACCGGGGCGCACGACGGCACAGAGCCGAGCAGCGAGCTCCGAGCGCACATCGCACAGATCGTGGCGGGGTTCGTCGCTTCGCTGGAGGCTCGCGAATAGCCGCGACGACAGCGGGCCCGCACACTCCTGAGGGCACCCGGCCCTTCGGTTAGGTGGCCCGCTTGCGGGGGGCGCCGGCGGCGGGGGCCAGCGCGTCGGTCCAGGCTGTCCACGCTTCGGCGCCCTGGTGCCCCTCGGAGTGGTACGCGGACCGCAACGCCGCGCCCAACTGGCCCTCGAGCAGCTGCGCGATCATCGCGGCGCCGCGATCCGGGTCGGCGATGATCCAGCCGTGATGTGCACCGGGGACTTCGTAGAGCACGCCCTGCGCCACACGAGCCATATCCACCGCGCTGTCCCAGGGCACGACCATGTCGTGGCGTGCGTGCACCACCATTGTGGGCACCCGGTGAGCGGCCATCGTGCGCAGATGCTCGGCACTGTCACTGCTGGCGGCGATCGCGCGCAACGCCCACAGCGGTTCGCCCGGTCGCCGCAGGGTCTCCAGGGCGCTCCAGGCGATGAGCCGCGCATACCGCAGATGACGTTTGCCGCGCAGCGTCACGTGCTCCAGCGTCGCGTCGCAGAACGCCGCCACCAGCCCCCACACGATCGTGCCCGGCGCTTCGTGGGCGCGCTGCGCTTTCGCGTCCATGGCGGCACCGGCAGCGGCATCGACCAGGATCGCGGCCAAGACACGGCGGGGATACCGAGCAGCCAGCTCGACAGTCATCCGTCCGCCCATGGAATGACCCAGGAATACCGCCCGCTGGATACCCAGCGCGTCGAGCGTGCGCACCGTCAATGCGGTCATACCGGCGAAGGAGCGATCCTCGGGAGGTAACGGCGCGGTCTCCCCATGTCCGGGTGCATCGATGGCGATCACCCGAAACCCCATGTCCAGCAGACGCTCTGACAGCTCGGCGTAGGTGTGTCGGCGCATTGCCACACCATGCTGCAACACCAGCGGCACCCCGCGGCCGCCGACCGATACCCCGACCCGATGCCCGTCGTCGAGCACGACGATGCGATCCGACAACTGGCTGTTCGAGCGACGCATCCCCGACATCATCCAATCCAGTGACCATCGGCGAGCCCGTCGCCGGCGAAGGGCAACGACCCGCAAGACCCTATTACTGACTATACTCATTAATGAGCGTACACCGGTCGAGCTCAGGCCGCCGGATTGGCACAGGAATCGGGATCCGGAGTTCCTGCGGGTAGATCGGGAGTTTCAGCCCGGGCGGTGGCGGCGGCATCAGATGCGGCGAGGCTCAGGAGGCCAGTAGCAGCGCGGTGGTGATGAGCATGACGGCGGCGGTGCCGCCGTGAACGCCGTAGGCGACCGACTTGGCGCCCCCGTTACGCAGCACGATGGTGGCGTCGACAATCGGGATGAGGGTCGCGGCCAACATGACCCAACCGACGAGGTGGGTGGCGTGCGCAAGCATCAGGATGACGACGAACAGGCCGGTGGCGACGTCGCGGATGCCTTTGACGCTCAGGTAGGCGCGCACTCCCGGTTGGTCGATATCAGGCAGCACGCCGTAGCCGACGGCCGCGGTGCGAGGGGCCACGAGGAAGCGTGCGCCGATGAAGACGATGGCTGCGGCGAGGACACCGGCAAGGACGTAGCCGATGGTGGTGATGATGGTCATGTCGAATCTCCTGGAACCGGTTAGCGGATCGGGGAAAAGGACGTCGGTTGGAGCAGGGCCGTCTCTACGTCGAGAATGTCGGCGACATCGAAACCGGCCATGTCGGAGGCGAACTCCGCGCTTGCCATCACGCGGCGAGTGAATTCGTCGGGGTCGGCGCCCGGCGGGTAGTCGATCAGGGCGACCAACCGGTTCTCTCCGCCCGCTTCGGTCCACACCCCGTGGGTGGTGACTCCGAATGCGGCGAAGGTGCTCAGGTGACGGGCCCAGTGCACCTCGGCGTATCGCCGAAGAACTTCCGGTGATCGCAGGGTGTAGATCCTGAGCTGAAACATGGCGGTGCACTCCTGGTGTCGGGTGGGAGAAGTCGGCTTGCGGGCGATGGTTCGGGGACGTTCAGACGATCATCGCGATGCACAATGCGGTCACCGCCATTCCCTGCAGGACAGCACGGGCATTGATCACCGAATCCCACTTCGCTTGCAGGGCGCGTCCGTTGGGCAGCGTCTCGCCCGCCTCGGCAGCCGCGGTCAGCTGACGGTTGAGCGGTGCGCTGACCCTGATGTAGAGCAGCAACCAGATCAGAAGCGCCACCACGGCGGCGCCTGCGGAGATCGCCGCCACCCAGTGCGCGCTGGCCACCGCGGCGGCTGCGCTGACCGCGGCGGCGACGATGCCGAGCACGCCCGGCAGCGGCATTCGCCGGTCACCGCAACTGTGCACGTGCCCCATCACCATGACCAGCGCGTCGTCATCGATCCGCATCAGCGCGGGGCGCATCACCATGGCGCAGAACACGTCGGTGCCGTACACCACGCCGGTACCCAGCACCGCGACTATCGCCGAGGCGTGGGTGAGCAGGTCCAGTTCCATTTATCGCTCCGCTCGCTCGAAGTGTTAGCAACGCTAACTCTTCGTCTCAACCGCGTCAATAGCGTTGCTATTCCCACTAGCGGTGATACCGTTAGTCATGGCCATCAAGGATCGCCGCGAGCGCGAACAATCCGGACGTCGGCGCCTGATCGTCAGCACCGCGCGCAGGTTGGCTGAGGCCGAGGGCTGGGACGCGGTGACCACCCGCCGGCTGTCGACCGAGATTGAGTACAGCCAGCCCGTGCTGTACAAGCACTTCGCGGGCATGGAGCAGATTGCCGACGCTGTCGCGCTCGACGGGTACACAGAGCTCACCGCGGCGATGGGGGCCGCCAGCGCCGATGTCGACGCCCCGGCCGGGGTGGCGCTTGCCCGTATTGCGCAGGCCTACTTGGATTTCGCCCGCGACAACCCGGCGGTGTACGAAGCAATGTTCGCCCGTGCGACCACGCTGCGCTTCGCCGCCCAGGACACGCCAGAACAGCTCTCGGACGCGTTCGCGGCCTTGCACCAGGCGGTTCATCGCGTCGCCGTCGGGCAGGACGTCGACACCCTCACCGAGGTGTTCTGGGCCGCGCTGCACGGATTGGTCAGCCTCGGCGCCACCGGACGATTGCGCGGCGACCACGCGCGCGAACGCGTGCGACTGCTGGTCGAGCAGTTCGCCGGCACCTCAGATCCGCTAAGGGAGGCCCACCGCGCAGAGCCAGAAACATCGCCCCGAAGGTGATCGCGTCGGCGGTGCCGTCCTCGATCAGGCCCAGGGCGGCAGGGCCGGTGGCGTGGCGCATCTGAAGGGCGATGTGTACAGCTAATCGCCTACGGTGACGACGATCTTGCCGAACTGTCCGCTCTGTTCTAGGTAGCGGTGCGCCTCTTGTATATGGGCGAAGGTGAAGATTCGGTCGATGACGGGTTTGAGGGCTCCGCTTTCGAGCCCGTTGAGGATGAAGTCGACGGCTGCTTTTCGACGGGTGTCGTCTCCGCTCGTCAGCCAGATGTTGTGAGCCTTGACCGTTGCCGTCTTGGCGATCATCTCGAGCACGGGAAGCTCTGTCGGCGCGGTGCTCAACAGTCCGTAGATATAGGCAGTGCCACCGAAAGACAGCGCGGAGATCAGCGTCGAAAAGCCTGGGCCGCCAACCGGATCGAAAGCGACACGCACACCGTCACCTCCGGTGACTCGTGCGATCTCGGCCGACACATCGGCTTCTTCGGTGGCGATGACGTGCGCGGCACCGATGTCCAACAGTGGCTGCTTCTTCGCCGAGGTGCGGGTGAGTGCGATCGTGGTGGCACCGGCCAGGTTGGCGAGCTGGATTGCGGCCAAACCCACGCTGCTCGACGCGGCGGAGATGATGACGAAGTCTCCTGGTCCGACCTTCGCGTCCTCGATGAGTGCACCGTACGGGGTGACGAACATCATCCAGACCGCTGCGGCCTCTGTGAAGGACAGTGACTTGGGTTGCCGTACAACCGCATAGTCCGGAACAACAATCGATTCGCCGTACGTGGTGTACTCATTCATCGAGAAGGAGGGAATGACGTTGACGGCGTCACCGACGACGAAATCACCCACAACGTCATCGCCGATGGCATCGACGATGCCAGCTGCCTCGTAGCCCAGCCCGGCCGGAAACGCCACCGGCTCGATGTAGGCGTCGACTCGCCACATGGCTTCGGCGCGGTTGATGCCGATGGCCTTTACGCTGATGCGGACCTCGTGCGGTCCGGGCGCTGGCGTCTCCGTCTCAACGAATTCGAGCACCTCGGGAGAACCGGGCTTGGTGAACGTGACAGTACGCGTCATGATGCGTGTCCTTCTATGAGGTAATCGTTTTGGGGTCGACGTCGTGAGCCGGCACTACGCCGACGCCTGCTGTGGCTCCAGAGCTGCAAAGTCGGTGTAGCCGCGCTCGTTCCCGCCCCAGAATGCGGCGCGAACATACGGGGTCAGCGGCAACTTGTTCTTCAGCCGGTATGGCAGATCTGGGTTGAGGTGAAGTGACGTCCAAATGCCACCAGGTCGGCAGTACCTTCCTCGACGATCGCTTCGGCGCCCTCGCGGGTGAAACCGCCGGCGGCGATTATCGGCCCGGAGAAGAACGGCCGAAGGTACTTCGATGCCACCGGTTCGTGGCCCTCGTGCAGCGTCTCGTCACCTCTGATGCGCGGCTCGATCACGTGCAGGTAGGCGATCTGATAGTCGTTGAGGACGGCGGCGACGTGGCTGAATGTCGCTTCCGGATCACTGTCGTAGACCCCGCCGTATTCACCCGACGGCGAGATACGCACGCCCACACGGTCGGCGCCCCACACTGAAATCAGAGCCTCGACATTCTCGCGCAGGAATCGGACACGGTTCTCGATCGGTCCGCCATAGCCGTCGGCGCGACGGTTGGAGCCATCCTGGATGAACTGGTCGACGAGATAGCCGTTGGCGCCGTGAAGTTCGACGCCGTCGAAACCGGCATCTTTGGCACGCTGGGCGGCAACTCTGAATTCTTCAACGATTCCGTGGATTTCGTCGATCTCCAATGCTCGATGCGGCGAGACTGGTACCCACCCGTCTTGGGTGAGCACGATGCCGTCGAACGGAACGACCGACGGTGCAAGCGGGTCGATGCCTCCGGTCATGTCCCTATGGCTCTGCCGTCCGCCGTGAATCAGTTGCATGAACACCCGGCCGCCTTTGGCGTGGACGGCATCGGCGACCGCATTCCAGCCTTCGACCTGACCATCGTGGTAGAAGCTTGCAGCACCCAGATACGACCGCGCCGGCACCGAAATGCTGGTTCCTTCAACGATTTCCAGCCCGCCGAGGGAGGCCCGCTGGCCGTAGAATTCTGCCATCATCGCGCTGGGAATCTCGCCAGGCGGCGTTGTCCGAAGCCTCGTCATGGGGGCAAGCACTACCCGGTGCGCGAGTTCGTATGCGCCGACCTTCAGCGGCGAGTACAGCTGCGGTCCGGTACTGGCGTTGATTGTCGTTGGCACGGTTGCACTCCTTGTCAGCGCGTCGAGCTGTGCCCGACGGGCATTCAGCCGAGCTGCGGATCCGTTGCGATCCACGTGGTTGGACATAGGTTCCTGGCTCGCGCCCTCGCTCCACGCTGCGTTCGCGTTCGCCACCGATTTAGACATATCGGTCTAAACGACGCTAGGGACGAGCGTATTCCGCCGGGTCTGACGAGGAAAGAATGGACCTTTGGTCTCAGGCTGAGGGCTGCACACCGGCAGCCAGCAGAGCCGGCCGGGCCATGTTCTTGGCGGTCACTGCCGCTGAACGTGACGTCTTGTTCATCTGGGCGGTGGCGATGGCGCCGTCGTGCAGGACAATCGACTGGTCGGCGAGGGCAACAGGATCGTTGGCACCGGTCTGTGCCGCTAAGTCGTTGAAGAATTTGCGACCGAACGCAGCATCGACCACCGCGGTGGCCACTGCTCGCGATGTGTTGATCTTCGAGGGATTTTGGTCGATCCACGCGGTGATCCCGGCGCCGTCGTGGAGCGCCACCAACTGCTCGGCCAACGCCTCCAGCTTTACTGTCTTCAAGGACGCCGACCTGCCTGACGCAGACAGGTCGTCACTGGAGTCTGGTCAACTCGAGGCAGACTGGTGAGGCTGGCGTAGCGCGCGTAGCAGTGCCGTCCGCAGAATGCGACCGTGCACCACACCCGTCAGGGGAGACCTGCGGATCCATCGAAAGTTGCTCACAACAAACGGCGTTCGCTCAGCTCACTAAGCCGACGCGCCCATCGCCGCAAGCAAGCCACGCAGTCTGTCCCCGCTTCGTTCGAGCACTCCGAGGTTTACGTCCGCGGCGCCGGGCTCACCGTTGCGGTACTCGAATGGGTTGTCGAGGTCCCGAATCAACGCCAGCGCGTAGACGAGGAGAAAGCTGATCACGCCGACGACCAGTACCGTCGAGATGATCTCGCCGACCTCGGTGATCAGCAACAGCACGAGGATCACGACGGCCGTGCTCTCGGCGATGAGGTAACCCGCCGACACATACGACGTCCGGCGCATCGTATCCATCCGGATCACCAGCCTGCGCATAGCCGCCTGCTCGGCCTTCAATCGAGTCGTGAAGCCCGCCTGCACCCTCGGCGCAAACACCATGAACAACGGGTTCAGGGCGCGCAGGTGGGCCATCACCCCGTCCAAGCCCTGGTCCTGCAGCAGCCACCGATGCACCGACTCCTCGATCTCTACTAGCTGCGCCACACATTGCCGCGCCTCGGGCAGCTTGAGCTCGTCATCGATGATCACGCACTCGTCTGCGATCGTCTCGAGGCTGGCGGCTAGTTCGCCGGGAAGGCGTTCGGCTTCTTTGAAGTCGACCGTTGTTCCGGCAAGCATGAACCCCACGATGAACACCTCGGCCGCGATGACTCCGGTCAAGAGCGGACTGAGTTCCAGTTGTCTGGCCGAGCTGCCGTCGTATAGCCATTTCAGGAGGATCACCCCGACCGCGACTGGCAGGGCCTGCAGCAGGAGGCGCGGGTTGCCGCGGAAGAATCGCGTCACACCACGTACTTCTCGTCGACGAAAGCAATCATGTGAGCCCCACGACACGGCCTGTCTCGATGGGTGCCAGCATGACACCGGACCTCGGTTGGCACGTTGTGAAATGACCAATTGGGTAAGGCACCGATACGGGCCACCGCCGGACCCACCAGCCCCGCGCCGTGACACCTCAGGACTCCGGGTGACGGCCCATGAGGTGTCGCGAAAGAAGTGGAGCTAAGGGGAATCGAACCCCTGACCTACTCGATGCGAACGAGTCGAACTGGGCGTTTACAGCCGAAAGCTGTGCGAGCGGCGCGAGGACATGCAGGTCACAGCGTTTGATTCCGCGAGCCGATCGAAGCTGAGCGAGCTATGCTGCGGCCCCAAAGCGGCCCGGACCGACCGCAGCAAACAGCAGCGTCGACGGCGTGGCCGTTGAAATCCCCCAGGAGACCCGCCGATACAAGGGACGTACGGGGCGGCTGTGTTCGCCGCTCTGCGTCGGCGCTCAGGGCCTCATTTCCAGCGCCAGCGCCTATCGTCGTTAAGCGGCTTGCCGGTCAGCGCTCCCAGCGCCAATACCGTGTGCCGTCGTAGAACGGGTTCCGCCCGCCGTCCATGTCGTCGCTGAAAACCTCGACCGAACCCGCCGATTCCAGCGCGGCGTCCATCAGCCGCCGTCGTCGGCGTCGGCGCGGTAGATCTCCATCAGGCCGACCGGGCGGCCCAGCGGCGTCCAGCCAGCGATCATGTTCGGTCACCGTGGGCACATCCTCGCCCGGCAAGGTCACCACTTCCCGCTCGATGCCGACATAGCCCAATGGCAGTCGCACCGGCTGCTCGTCCTCGGTGCCGTCCAGCATCGCCCGCTCGGCCTCGGTCAGGTCGCCGTGGTCGTCGGTGACAGCGGGCCGGTCGAGATACGCGACCGGTGAGCGGCTGTCGTCATCGGCACGGGCGACCGCCCCGAACCCGGAGGTCTCCTTACGAAGGCTTTCCAGCATGCCTCGGAGGGAAAGGTGGCGGACCAGGCCGGGGCGGCGGTTCCGGCAGCAGCCGTCGCTATTGACCGAGACAATTGTGGCATCAACGACGCAATGCAACCCGCCGCCCAGCGTTCCGAATTCTCCCCGCGGAGCGATCGTCCGGGTGGCAAAACCACGCTTCCGCGGTCACCTACAACTCACCAAACATTGTGCGCACTCCGAGCCCGACGAGGGCGACACCGGCGCAGACGGTGAGTGCGGAGCGCACTGCGGGCCGGTCCAGCACGACTGCGCTGCTGCCGAGAAACCAGATGAGCCCACCGAACCATAGCGTGTCCACGGCTGCCCAAATCACGGCGAGACCGACTTCGGTCGGCAACGGCGGAAATCCTTCGGGCACGAACTGAGGCAAGAAGGACAGCGAGAAGATCGCAGCCTTAGGGTTCGTCATGTTGGCGAGGAGGCCTGCCTGAAACGCCGCACGGTGGCTCGCGGACGGGGTGCTGCCCGGCGGTGTCGAGGTGAGTTTGCGCGCCGTCCATAGAGCCTGGGTGCCCAGCAGGACAAGAAGAGCCGCACAAACGACCCGCATCAACGTGAGGGCCGTGGGTGAGCTCGCGATGATAACCGCTAACCCCGCACCGGACGCGATGCCCCACAAGATCAACGACAGTTCGTTGCCCACTAGGGTGAAGACTGCGCTGCGGCGGCCGTGCGCCAAAAGTTGACGGAGCACGATCATCGCGCCCGGGCCGGGCACCATCGCCAACAGCAAACATGTCCCGATGAACAGCAGGATCATTGGCCAGCTGTCTTAGTACTGGATTGACTTGGTTTCGAGGAACTCCTCGAACCCGGCTTGGCCGAACTCTCTGCCGATTCCCGACTGTTTGTAGCCGCCGAAGGGTGCCAGCAGGTTGTTGGCTGCGCCGTTGATGTCGACGCGTCCGGTGCGCAACCGACGAGCGGCGGCCGTCGCGTGCTCGACATCAGCGGAGAACACGGCGCCGTGCAGCCCAAAATCGGTGCTGTTGGCGATCCGAATGGCGTCGTCTTCGGAGTCATAGGGCATCAAGCACACGACCGGGCCGAAGATCTCTTCGCAGGCCACAGTCATTGAGGGTGTCACGTCGGACAACACCGTCCCCGAGACGAAGTAGCCACGCTCGGATTCAGGCGGCTGAGCGGCCCCGCCGGTCACCAGGTTTGCCCCTTGCGCGACGGCGCCGGCAATGTAGTCGCGAACTCTCTTCTGTTGATTGCGGGATACCAGAGGCCCCAGCGTGGTCGACGGGTCCATCGGATCGCCGAGCCGATACGATTCAGCGGTTGCCCGTGCGATGTCCTCGGCCTCCGCCAGTCGCCCCCGCGGGACAAGCAGACGGCTCCATGCAAAGCAGGCTTGGCCACTCGCGAAGAAAACTTGCCGCACACCGGCGTCGACGGCGGTGGCGAGATCGGCATCGGGTAGAACCAGGTTGGCGCTCTTGCCGCCGAGTTCGAGATTGACCTTCTTGACCGACGCCGCAGCAAGTTCATAAACGCGCTTACCGGCGCGCGTCGAACCGGTGAATGCCACCATGTCGACGTCGCGATGACGGACCAATTGTTCACCGATGTGCGGTCCGGTGCCAATCACCATGTTGTACACGCCGGCGGGAACACCCGCCGTGTCGAAGATTTCGGCGAGCAAT
This sequence comes from Actinomycetota bacterium, assembly GCA_018268465.1. Taxonomy (GTDB): domain Bacteria; phylum Actinomycetota; class Actinomycetes; order Mycobacteriales; family Mycobacteriaceae; genus Mycobacterium. The sequence goes on from JAFDWN010000002.1 coordinate 451,923, forward strand.
AACGTGTTCAGCGGAGTCAGTTCGCTGGGCTTGTGAACGACCGTGCAACCGGCTGCCATTGCCGGGATGATCTTCGACATCGACAACAGCAGCGGATAGTTCCACGGCGAGATCGCCGCGACCACGCCAAACGGCTCGCGGAATACCCGCGAATTGGCCACGGTGCGGTAGCCGTCCTGGTCGTAGCCCTGCAGAATGTCGATATTCGTCTGCAGTAAGTGCTGGGCGAGGCCGACCTGCAGTTGGCGGGATTCCACCAGCGGCGTCCCGACTTCCGCGCAGATCACTTCTGCCATTTCGTCGGCGCGGCGATCAAGCTCGGCCCCGAGTGCCTCGAGAATCTCCCGCCGCTCCGCGGCGGGCGTCGCTGACCAGGGGTGAAACGCAACGCTTGCCGCGGTCACCGCGTCGTCGACATCCGACGGCGTGGACGAGCGCACGTGGGCGATGGTTTCTTCTGTGGCCGGGTTGTCGATGCAGAATCGTTCAGGCCCGGCGACGTCGGTGAACTGTCCGTTGGTGTATTGGCGTGCGTAGGTGATCACAGCGAATCCTTTTGAGGTGAAGTGGTTTTAAAGGCGAGATTGGATGAGATGAGATCGGCGGCGCGCCAACCGATCATCATGGCGGCGAGATTGGTCGTGCCTCTCGGGAGGTGCGGCATGACGGAGGCATCGGCGACGTACAGCCGATCGATGCCGTGCACACCGAGGTTCGGCCCGACGACCGCGTCGGCCCCGGCTCCCATCCGGCAGGTGCCGACCGGATGGTGATAGGTCACTGCGCGCGAACGTAGCTCTGGCTCGGCGAGGGGATAGCTCCACCATGCGTCGTCGGGTACCTTCACCACCCCACGCGACGCCGCGGCGGCGATCACCTCGCGTGCGTGGGCCAACAGCGCAGCGCCGGTCGTCAGATCGTTGGCGTGAGTGAAGTGGCCCAGGTGTACCTCAGCACGTCCATGTGCGTTGAGAACCAGCCGGCCACGGCTGACAGGCGTCATCAGAGCGACCGTCACCGAAGCCTGCGACGGGCGGGCGCCCGGGTCGAAACATGCTGTCTGGTAGGCGAACACGTGGCCGAGATGCTTCCCAGGCAGATCCGGTTCGAAGGTCAACAGCGAGCCGTGGGCGGCGCCACGCGGGTAGTGATCGCCCGCGTGGACGTCGACGATCATCTGGAGGAATGGGTGGTCGGCGAGGTTACGGCCGACGGCGGGAAGATCGGCGACAACAGCGACGTCCGCGACGCGTAGGTCGTCGGCGTCGCCGATGCCTGAAGCAAACAGAATTTCTGGCGACCCGAACGTCCCGGCGGCCAGGACAATTGCGTCGCCGTCAACGATCTCCGGACCCCTGTCGCTCTCGACGAGGACGCCGCACGCGGTTCCATTGGCTGTGACGACTCGGCGTACCAGGCTGGACGGCCGGATGGTGACGTTTGGCCTGGCGCGTAGATGCGGCAACAACTGCAGTAGGGTGCTGGCGCGGTCGCCGGAGACCCGGTTGGTGGGCCACGGCGCGTAACCGAAGGCGTCGGGTTCGTTGTGGTCCTCGATTGCGCGATGGCCGAGAGTTTCGAATACCCCGTTGAGTTCGGCGTCGAAATTGTCAGCCGGAAATCGTGTGATGGGGATGGGACCGGCGTCGCCGTGATACGGCAGATTGCCGAATTGCTGGTCACTTTCGAGGCCCACGAATGCTGGCAGGCAGTCCCGCCAGGTCCAGCCCGGCCCCCATGCGTCGAAACACCGGGGGTGACCACGCACTGCGGCCGCCGCGTTCGCTGCCGAGGTCCCGCCGAGGACCTTACCGCGCGGAAGAAATGTGCCGGTGTCGGCCGCGACGTAGTCCCAGTAGAACTCGTTCGGCAATAACATGTGCCGGCGTAGCGAGAGGGGCACGAGGGGGCCAGGATCGACGCCGGCATCGAGGAGGATGACGTGAACTGCTGGGTCGGCGGATAGCCGCCAGGCGGCCATCATTCCCGCTGACCCTGCGCCGACGATGACGATTGTGCCCGCGTGCGCAGTCGGCGTCTGTTCCTCTGCGCCCTTTGCTGTCGTCGTATGGATCGTCATGGACATGCCTTTCCAGAGTTGGTGGACTGTTGAAGAATCCCGCGAACATCTTTCGAACTTCTTGCCCGAGATTGGAAGAGCTTCTTAAGCCGCAGAATGCTGGCCAGCGATTTCACGTCCAGTACTGCGACTTCGATCTGACGGCCGCAAAGTTTTATCCGACAACACATCTCGTGAACCTGTCGCACGGTGCTAACAGCAGCGGGGTGAGGGACTGCTGTCGATCGCATCGTGACGGGTGCGCCAGTAGTCGCGCTGCGACAGCACTGGCTCATCGGGATAACACCCGCCGCGGTGCTCGATATACCGTCTGTAATGGTTATCGCCCATCAACGTGGCCCAGTACCAACTGATTTGATGGGCGATTTCGCCAGCGCGTCCCATTGCTCTTGCACCTCCCGTTCTGCTCTTGTCGCGATGAGCCCGGAGGGCTCGAACAGTCGTGACGCCACAGCCTCGTTTTCGGGGAGAGGAGGACCTTGGCCGCGAATCGCGCGAAGGGCCACGATCACTCCAGCGACGAAGATGACGATCACTAGCGCCGCGAACACGATCGACAGCGATCCTTGAATGAAGGTGTTGCGGACGATCTTGTCGACTTCGGAAGGGGTCTTCGCCGTCAGGCACAGCCTGCCGGCCTCCTGGGCGGCCCGGCAGATGCCGTGCTGTTTCCAGTACCCGAGCTTCGGGTCGGCCGACAAGATCTTCTGCCAGGACGCCGTCATCGTCACGATGAGGTCCCAGAGCAGCGGAACCGCGGGTATCCACGCCCATTTCAGTAGCCCGCCTTTGATCACCGCGACGGCGACGACGGTCAGCGCGATGGCTGCCAGCAGTTGGTTGGCGATACCGAACAACGGGAAGAGGGTGTTGATCCCGCCGAGCGGATCGGTGACCCCCATCAGCAGGATCGCGCCCCATGCAGCGACGATGACGATGCTGCAGATCCACGCGCCGACGCGCCAACTGGGGTTTTTCAGCATGCGCAGCGGACCGCCGAAGTTGCTCAACCCGTCTGACAGCATGAAACGCGCCACCCGCGTCCCCGCGTCAACCGTAGTGAGGATGAACAGCGCCTCGAACATGAGGGCGAAGTGGTACCAGAACGCTTGGAGCGCTTCGCCGCCGAACACCCGGTGCAGCACTTCGGACATGCCGATCGCCAGGGTGGGTGCGCCGCCGGTGCGCGAGACGATCGACTCTTCACCGACGTTCTCGGCGATTCTGGCGAGTTGGTCGGGCGTTATCGGGGCGCCGGACAATCGAAGTCCGTTGACGTATTCGGCTGCCGTCGCGCCGGTGGCTCCGGTTTGGGCCGAAGATGCGTTGATGGCGAAATACAGGTGCTGGTTCAGGATTGCCGCGGTGATGAGCGCCATGATGCCGACAAAAGACTCGGTGAGCATGCCGCCATAGCCGATCAACCGCATCTGGCCTTCTTTCTTGAGCAGTTTCGGTGTGGTGCCTGACGAGATCAGGGCGTGAAACCCCGAGAGGGCGCCGCACGCGATCGTGATGAACAGGAATGGAAATAGTGAGCCCGCGAAGACGGGTCCGTTGCCGGTACTCGCGAATTGCGAGATCGCGGGCGCTTCAATGTTGGGTCGAGCGAGCAGGATTCCAAGCGCCAACAGTGCGACGGTGCCAACCTTCATAAAAGTCGACAGGTAGTCGCGTGGCGCCAGCAGGAACCACACCGGCAGCACCGAGGCCGCGAAGCCGTAAACGATGATGCACCACGACAGCGACACCTTCGACAGCGTGAACCAGTCTGCGCCCCAAGCTGTTCCGGAAACATAGCCGCCCATGATCACGGCGAGCAGAAGCAGTGTAACGCCGATGAGCGAGACTTCGGACACTCGGCCGGGACGGAAAAACCTCAGATACAGGCCCATGAATATGGCGATGGGGATAGTCATCGCTATGGAAAAGACACCCCACGGGCTTTCGGCAAGCGCGCCTACCACAACCAGGGCCAGCACCGCGAGCAGGATCACCATGATGACGAGGACGCCCACGATAGCCGCGGCGCCGCCTATCACCCCGAGTTCGTCCCGAGCCATCTGGCCGAGGGAGCGCCCGCGCCTACGCGTGGAAATCCACAGCACCAGATAGTCCTGAACACAGCCGGCGAACACTGCGCCGACGATGATCCATATCGTGCCCGGCAGATAGCCCATCTGCATGGCCAGCACTGGGCCGATCAACGGGCCCGCACCTGCGATCGCCGCGAAGTGATGGCCGAACAGCACGCGCCGATCGGTCGGCATGTAGTCGACGGCGTTCTCGAAACGTTCTGCGGGCGTTGCATTGTCGTCGCGCGGACAGACAATCTTCATCTCGATCAGCCGCGCATAGAACCGGAATCCGATCACGTAGGTGCAGATTGCGGCGATCACGAACCAGACGGCGTTTACGGTCTCACCGCGCAAGAATGCGATGACCGCCCACGCAATGGCGCCAAGAACTGCGATGATCCCGAAGACGATCTTGTGGCGGGCGGTGATCGGGGATCGATCGATGACGGCGACCGGCGGCATATCCTCGTCGGTACGGATGTAAGTGACGTTGCCGTGGGTCACTGACGCGACAGACCGGGGCATAAGGATTCCTTCCACGCGTTATGGACTCCACGAGCATCGCGTGGGCGCCTTTCGAACGACTTGTCCGCGTCTGAAAGGTTTTCGTAAGCGCCACGATCTCCAATCGGCGATTGTGAAAGACACCATCTACACGCTCGGACACTCACGGGAAGAAACCAGCCGCATCGTTCGCCAAGCCGCGGTACTGCGACCCATAACTCAACGTCTATTGGACAGCGCCGGAATCGGCCGCGGCATGCGCGTGCTGGACGTCGGCTGCGGCCCGGGCGACGTGACACTTCTCGTCGCCGACGCGGTCGGCCCGACCGGCCATGTCACGGGCATCGACCCCGGCGGTGATGCCATCAGATTCGCACGCAGTCGAGCCGATGCAAGTCGCTACACCAATGCCGAATTCATCACCAGCAGTCTCGAGGACTTCCCCGCGTCGGAGCGATTCGACGCCGTCATCTTTCGGTACGTCCTCATCCACCAAAGCGACCCGCGGGGCTTCATCAGGTCGGCTTCGCAATTCGTCCGCAGCGGAGGCGTGCTCGCGATGCATGAGATGGATATCACCCGGGGCATGCACTCGTCTCCACGGCTTGGCGCTCTCCATGAGGCCGAACAGTGGGCGATGAGCGCGCTCTTCAATGTGGGAGCGGCCATTGGCGTCGGCGGCAGGCTCGTCTCGCTCTTCGCCGAAGCGGACTTACCTACACCACAGCTGTTTTCAGAAACCATCGTGGAACGGGCGGGAGACGGGTTGATCTGCGGATGGATCGTCGACATCGTCCGATCGCTGATGCCTGAGCTCCGCAGAGCCGATCTCGTCCCACGCGACCTCGATATCGACGAGTTCGAAGGAAGGCTGGCTGCTGCGGCCGCACACCCACCCTGCCAAGTCGAGTTCGTCCCGCAAATGTGCGCGTGGGTGGCGCTATGAATCACGAGTCGCAGCAGCCTGCAGTGCGTCTCGTTCCCGTTCTACCCGCGTAGCTGCCGGAAGTAAGTCATAGGCATCGAGCGCCGCGCGCCACCATCGCCGGGCAGACTCCCGACTGCCTTGCCGCTCGGCCTGCTCGGCGGCGAGTCGACAGGCTTTGACAACCGCGATTGGGTCTACCGCCGGAAGCGCGGAGATCAAATGCTGAGCCCTGCGCGCCACCGCGTCATCTGCTCCTGAGTCGGACAGTGCCGCCGCGATCCCGGCATGCAGTCGCTGCACCTGCATCGCTGGCATGCTGGCGATGATTTCTTCGCGGAGGAGACTGTGCACGAAGGTGAACTCTTCATGGCAATACGCAGCGGTGAGAATTTGTTCGCGGACCGCCACATCCAAACACCGTGCGAGCTCGTCTAGGTCTTGACCCGTGCTGCGGGCGAGCAGGACGGTGTCGACGGTGTCGCCAACCACCGCAGCGCTGCGCAGCATGTCCAGCGCGGTAGGCTCCATTCCGACTATTCGCCGCTTCAGCAGCGTTCTCACCGCCAGTGGAATCATCGCCTTCCACTCCCGGCGAGGAAGACGCGCATATTCCAGAACGAAGAACGGATTGCCTCCGGTGCGCATCGTCAGTTCCGCGGCATCGTCCTCGGTGAGGGGGTCGGTGCAGACCTGGCTGGCCAGCGCACGAACCTCTGGCGCAGCTAGCGGCCCCACGGTGATACGCCGGTTGCCGTTGGCGCGGACAGCCGCCGACATCAACAGCTCGACGCCGTCGGTGTGCTGGCCGTCGCGCACGGTGGCCACGAACAGCAACGGCGCATTTCTCACGGCGCCAGCCAGATACGCCAGGCAGGCCATCGATGTCGCGTCGGCCCACTGGATATCGTCGATGACTATCGTCGTCGGCTGCAGGTGAGCCTCGAACAGTAGGTGCAGACGCTCATAGATGTGAAATCGCACGATGGCGGGATCCTCGTCGCGGTGGGTAAACAACTCGTCGGTATCGGCACCCAGGGCGCGCGCTATTTGACGCATGGTCCACCAGGGGGGCGTGCTGCGCTCGTCCGGGCACGTCACCCAAACCGACGCTGCACCTGTAGACGCCGCCTTGGCAATCGATTCTTCGGCCAAGCGGGTCTTTCCGATTCCCGGTAGACCGGTCAGCACCAGCCACCTGGTCGCCCGCGTGGCGACATCGCCGAGAAGATCTGTGATGGCGGTTATTTCGCGGTGACGGCCAACCAGCTGGATACGCCGCACGAGGGAAACCGCCCTGGCAGAGCCGGGCTCGGCGGGTGCAGCCGGTGCCGGAACGTGCGGCCATCGAGCCAGTTCAGGCGCGTGGTGCAGAATCGCCGATTGCAACTCGCGCAGATCCTGGCCGGGATCTAAGCCGAGGTCATCAGACAGCTGCCTGGAGCATGCGGCGAAGGCGTCAAGCGCCTCGGGGCCGCGCCCGGCGCGATACAGCGCCATCATGTGTAACCAGCACCCGCGCTCGCGGTATGGGTCGGCGACGCGTAGCTGCGCAGCCTCGTTCAGCGCTTCCCCGAAGCGGTCAAAGGCCAACAGCGCCGTGACGTGATTCGCACTATTCTCGTTATTTAGCTCGTTGATCCGCGCGGCCTCGCCGCGGAACCACTCCGCCTCACCCAGGTCTTCGAGAAGCGGACCGCGCCAGAGCCGCAGCGCGGCTTCAGAGGCCGCGAGGGCGTCATGCCAACGCCCGACGTCGACGGCCGACCGCGCCGCCGAACTCTCGTTCTCGAACGCAGTGAGATCGATGTGCTCGGGATCAACGTCGAGAACATAACCGGGTGGGCGGCGCATGATCGGCCACGCACAGCCGGGCTGACCGCCCAGCACCTTACGCAACGAGGACACATGCACGTGTAGACCGGAGGTAGACCGGTCTGGCGCGTGAAGACCCCAAGCCGCCTCGACCAGCCGATCAGCGGATACGACCCGCCCGCGAGCTAACAGCAGCGCGGCCAGCACAGCCCGCCGCTTGGGCGGACCGACGTCGATCCGTCCCGATTCGCTTTCGACTTCCAGCGGACCGAGTAACCGATACCGCACCATGCAACCAACCCTTGTCACAGCACCCACGCAGTCCGACACCGTCGGCGGAACATCGGGCAGCTACCCAATCAGGCACAGAGGCCATCAGACGCATAAATAGTGTGCGGGACTACACCGACCGTTACGCGATAACCCGGAAATCTTCGTCGCTTGTCGGCGCGGGCGGCGATGGGGTCGGACCACGCCACCGCGCTACGCGACGCATTCCTGCGGCTCGGCGTCGACCACGAACCCAGCGCAGGCCGCCGCTGGACACGCATCGCCCCACAGCACCGCGGCACGCGCCGAACTGCAACCATCGCCGCGGTCGCCTACTACTGCGAAGAAGACACCGTGCGCGCCGGCTCGGCGCTCGGCGACGCCGTAGTCGCCACCGACGACAGCGTGTTACCTGGATTCGCCGAAATCATCTACACCGCCCTAAAACCAGGAATGCCGCCATCGCGCATCCGCTCGGTCATCCCCAACCGCACTGCTCCGATACCGGGCACCACGCTCTAGTGTCCTGAGTCATTAATTCGGGTGCAGTAGTTGCCGATGCTGGTCAGGATTTGGTCGGCGGTCTTGGTCCAGACGTAGGGGCGTGGGTTGTCGTTCCACGTGTCGATCCAGTTGCGGATGTCGGTGTTGAGTTGGCGGACCGAGGTGTGGGTGCCGCGGCGCAGTTTCTTGGTGGTCAGCTCGGAGAACCAGCGTTCGACGAGGTTGAGCCAGGAGGAACTGGTCGGGGTGAAGTGCAGGACGAAGCGGGGATGGTGTGTCAGCCAGCGCTTTACTGCCGGGGTCTTGTGGGTGGAGGCGTTGTCGAGCACGACGTGGCAGTCCAGATCGGCGGGGACGTTGGCGTCGATCTTCTTGAGGAACGCCAGGAATTCCTGGGAGCGGTGTCGGGCGTGCAGGGAGCCGATAACCTGGCCGGTGGCCAGGTCGAGGGCCGCGTACAGGCTCGAGGTGCCGTGGCGGACGTAGTCGTGGCTGGCCCGCGCCGCAGTGCCGGGCAGCATCGGGAACACCGGCTGCGTTCGGTTGAGGGCGTGGATCTGGGTTTTCTCGTCGACGCAGAGCACCACGGCCCGTTCCGGTGGGTCCAGGTAGAGGCCGACGACGTCGCGGACCTTCTCCACGAACAACGGATCCTTGGACAGCGTCCACGAATCCTGTATGTGCGGTGCCAGTCCGAAGGCCCGCCAGACGCGGGAGACCATCGACTGGCTCAACCCGAGATGATCGGCCATCGACCGGGTCGACCAGTGCGTGGCATCCGGCGGGGTGGTCTCCAGCGTCGCGGTGATCAAGTCTTTGATCTTCTCGTCGCCGACCACCCGGGGCCGGCCCGGACGGGGCTCATCGAGCAGTCCGTCGAGGCGCTCGACGACGAACCGATTACGCCAGCGGCGCACCGTCGTGATCGACAACTCCAGCCGATCAGCCAACTCCGTATTGGAGCCACCGTCAGCTGCTGCCAACACAATTCGCGCTCTCATCGCCAAGCCGGCCGCGCTGGTCCGTCGCCGGGCCCAGCCCTCCAACTCGGCCCGCTCGTCAGGGGTCAACACAATCTCGGCAGCACGAGGAGTCGGCACGACCCAGTTTAACAACTAGATTGCAATTAATGACTCAGGACACTAGCAGATCTTCACGAGCCGGCCAGGTGCCCTACCAATGGCCCGGCCGGCATACCTGTATCGCGGCCTACCACTCGACGATTGCGGTGCCGGTGCCAAATCCCACACGTGCACGTTGGCAAGCCAAGCGACACGACCTAGCTGGACGAAGAGCGCCGCCGACGCCAACTCGATCTTCACCATCACACTCTCCAACATCCCTATTGCATCAATCCTTCGATCCCCACTCACGACGCCACGCCACCCAACTCCTCACCCACCGCCCCATTGCCCAACACCATCAACCTCCTCCCGACCAAAAACCGCACGGGCACATTGGCACAGGGGGTGCAATGCTGATTGCGGCTGCCGCGACGAAACACTTTCGGCAGCAGTCGGATTAGCATTGAAGGCTGCGCCCCCGTCCGCATGCCTCGGCGGTTATGTGTTGGCCGATCAGACCCACGCATGGAATGCTTCGCGTGCCTTTTCTCGTCCTGAGGAGGCTCAGGACCAGTACTCATCCCAACGCGCTGACGGCTCGGCGCGTTCCTAGACCTGCCGCAGACTGTGTCCGCGGCACGTGAATTCTGACCCCGGCGCGCCGCCAGGGGGTCAATTTTCAGCCGCCGCCGACAGACTGGGCGCGTTCGTCACGCCGGTACCCAGCACGTGGAATTCGAGCACCGGCGCGGATACCCAGGCCGACACGGTGCGGTTGCGCCCGCCGACGAACCGGCTTGCCGGAATTGTGGCCGCAGAAAGCTCGACCTCGCTCAACCACGGCACCGTCACAGGTTCCTGCGGTGTTGTGCGCGGAATCGGACCCCGTTCTGCGTCAAGTGCTTTCAGCGCTTCACCGACCGCCTGATTGCAACTGGCCGGGTCGGTGAACGAGCGCCACAGGCGCCCGTTTACGTAGTGGCCGACCTCCCGCTTGAAATCAGCCTGGGCCGGTTCGTCTTCCTCATCAACAAGCTTGTTGAACACCAGGATGGGGATGCCACGTTGACGAGCGCGCCGGAACTCCTCCGCCGTCGGCGACAGACCGGTATCGGGAAACGGTGTCCCATAACGCGGGCCAAGCAACAGGACGTATACATCGGCCGCCTCGACTCCAGCCGGGCATGCCTCCCGGCTCGACCGGTCCTGAGCTTCGAAGTCCTCGAACCTCAGCGGCTCGTGATCGAACAACCTCAGGAACGGTGGGAGGCCCCTGCGCTCCTCCTTGAGCAGGTGCGTGACCGAGGAGATGAAGACCTTCATGCCGCTCCTCTGCAGTAGTCGATCGATCAGCGGATCCGTTATGGCACACGGGCGCGGTTGAAAGTGTATTGCACTTTCCGGAAATTGTCATACACTTTACGGGTGCAGATCGTGATCCGATCCAGCGCGCGCGCACACCTCATCACCGATGAAGAAGCGAGGACCGTGATCGCATATCCCGCGTTGCGCGTCGGGCTTGCTCCCCGGCGAGCGAACACGGCGCCCGTGCTGTTCATCGGGCCAGCCGCCGCCAACCAGCCGTGGATCGAGGTCATCGCCGACCTCACCGACCCCAACGTCGCCGAGGTATTCCACGCAATGATGCTGCGCTCCGGCCTCATCACCCGCCTCGGCCTCGACTCGCTGGTAGATCCCGACTACGGCCCTCAGCGGGCCTGATCATTGAAAGGAATCATCGACATGGGCAAGTCCAGAATCACTGACGACGAATACGCCGCGATGGCCGCCGACTACGAGGCCAATCCACCAACGGCAGCCGAAGTCACCTCGGTCGAGCTAAATCCCGCCTACTTGCCGACGGGGCGCCCGAACAAGGGGACTCGGACAACAGGCAAGACACCGGTTCTAGCGATCCGTCTTCCCGAAACACTTCGCAACGAATTGGTGCACAGCGCCAACGTCCAGGGAGCAACGCCCTCGGAAATGGTCCGCCGCGCCGTGGTCGACAGCGTGGCGTTCTACGTGCTGTGGGAGCAGACGTTCGACGGTGACGAGTGGCAATGGGTCCGCTTCGACAAAGCACTGACACCACAAGACGCCGAAGAGATGTTCAAACACTTCTCACGCCTCGCGCCGACCCATGGCTACCGCCGCGTCCAGATCCGCCACGGCCGCGACGAAGTCATCAAAGAGTGGACAGCACCGATACGCGAAAAAACCTGAACTCAGCATCGCTCGTGTCTCCTGCCGACAGTCCCGCCCGGTTCGAAGTGTCGCCGGTCCTGCGGCAGTTGTTCGACGCCGACGAGGTGGCCCTGGTCGAAGCCGAATACCGCCGACTCCTGGAAATCCACGCGGACGGGAACGGCGATGGGTGAGGACGTGCTGCGGCCCGGCCAGCACCGGCTGGCCCGTGTTCAGCTGTTCAACTGGGGCACCTATGACGGCTACCACGACTTGCCCGTAGCTCGTCGTGGCTTCCTGATCACCGGCCCCTCGGGATCGGGCAAGTCCACCCTGCTCGACGCGATCTCCGCGGTGCTGGTAAACGCCGCCGCGCAGGGCCGCGGCCGCACCGTGGCGTCCTACATCCGCGGTGCTTACGCCCGGGGTTCCGATACCGAGACCCGCGAGCTGCGGGCCCGCTACCTGCGCGAGGGCGCCACCTGGAGTGCGGTCGGGCTCACCATGCGCACCGCGGGCGACGACGGCGACACGGTCACCACCTTGATCGTGCTGTTCCATCTCAAACGAGGCAGCAACGACGTCGGCGAGTCGGGCCGCGCCTTCCTGTTGTTCGAACACGACCTCGATATCACCGAATTACGGCACTGGTGACCGATGGCATCGACGTCCGCGCGCTCAAGAAGCGCTGGCCGGAACTGCTCTACAACAAGAGCTACCCACAGTTCGGGCAACGGTTACGAGGCCGACTGGGCATCGCCGACGAGAACGCACAGCTGCTGTTGCACCGCGCCATGTCGGCCAAAGGGCTCGACAGCCTCGACCGATTGTTCCGCGACTACATGCTCGACGAACCCGACACCTTCGGTGAGGCGCGCCGCGCGGTGGAGTTCTTCGCCGACCTGGACGAGGCGCACCGCAAGGTCGTGCAGACACGCGAACAGATCACTGCGCTCGAACCGCTCGAGTCGTTGACCGCGACCCGCGACCGAGCCGAGCAGGAGACGCGGGCACTCGGCGAGGAGCTGGACGCCCTGGCAGCGCGCTTCGAACTCGACCTGGCTCAGGGTTGGCGCACCGATGCCGAGGCCGGGCACGCCCACGCGATCACCCGGGAGGAACAGGCCCACGCGGCTCGGCAGGCCACCGCGACCGCGCTCAAGGAGGCCGAACGCGCCCGAGACGGGAATCAGTCGCTGCGCGAACTCCCTGACGCTCTCGACCACGCCGACGAACGCGTTCGATGGGTGTCCAGCTGGCGCCCTGGGGTGCGGCGGTACCCGACACCGCCGAGGAGTTCGCCACCTTCCGATCCCAGATCAGCAGGGAGGCAGCGGAATTGGCGGACAGCGCCGCCGAACACGATGCCGCTCACGGCGCACTGATGCTCGCCTCGGCACGCGCCGACGACCTTGTCTCCGAGCTGAAACAACAGATCGCTTCACTCGCGCGCGAGAAATCGAACATCGATCACAAGCTGCTGGAACACGGCACTATCCACTGCCTTCCGCTATTGGAACACATTGGCGGACAACGATTTCGACTGATCGCCGTCCTAGCGTGGCTGCGCCAGAATCCCGCCTCGGGACTACTGATTCGTCAGTTGCCGGTCCCCGGCGTTGATACCAAGTGGGTTGGCACCCATCGTGTCACGGTGACATCACTTGCGGTTCCGCTCGGCGTACCCGAACATCTGGGGCTGCGGGAACGTGAACTTCTGCGGGCTGTCGCGATCCTCGATCCTGCGCATCGGCGAGGTCTTCCGCGCCTGTTTGCAGCCTCGGACAGTGACCTCGCGACCCTCGAGATGAGGCCGCCACAGGTTCTTGTGGTGGAAAACCTCCAGACGTTGGAAGCTCTGCGTGACGTACCGGACACCGTCGCCGTGTTCGGATGGGGTGGCCATGCGATGGCGGTCGCCGAGTTCCCCTGGGTGCGTGACGCACCACGCGTGCGCTACTGGGGCGATCTGGACGCCGACGGCTTCGCCATACTGGCTCGCTTCCGCGCGAAGCGCTCCTGCGAAAGCCTGCTGATGGACGTCGCCACGATAGAAGGCTGGCGTGACCTCGCGGTGCAGCACCCCGCGACCGAACCCGTCGACGCCAGTCAGTTGACGGTCGACAAACTCGCAGCTCTGGAACTACTGCGCCGTGACGGTCTCCGGCTGGAGCAGGAACGGATTCCGATAAATATCGCCATGGGCATGATTCGAGGCTGACCATCACGAGCGCGATCATCCGAGGGTTGTGAAACCTCCACCAACCTGCCATCGGGTTCGGATAGGAGAAACCCGACGCCAGCAGCCCTTATCGACGGATGGGTCTAAGTGGCCAGAAGCTTCTGGCCGCTTGGCCAGCCCGAACAAGGTGGTTGAACGATTGCGCCATCGATGATTCGGGCCGAGAACGGATCCATAAGAGAGCAGATACGAAGGTTCGGGTAAGGACACTAAGGTGTCCGAAAAGTGGAGCTAAGGGGAATCGAACCCCTGACCTACTCGATGCGAACGAGTCGCGCTACCAACTGCGCCATAGCCCCTGATACCGGTAGCACAGGCTACCAGCCGCGCCGCAAGAGTCGAAACCCGCAGGTCTACTGCCCTGCGGCGCGCGGAAGATCGAACTCGCGCGCGAACGGCACATCGTCGAGATGCTCGAAGATCGGGTCTTCGTCGTCGATCTCGAGCACCACCGAACCGGGCCTGCGCAGTCGCGACGGCACCACGTCGAGCTCTTCGTCCTCGGAACTCTCGACACCCAGCCGCGACCGCATCATCCGCTGCGCCCGGCGGCGCCGCAGCCGCTCCTCGATGCGGGTCTGACGCCGCAGATAGGCGAGATAGAGCACGGTGACCGTACCGACCGACCCGCACACCCACCACAGCGTCGGCGAGAGCAGGAACGCGGCCAGCGCCGACACCAGCATCATCAGCGACATCACCGACAACGTCCGCATGCGGAACCGGTACTTGCGGGCACTGACCGCCGCGGCGGTCGTGGACTCGCGGCGGCGCCGGCGCGCCGCGCTCATCGAGTCCGCGAGCTTGAGGTCGGTGTCCGACGGCGCTTCCAGCCCCGAGGAATCCTCGACGTACTCGTATTCGTCCGCGGTGCCGTCGGGCTCGGGCGCCGGCGCTGAACCGTCTGCGACGTCGTCTGCTTCGGCAGCGTCAGCCAGGGGTGTGGCGATGTCGCCGGACTCCTCCGGCGCCGACGCCTCGTCGGCGAGATCGTCCTGTTCGGCCACGTACTCTGCGGGTTCGGCGGCGTCCTGCGCGGCGTCGGTGGACACACCGATCGGCAATGCTCCCGAGTCCTCCTCGACGATGTCGACGTCGAGGTAATCGGGTTCGGTGCGCTCGTCGGCCTCGGCGAGGACCACGGACCGTCCCGGCTCGGGGTCGTCGACGTCGTCGATGTCGTCCTCGGACGGCCGCCACTTCGGGTCGCTGCGATGTCCCGCGGCAGGTCCGGTGCGCCGGATCAGTCGTGCACCGCGGCCCGTGTTCAGCACACGCGTCGCCAGTGCCACGTCGCTGGTGCGGCGCACGGCGTCCCGTTTGCTGATCAACATCGGTACCAGTACGAACAACCACAGCACGACGAGTGAGATCCACAGGAGGGATTGGGGGATGCTTGGCATGTCGCCTGCTCCTTTCCCCTTCAGGCTAGGTCTGTGACCAGCGCATCTGGGGGCGACGCGCCGAGGTCAATTACACACCTGTAATTCTTGCCTGACAAGCACCAATAGTCACATCAGTCACATTTGTCACAGTGACGGTTGGGCCGGGCGCGGGTCTCGTCGGATTTTGCGTGACGGTCGTCGCCCGTGCGCGACCGCGATTCCCGAGTCGGACGATGTCCACGCCGTGGCAGTAAGTCGACGTACCATCTAATTCCTGCCACGCACCGGTCAATCCCTGCCACCTGGAATCAACACCCTGACCAGCCGGTTTAACCCATCAGACCGGCACGAAACCCTCGGAGCCGATAACGACACCAGGAGTGATCGACATGAAGAACCTCACCATCACCACCATCGCCGCCGCCGCACTCACCGCAGGCCTGTTCGGCCTGGCCGCCCCCGCCAACGCCGCCACCCCCGGCCTGGACCCCTCGGTCACCATCTCCGCCGACATCGACCACCACGGCTGGATCCAGGACATCCAACAGCAGGTCAACGTCCCCAAGGTCGACACCACCGTGCGCCACAGCGGCCGCTAACCACACCATGACCAACGGGCACCCCACCAGGGGTGCCCGTTTCTCATACCCACACCAAACTGGGGGCGCACGCCGGGTAAACCCGCATCACGCCCAGCTGGCGTGCCCTCCGCGCACCAGTGCCGAGGCCGCGGAACCGTTGAGTTCCTCGATCGTGATCGCGACCAGCAGATGATCGCGCCAGGCGCCGTCGACCTCGAGGTAGCGCCTTAGCAGGCCCTCCTCCCGGAACCCCGCCTTGCGCAGCACCGCCCTGCTGGCGACATTCTCCGGCCGCACGGTGGCCTCCAACCGGTGCAGCATGACCGGGCCGAACGCATGGTCGATACCGAGCGCCACCGCCGCGGTCGCGATACCGCCCCCGGTCACGCTGCGGGCCACCCAGTAGCCGATCCACGCCGATCGCAACGCCCCGTGGGTGACGTTGCCGATGGTCAGCTGGCCGGCGAACTGCCCGTCCAGTTCGATGACCAACGGCAGCATCCGCCCCCGACGAGCCTCGCCCCGCAGCCCCGAACAGACCGCGGGCCACGACGACAACGCATGACGGGTCTCCCAGTCCACCCCGGTGGTCGGTTCCCACGGCTCAAGGTGCGCACGGTCGGCCAGCCGGATGCGGCTCCACTGCGCGGCATCGCGCAGCCGCACCGGCCGCAGCCGCACCACCCCGGCGGTCACCCGCAACGGTCCGACCGGAACCGGCCAGCCGGGATGCAAAGCGCTGGTACGCCACAGATTCACGTCGGCCGGCCGGGGCGTTCAGCCGCGCTGGGCCAAGAACGCGACGTCGACGGACTCGCCGGTGCGGAGCTCGTCGACCTCGGTCGGCACGACCACCAGACAGTTCGCCTCGGCCAGCGTCGCCAGCAGGTGCGACGACGCGCCCGGCGCCCCACCCAGCGCCTGCACCAGGTAGTCACCGGTGTCCTGGTCACGCATCAACTGCCCGCGCAGGAATCCCTTGCGCCCCGGCACGGATGTGATCGGCGACAGGGTGCGGGCCTGCACGATCCGGCGCATCGGCTGACGCTTACCCAGCGACATCCGGATCAGCGGCCGCACCATCACTTCGAATACCACCAGGGCGCTGACCGGGTTGGCGGGCAGCAGGAACACCGGCACCCCCTCCCGGCCCAACTGCCCGAAACCCTGCACCGACCCGGGGTGCATCGCGATGCGGGCGACCTCCATATCGCCGAGTTCGCCGAGCACCGTGCGGACCGCTTCGGCGGCCGCCCCGCCGACCGCTCCGGCGATCACCACCGCTTCGGCCCGATTCAGCTGTCCTTCAACGACTTCCCGTAATTTCGCGGCGTCGGTGTCGACGATCCCGACCCGGTTGACCTCGGCGCCGGCATCGCGGCCCGCGGCGGCCAGCGCATAGGAGTTGACGTCATAGACCTGGCCGTTACCCGGTGTCCTGGAGATGTCTACGAGCTCGCCGCCCACCGACATCACCGACAACCGCGGCCGGGGGTGCACCAGCACCCGTTCCCTGCCGACGGCGGCCAGCAGACCCACCTGGGCCGCGCCGATGATCGTGCCCGCCCGCACCGCCACGTCACCGGGCTGAACGTCGTCGCCGGTGCGGCGCACGTACGCCCCCGAGCGCACACCGCGCAGGATCCGCACCCGATTCTCACCGCCGTCGGTCCACCGCAGCGGCAAGACGGCATCGGCAAGCGTCGGCATCGGCGCGCCGGTCTGCACCCGCGCAGCCTGCCTCGGCTGCAGGCGGCTGGGCGTGCGGGCGCCCGCCTCGATGGAGCCCATCACCGGCAGGCTCAGCTCGCCACCGTCGCCGCCGGCCTCGTCGTCATCGTCGGCCGGCCCGGAGCCGCGCACATCGACGCTGCGCACGGCGTACCCGTCGATGGCCGCCTGGTCGAACCCGGGCATGGGCCGCTCGGTGACGACCTCCTCGGCACACATCAGTCCTTGCGCTTCGGCAATGGCCACCCGGACCGGCCTGGGCGCCACCGCGGCGGCGGCTATCCGAGCCTGCTGCTCCTCGACCGAACGCACAGCACGCCTTTCTCCTCTGTCCCGGGTCTCCGTTGGGGCCGCGGCAACAGCGGCCGATGCCGCCGTCCGGCTGCGTTGCGGTCTAGCGTTCGGCCAGACCCAACCGCTCCACCAACCACCGTCGCAACTCAGGGCCGTAGTCGTCGCGTTCCAACGCAAAGTCAACCGCAGCCTTGAGGTAGCCGCCGGGATTTCCCAGGTCGTGTCGGGAGCCCCGGTGAACGACCACGTGCACGGGATGCCCCTCCTCGATCAGCAGGGCGATCGCGTCGGTCAGCTGGATCTCGCCACCGGCCCCGCGCTGCACCCGGCGCAGCGCGTCGAATACGGCGCGATCCAGCACGTAGCGGCCCGCCGCGGCATAGTGCGACGGCGCTTCCTCGGCCCTGGGCTTCTCGACCATGCCCTTGACCCGCAGCACGTTCGGATTGTCCGCGTCGGGCAACACCTCCACGTCGAACACGCCGTACGCGCTGATGTCGTCACCTGGCACCTCGATCGCACACAACACCGACCCGCCCCGTTTGGCGCGCACCTTGGACATCGTCTCCAGCACACCGGTCGGCAACACCAGATCGTCGGGCAACAGCACGGCCACGGCATCGTCGTCGGGCGCCAGGCTGGCCTCCACACAACTGACCGCATGCCCCAGACCCAACGGCTCGGCCTGCACCACGGACTCGACCTTGATCAGCGCCGGCGCGCGGCGGACTTTCTCCAGCATCGTCTTCTTACCGCGCGCCTCCAGCGTGCCCTCCAGCACCAGGTCCTGGACGAAATGCGCGACGACACCATCCTTACCTTCGGATGTGATGATGACCAGCCGTTCGGCGCCGGCTTCGGCGGCCTCGGCGGCCACCAGCTCGATGCCTGGCGTATCGACCACCGGCAGCAGTTCCTTGGGCACCGTCTTGGTGGCCGGCAGGAACCGCGTTCCCAAACCGGCAGCCGGAACGATCGCGGTGCGGGGGACCCCAGGGACTGTCATCGTTCACACGATAAACCCTCGGCAACGCGGTGAAGCCGCTCGACCGGCAGGCCGCGGCGAGGCAGGGAATGGCAGGGTTGACGCCATGGAGCCCGGCGGCAAGACCGCGTTACGCAGCGCCATCCTGGCGGCGCGGCGCGCCGTGCCGCAGCGCTCCCGCGATATCGAAGCCGCGGCCCTGCGCAAGCATGCGTCCATGCTGGCGCGCAGCGGTCAAACCGTATGCGCCTACGTGCCCGTCGGCACCGAACCGGGGTCCCTGACCCTCGTCGATGCGCTGCTCGAATCCGGGGCGCGGGTGCTGCTGCCCATCGCCCGCCACGACGAGACCGGCCGGCCGCAGCCTCTGAGCTGGGCCGACTATCGACCCGGCAGCCTGGTAACGGCACCGTTCGGGTTACGCGAACCCACACCGCCGTGGCTGCCGCCCGGCGCGCTCGCGGCGGCGGCGCTGGTGCTCGTGCCGGCGCTCGCGGTGGACCGCCGCGGTACCCGGCTGGGGCGGGGTGCGGGGTTCTACGACCGGACGCTCGGACTGGCCGATCCGGCTGCAGCGCTGGTCACGGTCGTCCGCGACGACGAACTGGTCGACCATCTACCGGCCGAGCCGCACGACGTCCCGATGACGCATGCGCTGACGCCGACGGCCGGACTGTTGCCGCTCACCGGGGAACGGCCCGGGGAATGACATTGCCCACATAGCGGTTCTAGCACTTGAGCTTGTAGAGTGCTAAGTCAGTTCACCATCACGGAGGTTCTCGTGCCCACCTACTCCTATGCGTGCACCGAGTGCGACAACCGGTTCGACGCGGTGCAGGCCTTCAGCGACGACGCGCTGACCACGTGCCCCCAGTGCTCCGGGCGGCTGCGCAAACTCTTCGGTTCGGTCGGTGTGGTCTTCAAGGGCAGCGGGTTCTACCGCAACGACAGCCGCGACTCCTCGAAGAGTTCGATCAACGGTTCGTCGAAGGGTTCGGAGACGACCACGACGACCTCCTCATCGGAGACGTCCAAGTCCACGTCCAGCGAGTCGAGTTCGAGTTCGAGTTCGACCAGTTCGTCGGCACCGGCCGCCGCGGCGTCCAGCTGATCATCCCGCGGTCGCTCCCCGGCGACCGTTGACGTAGTTATCCACAGGCACGGAATTCGTCCGTGCCTGTTTTGTCATGTCCTGCATAGCGTGGCTCTATGCCCGGACCGTTGGACCCCGCACCGCTGAGCCGCCTTGGCGCGATCCTGCGACCGGACTGGCTGCGCACACCGACGGCCCGCCGGATCGCCGCGGGCGCCCTGGTGGTGCTGGCCGCGATCGCGGCGCTGCGTGCGGACCCGCAGCGCGACCACGTCGACGTCGTGGTGGCCGCGCGCGATCTCGTGCCGGGCACCCGGCTCGGCGCGGCGGATGTCGAGCTTCGCAGACTCCCGGCCTCCGCCGCGCCCGACGGATCGCAAGACGATCCCGCCACCGTTTCGGGCGCCATGCTCGCCGGACCGGCACGCCGAGGGGAGGTGCTCACCGACGTACGCCTGTTGGGGCCGCGACTGGCCGAGACGACGGCAGGCCCGGATGCACGGCTGGTGCCGCTGCGTCTGGCCGATCCCGCGCTGTTGGACCTGATCCGCCCCGGCGACGTCGTGGACGTGCTCGCGGGGGAATCCACCGTGATCGGTTCGGAGACAGCGGGATCCGGGCCACGGGTGTTGGCCACCCGGGCCATCGTGGTCCTGGTGTCGAACCCACCCGACACTCGCAATGCCGATCGGGTGGTACTCGTCGCGCTTCCCGCCGGCGCGGCCAACGAGGTGGCGGGCGTGGCGCTGACGCAGGCCATTACTCTGACGTTTCGTTGACGTCCGTCAGGCCGGCGGCGTGGGCGGGACGGTGGTCGCCGGGGGTGCCGGCGACTCGCTCTCGATGGCATCCATGACCATGTCCGTCAACTCGTCGGTGCTCGACGTCGCAGGCACGCTGGGCACCGGCTCGGTAGGTTGCGCGCCGGCAGGCGACGCGCACACCAACAGCGACAGGCCGATCAGCAGTCCCCCGACCACCACGGCGATGCCCCGGTTGGCCCGTCTGCTCATGACTCTTCCCCTCGTATCCATTCGCGTCGTGCCCGTCGCGACTCCCCGCGAAAGCTAACACCTCAGATCACGCGCCGCAGGGCGCACCCCGACTAACGTTTGCCTTCTGTCAGGCCACACACCATTGCAGGAAGGCTCATCGCATGTTGAAGGGATTCAGGGAGTTCATCGCGCGGGGCAATGTCATCGATCTGGCCACTGCGGTCATCATCGGCGCCGCGTTCACCGGTTTGGTGACGGCATTCACCGACAACGTCGTCCAACCACTCATCAGCCGCATCGGCGCGACCCCAGATTCGGACTACGGCTTCCTGAGGATCCCCCTGGGCGACAACATCTATGTCGACCTCAATGCCGTCGTCACGGCGGCGATCAACTTCCTGATCATCGCCGCGGTCGTCTACTTCGTCATCGTCGTGCCGTACAAGAAGCTCAAGGAACTCGACAAGAAGGTGGAGGAGTCGGAGACCGAGCTGACGCTGCTCACCGAGATCCGCGACCTGCTCTCGGCCAACGGTTCGGCCGGCAAGCACCTGACCGGTCCCGGTGCCAGCGGGCCGACCGCCACCGACAAGGAGTAGGGCAACTCGTTCACGAAACAGCCCCCGGATCGCGGCGATCCGGGGGCTGTTTCGTATGTCAGATGAGCTAGTTCATGTTCCAGGGCTCGCCGTAGGTGGTGACGCTGTCACCGGCCGAGGAGATCAGACGAGCGAACGGACGCAGCAGCACACCACCGGCAGCACCGGTCACCGTGCCATGAGCGTTGGACACCGCCACACCACCAGCAGCACCGGAAACATCGACCGAGAACGTCGCAACTTCCTGGATACCGGGGCCGTTGCCCAGGTCAGCGCTGATGGACACACCCGGGAACAGGTTCGGGGTGATCACCGAGTCGAAACCGAACGGAGGGCCCGTCAGGTCACCATCGTCGATCAGGATGTTGGGGGTGGTGTAGCTGAAGTTGATGCCAACACCCAGCGACCAGGGGAAACCGATCTGGTAACCCAGCTCCAACGTGCCCTCGAACTCATCGGCGCCCGGACCGGCCACGATGTACTTCGCCCGACCCGAGTGGAACCACTCACGAGTCAGCCGGTTGCGGTCCAGCGGAAACACACCATTGAGGAAGGTGTCCCACTGCTGAACGGTCAGGGTGCGGTCCTTGCCGTCAACGAGACTCAGCTCGTTGTCCAGACCGGCGTGAGAGGTGCCAGTGCTCGTGAAAAGAGCCGCGATGGCCGCAACCATCGCGATCAGCACCCGACTGATTGCCTTCATGATCTCCCTAGCTGTGTCGCCGGCGGTCCATCGGATCACCGGATGGTTGTGGGTGCCTGGTGTTACCGCTACACCACACACCCGGCAAGACCTTCATGTGAGCGGAATTAGAAACCTCACATGTTGCTCTTACGCTTCGCTCATCGTTGACACGAGGAACATAACGGTGAGGCAACCGTGCGGCAACGCGTGCACATCCAGCCTGTATGCCGCGTCACGCGATCCTGAGGGTTTGCTGGATCAGCGCGGACGTCGGCACGCGCGCATCGCTTGCCGCGCGACACCGGCGGCGGCCATGACTTCACCCGACGTCACCGTGCACACGGGCACACAAAATTGACAGCCGTTCAAGATCGACTGTTTCCAGCGCTTAACGCGAAATAACAGCTCAGTCGTGGTGCGGGGGGATGTTTTCCCGCAACCATCGCTCGTGCTGTGCGGCATCATCGGGCGAGGCGATATCGCGCTCATCCGGCGAGATCTCGGGCAGGTGATCACCGAAGACCTTGTTAACTGCGTCCTGCGACGGAGGTGTGTTGCACATCACAATCTCGTATCAGAGTGACTAAGATCACATTTCGATCGGGAAGTTTCGTTCATCCCGTATTCACCGAGCGTAGAAGCGATGAGACACCCAAATGAAACGCCAGTACCACCGCCGCCGGTCTCGGCGCGGTGGTACGAAGCGATGGGGGGTGGGGTCGTTAGATCTCCAAGCTTGATAGCTGACCGATGATCTGAACCGCCAACGGGCTCAGGGTGGCCATCCCGTCGCGCACGGCGGCACGCGACCCGGCCAGATTGACCACCAACGTGCTCCCTGAGATTCCGGCCAGGCCCCGGGAGACGCCCGCGTCGACGATGCCGGCCGACAAGCCGGAGGCACGCAGCGCCTCGGAGATACCGAGCAGTTCACGATCGAGGATGTCGAGGGTGGCTTCGGGGGTCACATCGCGCGGGGTGACCCCCGTGCCCCCGACAGACACCACGAGGTCTACGCCGCCTATGACGGCCGTGTTCAGCGCGTTGCGGATTTCGACCTCGTCCGAGGAGACCACGACGACGCCGTCGACGACGAATCCCGTCTCACCGAGCAACTCGGTGACCAACGGGCCGCTGTGGTCCTGTTCACCGTGGGCCGTGCGGTCGTCGACAACCACGACGAGCGCACGGCCGACCAACTCCCCTGGCTGTTCCATGACTGCCACCGTATATCCGGGGGCGGACAGTGGCGCGGCCGGATGGGAACCCGTCATCACTGCTGGGCCTTGCCGAGTGTGACCTGCACGGTCTGCGGCTTACCCGAGGAATCCACATACGTCAGCGTCACCTTGTCGCCGGGAGCCTTCGACCGCACGGCCGCCACCAGGGCGTCGGCACTGGCGATGACCCGGTCGTCGAGCTTGGTCACGACGACGCCGCTCGGCAGGCCCGCACTGGCCGCCGCACCGCCCGCGGTGACATCGACGATCTTGGCGCCGTTGGCCGACGTGTCGTTGCTGACCTGGACACCCAGCGACGCGTGCGAGGCGGTGCCGGTCTGGATCAGCTCGTCGGCGATCCGCTTGGCCTGGTCGATGGGGATCGCGAAGCCAAGCCCGATCGATCCGCTCTGCGAGGCACCGCTGGCACCGCCACCGAGTGTGGCGATGGCCGAGTTGATGCCGACGAGTTCACCGTTCATGTTGACCAGGGCGCCGCCCGAGTTACCCGGGTTGATCGCCGCGTCGGTCTGGATGGCGTCGAGCACCGTGTTCTGGTTCTTGGCATCCCCGCCCGCGGCGACGGGCCGGTTCAGGGCGCTGATGATCCCGGTGGTCACGGTGCCCTCGAGGCCTAGCGGAGATCCGACAGCCACCACGTCCTGGCCCACGCGCAGGCTCGCCGACGAACCCAGGGTGATCGGCGTCAGATCCGACACACCCTTGGCGCGCACCACGGCGATGTCGCTGGCCGGGTCGGTCCCGACCACCGTGAAGGGCGCCGTGCTGCCATCGGCGAACGTGACCATCGTGCGCGTCGGTCCGGACGCGTCGGGGCCGTCGGGGCTCACCGGACCGTCGGAGCCCTCAGAGCCGTCGTTGGCGACGGCGACGACGTGGTTGTTGGTGAGGATCAGGCCGTCGGAGGTCAGGATGATGCCCGACCCCTCTTCCGAGGCCCGGCCCATATCGGTCTGCAATTTGACGACACTCGGCACCACCTTGGCGGCGACCTGCTCGACCGAACCCGCGGGCACGCTGGCGGCCGGAACCGTGGGTGCCACACCGATGGCCGGCGAACTGGCGACGGGTTGATCGGGCCGCACCAGCATCGCGACGCCACCCCCGACGCCTGCCGAGACGAGAGCTACCGCGAGCGCGCCAACGGTCAGCGCCCCCGCGCGTGACCGCTTCGGCGGCGCAGCGGGCACCGTTTCGACCGGTGGCCGCGGCGGCACCTGAGCGCCCCGATAGGGGTCATAGGGCGTGCGGAAGTGCTGCGGCTGCTGCTGCGTGGCATAGCGCCAGTCGTAGGACTGCTGCGGGTAGGACTCCGGCCGTTGCGCACCCGGGTAACCGGGGGCCGCCGGCTCGGTGCCGCCGGGACGCCGTCCCGGCTGCTGCGGCGGCGGGGTGTACCTCGGGTGGTTGGTCATGGGCCTGCGTTGCTCTTTCTCGAAAAGTGGGTGTCTATAGCTGCTAACGAAGTTCGCAGGCCAACAGTGCCCGCCCGGGCTGAGAATCGACTTAGAGAACATTCGGGACAGACCGAGACTTCGTCCGCCACGATGCATGTCATCTATTGATTGTCGGCGCCGACCACACGTTCGGCGACGTCATGCAACTCGCGTGTCGCGGAAATGGCTCGTCCGGGCAGCACCACGTGAATGGCGGTCCCGGGTGGCTCCGCGCCCGGCACGGCGTCCTCCACCCGCAACGCGCCACCGTGTTTGAGCACAACCTGTTTGACGATCGCCAGGCCCAGCCCGGAACCGGGCATGGCGCGGGCGGCGGTCGACCGGTAGAACCGTTCGAACACCAACCGGCGTTCCTGCGGCGCGATCCCCGGGCCGCCGTCGGACACCACCAGTTCGGCATGCACGGGATCGATCTGGGTCAGCCGGACGCCCACCCGGCCCCCCGGCGGGCTCCATTTCGCCGCATTGTCAAGGAGATTCAGCACAGCGCGGGACAGACCGGCGGAATCGCCGTAGACCTGCCAGGGCGCCATCTCGATGTGGAACTCGATATCGTTGCGGCGCCGCCGAACTCGCTCCAGGCAGCGCTCCACGACATCGGTCATGTCGACCGGCTCGTGGATCACGCCGCCGGCGTCGTCGCGGGAGAGATCGACCAGGTCGCCGACCAGTGTCGAGAGTTCCTCGATCTGGGCGATGACATCGCCACGCAGCCCGGCCATTTCGTCCTCGGGCAGCCGCGGCGCCCCCGGTGCCATCGAGGCCATCAGCAGTTCGACGTTGGTGCGCAGCGACGTCAGCGGGGTGCGCAACTCGTGTCCGGCGTCGGTCACCAATCGCGCCTGCCGCTCCCGCGACTCCGCCAACGCCCGCAACATCATGTTGAACGCCTCGGTGAGGCGGGCGAGTTCGTCGCTGCCGTAGACGGGTATCGGCCGCAGGTCGTCGGTGCGGGCCACCCGTTCGGCGGCCTGGGTGAGGCGGCCCACCGGCCGCAGGCCGGCACGCGCCACCATGCCGCCCGCGATGGCAGCGACCGCCACGCCGATACCACCGACGAGCAGCAGCACGGTCCCCAACCGCCGCAGCACCTGACCCGTGGGCGCCAGGCTCTTGGAGATCAACAGCGAGCTGTCGTTGGCCAGGTGAATGGCCAGCACCCGCTGATGGTTCACGGTGCGCAACGACATCAGCAGCTCACCGGAGATGACGTCCTTCTCGGGCTGGCCCAGCGGCAGCGTCTGACCTTGCTGGTTGGCGGTGTAGATGGCCCGGCCCGGCATCACCAGCATCGCGTTGACGTCCGAATAGGCGGTGCCCTCGATCGCCTTACTGGGGTCGGCGGCCAGCGACCCACTCTCGATGAGCAACCGGGCCCTGCTGTGCAGCTGATTGTCGATGTCGTCGTAGAGCGCCCTGGACACCACGGCATACACCGCGACCGCCATCAACACCACGACCATGGCCACCATCGAGATGGCCAGCAGCATCACCCGCCAGCGCAGCGACAACGAACTCGCGGTGGGCAATGACGGATGCCGCCCGAATTCGGTGGGGCGAAACGGTGGCGGGATGGAAACCATCAGGGCGGGGTCTCACGCAGCACGTAGCCCACCCCGCGGACGGTGTGGATCAGCCGCGGCTCACCTTGCGCTTCGGTCTTGCGTCGCAGGTATCCGATGTACACCTCGAGGGCGTTGCCCGAGGTCGGGAAGTCGAAACCCCACACCTCTTCGAGGATGCGGCTCCGGGTCAGCACCCGCCGCGGGTTGGCGATGAGCATCTCCAGCAGCGAGAACTCGGTGCGGGTGAGGCTGATCGGCCGTTGCCCGCGGGTGACCTCGCGGGTCACCGGGTCGAGGCTGAGATCGGAAAAAGTCATCGCCTCCGACTCGGCGGCATCGTCCGGGGAGGTGCGCCGCAACAACGCCCGCATGCGGGCCAGCAACTCCTCCAGAGCGAAGGGTTTGGGCAGGTAGTCGTCGGCACCGGCGTCCAGACCCGCCACCCGTTCGGACACCGAATCCCGCGCGGTCAGCACCAGGATCGGCAGATCGTCGCCGGTGCTGCGGAGCTGACGGCAGACTTCCAGGCCGTCCAGCCGGGGCATCATCACGTCGAGCACCACGGCGTCGGGACGGTCGTTGGCGATCAGATCGAGCGCCTCGACACCGTCCTGCGCGAGTTCCACGGAGTACCCGTTGAAGGAGAGAGACCGGCGCAGCGATTCCCGAACCGCACGATCGTCGTCGACGACAAGAATGCGCACAGCCACAGTCTCAACCTATCGCCTGAGAGCGGCCTGAGAGGCGCACCGTACGCCGCGCCGCGGCGTCGTGTCCGGATCCGCGGCGGCCCCGCTGGGGATGCCTCAGCGGCGGTCGAGGTCGATCAGACCCAGCCGCGCAGCCTTGAGCAGGCGCCGCGGCACCTTGTGCTGCTGACCGGCGACGGTCACCCCGACGAGTTCGGTGCGGGTGGCCTTCCACTGCGCGCGCCGGCTACGGGTGTTCGCGCGCGACATCCTGCGCTTGGGCACAGCCATGATCGAGCTCTCCTTGTATTGCGGGTTCGCCGCGCACGCATGAAGAAGACAGCGGGCGACAGTTGCCCCTCAGGATAGCCGGTGGCCTAAGTGGACTCCAAAACGCGGCGATACAGGCCAGGCCAAACGACCATCTTGCCTGCCCCCGCGGGATTAGCGTCTCAGCCAACAGCGGCTCAACGACGGGATTCTCCATGAAGCACCTGGTCATCGCAGCACTAGTGATCCTTGCGCTCGCCGGCTGCGGCCAAAGCGCACCGGCCGGCGAAGACACCGCGGCGGCGGCGGCCAGCTCGGCTCCGGACACCGCGACCTTGACACCGGACGCCGCCCCGACTGCGGCGGCCGCCGGCTGCACGGCCGGTGGGCTGGACGCCATGACGGCACTCTCGGATTTCCAGCTGGAGATGGATGACGCGCAGAAGGCCGGGAAGATCTCGCAGGACCAGCTGCTCACCGCGCGGGACACGCTCTACAACCAGACGCAGGCCGCCTACGAGAAGAGCGACTGGGCGGGCTACTGCAAGGCGATCGACGATATGCGCACCGAGCTGGGTCTCTGAGCGGTTTCGCGGCGCTCACCGACGGTGAGCGCACGCAATACCGCCGCAGTCGCTCGAGCACGCGCTAACCTACCGGTTGGTTGGGTTTGCGACGGGAGTGATCAGGTGGAGTCGGTCCGCATCGGCAACTGCTCCGGGTTCTACGGGGATCGGCTGGCGGCCATGCACGACATGCTCACCGGCGGTGACCTGGACTTTCTGACCGGCGACTACCTCGCCGAACTGACCATGCTCATCCTGGCCCGTGACCGGGCCAAGGATCCGGACCGCGGATACGCCAAGACATTCCTGCGCCAGCTCGAAGACTGCCTGGGCCTGGCGCTGGATCGCGGCGTGCGCATCGTCACCAATGCCGGCGGCCTCAATCCCGCCGGACTGGCCGCCGCGGTGCGCTCACTGGCCGAGCGGCTCGGCCTGGCGGTCACGGTGGCCCACGTCGAGGGTGACGACCTGCTCGCCCGCGCCGGCGAGTTCGGATTCGGCTCACCGCTCGCGGCCAACGCCTACCTCGGCGCGTGGGGCATCGTCGACTGCCTCGCCGGCGGCGCCGACGTCGTCGTCACCGGCCGCGTCACCGACGCGTCGGTGGTGGTGGGGCCGGCCGCAGCGCATTTCGGCTGGCAGCGCACCGACTACGACCGGATCGCCGGCGCGATCGCCGCCGGTCACGTCATCGAATGCGGCGCGCAGGCCACCGGCGGCAACTACGCCTTCTTCACCGAGATCGCCGACCCCGCCCACCCCGGTTTCCCGCTGGCCGAGATTCACGCCGACGGATCCTCGGTGATCACCAAACACCCGGGCACCGGCGGTGCGGTCACCGTCGGGACGGTGACCGCACAGCTGCTCTACGAAATCACCGGGGCCCGGTATGCCAATCCGGATGCCACATTGCGGATGGACACCGTCGAACTGTCCGGCGACGGCCCCGACCGGATACGGATCAGCGGCGCAAAAGGTGAACCGCCACCGCCCACGCTGAAAGTCTCGCTGAACACCCTCGGCGGATTCCGCAACGAGATGACCTTCGTGCTGACCGGGTTGGACATCGAGGCGAAGGCCGACCTGATCCGCCGGCAACTCGGCACCGGCCTGCCCGTCGGGCCGGCCGAAATGCAGTGGACCCTGGCCCGCACCGACCATGCCGACGCCGCCACCGAGGAGACGGCCAGCGCCCTGCTGCACTGCGTGGTCCGCGACCCCGATCCGGCCCGGGTGGACCGTCGATTCTCTTCGGCGGCAGTCGAATTGGCCCTCGCGAGCTATCCTGGATTCACCACCACCGCACCGCCGGGTGACGGGCAGGTGTACGGGGTGTTCACCGCGGGCTTCGTACCGGCCGACGAGGTCGCCCACGTCGCGGTGCGCGCCGACGGCAGCCGGATACCCATCCCCCCGGCGCCACGGACCCTGGAACTGGCGCCGGTCCCGCCGTTCGCGCTGCCCGAGCCGCTGCCGTTCGGAGAAACCCGGCGGGTGCCGTTGGGGGTGATCGCGGGTGCCCGCAGCGGCGACAAGGGCGGCTCGGCGAACGTCGGACTGTGGGTGCGCACCGCGGAGCACTGGCGTTGGCTCACCCACGCGCTGACCGTCGACGCGCTGCGCGAACTGTTGCCCGAGACAGCGGATCTCCCCGTCACGCGGCACCTGCTGCCGAACCTGTGGGCGGTCAACTTCGTCATCGACGGCATCCTCGGACAGGGTGTGGCCTACCAGGCACGGTTCGACCCGCAAGCCAAGGGTCTGGGTGAATGGCTGCGCAGCCGCTATGTCGACATCCCGGAGGGAATCCTCGCGTGAACGACATCTGGTCCACGACCGAACGCGAGTCGCTGCGAAAGACGGTGCGCGCGTTCACCGAACGTGAGATCCTGCCGCACGCCGGCGAATGGGAGGCGAGCGGCGAGTTGCCCAGGCAGCTGCATCGCAGGGCCGGGCAGGCAGGCCTGCTCGGCGCGGGCCTGCCGGAAGAGGTCGGTGGCGGCGGAGGCGACGCCGCCGACGCCGTGGTGATCTGCGAGGAGATGCACTACGCCGGAACCCCCGGCGGCGTATTCGCCTCGCTGTTCACCTGCGGTATCGCCGTACCCCATATGGTCGCCTCCGGTGACGGCCACCTCATCGACACGTATGTGCGACCGACGCTGCACGGTGATCTGATCGGCGCTCTGGCCATCACCGAGCCCGGCGGCGGCTCCGACGTGGGACATCTGACCACCCGCGCGATCCGCGACGCTGAGCACTATGTCGTCAACGGCGCCAAGACCTTCATCACCTCCGGGGTCCGCGCGGACTACGTGGTCACCGCGGTGCGCACCGGCGGGCCGGGTGCGGGTGGGGTGTCGCTGCTCGTCGTCGACACGGACACCCCGGGTTTCGAGGTGACCCGCAAACTGGACAAGATGGGCTGGCGCTCGTCGGACACCGCCGAGCTGTCCTACACCGATGTACGCGTCCCGGCGGCGAACCTGATCGGCGATGAGAACACAGGTTTCGCGCAGATCGCCGGGGCGTTCGTCGCCGAGCGAGTCGGGCTCGCCGTTCAGGCCTACGCGAGTGCGCAACGGTGCGTGGACCTGACGGTGCGCTGGTGCCGCGACCGGGAAACATTCGGCAGACCGCTGATCGCCCGCCAACAGGTGCAGAACACCCTCGCCGAGATGACGCGTCGCGTCGACGTCGCGCGGGTCTACACCCGCCACGTGGTCGAGCGACAGCTCGCGGGCGACGACCCGGCGGCGCCGGGCGCCGAGACGAATCTGATCGCCGCGGTGTGCTTCGCCAAGAACACCGCCGTCGAATCCGGTGAATGGGTCGCGAACCAGGCGGTCCAGCTGTTCGGCGGCATGGGCTACATGGCCGAGTCGGAAGTCGAACGCCAGTACCGCGATATGCGCATCCTCGGCATCGGGGGCGGGACGACGGAGATCCTCACCGCGCTGGCCGCCAAGACGCTGGGCTTGCGCTCATGACGCTGACCTCGTCGCTGGACACCAGCTCACCGACCTACGTCGAAGCCGCGGCGGCGATGACCGCCAAACTCGCCGAAATCGACGCCGAGCACGCCAAGGCGCTGGCGGGCGGCGGCCCGAAGTACGTCGACCGCCACCACACCCGGGGGAAACTCACGGCGCGCGAACGCATCGAACTGCTCATCGACCCCGACTCCCCGTTCCTCGAGTTGAGCCCACTAGCGGCGTGGGGCAGCGACTTTCAGGTCGGCGCGAGCGTCGTCGCCGGTATCGGCGCCGTTAGCGGCGTGGAATGCCTGTTGGTGGCCAACGACCCGACCGTCAAGGGCGGCACCAGCAACCCGTGGACACTGCGGAAGATGCTGCGCGCCAACCAGATCGCCCTGGAGAATCGGCTGCCGCTGATCTCGCTGGTGGAATCCGGCGGGGCCGACCTGCCCACTCAGAAGGAAGTCTTCATCCCCGGCGGTCAGGGCTTCCGTGACCTGACCCGGCTCTCGGCGGCGGGCATTCCCACGATCGCGCTGGTCTTCGGCAACTCCACCGCGGGCGGCGCGTACATCCCCGGAATGTCCGACCACGTGGTGATGATCAAGGAACGCTCGAAGGTGTTCCTGGCCGGCCCGCCCCTGGTCAAGATGGCCACCGGTGAGGAGTCCGACGACGAATCCCTCGGCGGGGCCGAAATGCACGCCCGCACCTCGGGTTTGGCCGACTACTTCGCCGCCGACGAGCGCGACGCCATCCGGATCGGCCGACGCATCGTGGCCCGGCTCAACTGGCGCAAACAGGGGCCGGCGCCGCAGACCGTGGTCGAACCGCTGTTCGGCGCCGAGGATCTGCTCGGCATCGTCCCGCCCGATCTGCGCATCCCGTTCGACCCCCGCGAACTGATCGCCAGGATCGTCGACGGCTCCGAATTCGACGAGTTCAAGGCGTTGTACGGCGCGTCGCTGGTGACGGGCTGGGCGCGACTGCACGGCTATCCGATCGGCATCCTGGCCAATGCCCGCGGGGTGTTGTTCAGCGAGGAATCGCAGAAGGCCACCCAGTTCATCCAGCTGGCCAACCGTTCGGATACGCCACTGTTGTTCCTGCACAACACCACCGGCTACATGGTCGGCAAGTCCTACGAAGAACGCGGGATGATCAAACACGGCTCGATGATGATCAACGCCGTGTCGAATTCGACGGTGCCCCACATCTCGCTGCTCGTCGGAGCCTCCTATGGTGCGGGCCACTACGGCATGTGCGGACGGGCCTACGATCCGCGCTTCCTGTTCGCCTGGCCGAGCGCCAAGTCGGCGGTGATGGGCGGCGCGCAACTGGCCGGGGTCATCTCCATCGTCAGCCGCGCGGCCGCGGAGGCGCGCGGGCAGGCGTTCGACGAGACCGCCGACGCCGCGCTGCGGGCCGCCATCGAAGCGCAGATCGAGGCCGAATCGCTGCCGGTGTTCCTCTCGGGACGGCTCTACGACGACGGTGTGATCGATCCGCGGGACACCCGGACCGTCCTGGGGATGTGCCTGTCGGCCATCGCCAGCGCCCCGATCAAGGGGACGTCGAACTTCGGCGTCTTCCGGATGTGATCGCGATGAACGCCCACGAGGAGAGGCGATGACCACCCGATGATCAGCAAGGTCCTGGTCGCCAACCGCGGCGAGATCGCCCGCCGCGTCTTCGCCACCTGCCGCCGTCTCGGCATCGGCACCGTGGCGGTCTACACCGATCCCGATGCCCGGTCCCCTCATGTGGCTGAGGCCGACACCCGGGTGCGTCTGCGCGGCGACACCGCCTACCTCGACCGGGATCAGCTCATCACCGCGGCCCGCGCCTCCGGTGCCGACGCCATCCACCCGGGTTATGGATTCCTCTCCGAGAACGCCGAATTCGCCGCGGCGGTACTGGATGCCGGCCTGGCCTGGATCGGACCGCCCCCCGCGTCGGTGGCCGCGATGGGATCGAAGATCGAGGCGAAGAAGATCATGGCTGCCGCCGGTGTGCCCGTGCTGGACGAACTCGACCCCGACAGCGTCACCGCCGACCGGCTGCCGGTACTGATCAAGGCGTCGGCCGGCGGCGGCGGGCGCGGGATGCGGGTGGTCCGCGAGCTGGCCGAGCTACCCGCCGTGCTCGCCGCGGCGCGCCGAGAGGCCCAGTCCGCGTTCGGTGATCCGACGGTGTTCTGCGAACGCTACGTGACCGCCGGTCATCACGTGGAGGTCCAGGTCCTCGCCGACGGGCACGGCACGGTCTGGGCGGTGGGCGAACGGGAATGCTCGATTCAGCGGCGCCACCAGAAGATCATCGAAGAGGCCCCTTCGCCGCTGGTGGAACGCGTCGAGGGGATGCGCGCCAGGCTTTTCGAGGCGGCACGGCTGGCGGCACAGGCGATCGGCTACACCGGCGCCGGCACCGTCGAGTTCATGGCCGACGACGCGGGCGAGTTCTTCTTCCTGGAGATGAACACCCGGCTGCAGGTCGAACACCCGGTCACCGAAGCCACGACCGGGCTGGATCTCGTCGAGCTGCAGCTGTCGGTGGCCGACGGCGCCCGGCTGCCCGAGCGCCCACCGCTGCCCCGCGGCTGCTCCATCGAGGCCAGGCTCTACGCCGAGGATCCCGCGCACGGCTGGCAACCGCAGGCCGGGGCCGTCCACCGGTTCGACGTACCAACCGCATCAACATATTTCGGCCCTCTCGACCGGCCGGGCGTGCGGGTGGACAGCGGTATCGCGGACGGATCAACCGTGTCGATCTTCTACGACCCGATGTTGGCGAAGGTGATCTCATATGCCCCCGAGCGGGCGCGGGCGGCGGCGATGCTCGCCGACGCACTCGCCCGGACCCGCATCCACGGGGTGAGCACCAACCGGGACCTGCTGGTGCGGGTGCTACGCCATCACGATTTCCTCACAGGCCGCACCGACACCGCGTTCTTCGACCGGATCGGACTGTCCGAACTGGCCGCGCCGCTGGCCCACGACGACGCCGTCGAGGTGTCGGCACTGGCTGCTGCACTGGCCGATTCCGCGCTCAATCGCAGCCGGGCAACAGTTTTCGCGTCTGCCCCGTCCGGCTGGCGGAATCTGGCGTCGGGATTCCAGACGAAGCGCTACCGCGATGCCGGCGGCGTCGAGCACGAGGTGGCGTACCGCTTCACCCGCGACGGTGTGCTGGTCCGCGACCGCGACGACATCGGGGTCGTGTCGGTGCAACCCGACCGGGTGGTGCTGACAGTCGGCGCACACCGCGCCGAACAGCCCCTGGAGGTGGCGCGCTACGGCCACGACGTATTCGTCGACTCCCCACTGGGGCCCGTGCGTTTGGCGGCGATGCCGCGCTTCCCCGACCCGGACGACACCGTCGCGCACGGATCGTTGCTGGCCCCGATGCCGGGATCGGTGGTGCGGGTCGGCGCCGCGGTGGGTGACCGGGTGGCGGCCGGACAGCCGCTGGTGTGGCTGGAGGCGATGAAGATGGAGCACACCGTGGCCGCCCCCGCCGAGGGTGTGCTCGCCGAACTGAACGTGCAACCCGGCCAGCAGGTCGAGGTCGGAACGGTACTCGCACGGGTCGACGACGATCGAGGAGAAAAATGACTGGCAACCACGTTCCAGCGGGCTTCGTCGAGACGGCGGAACAGCGGGAACTCCGCAACGCCGTCGCGGCCATGTCGGCGAACTACGGCCAGGACTACTACCTGGAGAAGGCGCGCGCGGGTCAGCACACCGACGAATTGTGGTCGGAGGCAGGAAAACTCGGATTCATCGGGGTGAACCTCCCCGAAGAGTACGGCGGGGGCGGCGCGGGTATGTACGAGCTCTCACTGGTCATGGAGGAGATGGCTGCCGCCGGGTCGGCGCTGCTGATGATGGTGGTATCGCCCGCGATCAACGGCACGATCATCGCCCGCTACGGCACCGAGGAGCAGAAGAGGCGCTGGCTACCCGGCATCGCCGACGGTTCCATCACCATGGCGTTCGCGATCACCGAACCCGATGCGGGCTCGAATTCCCACCGCATCACCACCACCGCACGGCGGGATGGCAGCGACTGGATCCTCAAGGGCCAGAAGGTGTTCATCTCCGGGATCGACCAGGCGCAGGCGGTGCTCGTCGTGAGCCGGGCCGTCACCTCGGACTCGCAGGCGCCGGAATCCCTGCGCCCGGCACTGTTCATCGTGCCGACGGACAGCCCGGGACTGACGTGGACGAAGATCGACATGGAACTGGTCAGCCCCGAGAGCCAGTTCCAGGTCTTCATCGACGACGTCCGCCTGCCCGCCGACGCGCTGGTCGGTTCGGCGGACGCCGCGATCGCGCAGTTGTTCGCGGGTCTGAACCCCGAGCGGATCATGGGCGCGGCCAGCGCGGTGGGGATGGGCCGGTTCGCGATCGCCAAAGCGGTGGACTACGTGACGCACCGCCGAGTCTGGAAGACGCCGATCGGCGCGCACCAGGGGCTGTCGCACCCGCTGGCGCAGAACCACATCGAGGTCGAACTCGCCAAGTTGATGATGCAGAAGGCCGCGGCCCTCTATGACAGCGGCGATGACGCGGGCGCGGCGGAGGCCGCGAACATGGCGAAGTACGCGGCCGGGGAGGCGTCGGTGCGGGCGGTCGACCAGGCGGTGCAGTCGATGGGTGGAAACGGGCTGACGAAGGAGTACGGGATCGCCGCGGCCGTCACCGCGTCGAAGCTCGCGCGGATCGCCCCGGTGAGCCGGGAGATGATCCTGAATTTCGTCGCGCAGACCTCGCTGGGTCTGCCCCGGTCGTACTGATGAGCGCTTGCGCGAAGAAGCGAAAATCCGGATGAGCGCTTCGCGGGGAGACGAGACGGACCAGATGAGCTCACCGGTGCGTTACGCCGTCGACGGCGGGGTGGCGCGGCTGACGCTGGATTCGCCGCACAATCGCAACGCCTTGTCGACCATGCTCGTCGCGCAGCTGCATCGGGGTTTCGACGCGGCCGCGGCCGATCCGGGTGTTCGCTCGGTGGTGCTGGGGCACACCGGTGGAACGTTCTGCGCGGGTGCGGATCTGGCTGAGGCGACGGCGTCGGATCCCAGCGAGGCGGCCGTGGGCCGGGCCCGCGAGCTGACGACGCTGCTGCGGGCGATCCTCGAGCTGCCCAAGCCGGTGATCGCCGCCGTCGACGGTCATGTCCGTGCGGGCGGGCTGGGGCTGATCGGCGCCTGCGACATCGTGGTCGCCGGCCCGGCCAGCACGTTCGCGCTGACGGAGGCCCGCATCGGGGTGGCGCCGTCGATCATCTCGCTGACGCTGCTGCCGAGGATGACGGCCCGGGCGGCGGGACGCTATTTCCTCACCGGGGAGACGTTCGGCGCGCAGCACGCCGCCGAGATCGGTCTCGTCACGGTCGCGGCCGACGATGTGGCGCCGACGGTGACGGCGCTGACCACCGAGATCGCCAAGGCGTCACCGCAGGGCCTGGCGGCCTCCAAGGCGCTGACGACGGCGGCCGCGCTGGAGGGTTTCGACCGCCATGCCGAGGCGTTGACCGAACAGTCGGCGCGCCTGTTCGTCTCCGCTGAGGCCCGCGAGGGCATGCTGGCATTTCTGGCGAAGCGGTCGCCGTCCTGGAGGAGTTGACGCAGGTCAGCAGACGCCGGGAGCGACGCGCTCGTTGCTTTCGCAGGGACCGCGTGCGGAGAACGGGCAATCCCGTCACAGCCCGCGCACCGCGGCCTACGGTTCATCCGCGGACGTTCTCTGCCGCAGGAAGATATCGAAAGGCCCGACCATGGCCGAAGATCAGAACAAGAACATCGCCCGGCGCCTCTGGGAGACATTCCAGTCCGGCGATCTCGACGATATCGACAGCTTTGTGGCCGCCGATGCGGTACTCCACAGCACCCAGGACCCGTACGCACACCTGCGCGGCCCCGAACGCGTGAAGAAGGTCATCGAGATGTACCGGGCTGCCTTCTCGAACCTGGGTTTCACCATCAGAATGCAGCTCGCCGAGGGTGATTGCGTGTGCACCCTGCTGGAGACCAGCGGTGACAACACCGGCGAGTTCATGGGCATGCCCGCCAGCGGCAGGCATGGGTCGGTGCTGCTGACACAGGTCGACCGCATCGTCGACGGCAAGATCGCCGAATCGTGGTCGACGTGGGACTCGTTGAGCCTGCTGCAACAACTCGGTATGGCCCCGGCGGGCGCGCATCCGGCCACGACCTGACACCGCCCGACACCGTCGCGCCGGTCGCGAGCAATTCCGCGGCCGGCGCCTCGGTGCCGAACCGGATCAGATTTAGTCCGGCTATCGGCTTCGCTGGCGCCGGCGCAGCGCAGAGTTCCGTCAATGGTCTTGCAACTGTGGGTGTTCGTCGTAGGCTCGTCATTGATGAGCACTTCAGCGT
Organism: Actinomycetota bacterium; assembly: GCA_018268465.1. Taxonomy (GTDB): domain Bacteria; phylum Actinomycetota; class Actinomycetes; order Mycobacteriales; family Mycobacteriaceae; genus Mycobacterium. The sequence goes on from JAFDWN010000002.1 coordinate 489,109, forward strand.
CGCCCAATGATTCGATGCGTGCTGCTGACACCGATCGGATCAAGATGGCGCAGTTGCTGACCGAGGCCGCGGCCCAGGGCAGGCTCGGAATGACGGAGTACGAGGACCGCCTGACCAGGGCGTACGCCGCGCAGACGTTCGATGACCTCGCGGTGTTGAGTGCCGACCTTCCCGGTGCGGTCACTTCACCGAGCAGCGCGGGCCCGTGCCGCCCGGCGCCGTCGACGCTGTTGTTGGCGATCATGAGCGGATACGAACGCCGCGGCCGCTGGAACGTGCCGAAGCGTATGACGACCGTGGCGTTCCTCGGTGGCGGCGTGGTGGACATGCGCTACGCCGACTTCACCTGCCCCGAGGTGGACATCCGGTCGTACTCGATTTTCGGGGGGCAGACGATCCTCATCCCGCCCGAGGTCAACGTGGATCTCCGCGGCGTCGGCGTGATGGGTGCGTTCGACCGCAGTATCACCGGTGCGGGCACTCCTGGTGCTCCGCACGTGCGTATCCGCGGCTTCTCGCTCTGGGGCAGTGTCGCGGTGAAGCGCAAGAAGCGGCGCAATCGGCCGGACCAGCAGACTTGAGTGAAACGATCGGGCGGCCCGCACGGGCCGCCCGATCCTTGTTGTAGATGCACATCGGCCCCCTCCGCAGGGAGGGGGCCGATGTGTTTACGGGTGCGGGTGCTTGGCAGCGAATGTCACTCGCTGTCGCCGCCTTCGCTCGAGGATTCGCCCTTGCCGCCACCGAAGGCATCCTTGAGCTGCTTGACGAACTTCTTGCCGTTCCACTCCTTGTCGGCACCGCCGCCGCCGGCGAACGGAAGGATCACGTCGCCGCCGCCGGGGGTGAACTTGAGGCTGTCGCGGACGAGCGGCTTCTGCTCACCCTTGTCGGTCTTCTCCACCAGCTTGGTGATGGTCGGCTCCGGCAGGTCGATCGGCCCGGGGAGCTCGGGTGCGGCGGGGGCCTTCTCGACGAGCGGGCTGAACTTCGGCAGCTTGGGCTCCCACTTGGGCAGACCCGACTTGGTTCCCGGGTCCGTCGTCTCGGTCTCGCCACCGGCCACCTTCATGAGCGTTTCTTCTTCCGGCTCCTCGGGCACCGGGTTCCCGAGGATGTTGTCGACGACGAATTGCGTGGCGCCGAGGAGTCCGTTGGGACCCTCGTTGGGGTAGCCGACGACGTATGCCGCAGTGAGGGTGTTCGCGGGGATCACGGCCGCCGCCACACCGCCGAGTCCGCCGAGCACATAGGCGTTGGCGAGCGGGCTCTCAAAGTCACCGCCGACCGCGGTCAGCTCGTCCAAGACACCGATCAGTCCATTGGGAGTATCACCACCCGTGGGGCCGCCGTTGACATAGGCATTGAGCAGATCGCTGTTCTGCACGACCGGCAGCGCACCGACGACGCCGACGACGCCGCCGTTGAGGTAGACACTCGCGAGCGTGTTCTCGGGAATGACCTCGTTGGCCAGGCCGACGAGGCCGCCCAGGACGTATGCATTCGCGAACTGATCGCCCTGGGTCAGCTCGTCCAGAACGCCGATGAGACCGTTGGGCGAGTCAGCCGTCGGGCCGCCGTTGATGTAGGCGTCCAGCAAGGGACTGCCTGCGACGACGGGCAGCCCGCCGACCACACCCAGCAATCCGCCGGTGATGTAGGTGTTCGCCAACGGCAAGTCGGGGAAGTCCTCTCCGCCCGTCAGCAGCTGCAGTACCCCCAGCAGACCGTTGTTGTCCAGCTTGGCCGGGTCAAGCGGATTGTCGTTGACGACCAGCCCGGTGAGGTACGCGTCGAGAATCTGCTGCAGCTGGGTCGCGGCCAGGGTGACCTGGGTGTCCGCGACGACCTTGATGTCCTTCTGGGTCAGGGGCGCGACGACTGTGGGCGCGGTGGCAATAAGCAGACCGGCGCTTGCAAGCGCGATGCCTGTGGTGACCAATGGGCGGACTGCCATGTGCGTGATGCCCCCTGTATGCGATGGGTCGAACTGGATGGTGAAGAACTTACGCCGAACTAACACGGATCTTAGAAGAACCTGAGAAATATTAAATCGCAGTTTGCCAAACGGCAACAGCTACGGCGCGATGAGAATTAGCTAAAGGCGAAGTCCCAGGCGCCCCACAGATCACAGCAAGCACACTGGTCAATATCGGGTTCAACTCAATCTGATCAAGATTGCCGACTAGCAGGCCAACTGCGGTTTCTTTGGTTGCCTACGCAATCACGACGACCACAGGTCCCGTGACCTTCCCAACCCGAAATCGCTGGTTGCAGGCATGCGAGGCGGCCGACCGGTTGGTTGTTTGCTAAGCGGAACCGGTTGCTCACCGGCACCCAGATTGGCGTGGAGCCTTCGCTGGCCTTCGACGGGCAGAGCAGCGCATCCGTCGCTAAACCTACCGTGCCATGCGCAAAACCGCGCTTCGTCCCCCGCGCGGCACGGTCCGGTCAGCCGGCCGCGGCCTCGGTCGCGGTGTCGGCCCCGCCCTGCCCCGCAGACTCGGCGGAGGCGCCGCCGTCGCGACGAAAGCGGGTGGAGATGGTTTCGACCAAACGCATCGCGGTGCGGGCGAGTGGCGCGGGCCGGTCGCGCCGCCCAGCCGTGCCGGCGGACCGCCCCGGGGTGAAGTCCATGCTGTGCCTGATCACGGGGCGCGGCACCCGGCCGGCGGCACCCGCGGTGGCAGCGCTGACGGACGTAGACACATCGTCGCCGACGACGGCGCCCGCATCCGTCCGCCGCACCGACGTCGCCGCCGGGTCGTCGAGTGTGGCCACCCCCGCCACGACGCCGTCGGCGAAATCCCGGACGAAGCGCCGGGTCTCTGGCACGGTCGGGATGAGGCGCGCCGGGACGTAGGTGTCCGGGTTGGCCAGCGGGTCGTTGTCGGGGTAGCCGTAGCGCACCACGGCCTCCAGGGCCGGCTCGGTCAGGTCCGCCAGCCGCTGACCCGGCTCACCGAGCAGTCGCAGCGGAGCCACGAGGGGAAGGCCGTCGGACTTGTACGCGACGTAGGTGGTGTCGCCGACCACCTCTACGTACCCGGAATCGCCACCCTCGGTGGTGAATTCGTAACGATCCTGCTCGACCCTGGTGAAGTCGACCCGGCCGTCGCGGGCAGTGGTCACCGAACACGACTCCGCACAGTCCGCGGGCACCAGGGACGTGCCGTCCTCATCCACAGGGAGCACGAGATCCTGCTGGTTGAGCCGCCGCTGGAAGTAGGCGATCAGCGAATTCGCCATCGCGGGACCGTTGAGCACGTACGCCGGGATGTTGGAGTTGATGTCGTACTCGTAGACCACATTGACCACACGCACCCCGGGTGCGGACGGGGTCGGCAGCGGATTGACGCCGAGCAGCGCGAACCACGGCAGCCGCGTCCCGTAGCCGCCGTTGGGGCTGGCCACGTTGTTGTCTAAGACGTAGAGCCGAGGGCCGGTGAGTACCGGATCCTGCGAACCGGTGGCCGCCAGATACGTCAGCAGCAGACTCGTGTTGGCCGCGCCCCACCCCGAGGACAACACCACGGTGTCGTCGGCCGGGCCCTCGTCGAGCACCCGGTAGAGACCCAGCGGACCACCGAAGAAATCGACGGTGACGACGTCGCTGTCGGGGCGGTCGAACTTGCCACGGTAGAAGTCGCGGACACCGTCCCCGGTCGGATTCGTCGAACTGCCCACCACGACGAGGGCCGACAACTCCACCGGCATGGCCGCCACCGAACCCGGCACGGTCGCGGCGACACCGCCGAGTGTCACGATCATCGCGGTGGCCGCCCCGCAGACCATCGCACCCGGCAAAGTCCGCGCGGGGCGGCCCGCCCGCGACCGGACGGGCGTGCGCCGGGAGGATATGGCCCGGTGTCTGCCCATCCACTCCCCCTCGGCCGCCGTCGACTGAGCAGAAGCTACCCCACACGAGTGCAATTTGAGCGAACACCGGAATCGCCGTCACCGAGTTAGTTGCGTTCGCAAGCAACGGTCGGGAACGGGATTCAGCGGCGACGCGACCGCAGGTAGTCGCCCACCACGGCGGCGCCCAGCCCGTCCAGGTCGGGCACGACCACCCTGCCCCCGACGCGACGCGCCATCTGATCGATGAACCGGGCCAGCCCCGGGTCGCTACCCAGCCGGAAGATCGTGACCTGGGCGCCCAAGCGGGACACCTCGTCGAAGCCGCGGACGGTGTGGGCGATGGTCCGCGGATGCGGCGGGTAGTCGAAGAACACCGACGACCCGTCGCCGTCCCCGAAGTCCTCGAGGTGCGCGGTCGGCTCACCGTCGGTGACAACCAGCACGACGGGCTGCGCATTGGGATGTCTGCGCAGATGCCGGACTGCCAGCGCCAGCGCATGGTGCAGGTTGGTGCCCTGCTCGTAGACGCCCTCCAAACCGGTCAGTTCGGCGGCCGTGACGGTGCGCGCGTACCGGCCGAACGCGATGATCTGCAACGCATCCGAGCGGAACCGGGTGCTGACGAGATGGTTGAGCGCCAGCGCGGTGCGCTTCATCGGTAGCCACCGGTTCTCCATGACCATCGAGAACGAGGTATCCACCAGCAGCGCCACCACCGCCTGGGTGCGCGTCTCGGTCTCGGACACCTCCACGTCGTCGACGGTGATCCGCAACGGGCGTTGCGGCGAGGCGGCCTGGCGCAGCACGGCGTTGGTGAGCGTGCGCGTGACGTTCCAGGGCTCGGTGTCACCGAACTGCCAGGCCCGGGTGGCGCCCGTCAGTTCCCCCGCGGCGCCGGCACGGCGGGTGTCGCGCTGCCCGTGGCGGCCCGAAAGCTGATGCGCGACATCGCGAAGCGCGGTCTGGCCCAGCTGACGCATGGCCTTGGGCGACAACCGCCACTGCCCGTCGGAGCCGCGGTCGAGGAACCCCTGATTGAGCAGCGCCCGTTCGAGTTCGGCCAGCGTCCTGGCGTCGACGGCGGCGTCGTCCCCGAGCTGTCTGGCCAGCGCATCGAGGTCGACGTCGTCCATGGACGCCCCCGCGTAGCTCTGCGACAGCGCGTCGGCGAGCTGCTCGAGTTCGGCGATGTCGGCCAGCGCCGCGGCACCCTCACCCATGCCCATCGGATTGTCCCCCGAGAACCGCTGCGAGCCCGTCCAGTCCTCACCGGGCCGGGCCGCCTGCAGATGCGCGTCGAGCCGGCCGAGCGCCTGCTGCAGTGCCGGTGAGCCGAACGCCTGCTGTGCCAGCGCATCCAGTTCGGCCCGCTGCTCGGCGGACAGGCTGTTGCGGAACCGCTGGGCCGCCGCGGCGCGTTTGGCCAGTGAGTCGAGCAGTTCCTCGGTGTTGCGCGGATTGTCCGGGAAGAACTCCCCATGCTTGGCCATGAACTGCTCGAAATCGTCCTGCGTGTCCTCGCCGCGAGAATGCTTGTCCAGCAACTCGTTCAGATCCTCGAGCATGTCGGTGACCCGCTGGCGGTCCGCGTCGGTGGCCCCCTCCAGTGCCTGCTTCATACCCGCGAAGCGCTGGTCGAGCATCTCGCGGCCGAGCAGATCCTTGATCTGCTCGAACTTCTCGCGGGCCTCGCCGCTGCGCCATTCGTAGTCGGACAGTTCCTGCACGGCCTTGGCCGGTGACGGCGACAAGGCGTCGAGCTGCAGTTCGCCGAACCGTGCGTCGTCGTCGAGCGCGCGCGCCAACTCCTTGCGCTCGGCCAACACCGCCTCGTCGAGCAGACGTTTGATGTCCTGCAGTGTGCCGTCGAGGTTGTTGCGGGACAACAGTTCTCGTCGACGACGGTTGGCCTCCGCGGCCAACCGGTCGGTGCCGCGCATGTTACCGCCGCCCCGGCGCAGCAGCTCGGAAAGCGCACGCCGCGGGGAGCTGCCCTCCATGACGTCGCGTCCGATCTGTTCGAGCGCATCACGCAGATCGACCGGCGGCGCCAGCGGATCCGGGCCGCCGGTGTAGCTGGAGTACCGGGAGGTGTGCCGGGAGTGGCGGCTAGCCATACACCGTCTCGCCCTCGCCGGACACCTTGTCGATTCTCTTGGCCAGATAGAGCGCCTCCAGGGCCAGCTCGACGGCCGCGGCACGCTGACCGTCGGACTGGGCGCCCAGCCGCGTGGCGACGGCGTCGATGACGGGCAGGTCGGGCAGCGCGGCGAGCACGTCCTTGGCCGAGACCCGCTCACCGGTCGTCACCGCGGCGCCGTCCTCGACGGCCGCCACCAGCGGGCCGACGTCGATGCCGCCGAGCAGACGCTGCGCGGTGTCGGCGGTGGCGCGACGCAGCAGGTGCTCCAGCACCGCCTGTTCGCGCCCCTCCTCACCGGTTTCGAATTCCAGCTTGCCGCGCAGGACGTCGATGACCGTGCCCAGATCGACCACCCTGGCCACCGGGTCCTGCTCGCCGAGCACCGCCGACCGGTGCCGCGCCGCGGCGGCCACGGTCTCGGCCGCGGCGATGGCGAATCGCGCCGACACCCCGGAGCGCTGATCGACGGAATGGGATTCCCGCAGATTGCGCGCGAACCTGGCGAGGATCTGCACGAGATACTCCGGCACCTCCGCGGCCAGGTGCGCCTCCTGGGTGATGACACCCACCTCGGCCTCGATCTCGCGCGGGTAGTGGGTGCGGATCTCGGCGCCGAACCGGTCCTTGAGCGGCGTGATGATCCGGCCCCGGTTGGTGTAGTCCTCGGGGTTGGCGCTGGCCACCACCACGACGTCGAGCGGCAGCCGCAGCGTGTAACCGCGGACCTGGATGTCGCGTTCCTCCATCACGTTGAGCATCGATACCTGGATGCGTTCGGCCAGGTCGGGGAGTTCGTTGACCGCGACGATGCCGCGGTGGGCCCGCGGGACCAGGCCGTAGGCGATGGTCTCGGGGTCGCCGAGGCTGCGGCCCTCGGCGACCTTGATCGGGTCGATGTCGCCGACCAGGTCGGCCACGCTGGTGTCGGGGGTGGCGAGCTTCTCGGTGTAACGCTCGCTGCGATGCCGCCACGCGACCGGCAGGTCGTCGCCCAGTTCGGCGGCGCGCCGGATGGATTCTGGGGTGATCGGACGGTAGGGGTGCTCACCCAGTTCGGCACCCGCGATGACGGGGGTCCACTCGTCGAGCAGGCCGGTCAGCGCGCGCAGCAATCGCGTCTTGCCCTGACCGCGTTCACCCAGCAACACCACGTCGTGGCCGGCGATCAGTGCCCGCTCAAGCTGCGGAATCACGGTGTCCTCGAAACCCAGGATGCCCGGCCACACGTCGGCGCCACGGGCCAGCGCGGCCAGCAGATTCTCCCGGATCTCCACTTTGACACCCCGCTCGCGGTGGCCGGAGGCTTTGAGCTCGCCGACGGTGCGGGGCAGATCGGCGGGCCACCGACCGTCATCGTTGGGTTGCGTCACCACTCCACGGTACGACTGCTGTCGAACCGTGGCAGGGTCAGCCGCGGCCCCGACCGTGCGAAGGCCGCGGCGTCGTTTGCCATGGGCACGGTGGCGCCCCCGGCGGTGGGCGCGGAAACCGTGCCCGGGTCGCCCCGAATCCGGCGCCGGCCCGGGCAATCGGCCATCCCGCCGCCCGCGCGGCGGCGGGAGGTGCGACGCCACCGGCCACCACGTGGGCATACGGCGTGGCGACGCGCGCCCGCCCGCCGAGCACATCCGTTGCGAACGCAAAGGTCGGGTGCGGGCGCCGGGGCTCCCGACCACCTCGAACCGGGCGGTGCGAAACCCGCGCGCTGCAGCGCGGTTGCGTGGCTTGCTAGCCTCGGCGGTACGGAGTCACTCGATCGGGCTGCGGTCACGGGCGAAGAGCAGGGCCGAGCGTCACGTGGGAGCCATATGACATTTTCGCTGCGCGACTGGTTTCGCCAACCCGATCACTACTACTGGCTGACCGCGTTCCTCGCCGCCCGCGGGGCGCAGGCACGCACGTGCCGATTCATCGCGGCATCGCTGGTGGGCTTCGCCCTCGTGCTCGTCCTGTCGATGGGAAGTCCCGCGGGCCCCCACGGCCTGCCCGAACAGGTGATCGCAGTCGGCATCGCGGTGATCTGCCTGGCATTGGGGGTGGCCTGGCTGCGGCCGGGATGGCCGACGCGGACCCGCTCGACGTTTTTCGTGGTGATCGCCGCGCTGTGCGTCGCGGGAGCGAGCCTGGTCCAGTCCAGCCCGCTGTACGGGATGCTGGTCGGCGCCTGCTTCGCCGCGCTCAGCGGGTACATCGCGTTCTTCCACACCCCGCGGCTGATGTCGCTGAACATCGCGCTCGCGGGTGCCACCGCCGTCGCGCTCGCGATCCGGCTCGCCCAGACCGGCGATGTCGCCCTGGCCGTCTCCGCCCTGCTGTTTCTCATCGTGGTCAACTTCGCCACACCGCTGACCTGCCAGGCCCTGGTGCACCTCCTGGGCATCAACGTGCTCAACACCGACATCGACCCCCTCACCGGCCTGTTCAACCGGGAGGCGTTCCTGCGGGCCGCGTCGGCGTTCATCGCCGCCCGCAATCGCGACGACGACCGCTATCTGGTCATCGTGGTGGTCGACCTGGACAACTTCTCGCTGCTCACCCAGACGGACGGCCGCACCTCCGGTGAACGTGCCCGTGTCGCCGTCGGGCAGACCTTGCGCGAGACGACACGACACAACGCCGTCATCGCGCACGTCCCCGACTCGGAGTTCCTCATCGCCGACAGCTTCCCCACCACGGACAGCTCAGCGCTCGTCGAGCGGGTGCGCAGCGCGATCCGGACCACTCCCCCCAAGACGTCGGCCAGCATCGGCGTCGTCAGCACACCGCTGCGCGGGCTGGCCGAGCATCCGCCCGAAGACGTCCTGGAGGAGCTGATCGACCTCGCCCGATCGGCGATGCGTCACGCCCGGCGGGCCGGAGGCAACCAGGCGCACTACATCATCGGGCCCTCGCTCGGAGCGCTCGACGGCGACGAGCCGCAGCACTGACACCGCGCACGTCCGGCCGTGCCGGACGGTCAGTGCGCGAAGTGGCGGGCCCCGGTGAGGTACAACGCGATCCCGGCTTTCTCGGCGGCCTCGGTGACGAGGTCGTCGCGCATCGATCCGCCCGGATGGACGATCGCGGTCACCCCGGCCTGGGTGAGCACCTCCAGACCGTCGGGGAACGGGAAGAACGCATCCGAGGCGGCGACGGCCCCGCGAACCCGCTCACCGGCGCGCTGAACCGCCAACCGGGCGGCATCGACCCTGTTCACCTGCCCCATCCCGACGCCGACGGTGGCGCCGTCGGATGCGACGACGATGGCGTTGGACTTGACCGCGCGGCACGTCCGCCAGGCGAACGCCAGATCGGCGAGCGTCGCCGGGTCGGCGGGTGTCCCGGTGGCCAGGGTCCAGGCGGCCGGATCGTCGCCCGGCGCGTCGAGGGTGTCGCGCTGCTGCAGCAGCAGCCCGCCGCCCACCTGGCGGATCTCGACTCCATCGGTCGCCGGTTCGGACGCCACCAGGATGCGGATGTTCTTCTTGCGGGCCAGGATCTCCACGGCGCCCGGCTCGTAGGCGGGCGCGATGATGACCTCGGTGAAGATGTCGGCCACCGTCTCGGCCATCTCGACGCTCACCGTGGTGTTGGCGGCGATCACCCCGCCGAACGCCGACAGCGGATCGCATTCGTGGGCCTTGCGGTGCGCGTCGGCGACGGACACCGAGGAGATGGCGATCCCGCACGGGTTGGCGTGTTTGATGATGGCCACACACGTCTGCTGGTGGTCGAACGCGGCCCGCCACGCCGCGTCGGCATCGGTGTAGTTGTTGTAGGACATCTCTTTTCCGTGCAGCTGCTCGGCCTGGGCCAGACCGGGCCATGCCGAGTCGTCGCTGTACAGCGCCGCCCGCTGGTGCGGGTTCTCGCCGTAGCGCAGCACCGCGCTGCGCCGCCAGGTGCCCGCGAACCAGGCAGGCAGTTCGCCGGTCTCACCCTCGCGCGGGACCAGCGTCTCGCCCATCCAGGTCGCCACCGCCACGTCGTACTCGGCGGTGTGCCGAAATGCCAACGACGCCAGCTTTTTTCGTTCGGCAAGCGTGAACCCACCGGTCCGCACGGCGGCGAGCACGCCGTCGTATCCCAACGGGTCGACCACGACCGCGACGCTGGGGTGGTTCTTGGCGGCCGCGCGCACCATCGACGGTCCGCCGATGTCGATCTGCTCCACACATTCGTCGACCGACGCACCGGATGCCACGGTTTCGCTGAACGGGTAGAGGTTGACCACCACGAGATCGAAGGGTTCGATGCCGAATTCGGCGAGGGCGGCGAGGTGTTCGGGTTTGCGGGTGTCGGCGAGCAGACCACCGTGCACGTGCGGGTGCAGCGTCTTGACGCGGCCGTCGAGTATCTCGGGGAAGCCGGTGACAGCGTCCACCGGGGTGACCGGAATACCGGTTTCGGCAATGGTTTTCGCCGTGGAGCCGGTGGAGACGATGACCACCCCGGCGTCGTGCAGACCTTGGGCGAGCCCGATCAGTCCGGTCTTGTCGTACACACTGATCAACGCGCGGCGGATCGCCTTCTTCGCGTTCGGGTGCCCTTGGGGGCTGCTCATCCTATGGTCGCCTTTCGTCCAGTCCAGGTCACGCCGCGCGTCGCGAGCGCGGCCACGACATCCACCAGTAGTCGCCGCTCGACGACTTTGATCCGTTCGTGCAGGGCCGCCTCGTCGTCACCGTCGAGCACCGCCACCGCCTGCTGGGCCAGGATTGGTCCGGTGTCCATGCCCGCGTCGACCAGATGCACCGTGCAGCCGGTCACGCGGACACCGTAGGCCAGTGCCTCGGCGACCCCGTGGGTGCCGGGAAAGGCGGGTAACAGCGCCGGGTGGGTATTGACGACCCGGCCCGCGAAACGGGACAGAAACTGCGATCCGAGTATCTTCATGAAGCCCGCGGAGACCACCAGGTCGGGCTGGTGCGCCGCGGTCGCCTCGGTCAGCGCCACGTCCCAGGCCCGCCGGTCGGGGTGGTCCCCCAGACGTACCGTGAATCCCGGCAGCGCGGCGTCCGCGGCGATTCCGAGTGCGGCGCACTCGCGATCGGCACCCACTGCGACCACCCGGGCGGGATAGTCGCCGACGGCGGCATCCAGTAGCGAAGACAGCAACGAACCGGTGCCCGAGGCCAGAACCACCAGCCGCGCAGGCGCGCTCGGCGGTACGTGAAGGGGTTGCTGCACTCGCAGCAGCCTAGTCGGCCGTTCCGCGGGGCCGATCGGCGGACGGGCCGGGCGCCGCGTCGTCCCGGTCGGCGGCGTCGACGAAGTAGTGCTCCTCGGGATCGTCTCCGGGGTGCAGGGGTTGCGCGGCCTCACGCGCCGGCGCCGCCGCGGCCGACCGCGGCACGCCGGCGTCGGGGCCGGGGTGCGGCTCCAGTTCGGCGTCGAGGACGTCGACGTCCCCGGGTTCGGGCTGAGGTTCGGGGTCGGCATCCGGGTCGGGGTCGGGCTCGGGGTCCGGCTCGGGGTCGGGGTCCGCCGGGATCGACACCGCGGTGGGTTCCTGGTTCTGCTCCGGTTCCGGTTCGGCGGCTTCCGGCGGCGGCTCGGCCGGGTGTGATACCCGTGCGGGTCGCCGGGCGATGCCGCCCGTCATCGCGACGGTGAGGCCGCCGATGCCGGCGAACCACAGGAACACGGCGGGACCGAAGGTGGTGTGGTCGACGCCGACGTCGCCGAAGTTGCCCAGCCGGCCGCCACCCGCGACACCGAGCAGCGCCATCGTCGCCGCGGCCAGCAGCGATGCGACCAGCAGTTTGGCTATCGCGGCGGGTAGCGGCAGCGGGCGGCGTGCGCTCTGCTGCCCGACCGCCACCGCGGCGACCGCGGCGATGATCAGCAGCGCCACCCACACCGGCCCCAGCGGCGGAGTCGGCACCGCGGCGAGCACCGGCAGCGCCGGAACGTCGCCGCCCAACACCGTGAAGGAACTGAACGTCGCCAGTCCGACGTGTGCGCTGGATCCGACGGCCACCGCGGAGGTGCCGACGATCACGTTGGGTGCGTAGAGCGCCGACAACACGGTCAGGCTGAACTGCCCGAACACCGAGTCGGTGATGGCGTACAGGTCGTGCATCGTGCCCCAGTGCACCATCAGCGACCCGGCCGTCACCGCACCGGACAGACCCACCAGCGCGAGCACACCCGCAGCGGCGGCCCGGAACGCATCCGGCAGCCAGCCGGGCAGCGGTGTGGCGCGCACCGTGCGCCGACCCACGCGCATCCCGACGCCGATCGCCGCACCGACGGCATGCACCGCCAGGACTCCGCCGAACGCCCGCAGCGCGTTGGGGGTCTGCAGTTCGGTGAGCACCGAAGCCGCGTCGTGGATCACCGCGAGCGCGATGGCGGCGATGAGCAGCGGGCCGCCCAGCGCGGAGGCGACGACCCATCGGATGACGAACCATGACGCGCGCGGCGACGTCGCGGCGGCGGTGGTGCGTGCCGTCCCCCACACCATCGCCAGCACCGGCAGGAGCGGCATCACGCCCAGTTCGCGGCCCCCGATGGAGACGGGCACCTGATGGACGCCGAGCCACATGCTGGCGATGGCGCCGAACGCGCCGGTCATATCGCTGTTGGCGATGAGCAGCTGCAGCAGCACCACCGCGGCGATGACGACCAGCGCGACGATCGACGGCCCGAACGCAACCCGAAGCAGCTCACGCGCCTGACGTGTGCCGACTGGCCGGTTGCTCACGTGCTGGGCCGCTCCTCGCGCAGGCTGCGACGCGACCGTTGCTCGTCGCGTCCGCGGTAGGACATCTGCTCGCCGTGCACGGGGCTGGTACCCCTCACGCACGCGCGGCCCAGCTTACGACGAGGACGGCCCGGATTGCTGTGAGGACTGCGACGACGGTGACGGCGGTTGCGGTTGCTGGGGCGGCTGGCTCGGCACCTGGGTGGTCGGCGCCGAACTGGCCGACTGCTGGCGCTGGGGCTGGCCGTAGGTCGGGAAACCGGTCGGAGGTGTCGGTGGGCCGCTGTGCGATCCGAGCGCGGGGAAGCCGCCGGTGGTGGGACCCGACGAGTACCCGCCCCCGTACTGCGACGGGTAGCCGGACCGCTGCGGCGGCGCGGCGGAATGCTGGGGGCCCTGGTGCTGCGGCGGCGGGGGCGGCTGCGGCGCCTGATGCTGGGGCTGGCCGGGGTGCGGCTGGCCGTAGTACGACCCAGGTCCCCCGTACTGGCCGTACTGCTGCGGAGGCTGCTGCTCGTAACTGGGGCGCGGCGCCGGCGCGGAGAGCACACCGGCGTCGAAGAGCAACGCGGCCACCGCCGTCGCCACCTGCAGCAGGGTGAACGCGATCACGAGATAGAGGCCCCAGCCGATGCCGGCTTCGCCGGGCTTGCTGATGACGTCCCCGATCACCAGCAGGAACGCCACCGTCGAAATCGCCGCGACGACCGCGTAGAAGCCCTTCTGCTTGGGCAGCACGCTCATCCCGGCCAGCGCGCCCGCCAGGATCGACGCCACCACAGCGAGGCCGAGACCCAGGGTGGTCCCGCTGGTGGCGCCGACGGGGAAGTCCGTGCTGGGGACGGTGAACATGGGCCCGAAGGACGCCAGGTAGACCAGCAACCCGAGCACCGCGGTGGCGACGGTGAGGTAGAAGGGCAGCTTGCCGGGGCCGTCCTCGGCGGGCGCCGCTTCCGGCGCCTTTCCGAAGCGCTGGGCGGGCGCGGCGAACTGGGTGGTCGGCTGCTGACCGGGCGGATATCCGGGGCTACCGGGCGAGTAGGTCATGACCTCTCCTGTGCTGGTCGGGCGTTCGGATCGCGGGCACACCAGGGCATGCTCACTCCGAGCGCCTGAGCGGTTCGACCACCCACGCTAGCGCACGCGCGCACACCCACGGCGAGCGACGAGCGGGCTAGATCTGACCGTGACCTTCTCAGGCCGACACCAGCACCGGGGTATCCGCCGAATCCCGTTCGGCTTCCTCGATTTCGCGTACCAGCGGCAGCACCTTGGCGCCGAAGTACTCGATTTCCTCCTGGAAGTGCAGGAAGCCGCCCAGGATCAGGTCGACACCCCGTTTGCGGTACGCCGCAACACGTTCCGCGATCTGCTCCGGCGTCCCGATCAGCTGGGTACGGAAACCGTCGTTGTACTGCACAAGGTCCTCGAACGTCGAGTCCGCCCACATTCCCCTGCGGTCGCGGGTGGCGTTGCCGGCCTGTTGCACGGCGTCGCGGAACCCCTCGACCGCGGGCCGGTTGGCCTTCGCCACGATCTCACGCAGGGTGTCTTTCGCCTCTTTCTCCGTGTCGCGGGCGATGATGAAGCCGTTGAGGCCGAATCTGACCTCCCGCCCCGCGTTCCTGGCGTGGTCGCGGACCTCGACGACCTGCTCGGTGACGCCGTCGAAGTCCTTTCCGTTGGAGAAGTACCAGTCGGCGTAGTAGCCGCCGTTGCGACGTGCGGCCGTGGAGTTTCCACCCTGGAAGAGTTCCGGGTTGGGCCGTTCGGCGGTGTTGAGCGGTTTGGGTTTGAGGGTGAAGTCGTGGATCCGGTAGAAGTCACCCCGGAAATCGACGTTGTCGTTCGTCCAGATTTTGCGCAGGACCTGCAGGAACTCCGCGCTCCGGCGGTAACGCTCGTCGTGTTCGAGCCACGGTTCGCCCAGATGGGTGAACTCGTCCTTGAACCACCCCGACACCACGTTGACCGCGAACCGGCCGCCGGACAGGTGGTCGGCGGTCGCGCCGAGTTTGGCGAGGACCGCGGGTTGCCACAGTCCGGGATGGACCGCGGCGATGACTTTGAGCCGTTGCGTGGCCAGCAGCAGCGCAAGGCTGAAGCTGGTGGATTCGTGCTGGTACTCCGCGCCGTAGCTGGCTTCGTACCGAACCTGTGACAGGGCGTATTCGAAGCCGTTGTTCTCCGCGGTCCTGGCCAGCCTGACGTTGTAGTCGTAGCTCCAGTCCGTGCGCTGCTCGATGTCGCTGGTCACCAGGCCGCCGCTGACGTTGGGCACCCAGTACGCGAACTTGACGTGGTCGGCGATGCGTTCGGTCGTCATGGAGTGCCATGACAGCACCCGCACCGGCGACCGTCGCGGGTAACGCTCGCGCTGAACTTATCCCGTCCCGGTGGCGGGCACCGCCTCGGCGGCGATGTCGCCGATGGCGCCGCCGGCGACATGGCGCGCGCCGGGCCGGATCGCCAGGAATCGGCGGAACTTCTCGTAGCTGAGGATGGTGCAGACGTAGAAGACGATGTCGGCGACGAATCCCCCGACCACCCATCCGAGCAGGACGTGATTGAGGTACACCGGGCCGGCGTAGATGAGTGCCGGCCGGACGATGAGGCTGTCGATCGCCTCGGCGGGGCCGAACTCGAGGGCGAGGCTGCGCAGGGCGAGCAGGTGGGACATCCCGGCACGTACCAGTCGCGACAGGTGCTCCTGCCCGGGGGCCGACCAGCGCACCGCGTTCACATAGGCCGGGGCGTAGTAACCCACCGAGGAGCCGATCGTCGCGGCGACCGCTGCCGCCGCGAGCGAGTCCGTCCACAAGTAGACAACTGCCGCAGCGCCGAGTTCACCGATCCACCCGGCGATCTCCAACGGCAGATACCGCCGCAGCCACTCGGTGGCCTTGGCGCGATATGAACGGGTCGCCTCCATGACGCGACTGTCGTCGCCCGCGCGGACGCCGTCGCGCGTAGCGCGCTACCCGAAACGGCGCGGGTCGACTACGTGGCGGCGACGCGGGGCGCAGGCGAATGACCGCCCACCCTTGCCCGTCAGACTGGAACACGTTCTAATTCTTGGCATGGATTACGGGCTCGTTCTGTTCACCAGCGACCGCGGCATCACCCCGGCCGCGGCGGCCGCGCTCGCCGACGCGCACGGGTTCACCACCTTCTACGTGCCCGAACACACCCACATCCCGGTGAAACGACAGGCCGCCCACCCGACGACTGGCGACGAGACATTGCCCGACGACCGGTACATGCGCACGCTCGACCCCTGGGTGGCGCTGGGGACCGCCTGCGCGGTGACCTCGCGCGTGCGCTTGTCGACGGCGGTGGCGCTGCCCGTGGAGCACGACCCGATCACGCTGGCCAAGTCGATCGCCACCCTGGATCACCTGTCCGGAGGCCGGGTCAGTCTGGGTGTCGGATTCGGCTGGAACACCGACGAACTCACCGACCACGGGGTGCCGCCCGGACGGCGGCGCACCATGTTGCGCGAGTATCTCGAAGCGATGCGGGCGCTGTGGACCGAGGAGGAAGCCTCCTACGAAGGGGAATTCGTGAATTTCGGGCCGTCCTGGGCCTGGCCGAAGCCCGTGCAGCAGCACATCCCCGTGCTGGTCGGTGCGGCAGGCACGGAGAAGAACTTCCGGTGGATCGCCAAATCCGCCGACGGGTGGATCACCACACCGCGCGACGTCGACATCGACACGCCCGTCAAGATCCTGCAGGACACCTGGGCCGCCGCGGGCCGAGACGGCGCACCGCAGATCGTGGCCCTGGACATCAGACCCGATCCCGACAAGCTGGCGCGGTGGGCCGACGCCGGGGTGACCGAGGTGCTGTTCGGGCTTCCGGACCGCTCCGCCGACGAGGTCGCGGCCTACGTGGAACGTCTGGCGGGGAAACTCTCCGCGACGGTGTAGGCGGCGCTGCCCGCGCCGGCGGACCCGTCAGGCCGGCGAGGCGCGGTTGACGCGGTCGTCCGACCGGACGACGATCGGCGCGCCGAGCGGGTCGCCGTCACTCATCAGGGCGACGAGGTCGTCGTCGGTGGTGACGGCCAGGAATCGGCGGTCATCCGAATCGAGCCGTCCGACAATCACTCCGGTGCGTGCCTCCCAGTCGTAACGCACCGAGTATGTCTCGATCGTGGCGGCACCGTCGGCCGCTCGCACGTGCGGCACCGTGGGCAGTGCGGCGACGTCGTCCCGCAGCGCGGCGCTGCGGTCGGGTGACCATTCGGCCGGCAGCGCCGAGTACACGCCGGCCGAATACTTGCTCAGGATGCCGCCGTTGGCGCCGACGAGACCGAAACTTCCTGGCTTATCCCTCATTTCGCCGACCACCTCGGCGATGGCATGCATCGAGTAGTTGTTACCCGGGCCACCGAAGTAGGGCAGCCCGCCGGTGAGGGTGAGTCCCCGCGGATCGCCGGTGGACAGTCCCAGCGCGT
Source organism: Actinomycetota bacterium (assembly GCA_018268465.1). Classification (GTDB taxonomy): domain Bacteria; phylum Actinomycetota; class Actinomycetes; order Mycobacteriales; family Mycobacteriaceae; genus Mycobacterium. The sequence continues at coordinate 506,260 of JAFDWN010000002.1, forward strand.
CACAGACCGCGAACACCGCGATCGGAAAGCAGCTGTAGAGGTCGAGGACCTCGAGGTCGTCCATGCCGATCCCCGCGACTCGCAGTGCCTCGCGGATCGCCAGGGCCGCCGCGGGATTCGCACCGAGGTCGGCGCGCTGCAGCAGGGGCTGCTCCACCGCATCGGCATGGCCGTGTAGGTAAACCCACTTCTCGTCGGCCACGCCGAGCCGACGTGCTGCGGCGACGGACATCACCAGCACGGCCGCGCCCTGGTTCACCTGGTCACGCGCGACGAGAAGCCGGGGATAGGGATCACAGATCATCCGGTTGTCGGCGGTGATCGTCACCAGTTCGTCGACATCGCGTTGCACCGGCGAGGACGAAAACGGGTTCTTGGCGGCGACTTTGGTGAACGGTGCGAACAGTTCGCCCATCGCGCGGCGGTACCCGGCGACGTCGAGGCCCAGCCGCCGGCGGCGGGCGTTCTCCAGCGCCCCGTACTGCGCGGGCGCGCCGAGCAGACCGTGCCTGACCGCGTACTCGTCGATGAAGGTCTCGAAGCCGTAGCCGCGGTCCTCCAGTTGCCCGTCGACGGTTTCGGTGAAGTCGGGCTTGTCGGCGCGCCCGGCGAAGAACTTCTCGGTGGACCCGGTCTCCGAGCCGAACAGCAGCGCGACGTCGAGCTCACCGCGTGCGATCGCGCCCGCGAACTCCGTGACGATCTTCTGCGGTCCTTGTCCCCCAACGGGTTCCAGTACCGCCCTGGCAGGTTGCGCCCCCAGCCTGCGAGCCACCGAGCGCGGATAGTTCGACGACGCCCCCAACGGAGGTGTGCCGGGGCCGGAGATCTCGAACGGCCGGATACCGACGACGACGTCGACCGTCTCGGCCGCGCGCGACGCGCCGCTGTCCGCGAGTGCGGAGCGCGCCGCCGCGGTGGCGACGTCCACCGCAGACATGCCCCGGTACCCGGATTCGTCGATGCGTTCCGTGAACTGTCCGACGCCGACGATGACCGGGGTACGCGGGTCGACCGCCACGGGCTACCTCCTGACAGGTGTTAATTGGCCAGGCTAATGGATCAGGACCGGGGGCCGGGGAGCAGGTGCCGGGAGCCGACCGGGCGGTGGCGCCCCCGGTCGCCCTTGACGGGCATGTCACTTAGTGACAGTCTGGCCTTGTCACTAAGTGACAGAGAGGGGGTGGATTCCCGAATCGACGTGCTCAACGAGAAGTCCGCCCGGGCGCGGCTGACCGTGTCCCGGCTCGCCGCGGCCTTGTTCTGGGAGCGCGGTGTCGCCGCGGCGAGCGGGGACGACATCGCTGCTGCGGCGGGGCTTTCGACGCGGACGATCTGGCGTTACTTCCGGACCAAGGAGAGTTGTGTCGAGCCCTTGCTCGCGAAGTCGGCCGACCGCTTCCTGGCCTCGATGTGCCGCTGGCCGCCCGAGCTGTCCCTCGCGGAACACCTTGCGGTAGACATCATCCGGCATCCACTGAGCCCGCAGGACATCGAGGACGAGCTCAGCGCGATGCGGATCGCCACCATGACGGGGTCGGAACCCGCATTGCGCACCGCCTACCTGATGGTCCACGACCGGATGGAAGCCGGCCTCATCCCGGTGATCGCCGGCCGGCTGGGCCTGCCCGACGGCGACCTCACAGTGCGCCTGTGCGCCGCCGCAGTGACCGGAGCCTTCCGTGTCATCGACGAGGACGTCAGCAAGGCGGTGATCATCGACGGCAAGTCCGTGAGCCAGTCGGAGGCGTTGGCGCTGATGGACCGCGCCATCCGGGAAGCCACCAACGGCCGCCTGGGCGGTCCGGTGCCGGGGATCACCGAACATCCCTGACCACAACACAATACGCATGACGAGCCCCCACCCCCGGAGGCCCGGGAGGCACGTTCGTGCCGAACACGACCCGAAAGGACGCGCTATGGCGTTGCCCGACATCGTCACCGTGGAAGACCTCTTCAGCGCACCCGTGCGCGCAGCCGCGACGATCTCACCGGACGGGACGCGGATCGCCTATCTGGCCCCGTGGAAGAACCGTCTCAACGTGTGGGTGGAGAGGATCGACGGCACCGATCCCGCCGGCGAAGCCCGGTGCGTCACCGCCGACGAGACCCGCAGCGTGTTCATCTACCAATGGACCCGCGATTCCCGCTGGCTGCTCTACATGCAGGACGGCGGCGGGGACGAGAACTGGCACGTGTACCGCGTCGACCCGAACGATCCGGACGCCGCGGCAGTCGATCTGACCCCCTTCCCGGACGTCAGGGCGCATTTCACGCTTCCCAAGGGACGGCCCGACACGGCGATCGTCCAGATCAACAAACGCAATCCCGAGTTGTTCGACGTCTACGAACTCGACGTCGCCACCGGCGAACTCACCCTGCTCGCCGAGAATCCCGGCAATGTGGTGACCTGGTTGTGCGGACACAACGGTGAGTTGTTCACCTCGATCCAGACCGCCGACGGCGGCGTCGAGCTGGCGCAATGGGATCCCACAACGCGCAGAATGCGTTCCATCAGGGTCTACGACGGCACCGACTACCCGGTGGGTATCCATCCGATCGAGATCACTCCCGACGGCGGCGGCATCTGGCTGGGCTCCAGTGAGGGCAGCGATCGCACCCGCCTGGTCAGAGTCGACGTCGTCACGGGCGCCGAAACCGAGGTGGACAGTCATCCGGATTTCGACCTCGGCGGGCTGCTCGGCCTTCCGTCGCCGTTGATCCGCAGTGAGCGGACCGGGCAACTTCTGGCCGCCCGTTACTACGGGGAACGTCAGGTCATCCACGCCCTCGACCCGAATTTCGCTGCGGTACTGGAGAATCTGAGCAAGCTGTCCGACGGCGATCTGGCCGCGGTGTCCTCCGACGCCAGCGAGCAGCGTTGGGTGGTGAGCTTCACCCACGATCGCGATCCGGGTGTCACGTACTTCTACGACCATTCCACCGGTGTGAGCCGGCTGCTGTTCCGGCCGTATCCGCACCTGGACCCCGCGGCCCTGGCGCCGATGACGCCGGTGACCATCACCGCGCGGGACGGACTGGACCTGCATTCGTATCTGACGCTGCCGGTCGGGGTCGAACCGGCCGGGCTGCCGATGGTCCTGCTGGTCCACGGCGGTCCGTGGGCGCGAGACGTCTGGATGTTCCAGCCCGAAGTCCAACTGCTGGCCAACCGCGGATATGCGGTGCTGCAGGTGAACTTTCGCGGCTCGACCGGATTCGGAAAGGCGTTCGTCAAAGCGGCGATCGGCGAATTCGCCGGCAAGATGCACGACGACCTTATCGACGCCGTGGACTGGGCAGTCAAGGAGGGGTTCGCGGACCGCGACCGGGTCGCCATCTTCGGCGGCTCCTACGGCGGCTACGCCACCCTGGTCGGGGTCACCTTCACTCCGGACGTCTTCGCCGCGGCCATCGACTACGTCGGTATCTCCAGCCTCGCGAACTTCATGCGCACACTGCCGAATGTCGCGCGGCCGTTTCTGGCCAACAACTGGCATCTTTTCGTCGGGGATCCGTCCGATCCGGAGCAGGAGGCCGACATGCTGGCCCGCTCACCGATCACCCGCGTGGACCAGATCCGTACACCATTGTTGGTTATCCAGGGCGCCAACGACTCTCGCGTCGTGCAGGCCGAATCGGACAACCTGGTCGACGCCCTGCGCGCCCGCGGCGTGGACGTCGAGTACATGGTCAAGCAGGACGAGGGGCACGGCTTCCTCAACCCGGACAACCAGATCGACATGTACCACGCCGTCGACCGGTTCCTGGCTCGTCATCTCGGCGGCCGCACGCAATAGGGTCCCTTTTCCGGCGCGAGCAGACGCAAAGGTGCCCNNNGGGCACCTTTGCGTCTGCTCGCGCGGGACGAGGGGGAGGGTTAGAGGCTTTGCAGGATTTCCCGGGCCAACGCGGCCGCCTCCGACGGGGTCTTGCCGACCTTCACACCCGCCGCTTCGAGGGCTTCCTTCTTGGCCGCGGCCGTGCCCGACGAACCCGACACGATCGCACCGGCGTGGCCCATCGTCTTGCCCTCGGGCGCGGTGAAGCCCGCGACGTAACCGACGACCGGCTTGGTGACGTTGGCCTTGATGTAGTCGGCCGCGCGTTCCTCGGCGTCGCCGCCGATCTCACCGATCATCACGATCACCTTGGTGTCGGGATCCTTCTCGAACGCCTCGATGGCGTCGATGTGCGTGGTGCCGATGACCGGGTCACCACCGATACCGATCGCGGTCGAGAAGCCGAAATCGCGCAGTTCGTACATCATCTGGTAGGTCAGCGTCCCGGACTTGGACACCAGGCCGACGGGCCCCTTGCCGGTGATGTTGGCCGGCGTGATCCCCGCCAGCGCCTCTCCGGGCGTGATGATGCCGGGACAGTTGGGCCCGATGATGCGGGTCTTGAGCCCCTTCTCGACGTTGTACGCCCACGCGTAGGCCGTGTCCTGCACCGGGATGCCCTCGGTGATGACCACCAGCAACGGGATCTCGGCGTCGACCGCCTCGATGATGGCGTCCTTGGCGAACTTGGGCGGCACGAACGCGATGGACACGTCGGCGCCGGTCTCCTTCATCGCCTCGGCGACGCTGCCGAACACCGGCAGCTCGATGTCGTTGCCATCGCGGTCCTTGTGGGACACGGTGGTGCCGGCCTTGCGGGAGTTGACGCCGCCGACGATCTGAGTGCCGGCCTTGAGCATCGAGGCGGTGTGCTTGGTGGCCTCGCCGCCGGTGATGCCCTGGACGATGACCTTTGAGTCTTTGGTCAGGAAGATTGCCATGTCAGTGGTCCTCTCGGGTCTCAGGCGTTGGCCAGCTCGGCGGCTTTGTCGGCACCGGCGTCCATCGTGTCCGCCTGGATGACCAGCGGATGATTGGCCTCGGCGAGAATGCGGCGACCCTCCTCGACGTTGTTGCCGTCGAGACGCACCACGAGCGGCTTGTTCGCGTCGTCGCCCAGGATCTGCAGCGCCTGCACGATGCCGTTGGCGACCGCGTCGCAGGCCGTGATGCCGCCGAACACGTTGACGAACACGCTCTTGACCTGGCTGTCGCCCAGGATCACATCCAGCCCGGCGGCCATCACCTCGGCCGAGGCGCCGCCGCCGATGTCCAGGAAGTTCGCCGGCTTGACGCCACCGTGGTTCTCACCGGCATAGGCGACCACATCGAGCGTCGACATGACCAGGCCGGCGCCGTTGCCGATGATGCCGACCTGCCCGTCGAGCTTGACGTAGTTCAGGTCGTGCTGCTTGGCCTTGAGCTCCAGCGGATCGGTGGCGTCACGATCCTCGAACTCCGCATGACCGGGGTGGCGGAAATCCGCGTTGGCATCCAGGGTGATCTTGCCGTCGAGCGCCAGGATCTGGTCGTCAGGCGTGCGCACCAGCGGATTGACCTCGACCAGCGTCGCGTCCTCGCCGACGAACACCTCCCACAGCTTCGCGATCGTGACGGCCGCCGCGTCGAGCACCTCGGCCGGCAGATGACCCTGTTCGGCGATGGAGCGGGCAAACGCCACATCCACACCCTTGACGGCGTCCACCGGCACCTTGGCCAGACGCTCGGGCTTGGTCGCGGCGACCTCTTCGATCTCCATCCCGCCCTCGACCGAGCACATCGCCAGGTAGGTCCGGTTGGCGCGGTCGAGCAGGAACGAGATGTAGTACTCCTCGGCGATGTCACTGGCCTCGGCGACCAGCAGCTTCTTCACGATGTGGCCCTTGATGTCCAGGCCGAGGATGTTCTGTGCGTGGGTGAACGCGTCGTCGGGGGTGGCCGCGTACTTCACACCGCCGGCCTTACCCCGGCCGCCGGTCTTCACCTGGGCCTTGACCATCACGGGGCCGCCGATCTCCTCGGCGATCGCCTTGGCATCGGCGGCCGAATCGGTGACGCGGCCCGGCGAGGTCGGGACGTTGTGCTTGGCGAACAGCTCCTTCGCCTGATATTCGAAGAGGTCCATGAGCGCTGAAAATCCCTGTCTGTCTGCGTTGACTATGAAGGTTTGGGCCTGACGGGCTCGGGGGAACCATATCCAGACGCGTCGTTATCTGTTGCATCGCCTGCCTGCCATGTGGTAGATCTCACCGCCGCACATCCGTGATACACGTCACAATCTGCGGCGGAATACTCGCTCGGGTTGCCACCAACATTGGGATTTCGTTAACGTGCCTGAGGTCCAGATAGATAACAAGATGGTCACGGCACAAAGGACTTCTCAGGTTGGCGCAGCATCGTTCGTCCAGGAATCCCACAGGGACGTCGACGAACCCTCGCGACATCCGGATCCGGCCGACAGCTGCTGAGATCACGGACATCATCCCGTTCAACGAGTTCGGCGACCTCGGTGACCTGGAGTTTCGCGAGAGTTCGGCATTCGATCGGGAATCGCAGGTCATCACCGCTCCCGAACTCGACGATCTGCACCACACCGACGACCTGACCCCGCTGCGGCTGGTCGTGCCGTCCGAATTCCAGCCCGAGGCCGCCGACGAACGCCGCACCCCCTCGGCGCGCGCGTCGCGCAAGGCACGGGAGGCCACCCACGCCTACCGCGACAGCAACACCGACTTCAGCGACGGCGCGGCGGTCACCGACATCATCAACATCGCCGGCACGCGCGGCGCCCACCGCAAGGAGACCGTCGGGGCGGTCAAGAGCCGCCTGATGATCGCCGCGATGGCGGCGGGGGCAACCGCCGCGGGCGCCTACTCGATCTCCACCGCCACCCCAAGGACCGAGACCGCCGACACCGTACTGGCCGCCGGCCAAGCCGCGATCGACGGCGGCGCGATCACCGGTTCGGTCGACGGCATGCAGATCGTCACCGTGGCCTCCAACGCCCAGTCGGCCATCCACGCCGAGGAGATCACCAAGGCCGCCGCCTTCGCCCAGGAGCGCGCCGAACGGGAAGCCCGGCTGGCCAAGCCCCAGTACGCCATGCCCACCCGCGGCGTGTGGACGTCCGGGTTCGGGTACCGGTGGGGCACCCTGCACGGCGGCATCGATATCGCCAACTCGATCGGCACCCCGATCGTGGCGGCCGCCGACGGCGTGGTCATCGACGCCGGACCCACGGCGGGCTACGGCGCGTGGGTGAAACTGCGCCACGCCGACGGCACCGTGACGCTGTACGGGCACATCAACACCTGGCTGGTCAGCGTCGGACAGCGGGTCATGGCCGGCGATCAGATCGCCACCATGGGCAACCGCGGTAACTCGACCGGCCCCCACCTGCACTTCGAGGTGCTTATCAACGGCACCAACCGGATCGATCCGGTCGGCTGGCTGGCCAAGGCCGGGCTTTCGCCCGGCAGCTATGTTGGGTGAGTGAGCGGCGCTCCTCTTCCCGATCCCACGCCGTCCGAGCGGCAGCGCATCCTGCGCCGGGAACCGGCCGCGCCCGCCGTCCCGCACCGAGACGACGAACCCAAGACGAGCATCATCCGCCGCCACCCGACGGGTCCCCTGCCGCCCGCCCGTGAGGAACCACCCACCGGCCTCATCGCGCGTCCCGCCGACAACGACCCCCACACCAGCCTCATCGCCCGCGGCGGCGCTCAGGAACCGCCCACCGGCCTGATCGGCCGCCCCGCCGACACCGCCGACACCGCCGACGACGAAGCCCCCACGGGCTACATCCCGCGCGCCAAACCGGTCACGATCCCGCGCACACCCGCCGGGGCCGATCCCGGCACGGCGATCGCGGCCGCGGTGGTCACGATCCTCAGCGGCTGGGCCACCGCCGTCATCGCCACCGACCTCATCACCGGCTGGTGGCACACCGACCGGCTGTTCTGCGTGGCCGTCGGCTTCCTGACCGCGATCTCGGCCGCGGCCAGCATCGGCGGGCTCATCATGCTGTTGCTGCGTCGACGCATGGGCCGGTTGCTGATCGTCGTCGGGTCGGTGATCGGCCTGCTCATCTTCGCCAGTCTCTTCGTCGCCGGGGCCCGACTGCCCGCGGCGGTCTACGCCATCCCGGCGCTGCCGCTGGCCGGCATCGTGCTGACCCTCCTCCCGTCCACGGCACGGTGGAGCAGGCGGGGCTGAGCCTCGCCTCCTAGAGCTTGTGGACGGGGGCGTGGTTATGCATGAGTTTGACCCGCCCCGCACTGCCGAAGTCGATGAGTGACATCGCCGATTCTCCGGCACCGGAGACCTCTTCGACGCGGCCCAGTCCGTACTTGTCGTGGCTGACCCTGTCGCCGGGGGCGAGCACCACGAGCGGCCTCTTGCCGACCGCGGACCGCCCTGGCGACGGGCGCGGCGTGCCGAACCGGCCCGCCCCGCTCACCGGTGCCGACAACGACGGCGCGGGCTCGACACGGCGCCAGTCGATGAGTTCCTGGGGGATCTCCCGCAGGAAACGTGATTCGGGGTTGAGCATCGGCTGGCCCCACGACGACCGCACCCGCGCCCGGCTCACGTAGAGCCGCTGACGGGCACGGGTGATGCCGACATAGGCGAGACGCCGTTCCTCGGACAGTTCCGCCGGATCTCCCAAAGCCCGCATGTGGGGGAACATCCCGTCCTCCCAGCCGGTCACGAACACCACCGGGAACTCCAGTCCTTTGGCGGTGTGCAGCGTCATCATGGTGACCACACCAGCACCGTGTTCGGGCAATTCGTCGGTGTCGGCGACCAGCGAGACCCGTTCCAGGAACGCCGCCAGCACGCCGGTGTCGGGGACGTCCTCGTCCTGCCCGTCCTCACCGTCTTCCCCGAGTGCGTCGGCGTTGGCCAGGTCGGTGCTGAATTCATGTGCGACACTGACCAACTCGTTGAGGTTGTCCAGCCGTGCCAGGTCCTGGGGATCGCTGGACGCCTCCAGTTCGGTCCGGTAGCCGGTCCGGTCGAGCACCGCTTCGACGAGCGTCCCGAGTTCGTCGGCGAGGCGCCCGCGCAGTTCGTCGAGCATCTCGACGAAGGCGGCGATGGCCTTCTCCGAGCGGGTGTTCAGCATCGGGACCTTGCCCTCGGCAGCGGCCTGCAAGGCGTCGTTGAAACTCGATCCGGTGTTCTCGGCGTACACCGCCACACACGCCTCGGCCCGGTCGCCGATGCCGCGCCGCGGGGTGTTGAGTATCCGGCGCATACTCACCGAATCGCCGGGATTGTCCAGCACCCGCAGATAGGCGACGATGTCGCGGATCTCCCTGCGTTCGTAGAAGCGAACGCCGCCGACGACTTTGTAGGGGATTCCGGCCCGGATGAACACCTCTTCGAGCGCGCGCGACGAGTTGTTGGTGCGGTAGAAGACGGCGACGTCGCTGTACTTGATGACGCCCCGATCGGCGAGCGCGTCGATCTCCTCGGCGACGAAACGGGCCTCGTCGTGTTCGTTGTCGGCGACGTACCCGACGATCAGCTCGCCTTCGCCCGCGTCGGTCCACAACCGCTTCTCCCTGCGGCCCGCGTTGCGCGCGATGACGGAGTTGGCCGCCGACAGGATGTTCTGCGTGGAACGATAGTTCTGTTCCAGCAGAATCGTTGTGGCGCTGGGAAAGTCGCGTTCGAAATCTTCGATGTTGCGGATCGTCGCGCCCCGAAAGGCGTAGATCGACTGGTCGGCGTCGCCGACTACGCACAACTCGGCCGGCGCCACCCCGTCGACCGTCTCGGTCCCGACGAGTTCGCGGACCAGCACGTACTGGGCGTGGTTGGTGTCCTGGTACTCGTCGACCAGGATGTGCCGGAACCGCCGCCGGTAATACTGCGCGATCTGTGGAAAGGCTTGCAGCACAGCGACTGTCTCACCGATGAGGTCGTCGAAGTCCAGCGCGTTGGCCGCCCGCAGCCTGCGCTGGTACTCGCCGTAGACGTCGGCGATGACCCGCGCCAGGTCGTCCTCGGCCTCGGAGGCCTCCGCGGCCGCCTGTCCGGGCCCGATCAACTCGTTCTTGAGGTTGGAGATCCCGTTGGCCAGCAGGCGCGGCGAATGGCGCTTGGTGTCCAGACCCATGTCCTTGCCGATCATCAGCAGCAACCGCCGCGAGTCGTCGGCGTCGTAAATGGAGAAGTTGGAGTTCAGCCCCGGCAGCAACGACGCCTGGTTGCGCAGGATCCGCACACAGGTCGAGTGGAACGTCGACACCCACATGTTCCTGGCCCGCGGCCCGACGAGCGCCGCCACCCGTTCACGCATCTCCGCGGCGGCCTTGTTGGTGAAGGTGATCGCCAGCACCTGCCCAACCCCGACGTCCCGCGCGGCGAGCAGGTAGGCGATGCGACGGGTGAGCACCGCCGTCTTACCCGAGCCCGCGCCCGCCACGATGAGCAGCGGCGTGCCCTCGTGCAGCACCGCCTGCTGCTGTTGCGGATTGAGGCCGTCCAGCAGCTGTGCGGTTTCGGCGTGGGAATCGGTCGTGTGCACACTCATTTCTGCCCCAACTTACCGCCGGTGCACGACAGCCCCGCAGTCAGCCGCGCGGCGACCTTTGCGCTGGCACCGCCCTTAGTGGCACACTAGCCAGCGTGCTCAACAAGCAGGGACGATTTTTCTACGGGTACCGGCCAGCGGTGCCCGTGGTCTAGCTGCTTCCCAGAGCCCCGCGGTCCGCTTCCGGATCCGGGGCTCGTCTGTTGTGTGAGGCCCGAAACCGGATGAGACCAGAACCCCCACACAGCGAGATGGAGAACGACGACATGAGCACGGAAACCGTCGAGACCGATCAGACCCTCGACATCGACGCGCTGCGGCTGGAGATCGACCAGCTCGACGCCACCATCCTGGCCGCGGTCAAACGGCGCACCGAGGTGTCCAAGCTGATCGGCAAGGCGCGGATGGCATCCGGCGGCACCCGGCTGGTGCACAGCCGGGAGATGAAGGTCATCGAGCGCTACAGCGAGGTCGGGCCCGAGGGCAAGGATCTGGCGATGCTGCTGCTGCGCCTCGGCCGCGGACGACTCGGGCACTGAATCCGGCGCGGGCCTGCTCGACGAAGATCGGAACGGCCCCGCCACCCTCACCCCTGACCCGGATCCTCGGGGTCGCCGCGGTCGCGGTGGCGGTCAGCGTGGCCGAGTGGACGCTGGGGCGCAGCACCCCGCGGCAGCAGGCGGCGTAACGATCGACGCGCGCAGCGAGTCGATGAGCCACGGCGTCAGCCACTCGACCGCCTCGGGAGTTGGGTGCACACCGTCGCTGCGCATCCTGATGCCGTCCACGCGGTTGGTGTAATACCCGCCGGGCGCGAGCTTCTTGTTCAGGTCGAGCACCGTGACGTTCGGATAGTTGTCGGCGACCTGACGCAGCAGCGTGTTCCACCGATTCGCCCGCGCCGGCTGATCCTCGGGATACAGGCTTCCGTCGGGGCGTTCGCCGCGGCGGTTGTAGGGCGCGGTCGTCACGACGATGTGGGCGCCCGTCGAGCCAAGGATGTCCAGCGCGCGCTGCAGCTCCCCGCTCAGGTAGGCGTCGTAGGCGGAGTCGCCGACGTGGGTCCAGTTGCCCTCGTTCACCCGGTCGACGGTCTCCCAGCGGCCGACGACCAGCAGCACGACATCGGGCCGGTCGTAGCGGATCCGCTGCGACCACCGGGCCGGCCAATCCTCACATTCCGGTTTCTGCGGCAGGGTCTCCCCCGCGGCGCGGTACGGGCCGCCGCGGGCGATACCGCAACCGATCGTCGTGTAGTTGGCGAACTGCAGGTCCGGCGTGGCGGGCAGATATCGCATCAGCGTCCAGGCGACCGAATCCCCGAACACCGCCACCGCGCGGGTCCCGGGTGGTCGCGCCGTCCCCGGTGCCGCGACCGGTACCTCCGGCAGTGTCTGCGCTGCCGATGCCATTTCGGACACCCCGCTGCCCGGCACCGAGTCGCCCGGTTTGATCCCGACCGGCACCACCATCGCGGTCGCCACCGCCGCGGTGGCAACCGTCGCGGCGGCCAGCCGCAGCATCGGCACCGACGACGGCCGCCACCGGCGGACCGGCTGTTCGATGATCCACCACGACGCCGCCGCCACCGCGACCGTAACCGCGCAGCGCACCGCGAACAGCGACCAGCCCGACCAGCCGGTGCGTTCGCCGTTGAGGACCAGGAACACCGGCCAGTGCCAGAGGTAGACGCCGTAGGAGATCGTTCCGAGCCAGACCAGCGGTCGCGCCGCCAGGAGCCGGGCGACGGGTCCGCCGCGGTCCAGCGCGACGGACGCGACGACCATGACCGCCGCACCCGCGGTCAGGGGCAGCAGACCGAGCCGGAAGTCGCGCACGGCGCCCGACGCGCGGTGGGCAATCAGCGCGAGCAGCACCAGCCCGAGTACCGAGACCGTCCAGGCCGCCCAACGGCGCCAGCGGGAACGAATCAAGGTGCCGCACAACGTCAACGACGACCAGTCCCGGACCAGCAGGGCGGCCGCGGCCGCTCCGATGAGCAACGCCTGCGCCCGGGTGTCGGTGCCGTAGTACACGCGGTTGAGCGTGTCGTCGGACACCATGAGGACCGAGGCGGCCGCCGACGCGGCGACGCCGACGACCGCAAGTACCACCACGGCGATCCGAACGGTGCGCAGCGCCGGTGCCGCGCGTAGCGCGAGGACAGCGGCGACGGCCACCAGCAGCAGCGGCCAGGCGAGGTAGAACTGCTCCTCCACCCCCAGCGACCACGTGTGCTGCAGCGGCGACGGCGCGGCCCCCTGGCTGAAGTAGTCGGACTGCTGCGCCACAAACGCCCAGTTGGCCATCCACAGGAAGGCTGCCACGGCGTCGTCGCGCAACGAGGCGATCGCCTCCGGCGCGAACAGCTCGCGGAGGGCGAGTACCGCGGCGATCATCACCAGCAGCGCGGGCAGCAGCCGGCGTGCCCGCCGGATCCAGAACTCCTTGAGGTCGATCCGGCCGGTACGGCCCAGTTCGTCGAGCAGCAGCGAGGTGATCAGGAATCCGCTGAGCACGAAAAACACGTCGACGCCGATGAATCCGCCGGAGACACCGGGGACGCCGCCGTGGTTGGCGAGCACCAGCAGCACCGCGACCGCGCGGACGCCGTCGAGCGCAGCGATACCTTGCCGGGGGCCGTGGCCGCGGCGCGCGTGTTGCGGCTCAGGCGCGACCCACCGGCGTCGACCGGCTACGCGGACCGGCGCCGCTGTCACGTCCATGCCCTCCCACGTCGGGGTTTCGAGCACTGAAGTCTATGTGGGCGAGCAGACGCAAAAGTGTCCCAACACGCGCATTTTGGGGCACTTTCGCGTCTGCTCGCGGAAGGGGAGTTACTTGGTCAGGGCGATGTACTTGGTGTCGAGGTATTCCTCGATGCCCTCGATGCCGCCCTCGCGCCCGAATCCGGACTCCTTGACCCCGCCGAACGGCGCCGCGGGATCGGAGATGACGCCGCGGTTCACGCCGACCATTCCCGATTCGATCGCTTCGGCGACGCGCATCGCCCGGTCCAGCGATTCGGTGAAGATGTAGGCGGCCAAACCGTATTCGGTGTCGTTGGCCGCGGCGACGCCCTCATCCTCGGTGTCGAAGCCGGTGATCGGCGCGACGGGCCCGAACACCTCCTCCTTGAGGATGCGCGCATCGGCGGGGACGTCGGTGAGCACCGTGGCGGGGTAGAAGTTGCCGGGGCCGCCGGGTGCGACACCGCCGACGGCGACGGTGGCGCCGCGGGACACCGCGTCGGACACCAAATCGGCGACGGTCGCGACCTGTTTGGTGTTGATCAGCGGGCCGAGTGTGGAGGATTCGTCGAGACCGTTGCCCAGCGTGAATTCGCTCATCCGCTTGACCAGTTTCTCGGTGAACTCCTCGCGCACCGCGTTGGCGACGTGGAAGCGGTTGGCGGCCGTACAGGCCTCACCGCCGTTGCGCATCTTGGCCAGCACCGCACCCTCGACGGCCGCGTCGACGTCGGCGTCGTCGAACACGATGAACGGGGCGTTGCCGCCCAACTCCATCGAGGTGCGCAGCAGCTTGTCCGAGGACTGTTTCACCAGCGCCTTGCCCACACCCGTCGAACCGGTGAAGGTGAGCTTGCGCAAGCGCCCGTCGTCGATCAGCGCGGTGGTGACGTCGCGCGGTTTGGTGGTCGGCAGGACCGACAGCACCCCCTTGGGCAGCCCGGCGTCGTCCATCAGTTTGGCCAACAGCAGCATGGTCAGCGGGGTTTCCTGGGCCGGTTTGACGATCATCGTGCAGCCGGCGGCGACGGCGGGGCCGATCTTGCGGGTGCCCATCGCCAGCGGGAAGTTCCACGGTGTGATGGCGTAACACGGGCCGACCGCCTGTTTGGTGACGATGATCCGGCCGGTGCCCGCCGGGCTGGGGGTATAGCGCCCGCCGATGCGGACCGCCTCTTCGGCATACCAGCGGAAGAACTCGGCGCCGTACTTCACCTCGCCTCTGCTCTCGGCGAGCACCTTCCCCATCTCCAGCGTCATCAGGGTGGCGACATCCTCGGCGTGGGCGGAGATCGTCTCGAACACCGACCGCAGGATCTCCCCGCGTTCCCGGGGCGGGGTGGCCGCCCAGTCGGCCTGCACGGACTCGGCGACATCCAGCGCGGTGATCGCGTCGTCCGCGGTGGCCTCACTGACGGAGATGAGCACCTCGTCGGTCGCCGGGTTGAGCACATCGAAGGTCGACGACCCCGCGCGCTCCTCACCTCCGATCCACAGCCCGGTGGGGACGGATGACAGCAGCTTGGCGGTGTCCATACATCCATCATTTACACCTTCGACAAGCGCGCCGCACTAGGGTCGAGGAATGACAGGCGCACCGTCTCAGATCTCAGACTCCCCCGCGTGGAACGCATTGGTAAGGCATCACGATGAGGTCGGCGAGAAACACCTGCGGGACTTCTTCGCCGAGGACCCCGACCGGGGTACCGACCTCACGCTGACCGTCGGCGATCTCTACATCGACTACAGCAAACACCGGGTGACCAGGGAGACGGTAGAGCTGCTCGTCGACCTGGCCAAGGCGGCGGGTCTGGAAGCGCACCGAGACGCGATGTACTCCGGCGTACACATCAACACCTCCGAGGACCGGGCGGTACTGCACACCGCGCTGCGGCTGCCGCGGGGCGCCGACCTCGTCGTGGACGGCCAGGATGTCGTTGCCGACGTGCACAGCGTGCTCGACGCGATGGGCGACTTCACCGACCGGCTGCGCAGCGGGGCGTGGACGGGCGCGACGGGTGAGCGGATCACCACCGTGGTGAACATCGGTATCGGCGGATCCGATCTGGGGCCCGTCATGGTGTACGACGCGCTGCGCCACTACGCCGACGCCGGGATCTCCGCGCGCTTCGTCTCCAACGTCGACCCGGCCGACCTCGTCGCCAAACTCGACGGACTCGATCCGGCCACAACGCTTTTCATCGTCGCCTCGAAGACATTCTCCACCCTCGAGACGTTGACCAACGCCACCGCCGCGCGGCGCTGGCTCACCGATGCGCTCGGAAATGCCGCGGTGTCAAAGCATTTCGTCGCCGTGTCCACCAACAAGAAGCTGGTCGACGCGTTCGGCATCAACACCGACAACATGTTCGGGTTCTGGGACTGGGTGGGTGGCCGCTACTCGGTGGACTCGGCAATCGGGCTGTCGGTGATGGCGGTCATCGGCCGCGAGCGCTTCGCGGAGTTCCTTGCCGGGTTCCACCTCGTCGACGAACATTTCCGCACGGCGCCCCTGGAATCCAACGCACCGGCGCTGCTCGGTCTGATCGGATTGTGGTATTCGAGTTTCTTCAACGCCCAATCCCGCGCGGTGCTGCCCTACTCCAACGATCTCGCGCGGTTCGCGGCGTACCTGCAGCAGCTCACGATGGAGTCCAACGGCAAGTCGGTGCGCGCCGACGGCAGCCCTGTCAGCACCGACACCGGCGAAATCTATTGGGGTGAGCCGGGAACGAACGGTCAGCACGCGTTCTACCAGTTGCTGCACCAGGGCACGCGGCTGGTCCCCGCCGATTTCATCGGCTTCAGCCAGCCCACCGACGACCTGCCGACCGCCGACGGCACGGGAAGTATGCACGACCTGCTGATGAGCAACTTCTTCGCCCAGACCCAGGTGCTCGCCTTCGGCAAGACCGCCAAGGAGATCGCGGCGGAGGGCACCCCGGCGGATGTGGTGCCGCACAAGGTGATGCCGGGCAACAGGCCCACGACGTCGATTCTGGGGACCAAACTCACCCCGTCGGTGGTCGGGCAGTTGATCGCGCTCTACGAGCACCAGGTGTTCACCGAGGGCGTCATCTGGGGTATCGACTCGTTCGACCAGTGGGGTGTCGAACTCGGCAAGACACAGGCAAAGGCGTTGCTGCCGGTGATCACCGCCGAGGCGGCACCGGCGCGGCAGTCCGACAGCTCCACCGACGCGCTGGTGCGCCGTTACCGCGTGGAGCGCGGCCGCCCCGCCTAGGACCTCGTCCCGAGCGATTTCGGCGCGCTGATGTCCGCGTGGAGTCGGTCAGCGCGCCGAAATCACACGATCTCAGGGGGCGGGGATGGTCGCGCAGCCGACGTTGGGGATGCACCCCGACGCCCCACCCGGACCGGCCGACCCACCCGGGCCGTAGGGGATACTGCCGGACGCCCCACCGGGACCGGCGGTGCCGCCGGGTCCGTAGGGGATGCTGCCGGACGCACCACCGGGACCGGCCGTGCCGAGGTCGGCACACGGCGTGCCGTCGGCGTTGACGCACGGCGGTGGTGGCGGCGGTTCGCTCATCGCGGCGGGTGCGAAGGCGACCGCGGCAGCAGCGGCGCCGGCGAACAGTGCGGGAGCCATCATCGAGAGTTTCACCTTCATGACACATGGCTACCACCAACATGCGGCCGATAAACCACGAAGTGCTGACACCGTGCCGACCGTTGGGCGACCAACCCGACGACATCCGGCCGCGACCGCTCGTATCAGGGCTTTGGCCCGCATCCACGCTCGCGTCGACCATGGCCGTCGCGCGCGGTCGAGCATCATGGGTACATGGCTGCCCGGTTGATCGCGCTGCTCGGAATGCTCATCACGGCGATCGGGGCCCCGGTTGCCCGCGCCGAACCACCGGATCCGCTGTATGCGCTGGTCGACTCCGCCACGCAGCGCCTGCTGACTGCCGATTCCGTCGCGGCATCGAAGTGGATCACCGGCGGCCCGATCACCGACGTGCCGCGGGCCAGGCAGGTGCTGGACGCCGTGGGTGCCGATGCGACCGCACACGGGGTCGATCCGGGATATGTTCGCGCAATCTTCGGTGACCAGATCGACGCCACCGAAGGAGTCGAGTACACCCTCTTCGGGCAGTGGAAGTTCGGCACTGCCGCGGCGCCGACCACCGCCCCGGATCTGTCGCAGTCCCGCGCCGCCATCGACGGGTACACCAAGGCGATGGTCGACGAGGTCGCCCGGCAATGGGACCTGCTGCACGGACCGGGGTGCGCGGGGGAACTGGACGACGCGCGGTCCGCGGTCGTCGCGGCCCGCCGGCTCGACGAGCTCTATCAGCAGGCGCTGCAGTCAGCCACCCGCTCATACTGCCCGTGACCGGAGTCGGCCGACACCGCCGAATGTGAACTGGCTGCTCCGATTTCGCTGTTTTCTCGCAGTAGTTTCACGTTCGGCGCGCCGGGCATGGGGCCTGGATCACTTGAGCAGTTTGGACATTCGCCGGTCGGCGAGAACCTTGCCGCCGGTCTGGCAGGTCGGGCAATACTGAAACGACTTGTCGGCGAAGGACACCTCGCGCACCGTGTCCCCGCACACCGGGCAGGGCAGGCCGGTGCGGGCATGGACCCGCAGGCCGGATCGCTTCTCCCCTTTGAGCGTTGCCGCCTGCTGACCGACCGAGCGGCTGACCGCGTCGGTGAGCACCGAGATCATCGCGTCGTGCAGCGCGGAGAGCTGCGCGTCGGTGAGCTTGCCCGCGGTGGCGAACGGCGACAATTGCGCGACGTGGAGGATCTCGTCGCTGTAGGCGTTACCGATGCCGGCGATCACCTTCTGATCGGTGATGACGGTCTTGATCCGGCCGCTGTTACCGGCCAGCACCGAGGCCAGCCCGTCGCGGTCGAGGTCCAGGGCGTCGGGGCCCAGCGCCGCGATACCCGGTACCGCGGCGGGGTCGGCGACCAGCCACACGGCCAGCCGTTTCTGCGTGCCGGCCTCGGTGAGGTCGAACCCCGGTGCACTTCCCGGCGTGCCGAGGTGAACGCGCAGCGCGATCGGCCCCTTACCCGGCTTCAGCGGAGCGGCCGCCAGCTTGTCCGACCAGCGCAGCCATCCCGCACGGGACAGATGCGTGATCAGCGACAGCTCCCCGACATCCAGGCCCAGATACTTGCCCCAGCGCCGGGCACCGGTGACCGCCTGCCCGTACAGCGCCGTCACCGGCGGGTCGAATGTCTTCAGGACGGAGAACGCCGATACGTCGACGCGGCCGACCGTCAGTCCGACGGCGTGCTGACGCAGGTAGTCGGCGAGCGCTTCCACCTCGGGCAGTTCCGGCATGACTCCAGTGTGCCGGTCGGCCGCCCGGCCGTGCGGTCAATCGCGGGGCAGCGCCACCAGTGCGATCGCCGCCGCGGCGGTGGCCAGGACGAGGATCGTCGTCGACACACCGATCCATCCGAATGCGTCGAAGGCCAGCCCGCCGAACCAGCCGACCACGCTGGAGCCCCCGTAGTAGAAGAGGTTGTACAGCGACGACGCCTGAGCCTTACCCGCCGGGGCCATCCGGCCGGTCCAGCCGGAGGCGATCGCGTGGGCGCCGAAAAAGCCCGCCGTCGCGATCACCAGGCCGGCGAGGACCGCGACGACGTTGTGGCTCAGGGTGATAGCCACTCCGATGATCATCACCGCCGTCGATGCCAGCAGCACCCGTTTGCGGCCCAGCCGGGTGGCCTCCGCACCCGCCCGGGCGGACGCCCACGTTCCCGCCAGGTACGCCATGAACACCAGGCTCACCAGCGCCTGCGGCAGGGAAAACGGCGGGGCGGCCAGCCGGAATCCCAAGAAGTTGTACAGCGCGACGAATCCGCCCATGAGCAGGAAGCCCTGGGCGAACAGCGCCATCTGCCGGGGTGAACGCAGGTTGGCGGCCAGGCGGTGGCGCAGTCCGGGTGCCCCCCGGCGGCCCGCGGGGGTGAATCCGCGGGGCTGCGGCGCGAGCCTGACGAACCCGAGCGCGGCGAGGGCGCACAGCGCGGCGACGGTGAAGACCCCGACGCGCCACCCCGCGAGCTCGGCGACGGGGCCCGCGACGATGCGCCCCAGCAGCCCCCCGATGGTGGTGCCGCCGACGAAGGTGCCGGCGGCGCGGGCGGCGTGGCCGGGATCGATCTCCTCGATGAGGTAGGCGACGGCGATCGCGGGCACCCCGCCGACCAGCAGCCCTTCGAGCAGGCGGCCCGCGAGCAGCAGCTGGAAGGTGGGGGCGAACGGTGTGATCAACCCGATCGCGGTGGCGCCGACGACCGAGATCGACATCGCCCTGACCCGGCCGATCCGGTCGGCGAGCACCGACCACGGAATCACGCCGAGTGCGAGTCCGATTGTCGCGGCGGACACGGTCAGCGCCGCGTCGGCGGCACCGACACCGAGGTCGGCGGCGATCTGGGGCAGCACCGCCTGGGCCGAGTACAGCTGTGCGAACGTGGCGATGCCGGCGCAGAACAGCGCGGCGAGCAGCCGCCGGTAGTCCGAGGAACCCCGCGGGTGGCCGACCCAAGCGCTGGTCGCCGATGGGGAGTCGATGGTCATCGCTGTCACGCTAGAGCTGCGTCTTCAATGTGTCCAATACATGACTTTTGGCAAATTCATTCACATTCGTAATGGATCTGAAGGAGAAGAACGCCCCTGGTGTCACCGTAGGAAGTCGAGGAAGCGTTCGGCAGCCGGCGGCAGCGCACGGCCGAGCGCCCACGCCGCGCCGATGTCACGGTTGGCCTGAGGGTGGGCCAGCGGGATGTACACCGCGGTCGGCTCTCCGCGCCCGGGCCGCGGCACCGGGACGACCGCCACACCGAAACCCGCGGCGACCAGACCCTCGAGGGTGGGGATCTCGGCGGCCTCGAACCCGATCCGGGGATCGATGCCTTCCTGCGCACAGAGCTCGTCGGTGAGCTGACGCAACCCGAATCCCTCGCCGAGGGCGATGAACGGTTCCTCGGCGACCTGCGCCAGGCGCAGCCGGGCGCTACCCGCCAGGCGGTGGCCCCGCGGCACCACCAGGCACAGTTGTTCGGCGTAGAGCGGGTGCCATCCGAAATCGTCGGCGCGGGGTTGCGGCGAGGTGATCGCGAGGTCGGCCAGGCCGTCGAGCACCCGGCGGGTGATGTCGTGGGCGGGCCCCTGATAGAGCGAGAAGTCCACCTGCGCCGCCTCGAACCGGAATCTGCGCAGGACGTCGGGCACGTACCAGCTGGCCAACGAATGCAGGAAGGCCAGCCGCACGGTGCCGCTGTCGGGGTCGCGCAGCGCCGCGATTCGCTCGCTGGCCGAACGCATTTCGGCCAGGCAGCGCCGGGCGTGTTCGAGCAGTACTTCGCCACAGGGGTTCAGGCGCAGCCGACGGTGCACACGGTCGAACAGCGGCGCACCGACGTCGCTCTCCAGCCGGGCCAGCGCCCGCGACAGTGTGGGCTGGGTGATGCGCAGTTCGGCCGCAGCCTCGGTGACGTGCTCGGTCTCGGCGAGCACGACGAACCAGTGGAGTTCCTCGAGGTGCACGACCGGCGACGATACTCGCGACGTATCGATTCCGGGCTGCCCCTACGCCCAGCGCATCACACCCGCGTGGGCGTCCGGATCAGCAACGACAGCCCCCAACTGACGATCGACAGCACAATCGCCGCCCAGATCGCCGTCCACCAGAACTCGTCGATCGCCAGCCCCCAGTGCGTGGTGTTCTGCGTGATCCACGCGGTGATCCACAGCATCCATGCGTTGATCACGACGTGGATCAACCCCAGGGTCAGGATGTAGAGCGGGATCGACAGGATCTGCACGATCGGCTTGATCACGGCGTTGACCAAACCGAAGAGAATGCCGACCACGAAGATGATGCCGATCCGCTGCAGCGTGGTGTCACCGCCGACGAAGCTGAGTCCGGGTACGACGAGGGTGACCACCCACAGGGCGAAGCCCGTGATCCCCGCGCGCAGAAGGAAGCTGCCCATGCGCTCCGATCCTGCCATGGGCAGGTAACGCGTAGGTGTCCGTCGCCCAAGTCGTGATCAGCGCAGAACCACCCGGACACGTTCACTTTCGATGCGGGCGGAACTGTCGAGGCCGAGCAACTGCAGACCGCGCTGGTACTCGTCGCGCAGGATCTGCACCGCACGTTCGACGCCCCGCTCCCCGCCGGCCATCAGCCCGTACAGGTAGGCGCGCCCCACCATCACCGCGTCGGCCCCCAGCGCCCGCGCGGCGAGGATGTCCTGCCCGTGGGTGACTCCGCCGTCGATGAGCACCACCGCGTCGGCGCCGACGGCGGCCCGGACGCCGGCTAGCGCATCGAGGGTGGCCGGTGTGCGATCGAGCTGTCGCCCACCGTGATTCGACACCACCACACCGTCGGCGCCGTACGACATCACCTTCGCGGCGTCGGCCGGGTTGAGGATGCCCTTCACCAGCAGCCGGTGCGGCCACCGCTGACGGAGCCATTCGAGGTGGCCATAGTTCAGGCCCGGCTCGAACATGGTTCCGGGTACGTCCACGGCGTCCAGCGCGGCTCCGGCCAGCCCGCTCAGCGATGCGAACCCGATGGGCGGTGTCGTCAGCTTGTTGATCCACCAGTTGGGGTGACGGGACATGTCCAGGAACGTCTTCGCGGTCAGTGCGGGCGGGATGGTCAGGCCGTTACGGATGTCCTTGAGGTGATGGCCCGCCACTGCGGTGTCCACCGTGAGCATCACCGTCGAGCAGCCGGCCGCCAGGGCGCGGTCCACGAGTTCCTCGTTGATCGCCATGTTGTTGGTCAGGTACAGCTGGAACCAGTTGTCCCCGTTGGGTGCCGCGGTGCGGATGTCCTCCACCGTCGAGGTGCCCACGGTCGAGAGGGTGTAGGGGATGCCGTTGCGTGCCGCCACCCGCGCGACCGCGGCCTCGCCGTGGTGGTGCATCATCCGGGTGTAGCCGGTCGGGGCGAAGACGAGCGGGAATGCGATGCGTTTCCCGAAGACCTCCGCCGAAAGATCGGGATTTGCAACGGAGTTGAGGACCTCCGGGACAAAGGTGGCGCCCCGGAAGGCCTCCCGGTTCCGGCGCACCGTCACCTCGGCGTCCGAGCCGCCGTCGACATAATCGAAGACGGCGCGCGGGGTGGTGCGGACGGCGATGCGGCGCAGTTCGTCGATGCTCAGCGCGGCGGCGAGTCTGCGTTCGACGGGATCGAGCGTGACGGAGCGGAATTGCACCAGTTCCCGCAGTTCCGACGGGCGGGGCAGTCGGCGCCGGGTCCGCGTGGGGGCCGTTTCCGGCCCACCGATGCGCCCATTGGTGTCGGCGTGCAGCGTCACGGTCATCAGATGGCCTCTCGTGTCTTATATTTCAGACTCTGTCTGTAGTAACGAGCAGCGTACGACGGCGGGGCAGGGCGGTCAAGGCGGGCGCAGTGATGTGTTCGGCATTGACTCACGTCACAAGCGTCGGGCAGAATGATCGACACAACAGACAGCGTTCGATATTTCGTACAGGAGATGGACCACCATGGACCTCGGGCTCACCGACCGCACCGCACTCGTATGCGCATCGACGTCTGGACTCGGCCTCGCGACCGCACAGGCCCTGGCCGCCGAGGGCGTGACGGTCGTGGTCACCAGCCGCGACACCGCCCGCGCCGAAGAGACCGCCGCCGCCCTGCCTGGCGCCGTCGGCATCGGCTGCGACCTGGTCGGCGAGGGCGGCGCACTGCGCCTCTACGCCGCCGCGACCGCGCGCGTCGGCGAGATCGACATCCTCGTGCTGAACGGGCCCGGACCCGCGCCGGGCCGCGCAGCCGACGTCGAACCCGCCGACGTCGAGGCGGCGGTCGCCACCCTGGTCGCACCGCAGGTCACCCTCGTGCGTTCGGTCCTGCCGGCGATGACGACCAGCCGTTGGGGACGCATCCTGAGCATCAGTTCGACCAGCGTCGTGGCACCGCTGGCCAACCTGGCCCTGTCCAACCTGGGGCGCGCCGCCCTGGCGGGGTACCTCAAGACGCTGGCCGCCGAGGTCGCGCCGCTGGGTATCACGGTGAATTCGCTGCTGCCCGGCCGCATCGCCACCCCCCGCGCCCGCCAGATCGACGACGCCGTCGCGCAGCGCAGCGGGATGTCGCTCACCGAGGTCGAAAATGCCAGCGCCGCACTGATCCCCGTCGGACGCTACGGCGACCCCGCGGAGTTCGGCGCCGTGGCGGCATTCCTGTGCAGTGCCCCCGCTTCGTACCTGACCGGTACCGCACTGCGCTGTGACGGCGGGATGGTGCCGACGCTGTGACCACCACGCCCGACCGATACCAACCACTCACCACCGAAGGGAACACCAGCATGGACGGCAAGCAACCACCCCACCCGAGCCCGGACACCACCCGCGTCGGTGTCGCCGGGCTGATCGGCAGCACGATCGAGTGGTATGACTTCTACATCTACGGGATGGCGGCGGCACTCGTCTTCGGCCACCTGTTCTTTCCGTCCTTCTCGCCGGTCGCCGGCACGCTGGCCGCCTTCGGCACGTTCGCGGTCGGGTTCGTCGCACGTCCGCTGGGCGGGATCATCTTCGGCCATTTCGGCGACCGCGTCGGACGCAAACGCGCGTTGATGCTGACGCTGTTCCTCATGGGCGCGGCCACCGTCGTCATCGGGCTCCTGCCCGGGTACGACTCGATCGGGGTCTGGGCTCCGGTGGCGCTGGTGGCGCTGCGATTCCTGCAGGGATTCGCCGTCGGGGGCGAATGGGGCGGCGCGGTGACGATGGTCGTCGAATCGTCGCCACCGCATCGCCGGGGGTTCTTCGGCAGCCTCCCGCAGATGGGTGTCCCCCTGGGACTGGTGTTGTCGACGTCGATATTCGCCGCGCTGGCGCTGCTGCCCGAGGAAGACTTCCAAGCCTGGGGGTGGCGGATTCCGTTCCTGCTCAGCGCATTCCTGATCGTCGTCGGCCTGTTCATCCGGGCGCGGATCAACGAGACACCCGCGTTCACTGCGCTCAAGGAGCACGGTGCCGAACACCGGCTGCCTGCGAAGGCGGCAATCCAGAACCACTGGCGCGCAATCGCACTGACGGTGGGGCTGTATGTGTCGGCGGGCGTGCCGTTCTACATCGTCACGGTGTTCGTGCTGGCATACGGTTCCAATGAGCTCGGCCTGCCGAAGAGTGTGTTGCTGACGGGCATGCTGGCCGCGGCGATCCTCGAAGCGTTCGCGGTGCCGTACTTCGGTGCCCTCTCGGACCGGCTGGGCCGACGTCCGGTGTTCATCGCCGCAGCGGCTTTCGCTCTGGTGCTGTCCTTCCCGTTCTTCATGATGCTGGCCAGCGGATCGACAGGACTGGTATGGCTCGCGATCATCCTGGCTCTGGCCGTCGCCCACGCCGGCATGTACGGGCCGACGGCAGCGCTGTACGCCGAGCTCTTCACCCCCGACGTGCGCTACACGGGCACGTCCATCGGCTACCAGCTCGGTGGTGTGGTGGCCGGCTTCGTGCCCCTGACCGCGGGTGCCCTGGTCAGCTCGGCCGGCGGGGCGAGCTGGCCGATCGCCACCATCTGGGCGGTCGCGGCGGCGATCGGTCTGGTGTCCGCGCTCATCGTCAGGGAAACCCGCGGCACCGACCTGACGGCGGGCATCGGTGCGGAGGGCACGACCGCGCAGGCACGCGACGACGACAAGGCCCCGGCGTGAGTTCTGCCGGCACACCGGCGGCGGGGGTTCCCGCGGCGACGTCGACCGGACTCGGCGCCGCCGCGGGCCCCGGCCCGCGGCGCGACCACGTCATCCACCGGTTTCTGGTGCGCGCCGCGGACGCCGGGTATGTCGGTCATGTCGACGGGGGCAGGCTCCTGGAGTGGATCGACAAGGCGGGCTACGATGCCGCCGCACGCTGGAGCGGACGTTACTGTGTGACCGCCTACGTCGGGAATCTGCACCTGGATCGGCCCATCTCGGTCGGCGAACTCGTCGAGCTGCATGCCCAGATCGTGCATACCGGCACGTCGAGTATGCACATCCTGGCCACCGTCTATTCGTCGGATCCCGCGCGCGGCAATGTGATCCAGAGCGCGCAGTGCCTCACGGTGTTCGTCGCCGTCGACGGTGACAGCAGGCCTGTCCGGGTCCCCGGGTTCGTTCCCGACTCCATCCTCGAGCTCCAGCGCAACCGTCAGGCGCGCACGCGCATCGAACTGCGCAGGCGTATCGAGTCGGAGATCGCCGCCACCAGCTACACCACGGCAGGGACCGCGCCCGATGCGACGCTGCGATTCCTGGCGGCCCCGACCGATATCAACTGGGGCGGCAAGGTACACGGCGGCCGCATCATGCGCTGGATCGACGAGGCCGGCTACGTGTGCGGATCACGCTGGAGCGCAGGGCCGGTCATCGCGTCGTACTTCGGCGGGATCCGGTTCTACGCGCCCATCCACATCGGTCAGGTCGTCGAGGTGAACGCCCGCCTGCTCTACACGGGTCCGTTCAGCCTGCATTTCGGAGTCCACGTGACGGCGATGGACACCGACGCCGGCGCCCACACACTGGCCGCGCACGCCGTGGCGGTGTTCGTGGGATTCGGTTCGGAAGGCAAACGCGCCGTGCCCGCATGGCATCCCGCGTCCACCGAGGATGTGGCCCTGTGCGACCACGCGGAGCGACTGATCGCGCTGCGGGCGGGAGCCGAGCCGTTCACGTCGGGGAGCCGGCCGCCGTCCGACGGTCCGCCGCAGCATGTGCGAACCGCCACCTGACGGGCGTCGCTGCGGATTCGGGTCACATGGTTCACGGCCATGCGTTCGCGCGCGGGCCGCGTTCCATCGCGGCGTACGCCTCGGCCCAGGCGACGCCGGTGTCTCACTCGAAGACGATCACGGCCCGCCCCACGATGTCGCCGTGTGCCAGCTTGTGCAGATTGTCGTTGATGTCGTCGAGGCGCACCGGGGTGACCGAGTGTTTGATCAGCCCGTCGCCGGCCAGGGTGAGCACCTCGGTCAGATCGTTGTAGTTCCCCCAGAACGACCCGAAATACGTTCTCTCGCCGTTCACGAACGGCAGCAGCGGCAGTTCCACCCGCTGGCCCATCAGGCCGACCGATCCCAGCGCGCCCTCGGGCGCGAGGATTGCAGCGCCGAGCGCCAGTGATTCCGGGGAGCCGGCGCAGTCCAGTATGGCGTCCACCTCCCCTCTCCCGGTGAGGTTTTCGAGTTCGTCCCGCACTTCCTCGGGCGTTCTGTCCCGGGTGTTGACGGTGTGATGGGCACCATGTTCCTTCGCGACAGCCAGCTTCTCGTCACTGCGTGCGAATCCGACCACCGTCGCGCCGCCGCCCAGCAGCCGCGCGTACTGGACCGCATAGGAGCCCAAACCACCGATCCCGTTGACGACCACGGTCCGGCCCGAACCCAGTTTGCCGGCCTCCCGCAACTTCTTCATGCCGCGATACGGGGTCAGTCCCGCATCGGTGAGCGGAGCCAGGGTCTCGGGCGTCCGACCGGGGTCGCCCACGCGAATGAGGTGCCGGAACGGGACGGGCATGTACTCGGCGAAACCGCCTGGCGGGCCGAACCCGACCATCTGCCCGCGACGGCAGAGTTGCTCGTTGCCCTCATGGCACTGCCGGCAGGATCCGTCGCCCCAGTTCGGGTTGACCACCACCAGATCGCCCTCGGACAGGCGTGCCGAGGACGGGACGTCTTCACCCAGTTCGGCGACCCTGCCCGCGACCTCATGGCCGGGCGTCATCGGGAACGACAGCGCAGCGCCCTGGGCGAAGTACCCCTCGATGAGCTGGAAGTCACTGCGGCACATGCCCGCCGCCGCCACCTTGACGAGAACTTCGTCCGGACCGATTCTCGGCACCGGGATCTCCTCGATCCGCAGCGGCTCATGGTATCCGTGCAGCCGCGCAGCTTTCATCGTCATGGTGCTCCTCCCACGAGGTGGCCGCGACGGGATGGTCCTTCGCCATCGGTCGGTGGGCCGAGTCGGCACGCTGGTGTGCTCGATCATCCGGTCACCGACACGTGCGGCACCATCGCACGACGAGTGATCATTAAGCGGATGCGCCGAATCCCCGCCCCGCACAACGACCGGCCGGCCGGGGAACGCTCCTCCGGGGACACTGTCACCACGACCGGGCGCCGTGTGCCCATTCTCGGCGCGTGGTTGAGCCCCACGCTGACCACGGTCGCCTAAAGTTCACTCGCCGTGTGATGTCGCACGTTCGCCACCTTGTGTCACCCTGGGTCGCAGTCCCGATTCACCACCGTCGAGTCCGAATTTCGGATGCACGCGATCAGCGTCGGCGAATGCGCCACCGCGGAGGCGGCGCCGGCTTGCCCGCATCGCCCGCGGTCGCAATCCCGCTGCGAGAGAGCGCACATCCGGTCTCGTTCCCGCGCTGTCGCACGAAACACGGGGGGCGTCCTCGGTCCGGATCGGTCCGGCCGACCCAGGGCGACAGGACACGACGAGAGGATAGCCATGGGGGACGTTCACATCGGCACGTTGGCCGAGGCCGCCGAAGCGGAGTTCATGTACACCTACGAGTCGAAGGCGTCGCCGTTGACCAGGGCTACCCTGGGTATCGGGACACTGCGCATCGGCGGCGGTGTGGCGCTGTCAATGCGCCACGACGTCACGGGCTATTGGAGCAAAGCACTCGGTTTCGGACTCACCGAACCGATCAGCAGCGACCTGATCGATCAGGTGATTCGCTTCTACGTCGCCGAGGGCAGCTCGGGCGCGGTCATCCAGATCGCCCCGAATGCCCGGCCCGCAGACTGGGCGGAGATCCTCGCGCGTCATGACCTGCGCCCGGAATCCCCTTGGATCAAACTCGCCTGCAAGGTCGATGACGTCGTTGCGGACCGCGGCACGGGTCTGCGTATCGGGCCGGTCGGCGCGAACGATCGCCGACGATGGGCGTCGACGACACTGCGGGCCTTCGGCATGCCCGAGTACGGTCTGGTCGACATGATGGCGGAGAGCCTGGCGCACCCCAACTTTCGTCCGTTCGCCGCGTGGGACGGCGACGAGATGGTCGCGACGGCAAACCTGTTCATCCATGGAAGACTCGGGTCGCTCAGTTCCACCGCCACTGTGCCGAGTCACTGCAACCGGGGGGCACAATCTGCGCTGATCACCGCGCGCGCCCGAGAGGCGGCGAACGCGGGATGCGTCTGGCTGTGCGCCGAAACGGGTGCGCCCGAGGACGGTGGCACAACGTCGTTCGGCAACCTGCAACGCAGCGGCCTGCGGATCCTCTACGAACGGCAGAACTGGGTGTGGTCCCCTCCTGCGGACTCCGGTCGACCGTCGCCCTAAAGATCACACCTCGAGTGATGTTGGTTGTCTGCGGTGCATGTGACTCTGATCCAGCAGGCAGATCCGACAGGCTCGCTGTCCGGCCAGGCGCGTTACGCGGCAGGCACGAGGGAGATCTGTGACGCCCGCCGCGAGACCGTGCACACCCACCGGGATGAAGGAAGGCACCATCATGAATTCGGAACCTGAACGGCGGGTATCGGCGTACATCGTCGTGTTCGCCGGATTGACCGTCGCTCTCGCGGCGTGCTCGGGCGGCGGCACCGAGTCGCCGACCACACCGGCGACGTCGACCACGTCCACCACGACACCGTCGACACCGTCGAGCACTCCACCGTCACCGCTGACTCCCACCGAGAAGAGCATCAACCCGACCGGCGGCAATCTGTTCACCCCGGATGTGAAAGCGCCCGGCCCGCAAGCGCCGGCGCCGGGGAACCTTCCCGGAAACCACCCCGACCGCGGCTAGGTGCAGCGACTCGTCGGGCCGGAGCCTGAGCATCACCCGGCCGACGCGATCGCACCGACAGAAGATCACCCGCCGTGCGATGGAGGCGCTCGACGTCCGATGCGAATATCGATCCAGAGGGACATCCGGACTCAGCCACCGTGGTGGCTCCATAGGTTTTGTCCCGGAATCAGTTCCGTCACCGAGGAGTGAGCATGGGTCTGCACGACTATCTGCGGGACGGGCCGCTCGGCTTCGGGACCGCCCCGCTGGGCAACATGTTCCGCAACATCCCCGACGACGAGGCCGCTGCGACGGTCGAGGCCGCATGGGACGCGGGCACCCGGTACTTCGACACCGCCCCCTTCTACGGCGCCGGGCTGGCGGAGATCCGCCTCGGCAGACAATTGTGCAAGCACAACCACGACGACTACCTCCTGAGCACGAAGGTCGGACGGATCATCCTGGACGAACTGGAGACGGGTACACCGGATCAAGGCGAAAAGGGTGGCCTGTTCGAACACGGACGCCGCAACAAGTGGGTGTACGACTACTCGGAAAAGGGCACGCACCAGTCGATCGAGGACAGCCTGTCCCGCATGGGTGTCGATCGTATCGACATCGTGTGGATTCACGACATCGCCGAGGATTTTCACGGCGACGCCTGGCTGGCGCAGTTCGAGGCCGCCCGCACCGGCGCCTTCCGCGCGCTGACGAAGCTGCGCGACGAAGGTGTGATCAAGGCATGGGGTCTCGGCGTCAACCGGACCGAGCCCGTCGAACTGATGCTCAGCCTGTCCGAAGCGAAGCCCGACGCCAGCCTGCTGGCCGGACGCTACACCCTGCTCGACCACGAGCACGCACTGCAACGGCTCATGCCCGCCGCCCAGACGCAGGGTGTCGACATCGTCGTCGGCGGCCCCTACAGCTCGGGGATACTCGCCGGCGGTGCGAACTTCGAATATCAGAAGGCGCCCGCGGACATCGTCGCCAAGGTGGACAAGATCAAGGCCGCCTGCGCGAAGTTCGACGTTCCGATCAAGGCGGCAGCCCTGCAATTCTCCCTTGCCCACCCCGCCGTGGCCGCGGTCATCCCCGGCGCCAGCCGGCCGGGGCGCATTGCCGAGGACCACGCGGCGCTGGCCGCGGAGGTCCCCGACGACTTCTGGCACGAGCTTCGCGCGCAGAACCTCGTTTCACCATCGGCACCCCTGCCCGTCGACGCCTAGCGAGGAAGACCATGACGACGATCGGATCGGCCGCTGCCGCCATCGAATTGCCGTTCGACGCCGCCACCGTGTGGCGGCTCGTGGGGGGTTTCGGCGCACTTCCGGATTGGCTGCCCTACATCACGACGAGTGAACTCGGCGAAGGCGGCCGCACGCGGCGCCTGACAAACCCCGACGGCGAGGTCATCGTCGAACGGCTCCTCATCTTCGACGAGGACGGTCGCAGCTACAGTTACGCGATCCTGCAGGCGCCCTTTCCCGTCACCGACTACGTATCCACCTTGCGTGTATCGGCGAAATCGAACGATGCCGGCTCGCGGGTGATCTGGAGCGGATACTTCACACCTCGCGGGGTGAGCGCGGCCGACGCCACGCAGCTGTTCCAGGGTATCTACGATGCCGGCCTGGCAGCACTGGCCGCGCACTACCAGTCTCAGAACTCCGCGGCGCCGGCGTGATTCGGCTGCGGCAGAACGGCTACCGGGGAGCGCCGCTATGGCGACCTACCGACCCGACCCGCACCGATACGACGGTGACCACTTCAGGCGCTGCGGGTCCAGCGGATTACAGTTGCCGCTGATCTCGCTGGGCACCTGGCAGAACTTCGGCGGTGTCAACGTCTTCGAGGACGGACGCGCGGTCATCAGACGCGCGTTCGACCGCGGCGTCACCCACATCGACTGCGCGAACATGTACGGCCCGCCCAACGGCAGCGCGGAACACAATATCGGCCGGATCCTCGCCGAGGACTTCCGCACCCACCGTGACGAATTGCTCATCTCGTCCAAGGCGGGGTTCGGCGCGCGCACGGTCGAACAACTCGATGACTCCCTGGGTGCGCTGGACAACCTGGATTTCAGCGCCGAGGAACTCGCCGAGATCGACGACCTCGCGCAGGACGGCGGAATCGACCTCTGGCGTGCGACGTCGGCTCTCTGAGCCGGACTCCCGGTCAAGCGGCGCCAAGCGTGTATCTCTCCTCGTCCGCCGCCCTGCCGGGATCACGAACACCGGCTGGCGGGACCGCTGACGTCGTCACCGCGCGCCAACCGCGTCAATTGATCGCGCGACCGGATCCCCATCTTTGCGTAGACATTTCGCAGATGCGTATTGACGGTGTGGTGCGAAACGCTGAGTTGTCCGGCAACCTGACGATTGGTCGCGCCCTCTGCGACCAATTCGGCCACCCGCCATTCCGAGCGCGTGAGGCTCTCCCAGCCGGTGCGCACGCGCTGGCGACCGACGCGGCGGTCCACGCCGAGCGCGTGCAATGCCCGCCCCACGCGTCGGGCGTCGGCGGTGCTCTCGCATTCGGCGTACACGTCGAACGCGGCGCCGAGCCGGCTGACAGCACGCTCGTGGTGACCGGCCCTGGCCAGCGCGTGGCCGCAATCCTCCACCGCCGCCGCGTAGAGCAGCGGCCGCTCGCCCTCCACGAGGGTCTCGCCGGCCGCTTCCAGACTGTCGGCGTCGTCGCGGAGCAACCCGCGGGCGTGGCGCGCCACCGCGGTGAACACCGGAACCCCGTTGGGTTCCCGTTCGAGCCGGTCGGCCGCGGCCATCACCCGCTCCCGCAGTCCGAGATCGCCTGACTCGCCTGCGATCCGCGCCGCAAGCACCACGTGGTCGAGGGTTACGGCGAACAACGGGGTTCCGAGCAGGTCGATGTCCTCGCCGAGGAGATGGCCGGCGGCGTCGGCATCACCGTGCTGCCACGCGATGAGCGCCTGCGCGGTCGCCGCGGCTCTTCGGCGGGCAGGGCCCTGGCCCATCAGATGGCGGGCCGCGATTCCGGCCGCTCGCTGCGTGGTGCGGCTGTCGGTGTGCGCAGACAGTTCCGTCAGCACCAGCAGATGGATCAGGCCTGGGGTGTGGTCGTCGATGTAGTCGATGCCGCCGGGTACGGATTCGACGATGCTGCGCGCTTCGGTCAGTCGGCCCGCCGCGACGGCACGAAGCGCATTCAACTCGGTGAAGTGGGTCAGCCAGAGGCTGTCGCCGGCCCTGCGCGCGGCGTCGAGCCGCCGGTTGATCACCTCGGCGGCCTCGGTGAGCCGCCCGAGCGTCAAGGCGAGGTTCGCCCGGTGGAAGGCCGCGAGGTCACCGACGACGTCGACCGATCCCGGCCGCACCCGGCCCCGCACTTCGGCCAGCCGCTCCAGGCCCTTGCGGCCCGATCCCTCAGCGCACTCCACGTTGGCCAGCGCGAGCCCGGCGACGATGGACACGCTCGTGTCCCGGCTGAACGCGGCGGCGGCGATCGCGTCCGCCGCCGCGGGGCGAGCGGCCTCGGTCTGACCGTCCAGCATCAGGTTGTACGCCAGCCAGCCGAGGTGTTGCGCGCGGGTGCGCGGCGAAATGTGGGACATTCGCAGCGATCGCCGGTTCTGCTCGATGCGTTCACCCGCGCCCCGTTCCGACAGGATCGACATGCTCAGCCGGATCTGCGCCTCGTCCTCGGGCGCAATATCGCCGGACAGCGCGGCGGCGAGCAGGCGCTGCGCCTCGTCGTATCGCTGCGCCCGGTTGAGGAAGCGGACGGTCTCCGCCACCACCACGTTGCGTTGCGGGTCGTCGATCCGCACCAGTTCCAGGGCCCGACCGCTCAGGGTGGCCGCAGCCGACGGATCGGAGCAGGCCAGCGACCCGGCGGCACGGCGCAACGTGACCACGGCGTCGTGGTCACCGATATCGGCGCTGCGCGCAATCTGGATGGCCACCTGTGCGGGCGCGGCACCCGCTTCGAGCAGCATCGTGGCGGACTCGCGCTCGAGGACGCGGCGCAGGGTGGACGGGATCGACTGCCGCGCCGCGTGACGCAGCAGGTCGTGCCGGAACCTCAGCCGATCAACGTCCTCGGTCAGCAGGTCCGCGCGCACCGCTTCGCCGATGACCTCGATCAACCCTGCGGCGTCCCGCTTGACCATCCGGGCGAGCAGGACTGCCGAGAAGGTCTCGGGCAGCACCGACGCCACCTGGACCACCTGACGCGCCGCCGCCGACAACCGGTCGAGCCGGTGGTCCATCGTGTCCGCGAGGCGACCCGGTATCTGCCTGCCGTTGACGGACACCCGCCCGCGTTCGACGAGCAGCCGGCCCTCTTCGCTGAGACCTTTGAGCAGTTCCAGCAGCAGGAACGGATTGCCCTCGGCCATATTCGTCAGTTCCATCAGGGTGTCGTCGACGTCGGCGCGCAGCACGTCCTTGGCGATGTCGGCTGCCGCACGAACACTGACGGCACCGAGGCGAATCCGGTGCGTGCGCAGACCGCATCCGCGCGCCATCGCCCCGACGAGTTCCCGAACGGCCGGGGAGCCGGCGCCGGATCGCAGCGCGAGCACCCATGCGACGGGTTCGTCGGCGAGGCCGGCCATCAGTTCCCGCAACACCATCAGGCTTCCGGTGTCGGCCCAGTGTGCGTCGTCGATCAGGACCACCAGCGGCGTCTCACGTGCGGCGGCGGCGATGGCGGACTGCAGGTCGTAGGCCACCCAGTAGCGCAGGTCGGCGCTGGCGCCCAGCGTCCTGAAGACGTCGGGGTCGCCGATCGGCGGCGCGGTGCCGAGAAACGCCGCGAACAGCGGGGCGAACGGCACCATCTGCTGGTCCTCGAACGCCTTGCCCAGCAGCGGGCGGACCCCCGGCGCCAACGCCCGGGCCCGCACCTCCGAGAGCAGGCGTGACTTCCCGATTCCCGGGGGCCCTTCGAGCAGCAGCAGCGAACCGGAATCGCTTCTCAACCTGGCGATGACGTCGCCGATGACCGCCAGCTCGTCGGATCGACCGCGGATGGGAAGCTCATGGTGTGTCGCGGCGTGCAGCGCCCGTCCGGCCACCGCGTTGCCGTCGACGCCTCTGGTGGGCATGCGGTCACCTCCGCGTCCGCGCCGGCCTGGCGAACGTATGAGACCTCACGCCGGCGACGTTATCGGGAGAGTCTTCATGACCACTGGACGGCGAGTGGATTGCGTGCTTGTCGGGCCCGCGAGCCACTCAGCCAGGCGTGGCGAGTAAGCGATCGGAGCGCAACGCCTCACCGATGTTGCCGCGGTGCCACTGCATGCGCGGTGCCGGCCGGATCGGCGAGCGGGCCCGCCGACCATCGGTGGTAGGCGAGCCGCTCCACGTCGGATTCGTCGCCCGAGGAGATGGCCTCAAGCGCTCGCGCGATACGCAGATGCAGGTGGTTCACCTGCCGGGACGGGGTGATCTCGGTGACCGATTCGCGAACCACATCGTGGGTGAAGCGGCACGAGAACGGACTGCGGGGACTGCGCTCGAGCAGACCGAGGGCTTCCAGTGGCTCGAGTCGGTCGAAGCAGGTTTCGAGATCGAGGCCGACGGCTCTGGCCAGAAGGTCCAGACCGATCTCCCGGCCGATGAGCGATGCCGTGTAGAGGACGTCTCTGCAGTTGTCGTCGAGGTGTGCCACCCGGTCCTTGATGACGTCGCGAACGGTGGCGGGCACGCCCGCGCGGATGACGGACTCCGCGGTCAGAGCGCCAACGTCGGCGAGGAATCTCGACAGCTCGCGCACGAAGAACGGGTTTCCCCCGGTGCGGGCATGGATCCCGATCGTGGCGCCCGGATCGGGATCGGGCCCGGTCTCGCGACGGACGAGTTCGGCCACCTCGGCCAGATCGAGCGGTTCGAGCCGGATGCGGCGGTGACCGGGCAGTCGACTCGCGAGGGCGAGCACGTGTGCGAGGTCGGTGCCGGGGGTGGGCACGCGGTCCCGCAGCGCCCCGATGACGACGGTGCCGGCCGGGAGACGGGCCGTGAAGTGACTGAACAATCGCAGCGACGCGACATCGGCCCAGTGCAGATCGTCGACCACCACGACGATGGGGCGCTGCGCGGATGCCTCACCCACAAATGCCACGACGCGTTCGAACAAGCGGAACTGGGTACCGCTGTCCGCAAGCACCGACCCGGCGAGAATGCCGTCCCGCGGCTCGACGAGACGTCCAAGGTCACTGTCGAGCCACCGTTCCCGCGCCGCGGCCGGCAGGCTGGCCAGCACCGAGCCGACCACCTGGACCCACGGCCACATCGACGGCGTGCCCTCACCTTCGAGACTGCTCGCCCACACCACGAGCGCATCCCGCCGATCGACGCCGGCGGTGATCGCGCGAAGCAGATGCGTCTTGCCCACCCCCGGCTCGCCCTCGACGAGGACCAACCCCGTGCGGCCGGCGAAACCCGCATGAATGACCTGTTGCAGCACCGCCACCTCCTCGGCCCGTCCGACGAGGCCGGGCACGCCGGGGCCGGCCGAACTCGCGGCGGCTCGCGACGCCGTCTGCGGTTGCCCGGTGTCCGCCCGTCGCGTCAGCGGGAACGTGCGACTCAACACCCGTTGATGGGCGTCCACGAGGATCCGGTCCGGGTCGAGGCCGAGCTCCTCCACCAGCCTGGTGCGCACGGCCTGGAACGCCGACAGGGCCTCGACTTGCCGTCCGGCGGCACCCAGGACCGTGATGAGCGCCGCGTGCACCGGCTCGTGCAACGGCGCCATCACGGCGGCCAGTTGCACCGGCACCAGCACCCGCTCCGGTTGGCCCAGCGACACTGCGAGTTCGACTGCCGCCAAGCACGTTTCGAAGTACTCGTCGTTGAGTGACGCGAAAATGGCGGCGGCCGCAGGCTCCGGCATCAGCCCATCGCCGGCCGGGCCAGTCCAGAGCCCCAGCGCCTCGACGTAATGGTCGAGCGCCGCTTCGTCGCGACGCTCGGACACGGCGGCTGCTGCGGCTGTCACCAACTCCCGGAAGTCGACCAGGTCCAACTCCTTCGGGCCGGCCGTCAACAGGTAGTGGCTGCCGCGCCGTACCAGATAGGAGCCGGGTTCTCGCGCCGGGAGCGACGGTTCGAGCAGCCGCCGCAAAGTGCCGACGTACTTGTGGATGACATTGTGGGCGCTGGCGGGAGCGCCCTCGCCCCAGATCAGATCGACCAGTTCGGCGATGCCGGTGGGCCGGCCCTCCCGCGCCAACAGCAGCGCGAACAGGTAGGCCTGCTGCCGAGGACCAGCGGCCACCTCGACGTTGTCGCGCCACACCCGCACCGGGCCCAGAACCTGCACGCGTACGTTGCCGCCCGACGCCGACCGGCCGGGGCGGAAAGCGTCGAGCGGGCCGGTCTGGGCGGTCACGGCCCGCTCACACCGGCCCGTGCCCGTCGACGCGCCGCGGGATCCCCAGCGGATTGGCGTCCTGCAAGGCGGCGGGCAGCAGATGATCCGGTAGGCCCTGATAGGCAACCGGCCGCAGGAAGCGGTTGATGGCAGCGGAACCCACCGACGTGGAACCCGGCGCCGTGGTCGCGGGATAGGGGCCCCCGTGCTGTTGGGCGTCGGAGACGGTGACGCCCGTCGGCCACTGGTTCCACAGCACGCGGCCGGCCTTGCCCGCCAGGCGGCGGATCAGTTCGGGCGCGATCACGTCGGTGTCGTTGCCGTGCACAGTGGCGGTCAGCTGTCCGCCGATGACGTCGGCGACGTCGAGGAGTTGGCGTTCGTCGTCGTATTCGACCACCAGCGCCGTGGGGCCGAAGACCTCGGCCACCAGATGCTCGGGGTCGGCCAGCAGCTCGGCGATCGTGGTGCGCAGCAGCGTCGGGGCGGGCGGATCGGTGCGAGCGCCGTCACCGAGCACCAGCGGCGTCACCGCAGCGTGGGCCGCCAAATCGTCGAGGGCGTCGACATATCCGGTCTGGATGCGGTCGTTGAGCAAGCGGGCGGGGGCGGGCAGGGCGGTGCCGGCCAGACTGTCGGCGATGCCGGACTCGGCCGGCACCAGCAGGATTCCGGGTTTGGTGCAGAACTGGCCCGCGCCCAGCGTGAAGGAGCCGACGAACTCGGCCGCGATGCTGCCGGGTCGTTGCGCCGCCGCTGATGCGGTCACGAATGTCGGGTTGACGCTGCCCAATTCGCCGAAGAACGGGATCGGATCGGGCCGGCCGTTGGCGATGTCGAACAGCGCGCGTCCGCCGGGGATCGACCCGGTGAAGGATGCGGCCTTGATCCGCGGGTCGGCCAGGGCCACCCGGCCGGCGTCGGTGCCGGTGATCACCGCGACGATGCCGTCGATCCCGACGCTTCTGCGGATCTCGTTGGCCACCAGCTCCCCGGTCAGTTCGGACAGCCGGGGATGCCCGGAGTGGGCCTTGACGATTACCGGACAGCCCGCCGCCAGCGCGGACGCGGTGTCGCCGCCGGCCACACTGAACGCGAAGGGAAAGTTGCTGGCGGCGAACACCAGCACCGGCCCGACGGGTTCGTGCACCCGCCTGATGTCGGGTCGTGGACCCATGCCCCACGAGGGGTCGGCATGATCGACGCGCGCGTCGAGGTAGCGGCCTTCGGCGATGGTGTCGGCGAAGAATCGCAGCTGAAATGTCGTCCGCACCAACTCACTTCGGAGCCGCTGCGCGGTCAGGTGGGTCTCTTCGGCGGCGGTGGACACCAGCCGGTCGGCGTCGTCGTCGAGCCGGTCGGCCACGGACCTGAGAACCCTGGCTCTGATGGTCGGCGCCGTCCGCATCCAGGTTCGCGCGGCACTGTCCGCCGCGGCCAGGACCGCTTCGAGCCGGGCTGACGACGTGGCGGAGGGCGGCGGCGTGGTGATCGTCATCCTCACTCCTTCTGATATTTCGGACTCTGCATTAGATATAGGACAATCGTGACACGACCGCCCCGCTCGGTCAACCCTTGACGCCTCCGGGTTCGTCGTCGATACTCGATATGCCAGACGTTGTCTGATATTTTGCACAGTCCCCGAACCTCCGAGGAGCACCATGAAGGCCGCCGTATTGCACAGGGCCCGTACCCCATTGACGATCGAGGACATCGACCTGTCTCCGCTGCACCCCGGCGACGTGCTGGTGCGGGTGCAAGCCGCGGGCGTCTGCCACAGCGACCTCCACTACATCAACGGCGACCTCACCGCCAAGCTGCCCGCCGTCCTCGGACACGAGGGCGCCGGGATCGTCGAGGCGGTGGGCCCCGGCGTGACCCGCGTGCAACCCGGGGACACGGTGGTCACGATGTGGCGGCCGCGCTGCGGCGAATGCGAGTACTGCCTCACCGGCCGTCCCGCCTTGTGCCAATTGGGTCGGGTCCACGCCGCGACAGGCGGCCTCATCGACGGAACATCGCGATTGAGCCTGCACGGCAATCCCGTTCATCACCTGATGGGCGTGTCCTGCTTCGCCGAACAATGCGTGGTCTCCGAACGTTCGGTGATCCCGATCGATCCCGGCGTCGCGCCGGAGATCAGCGCCATCGCCGGCTGCGCGGTCGTCACCGGCGTGGGCGCGGCGCTCAACCACATGAGCGGGGCCACCGGCGAGCCCGTCGTGGTGATCGGTGCGGGCGGTGTCGGACTGAGTGCCATCATGGGGCTCGCGCTGCTCGGCGCACACCCGATCATCGCGGTCGACACCGTCGACGCCAGGCTGGAACTGGCCATGAGCGTCGGCGCGACGCACGGCGTCAACCCGACCGTCGTCACCGATACCGAAGCCGAGATCGTCCGAGCGTGCGGGCGGGCCCCGCGGTGGGCGCTGGACGCGGTGGGCGCCGCCGCGACCCTGCGCCAGGCGGTCGACGTCGTGGCCACGGGCGGCACCGTGGTCGCAGTGGGTCTCGGCCGGGTCGGCGCCACCGTGGAAGTGCCGATCAATCCCCTGGTCCAGCAGGAGAAGACGCTGATCGGAAGCCTCTACGGGTCAGCCAACACCCCGCTGCAGATCCCCGCCATCCTGCGCCTGTACCAGGCGGGGAAGCTGCCGCTGGCGCGGCTGCTGGGCCGGACCTACGAGCTCGGCGAGATCAACGACGCCTACCACGCGATGGCCAACGGTGCCGTCGGCCGCGCCGTGATCAGAATGCCCGAACCCGCTCACGATCACGCCCTGGGCAGCGCACCGAGGTTCTCCGACATATCCCTGGCCCCGTCGAGCACGAGCTCGACGTAACGCGCCTTGGCCGCCTTGTTCCACCGCAGGATGGGTACCGAGATGCTCATCGCGGCCACCGTCGCACCCGTCCGGTCGCGCACCGGCGCCGCCACGCAGGCGATGTCGGCGTTGGACTCGCGGTTCTCCTCCGCCCATCCGCGTTTGCGGACGCCCGCGAGTTCGGAGAACAGCCGCTCCCGATTGTCGATGCTGTTCTCGGTCATCGGGCGCAGGTCCGCGTCGGCCGGGAAGAGCGCGTCGACCTGGTCATCCGGCAGCGCCGCCAGCATGGCCTT
The DNA here is from genome assembly GCA_018268465.1 of Actinomycetota bacterium. Taxonomy (GTDB): domain Bacteria; phylum Actinomycetota; class Actinomycetes; order Mycobacteriales; family Mycobacteriaceae; genus Mycobacterium. The sequence goes on from JAFDWN010000002.1 coordinate 545,666, forward strand.
ACCTCCTGCGGTGCAGTACGCGGGTAGGCGGCTGCCCACATGAGACACCAGCCGGATCGTGTGGGTGCTGTCGATACGCACCACGTAGATGACGTGTGCACCCTCGCGGATGACGATCTGAACGGTCTCACCGCATTTCGCCGCCACCCGGGTGGCGCTCTCCCGGCCGATCGACACCAGGTCCAGTCCGCGCTCGTAGGCCGCGCCAAGGCGAAAAGCGTTGGTCGCCAGGACGTAGCGGCTCGGTGGCTCCGAAACCGCCTGCAGATAACCGCGATCGACGAGCGTGGCGACGAGTTCGTGGGCGGTGGCGCGGGGCAGACCCAGCCGCTCGGTGATCTCGGGCACGCGCAAACCGTCGTTGGGTTCGAGGAACAATTCCAGGATGTCCAGACCCCGCCGCAGGGCGGGGGCGGTGAGCCGGCTCATGGCGGTCCGTTCGTGGTGTGGGTGTCGATGGTCGATCGACCGATGCACCGATCATACCGGACACTGTCTGATACGTCGGACACCTTTCAGCCCGACCGGTGGGTCGCCGCACCCGCCCAGAACGAGAGGTCAGGACGATGACCAACGGCCACACAGACCGGGCCCGCGACGCCAGACGGCTGGAGGATGCCCAACACTGCGGGGAGCTCGTCACCCCGACCGCCGAGGACCTGGTGATGGACACCGCCGCCGGCTACGCCGTGCAGCGCCACCGCCGGTCATTGCGGTCGGAATCCGGTGACACGCAGATCGGCTTCAAGATCGGGCTCACCTCGGCTGCCGCGCAGACATCCTTCGCGACCGACGAACCGGTCAGCGGATTCCTCAGCGCGGCGACGATGTCCGTCGACGGCGACGTCGCGCTCACCCGGCTGGCGGCGCCGATGCTCGAGGTCGAGCTCGCTTTCGTACTGGGAGCCGACCTCGACGCCGATGTCACGGCGCGCGGGGTCCTGGAAGCAACCGCCGCGGTGGCTCCGGCGTTCGAGATCGTCAACAGCCGCTGGGACGGCGGCGCACGGAACGTCGCGATGCTGGTGGCCGACAACTCCTACGCCGCGGGCGCGGTCCTGGGACCACGGACTGCACCGTGCGTGACCGACCTGCGGGAACTCGCCGTCACGGCCTTTGTCGGCGAGAATCGGCTGGACGGGCACGCGGCCAACGTCATGGGCGATCCGGCACGGGCGGTGGCCTGGCTGGCCGCGCACCTTGCGATGCGGGGCGAGCGCCTCCGATCCGGCGACATCGTCCTCAGCGGCACCCTCACCACACCGACCGCGGTGCGCAGCGGCGACGTCGCGGTGGCCGACTTCGGCACCCTCGGCCGGGTCCGGGCCGACTTCCGCTGAGCGAGGTGCGGCGGACACTGGGAGGTATGCGGTACCGCGGGTATTGACTGGTACGCATGGTCTGGTTACTTTCGGACATACCGCCCGGGAGGACGTCAACGATGACTGCTTCGACGAGCAGACCTTCGAGCACACCGCCGGTATCGCCGCGCGAGGAATTCTCGCAACGACTGCTCAAGGGCTCGGTCAAGAAGTCCTATGCACCCGTCGTCGACATCGACTGGGACGCGCCGCTGGACCCCGACAGGTACTTCCTGCCGCCGAAGACCGTGTCGCTCTACGGCACTCCCCTGTGGGAATCCATGACCCGCGCCCAGCGCATCGAGCTGTCTCGGCACGAATTCGCCAACACCGTCTCCGCCGGAATCTGGTTCGAGAACATGCTCAACCAGGCGCTGCTGCGCACCATGATCCATCAGGACCCGACGGCACGCTCCACCCACTACGCGCTCACCGAACTCGGCGACGAGACCCGCCACATGATCATGTTCGGAAAGGCAATCGAGCGGGTCGGCGCCAAACCGGTGCGGCCGCGCCGCTACCAGCGCATGTTCATCAACGCGCTGGCGCTGACGTTCCCGGGCCCGCTGTTGTGGGTGGCGGCACTCATCGGCGAGGAGATCTTCGACTCGCTGCAACGCCAGATGATGGACGATCCCGAACTGCAGCCGATCGTGCAGCGGGTCATGCGCGTCCATGTCACCGAGGAAGCCCGCCACATCCAGTTCGCCAGGGACGGCCTGCGCCAGCAGGTCACCACGATGGGGCCGTTCACCAGGATGTGGGTGGCCAACATCAATGGGTTGGGCGGACTGTTCTTCCGCCACCTGTTCACCAATCGCGTGCCGTATCTGCGGACCGGCCTGGACGGCGACGAGGCCCGCCGCGTCGCGCGGGCCAGCGCGCACCGCCGGGAGATGCAGGTGCTCGGGTTCGCGTCGCTGGGCGCCTTCCTGCAGGAGGTCGGCCTCATGGGTCCGGTCTCGCGGCGGATGTGGAGACGCACCGGATTCCTGCCGCGGTGACGGCGGTTACCGCACCAATGGATGAGAGTCCCGACGTCCCGGACATTCTCCTCATCGCGGCGCCGCGGCTCGCCGCCGCCTTACGCACCGTAGGCCGCAGCGACCCGGCACTGCTCGACAACCCGCCCACCCGTTGGTCGTTCGACGAGACCGTGCACATCTGGGAGGTGCACGACGAGAACTCCGCGCCACGCCGGGCGCGCATCGTCGTCTCGGCGGGGCCCCGCCCCCCGGGCGACGACGGGCTGCCGCCGTACCTCGGGGTCGCGTTCCACGGACTGCCCAACTTCTTCCTGATCGCCGGCGACGACCCCGGCCCGCGGCTGCGTTACCTGCTGGACTGCCTTGCGGTGATGAAACGCACCGCAAGCAGCCGCATCGAAGTGCGGCACAGCACCCAGCGGCTCTTCGGCGAGCGTGCGCGGGCCGGCCGCGCGATCCCCTGGCGGCGGGTGGGCATGCGGATCGAATCGGCCTTCGACCTGAGCTCGGCCCCCACGGGTGACGAGGGCGTGTACGACGGTCCCGCACTGGTGGACGGCACACAGGCGGTGCGCGTGCGCCTGACCGGACACCTCGATCCGCTCGACGGCCGATACCACTGGCAGGGCACGATTTTCGGCACGCTGGCCGACGTCCGGCCGAACCCGCGGGAGGTTCGCCTGACCATCGGCGATCGCACCTCCGTCGGGCGGCTGACCGAACGCACACCGTGGGGCGGGTACTCGGTGGCCGGTACCGGGCCGCCGCCGTTCCCCCTCGACCCCGTCGACGTGACCGTCCCCGTGCTGTAACGCAGTCACCGCCACCCCACACCAACCTTCGGAACCACACAGGTCGCCGCCGTGGCGGCCAGGTCGCAGAAGGAGGCTGGTCCAGCATGAAGAAGCGCACCGTCCTGGTGATGGGAGCCGGCGCGGTCCTCGCGGTCGGCATGGTCACCGCATGCTCGAGCGGTACCGCGTCACAGTCACAGTCGCCGGCGCCGTCCCCGGTGCAGGTCTCGATCACCACCACCGCTGCGGCGATGCCCGCGTCGGCCACGTTCATCGCCGACATGACGGAGAAGGACGACGAGCCAATGACCATGGCGATCACCGTCGAGGGCGAGAAAGTGATCGCCTATGCCACCAACGGCATGAACGACGAAGCCTATTTCTTCGGCACCCAGCAGAACGGCCACATGGACCTGATGTCGATGTACGGCGACACCCTCACGGCCACCTTCGACGGGTCCACGATCGACGGCGATCTCGCGATGAACGAATCCGGCTCCACGCCGGTCCAATTCGCGGCCGCGCGGGTCGAGGCACCGGCCGGGCTGTACACCGCCAAACACGGCGACGCGCGCGCCAGCTGGGTCGTGCGGACCAACCGCAGCATCACCGGCGTCATGAACAACAGCGCGCCCGGTGATCACAAGGTCACCGACGCGATCAAGGCGCAAGACAAGGAGTTCATGAACCAGGTACGCCAGATGCGGCTGAACCAGCAGCTGCACCAGGCTCCGGCGATGCAGTACGGGACGTGGTCGATGGATGTGGACGGCTCGACGGTGACCGCGACACGGGTCACCGGCGACATGTCATTCTGAGCCCGCAAGGCGTCGGCGGAGGGTCACCGCCAGAAAACCCAGTGCGAACACTCCGCCGACGCCACCGGAGATCAGCAGCGGCAGCCGGCCGTCGGCGCCCCAGAGCAGCCCGGCCCACAGTCCGGCCGCCAGCACCGCGAACCCGGTGAGACCCTGGAACACCCCCTGAGCGGTGCCCTGCCGGTCCGCGCCGACGAGGGTCGAGATCCACGCCTTACCGACTCCGTCGGTGCAGCCGGTGAACAGCCCGTACACCCCGATCAGGACCCAGGCCGCGACCGGATCGGTCGTCAGCCCCAGCCCGGCATAGCCGACCGCGAAGAACACCAGTCCGATCCCGAAGACCGCCGGGCGCCCGATCCGGTCGGCCACCAGACCCGCGGGGTAACTGGACAGCGCATACACGGCGTTGTAGCCCACGTAGGCGAGGATCACCTCGACCACCGAGAAGCCGATCTCGTTGAGCCGCAACAACAGCAGCGCGTCGGGGAAGTTCAGCACCCCGAACGCCACGAGTAACCCGACCACCCGCCAGTAGTGACCGGGCAGTTGCCCGGCCCCGGCGAACGGCCCGGGCCGCCGCGCCCGTGCGACGGTGCGACGGCTTTCGCGGACCAGGAACACCAGCGCGACACTGAGCACCGCAGGTATGACGGCCACCCACAGCAGCGGCGCGATCCGGTGGTCGAGCAATTCGTAACCGGCGAGCCCCAGCAGCGGGCCGACCACCGCACCGAGGGTGTCCATCGCCCGGTGGAATCCGAAGACCCGCCCGCGCGCCGCGGGGTCGATCCCGTCGACCAGCAGCGCGTCGCGGGGCGCACCGCGCACGCCCTTGCCGAGCCGGTCGACCACCCGGCCGGCCAGCACAGCCGGCCAGCCGGTGGCCGCGGCCACCATCACCTTGCCCAACGCCGCCATCCCGTACCCCGTCGCGATCAGCGGCCGCCGCGCGAACCGGTCGCCGAGCGGTCCGGCAGCGAGCTTGGTCAGGGAGGCCGCGCCTTCGGCGGCCCCCTCGACGACGCCCACCACCGCGGCCGGCGCACCCAGCACCGTCGTCAGATAGATCGGGAGCAGCGGATACAGCAGCTCGCTGGCGGTGTCCTGCAGAAACGACACCGCGGACAGCACCCGCACGTTGCGGGTCAGCCAGTCACGCACATCCGCAATGATGCAGCGCCGCCGCCACCCAGCGACCTAGAACACGTTCTAGTATTGGCATCGGGGCCCGACCGTGAGGAGACGATGTGCGGTTCACCTACGCCGAGTCGATGACCGACCCGACGTTCCACCTACCGCTGGCAAGGGCCGCGGAGGCGGCCGGCTACCACGCGATGAGCATCGCCGACAGCGTCGCCTATCCCTTCGAATCCGACGCCAAGTACCCCTACACCGCCGACGGCAACCGCGAATTCCTGGAGGACAAGGCATTCGTCGAAGCCTTCGTCCTGGCCAGCGCCCTGTGCGCCGTCACGACCACGCTGCGGTTCAACTTCTTCGTCCTCAAACTCCCCATCCGCCCGCCGGCGCTGGTGGCCAAGCAGGCCGGCTCGCTGGCCGCGCTGTTCGGCAACCGTCTCGGGCTGGGCGTGGGCACCAGCCCGTGGCCCGAGGATTACGAGCTCATGGGTGTCCCGTTCGCCGCACGCGGCCGACGGATGGACGAATGCATCGCGATCATCGCCGGGCTGACCAGCGGCGAGTTTTTCGAGTACCACGGTGAGTTCTACGACATCCCCAAAACCAAGATGACCCCCGCACCCACCCGGCCGATTCCGATCCTGATCGGCGGCCACGCCGAGGCCGCGTTGCGACGCGCCGCACGGTACGACGGCTGGATGCACGGCGGCGGCGACCCCGAGGAACTCGACCGCATGATCGCGCGCCTGGCAGTGTTGCGCGCCGAGGAGGGACGGGACGGGCCGTTCGAGATCCACGTCATCTCGGCGGACGCCTTCACCGTCGACGGCGTGAAGCGGCTCGAGGACAAGGGTGTCACCGACGTCATCGTCGGCTTCCGGATCCCCTACATCAAGGGTCCCGACACCGAGCCGCTGGACAGGAAGATCCGCCATCTGGAGCGGTTCGCCGAGAAGGTCATCGCCCGGGTGTGAACTCGCCCGCCGGCGATTACCCGGCCCCGGGCCCGGGTACCCAGCCGCCGGGATGGTGCACACCGATTGGCCGCGCGTACTCTCCGTCACCGCCGAGGTGAGGGAGCACGCCGTCGTGTTGACCACCCACGGCGTCCTCGACGACTCGACATATCTCTGGTTGCGCGACAAGATCATTCACGCCGCGCTGGAGCATCCGCGGTCGGTCGTCGTCGATGTCACGGATCTGACCGTCCCCGGCGCGTCGGCGTGGCTGGTGTTCACCAGCGCCCGTTGGCACATCCGGAGCTGGCCGCACGTGCCGGTGTTCCTGGCATGCCGCCGCGCGGCGGTGCGGGAGATGATCGACCGGTCGCCGATCACCGGCCGGATCCCCGTGTTCCCGACCACCGGGCAGGCGATCGAGGCCGCACCCGAGGCGGATCCGCGCCGCGCCCACCGGGCCAGGGCTCATCTGGCGGCGGCCATGAGCAGTTCGGCGCGGTGCCGCGAGTTGGTGGCCGTATGGCTCACGGCGTGGTCGCGCACCGACCTGATCCCGGTGACGAAGATCGTCGCCACGGCGTTCGTCGAAAACGTGCTGCAGCATACGGATTCACCACCGCGGCTGCGCCTGGAATGGGACGGCAACGCGGTGACGGTGGCGGTCGAGGATGCCAGCCGCTGCCGGGCCAGCATGCGGGAACGGCTACCGGACCGGGCATCGTCGGGTCTCGCCGTGGTGTCGGCATTGAGCCGTGCGTGGGGTAACACACCGACGCCGACGGGTAAGGCGGTGTGGGCGGTCATCGGCCCGGAGAACCGTCTGTGACGGCGCCCACCGCCGGCGTCACGCCCGGCGAAACCGCCTGGGCGCGTTGCCTTCGAGCGACGCGTCGATCGCCGCCGGACTGAGCACCTCATCGAGGACGAGGGTGGCACTGCCGATCACGCCCGAACGGTCGCCGTGTGTCGACGGAACGACCTGCAACGCCCGGGTGGCCAGGGCGGTGGCGTTGCCGTAGAGGGTTTCCCGCAGCCCCGCAACGAAGATGTCGTACGCGCCTGCCATATCGCCGGCGACCACCAGGACCGCGGGGTTGAGCAGGTTGACCGCCGCGGCCAGAACCTCGCCGATATGACGGCCGCTGTCACGCACCATCCGGCGCGCCTCGGGGTCGCCGCCGTTGGCCAGTTCCACGACGTCGCGCAGATGGCCGACGGTCCGGCCCTGCTCCTGCAGTGCGCGCACCAGCGCCCAGCCTCCGGCGATCGCCTCCAGGCAGCCGGCATCCCCGCACCGGCAGGGCACACCGGCGGCCGCCGGTGTCTTGTTGTGTCCGATCTCGCCCGCGGCCTGGACCGCGCCGCGGTGCAGGGTGCCGCCCGCGATGATGCCGGCACCCAGGCCGGTCGAGGCCTTGACCACCAGCAGGTCGTCGTACGCGTGCCACGCACCGCGCCGTTCGGCCAGGGCGATCACATTCGCGTCGTTGTCGATGATCACGGGGGCGTCGGTCAGTTCGGTGAAGTACGGCCGCAGCGGCGCCCCGTCCCAGCCGCTCATGATCGGCGAGTCGACGGTCGCCCCGAGCAGCGGGTCGACGGTGCCGGGCAGGCTGACACCGACGCCGTAGACGTGCGCATTGCGATGCCCGGACTCGTCGAGCAGGACGTCGAAGCCCTTGGCGACGTCGGGCATCAGGTCGTCGGGCCCCAGGCCGATCTCCTGATCGATGTCGGTGCCCGCCAGGATGTCGCCGGCCAGGTTGCACACCGCCAGGCGGGTGCGGCTGCGCCCGATGGCCGCCGACAACACGACGCCGGCGTCGGCGTTGAACGTCAGGAACGACGCAGGACGGCCTCCGGTCGAGGGGGCCTGCTCGCGCTCGACGACCAGGTCGCGTTCGGCGAGTGCGCTGACGCGTGCGGTGACCGCGGTGCGGGACAGTCCGGTGAGCCGACCGATTTCGGTCCGGGTGACGTCACGGTGCTCGCGGATCAGCCCGTAGACCTGCCCCGCGGACATCGGCGCCGCGCTCGCCGTGCGAGCCGACAGCGAAGTCCGGGATAACACCATGTAAACGATGGTAACTGCGTTACTTTTGTATTTCAAGTGCCAAAGAAGGTTTGTAAACACGCGAAAGTACGGCTACGGTTGGTTCTTGATCGATTGAGTTTCGTATCGATCCACCTACTACCGGGAGGACCCAGATGCCGACCGCCCAAGCGGTTGACCGCTGCGACTTCGTGATCTTCGGAGGCACCGGCGACCTCGCCGTCCGCAAGCTGCTGCCCGCCCTCTACCTGCGCGACCGCGACGGCCAGCTGAATGCGGACACCCGAGTCATCGCCGTGGCCCGCGCCGGCCTCGACGAAGCCGGCTACCGCGACAAGGTCCACGCCGAACTCGGCCGCTTCGTCGCCGCCGAACTCCTCGACACCGACACCCTCGATCGTTTCCTGGGCCGGCTGCGGTTCGTCAGCATCGACCTCACCGAGGCCGGCGACTATGCGGCGGTGGGCGACGCACTCGCCGCGGGACCCGCCGAGATCCGGGTGTTCTACCTGGCCTGCGCACCCGCCCTGTTCGGGCCCATCTGCGCCGCACTCGGCGCGGCGGGCCTCGTCACCGACGCCTCGCGCGTGGTGATGGAGAAGCCGATCGGCCACGACCTGGCGTCCGCGCGCGCCATCAACGACGCCGTCGGCGCCGTCTTCGAGGAACGTCAGATCTTCCGGATCGACCACTATCTCGGCAAGGAAAGCGTGCAGAACCTCCTGGTGACGCGGTTCTCGAACACCCTGTTCGAACCGCTGTGGAACTCCAGCTGGATCGACCACGTGCAGATCACCGCGGCGGAGTCGCTCGGCGTCGGCACCCGCGGCGGCTACTACGACAAATCCGGCGCGCTGCGCGACATGCTGCAGAACCATCTGCTGCAGGTGCTGTGCCTGGTCGCGATGGAGCCGCCCACCTACATCGACCGGGAAACCGTGCGCGACGAGAAGCTCAAGGTGCTCCAGGCACTGCGACCCCTGTCCGGCGAACTGATCAAGCGCAACACCGTCACCGGACAGTACGGCCCCGGCCTGGCCGAGGGCGGCGTGGTCGCCGGCTACCGCGAGGACGCCGAGAACGACGCCAGCACCACCGAGACGTTCGTGGCGGTCAAAGCCGAAGTCAACAACTGGCGCTGGGCCGGCGTGCCCTTCTACCTGCGCACCGGCAAGCGGATGGCGCGACGCACCTCCGAGATCGTCGTCCAGTTCAAACCCGTTCCGCTGCCCATGTTCCCCGGCAGCGACGGCGGCGCCGAACCGAACCGGCTGATCATCTCCCTGCAGCCCAAGGAGGAGATGCGCCTGGAACTGACCGCCAAAGAGCCCGGCCCCGGGGGCATCCGGCTGCGCCCGGTCTCGCTGAAGCTGAACTACACCGAGGCGTTCCAGCGCCGCTCCCCCGATGCCTACGAGCGGCTGCTCACCGACGTCGTGCGCGGCGACCCGACGCTGTTCATGCGCCGCGACGAAGTCGAGGCGGCGTGGGCGTGGGCCGAGCCCATCCTGCACGAGTGGCACCGGACCGAGCGGGTGCCGCGGGTCTATCCCGCGGGCACCGACGGACCCATCGACGCGGCCACCCTCATCGAACGCGACGGCAGGCGCTGGCACGAAGGCGCCGCATGAACCAGCCCACCCAACCCACCACCAACCTGGACGAGGACATGACCCCCACACCGACACCGATCCACCCGATCGTCGCCGAGGTGACCCAGCGGATCGTCACGCGCAGCGCCACCGAACGCGGCGCCTACCTGGAGCGGATCGCCGGCGCGGCCGAACGCGGCCCGGCGCGCGGCCGGCTGGCCTGCGCCAACCTGGCGCACGGGTTCGCCGCGTCGGGCAAGCGCGACAAGGAAGCGCTGCGCCGCATGGTCAAACCCAACGTCGCGATCGTCTCCTCGTACAACGACATGCTCTCGGCGCACAAGCCGTTCGAGGACTACCCCGCGCAGCTCAAGCAGGCCGTGCTGGAAGCCGGCGGCATCGCCCAGTTCGCCGGCGGCGTGCCCGCCATGTGCGACGGCATCACTCAGGGCCGCGAAGGTATGCAACTGTCGCTGTTCAGCCGCGACGTGATCGCCATGTCCACCGCGATCGCGCTGTCCCACGACATGTTCGACGCCACCCTGCTGTTGGGGGTGTGCGACAAGATCGTGCCGGGCATGCTGATCGGGGCGCTGGGATTCGGGCACCTGCCCGCGATCTTCGTGCCGGCCGGGCCGATGACCTCGGGCCTGCCCAACGGGGAGAAGGCGCGCATCCGCCAGCTCTACGCCGAAGGCAAGGTCGACCGCGAGGCCCTGCTGGACGCCGAAGCCGCCTCCTACCACGGCCGCGGCACCTGCACGTTCTACGGCACCGCGAACTCCAACCAGCTGCTCATGGAGGCGATGGGCCTGCACCTGCCCGGCTCCAGCCTGGTCAACCCCGACACCCCGCTGCGCGACGCACTCACCGTCGAAGCCGGCAAGCGGGTGACCGCCCTGACCGCGCTGGGTGACGAATACACCCCGGTCGGCGAGGTCGTCGACGAGAAGGCGATCGTGAACGGCTGTGTGGTGCTGCTGGCCACCGGGGGCTCGACCAACCACACCATGCACCTCGTCGCCATCGCCAGGGCCGCGGGCATCACGCTGACCTGGGACGACATCTCCGAGCTCTCCGCGGTCGTCCCCCTGCTGGCACGGGTCTATCCGAACGGCAAGGCCGACGTCAACCACTTCCACGCCGCGGGCGGCATGGCCTGCATCATCAACTCGCTGCTCGACGCCGGCCTGATGCACGAGGACGTCCGCACCGTCGCCGGTGACGGCCTGCGCCGCTACACCTCCGAGCCCAAGCTCGCCAGTGAGGGATTGGGCTGGGTCGACGGACCCCGCATGAGCCTGGACACCGACGTGCTGCGCACCGCCGACGATCCGTTCGCACCCGACGGCGGCCTCAAGCAGCTCACCGGCAACCTCGGCGCCAGTGTGATCAAAACCTCGGCCGTCGCCGACCAGCACCGCGTCGTCACCGCGCCGGCACTGGTGTTCGACAGCCAGGAAGAATTCCTGGACGCTTTCCAAACCGGTTCTCTGGAAAGAGATTTCGTGGCCGTCGTGCGCTACCAGGGGCCGCGCGGACTGGGTATGCCCGAATTGCACAAACTCACCCCCGCCCTCGGGGTGCTGCAGGACCGCGGCCACAAGGTGGCGATCGTCACCGACGGCCGCATGTCCGGGGCATCCGGAAAGGTGCCTGCGGCAATCCATCTCACCCCAGAGGCGGCCGTGGGTGGACCACTGACCCGGGTGGCCGACGGTGATGTCATCACGCTCGACTCCAGCACGGGTACGCTGACCGTCGACGTTCCGGCCGACGAATTCAGCGCTCGAATCCCCACCGGCCGGGCGCTCTCGGCTGACGAATGGGTGGGTACCGGCCGGGAATTGTTCGCCAGCATGCGCTCCGCCGTCGGCCCCGCCGACGAAGGTGCGTCTGTATTCACATCGGTAACCAGGAGTGCCTCATGACATCGAATACCCCTTCCTCGCTGCTCGACGTCGTTCCGGTCATCCCCGTCGTCGTCGTGCACGACGCGTCCGACGCGGTCCCGATCGCCCAGGCACTCGTCGACGGCGGGCTCCCGGTGATCGAACTCACACTGCGCACTCCCGCCGCGCTGGAGTCCATCAAACGCATCGCCAACGAGGTTCCCGACATCCTCGTCGGCGCGGGCACCATCGTCGACACCTACCAGCCGCAGCAGGCGGCGGCGGCGGGCGCCCAGTTCCTGGTATCGCCCGGCAGCACGCCCAGCCTGCGAGCCTCCATGCGCGACAGCGGTTTACCGCACCTGCCCGGTGTGGCGACGGTGTCGGAGGTGCTCAAACTCCTGGAGCAGGGCTACACCGAGATGAAGTTCTTCCCCGCCGAACCCGCAGGCGGCGCGCCGTACCTCAAGGCCATCCACTCCCCCGTGCCCGCGGCGCGCTTCTGCCCGACCGGCGGTGTGACGCCCGCAAAACTGGCCGACTACCTGTCGACCCCGAATGTAGGGTGTGTGGGCGGCAGCTGGCTGACGCCGGCCGATGCGGTCGCGCGCCAGGACTGGGCCGCGATCTCCAGCCTGGCCACTGCAGCCCGGGATCTGGGCAACGCCGCCAAAGCCAAGTGACCCGAAAGTTCCGCCCTCTGTGACTACTTCCGTTGACCGCCAGCCGGTTCCGCTCTCCGTCGTCGCACCGCCGCCCGCGGTGCGCTGGCTGGCCGTATTCGCCCTGGCCTTGGGCGGGTTCGGGATCGGCACCACCGAGTTCGTCGCGATGGGCCTGCTGCCCGATATCGCGGCGAGCCTCGGTGTCACCGAACCCACTGCCGGACACGTCATCTCGGCTTACGCGCTGGGCGTGGTCGTCGGTGCGCCGGTCATCGCCGCCGTGGCGGCGCGGGTCCCGCGACGGACGTTACTACTGGTGTTGATGGCGGTGTTCACGCTGGGCAACCTCGCCAGCGTGCTCGCCCCGTCCTACGAAACGCTGATGGCCGCCCGCTTCGTCGCCGGGTTGCCCCACGGCGCGTTCTTCGGAGTGGCTGCGCTGGTCGCCGCTCACCTGATGGGCCCGGCCAACCGCGCCAAGGCGGTCGCCCATGTGCTGTCGGGTTTGACGATCGCCACCGTCCTCGGTGTGCCGATCGCGTCGTGGCTCGGTCAGGCGCTGGGCTGGCGCAGCGCGTTCGGTCTCGTCGTCGTCATCGGTGTCATCACCGTGACCGCGCTGTGGTTCTGGCTGCCCGAGCGACTGCGCGCAATGCATGTGACCAGTCCGCTGACCGAGCTCGGCGCACTCAAGCGGGTGCAGGTCTGGTTGGCGCTGGGCGTCGGCATGATCGGCTTCGGCGGCATGTTCGCGGTCTACACCTACATCAGCACCACCATGACCGGTGTCGCCGGGCTGCCCCGCGGGCTGGTACCCGTCGCACTTATGGTGTTCGGTCTGGGCATGGTGGTCGGCAACCTGGTCGGCGGCCGGCTGGCCGACAAGTCGGTGATCCGGGCGCTGTATCTGTCGCTGGGCGCATTGGCCGTCGTGTTGGCGCTGTTCGTCGTCGCCGCACACAGCCCGTGGACCGCGCTGCCCGCGCTGTTCGCGATCGGCGCCGCAGGGGCGGCGGTCGGTCCCGCGCTGCAGACCCGCCTGATGGACGTGGCCCGCGATGCCCAGACCCTCGCCGCGGCGCTCAACCACTCGGCGCTGAACATCGGCAACGCCACCGGCGCCTGGGTGGGCGGACTGGTGATCGCCGCGGGATTCGGCTACACCGCACCCGCGGCGGCCGGGGCGGCCCTGGCCGTCGCCGGGCTGCTGGTGCTGACCGTGTCGGTGGCGCTGCAGCGTTGGAAGGCATAGCGCCGCAGCGCGACCGGCATCACCGGACCGGGTCGGGTTGCACGCCGGCGACGAGCCGGCGCAGTCCCAGCGATTCGAATCCGACCACGTAGAACAGTGTGACGAGCACCATCCAGTCCATGAATCCCAGCGCGTTGCCGTGGATCCCGGGGGCAACGGCAGGTTCGTGCAGGAGGTCCCCGGCGGCGAACCGGTAATAGAACACGAACGTCGCCACCCCGAGCGCGAAAGTGATCGCGATCCGGACCGCATAGTTCGCCGCCGCGCCCATGCCGGTGGGACGGTTGCCGAACGCGTTCGCCCAGAAGATGATCCAGAACGCCCAGCAGACCCCCAGCTGGGCGGGGAACTGGTTGATGCCACCGGCGAGCGCGTCCGCAGTCACCGGCCCGAGCAGGGTCGCGACGAATGGCACCGCCACGACGTAGAAGACGGTGCCCACCACGATATTTCCCGCGACGGAGGCCAGCGCCACCCGGGCCGGACTGCCCGCCGACCGCCAGGGCCAGTTGTCCAGAGTCTGACCGGTCAGCAGCACCGCCACGATGACGCAGTAGAACCAGCCCAGCACGGTGTCCACCGTCATCAGCGGGCGCGAGTCCGCCACGGTGACCGCCGGCAGACCGAGGACGAAGTACAACAGCATGGTCGGTCCGGCGATGGCGGCGATCTCGGCCAGGCCGACGGCGGGCTGTTTCAGGCCGAGTTGCGGCCACGGCCAGTGCTGCCAGTTGAGGACGGCCATCACGAAGGTGCCGAAACCGAACAGCACGAACAACGCCCCGGTGAAGTATCCGAGTCCACCCGCGCGGTCCGCCGCGAAGTCGGGATCGATGCGGCCGAGTCCCTGCGCCAGAAGTGCGGTCACCGCGACCGCGAACGCAACGGTCGCGGCGACGATGGCCAGGCCGCGCCACGGCTGCGGGAACCGGTTGAACCCGGCGAACTCGGCGTTGAACCCGATGAAGACGACGAACAGGATCGCCCAGAACAGCGCGGCGTTGAACGGCAGCGGGTAGAAACTCCACGGACTCGTCACCGGATCGGCGAGCAGGTACCAACCGGCGAGCGACACGACGACCACCACCGCGAGATTGGCGAGGCCGAACGCGATCCAGCGTGGCGAACCCGCACCGGGCGGGCCGAGATCGTCGGGCTGAGCAGAGTGACCTTGTTGGCGAGGCGCCGACTCGGCGACCGGCGGTAGCTGCGTATTCGACACGGGTTGGGCTCCTCGACTCGATGGTGACCGTCGCGGGAACTATGAGCTGAATCACAACAGCCGAACCAGGGTTGCAGGGGGTTGCGCCGTGGCTTCCGTCCACCGGCACCCTCGCGGTCCGGTCCGGGACCCGCGGCGCGGGACCTAATCTGAGCGGGTGTCCGTACTCGACAGATTCCGGCTCGACAACAAGACCGTCATCGTCACCGGGGCCTCCTCGGGTCTGGGAGTGGCCTTCGCCCAAGCCTGCGCCGAAGCGGGTGCCGACGTGGTGCTCGCGGCGCGGCGCGCCGACAAACTTGCCGACACCGCAGCCCTGGTGCGCGCGGCGGGCCGGCGCGCGCTCACCGTGGCCACCGATGTCACCGATCCCGCCCAGGCCCGCGCGCTTGCCGAAGCGGCGGTGGGTGAATTCGGCCGAGTGGATGTGCTGGTGAACAACGCCGGGGTGGGCACCGCGGTGCCGGCGCTGCGCGAGACGCCCGAGCAGTTCCGCTCGGTGATCGACATCAACCTCAACGGGTCGTACTGGGTTGCGCAGGAATGCGCGCGGGTCATGGAGCCGGGCAGCTGCATCGTCAACATCTCCAGCGTGCTCGGCCTGACCACGGCGGGGCTGCCGCAGGCGGCATACAGCGCGAGTAAGGCCGCCATCGTCGGCCTGACCCGCGACCTGGCCCAACAGTGGGGCTCCCGCAAGGGCATCCGCGTCAACGCGATCGCCCCCGGATTCTTCAAGTCGGAGATGACCGACACCTACAAGCCCGGCTACGTCGACAGCGTGCTGGCGCGGGTGGTCCTCGGGCGGATGGGCGATCCGATGGAGCTCGCCGCGACGCTGGTGTGGCTGGCGTCGGATGCGGGCGGGTATCTCACGGGTCAGACGATCGCCGTCGACGGCGGGGTGACAATCACCTGATTTCCTTTTGCTAGGCGGCGGCTTTTCCGCGGCGCATATGCGTCTCCTATGAACACCTCGCAATTTCTCCGGGCCGACCTAGATTGGAATGCATGAGGCCATTCCAGAAAAGTCGGGAAATGCGAGACCACCTGAGTAAGTTCACCATCGGCGCCGTATGCACCGGCGCATTGCTGCTGACCGGAACCGCGCTCGCCGGAACCGCCTCGGCGGCACCGACCGGACCGTCGACCGTGGATCAAACAGTACGGACACTGCAGGCCAGCGGCTACAACGTTATCATGAACAGGACCGGCTCGGCGCCGCTGTCACAATGCACAGTCACGGCCGTGCGGCCCGGACAGACCCACTCCACCACCGACACCCGCGGCGGCAGTTCCATGGTGACCACCATCACCGCGCAAACGGTCTATGTCGATGTGGCGTGCTGAATTGAATTAGAGGAATCCGGGGCGCGGGAAACATCCCGCGCCCCGGAATTCCGTCTCCGGCAAAGTTGCTTTAGCGAATTTCGCTGAGATTCATGCGGTCCGGAGCATCCGCGCGCACCAGCGGCAGCCGTACCCGGAATGTCGTGCGGCCCGCGCCGGACGACACCGCGATCGAACCGCGGTGCGCCTCGACGATCGACGCGGCGATGGCCAGGCCCAGCCCGAAGCTGCCCGCCGCCCGCGAGCGGGACTTGTCGGCGCGCACGAAACGCTCGAACAGGTGCGGCTGCAGGTCCTCCGGAATCCCCGGGCCGTCGTCGGTGACGGTCAGCTCGGCGACCGCCGCGCCATTGTCGGCGGCGCCGGCGCGAAGTGCCGTCGTGACGGTGGTGCCGTGCGGTGTGTGCACCCGGGCGTTCGACAGCAGGTTGGCCAGCAGCTGGTGCAGCCTGGCCCGATCCCCGCGCACCCACAGCGCGGCGGCCTCGGTCTCCCCCACATCGGCTACCCACCGATGCGACGGCGCCGACACCGCGGCGTCGTTGACCGCATCGACGACGAGGTCCGCCAGTTCCACCTCGTCGGCGGTGAGATCCTGCCCCTCGTCGAGGCGGGCCAGCAGCAGCAGATCGGCGACCAGTGAATTCATCCGCCGCGTTTCGGCTTCGATACGCGCAAGGGCGTATTCGGTGGTGTCGGGGAGTACCGCGCTGTCCTGGCGGGTCAGCTCGGCGTAGCCGTGGATGGCGGCCAGCGGCGTCCGCAGTTCGTGGCTGGCGTCGGTGATGAACTGGCGCATCCGCCGGTCCGACGCGGCCACCTCCGACAGGGCCTGCTCGACATGGTCCAGCAGCCGGTTGAGGGTGTCGCCGACGAGCCCGACCTCAGTTCCGGGACTGATGTCCGGCTCGGGCACGCGCGGGGTGATCGTGTGGTTGTCCCGGCTCAGCGGCAGCGCGGCCACCTCCGCCGCGGTGGCCGCGACACGGCGCAGCGGACGCAGTGCATACCGCACGATCATCACCGTGGCCAGGGCGGTGATGACCAGGGCGAGGGTGGTCATGCCGCCGATGATCGCGGTCTCCCTCGCCACCGCACGAGACGACGGATCCAGCGACACCGCGGTGATGAGGGTCTCGCCGTCGTCGCCCGGTCGCGAATCCACTCGGTACCAGCCCAGCCCGGGCAGATGCATCGAACTCGGCGAAGGGCCGGTCCACGAAGCACCCGCGATCTCGCGCCGAGCTTCTGGCGGGACAGGACCCGCCTCTCCCTCGCCGTACAACGCAGCGTCCAGCACCATGCCGTCGCGCACGAGCGCGATCACGTTTCCGGGCGACTGACCGATGAGCAGAGACAGGGGTTTCATCGCCCCCGGCTCGGGTAGGTCACCCGACGGCGATACCGGCGTAGTGCGGAATTTGGTGACCGAACTGCTGAATGCTTCCGCCGACGACGCCAGCTGGGTGTCGATGAGGCCCCGGACCGAGGATCCCACGGTGAACACCGTCAGCGCGCCGACGATCACCTGGACGGCCATCACCACCGCGCAGACCGCGACCACCAGCTGGCGTGACAGTGTCCATTTTCGCCACCCGCGGATCTTCGGGGAGCCCGCTGCCGATGTGTCGCCGGAGGTCATTGGGCCTGGTCAGCAGGCCGCAGCAGGTATCCGACACCGCGCACGGTGTGGATCATCGGCGGCCGGGCGGCGTCGACTTTCTTGCGCAGGTACGACACGTACAGGTCGACGACGCTGGACTTGCCGCCGAAGTCGTACTGCCACACCTCCTGCAGGATCTCCTGACGGCTCACCGCCCGCCGCGGATTGCGCATCAGGAAGCGCAGCAGCTCGAACTCCGTGGAGGAGAGCGCGATACGGTCCCCTCCACGCGTGACCTCGCGGCTCGCGCTGTCCAATTCGAGGTCCCCCACCGACAATGTCTCGTCGGCGGCCGGCGCGAGATAGGCCGACCGCCGCAACAATCCGCGCAGGCGGGCGACCAGCTCCTCGAGGCTGAACGGTTTGGTCATGTAGTCATCGCCGCCAGCAGTCAGCCCGGTGACGCGGTCGCGGACCGAATCACGTGCCGTGAGGAACAGTGTGGGGGTGTAGCGACCGGATTCGCGCAGCCGCGCAAGGACACCCAAACCGTCCATATCCGGCAACATGATGTCCAGAACCAGGATGTCCGGACCGATTTCGTGATACTTCGCGACGGCGTCGTGGGCGTCGTGTGCGACCGCGACGTCCCAGCCTTCGTACCGGAGCGCCATCTGGACCAGGTTGGTCAATGCGCGCTCGTCGTCGACGAGCAGCACCCGGATCGGGGATCCGTCGGCACGGAACATCCGGGGCAGCTGACCGAGCACGGGACGGCGCGGGGCGCTGCTGTCCTCGAGGATCGTTTCGGACGTCACCACACCATTGTCACGGGCTCACAGCCCACCGTCACCTATCTCATAGGCAGTTCACAACTTCGGCGTGGGGGGCGCATGCTGAGATATGGCGATGCGAGAGCCCGCCTACGCCGATCGGCGCCGGGCCGGAGTGTTCGGCTCGGCCGCCGACGACTACGACCGGTTCCGGCCGCGTTATCCGGATCACCTCATCGCGGGCCTCGTGGTGCGCCCCGGCATGCGGGTACTCGACGTCGGCGCCGGCACCGGGATCGCGTCGAGGCAATTGCGGGACGCGGGCGCCGACCTCCTCGCCGTGGAGCCCGACCCGCGGATGGCGCGGGTGGCGAAGGCCCACGACATCTTGGTCGAGGAGGCGACCTTCGAGGACTGGGATCCCGGCGGCCGAACGTTCGACCTCGTGGTGTTCGCACAGTCCTTCCACTGGGTCCGGCCCGAACCGGCACTGGACAAGGTCGCCTCGATCCTGCGCCCCGGCGGCCGCCTCGCCGTACTGGCCAACCGCATCGTGCCGCACTCGCCGACCCAGGACCACTTGGACAAGGCCTACGTGGGTTATCTCGACAAGTCCCAGCGACCCTCGATCGTCGGGTCCCACGGCGATGATCTGACTGCGATGATCCGGTCACGCGGATACAGCGTCGAGAAGCGCTACGTCATCGAACGCCTGCACTACCCGCGCCACGCCTGGGTGAACCTGGTGTGCACCTATTCCAACGTGCTCACGCTCGAACCCGCCGCTCGCGCCGGGCTGCGTGCCGCCCTGCACCAGCGCATCAGCACAGAAGGAGTGGACGCGGAGAACCAAGCCGTCGCGGTGGTGGCGACTCCGATCCCGAAGCCGGAGATCTCGAACGGGCGGTAGCGAGGGCGTCGAGACGTCCACTACTCCCAGGCAACTGGCGGATGTGCAGTATTCGAAACCGACGGTATTCCTCGGGCCGATTTCAACGCTGACCAACAGCCGGGTGCGGCCAATAGCCGATAACCCCGTCGAACTCGAGTTCCGTTTGAGCGAAGTCGTTTCCGACGGCGATCAGCGGCTCGTTGGCAAGTTTCGCGGCGGCGTAGGTCATCGTGTCGCCGAAGTTGAGAGCCGCGGGGTGACGACCCTTGCCGTACTGGAGGTAGGCACGGTGTGCCGCGAGGGCGTGGTCCGCAGTGAAATCCAAGACGGTCAAATTGATCTCGGCCTTCAGTCGATCGAAAGCCGTGCGGGCGACGGAACCGTGGCGACTGCTGAGGACGATCAGGCACTCGACAACGCTGGGCGCAGCAATGGCAGGACCGCGATCGGCCGCAAGCGCGGCCAACACCTGTTCGACATGCGGGTCCTCGCGCTGCAGCACGGCGATAATGGCACTGGGATCGACGATCACGCCTATACCCCGGTCTGGGGATCAAGCCCCAGCATCTGCTCACGCTCGGCCTTGGAAATGGGCGAACCATCCGCCAGGAGCGGCCAAATCTCGTTCGTCAGGACGTCCAGCAGATCATCCGCGCGACCGCCGCTACGAGCCTGGGTGACCTCGATCTGAGCTCTGAGTGCATGCCGGATCGCATCGATGCGGCTGGACAGATGAAGTCGGTGCATCAACTCATCAGCCAGCTCGATGACCTCTTCATCCTTCACATTGAAAGCCATAGGTACATGGTACCACTGATGAGGTACCATGTACCGATATCAATCATGCAGCAGGCTGCACCGTTGCAGTAGATGCAACAACCATCGTCCAATGCCGCAAACAGCTCACGATTCGATTCAAATACGATGCACCAGAGCGTATTTCGACCCTCACTCTTCCCATTTCACCTCGTCAGGGCTCTTGTCCGGTCGCAGCCCCCGCCAGCTCGGCTGGCGCAGGCGGTTGTCGGTGGTTCGTTCGCTGTAGCGCACCTCGCCAACCAGCTCCGGGCGGACGTAGCTGACACCTTTGGCATCCTGCGTGGAAAGCCGTGTGTTGAATGGTGATTCGTCAGTCTGCAACGGTTCGAGGGTCTGCTTGAGCGCGGCCAGCTCCTTTTCGGTGAACCCCGTGCCCACCCTTCCGGCGAACTGCAGGCCACCCTCGGCGGGGACTCCGAGCAGCAGGGCCCCGATACCGCTGGTGCGGCCGCCGTTGCCGGCGCGCCAGCCGCCGATCACCACCTCCTGGGTGTTCCAGATCTTGTCCTTGATCCACGACGACGATCGCCGGCCGGGCTGGTAGGTGGAGTCCCGCTTCTTGGCGACGACACCCTCCCAGCGCATCGTCCGCGCGTATTCCAGCGCTTCGCTGCCATCGCCGCTGATCGGCTCGGGGACGATCAGGTCGCCGGCCCGCGCCAGCGTTTCCAGCACCCGGCGGCGGTCGGAGTACTTGGCCCGCAACAGCGGTCGTTCGTCGAGGTAGAGGATGTCGAACGCCCAGAATTCGATCCGTGTGGAGCGGGCACGGTTCTGCATCGCAGAGAAACTCGGCACACCGGATTCGTCGAGTGCGACGACCTCCCCGTCGAGAACGACGTGATGGTCGGCGAGGCCCGCGGCCAGCCCTGCCAGCTGCGGATACTCCCCGGTGACGTCGCGGCCGCTGCGCGACTGCAACCGCAGGTGGCCGTGGTCGGCGTCGACGAGCAGCCGGTAGCCGTCCCACTTTCCCTCGAATGCGTACTGGGCGGCGGTGAGGTGCTCCACCGATCCGTGCGTGGACAGCATCGGGGCGAGGTCCTGAAGTGTCGGACGGGTCTGTTCCTTCATGCGATGGGCCAGCCATTGGGTGCCGTTGGTCTGAATCATCGCATAGCGCCCGGAGATTCGGCTGCCGTGCAGGTTGACGATCACCTCGCCGCCCTTGTCGGGGGCGTCGTTGAACTTCTCGGTGTCGTAGGTGCCGGTGTCCCAGATGACGACCCTGCCTCCGCCGTACTCCCCCTTGGGAATCTCGCCGTGGAACGTCAGGTATTCCATCGGGTGATCCTCGGTATGGACGGCGAGGTGGTTGACCGCCGGGCTGTCCGGGAGATTCTTGGGCACGGCCCAACTCACCAACACTCCGTTGCGTTCCAGCCGGAAGTCGTAGTGCAGCCTGCGGGCGTGGTGCTCCTGGATGACGAACCTGTCGTCGGCGCCGGTCGCGGGCGACCCCTGCGGTACGGGTTCGGGAGTCTTGGCGGCATCCCGCATGCTGCGGTAGGTGCTCAGCCGGTCGCTGCCCGACCCTCCGGTATCCAGGCCCTCGAGCAAGTCGCCGAGGCTCTCGACACGCGCGAGCACTTCGTCGAAATGCAGCTGCCGCAGGTCGGGATCGTCGAGTTCGTCCCAGGAGCGTGGCGCGGCAACGGTCGGATGTTCGCGGCCACGCAGCGAATACGGCGCGATCGTCGTCTTCGACGCGCTGTTCTGACTCCAGTCGACGAACACCTTGCCTGCGCGCAGGCTCTTCGTCATCGTCGCCGTGACGAGTTTCGGCATCGACGTTTCCAGTTGCTGGGCAACACGTTTGGCGAGGATTACCGCACCCTGCGAGCTGACGGGCGGTTCCAGTGCGGAGTACAGGTGCAGCCCCTTGCTGCCGCTGGTCACCGGGAAGGTGGTGAGGTCGATGTCGGCCATCAGATCCCTGATGACCCGCGCCACCTCGGCGAGATCCGCCATCGCCACCCCGTCCCCGGGGTCCAGATCGAACACCAAACGCGTTGCCGGGCCGGGCTTCTTATGCGTGTCCCCGACGAAGCGCCATTGTGGGACATGCACTTCGAGCGCGGCCTGCTGGGCGATCCAGGCCACGGCGAGTTCGGAGTCGATGATGGGGTAGGTGGTGGTGCCGGAGCGGTGTGTGATGGCTGCCCGGTCGAGCCAGGCGGGTGCGGAGCCGGCGAGCTGCTTTTCGAAGAAGGAGGCCTGCTCTACACCGTTGGGCCACCGCTTGCGGGTGGCCGGCCGGCCGGTCACGTGCGGGAGCATCACATTGGCCACGGCGGTGTAGTAGTCGAACACCTCGGCTTTGGTGGTCCCGGTCGCGGGATAGAGGACCTTGTCGGGGTTGGTCAGCGCGACCCGGGGCCCCGACGTCGCTCCGGGGGGCCACACCCGCGCCGATTCCATAGCCGACGGTATACCCCACCGCGCCGGGCCGAACTCCACGAACCAGAAGCCCGGGTCGTCAAGACGCCGCCTCAGCGACCGAGACTTCTGGTTCGGGGGTTGAGCGTTGCCGCTCGTCGGCGAAAACGTCCCGGAAACTGCCGACCACACGGTCAGCACCGCTCTCGACCAGAACGTCACACCCGACGCTGCGACCGACCCCGACAATCCAGAAGCCGCCTCCGCGGGCCGATGCGATCGCACGCGTCGCATCCGCCACGACGATCGTCCGGCCCGGATCCGCGTGCAGCTGACGCGCGGCGAACAGGTAAGGGGCGGGCGACGGGTCCCGCGGCAGACTCAGCAACGCCGTCGCGACACCATCGACGAGAACATCCACGGCGTCCCGCAGTTCGATGGCACGCAGGACGATGTCGGCATTGGGCAGCGTCGAGACCACCGCGGTGCGGATATCGTGGATGGTCAGCCATGTCAGGACGTGAGCCAGGTCGCTGTAGCGATGCAGTGCCTGCTCACGCACCAAGCGCAGAAACGTCTGGTTCTCCCGATTGGCCAGCCCGTGCACCGTCAGCAACCGTTCGTCGTCAGCCGGTGAGCCGATCGGGAGGTGGACCCGGCGCGCCTCGAGCACGGCGCGGATCCCCTCCGTCCTGGGTTGGCCATCGATGCGGCGCAAGTAGCGCAGATAGTCGGCGATTTCGTACGGGGCCACCGCCCGCTCGTCGGGTGCAAGCACCCTGATCACCTCGTTGAACAGTTCTTCCCACGCCTGCTCGTGCACAGCGGCGGTTTCGGTGAGAACGTCATCGACGTCGAACAGCACGGCGTCGCATTCGGTTGCCCGCATCACCACGGCCCATCGTTGGGCGGCCACCGCAGCGCCAGGTCACGACACCGGCGCCGCGGTGGCCAGGCGCAACGAACCGAACCTGGGGTCCGTTCACCGGTCGCGGCCATGCGGCTTTCCCGCCGGAGTCGCGGAGCCGACGTAATCCGTGCGATCGCTGGTCTCGATGTCCACCGGCGCCGGCGCGGTCGTGCCCGCGAGGTTCGCCAGCCGCTCCGGTGCCAACAACTCGTCGAGTTGCTCTGCCGACAGATACCCGCGGGCGAGCGTGATCATGGCGACCGACTGTCCGGTGTGCAGGGATTCCCGTGCGATCTCCGACGCGGCGGCGTAGCCGATGTGGGGGTTGAGCGCCGTCGCCAGACCGATGGAATTGTTCACCTGGTCGGCCATCGCTTCGATGTTGGCGCCGATACCCGTCACGCAGCGAGTCGTCAACGTTCGAGTGGCGGCAGTCAGGCATGCGACGCTGTCGAGCACCGAATAGGCGAGCACCGGGAAAAATGCATTCAGCTGCAGTTGACCCGCCTCGGCCGCCATCGTGACGGTCAGATCCCTACCGATCACCGCATAGCAGACCTGCGTCATGACCTCGGGGATCACCGGGTTCACCTTCCCCGGCATGATGCTCGACCCTGCCTGCACAGCAGGCAGGTTGATTTCGTTCAGACCCGCGCGCGGTCCCGAGGAGAGCAATCTGAGGTCATTGCAGATCTTCGACAGCTTCACCGCAACACGTTTGAGCACACTCGAAAACTGCACGAACGCACCGGCGTCCGATGTCGCCTCCACAAGATTCGCCGCTGTCACGAATGGCCGGCCGGTGACCGCATTCAGGTTGGCGCATACCGCCGCGACATACCCCGGTGGTGCATTGAGCCCGGTCCCGATCGCAGTACCGCCGAGGTTGATCTCGTGCAGCAGGGCGATCGCCTCGGACAAGCGCTGCCGATCCTCCCCGATCGTCACGGCAAAGCCCTCGAACTCCTGGCCAAGGGTCATTGGAACGGCATCCTGCAGCTGGGTACGCCCGACCTTCAACGCACGCGCGAACTGCACGGCCTTCGCCTGGAAGGCGTCGACCAATTCACCCAGCGCGTCGTCGAGCGCCTCGCAGCAATCGATGATCGCAATCCGCAATGCGGTCGGATACACGTCATTCGTTGACTGACCCATGTTTACGTGATCAGCGGGGTGGAGGTACTGGTACTGGCCCATGCCGTGGCCCATCAGCTGCAGCGCCCGATTGCAGATCACTTCGTTGGCGTTCATATTCGTCGACGTCCCCGCCCCGCCCTGGATGACGTCGACGACGAATTGGTCCACGAGACCGCCCGCACGGATCTCCTCACACGCCTGCACGATCGCACCGGCCTGTTTGGAACTGAGCAATCCCAGTTCGGAGTTGGTCAGTGCCGCAGCCTGTTTCACCGCAGCCAGGGCAGCGGTGAACTCCGCGAACTTCCCGACCGGAATTCCGGTGATCGGGAAGTTCTCAACCGCCCGCGCGGTATGCACCCCCCAGTACGCGTCGGCGGGAATGTCCTTGTCGCCCAGCAGGTCATGTTCGATTCGAGAGTTCTCAGCCACGATGTCTCCTTCCATTGGGGGCAATGCGCCGCGACCGGCTCGGCCGCCGCTCCGGCTGGTCCCCGGCGCACGGTGTCGCCGACGGGTCCGATCGGCGTCCGGTGTCAGCCGACCTTGGCGCCCGGGGCGCCTTCCTGTTCGATGGCT
>JAFDWN010000030.1 GCA_018268465.1 Actinomycetota bacterium
CCGCCCCGCGGCACGAGGAGGAACGGGCCGCGGGGCGGCCGCGTCACTGTGAGGCACCTCCGCCCGAACTGCTGACCTGCATCGCCTGTGCGACAGTGTTGCGCGTGTCTTCGTATCTACTACGGATCCAGCTGGAGGACCGACCGGGCAGCCTGGGCTCCCTGGCCGTCGCACTGGGCTCGGTGGGCGCCGACATCCTGTCGCTCGACGTGGTGGAACGCGGAGCGGGCTACGCCATCGACGACCTGGTGGTCGACCTTCCGCCGGGCGCGATGCCGGACATGCTGATCACGGCCGCCGAGGCGTTGCACGGTGTCCACGTGGACACCATCCGCCCCTACACCGGGCTGCTGGACGCGCACCGCGAACTGGAGCTCATCGACCACGTCGCCGCGGCCGACGGCACGGAGAAGCAGCTGCAGGTGCTCGTCGACGAGGTGCCCAAGGTGCTGCGCGTCGGCTGGTGCACGGTCAACCGCCTCGACGCCTCCGGTCTGGCGCGGGTGGTGGGCAGCCCGGGAGCTCCCGAGACGCAGGCGGACACCGCA
The DNA here is from genome assembly GCA_018268465.1 of Actinomycetota bacterium. GTDB lineage: Bacteria > Actinomycetota > Actinomycetes > Mycobacteriales > Mycobacteriaceae > Mycobacterium. The sequence goes on from JAFDWN010000030.1 coordinate 549, forward strand.
CCGTGGCTGCCGCTGGACCACGCCGCGGTGCTCGACGACTCCGCCGACTGGGTGCCGCAGCTGTGGCGCGATATGGACACCACGCTGGCCGCCGCACCACTGGGCGATCCGCGCACCGCGGTGGTGCTCGGCCGGCCCGGCGGCCCGCGATTCCGCCCGTCGGAAGTGGCCCGTCTGGGCTATCTGGCCGGGATCGTCGCGACCATCCTGGTGCGGTAGCGGTGCACGGGATCGGCTAGATGACCACGCGCCGGTCTATCGCGCTCTCACCCCAGCTGGGGCCCAGCACGAATCGGACGATCTGGCCGTTCTCGAACCGCGCGCCCGCCTGACCGAGCTGCCGTTCGCCGTCCCGGTCGAACCGCACGCGCCACAGCACCTCGTCACCGGCGAACTGGCGTCTGGTCATATCGACCTCGACTTCCCTGGCCAGCTGGTCGGTGATGAATTCGTGCAGCGCGGCCCGGTCGTCCCGCACCGCGGCGGCGGGGAACGGCGCGGCAGAGGTCACCGTGCATTCCGGGGCGAAGAAGCCGAGGACCGCCTCGACATCCTTGTCGCGCCAGGCCCGTTCGAACGCCAGGGCGCTGACGAAGTCGTCCGCGGTGGCCGAACCGTCCGAGATCAGACCGTTGAGAAACGCCGGGTCGCGGTTCATCTTCGACACGGTGCCCAATTGGCGGGACTTCTCGGAGCGGGACTTCTCGATGATCCGCACGGCGATCGGCCGGTACCGCGGGTCGACGAGGGCACCCTTCTCCAGGAGCCGGTCGATCTTCTCGATGAAGTGCAGCTCCTGGTAGAGGGACAGATTCCCGGACAGCTCGTTGCGCCGGTCGGCGATCTCGTTGATGGTCCTCGGTTCGGTGGCCCGTGCCTGCGGGTTGATCTGAATCACCCAGATCTCGTCCGGTTCGCACGCCAGCAGGTCGCGGACCGGCGGGTTCTGGGAGAACAATCCGTCCCAGTACAGACCCTCGCCGACGCGCACCGACTTGAACAGGTTCGGGATCGCGGCCGACGCGAGCACCGCGTCGGCCGTGATCTCCCCCTTAGCGCTGTTGAAGGCCTTGAACACGCCGGTCACGACCTCGACCGCGCCGAGCACCAGCAGGGGCCGGTCGGCGTCGGGGACCTCGGAGTCGGGGTAGTTGAGACGGTCGAAGTCGACCCACTTCTCCAGCATGTTGCGCAGCAGCCGCAGACCGTAGTCCGACGCAGGATTCAGGTACGGGCTGATCTGGGGTGTGGCGACGAAGTTCGACATGAGTCCGGCCCACACCACCCACCAGTTGACGAACCGCTCGGGCAGTGTCGACGCCGAGTTGTCCGCCCAGAAACCCTTGAGGAGTTCCGACGCCTTCTCCGGCTTGCCGTCGACCAGCGCCGCCCAGCCCAGCAGGGCGCAGATCGCGCCGCCCGACGTGCCGCTCAACCCGACGATCTTGTATCTGTCGGTGATGTCGGGCGCCAGGAGGCGGCCGAGCACCCCGGCGGTGAACGCGGTGTGGCTGCCGCCGCCCTGGCAGGCAATCGCTACCCGGATCGGTTCGGCGTGTTCGGTCACCGGTACTCCTCAATGATCGTGCCCGGGTGCGGCCGGTCTGGCTCGCTGTTCGGGTCGCGCCCTGCCATTGTGGGGGACGCCGGGAGCGGGGGCGAGCCAGGTCGAGCGACACCGCGGTGCCGCGGTGAATGCCGGGCAACTCGGTCGTGAACACGTCGTGCCCGCGGGCTCACCCGGGGCCGCATTTCGGCGCCCCCACAGCCGGATTCAGGTGTCGGCGCTGTCCGGTCCGCGCTCCAGCAGCGCGCGGAATCCGTCCTCGTCGAGGATCGGGACGCCGAGTTCGACGGCCTTGTCGTACTTCGAGCCGGGCGCATCCCCGGCCACCACGTAGGCGGTCTTCTTCGACACCGAGCCGGCCGCCTTGCCCCCGCGCGCCAGGATCGCCTCCTTGGCCTGGTCGCGGGAGAATCCTTCCAGCGAGCCGGTGACGACGATCGACAGACCCTCCAGCGTGCGTTCGACACCGGCGTCACGTTCGTCGGCCATCCGCACCCCCGCGGCCCGCCATTTGTCGACGATCGCGCGATGCCAGTCCACGGCGAACCATTCGGTGACCGCGGCCGCGATGGTGGGACCGACGCCCTCGACCGCGGCGAGTTGCTCCTCGGAGGCCCCCTCGATGGCCTCCAGACTGCCGAATTCGGTGGCCAGCGCCCGCGCAGCCGTCGGGCCGACGTGGCGGATGGACAACGACACCAGCACGCGCCACAGCGGCTGGGCCTTGGCCGTGCCGAGGTTGGCCAGCAGCCGGGCGCCGTTGGCCGACAATTCACCCTTCTTGGTCGAGAACAGTTCCGTGCGCAGCAGGTCGTCCGCGGTGAGAGTGAACAGGTCGCCCTCGTCGGCGATCACCCCGGACTGCAGCAGTGCCGCCGCCGCCTCGTAGCCCAGTCCCTCGATGTCGAACCCGCCCCGCCCGGCCAGGTGGAAGACGCGTTCGCGGAGTTGGGCCGGACAGGACCGCGCGTTGGGGCAGCGGATGTCGACATCGCCCTCCTTGGCGGGGGCCAGCGGGGTGCCGCACTCGGGGCAGTTGGTGGGCATGACGAATTCCCGCTCGGAACCGTCACGCAGATCGACGACCGGTCCGAGCACCTCCGGAATGACGTCACCGGCCTTGCGGATCACCACGGTGTCGCCGATCAGCACCCCTTTGCGCTTGACCTCCGACCCGTTGTGCAGGGTGGCCAGCCCGACGGTGGATCCGGCGATCTTGACCGGCTCCATGTACGCGAACGGGGTGACGCGCCCGGTCCGACCCACGTTGACCCGGATGTCGAGCAGTTTGGTTTGCGCCTCCTCGGGCGGATATTTGTAGGCCACCGCCCAGCGCGGCGCCCGCGATGTCGCGCCGAGCCTGCGCTGCAACGCCACCTCGTCGACTTTGACCACCAGTCCGTCGATCTCGTGTTCGACGTCGTGGCGGTGCTCACCCCAGTAGGCGATGTGTTCGGCGACGGCCTGCACACCCGCGACCCTGGCGGTGTGCGCCGACACCGGCAGCCCCCAGGCCCCCAATGCCAGGTATGCGTCGTGCAGGGTGGGCGGGTTGAACCCCTCGGCATGTCCCAGGCCGTGGCAGATCATCCGCAGTCTGCGGCGGGCGGTGACGGCGGGGTTCTTCTGGCGAAGCGAGCCCGCCGCACTGTTGCGCGGGTTGGCGAACGGCGGTTTACCCTCGGCGACCAGCCCGGCGTTGAGTTCCTCGAAGTCGGCGAGCCGGAAGAACACCTCGCCGCGCACCTCCAGAACGGTCGGCAGCGGGAATTCCTCGGTGCCGGTCAGGTGCTCGGGCACGTCCTCGATGGTGCGGGCGTTGAGCGTGACGTCCTCACCGGTGCGGCCGTCGCCGCGGGTCGCCGCCCGGACCAGCCGGCCCTCGCGGTACACCAGCGCCAGGGCCACACCGTCGATCTTGAGTTCGCACAGGTAGTGCACGTCCGCGCCGACGTCGGCGCTGATCCGTGCCGTCCAGGCCGACAGTTCGTCGGGAGTGAAGACGTTGTCCAGGCTCAGCATCCGTTCGAGATGCGCTGCGGGGGTGAAGTCGGTGGCGAATCCGGCGCCGCCGACCAGTTGTGTCGGCGAGTCCGGGGTGCGCAGCTGCGGATGCTCGTCCTCGAGGGTTTGCAATGCGCGCAGCAGCGTGTCGAACTCGGCGTCGGTGATGATCGGCGCGTCGCGCACGTAATAGCGGAACTGGTGCTGGCGCACCTCGTCGGCGAGTTCCTGCCAGCGGCGGCGCAGGTCGGCGTCGACGGCCGGTTCGGACTGCTCGGCCAGCGCCGCGGCGACATCCGCGGCGCTCTGCCCGGTCGCGGTGGCGGGGGATGCGTCCGAAGAGCTCACCCTGGTGAGGCTAATCCAGGCCTGTGACACCCAGTGCGGCCGCGTACTGCGGGCACGGTCAGAGCATTTCCAGTGGCCGGGGGCGGGTGGGCGGTGCGAACGCCGCGTCGAGAGTCTGCCGATCCTCGGCGGTGAGCCGGATGTCGCGGGCCGCGGCGTTGTCGCGCACGTGCTGCGGATTCGCCGAGCGCGGGATGGCGTTGACGCCGTCCTCGCGCAGCACCCACGCCAGCGCGATCTGGGCGGGCGTCGCGTCGTGGCGGCGCGCCACCTCCCCCAGTGCGCGGTGGCCGAGCAGCCGGCCCTGTTCGATCGGCGAATACGCCATCACCGGAACCCCGCTCTGCCGCAACGCCGGGAGCAGGTCGAATTCCGGGCCGCGCCGCGTCAGGTTGTAGAGGATCTGATTCGTCTGCACCGACCGGCCCCCGGCCGCCTCGGCCAGCTCCGCCATATCGTCGACATCGAAATTGCTGACCCCCCAATAGCGGATGGCGCCGGCGGCGATCAGGTCCTCGAAGCCGGCGATCGTCTCCTCCAACGGCACCCCGCCGCGCCAGTGCAGCAGGTACAGGTCGACGTGTTCGACCCCCAGCCGGTCCAGGCTGTCCCGGCAGGCGCGCATGGTGCCCTTGCGGGTGGCGTGGTGGGGCAGCACCTTGTCGACGAGGAACACCTCGTCGCGGCGGCCGGCGATGGCCTCGCCGACGAGGGTCTCCGCGGCCCCGTCGGCGTACATCTCGGCGGTGTCGATCAGCGTCATGCCCAGGTCGAGCCCGAGCCGGAGCGCGGCGACCTCGTCGTCGTGGCGGGCGGCGTCCTCGGCGAAGAACCATGTGCCCTGGCCCAGAACGCCGATCTGCTCGCCGGAGGGCAGCGATACACCGTCACCAGCAGTCGTCATGGCCGTCAGTATGTCAGCGGGGTGCCCAGCGGTCCCTCACCCGGTGTAGTCCACGAACGTCGCCATTCCGGCGCCGAGGTGATAGTCGTTGTGGCAGTGCACAATCCAGCGTCCGGGATTGTCGGTGTCGAAATCGACCCCGACGGTCTGCATCGGGGGCACGAGCACGGTGTCCTTGCGGGGGCCCACCTGCTGCGGTCCGGTCCCGCCCACCTGGAAGGTGTGCCCGTGCAGATGCATCGGATGGAACATCATCGACTCGCTGATGAAACGCAGCCGCACCCGCTTGGCCGGTTCCAGCGCGATCCCGTTGTTGGGCGGATCGTAGAGCTTCCCGTTGATCGGCCAGGTATATCCGTTGACCGGGCCGGACAGCCGCAGATCGACAATCATGTCCGGATCACGTGGCACAAGAACCACTTCCGGGGCGGCCGACAGTGCCGAGGTGTTGAGCACCGGCGCTGAGCGCAGCGATGCGACGAACTCGGCGGCATCGATCCGCGACGGCGCGTTCCCGACCCGCAGATCCAGCCGCGCGTAGCCGTCCTTACCCTCCGCCGCGGCGATCACCGGCACCGACTCCCCCAGCGCGACGATGGCGTCGGCGCGTTCGCCCATACCGAGGATCAGCGCTCCGGCGCGTCGGGGCACGACGGGAAACCCGTCGGTGTGGGTGACGTCGAGGTCGGCGCCCGGCACCGCGACGCGGAAGGCCGTGTCGGCTCCAGCGTTGATGATGCGCAGCCGGATCCGTTGTCCGGCAAGATAATCCACAACCTGCGGGTCGGTGGTCGTCCTGCCGTTGATGAGGAAGTAGGGGTAGGTGACGTCGCCTCCGTCCGCGCCGAGGGGCAGGCTGGCACTGAGCGGGGGCGCCTGCGATGCCATCGGTTTCATCCCGGTCTTGGCCAGGTTGGCCCCCACCTCGTCGGGAGTTGTGCCGGTCCCGTCGATCCAGTCGTCGAGTACGACGACGAGTTCGTCGTCGTAGTCGGCGCCGTCAGCGGGGTCCTCGATGATCAGCGGTCCGTACATGCCGCGGTCCAGTTGCGTGCCGACGTGGGAGTGCAGGTAGTAGGTGCCCGCGTCCGGTGGCGCGAATTCGTAGGTGAAAGTGCCGCCGGGGGCGATCGCCTCCTGGGTCAGCACCGGGACCCCGTCCATGGCGTTGGGGATCGCCAACCCGTGCCAGTGCACGGTGGTCTCCTGGGGCAGCGTGTTGGTCACCGGTACGCGCAGCAGCTGACCCTTGCGAATTCGGATCTCCTTGGCCGGCACGGTGCCCGTGTACGTCCAGGTGCGCACCGGCACGCCACCGAGATCGACGTCAGTCTCCGCGGCGGTGAACGCGACCTCCACGGCGTCGGCGGCCTGCTCGGACGCGGCGGTTTCGGCACTGCGCGCCGAACAGCCGCCCAGCACGCCCGCCGCCGCTCCGACCGCCGAAAGCGCCAGGAAACCCCGCCTGTCGATCATGATCGCAGGCTGACACGCGACTCCCCACCACGGCGCGGAACGACCGATCTGGTACCGAGATGGCCGACACCGGCCACGGACACCGCTACCCTGGCGGGCATGCCCCACCCGATCGTGTTCGGCGACGACGATCTGGGGCTGGCGCAGGTGCGCACCATCGCGCTGGCCTTCCCGGAGGCGTTCGAGAAGATCTCCTGGGGCCGTCCGGTCTTCTGCGCACCCAAGATGTTCGTCATGTACGGGGGCAATGCGAAGCGGTCCGGCGACATGGTGGCCTACCCGTATTCGATCCTGGTGAAGGTCGACGACGGCGACCGGCAGGCGCTGGAGCAGGACGACCGCTTCTTCTATCCCGCGTACATGGGACCGTACGGCTGGCTGGGACTGGATTTCACGGCGGCGCCGGTGGACTGGGACGAGGTGGGCGAACTCGTGGATGCGTCGTTCCGGATGGTGGCCCCGCGCAGACTGATCAGACAGCTCGACGAAGTGTGACCCGGCACCGCAACGTGATTCGATCGGAGGCGCAATGAGTTTCGCCAGCCCCTTCCCCGACGTCCAGATCCCGACGACCAGCGTGTACGACTACCTGTTCGCCGACATCGACGCGGCCGACCTGGACCGCGTCGCACTGATCGACACGCCGTCGGGCGCCGCGACGACCTACCGCGAGATGATCGCCCGTATCGACGCTTTCGCCGGGGCCTTGGGGGCGCGTGGCATCGGCGTCGGCGACGTGGTCGGCCTGCTGGCCCCCAACAGCTCGGCGTTCGCCACCGCGTTCCACGGCATCCTGCGCGCGGGCGCGACCGCCACCACCGTCAACGCTCTGTTCACGGCGACCGACATCGCCAAACAACTCACCGACTCGCACGCCACGATGCTGATCACCGTGAGCGCGCTGGCGCCGCGAGCCGCCGAGGCCGCGACCGCCGCCGGCCTCGCCGCCGCCGACCTCGTGGTGCTCGACGGGGCCGGGCAGGCGGCCGACGGTCACCCGAACGCCGCGGACCTCCTCGCCGCCGGCGCCAAGCCCCCGCGGGTCCACTTCGATCCCGCCACCCACCTGGCGGTGCTGCCGTACAGTTCCGGCACCACCGGGGTGCCCAAGGGTGTGATGCTGACCCACCGCAACCTGACCGCCAACGTCGCGCAGATCCGGCCGCTGCACGGCATCCAGTCCGACGACGCGGTGCTGGCGGTGCTGCCGTTCTTCCATATCTACGGGATGACGGTGCTGCTCAACGCCGCTCTGCACGCCCGCGCACGGTTGGTGATCATGCCCGGCTTCGATCTCGGCCAGTTCCTCGGCGCCATCGAGACACACCGGTGCAGCGTGGTATTCATCGCGCCGCCGGTGGCGGTCGCGCTGGCCAAACATCCCCTGATCGACGAACACGACCTGTCGTCGCTGCGGACCATCATGTCCGGCGCGGCGCCGCTGGACGCCGACGTGGGCCACACCGCGGCCACACGGCTGGGCTGCCGGCTGGTTCAGGGTTACGGCATGAGCGAGCTCAGCCCGGTCAGCCACATCACCCCGTTCTCCGGTGGGGACTCCGTACCGCTCAGCTCGGTCGGCTGGACCGTGCCCAACGCCGCCAGCAAGCTCGTCGACCCCGCATCGCGCGCCGAGATCAGCCCTCCCGCAGAAGGACTCAGCGTGACGGGTGAATTGTGGTTCAAGGGCCCCAATGTCATGGCCGGGTACCTCGGCAACGAGCAGGCCACTCGCGACACCATCGACCCGGACGGGTGGCTGCACACCGGCGATCTCGCCCAGATTGATTCGGACGGCCGGGTTTACATCGTCGACCGGCTCAAGGAGCTGATCAAGTACAAGGGGTACCAGGTGCCGCCAGCCGAACTCGAGGCGGTGCTGCTGGGCCACCCCGACATCGCCGACGCCGCGGTGATCGGCGTCGCCGACACCGAGTCCGGCGAGGAAGTGCCCAAGGCGTTCGTCGTCACCCAGCCGGGTGCGACGCTGACCGGCGAGCAGGTGGTCCGGTTCGTCGCCGAGCATGTCGCGCCGTACAAGAAGGTGCGGCAGGTCGAATTCATCGACGTCATCCCGAAATCGGCGTCCGGGAAGATTCTGCGCAAGGATCTGCGCACGCCGTAGCGCTCAGATGGCGTCGGGGTCCTCGGCGATCCCGTCGGCCGCCTTCTGCGCCAATTCGACCGCGACGCGCGCCCATTCGGCGGTGGCCGCGGCCAGCCCGCAGGCGGGGGTGATGCCGATCCTGTCCCTGATCACCGACCGGGCGAACCCCAGCCGGTCGGTCAGCGTGACCGCCGCCTTCGCGATTTCTTCTGCCGACGGTCGCGCCGGCGGTGCGGACGAGGGCACGACGCCGAGCAGCACGGTGCGACCGGAGTCGACGAACTCGCCGATACCGTCGAGGTCCGCGGCGGCCAGCGCCGCGACATCCACCGAGAGTGCATGAACAGAGCTGCGCCGCAGCAGTTCCCACGGAAGACCGGCGGCGCAGCTGTGTACGGCCACCGCGGTGCCGACCCGCGCCACGCACTCGTCGAGCAGCCCGATGGCCGTCGACTCCTCGACCGGATGCACCGGCGAGAGTGCCGTCACCCCGGTCAGTCTGCCCGCCAGCGCCGCGGGCAGCGACGGCTCGTCGAACTGCACCACCACCGGGGTGTCCAGCCGTCGCGCCACCTGCGCGCGGTGTGCGGCCACGCCCTCGGCCAGCGACCCGGCCAGATCGCGCAGCGCCCCGCGGTCGGTGATGGCGCGATGCCCGCCGGGCAGTTCCAGCTGCGCTGCCAGCGTGATCGGCCCGGGCGCCTGCACCTTCACCACCCGTCCGCTGCCCCGCAGCCCGGCGTTCTCCCATGCCTCCTCGAGCGCGTCGATGTCCTCGTCGAGCAGGCTGGTGGCGCGGCGCACCACCGCGCTGCGCCGCGAGGCGATCCGGTAACCCCGCGGGACGGTGTCGATGCCGATGTCGACCAGCAGTGCCGCGGCCCGCCCGATGATGTCGGCGCCGACGCCCCGGGCCGGCAGCTCCACCAGATGGGTGAGCGTGTGCAGTTCGCCGACGACCACCGCCGCGGCTTCGCGCGGCGTACTGCCCGGCCACGAGCCGATACCGGTCGCCGCCGCGAACGCGGCGGACCCAAGAGCACTCACCGGCCAACCGTATTCGACGTCCGACAGGGTCCACGAACTGGACCGCGGTAACGCAACGGTCTGGGCCCGGAACTCCGGCGTCAGCTGTCTCTGGTGAATGTGGGCTCTTCGGCTGCGGTCACGATCTCGGCTTCTTCGCGCATGTCGAGGGTGGGCGCGGGCCTGCGGAATCCGCGGGTGAGGAAGCCCAGGTAGACGAGGCCGGTGGCGAGCCAGGTCAGCCCGACGGTGAGGGCGGTCGCCGACAGACTCGTCCACAACCAAATGGTCAGTGCGAAGCCCACCACCGGGATGACGCCGTATCGGACCAGGTCGATCGGCGTACGCCGGCGTTCGTCGATGAGGTAGGTCTTGATCACCGCGAGGTTGACCACCGAGAAGGCGACCAGGGCTCCGAAGCTGACCATTGCGGCGGCGGTGCCCAGCGAGATGAACAACGCGACCAGCGAGACGAAGCCGACGACCAGAATGGCGTTGACCGGCGTGTGAAAGCGCTGGCTGATCCTGGCGAAGACCGCTCTGGGGAGCGCACCGTCGCGGCCCATCGCGAAGAGGATCCGGCCGACACTGGCCTGGGCGGTCATCGCCGAGGCAAAGCACCCTGCGACATACGCTGCGGTGAAGAACGATTCGAGGAACGTGCCACCCACCCGAAGCATGACGTCGTTGGCTGCGGCGTCGATGCTGGTGAAGTTCTGGAAGTCGGGGAAGGCGAAGGCGGCGACAGCCGAGACGATGATGAACAGCAGCCCCCCGAGGAAGGTGACCAGCAGGATCGCTCGGGGGATGGACCGTTTCGGGTCACGTGCCTCTTCGGACAGTGTGGAAATCGCGTCGAAACCCAGAAACGACAGACACAGCACCGCCGCGCCGGCGAACAGTGTCGAGAGCTCGGCATTGCTGAAGAACACCGACCCGAGCGAGGGGGCGCCGGCGGCACCGATGTGCCGGATCGCGGTGACCATGAACACCACGATGAACACCAGCTGGAAGGCGACGAGGGCGAGGTTGAACTTGGTGACCATCTTGATCCCCAGGACGTTGAGCATCGTGACCAGGGCGATCGAGAGGACCACGACGAACCACGGCGGCACCGCGGGCCAGAGCGCATTGAGGAAGATGCCGATGACCAGGAAATTGATCATCGGCAGGAAGACGTAGTCGAGCAAGAGCGCCCAGCCCGCCGCAAAGCCGACCGACCCGCCGAACGCCCGCTGCGCGTACGAGTAGGCGGATCCCGCGACGGGATGCGCCACCACCATGCGGCCATAGCTGTAGGCGGTGAAGAGCATCGCCACGAGCGTGATCACGTAGGCGCCGGGAAGGTGTCCCTGTGTGCTGTCGGTGACGACGCCGAACGTGGTGAAGACCGTCAGCGGCACCATGTACGCCAATCCGAAGAAAACCAGTTCGGGTAGTCCGAGTACTCGGTCGAGGTGGGATGTCGATGGCATGGACTGCTTCCCTTCAGTTGGTTTCGTCGTGGACGATGCGTGCGCCGCTCGGGGTCTGTCCGACGGTCGCGGCAGCGAGGAGCTTGTTCGGGGCATCGACGGATCCACGCCGGTCATGCCGCGTCCGCCTGCCCACGTCCACCCGCCTCCCGTCGATCGGTCGCTCAAGCAGACGCCTGCCGGAACGTTCCGGCAAGCCGATTGGGCGGGATTTTACGAAGGCGTAACGAAACGCCCGGCGCGAACACCGGGGCACGGCGTTTCCGAAGGTGGCCCTACTGTGGGTGGGTATGCCGTCCAAGCGTGTGACCGTGTGGGATCTGGCTCGCGAGACCGGCTTGTCGACCACGACGGTGTCCGACGCCCTCGCCGGCCGCGGCAGGGTCTCGGCGAAAACGCGGGAAAAGGTCCACGCGGCGGCCGACCGAATCGGGTACGTCCCGAGTTCGGTCGCCCGCAGCCTGCGCCAGGGACGGTCCGGCGCCATCGGTCTGTACCTGCCCGACCAGACGATCGGGTTGGACTACTACCTTCAACTGTGCCGGGGAGCCGCCGAACGAGCGCTCAACGCCGGGTTCGCCCTCACCCTCGTCCCGGCGTGGAACAACGCGGATCTGCTCACCGCGCTGCACTTGGATGCGCTGCTCGTCTCGGACCCCAGCACGGACGATCCGTTGATGGACACCATCCGCCGGTTACCCATCCCGGTCGTGACATGCGAACACGATCTGTCAGCGGATGCCAACCCGGCCGCCGTCATCGAGATCGACCACCGGCGCGGAGTCACCGACCTGCTCGAGCACCTGCGCGAGCGTGGCGCCCGCAGAGTCGAAGCCTTCGTCCCTCCCCAGAACACCGGATTCGGCAAGGAACTGCACCGCTGGTTCGGCGCATGCGACAACTTGGACGTCAACATCCGCTCGGTGCCGTTCGTGACCCAGCCGGAGGCATTGGTCGACGACGTCGTCGACGCGCTGCGCTCCCGACCCGACGCCATCGTGACGGCCCCCGACGGGTCAGCCAAACTGGCACTGGACGTGGTTGTCGAACAACGGGTTTCGGTTCCACAAGAGTTGATGCTGGCCGGATACACCGACGCGTCGACGCATACGTTGAGCCGCCCCGGAATCACCGCCGTCGACCTGCAGCCCCGGTTGACCGGGCACCGGGCCGTCGAAGCCGCGCTGGCTGCGCTGGCCGGCGAGGAGCCACCCGAGTTCCCGCCGATCGAAGCGCACCTGCGGCCGAGGACGACCACCGGATGAGACCGGCCGGCAGCGCCGGGCGATCCCGCGGGACTGCGTTGCCCGACCGGACTCCCCGCCGCAACACGCCGCTCAGTCGGCGGCCGGGGCCCCCTGGCGCGTGAGCCGCGGGATCAACCGCACGTAGACGACCATGCCGATCAACTCGACCAGGGTCTGGGTGACGACGATGACCGCGGTGACCGCATAGTCGTCGGGCAGCGCCAGCGCCAACGGCAGCACCACCAGTGAGTTGCGGGTGGCACCGGAGAACACCAGGGCCCGGGCGCGGCCGGCGTCGAACCGCAGCAGCCGCGCCAGGGCGAGTCCCAGGACGGCCATGACGACGAGGAAGGCGGCATACACCGGCACGACGTGCAGCACCTGACGGATATCGGGACCCATCTTGGGAATCTGACTGGCCACCACCACGAACAAGGTGGCGGCCATCAGCGGAACCATCGCCAGGCCCATCGCCGACGTCACCACCCGGCCACCGCGGTGACGCGCCGAGACCGCCTCGGTGGCCCATGCCGCGCCCAGCGGCACGACGATCAGGACGAGGAACGCTTCGATGAACGGGCCGGCGTCGACGATATCGGCCAGCTGCGGCCCCACGAACAGCACCAGCAATACCGGAAGGGCCAGCATCTGGGCCAGCATCAGCAGCGGTGCGGCCGCCAGCAGGCGTTGGCTGTCCCCGCCGGCCAGACCGCAGAACACGATGACGTAGTCGATGCACGGGGTCAGCAGCGTCAACAGCACACCGAGCAGCACCGCCTGCGGGAGCGACACGATCCCGGTCAGCACCGCCACCACCACGGGCACCACCGCGAAGTTCACCACCAGCAGCGCGGCCAGGAATCGGACATCCCGAAATGCCGCCGTCAGCTTGGTGAACGGCACCGCCAGAAAGGTGGCGTAGAGCAACAGGCCCAGCACCGGATAGATCGCCGTCTCCCAGACCGGTCCGGCGGCCGGCCAGGCCCAGCCGACCGCGGCGCCGCCGCCGAGTCCGGCGACGTAGACGGCGATCTGATGGCGTTCCAGCCAGGATGCGGTGCTCACGAGCGCCGGGATGTCCTTTCGTACAGCAGCGGCCGGATCCCGACGCGGCCCGCCGGATGCCTCAGCGCGCGATGGTGGCGCTGCCGAGTACCTCGTCACCGTCGGCGTCGGGGCGGTAGAGCACGAGCGTCTGACCGGGTGCCACCCCGCGCAACGGTGTGCGCAGCCGCACCTGCAGCCGGCCGTCCACCAACTCGGCGACCGCGGGGGCGATACCGCCGTGGGCACGGACCTGCACGTCGCATTCGACCGGTCCCGCCGGGGCGACACCCGACGTGATGACGGGACGCTCGCCGATCAACTCGTGGATGTCGAGGTCGGCGGCGTTGCCCACCTGCACCGTCGCGGTGTCGGCGTCGATCCCCGTCACATACCGCGGCAGCCCGTCCGGACCGGGCCCCGCGATGCCCAGACCCTTGCGCTGGCCAACGGTGAAGCCGTGCACGCCGTCGTGTTCGGCCAGGACGGCCCCCGCCGCGTCGACCACCGCACCGCGGCGCACACCGATACGCGCGCCGAGGAACGCCTGGGTGTCCCCCGAGGGGATGAAGCAGATGTCGTGGCTGTCGGGCTTGTCGGCGACCGCCAGACCGCGGCGGGCAGCCTCCTCGCGGATCTGCGGCTTGGGGGTGTCACCGATGGGGAACACCGCGCGGCGCAGCTGTTCGGCCGTCAGCACACCCAGCACATAGGACTGGTCCTTATCCGGGTCCACCGCCCTGCGCAGCCTGCCCTCGGACAGGCGCGCGTAATGGCCCGTGGCCACCGCATCGAAACCCAGCGCCACCGCGCGCGCGGCCAGCGCCGAGAACTTGATCTTCTCGTTGCAGCGCACGCACGGGTTGGGGGTCTCCCCCCGCGCGTAGGACGCAACGAAATCCTCGATCACGTCTTGTTTGAACCGGTCGGCGAAATCCCAGACGTAGAACGGGATGTCGAGGATGTCGGCGACCCGGCGCGCGTCGCCGGCGTCCTCCTTGGAGCAGCAGCCTCTCGACCCGGTGCGCAGCGTGCCCGGCGCGGCCGACAGCGCCAGATGCACCCCGACGACGTCGTGCCCGGCATCGACCATGCGTGCGGCGGCGACCGACGAGTCGACCCCACCGCTCATCGCGACCAGAACCCGCATCAGATACCGCTCTTCGTGCTCACTCCACCGCTCCCGAACTGGCAAGGGCTGCTTGCCGCGCCCGCTCCACCGCCGCGGGCAGCACCGCCAGGGCGGCATCCACGTCGGCGGCGGTGCTGGTGTGGCCCAGCGACAGGCGCAGCGATCCGCGGGCATTCGCCGGATCGGCGCCCATCGCGATCAGAACATGCGAGGGCTGCGCCACACCCGCGGTGCACGCCGAACCGGTGGAACACTCGATTCCCTTGGCGTCCAACAACATCAGCAGCGAATCCCCTTCGCAGCCACGGAACGTGAAATGCGCGTTGCCGGGCAGCCGGTGTTCCGGCGCGGCCCCGTTGAGATCGACGTCGTCGATGACCGACAGCACGCCGTCAACGAGCCGGTCCCGCAGCGCCCGCAACCGGGCGCCGTTGGCATCCAACCCCTCGACGGCCACCTTCGCGGCGGCTGCCATCGCCACCACACCGGCGACATCGGCCGTGCCCGAACGGACATCACGTTCCTGGCCACCGCCGTGCAGCAGCGGCACACAGCCTGCGTCACGTCGCAGCAGCAGTGCCCCGACACCGGTCGGGCCGCCGAACTTGTGGGCGGTGACGCTCATCGCCGCCACCCCGCTGGCGGCAAAACCGACCGGCACCTGCCCGAAGGCCTGAACCGCGTCGGTATGCATCGGCACATCGAATTCGGCTGCGACCGCGGCGAGTTCGGCGATCGGCAGGATGGTGCCGACCTCGTTGTTCGCCCACATCGCCGAGACCAGGGCGACGTCGTCGTGGTCGAGCAGCGCCGCCCGCAGCGACGACGGCGCGACCGAGCCGTCGGCATCCACCGGAAGCCACGTGACCTCCGCACCCTCGTGCTCGACGAGCCAATGCACGGCATCGAGCACGGCGTGGTGCTCCACCGGCGTGGTGACGATGCGCCTGCGCCGCGGGTCGGCGTCACGGCGGGCCCAGAACATGCCCTTGACCGCCAGATTGTCGCTCTCGGTGCCGCCGGCGGTGAAGATCACCTCCGAAGGCCGCGCGCCGATCAGCTGCGCCAGCGACTCGCGTGCTTCCTCGGTGCGGCGCCGCGCCAGCCGTCCCGCGCCGTGCAGCGACGAGGCATTCCCGACGGTGCCCAGCACGGCCGTCATCGCCTCGATGGCAGCGGGGTGCATCGGGGTGGTGGCGGCGTGATCCAGGTAGACCGGCTGGTGGGTGGTCATAACCCGTCAAGAATAGCCGCAGGCATCGGTGGACCCGTGTGCCCGCTCAGGCCACCAGGGCGTGACCGTCCCTGCGCGGCGCCGCCCCGCCGCGCACCGCCGCCTCGCAGCGGTGCGCCAGGTCGCGCCGGTCGGTGCCCGGGAGCTGCAACGACTGCACCGCGACGTGGCATACGGTGCGCCGGGCGGTGACCAACCGCCCGATCGACGCGAGCAGGGTGTCCTCGCCGATATAGGCCGGCACCGTCGACGGCCTGCCGTCGCGATGGTGGTAGGTCAACCGCAGCGGCTGCACGGGCCGCCCGGCGTCGACCGCCGCCTGGAACATCGCGGGCCGGAACCGTCCGTACGCCAGACCGCACCAGGTGGTGCCCTCCGGGAACGCGACGACGGTGTGTCCGCCGCGCAACCGCTCGGCCACCGCACCCACCACGTCCGGCAGCCGCCGCAGGTTCGTCCGGTCGATCGGGATCACCTTCATCACCCGCGCCAACGCCCCCAGGCCCGGCCACGAGATCAACTCCGCCTTGGCGACGAACGACCCCGGCAACACGGCGCCGATCGCGAAGATGTCCAGCCAGGACACGTGTCCGCTGACCACCAGTACGCCACGCAGATTACGAATCGGGCCGCCGGACACGGTGATCCGCACACCGAGGCTGCGCAGCACCGACCGGCAGTAGGCCCGCTGCAGATGCGAACGACCCGGAAGTGGGATGGCCAGCAGCGGAAGCGCCGGCAGCAGCACCAGAATCACCACCATGCGCGCGCCGGTCCGCAGCCACACCAGCGGTTTGCGGCCCGTGTCGGCGCTGCCGGCGCGCATGCAGCCGTCGTCGCACGAGGCCCGTGGCAGCCAGGAATGGTCGGCGGTCATCGCGCGGCGCCGTCGGTGATCTGGCCGGCCATGGCGCCGGCCTGCCCGACCGAACGCAGCCGGCGCAGGTAGCGGGTGTCGGCCCGGCGCTTGTCCAGCAGCGCCGGGAAGTCGCCGACGCCGAAGTCGGGGTCGTGTGCGGGTTCGCCGCAGACCTGCGCACCCAGGCGCAGATAGCCGCGCATCAGGGGCGGCACGGTGACCCGCGCCGGCGGGTCGATGTCGTCCAGCGCCCGGCCGCCGATGACAACCGGCCGGTACGGGTAGACGGTGTACTCGCGCGGCGCGGCGTGGCGGCGGGACACGAAGTCGCGCACGCCGCGCAGCTGGCTGCCCGGCTCATCTCCGGGGTGGGTGGGCACCGACACGCAGCCCGCCACGTAGTCGTATCCGCAGCGGTCCAGGTAGGCCAGGATCCCGGCCCACATCAGCAGCACGACGGCGCCGTTGCGGTGGTCCTCACGCACCACCGCGCGGCCCATCTCCACCAGCGACGGGCGCAGCCCGTCCAGGCCGCTCACGTCGAATTCGGTTGCGGTGTACAGCCCGCCCGCGGCGATGGCGCCCGGCGGAGGCAGCATCCGGTAGCAGCCGACCAGTTCGCCGGAGCGGTCCTCCCGGACGAGCAGGTGGTCGCAGAACTCGTCGAACCGGTCGACGTCACGGCCGTCGGCGGCGCCGGCCAGGGAGAATCCCGGCTCAGAGGTGAACACGTCGTGGCGCAGCCGCTGGGCCGCCTCGATGAGGTCGGCGTCACTGGACAGCAGCAGCGAATAGTTCGGGGTGTCCGGGGGCGTCGTCTGATGGTCGGCCGCGATGAGCACGGAAGCAGTCCTCATAGCCAGCACGGTCGCTGAACCGTTCGGCGCAGCGGCAAGCACGACGTGACACGTTCATGCACGCTCGGTGACGAATTGCCTATCCTGCCGCCGAAACCCGCGTTGACGTGGGCACAGACCATACGAGCCCCCGGCGCGTGGATGGTGCGCCGGGGGCTCGGGGAGATCTGATCGGCCGATTCAGCCCTTACGTGCCTTCACGGCATCGGTGAGCTGCGGGGTGACCTTGAACAGGTCCCCGACGATGCCGAGGTCGGCGATCTCGAAGATCGGCGCATCCTCGTCCTTGTTGACCGCGATGATCGTCTTGGACGTCTGCATCCCGGCGCGGTGCTGGATCGCCCCGGAGATGCCCAGCGCGATGTAGAGCTGCGGGGACACCGTCTTGCCGGTCTGACCGACCTGGAACTGCCCCGGGTAGTACCCGGAGTCCACCGCCGCGCGCGAGGCGCCGACGGCAGCGCC
Organism: Actinomycetota bacterium; assembly: GCA_018268465.1. Classification (GTDB taxonomy): domain Bacteria; phylum Actinomycetota; class Actinomycetes; order Mycobacteriales; family Mycobacteriaceae; genus Mycobacterium. The sequence goes on from JAFDWN010000030.1 coordinate 18,294, forward strand.
CAGCGCGTCGGCGAGCGCTTCGACCACGCCGAAGTTCTCCGCGCTGCCCACACCGCGGCCACCCGCGACCACCACCGTGGCCTCAGTCAGCTCCGGGCGGTCCCCGGCCACCACCGGCTGGCGCGCGGTGATCCTGGTGGCGTTCTCGGCCGCCGCGGGCACCTCGACGGCGACCTGCTCACCGGCACCGGCCTGCGGTGCCGCCTCGACCGCGCCCGGACGCACGGTGATGACGGGCGTGTCGCCGGTGGTCTTCGCCTCGACGGTGAACGCGCCACCGAAGATGCTGTGCACACCCACCGGGCCTGCCTTGACCTCCACCACGTCGACCAGCAGCCCGGCACCGATCCGGGCCGCGAGCCGGCCGGCGATTTCCTTACCGTCGGCGCTGGCCGCGATCAGCACCGCGGCCGGGGCGGCCGACTCGACCAGGGCGCCCAGCACGTCCACGTAGGGGGTGATGAGATAGCCCTCCACGTCCGCGGATTCGGCGACGTAGATCTTGGCCGCGCCCGCGGCCGTGAGCTCGTCGACCAGCCCCGCGGCACTGCCCGGGGCGCCCAGCACGACCACCGCGGGCTCGCCCAGTGCCCGGGCGGCGGTGATCAACTCGGCGGTGACCTTCTTGACAACTCCATCGGCGTGCTCAGCGAGCACCAGAACTTCAGCCATATGTACTTCGCCTCTACTTCTCGAAAAAGACTCGGAACTGGGGACAGGACGGGTCGTGGTCGCCTAGATCAGCTTCTGCGCCACCAGGTACTCGGCGATCTTGCTGCCGCCCGCACCCTCGTCGCTGACCTTCTCCCCCGCGGTCTTGGGCGGCTTGGGGGTCGACGACAGGACCGTCGAGCCGGCGTTCGCCACGCCCACCTCGTCGGCCTCCACGCCGATCTCGGCCAGCGTCAGCGTGGTGACTTCCTTCTTCTTGGCGGCCATGATGCCCTTGAAGGAGGGGAACCGCGGCTCGTTGATCTTCTCGTTGACGCTGACCACGGCGGGCAGGGTGGCCTCGAGGGTGAATACGCCGTCGTCGGTTTCCCGCTCGGCGGTCACCGTGCCGCCCTCCACCGACAGCTTGCGCACATGCGTGAGCTGCGGCAGGCCCAGATATTCGGCGATGATCGCCGGGACCGCACCGGCCACACCGTCGGTGGCCTCGTTGCCCGCGATCACCAACTCGGTGCCCTCGATGGTGCCAAGCGCCCGGGCCAGCGCCCACGCGGTCTGCACCACGTCCGACCCGCGCATGCCGTCGTCCTTGAGGTGCACTGCCTTGTCGGCGCCCATCGACAACGCCTTGCGGATCGCCTCGGTGGCGCGCTCCGGCCCGGCGGTCAACACGGTGACGGTGCCCTCGCCACCCTCACGCTCCTTGATCAGCAACGCCTCTTCGACCGCGCGCTCGTTGATTTCGTCGAGCACCGCGTCGGCGGCCTCACGGTCCAAAGTGAAATCACCGTCGGAGAGCTTGCGCTCCGACCAGGTGTCGGGAACCTGCTTGATCAGGACCACGATATTCGTCATAACGCCTGTTCATCCTCCTCGATGAGACCGGAGCCCGGCCGGCCATATCACGTTTCACGCCACTGAGACCATGTTACTAGCCAGTAACTTGGGGTGCATCGCAGGATCACCATAGCCTGTCGATGTTTGCGCGCCAGCCTCCCCTTGGCGGGCCGAACTGCCCCGGGAGGGGGCAACCAACCCGTCGGCTGGGTTAGCCTCCCTTGCAATGAGCGCATTGGTTACCCATACGGCGGACAGGAGCGCAGTGACCGGCGAAAAGGCAGTGGCGCACGATCCGCGATCCGGGGCTGCCGGCGAGGGTGCAACGGCCGTTCCCGAACTGCCGTTGACCGGCGAACGGACCGTGCCGGGCCTCGCCGAGGAGAACTACTGGTTCCGCCGCCACGAGGTCGTCTACCGGCGGCTGGCCGACCGCTGCGAGCACCGCGATGTCCTCGAAGCGGGTTGTGGTGAGGGCTACGGCGCGGAACTGATCGCCGGCGTCGCGACACGGGTGATCGCCGTGGACTACGACGCGGCCACGGTGGCCCATGTGCGCGCCCGCTACCCGCGCGTCGACGCACGCCACGGCAACCTGGCCGAGTTGCCGCTGCCCGACGCGTCCGTCGACGTGGTGGTCAACTTCCAGGTGATCGAGCATCTGTGGGATCAGGACCAGTTCGTCGCCGAATGCCGCCGCGTATTGCGCCCGGGTGGGCTGCTGCTGATGTCCACCCCGAACCGGATCACCTTCTCCCCGGGACGTGACACACCGCTCAACCCGTTCCACACCCGTGAACTCGACGCGGCCGAACTGGCTCAGCTGCTGACCGGACAGGGCTTCGCCGTGGAGTCGATGCTCGGCGTGTTCCACGCCGACGGACTGCGGCAGCTCGACGCCCGCCACGGCGGGTCGATCATCGACGCCCAGGTGGCCCGCGCCGTGGCCGACGCGCCGTGGCCCGCCGACCTGCTCGCCGACGTCGCGTCGGTGACGATCGACGACTTCGACCTCCTCGATGCGGGCGGCGCGGACATCGACGACAGCCTCGACCTGGTCGCGATCGCGGTCCGCCCGTGACCTCATCGCATCCGGGGGCGGCCCCGGAGGTGCCGGGCCTGTTCACCCTGGTGCTGCATACACACCTGCCGTGGCTGGCCCACCACGGCCGCTGGCCGGTCGGCGAGGAATGGCTCTACCAGTCGTGGTCCGCGGCCTACCTGCCGCTGCTGCGGGTGCTGCGCACGCTCGCCGCCGAGAACCGCCGTCACCTCGTCACCCTCGGGATGACGCCGGTGGTCACCGCGCAACTGGACGACCCGTACTGCCTGACCGGTATGCACCACTGGCTGGCGAACTGGCAGCTGCGGGCGGTGGAAGCCGCCACCATGCGCACCTCGACCGCGACATCGCCGGCGTGCCGCCCCGAAGCGTTGCGCGCATTCGGGATTCGCGAACTCGACGAGGCGGGCGGGGCGCTCGAGGACTTCGCGACGCGGTGGCGCCACGGCGGCAGTCCGCTGCTGCGGGAGCTGATCGACGCGGACACCATCGAACTGCTCGGCGGGCCGCTGGCTCACCCGTTCCAGCCGCTGCTCAATCCGCGGCTGCGGGAGTTCGCGCTGCGGGAAGGCCTCGACGACGCCCGGCAGCGCTTCGCGCACACCCCGGCGGGCATCTGGGCACCCGAATGCGCCTACGCGCCGGGGATGGAAACCGATTACGCCGCTGCCGGGGTGGGCCATTTCATGGTGGACGGGCCGTCGCTGCACGGGGATACCGCGCTCGGGCGGCCGGTCGGCGGTTCGAGGGTGATCGCGTTCGGGCGCGACCTGCGGGTCAGCTACCGCGTGTGGTCGCCGAAATCCGGCTATCCGGGCCACGCGGCCTACCGCGATTTCCACACCTACGACCACGTCACGGGCCTCAAACCGGCCCGCGTGACCGGACGCAACGTGCCCGCCGACGATAAGGCTCCCTACGACCCGCTGCGCGCCGATCAGGCGGTCGACGCCCACGTCGCCGACTTCGTCGACGTGGTGCGCCGCCGGCTGGCCGAGGAGAGCGACCGGATCGGCCGCCCCGCCCATGTCGTCGCCGCATTCGACACCGAGCTGTTCGGCCACTGGTGGTACGAGGGACCGGTGTGGCTGGAGCGGGTGCTGCGGGCACTTCCGGAGGCCGGGGTGCGGGTGGGCACCCTGTCCGACGCGGTCGCGGACGGGTTCGTCGGCGCACCCGTCGAGTTGCCGCCCAGCTCGTGGGGTTCGGGCAAGGACTGGCAGGTGTGGTCGGGCGAGCAGGTCGCCGACCTGGTGCGGCTCAACACGGAAGTGGTCGACACCGCCCTGAGCACGGTCGACAAAGCGCTGACGCAGACCGCGTCGCTGGGGTCACCCACCCCCAGGGACACCGTGGCCGACCAGATCCTGCGCGAGACTCTGCTGACCGTGTCCAGCGACTGGCCGTTCATGGTGAGCAAGGACTCCGCGGCCGACTACGCACGCTACCGGGCCCACCTGCACGCCCACGCCACCCGCGAGATCGCCGACGCGCTGGCCGCCGGCCGCCGCGACCACGCCACGCGGCTGGCCGACGGTTGGAACCGGGCCGACGGGCTGTTCGGCGCGCTGGACGCCCGGCGGCTCCCCCGGTGAAGATCCTGATGGTGTCGTGGGAGTACCCGCCGGTGGTCATCGGCGGGCTCGGCCGACACGTCCACCATCTCGCCACGGCGCTGGCGGCCGACGGACACGACGTCGTCGTGCTCAGCCGCCGTCCCACCGGCACCGACCCGAGTACCCACCCGTCGACCGACGAGGTGTGCGAGGGCGTGCGGGTGATCGCCGCGGCGCAGGATCCGCACGAGTTCGACTTCGGCACCGACATGATGGCCTGGACGCTGGCCATGGGCCACGCGATGGTCCGCGCCGGGCTGGCGTTGCACGCCGAAGGGGCCTGGCGGCCCGACGTCGTCCACGCCCACGACTGGCTGGTCGCCCACCCCGCGATCGCGCTGGCCGAATCCTTCGACGTACCACTGGTTTCCACGATCCACGCCACCGAGGCCGGCCGGCACACCGGCTGGATCGCCGGTCCCATCAGCCGCCAGGTGCATGCGGTGGAGTCGTGGCTGGTCCGGGATTCGGATTCGCTGATCACCTGCTCGGCGTCGATGAGCGAGGAACTGGCCGATCTGTTCGGCCCCGGCCTCGGCGAGATCCGGGTGATCCGAAACGGCATCGACGCAGCCCGGTGGCCGTTCGCGCCCCGCGCTCCGCGCCGCGGCCCCGCGCGACTGCTGTACCTGGGCCGACTGGAGTACGAGAAGGGGATTCACGACGCCATCGCGGCACTGCCCAGGATCCGGCGCACCCACCCCGGCACGACGCTGACGGTCGCCGGGGACGGGACACAATTGGACTTCCTCGTCGGCCAGGCGCGAAAGCGCAAGGTGCTCAAGGCGATATCGTTCGTCGGCCGGGTCGACCACGATGAGCTGGTGCGGCTGTTGCACCGGGCCGACGCCGCCGTGCTGCCCAGCCACTACGAGCCGTTCGGCATCGTCGCGCTGGAGGCTGCCGCCACCGGCACACCGCTGGTGACCTCCGACGTCGGAGGCCTCGGCGAAGCGGTGATCGACGGACAGACCGGGGTGTCGTTCGCGCCACGCGACGTGGCCGGGCTGGCGGCGGCGGTGCGAACGGTGCTCGACGATCCGCAGGCCGCGCAGCACCGTGCCGACGCCGCACGGGCCCGGCTGAATTCGGATTTCGACTGGCACACCGTCGCGCGCGAGACCGCCCAGGTCTACCTCGCCGCCAAACGCCGCGAGCGCGCGCCGCTACCCCGGCGGCCGATCGTCGAACACGCGCTGCCCGACCGGTGAGCACACCTAGCGGGCGGCCTTCTTACGTTCGATGTCGGCCAGCGCCTCGGCCAGCTGCGCGCGTTGGGCGGCCGACGTCTCCCACGCCAGTTTGCGGTTCTTGACCACCTTGGCCGGCGACCCGACGGCGATGGAGTAGTCCGGCACGTCACCCTTGACCACGGCGTGCGCGCCGAGCACGCAGCCACGCCCGATGGTGGTGCCGCGCAGAATGGTGACCTTCGTCGCGATCCAGGTGTCGGGACCGATCCGCACCGGGCTCTTGACGATGCCCTGGTCCTTGATCGGGGTGTTGACGTCGTCCATCCTGTGGTCGAAATCGCATACGTAGCACCAGTCGGCCATCAGGGCCGAATCACCCAGTTCGATGTCGAGGTAGGTGTTGATGACGTTGTCGCGGCCCAGCACCACCTTGTCACCGATCCGCAGCGACCCCTCGTGACAGCGGATGGTGTTCTTGTCGCCGATGTGCACCCAGCGGCCGATCTCCATCTGACTGAGGTCTGGAGTCGCTTGAATTTCTACGCCCTTGCCCAGGAACACCATTCCCCGCGTGATGATGTGGGGATTGGCCAGCTTGAACTTCAGCAGCCGCCAGTACCGCACCAGATACCACGGCGTGTAGGCGTGGTTGGCCAGGACCCACTTCAGCGACGCGACGGTGAGGAATCGGGCCTGGCGCGGATCACGCAGCCGCGAACCCCGCCAGCGCTTGTGCAACGGTGCGCCCCACATCGTCGTCATGGCCGGACAGCCTAACCCAGCTTCCGGCGACCGCTGGGGCCGATTGCCGGGTCGCTGCGTCGGCTCGGCCAGGGGGCCGGGTTACCCTCACGGGGGTTTGAAGAGCAGGACCGGCAGGACGCGCACCCCAGGACCAGAAAGGACCCAGTGTTCCGGCGATTTCTCGTGCTGGCGGTAACGGCGCTGGTCACCGGTGTACTGGCCGGTTGCGGGGATTCCGGCTCCTGGGTGGACGCCCGCGCCGCATCGGGCTGGTCGGCGCAGTACGGCGACGCGGCGAACAGCAGCTACACCGCCGTGCGCGGCGCCGACGCGCTGGGGCTGGCGTGGTCGCGCTCGGTCAAGGGTGAGTTGGGCGCCCAGGCGGCACTGGGCTCGGGCAGTTATCTCGCCGTCAATGCCGGCACCCCGGGCGGTTGCTCGCTGATGGTGTGGGAGACCGACAACGACGCACGCCAGCGGTGGTGCACCCGACTGGTGCAGGGTGGCACGGCGTCGAGCCCGCTGTTCGACGGCTTCGACAACCTGTACGTCGGGCAGCCGGGCGCCATCGTGTCCTTCCCACCGACGCAGTGGATCCGCTGGCGCCAGCCTGTCATCGGAATGCCCACCACGCCAAGGTTTCTCGATAACGGTCAGCTGCTCGTGGTGACCCACCTCGGCCAGGTGCTGGTGTTCGACGCGCACCGCGGCTCGGTGGCGGGCACTCCGCTGGACCTCGTTGCAGGCGTGGATCCCACCGATTCGCAACGCGGACTCGACGACTGCGCGCAGGCGCGGTCCGGATGCCCCGTCGCCGCTGCCCCGGCCTTTGCCGGCGCGACGGGAACCGTGGTGCTCGGGCTGTGGGAGCCGGGTGCCGACGCCCCGATGCTCGTCGGCCTGCGCTATCGGCCCGGTCAGACGCCGCTGCTGAGTCGCGAATGGACCAGCACTGCCGTCGGCGGCGGCCCGCTGGCCAGCCCCGTGTTGTCCGCCGACGGGTCCACCGTCTACGTCAACGGCCGCGACGAACGCCTGTGGGCGCTGAACGCCTCCGACGGCACCGCGAAATGGTCCGTTGCACTCGACTACCTCGCCCAGACCCCGCCGTCGGTGTCACCCGACGGGCTGATCATCGCCGGCGGTGGCCCCGGCGCCCGCCTGGAGGCGATCCGCGACCACGGGGACACCGGCGAGGTGGCGTGGACCCGCGACGAGGTCGCGCCGCTGACCACGTCGAGCCAGGCCGGATCCGATGTCGCCTACGCCGTCGTGGCCGAGGGCGGCCACATCAGCACGCAGGGGCAGACGTTGCTGGCCTTCGACCCGGCCAGCGGAAACACCATCGCCGCCTATCCGCTGCCGGAGGCGACGGGATGGCCGGTGGGAGTCTCGGTGGGCCACGACCGCCGGGTGGTGACCGCGACGAGCGACGGGCAGGTCTACGGCTTCGCGCCGGCCTGATCCTGGTTCAGAGGGCCAGCAGGGGCGCGAGCGCGGCACGGGGCACCGAGGCCTGCGTCGCGCCCGCCGCCGACGGCAGCACCTCACCCTGGCCGAAGAAGAAGATCACCGCGTCGTCGGTCACCGCGAAGTTCTGGTAGTGCGCGGGGTCCGTACCGTCACCGGGTGCCAGCGGGTTCGCGATGCCGGTCTGCTTCTGCAGTTCGGACTGCACGATCGGGAAGATGACGTCGAGGGCGTCGGTGCCGGGCCGGAACAGCGTGTCGAAGGTAATCGGCGCCCCGGTCGCGAGGTCGTGGTTGAACGCCTTGTACCACGTCTGCGGGTGCGCTCCCCCGACGTTCTGGTACACCTCGAACACCACGCTGCGGGTACCCCGCGTCGGCGTGCCCGAACGGTATCCGGTGCCGTTGGCGTCCAGCACGTAGGGCAGATTCCACGCCCCCGGCATATCGGAGACGTTGACGAATCCGTCGCGGGTCTGGGTGAGGTAGCCGATGAGCGCCTGCTGGTCGGGGTAGTCATCGGGGAAGCTGAAGTCGAGGGTGTAGGCCGGGTTGGTGTCGTGCACGCGGCATACGCCGGTGGCGTCGACGGCGCCGCCGAGGTCGGCGCACGCCGCCTGCGCGCTCGCGACGGCGACGCCGGGCCAGGGTGCCAGCGTGCCGGCCGCGACCAGTGCGGCCAAGAATCCCATACGCATCGTCGGGTAGTCCTCGCAGGCGATCGCGGCACCGGCGACCGGCACCGGAGCATCGCCGCCAGCCTACGCTTCGCCCCGCGCCGTGGCCCGTCAGCGCGACGGGCGGCAGATGAATGCCGTTGCACGGCTTGCCGCTCCGGCACCGATGCGGGCGATGACGACCGCCAGCTGCGCCGAGCCGCGCAGTCGCAGCCGGGCCCGCAACGCGTCCGGGTCGACGTCGACGCCGCGCACAAGGATCTCCACGGACCCGGTGTCGCGGACGGCCAGCGCCTGGCGCAGTCGGCGTTCGTGCAGGCCCAACGCGTCGAGCACTTCGAATCCCCGCACCCCGTCGGGAAGTTCGTCGCCGGACAGGTAGGCGATGTCGCGGTCGAGCTGCCACAGGCCGTGGCGCGCCGCGTAGTGGCGGACCAATCCGGCACGGATCACCGCGCCGTCGGGTTCGACGATCCAGCGCCCGGCCGGCGCCACCACGCATTCGCCGGGTTCGGCGTCGGTGATCTCCTCGGGGCCGTCGAGGATCGTCGCGCGCCTGCGCACCCCTGCCGGGGTGAGTCCCTCCGACCACAGGCAGGCTTCCCGCACGCTGCCCGCCAGTGAGGTCACCTCGATCTCACCGCGCAGCCCCAGCCGCTCCAACTGGCCGAAATCGATTCCTGGAGCGCACTTCACGACGATGTCGCGGCCCCGGTACACGTCGGCGACGGCGTCCAGCGCCGGGGTGTAGTCCCGCGGATCGAACCGCCGCCGCCCCGCTGAGCGGCGCGCCGGGTCGAGCACGACGACGGCGTCGCGGGTGACGGGGCGTAGCGCGTCGGCCCGGCACAGATCCACCCCGTCGACGTTGCCGCGCGCCATCGCCAGCCGGACGCGGTCCACATCGCTGCCCACCACCCGGGATGCGTGCTCCCGCAGCGCCGCGAGCTCGGTGCCGACCGAACAGGTGGCGTCGTGCACGACGGCGCCGGCGAGTCTGCGGGCGCGATGGGCGGCGACCGGGCCGGCGGTGGCCTGTTGCAGCGCCTCGTCGGTGAACAGCCACCGAGACGGGTCTTCGAATTTGGCCGCCGCCCGTCGGCGCAGCCGTACGGTCTCCACGAGCATCGCCGCGCGGGTGCCGAATCGCGTTCGCAACGACGCGATGTCGGCGACGAGGGACTTGTCGGTCAACGCGAACCCGGCCACGTCGCGCAGCGCCTCGGCCCCCGCGGCACTGCGCAGGTAGCCGACGGCGTCGGTGTCGAAGGCGAAGCTCAATCGCCCGCGGGTTTGATCCCGGTCACCATCACGTTGTAGAACCAGCCCTTGGGTACCACCCGGCGCCACACGTTGGCGTCGACCCAGCTCAGCGCGTTCCAGCCGTTGAACGCGAATCTGGCCCAGCCCCAACCCAGTCGGCCCGGGGGCACCGCGGATTCGAAGGTGCGCACCGGCCAGCCCAGCATGGCCGCGGTGAATTCCTCACTGGCCGTGCGCACGTCGACGGCCCCGGCCGAGGCGGCCATCCGCTCCAGGTCGGCGGGCTCGAACGTGTGCAGGTCGACGACCGCCTCCAGGGCGGCGGCGCGGGAGGACTCGTCCAGTTCGGCCTGCGGGCGGCGCCAGTCGCGCAGGGCGGGCAGCTTCGTGACGTTGGTGGTCAGCCGCCAGGTCAGCGTCGACAGTGTCCGCGCATATCCGTTGCCGACGGTCGTCGGTTCGCCCGCGAAGACGAACCGTCCGCCCGGTTTGAGTACGCGCACCACCTCGCGCAGCGCCAGCTCGACGTCGGGGATGTGGTGCAGCACCGCATGGCCGACCACCAGGTCGAAGGTGTCGTCGTCATACGGGATGCCTTCGGCGTCGGCGACCCGTCCGTCGATGTCGAGTCCGAGCGACTGCCCGTTGCGGGTGGCCACCTTGACCATGCCCGGGGAGAGGTCGGTGACCGATCCGCGGCGGGCCACCCCGGACTGGATCAGGTTGAGCAGGAAGAACCCCGTGCCGCAGCCCAATTCCAGGGCACGGTCGTAGGGCAGCTCGTCCTGCTCACCTGTGGGAACGATCGCGTCGAACCGGCCGCGGGCGTAGTCGATGCAGCGCTGGTCGTAGGAGATCGACCACTTCTCGTCGTAGGTCTCGGCCTCCCAGTCGTGGTAGAGGACCTGGGCGAGTTTGCTGTCATGCCGGGCCGCCTCGACCTGCTCGGCTGTCGCGTGAGGTATGGGGGCCGGGTCGCCACCGACGTCAGACACCGCGCGAGACTCCTTCATCTCCGTCATGCAGGGCAGCGTAGCCGCCGCCGTCGATCGCGGCTTTGGCGGCGGCCAGTACGTGGGCCGGGTAGTCGACATACCGTCGTGCCCACGCCAGCGCGGCGTCGTAGACGTGGTCGGGTGCGACCAGTTCGTCGGTCAGGCCCAGTTCCAGCGCCTCGGGCGCGCCCACGAACCTGCCGCTGAACACCAGGTCCTTGGCCTTGCTCACGCCCACCGTGCGGGCCAGGCGCGGTCCGCTGTCCCCGCCGGGGGCCATCCCGGCGAGGATCTCGGTGGCGCCGAATTTGGCGTTGTCGCCGCTGACACGCCAGTCGGCCGCCAGCGCCAGGGTCAGGCCGCCGCCCAGCGCGTAGCCGGTGATCGCGGCGACGGTGGGTTTGGGCACCGCGGCCAGGGCGTCGACGGCGTCGCTGCGGACCCGACCGGCGATGGCGGTTTCGTGGTCGTCCAGGGTGCGCAGTTCGGGTACGTCGTCCCCGGCGGAGAAGATCTCGTGGCCGCCGAAGACGATGACCGCGGTAATGTCCGCGCGGTCGCGCAACTCCCCCGCCGCCGCGGTGATCTCGCGGTAGACCTGCCGTGACAACGCGTTCGTCGGCGGCCGCGACAGCAGCAGGGTGGCGATGGCGGGGTGCTCATCGTTGCGCCGGATGCTGACGAACTCGCTCACCGCGGTCCCCGCCGGGAGCGGGCCTCGTTGTAGCGCTCGCTGTCGAAGAACTCGATCTCCCAGCCGCTCTCGCTCACCGCCAGCCGCGGCTCGACGGCGACGATGCGGCGCTGCGCGGCGAGGACGTCGGCGACGCTGCGGTCGGCCAGCGAGTCCAGCTGCGTCCAGGTGGGCGGGAGCAGAAAGGTGCGGCCGGCCGCGAAGTCGGCGAGGGCCGCCTGCGGGGTGGCCCAGTCGGCCAGGTCGGTTTCGGTGTTGTCGCCGTCGGCGCGCTGACCCCGCGGCAGTGCACCGACGAAGAAGTAGGTGTCGTAGCGGCGGGTCCGCTCCTCCTTCGGCGTCACCCAGTTGGCCCACGGCCGCAGCAGATCGGCGCGCAGGATGAGCTTCTCCGCGGTGAGGAAGTCGGCGAAGGACAGGGTGCCGGCCGCCAGTTGGGCGCGGGCCGCGGAGTACACCGAGGCGTCGGCGACGATGCTGTCCGGGTCGTCACCCCTTCCGGCGAACAGCACACCGGACTCCTCGAACGTCTCGCGCGCCGCCGCGCACACCAGTGCCGCGGCGAGTTCGGCGTCGACACCGAACCGGCCGGCCCACCATGAGGGGTCCGGGCCCGCCCAGGCGATACCGGCATGGCGGTCGCGGTCGTCGACGCCACCGCCGGGGAACACCGTGACACCGGCCGCGAACTCCATCGCGGCGTGGCGGCGCATGAGGAACACGCTGATGCCGGCGGGGGTGTCGCGCACCAGCATCACCGTCGCGGCGGGCCGCGGGGTCAGCGGGTCCAGCGCGGGTGCGGTCACGCGCGCCTCCGGTGCGCCGCGCGGCGGCGGATCCGGCGGGCGAAGTAGCGCCCGTCGAGCACGTCGAGGGCGATCGACTGTCCGAAGGCCGCGGACAGGTTCTCGGCGGTGAGCACGTCGGAGAGCAGACCCGAGGCGACGACCTTGCCCTCCGAGAGGATCAGGCCGTGGCTGAATCCCGGCGGGATCTCCTCCACGTGGTGGGTGACCAGCACGATGGCCGGCGAGTCGGGGTCGGCGGCGAGGTCGGCCAGCCGCGCCACGAGCTCTTCGCGACCGCCCAGGTCCAGCCCCGCGGCGGGCTCGTCGAGCAGGAGCAGCTCGGGATCGGTCATCAACGACCGCGCGATCAGGACCCGCTTGCGTTCGCCTTCCGACAGGGTGCCGTAGGTGCGGTCGGCCAGATGTTCGGCGCCGAGGCTTTCGAGCATGTCGACGGCCTGGTTGTAGTCGACGTCGTCGTAGCGTTCGCGCCAGCGTCCCAATACCGCGTATCCGGCCGACACGACGAGGTCGCGGACGATTTCGTCGTCGGGGATCCGCTGTGAGAGCGCCGAACTGCTCAAACCCACCCGCGACCGCAACTCGGACATATCGACCCGGCCCAGCCGTTCGCCGAGTACGTAGGCGGTACCCGAGGAGGGGTGTTCGGTGGCCGCGGCGATCCGCAGCAGCGACGTCTTACCGGCCCCGTTGGGTCCGATGACCACCCAGCGTTCGTCGAGTTCGACCGCCCAGGTGACCGGACCCACCAGGGTCCGCCCGCCGCGGCGCAACGTGACCCTCGCGAAATCGATCAGCAGGTCGGGATCGGCTGCGTCGGCGTCGGATGCTGGGGGCACCCGACCATCGTGCCGTACCGGGACGGCCAGGCGCCGTGCGGGTCGGGCACGGTCAGGATCTGGTCAACTCGCGCGGGGTGTCGATGAATGCCCACCCGCTGCGGGTCAGCAGCCGCCGCGGCGTCAACCGCAGAACGAGTTGCACCAGCGGCCCGATCCCGAGGGCGTAGAGCACCGTGCCGACACCGACGGTTCCGCCCAGCAGCCAGCCGACCGCGAGCACGGTCGCCTCGATCGAGGTCCGCACCAGTCGCACCGACAACCCAGTCCGCGCGACCAGGCCGGTCATCAAACCGTCCCGCGGCCCCGGCCCAAGGCCTGCCCCGATGTAGAGCACGGTGCTCACCGCGTTCAGCAGGATCGCGCCGAGCATCAGGGTCACCCGGACGGGCAGCGACGACGGCGTCGGCAGTAGCGCCAGCCCCGCATCCACGGTGACCGCGATGACGACGACGTTGGCGACGGTGCCGATGCCGGGCCGGTTGCGCAGCGGAATCCAGGCCAGGAGCACCGCCACGCCGACGACGCCCGACGCCAGCCCGATGGTCATCCCGGTGTAGCGGGCCAATCCCTGGTGGAAGACATCCCACGGGTCCAGGCCCAGACCCGCCTCCACCATCATCGCCATCGACAGGCCGTAGCCGGTGAGGCCGACCAGCAGGGCGGTGCCGCGCAGTGCGGCCGTGCGTGCGGATGTGACCGTCGGCACGGTTAGGCGTGGTCGGGGAATCGGGCGCGGATGGCGTCGAGGTCGCTCGACGCCCGGCGGCGGTCCGCGTCGCGGTCGTAGGTGTCGGGCGGATAGGGCCGCGGCGCCCTGACGAACGAGGCGCGGAACCGCGAGAAACGCTGAGTCCAGTGGGTAGCCATATCGGTAAATCTGGCCCCTGACGGCTTGCCATTCAATAGCCAGTTGGCGGATACTGGCCTCAAATGAGCGTAGAAATGATGGCCAGAGCCCTAGATGTGGACCTTTTGGCTCGTGAACTCGGCAACTGGCGTACGTCCAGTCGCAGCGGCCCGGCGTATCAGGGCCTGGCCGACGCCATCCGCCTGCTGATCGTCGACGGACGGATACCTGTCGGCGCCCGCCTGCCCAGCGAACGCGTCCTGGCCGACACGCTGCGGGTCTCACGCACCACCGTCACCGCGGCCTTCACCGCACTGCGCGAGGACGGCTACCTCAACGCCCGCCGCGGCGCGCGCAGCACCACCGCGCTGCCCGTGGCACCCGCCGTTCGCACCGAGGCGGCACCGCCGACCGTCAGCCTGGCCGCGGCCGCACTGTCCGCACCCGCGGCCGCCGTGCGGCAGGCGTTCGCCGATGCCACCGACGACCTGACGCCCTATCTGCACCAGCCGGGCCACGAACTCGTCGGCGTACCCGCCCTGCGCCAGGCTGTTGCCGAAAGATATTGCGAGCGTGGACTTCCCACCGCACCCGACGAGGTACTGATCACCACGGGCGCGCTCCACGCGATCGGCCTGATCCTGACGACGTACGTGCAGCCGGGCGACCGTGTCCTGGTCGAGCAGCCCACGTATCACGGTGCGCTGTCGGCGATCACCACCGCGGGCGCCCGACCCGTTCCGGTGGCGATGACCGAGGACGGCTGGGAACTGGACGCCGTGGCAGCCGCGATCAACCAACTGGCACCTAATCTGGCCTACCTGATCCCCGACAATCAGAATCCGACGGGCCTGACGATGCCGACGGGTGATCGAAAACGCCTGGCGCGCATCATCGCCGAGACCAGAACGCGCACCATCATCGACGAGACCATCCTGGACATGTGGCTCGGCGAACCGGCGCCCGCCCCGATGGCGGCGGAGATGACGACGCGACGGGATCTGGTGCTGACGGTCGGTTCGATGTCGAAGTCGTTCTGGGGTGGCCTGCGGGTGGGCTGGATTCGCGCCGAGCGGTCCACCATCGCCACCATCGCCGCGCTGCGGCCCTCCATCGACATGGGCACCCCGGTGCTCGAACAATTCGCCGCCGCACGGCTTCTCGGCAGGCGCGACGAACTGCTGCCCGAACGCCGCGAAATCCTGCGGACCCGCCGAGAGTTGCTGCAGTCGCTGCTGAGCCACCACCTGCCCGACTGGCAGCCCGGTCCCGGCGTCGGAGGGATATCGCTGTGGGTCCGGCTGCCCGCACCGATGAGCACCGCACTGTCGGCGGCGGCGTCGCGCCTGGGCCTGGAGCTGCCCGCCGGTCCGCGGTTCGGGGTGGACGGCACGCTGGAACGGTTCGTCCGGGTGCCGTACGCGCTGCCCGACGAACAACTGAGCGAGGCGGTGGAACTGCTCGCGCGGGCCTGGCACGGCATCACCGGAGCATCGGCGCCCGAACCCACCACGATCGTGGTCTGAGGGCGTCCGTCCCGTCAGTCGTCGGGGATCTCCACCCGGCGCACCACCCCGTCCACGGCGTCGGCAGCCTCGATCTCGCCGCGGGTGACGCCCAGGATGAACAGCACCGTATCCAGATACGGGTGGCTCAGCGACGCGTCGGCCACCTCGCGCAGCGCGGGTTTGGCGTTGAACGCGACGCCCAACCCGGCCGCGGTCAGCATGTCGATGTCGTTGGCGCCGTCGCCGACGGCCACCGTCTGCTCCATCGGCACGCCGGCCTGTTGGGCGAAATCCCGCAGCGCCTTGGCCTTTGCGGGCCGGTCGATCACGGGGCCGACGACCCGGCCGGTCAGCTTGCCGTCGGCGATCTCCAGTTCGTTGGCCGCGACGAAGTCCAGCATCAGCTCGTGCGCCAGCGGCTCGATGACCTGCCGGAATCCGCCCGACACCACACCGCAGTGAAAACCCAGGCGCCGCAACGTCCGCAACGTGGTCCGTGCGCCCGGCGTGAGTTCCACCTTGTCGGCGACGTCGTCGAGAACCTCGGCGGGCAGCCCGGCCAGCGTCGCCACCCGGCGGTGCAGCGACTCGGCGAAGTCGAGCTCACCGCGCATGGCGGCCTCGGTGACTTCGGCGACCGCCGCCTCGGCCCCGGCGTGCGCGGCGAGCATCTCGATGACCTCACCCTGGATGAGGGTGGAGTCCACGTCGAACACGATCAGCCGCTTCGCGCGCCGCGCCAGGCTGTAGTCCTCCAGCGCCACGTCGATGCCCTCGTCGACCGCCACCGCGGCCAGGGCCGTCTGCAGTTGCCCGTAGGCCGCACCGGGCGGCACCGACACCCGCAACTCCAACCCGGTCACCGGATAGTCCGACACGCCGCGGATGAAGTCGATGTTGACGCCCAGCGCCGCCACCGCGCGGGCGACAGCGCCGAACGCACCCGCGGTGATCGGGCGGCCCAGGACGATGATCGTGTGGGTGGACGGCTCACGCATCACCGAGATGTCGTCGCTGCGCTCGATCGTCACGTCCAGACCGACACCGTGGATGGCGCGTTCGACCTCGTCACGCAGCTGTGCGCCGCCCGCGACGTCCGCGGCGCCCGCCACCAGCACGCCCAGCGTCAGACGGCCCCGGATGACGACCTGTTCGACGTTGCGCAGCTCGACCCTGTGCCGCGACAACACTTCGAACAGTGCGGACGTGACGCCCGGCTGATCGACCCCGGTGACGGTGATCAACACCGACACCTTCGGTGTGCTCACCCCGTGGAGCCCCCGCGGGTCATCAGCTGGAGGCGTCCACTGGCTTGGACTCCAGCTCGTGGTGATGCTCACGCCCGACGTGGGCTTCGGCGCGCATCCGCTCGACCATATGCGGGTAGTGCAGCTCGAACGCCGGACGCTCCGACCGGATACGCGGCAACTCGTTGAAGTTGTGCCGCGGCGGCGGGCAACTGGTGGCCCACTCCAGGGAGTTGCCGTACCCCCACGGATCGTCGACCGTCACCGGCTCGCCATACCGCCAGCTCTTGAAGACGTTCCAGAAGAACGGCAGCGTCGAGGCACCGAGGATGAACGCGCCGATGGTGGACACGATGTTCAGCGTGGTGAATCCGTCGGTGGGCAGGTAGTCGGCGTAGCGGCGCGGCATACCCTCGTCACCCAGCCAGTGCTGCACCAGGAACGTGGCGTGGAACCCGATGAAGGTGAGCCAGAAGTGCAGCTTGCCCAGTCGTTCGTCGAGCAGCCGACCGGTCATCTTGGGGAACCAGAAGTAGATGCCGGCGTAGGTGGCGAACACGATGGTGCCGAACAGCACGTAGTGGAAGTGCGCCACCACGAAGTAGGAGTCGGTGACGTGGAAGTCCAGCGGCGGGCTGGCCAGCAGCACCCCGGACAGACCACCGAGCAGGAAGGTCACCAAGAAGCCCACCGAGAACAGCATCGGCGTCTCGAAGGTCAACTGTCCCTTCCACATCGTGCCGATCCAGTTGAAGAACTTGATGCCGGTGGGCACCGCGATGAGGAACGTCATGAACGAGAAGAACGGCAGCAGCACCGCACCCGTGGCGTACATGTGGTGGGCCCACACCGCGACCGACAGCGCCGCAATCCCCAGCGTCGCGTAGATCAGCGTGGTGTAGCCGAAGATCGGTTTGCGGCTGAACACCGGGAAGATCTCCGAGACGATGCCGAAGAACGGCAGCGCGATGATGTACACCTCGGGGTGGCCGAAGTACCAGAACAGGTGCTGCCACAACAGCACGCCGCCGTTGGCCGGGTCGTAGATGTGCGCGCCCAGGTGGCGGTCGGCGGCCAGGCCGAACAGTGCGGCGGTCAGGATCGGGAACGCGACCAGCACCAGGATGGACGTCACGAGGATGTTCCAGGTGAAGATCGGCATCCGGAACATGGTCATACCGGGGGCGCGCATGCACACAACCGTGGTGATCATGTTGACGCCACCGAGGATGGTGCCCAGGCCGCCGACGGCCAGGCCCATGATCCACAGGTCGCCACCGGCACCCGGGGAATGGATGGCGTCGGTCAGCGGGCTGTAGGCCGTCCAGCCGAAGTCGGCCGCGCCGCCGGGGGTGATGAACCCGCCCATCGCGATCAGCGCGCCGAACAGGAACAGCCAGAACGACAGCGCGTTCAACCGCGGGAACGCCACGTCGGGGGCGCCGATCTGCAACGGCAGCACCAGGTTGGCGAAGCCGAACACGATCGGGGTGGCGTAGAACAGCAGCATCACCGTGCCGTGCATGGTGAACAACTGGTTGAACTGCTCGTTGGACAGGAACTGCAGGCCGGGCAGGGCCAACTCGGTGCGCATGAACAGCGCCATCAGGCCGCCGATCGCGAAGAACGCGAAACACGCGACGCAGTACATGACGCCGATGAGCTTGTGATCCGTGGTGGTGATCAGCTTGTAGATCAGGTTGCCCTTGGGGCCGAGCCGTGCCGGGAAGGGACGCCGTGCCTCGAGTTCTCCGATTGGGGGCGCTTCGGCTACCAAGAGATCCTCCAAACCGTTTGTCGGGACATCCCCGCATCAACAGGTATGAATCCTAGCCCCCCGATCCCCGTCTGTAAGCCTGGGTCCTACAAACTGTCGTATTCGATTCGGCTGCGGCGCGCGCGGACTCGCTGACCTGCGCCGACGGCGGCGGATGTTACCGTCGGGCGCGTGTTGACGAGGGGACGCGCGCGCGCCGCCGCCCGGGCCGCCGCCCGGTTCGGACCACTGGCGGGTGGCGCCGCGATCGCCACCGCCGCACTCGTCACCCTGGCCACCGGATGCGGGCCGTCCGGCCAAGCGCCGGTGTCGGCCGCCGGGCAGGAATCGGTCGTCACCAGCACCACCCGGATCGCCGGCGCCGGGGTGCTGGGCAACCAGCGCAGACCCGACGAATCGTGCGCACCCGAACCCGCGGCACTCGACCCCGGCCCGCCTGAGCGCGACGTGCGGCACGCGGCGGGCACCACACAGGTGCGCGCCGACCCACAGCGCATCGTGGCGCTCTCCGACGACCAGCTCGACGCGTTGTGCGCACTGGGCCTGCAGTCCCGCATCGTCGCCGCCGCGCTGCCCGACGGCGCCGGCGAACAGCCGTCCTACCTGGGCACCGTCATCCACGACGTACCCGCGGCGGGCACGACCGGCGCGCCGGATCTGGACGCGATCCGGGCCGCGGCGCCCGATCTGATCCTGGGTTCGCAGGCGCTGACCCCTGACGCCTTCGGCTCGCTGTCGACGATCGCGCCGACGGTGTTCACCGGCCCGGCCGGCGCCGACTGGAAGGCCAACCTGCGCACGGTCGGTGCGGCGACGGGCCGGTTCGACGCCGCGGGCGGCCTTATCGACGGCTTCGACGACGCGGCGGCCAAAACCGGGATCGCCAACGACGCCGCGCATTTCCAGGTCTCGGTGGTGCAGCTGACCGACACGACCATGCGCGTCTACGGTGCCAACAACTTCCCCGCCAGCGTGCTGGGTGACGTCGGGCTGGACCGTCCCGCGGCGCAGCGGTTCACCGATAAGCCCTACGAGGAGGTCGGCACCACCGACCTGGGCGGCTCCCCCGACTTCTCCGTCGCCGACGGCGACATCGTCTACGTCTCGTTCGCCTCGCCGGCGGCCAAGGACCGGGCGCCGGAGGTCCTGGGCAGCGATGCCTGGCGCGCCCTGTCGGCTACCAAGGACAACCGGGTGTTCGTCGTGAACAACGAGGTGTGGCAGACGGGCCGCAACATCGTCGCCGCCCGGGGCATCCTGGCCGATCTGCGCTGGGTCAACGCGCCGATCAACTGAACGTCCCGACCGCCGGGATCCGGTGACTGCGGGAAGACGCGTCGCGCGTCGCACCCGCCGCATAGCTTGGGTCCATGCGAATCGCTGTGGTGGAGGACGACGACGGCCTTGGCGACGCTCTCGTGGAAGCACTCACCGAGGTGGGTCATGCGCCGGTCCGGATGCGCCGGGGCGCCGATGTGCTGCTCGGCCATCGCGAGGTCGATCTCGTCCTGCTCGATCTGGGTCTTCCCGACGTCGATGGACTGA
This sequence comes from Actinomycetota bacterium, assembly GCA_018268465.1. Taxonomy (GTDB): domain Bacteria; phylum Actinomycetota; class Actinomycetes; order Mycobacteriales; family Mycobacteriaceae; genus Mycobacterium. The sequence continues at coordinate 38,092 of JAFDWN010000030.1, forward strand.
CGGTGCTGCGCCAGTTGCGTACGGTGACGCAGATTCCGGTGGTCGTGCTCACGGCTCGCGACGACGAACGCTCGGTGGTGCGGGCGCTGCGCGGCGGCGCGGACGACTACGTCGTCAAACCGGCTCGGCTCGGTGAGTTGCGGGCGCGGTTGGAGGTCGCTGGGCGCAGGCACAGTCAGACGTCGGGGGCGACGGCGGCCGAGACGATCACCATGGGCGACATCGTCGTCGACCTCGGCGCGCACCGGCTCGACGTCGACGGTCACGAAGTGCCGCTGACCCCAAAGGAGTTCGAATTGCTCGCCCATCTGGTGGTCCGCCGCGGCGAGGCGGTGAGCCGTCAACAACTCATGGACGCGATCTGGGGCGACGCGTACGTCGCGATCTCGCGCAGCCTCGACGTCCACATGACCTCGCTGCGCGCCAAGCTCGGACGGCCGGACGTGATCGCGACCATTCGCGGCTACGGCTACCGGTGGAGCACATGACGTGTGGCGGCGTGTGTTGCTGGTGCTCGTCGCCTACTCGGCGATCGTCGTGGTCGGTCTCGCGGTTCCGCTGGCACTGACGATCGGCCGGGAGCGACTCCAGCGCTTCGGTGAAAGTCGCATCGCGGCGGCGTCGTACTTCTCAGATCTGGCCGCCCGCCAGCATTCGGGAGATCTCGAACTGCAGGAAGCGGTCACGCGCTACCACGCGCTGTACGGCGAAGGTGTCGTGGTCGTGGACAGGAACGGTGACCCCCGTGCGTCGGCGGGACTCGGCGTGGATTCCCCGGCGGTGCAGAACGCGGTGTCCGGGGCGCTGCGGAACCAGCGCAGCGGTGTCCCGTCGACCCTGACACCGTGGTCGCACTCCGACGTCATGATCGCCGTGCCGGTCGGGGCGGGGACACAGGTGGACGGCGCCGTCGTGCTGTCGGTGTCGACGGCTGCCGCGGCCCGCGACGTCGCCCGAGCGTGGTCGGTGATCGCGCTCGGCGCCGTGGGGTTGCTCGCCGCGGCGTCGGTGATCGCCGTGGCGCTGTCCCGTTGGACGGTGCGGCCCCTGACCGCGCTGTCGGTCCGGGTGAACACGCTGAGCGCCGCGATGCTCGACCAACTCCCGATGACCGTCGCCGACACCGCCGCCGACGGCTCCCCCGACGGCATCCGGGCCGGTTCTGCCGGACCGCCCGAGGTGCGTGAGCTGGCCCGGGTGTTCGACGCCATGGCCGGCAACGTCGAGGCGGCCGCGGCGGCTCAGCGCCGGCTCGTCGCCGATTCGGCGCATGCGCTGCGGAATCCGCTGGCGGCGTTGCGGATACGGCTGGACACCCTCGGGATCGGGTTGTCCGGAAAGGCCGCCGAGGCGCATCGCAAGACCACCACGGAAGTGGACCGACTCAGCGACGTCGTCGCCGACCTCCTGACGCTGGCCACCGCGGAATCGCGGCCGGCGCAGCCCCCGGACGCGTCATGCGTGGTCGAGGACGTGCTGGCGGCCCGCTACGAGTTCTGGTCGAGCGCGCTCGCCGATGCGCAGATGACCGCGACCGTGGTCGCTGCGTCGGGTGGGGTTGCCGCGATCCCCGAGGACGACCTGAACCAGATCCTGGACGTGCTGCTGAGCAACACGGTGAAATACGCCGGGGCCGGCTCGCATGTCGAGATCTGTTGCCAGGCAAGAGAAAACGGTATGGCGGTGTGGGTGGCGGACTCGGGACGCGGGGTATCGGACGAGGATCTTCCGCTACTGGTCAACCGCTTCTTCCGCGCGTCGAGCACGGTCGGCCAGGGCACCGGGCTCGGGCTGGCCATCGCGCGTGCGCTCACCGAACGGGCGGGCGGCGTGTTGACCGTCGGCGCGAGCCGCCCCGCCGGTCTACGTGTGCAACTCGCTCTCCCGTCTCCGTCCTAAGGGAGTGTTAGGAACACCCCGAGCACCTTCCTAAGTCGCTGTGAGTGCCTTCACAGTGATGATGCGGCTGTGATCGACGGATGTCCGATCGACGACCCGTGGCGCCGCAGAGAATGGGAAGGAACTCGCATGACCAATCCGGCCACCCGGGATCCACTGGCCCCCAGTTCGCAGCGATCGCCCGTATCGTCGCCGGCAGCGACGCGCCGGGCGGTGCTCAACACGCTGCGGGGCTCGTCCGGCAACCTCGTCGAGTGGTACGACGTATACGTCTACACGGTGTTCGCGACGTATTTCGAGAGTCAGTTCTTCGACTCCGCGGACAAGAACTCGACCGTGTACGTCTATGCCATCTTCGCCGTCACCTTCCTGATGCGCCCGGTCGGATCGTGGTTCTTCGGCCGGTATGCCGACCGTCGCGGCCGACGCGCCGCACTGACGTTCAGCGTCTCGCTGATGGCCGCGTGTTCACTGGTCATCGCATTCACACCGGGACGCGAGAGCATCGGGGTGTGGGCGGCGGTCGTCCTGGTGTTATGCCGGCTCGTCCAGGGTTTCGCGACCGGCGGTGAATACGGCGCGTCTGCCACCTACATGTCCGAGGCGGCCACCCGGGAGCGACGCGGCTTCTTCTCCTCGTTCCAGTACGTCACGCTCGTCGGAGGCCATGTCCTGGCCCAACTCACGCTGCTGGTGATGCAGTTGTTCCTGGACCGCGAGCAGATAGCGGAATTCGGTTGGCGGATCGCCTTTTTCATCGGCGGCGTCGCCGCTGTGGTCGTCTTCTGGCTGCGCCGCAGCATGGACGAATCGCTGACCACCGAGCAACTCGACGCGGTGCGCCGCGGCGAGGACGCGGAGTCCGGTTCGTTGCGACAGCTCGTGGTTCACCACTGGCGGGCGCTGCTCACCTGTTTCGCCGTCACGATCGGCGGAACCATCGCGTTCTACACCTACAGCGTCAACGCACCGGCGATCGTCAAGGCGACCTACGAAGACCACGGGATGACCGCGACCTGGATCAACCTCATCGGTCTGACGTTCCTGATGGTGATCCAACCCATCGGGGGCATCATCAGCGACAAGGTGGGCCGCAAACCGGTGCTGGTGTTCTTCGGCGTCGGCGCGCTGTTCTACACCTACATCCTGATCACCTTCCTGCCCAAGACGACGTCGGTCGCGGCATCGCTGACCCTGGTCTGCGTCGGCTATGTGATCCTCACCGGTTACACCTCGATCAACGCGATCGTGAAGGCCGAACTGTTCCCCTCGCATGTTCGCGCCCTCGGTGTCGGGCTGGGATATGCGCTGGCGAACTCCGCCTTCGGCGGCACCGCCCCGCTGATCTATCAGGCCGCCAAGGGCGCAGGCCACGTGCCGTGGTTCATCGCCTACGTCACGGTCGTGATCGCCATCTCGCTGTTCGTGTACATATTCGTACTACGCAACAAGTCCGAAACCGCTCTGGACAAGGAGCAGGGCCGCGCGTTCGTCTGAGTTCCTAGACTGAGCAACGTGTTGGACCGGCGGATCGTCCTGCGGGGGCTGGGGATACTCGGCGCGGCGTTGGCCGGTTCGGCATGTCAGGTGCGGCCCACGGTCGAGTTGCGGTTGGCGGCAGGTGAGCCAGGCGGCTTCTTCTGGGAGTTCGCGGGCTTGCTCGCCGCGGCCGCAGACCGGGCGGCGACCGCGCGGATCACACCCCTGAAATCGGCAGGATCCCGCGACAACCTCGACGCGCTGCGATCGGGACGAGCCGAGCTGGCTCTGAGCCTGATCGACACCGCCTACGAGAGCCCCGACCGGGACAACCTGACGGCGGTCGGGGGCGTGTACGAGAACTACTTCCAGGTCGCGGTCCGCGGCGACTCCCCGATCGTCTCGACGGACGATCTACGCGGACGCGTCGTGAGCGTCGGAGCCAAGGGCTCCGGCGCCACCGCGCTGTCGGGCCGCGTGCTGACCGCCGCGGGATTGGCCGGCCCCGGGGAGGTCCGCGATGTCGAGCTGTCCATGCATGACGCCGCCGACGCGCTGTCCGCGGGCAGCGTCGACGCGGTGATGTGGGCCGGCGGCCTGCCCACCCCGGCCTTCGCCGACAGCGGCGCCGACATCCGGCTGCTGGACCTGACCGCGGTCGTGGCCACACTGCGAAACTCGTTCGGGACGGCCTACGAAGCGGTACTCGTCCCGGCCGACGTCTACGGCCGGCACCCCGCGGTGACCACGGTGGGGGTGACCAACGTGTTGTTGGCGCGCCGCGATGTCGCCGACGACGTCGTGGCGGGCATCGTGGACGTGCTGATCGACGACTCCTCGGACCTGGTGCCGGCGCAGGCCGTCGGAAGCCAATTCCTCGACGCGCAGTCGCTCATCCTGACCGGCGCCATTCCGCTGCACCCCGGAGCGGCTCAAGAATACCGCCGGCGCCACGGATGACCTGCGGCTTCGACGTGGCGCGACGCGGTGGGCGGCGCGACACCAGCCGCGGAACGCAACGGGACTAACCTCGATTGAGGTGCACATATCGAGCGTTCCGGGATTAACAGCGGGCCTCGCGTTTGTTGTGCCATCGGTGTGCCGCAACGTCGCGGCACCGTCGCGCCATCGCCGGCACGGTTGGTCCAGCCGGCACCCGAGACGAATACAAGAGGGTTGTGTGAGATGAGCACTGTTACCGCATATGCCGCCACGTCGGCGACCGAACCACTGACAAAGACCACAATCGAGCGTCGCGCGGTCGGCCCGCACGACGTCGCGTTCGACATCCATTTCGCCGGCATCTGTCACTCCGACATCCACACCGTCAAGGCCGAGTGGGGTGAGCCCGCCTATCCGGTCGTACCGGGCCACGAAATCGCCGGCGTGGTAACCGAAGTCGGCGCCGAGGTCACCAAGTACAAGGTCGGCGACCACGTCGGCGTGGGGTGCTTCGTCAACTCCTGCCGCGAATGCGCCAACTGCCTTGCCGGAAACGAGCAGTACTGCACCGGGACCGGCATGATCGGCACGTACAACGCCGTCGACGCGGACGGCACCCCGACCTACGGCGGATACAGCACCGCCATCGTCGTCGACGAGAACTACGTGCTGCGCGTCCCGGACTCCATCCCGCTGGACAAGGCGGCGCCGCTGCTGTGCGCGGGCATCACGCTCTACTCGCCGTTGCGGCACTGGAACGCCGGTCCGGGTAAGAAGGTCGCGGTCATCGGGCTGGGCGGGCTGGGCCACATGGGCGTCAAGCTGGCCGCCGCCATGGGCGCCGAGGTGACGGTGCTCAGCCAGTCGCTGAAGAAGATGGAGGACGGCCTGCGCCTGGGCGCCAGCCACTACTACGCCACCAGCGACCCCGATACGTTCACCAAACTCGCCGGCACCTTCGACCTCATCCTCAACACCGTGTCGGCGAACCTCGACATGGGCGCCTATCTGGGTCTGCTCGCCACCGACGGCACGCTGGTCGAACTGGGTGCGCCCGAACATCCGCTGATGGTGCCGTTCTTCCCGCTGGCCGCGGGCAGGCGCAACCTGTCGGGCTCGATGATCGGCGGGATCGCCGAAACCCAGGAGATGCTCGATTTCTGCGCCGAACACGGTGTGACCCCCGAGATCGAGGTCATCGACGCGTCCTACATCAACGACGCCTACGAACGCGTCTTGGCCAGCGACGTGCGCTACCGATTCGTCATCGATATCGACACGCTGCGGTAGGCCCTCTAACTCGCGGAGCCGTCCAGGCCGGCCAGCGGCCACCCCGCCGCGGCCAGTCTGGCGGCGACCCGGTTGATGTTCTCCGGGCCGGCGTCGTGGTGGGTGACGTCCTCGACGAACGCCGCGATGGCGTCGCCGTCGAGTTCCCCGGCGGCCAGCTCAGCCGAACCGTCGGTGGTGATGTGGCGCACCACCTCGGCGAGCTGTTCCTCGGTCAGCGGGGTGGCGCGCAGCAGCGCCAACAGCGGTACGCGGTCCGTGCCGGGAACACCCTCGGGGTAGCCGGCGCGCAGCCAGTTCAGGATCGACTCGAAAAGCGACGTGGTGGACACACCGCAAGTGTCGTGGCAGCGCCCCGGCCGCGCCAGCGACGCCGGCATCGTTCGCGGCTCATTCACCGCCGGTTCATCCCCCAGCACGGGGCTTCGCGTGTGCGGATACCCAGCCGGCGTCGCTGCGAGTTTCCTGGGAATGTCGCCGCACCGGTTGAGGAGTGCCCGGCCACGGGTGACGCTCGCTGCGGAATCGCAACGTCGCGGGACCGTCCAGCACTCCATTTCGAACCGGGAGGCCCGCGGTGTCCACTGAATCCGCACCCGCGTCCACTGATGCACCGGCCGGCCTGAAGAAGGGCGCGATCGGTATCGTCGCCGTCATCTTCATGGCCGTCGCCAACGCCGCACCCATCACCGCGATGACCGGCAACGTTCCCATCGCCGTCGGATTCGGCAACGGTCTGGGCGCGCCCGCGGGATTCCTGTTCGCCACCATCGCCCTCACACTGTTCGCACTGGGTTATGTCGCGATGGCCAAGCACATCACCACCACCGGGGCGTTCTACGGGTTCATCTCCCACGGGCTCGGGCAGGTGTGGGGTATGGCGAGTGGTTTCCTGGCCACGTTCGCCTACGTGGTCTTCGAGGGGTCGCTGATCGGCGGTTGCGCCTACTTCGCCAACGACGCGGTGAACACCATTGCGGGCGTTGATATCCCGTGGCTGGTGTTCGCCATCGCGGCGATCGTGGTGATCGGGGTGCTGTGCCACTTCCACATCAGCCTGACCGCGGCGATCCTCGGGGTGACGCTGGTGTCGGAGGTGCTCATCCTGTTCGCCCTTGCGTTCTCGGTGATCTTCTCCGGCGGCGGCCCCGACGGCTTCATGCTCGGCCAGACCGTGCTGCTGAACAACGCGTTCGAGAGCCTGCCCGCCGGCGCGTTCGGCACCGCCGCGGCCGCCGGGTCGATGGCCATCGGATTGTTCTTCGCGTTCTGGTCGTGGGTCGGCTTCGAGACGACGGCGGTGTACGGCGAGGAGTCGCGCAACCCCAAGAAGATCATCCCGAGGGCGACGCTGATCGCCGTGATCGGGCTGGGCCTGTTCTACACCTTCATCTCCGCGATGGTGCTGGCGGGCAACGGTGCCGCGGCCTCGGTGGAGGCCTCGATCAGCGCCTCACCGCTGAACCTCTTCTTCAATCTGGTGGACGCCAAACTCGGCGGTTTCCTGCTGGACGTCTACAAGTCGCTGCTGGTGATCGGCTCGTTCGCGTGCGCGCTGGCGTTCCACAATGCGGCGTCGCGCTACCTGTTCGCCCTCGGTCGCGAAATCCCTTCAGCGAAGGTGAAATCCACGCTCGGCGCCGCGCACCCCCGTCATGGATCGCCCTACATCGCCTCCGCGGTGCAGAGCGTCGTCACGCTGGTGATCGTGCTGCTGTTCGCCGGTTTCACCGCGGTGCAGGTGCCCGACGCCAACGGGGTACCGGTGGACACCCCGTCGCTGGTGCCCTACACCAACATCTACGGGCTGCTCGCACTCATCGGCACCGCGGCGATCCTGCTGGTGCAGGCGATCTGCTCGGTCGCGGTGATCTCCTACTTCTGGGTGCGAAAGACCCACCGCGGCAACGTGATCACCACGCTGATCTGCCCGCTCATCGGCGGGGTTGCGATGGCCTACGTGGTGTGGCTGCTGTGGGACAACCGGGCGTTCGCCGCCGGCTACGCCGCCAACTCGCTGGTGTTCAAGGATGCGCCCTTCTTCATCGCGGGCGTGTTCGCGATCGGCCTGGTCTACGCGTTGTGGCTGCGATTCGCCCGCCCGCAGATCTACGCCGAGATCGGGCGCACCGTCATGGAAGAGGCCCACGAGCGGTAACGCACCCGGCGCCGGTCACCGCGACGGCGTGAGTCCCGCGGGCGACGCGCGTAGGGTGACGGCCCATGACGTTGCGCCAGGACGAGGCGGCCGCTCCCGCGTGATCGTCGTCATCGGTGCGGGAGTGTGTGGTCTCGCCGCCGCCTACGAACTGTCACGACGCGGCCGCCAGGTGATCGTGCTGGAGCGCGGTGCGCCGTTCGGCGAGCAATCCGCGGGTCTCGCGCGGATCTTCCGCATCGCGCACCGGCGACCGGAGTTGTGCGCGCTGGCCGTGCAGGCCCGCGCCGGATGGCGGCGCTGGGAGGACGAACTGGGTGCCGGACGGCTGCTCGGCGGCGAGGGCTTCATCGCCGCCGGGCCGCGTGCGGATACCGCGGCGGCTATGCAACACGCGGGTGCGGAGTTCTGCTGGCTGGACCGCCGTGAAATCGCGACCAGGATCCCGTTCGTCGTACCGCCTTGGGAGGCCGGCGTTTTCGATCCGGCCGGCGGTGCACTGCGCATCCGCCGCACGCTGTCCGCCCTGGCGCAGCGGGTCGGCATCCGCCGCGCGGAGGTCACCTCGGTGACCGACGGCGGGTTGATCACGCTGGCCGACGGCGACATCCTTCGTGGCGAACGAGTGCTGATCTGCGCCGGAGTTCAGACACCGGAGTTGTTCGGCGGGCTGGGTGTCGAGTTCGTCCCGCACACCCGCTTCACCTACCGGGGCGCCGATGTCTCCGGCGCGGCCTGCCTATCCGCGCCGCAGGGCTACGGCCTGCCGTTGGGGAGCACGGGGCAGTGGGGATTCGGCCAGGAGGTGCCCGACCCCGAGGTCGTGCGCGCCCTGTTCCCGTCGCTGACTCCGGCGGGTCAGGTCGACTGTGTGTCGGTCCGGGCGGACTGGCTCGACGCCGGCGGCGACGGCTGGACGGCAGCGCGGCGTGGTCGGGTCGTCGCGTTCGTCGGCAGCAACCTGATGAAGTTCGCGCCGCTGCTCGGCGAACGGCTCGCCCAGGCGGTGCTGGGCGACGAGCTGCCGAGCGACCTCAATCCCTAGAAGTCCCAGTCCTCGTCTTGTGTGACCACGGCCTTGCCGATCACGTAGCTCGATCCCGAGCCGGAGAAGAAGTCGTGGTTCTCGTCGGCATTGGGGCTCAGCGCCGAGAGGATCGCCGGGTTGACGTCGGTCTCGTCGCGGGGGAACAACGCCTCGTAACCGAGGTTCATCAGGGCCTTGTTGGCGTTGTAGCGCAGGAACTTCTTGACGTCTTCGGTCAGGCCGACGCCGTCGTAGAGGTCCTGGGTGTATTCGACCTCGTTGTCGTAGAGCTCGAAGAGCAGTTCGTAGGTGTAGTCCTTGAGCTCCTGCTTTTTGGCGTCGTCCACCAACGCCAGCCCGCGCTGGTACTTGTAGCCGATGTAGTAGCCGTGCACGGCTTCGTCGCGGATGATCAGCCGGATCATGTCGGCGGTGTTGGTGAGCTTGGCCCGCGACGACCAGTACATCGGCAGATAGAAGCCCGAATAGAACAGGAAGCTCTCCAGCAGCGTCGAGGCGACCTTGCGTTTGAGCGGCTCGTCTCCCCGGTAGTACTGCATGACGATCTCGGCCTTGCGCTGCAGGTTGGGGTTCTCCTCCGACCAGCGGAAGGCGTCGTCGATCTCCACGGTGGAGCACAGGGTGGAGAAGATGTTGCTGTAGCTGCGCGCGTGCACCGACTCCATGAACGCGATGTTGGTGTACACCGCCTCCTCGTGCGGGGTCAGGGCGTCGGGGATCAGGCTGACCGCACCGACCGTGCCCTGGATGGTGTCCAGCAGCGTCAGCCCGGTGAACACCCGCATGGTGAGCTGCTTCTCGTGTGCGGTCAGGGTGCCCCACGACGGGATGTCGTTGGACACCGGCACCTTCTCGGGCAACCAGAAGTTCCCCGTGAGCCGGTCCCACACCTCGGCGTCCTTCTCGTCGGCGAGCCGGTTCCAGTTGATCGCCGAGACGCGGTCGATCAGCTTCACTTTCTCAGTCACCAGAACCCCTTTATGCGCTGCCGGACGGACTGATCGCAACACTACAACTGGTGTCCGACGACATCGGGCAAGCCAACATGTTGTGTCGCGGCGAACCTGGGGCGACGCGCCGGCTGCGCCGCTCAGGCGACGTGTTCGCAGCGGCGGACACCCTCGTGCAGGGGCAGTTCGGGATCGATTCTGATCCCGAGCAGTTCGCAGGTGCCGTTGATCGAACCGACCATGATCGTCGTCAGATGCGCGACGAATTCGCCCGAGGGCATTCGCCGCGGGCTGTCCTCCTCGGTGCCCAGCCACCAGTCCGTGGCCGAGGCCACCGAACCGAACGCGGCGTACGCGGCCAGCTCCAGGGCGGTCGCGTCGAGTTCCATCTCCCGCAACTCGTGGTCGAACATGTCGGCCATCGCCAGGGTGATCTCGCGGCCCTCGTTGAGCGCGCGCATCGTCGATTCGCTCTGCTCGGCGAATCGGCCCTGGATGAGGAACCGCAGCACGTTCGGGTGTTCGTCGACCAGCCGCACGTACTGCTCGACGCTGCGCCGGATGACTTCGCGGGCGGGGTCGGTCGACAGGTTGATCGACGGGAAGATGGCCGCGCCGAGCATGTCGCGCAACCGCTCGCCGATGGCCTGGAAGAGATCCGATTTGTCGGTGAAATGCCGGTAGATCTTCGGTTTGGCGGTACCGGCCTCCTCGGCGATCTCGCGCAGGCTCACCTCCGGGCCCAACCGGTCGATCGCGCGGAACGCGGCGTCGACGATCTCGGCGCGCACCTTCTTGCGGTGCTCGCGCCAGCGTTCGCTGCGCGCGTCGACCTTGACGCCCGTTTCGGCGCCGGCATGTGACCTCGACCCTCGCCGCACGCGCTTACTCTACCCGTCTCGGCACCGCTGACCTGCTCAGACCGCAGCCGGATGCGCCGCACAGCCCGCGGCCGAGGCGGTTTTCCCGATCGCGAGGAGACCTGTGACCTTCGGTACTATCTCAGCGACACCCACCTACCGAGACGAGAACAATGACGCAGCGTTACGACCTGGTCATCGCGGGCGGGGGACCTTCGGGCTCCGCGGCGGCGTGGCAGGCGGCTCAGACCGGCGCACGAGTGGTCGTTCTGGACAAAGCGGAGTTTCCGCGCGACAAACCCTGCGGGGACGGCCTGACCGCCCGCGCCGTGAGCTATCTGCAGAAGATGGGGCTGGCCGACGAGGTCGCCAAGTTCCACCGGGTCAACCGCGTGACGGTATTCAGCCCCAGCCAGTGGGAGCTGTCGTTCCCCAAACGCCCCGGCATGCCCGACCACGGTCACACGGTCAGCCGCACCGAACTGGACACCCTGCTGCTCAAGCACGCGGAGTCGGCCGGCGCCGAGGTGCGGCAGTCCAGTGAGGTGGCCGGCCCCGAACTCGACGCGAGCGGCCGGGTCGTCGGCGTGGTGCTCAAGAGCGGTGAGAAGGTCTACGGCGATGCCGTCATCGCCGCCGACGGCGCCTACTCCCCCATCAAGCGGGCGCTGAAGATCGATTCGGAGTACAACGGCTATTCGGCCATCGCGATCCGGTCGGAGATGCACGCCAACCGGCCCGACTCCGACAGCCTCGACATCTACCTCAAGCTGCAGTTCCAGGGCGATCAGCTGCCCGGATACGGCTGGGTGTTCCCGATGGGCAACGGTGTGTTCAACATCGGCCTCGGCTACGTCAACAGTTACAAGAATTGGCAGTCGATCAACGCCACCCAGTTCCTCGGCGAATTCCTGCGCACGCTGCCGCCCGAGTGGGAGCTGCCGGCCATCGAGGAACTGAAGAAGAACAAGAGCGTGCGGGCATGGCGCCTACCGATGGGTTTCACGGCGTGGCCGCCGTGGCGGCCCGGCGTGCTGTTCACCGGCGACTCGCTGGGCGCCGGTAAGCCGGCGTCGGGGGCAGGGATCTCCAAGGCGCTGGAGTCCGGCCTGGCCGCCGGTGAGTGCGCCATCGCCGCGCTGCAGAACGGCGGCCCGGACGATTTCACCAACTACGCGCAGCGTATGGAGGCCGCGTGGGGCCGGGAGTACCGCCGCGGCCGGTACTTCCATAAGCTCGCGGGCATCCCGGCGGTGTCGAACACGGGTATCAAACTCATCGACAACGCCCGCTTCCGCGACGTGCTGCTCAAATCGCTGTACAAGAAGGCGCAGGGCCCACAGCACAGTTACTAACCCCGGCAGCGCGAATGCCGTTATGGCACTTCGGCTTTCGCAACGTCGCCGGCCAGTCGCCGCAGTAGTGCGCGCGTCCGGTCCGGCATGGCGTGCTGCGGCGAGACCATCGCTCCGGCACCGGTGCGGCCCGGGCGGATCCACCGTCGTCCTGGCACTGAACCATCGGCCGGGCCGCCTCACGGGCACCTGATCCCACAGACGCGTCCGCGGCGGGGCCAACCGACCGAAGTCGACTCGCCACCGCCGCGGACCGGGCGACGCTGCCCTAGTGATCGAGCGCTTTGCCCTCGGCTCCGGCGCCGGTCAGCGACCGGACCTCCATCTCCGCGGCCTTGTACTCCAGGTGCTCCTTGCTGGTCATCGTCCCCAGGAAGCCGAGCAGGAACGACGCCGGGATGGACACCAGGCCGGGGTTGGCCAGCGGGAACCAGGCGAAGTCCAGGCTCGGGAACATCGCGGTCTTCGAACCCGACACCGCCGGCGAGAACGCGATCAGCAAGACCGTGATGGTCAGGCCGCCGTAGATGCTCCACAGGCAGCCGCGGGTGTTGAACCGCTTCCAGAACAGCGAGTACAGGATCGTGGGCAGGTTCGCCGACGCCGCCACCGCGAACGCCAGTGCCACCAGGAACGCGATGTTCTGCCCGTTGGCCGCGATCCCACCGAGGATGGCGATCACACCGACCACCACCGCCGAGATCCTGGCGACCTTGACCTCCGATCCCGCGGGAGCGTTGCCCTTGTGGATCACGCTGGAGTAGATGTCATGCGCGAACGACGCCGAGGCGGTGATCGTCAGGCCTGCGACCACGGCGAGGATCGTCGCGAACGCGATGGCCGCGATGAGGCCGAGCAGGACAGTCCCGCCGAGGTGGTAGGCCAGCAGCGGGGCGGCCGAGTTGGCGGCGCCCGGTGCCGCGGCGATGCGCTCCGGCCCGACCAGCGCCGCGGCGCCATACCCGAGAACGAGCGTGAACAGGTAGAACAGGCCGATCAGCCAGATCGCCCAGACCACCGACTTACGCGCCTCCTTGGCGGTGGGCACGGTGTAGAACCGCATGAGGATGTGCGGCAGACCTGCGGTGCCGAGCACCAGCGCCAGCCCCAGCGAGATGAAGTCGATCTTGGTCAGGTTGCTCAGGCCGTACTTCACACCCGGTTCCAGCGAGGCACCCTTCTCGGCTCCGGCGCCCAGCAGGGAGGACAGGTTCATACCGAACTTCGTCAGCACCCATGCGGCCATCACCAGGGTGCCGCCGATCAGTAGGACCGCCTTGATGATCTGCACGTAGGTGGTGCCCTTCATGCCGCCGATCAGCACGTAGGTGATCATCAGCGCGCCGACGGCCACGATCACCAGGCTCTGGCCGGTGCGGTCGGTGATGTTCATCAGCAGCGCGACCAGACCGCCGGCGCCGGCCATCTGCGCGAGCAGGTAGAAGAACGACACGACCAGTGTGGACGTCGCGGCGGCGGTGCGCACCGGCCGTTCGCGCATCCGGAAGGACAGCACGTCGGCCATCGTGAAGCGGCCGGTGTTGCGCAGCAGTTCGGCGACCAGCAGCAGCGCGACGACCCAGGCGACGAGGAAGCCGACGCTGTAGAGGAAGCCGTCGTAGCCGGTCAGCGCGATGGCGCCGGTGATACCCAGGAACGACGCCGCCGACAGGTAGTCACCGGAGATCGCGATGCCGTTCTGGCGGCCGGTGAATGCCGCACCCGCGGTGTACATATCCGACGCGCTCTTGTTGGTGCGACTCGCGCGGATCACGAAGACCAGCGTGATGGCCACGAAACCGAGGAAGATCGCCAGGTTCAGAGCGGTGTTGCCGACGGTTTCGGCGGCGAGGACGGTGACGTTCACAGCAGACCCTCCGCTTCCATCTCTTCACGAATGCGCGCCGAACGCGGGTCGAGGGTCTTGTCGGCGTAGCGCACGTAGGCCGAGGTGATGCCGAACGTGGTGACGAACTGCAGCAGGCCGAGCACCAGACCGACGTTGATGTTGCCGACGACCGGCTGGCTCATGAACCCGGGTGCGTACGCGGCGAGTAGCACGTAGAGCAGGTACCACAAGAGGGCGGCCACGGTGACCGGGATGACCCAGCGCCGGTAGCGCCGGCGCAGATCCTGGAACTCAGGGGACTTCAGCACCGCGAGGTACTTCGCCTCGACGGGTGTCGGCGGCGGCAGTTCGTCGCCAAGATTCTGGTGGTGCGCTCTGCTCACGGGGTTTCCTCCCTGGTTGCCCGAGCATGGATGGGGTGGTGTGGATAACTGCCAGTGCATGAAAGTGACGGACATCTCCATCTGCCGAGGAACTTACAACCTGTGGATACGCTGCCAACGGCCATTGGTTGAGGTGTGCGGTGAGCGGAAGTTTGGCGCGACGAACGTTCGCAGCGCTGCGCTGAACGGGGGCCCGGGGCGGCCCGGCGGCAGCGTCAGGAGCCGTAGAACGAGGTGTCCAGCCTGGCTTGCAGGGTGGCGCGGGAGGCGGCGACCGCCTCGGCAAGTGTTCGCACGCCGCGGGCACGCAGCAGCGCCACCAGCCGGATGAAGATCTCACCGGTGACCAGCGCGTCACCGAGTGCGGTGTGGCGGCCGAGGATGTCCACGCCGAGCCGCCCGGCGATCGCCTCCAGCGAATGCTCGTCGTGGTCGGGATGCACCGCGGCGTCCAGCAGCAGGGTGTCCAGCACCACCGGGCGGGCGGCGGGCATGCCGACGCGGGCCCGCTCCACCCCCAGGAACTGCATGTCGAAGCCGACGTTGTGGCCGACGAGCACCGTGTCGGCGGCGAAACGGTCGAAGGTGGGCAGGACGGTGTCGATGGTCGGCTGCCCCCGCACCATCGCCGTGGTCAGCCCGTGGAACGCCGTACTACTGGAGGGCACCGCCCGTTGCGGATCGACCAGCCGCTCGTAGGTGTCGCCGTGCAGCATCCGTCCGTTGACGATGCGCACCGCGCCGATGGAGATGATGCGGTCACCGTGCTGGGGGTCCAGGCCGGTGGTCTCCGTGTCGAAGACGGTGTAGGAGAGTTCGGCGAGGTCGCGATCCGACCAGGAGTCGTCGTCGGTCTGGCCGCCCGAGTGACGCTCGAACAGCCCGAAGTCGTAGAACTCGGGCCGGCTCGCGACGTCGACACGCGTGCGGGCACCCGACCCCCCGGCCGGTGCGCCCACCGGCACCGCGACCGGGAACAGCAGCCGTAGGCGGCCACCGACAGCACGCGCGGGTGCACCGGCGCCGGTGACGGATTCGCACCAGATCTCTCCGCCGTGCCGCGCCACGACGTCGCGCGCACTGGGCGATCCGCCGACCAGCGGTTCGTCCAGCCATGACTGCGACGACGCCGGCGCGCGACCCGACCAGGTCAGTTCGATCTGCGCGTGGCCGCCGACGCGGCGTGCGCTCAGGACGAGCATCGCGACCCCGGCGTCTTCGCGGAGGCGGTCGGTCAGCTGGGCGAGCGCACGTGTCACGCTGTGGCTGTCCACCTTGACCCAGAGCGGTTCGGCGACGTCGCGCCGTGACACGGCCAGGCCGACGTCGCGTTCGAGAGTGCGCGCCACCACGGCGAGCAGATCGTCGATGCTGATGTCGGTGCTGGGCCAGTCCGCCCCGAATCCGCCGTCGGACTCGCCGACCCATTCCTGCACCCGCTGCCCCAGCCTGGCGCATTCCTCCCGGACGATCCAGAGGAACTCCTGGCGGTCGACGGCGTCCATGTCGGGGTAGCCCAGGACGTTCTCGATGGCGGCCTGGATGCTGCCCAGCGAGGCGCGGGTGCCCTCGGTGACGTCGCGCACCAGTTCCTCGCGGCGGGCGCTGCGGCCCACCCGGTCGGTCATATCCTCCAGCAGCAGCACGTATCCGGTGACGGTGTCGCCGGGCCCGCGGGCCGGAGCCACCTGCACCTGCAGCAGCTGATCACCCCGCAGGGTGGTGGACACGTGGGGAAATCCGCCACCGTCGCCGGCGCGGTCGTGCAGCCGCTCCATCGCGTGGGTGAGCAGGTCGCGGTCGACGATCCCGAACACCGAACGACCCAGACCCACCACCGCGTCGTCGCCGAGCACCGATTTCGCGGCGGCGTTGTACAGCAGAATTCGGCCCTCGTCGTTGCACACCAGCACGGCCGCCGCGAGTTCGGCCATCAGCGCGGCGAGGCGGTTGCGCTCCTCTTCGACGGTCGCCCGCGCGGCGGCGATCTGTTCGTCGACGGCGCGTTCGGCGGTCCGGCGCCGCCGGGCCAGCTCCGCGACCGCCGAGGCCAGTCCGGCGATGTCGGCGGGCCCGGACGGCTCGACGGTGTGGTCGGGGTTGGCGTCGACGACCAGGCGGGTGTCCGCGGCCAGCCGGCGCACCGCCGAGATGTAGCGGCCGGAAAGGTGGGCGACGAGCGCCACCAGACCGGCGAGTGCCAGTGCGCCACCGATCGCCAGCACCGCGGCCTGCCCGGCGATCACCCCGTGCAGGACGGCACGCCGGTCGGCCGGCAGGCCGGTGTAGAGCAGTGTCGTCAGCGCGACGAGCGCCAGCACGACGTATCCGGCGACGGCGGCGGCGAGCGACCACCGCGCGTCGGGCCGTCTGCCGGTCATCTCGGCGCGCCCCGTCGCACGCGACGTGGTTCGCCCTGGCGCGCGCCGGTCATGTCAGGTGCCGCTCGCCAACAGCCGGGTGACCGTCTCGACCAGCTCCGAGGTCGAAAACGGCTTCGTCACATAGGCATCGGCCCCCAGGGACAGACCCTTGGCCATCTCGGCCTCGCGCCCCTTGGCCGTCAGCAGGATGATCTTGAGGTCGGTCCACCCGGAGGCGCGCAGCTCCTGACAGACTTCGAAGCCGTCCCGCCGCGGCATCATCACGTCGAGCAGCACCAGATCCGGCCGGAACTGCGTCACGGCTTCGATCGCCTCGTCGCCGTCGCGCGCCACGCTGGTCTCGAACCCGGCCTTGCGCATGAGGAACTGCAGCGAGATGACGATATTCGGCTCGTCATCGACGATCAGTACCTTCGCAGGCATCAGCTGGCTCCTCCTTGAGCGCGTGCGGTCGCGACGGGCAGGGTGAACGAGAAGACCGCACCCTGGCCGGGCGAACTGCGCACCCACAGCTCGCCGCCGAGACGGTCCACGATCTCACGGCTGATCGGCAGTCCGAGCCCGGTTCCGGAAGGACGGTTGATGCGGGTGTCGCCGCCCTGGCGGAATTTCTCGAAGATCACGGCGTGATCCTCCGCGTCGATACCGGGCCCGTTGTCCGCGACGTCGACCCGGGCGAGCCGGCCGTCGGCCCTGCTGTGGGCAACGCCGGCCCCTGCCCCGTCGTCGGCCACGCCGATGGTGACCTGGACGTGGCCGCTGTCCGGTGGGCAGAACTTCACCGCGTTCGAGAGCAGGTTGAGCATGACTTGCACCAACCTGTCACGGTCGGCCCGCACCGTGGGCGCAGGTTCGGGGACATCGACGTCGAGCGCCACCCCGCGGTCCCGGAACAGCTGCGCGGTGGCATGCACGGAGGACGCCACGACCTCACCGAGGTCGATCGGCTCGATATGCCATTCTGCGGCGCCGGATTCCAGCTTCGACAGGTCGAGCACCTGGTTGATCAGGCGCGTCAGCCGCTCGGTTTCGGCGACGATGATCTGCAGGTACTCCGAGCGCTCCGCCACGTCGAGATCGGGGTTGTCGGAGAGGATCTCGGAGAAGGCGCGGATCGACGTCAACGGTGTGCGCAGTTCGTGCGAGACCGTCGAGACGAATTCGTCCTTGAGCCGGTCGAGTTCCTGCAGCCGGTCGTTGGCCTCCCGCAGTTCGGTGGTGGCCTGCTGCAGCTGCGCCGACTTGCGTTCCAGCGCACGGCTGTACGCCAGCACCTCGGAGGTCTCGTCGAGGATCTGCAGGACCTCGTCGACGGCCAGCGGCTCCTCGTCGACGACGGAGGCCACGACGAAACGGGCCGACGCCGATCCCACCGCACCGGCCAGCAGCGATTCCACGTGGCGGACCAGGTCGGCGCCCGCGGCGGCGCCCGAGGAGATGTCGGTGCCCGTGGGGCCTGCGAACGCCACCAGGGCCGCGTGGGCGCCCACGGGGCCGAGGAAACGTGCGAGCAGCACTTCGAGTTGGCCCACCGTCGCCGATCCGCGCCACAGCCGGGCTTCGGTGTCGCTGCCCACCTTGCTGAACCCGTCGGTGAACATCGACGCCTGAACGTGTTCGGCGGTGTCGCGCCGTCCGGTCAGCGACAGCCCGACGAACAGACCCACGTTGACCAACATGCTCCACAGCATGGAATGGCTGACTTCGTCGAGTCCGTCCAGGCCGAACAGCGCGTACGGGGCGAGGAACTGCATCCCGAACGGTCCGTTGTCGACGAACGACGACGGCAGCAGACCGGCCTGGGCCAGCGACGGCAGCGGCAGTGTGTACGCCCAGACCACGAACCCGGCGATCAGCCCCCAGGTGGCGCCGCGACGGGTGCCGCCCTGCCAGTACAGCCCGCCCAGGACCGCCGGCGCGAACTGTGCGACGGCGGCGAACGAGATCAGACCGATCGACACCAGCTCCAGCGAATCGCCCGCCACCCGGAAGTACAGGTAGCCGAGCAGCAGCAACACCACGATCGTCACGCGGCGGATGCGCAGGATCCGCCGGCCCAGGTCGCTGTCTTCGGCCAGCGCACCTCCCCGCCGCAGCAGCACCGGCACCACCAGCGAGTTGGACACCATGGTCGACAAGGCGATGGTCTCGACGATCACCATGCCGGTGGCGGCGGACAACCCGCCGACGAACACCAGCAGCGTCAGCGCGGCCTGCTGGTCGGCCATCGGCAGCGCCAGCACGAACGCGTCCGGGCTGATGCCGCCCGTGCCGAAGGTGATCAGCCCGGCGATCGCGATGGGCAGCACGAAGACGTTGATGAGCAGCAGGTACGTCGGGAACACCCACGTCGCGGTCCTGATGTGGCGTTCGTCGACGTTCTCGACGACGGCCACCTGCCACTGCCGGGGTAGCAGCAGGATCGCCAGCATCGACAACACGATGAGCCACAGCCATTCCCCGTAGCCCTGGATGTCGCCGAATGCCAGCAGCTTTGAGAGGCCCGGGTCGGCCTGGGCGCGGCCGAACAGGTCGCCGAATCCGGTGAACATCGCGTAGGTGACGTAGAAGCCGACGGCCAGGAACGCGACCAGTTTCACGACGGATTCGAAGGCCACCGCCGCGACCATGCCCTCGTGGCGTTCGGTGGCGTCGAGGTGGCGCGCCCCGAACACGATGGTGAACGCGGCGAGCAGCAGCGCGACGTACAGCGCGGTGTCGGTGAACAGCGGCGGGTCCGCAGCGGTGAGGGTCGCCATCTCGGGGTCGCCGCGCAGGATGGTGAACGAGTTGGAGATGGCCTTGAGCTGCAACGCGATGTAGGGGACGATCCCGACGACGGCGACCACCGTCACCAATCCGCCCAGCAGCGCGCTCTTGCCGTAGCGCGCGGACACGAAGTCGGCGAGTGAGGTGATCCGGTTCTGTTTGCAGATCCGCACGATCTTGCGCAGCACCATCCACCACGCCGCCGCCATCACCGTGGCGCCGAGGTAGATCGGCAGGAAGCCGACGCCGGCGGTGGCCGCCCGCCCGACGCTGCCGTAGTAGGTCCAGGAGGTCGCGTACACACCCAGGGACAGTGCGTAGATGTAGCCGTTGGAGATGATGCTGCGCCCGCGGTCGGCTCTGCGGTCACCGAAATGGGCGATGGCGAACAGCACGCCGAGGTAGGCCAGGGATACGCCGACGATGATCCAGACGTCGATCATCGGGACCGGGTTATCCAGGCGAGCAGGGCGATGACGAGGATCCAGGCGCCGAACAGGTATGCCCACAGCACCGGGATGCCGCCGATCAGCGTGCCGGTGTCGAAGACGGCCAGCAGCGGGAAGTTGAACAGGACCAGCGCGAGCAGGCCGACCGCCACCAGGCGGGCTGTCCGCATCCGGTCTCTCACGCAGCCACCCCTGTCACGTCACCGCGTGGGTTGCGAACCGCAGCGCGGTGGCGTCCTGGATCTCGCGGATGAGGCGCAGCGCCGCTTGGAGTTCGGCCCGGCGTCCCGGTGGGAGGCGGTCGAGCGGCACCCGGTTGTCCAGCGGCAGGTCCTCGTCGGCTTGTTCGAGTTGATGGCGCAACCGCAGGTCGGTGAGCAGGGCGTAGGCGTCGATCAGGTCGGAGGCGTTCGCCGCGTTCAGTGTCCCGGCGGCCGCGGCGGCGCGCAGCCGCGGCACGGTGCTGTGCTCGGTGGCGCCCGCGACGAGCGCGTAGAGCCGGGCGAGCAGCACGATCGCCGCGGTGCCGCCCCGCTTCACGTCCAGTGTCGAGCCGCGGGCACGCAACCGGCCGAACCAGCCGAGCGGCGGCCGGAACGTCAGCGCGGCCCGCGCCATCTGGGCGCGGAAGGGACCTCTGCTGCCGCCCGCGAGCAGGATGCGCTCGAGTGTGTCGGGTGCCAGTTCGCCGTGGCAGAGGTGGACGTCGAGGAACACCTCGGCCTTGAGCAGCGCGTCGGGTTGGGGGCTTTCCACCCAACTGCGGAAAAGCCTGGCGTATTCGTCGATCGGCCTGCGCCAGTTCGTCGCCATGTAGCCGCCGTCGCACAGCGGGATGCCGGCGCGTTCCAGCGCGGTGACGATGATCTCGGCGAGCGCGCCGAAGTACGTTTCGGCGTCGCGCTGCGCGCCGGGTTCTTCGCATTCGAAGGCGATCGCACTGTCCTGATCGCTGGACAGGACCTGCTCGCGGCGCCCGTGCGACCCCAACGCCAGCCAGGCATACCGGCACGGCGGCGGGCCGAGGTGCGCTTCGGCGAGTGTCAGCAGTCGCCGGGTCAGCGCGTCGTTGGCATCTCCGATGGCGCCGCTGATCGCCAGTGCGTCCTCGCCTCCGGCCAGTCCGGCGCGGGTGAGTTCGACGATCTGGCGGGGATAGTCGTCGAGCGGGTCGAGCCGGTCCAGTGCGGTGATCTCGGCGATGGCCGACACCTGCGCGGCGTCGTGGGCCGGGGTCTCCATCGCCTCACCTCAGCCCTCTTCGGCCATCGTGTGCCGCTCGCCGCGCGCCGGCCGGGCCGGCGCGTCAATTTTGTCGGGGGCTCAACCCTACGTCGTCGTCGCAGCGGTGGTCATGTGGACAGACCGGCGAGGACCAGCGGAATCGACTCCGGCCCGGTCCTGGCGACGTAGTGTCCGGAGCGGAGCAGGAACCGCGCGACGCGCGCCTGCTCGGGCGGCATCTCCGGGAGTTCGTTCACCGCCGCGCGCAGCGCACCCTCGATGTCGCGGTCGACGAGTTGTTCGTCGATGCGCCGGCCGCCGCGCCGCTCCACGAGTCCGATACCGGCCCCGATCTGGGCGGCCGACGTCAGCAGCTGCCGGAGGTACGGCTCGTCGTCGGGTGCCACGTCGATTCGTACGAGTGCCAGCACCTCGCCGACGATCAGGTCGGCGACGTCGTGCGCGCGCGGCTCGAACGCCTCGCGGTACCCCATCTCGTAGATCGTCTGCACCGCGAAGGAGTAGAGGGTGTCGGTCGGCGCGTGGTCGTCGAGTGCCGGCACGGGCAGCGGCAGCAGTCGTGGTTTTCGGGAGAAGAGAGGCACTGGCGGACTCCTCGTCGGCTCATGTCGGGTCCCAGCGTAGGACTGCCGGGGCGGGGTGGGCACCGGCCGGGCGGGCAGGTGCCGACGGGCCTTTGTTGTCGGGCCGTTGTTGTCGGAGCGCGCGCGTAGCGTTCCGGCCATGGAGCAACGGATCAGCCTGATCACCCTTGGCGTCGACGATCTCGGCCGGGCCCGGCACTTCTACGAGCAGGGTCTGGGTTGGGCGCCCAGGGACGCACCCGGCGGAGTCGCGTTCTACCAACTCCCCGGCATTGCGTTCGCCTTGTGGGGCCGTGACGACATGGCCCAGGATGCCCGACATTCGCTCGACGGGCGGTTCAGCGGGATCACGATCGCGGTGAACCAGCGCAGCGAAGCCGACGTCGACGCGGTGCTCGCCCAGGCGCAGGCCGCGGGCGCAACCGTCCTCAAACCGGCCCAGCGCACCGAATGGGGTGGGTACTCCGGCTATTTCGCCGACCTCGACGGCCATGTGTGGGAGGTCGCGCACAATCCGTTCTGGACGATCAACGACGACGGCACGCTGACCATCTGAAGGGTGAGCGGGGTGTAGCGGCGAACCCACATCGCCGACGGAAACCCGCACGGATCCCCACACTCGGCACCGACCGACTCCGGTTCCGGCTCGGCTCAGTTCGGTGTGCGTCACCGTCACAGATCGTGGGGAGTGGGTTGCGGCGGCTCTCGGGAAAGCGGCGATCGCGTGCTGTTCGGGCCGTGAAAAGGCGAGTACCGCATTACTCATCTGCGCGCCGCGGCGGCGTGATTTGATCGGCAATGTAGGTCTCGGCCGATGCGCCAATCCTCGACCGAGGCTTGGCGATGGGGAGGTCGCTATGAAGGTTGAGTGGCTGCGGACCTATCCCGCCGGAATCGCCGAAGCCTCGGTCCACCGACGCGTTGGGTGACAGTCGGGGTGACAAGTGACGCGGTGAGGGAAGCCATGGCGATTGACGTCGGACAGCGTCCCGCCTTCGACGGTGAGCCGATCCCCGATCCGTGCAAGCCGCAGCCGGTTCTGTCAGCCACGTTGATCGTGATTGCGGCGGCCTCAGCGGCTGCCGCCCTGGCCACCGTAGGGGTGAGTCAGCCCGACCAGGCTGTGCAGTACAGCAGGCTCCCCGAATACGGCATCTGGGCAACCTTGATGATCGGACTCGTGGGCGTCAGTGTCGCCGGGGGAATCTACTCCTGGCCGACGTGGCGGGAACTTCATGGACGGTCATCGCAACGGGAGCGGCTGGTTTCCTACGTGCTCGCTTTCTTCATCGTGCTCGTCTACGACGCATCCCCAGAGCTCGTCGGCCGCGCATATCTTCAGCGGTCATCTCCTCCGATTCCGTACGAGGTGCCACGGGAGATCGGGTTCATTCTGTTGATCGGGTTTGCAGCTCTGCCAGCGGCGGGTGCCTTGGTTCTGGCCGGTCTTCAGCTCAGCCGAAGGACGCGCCCGTGGAACGTGGCGGGTGGTGTCATCATCGCTGAGCTCTTGCGGATCCGTGTGCAGTTGCAGCGTCTCCTGACAGTGCTGGCCTTAGTGATCGGCGGCAACGTTCTGACCATTGGAGCTATGCGGAACGCGGTGACGGCGTACGAAGCCACGCAGCACGAAGTCCGGCAACTTCAGTCGATTCCGGACGAGCTTCTGCTTGTTTACGGAATGTCGATGACCGGGCTGCTGGCCCTTGTTTACATCCCTACGTACCTGGCCTGGCAGACCAGAGCCGCCGAACAATGCGATCGACTGTATCCCCTGCCTCCGGACGGGCGGGCAGGCCACGACTGGTACATCGGGCGTTCGGACCTCGAAGGTTTGCTCGGCCTGAAAGCTAGTGTCGGCGTGGTGTTTACCACTGGGCTGGGCTTGATCGCTCCATTCGCGAGTAGCCTTGTCAGCGCGATCCTCAATAGTTCCGCGTCCTGAATGCTGTGCAGGCACGCTAAAACTCCTACCGATTCCCACATTCGGTATCGACCGACTTCGGTTCCCGCCAAGGCCATTTGGTCCGACCGAAACTGCCCGCGCCACGGGGAGACCTGCACGTCATGATGTCATCGTCGGCCGCGCTCGGCCCGGCCCGGCATCCGGGTGGCCTTCCCCGCGGCAGCACGGGCGGCCTGCTTGGCAAGAGTCTTCTCGCGTGCGGTGCGCTTCGGCGCCGGCTGCGCCTGCCCCCGCGAGGAACTGGGTTTGCGACCCCGCACAATCCCGGTGAACTCCTCGACCAGTTCCGGCTGCGGCCCTGCCGGAAAGGCGAGCGCGACCGGGCAGGTGGGTGCGTCCGTGATCGGGCGATACGTGAGGTCCTTGCGGTGATACAGCCGCGCCAGCGACTGCGGCACGATGAGGGCGCCCATCCCTGCGGCGACGAGTTCTATTGCGTCCTCGGTGGTTTCGGGTCGGTGTTCGATCGGGGCGCCGGGACCATCCAGCCAGGCGACGACGTCGTCGAGTGGCAGCAGTACCGGCTCACCGTCGATGTCCGCGGAGGTGATCTCGTCGGCCGCCGTGAGAACGTGGTCGGTCGGTACCACGGCGACGGTCGTCTCGTCGTAGAGGGGGATGACGGACAACCCGGACGTGTCGACCGTCGGCCGGAGCACCGCCACGTCGATGACACCGGCGCGCAGTTCGTCGGCCGCGTCGGCCGCGGCGACGGCGCGCAACCGCAGCGGCACCCCGGGGTGGCGCTCCGCCCAGATCCGCGCCCACTTTGCGGGCGTCCCACCGGGGACGTAGCCGAGGGTCAGGGAGGACTGGGTCACCGCATCAGGCTACCGATGGGCCGCCTAGGCTGGGGTCATGAGCAGGCCGAACGCACAGTCCATGAAACCCGCCACGGCGGCGAAGAAGCTGGACGTGTACCTGCCCGCGACACCTGCGGATTTCCAGGAGAACCCGATCAGCCGCACCGAACTCGCCGCCCTGCAGGCGGACCCGCCGCAGTGGCTCAAGGATCTCCGCAAGAATGGGCCGCACCCGAAGAATCTGGTGGCGGCCAAACTGGGCATCTCGATCGCCGGCCTGGCACGCGGCGGCGTCGGGGATGCGCTGACTACCGAGCAGATCGACGCGTTGCTCGAGGAGATGCCGCAGTGGCTGGTCGCAGAACGCGAGAACTACCAAGAAGTGCTGCGGGAGCAGCGCCGCCTGAAGGCGTTGCGGTCGGAGCAGGCGCGCGAGCGTTGAGAGATCCACGCCCTCAGAGCGCGCTGATCCAGCGATGCTCCGGGTGCACGCGCGACAGCCAGGCCCGCAACCGGGATCGTCGCGCCGTGTCCATCGCCGGGAGCGCACGCACGAAGTCGGCCTCATCCTTGTCGCGAACGTGCTTTGCCTTGAACAGCAACGCGACCTCGGGGATGACGTAGGGGATACCGTCAGGGGTTCGCCGGATCAGTTCGGCGTACGGCAGGGTGATCGACGGGTCTCGTCGGCACACCCACTGCTCATCGGTATGCGGTTCCCGAAAGACGTCCAAGCGGTAGGTTCCGGTTGCCGGTTCGCGCAGCCAGGTCTGAAAGTGCGTTGCCAACTGCTCGGGGTACGGCCAGACCCGGCCATCCCCCACGACATCCCACTCATGGTCAGGCAGTGCCGCGACCACCTCGTCGAACTGCCCTGCCGGTATGGCGATTTCGATGTCGTCGTGTGCGCGGGTGATCTCACCGACGAACAGGTCCAGTGCCCACCCCGCGGCCACACACCACGGGGCGCGAACGTCATTGAGCCGCTGCACGACCTCAGCCGGCGTCCATGCGTCCCAGCGTTGGTCGATCTCGTCGGGGGAAAGCAGCTCTCCCGTGCCATCACTCACGCCGCCGTCGGGTGACACCGCATCACAGCATGCAGCTGACGCAGCCCTCCACCTCGGTGCCCTCCAGAGCCATCTGACGCAGCCGGATGTAGTACAGCGTCTTGATCCCCTTGCGCCACGCGTAGATCTGCGCCTTGTTGACGTCGCGGGTGGTGGCGGTGTCCTTGAAGAACAGCGTCAGGCTCAGCCCCTGGTCGACGTGCTGGGTGGCGGCGGCGTAGGTGTCGATGATCTTCTCGTAGCCGATCTCGTACGCGTCCTGGTAGTACTCCAGGTTGTCGTTGGTGAGGTAGGGCGCCGGGTAGTAGACGCGGCCGATCTTGCCTTCCTTGCGGATCTCGATCTTGCTCGCCACCGGGTGGATCGAACTCGTCGAATGGTTGATGTAGGAGATCGATCCGGTGGGCGGCACCGCCTGCAGGTTCTGGTTGTAGATGCCGTGACGCTGCACCGATTCCTTCAGCCGCCGCCAGTCGTCCTGGTCGGGGACCCGGATGCCGGCATCGATGAAGAGCTGACGCACCCGCTCGGTGGCCGGCTCCCACGGCTGCTCGGTGTACTTGTCGAAGAACTCACCGGATGCGTACTTGGACTTCTCGAAGCCCTTGAAGTGGGTACCTCGTTCGATCGCAATGCGATTCGATGCGCGCAGGGCGTGGTAGAGCACCGTGTAGAAGTAGATATTGGTGAAGTCGATCCCCTCGTCGGACCCGTAGTGGATCCGTTCGCGCGCCAGGTATCCGTGCAGGTTCATCTGCCCCAGGCCGATGGCGTGCGACTCGTTGTTGCCCTGCTCGATCGACGGCACCGACCAGATGTGGGTCTGGTCGGACACCGCGGTCAATCCCCGGATGGCCACCTCGATGGTCTGGGCGAAGTCGGGGGAATCCATCGTCTTGGCGATGTTGAGTGATCCCAGGTTGCACGAGATGTCCTTGCCCACCTGGGCGTACGTCAGATCCTCGTTGAACACCGACGGGGTGGAGACCTGCAGGATCTCCGAGCACAGGTTGGAGTGGGTGATCTTGCCCTCGATGGGGTTGGCCCGGTTCACCGTGTCCTCGAACATGATGTACGGGTAGCCCGATTCGAACTGCAGCTCGGCCAGCGTCTGGAAGAACTCGCGGGCCTTGATCTTGGTCTTGCGGATCCGCCCGTCGTTGACCATCTCGTGGTACTTCTCGGTGACCGAGATGTCGGCGAACGGCAGCCCGTAGACCCGCTCGACGTCGTACGGCGAGAACAGGTACATGTCCTCGTTACGTTTGGCCAGCTCGAAGGTGATGTCCGGGATCACCACACCCAGCGACAGCGTCTTGATCCGGATCTTCTCGTCGGCGTTCTCACGCTTGGTGTCCAGGAATCGGTAGATGTCGGGGTGGTGGGCGTGCAGATACACCGCACCCGCACCCTGACGGGCACCGAGCTGGTTGGCGTAGGAGAACGAATCCTCCAGCAGCTTCATGATGGGGATGACGCCCGAGCTCTGGTTCTCGATGTTCTTGATCGGGGCGCCGTGCTCGCGAATGTTGGAGAGCAGCAACGCAACTCCCCCGCCGCGCTTGGACAGCTGCAGCGCGGAGTTGATGGAGCGCCCGATGGACTCCATGTTGTCCTCGATGCGCAGGAGGAAACACGACACCGGCTCGCCGCGCTGCTTCTTACCCGAGTTGAGGAAGGTCGGGGTCGCCGGCTGGAACCGTCCGTCGATGATCTCGTCGA
This sequence comes from Actinomycetota bacterium, assembly GCA_018268465.1. GTDB lineage: Bacteria > Actinomycetota > Actinomycetes > Mycobacteriales > Mycobacteriaceae > Mycobacterium. The sequence goes on from JAFDWN010000030.1 coordinate 65,297, forward strand.
CGAGCTTCTCCGCCAGCGTGGTGTCCCCGGCGGCCAGCGTCAGCGACACCATCACCACCCGGTCCTCGAACCGCTCGAGGTAGCGCTTGCCGTCGAAGGTCTTCAACGTGTACGAGGTGTAGTACTTGAACGCGCCGAGGAACGTCGGGAAGCGGAACTTCTTGGCGTATGCGCGATCCAGTAGCGTCTTGACGAAATTGCGCGAGTACTGGTCGAGCACCTCGCGCTCGTAGTAGTTCTTCTGGATCAGGTAGTCGAGCTTCTCGTCCTGGTTGTGGAAGAAGACGGTGTTCTGGTTGACGTGCTGCAGGAAGTACTCGCGCGCGGCGAGCACATCCTTGTCGAACTGGATCCTGCCGTCGGCGTCGTACAGGTTCAGCATCGCGTTGAGCGCGTGGTAATCGGTTTCGCCGGGCAGCGCGTGGAGCGCGCCGGCGGTTACAGGCTCTGCAGCTGTGACGCTTGGTGGCACGTCTGTTCCTTCCAGAATTCTGCGAGGCCGGCGCGGACCGCGGCGACGTCCTCGTCGGTTCCCATGAGCTCGAAGCGGTACAGGTACGGGACGCCGCACTTACGCGAGACCACATCGCCCGCGTAGCCGAATTCGGCGCCGAAGTTCGTGTTACCCGCGGCGATCACGCCGCGGAGCAACGACCGGTTGTGGGGGTTGTTGAGGAATGCGATGACCTGTTTGGGCACGTAGCCGCCGCTGTTGACATCCGGGGTGGCCCGGCCGCCGCCGTAGGTGGGCAGGATCAGCACGTAGGGTTCGTCGACCTCGATGCGGGCGTGCAGCGGGATGCGCGTGGCGGGCAGGTCCAGCTTCTGCACGAAGCGGTGGGTGTTCTCCGACACGCTGGAGAAGTAGACGAGGTGGCCACGCGGCATCGGCGATGCCGACGGTGCGCCGTCCATGTCGCTCGACTCCTTGATCGCCGCGGTGTTCTCCTCAGGCAGTGGCGGCCACGGGCCCGGCCAGCGCCCTGATGCGATCGGGACGGAACCCCGACCAGTGCTCGCCGCCGGCCACCACAACCGGTGCCTGCAGGTAGCCGAGCGCCATGACGTAGTCACGCGCCTCGCTGTCGAGGCTGATGTCGACCGTTTCGTACGCCACACCCTGCTTGTCCAGCGCCTTGTAGGTGGCGTTGCACTGTACGCATGCGGGCTTGGTGTACACGGTGATCAGAGGCTGCGCGGGCTGAGACATCGGCGGTACATCTCCTCTGTGGTGGGTGGAACGACATACGATCCGGCAACTGGCCGGGTCATACACGTCGCTATGATTCAGCGGCCCGCGGACCCGGAAAATTCCTGGTGCCCTGAGCTGCGTCCACCATCGGCTCCGGTTCCGAAACCTCTGGATATCTGCGCTCCGGCGGACCTGTGAATCGTGGGGTCTGTCGGTGCGCCAAACACTACACCTAGTGTCCGACAATCAGAAGAGATACAAGATGTTCTGAATGACATTTCTGAAATTCCCAGGTCGTAAGCAGGTCGGCGGTATCCGCACCGGCGTGTCGCCGAAGGCGACACACAGGCGCGGTGCAGTATCTGTCATTCCTAACACCGGGCACCGACATCGCCGGCCGGGCCTCCCGGCGGCATATCCGTCCAGCAAACAGACCAGAGGCGCCGCAGACCGTGTCTGCGGCGCCCCTGGGACGTTCTGGATCACCGATCCGGCAGGTCAGCCGACCTCGGCGACCAGCTTCCCGACGATGTCACGGACGGCGTCGGCGACCTCGCGCCGCTCACGCGGATGCTCCCCGTCGAAGACGGTGGTCGACAGCGACAGCGACAGGTCCTCGACCACCCGTGCGCCGGCGATGCCGATCGACTTGCGGGTGTCGTCGTGCGCCCACACACCGCCGTACTGCCCCAGCGCCGCGCCGATGACGGCGGCGGGCTTGTCCTTGAGCGCTCCGCTGCCGTACGGGCGCGACAACCAGTCGATCGCGTTCTTGAGCACAGCCGGAATGGTGCCGTTGTACTCGGGCGTCACGACCAGCGCGGCGTCGGCGCCCTGCGCCGCCTGCCGCAGCGCGACCACGGATTCGGCGGCGGCGTAGTTGTCGATGTCCTCGTTGTAGAAGGGCACCTCACCGAGCCGGTCGAACACCCGCAGATGCACCCCTGCCGGCGCCACCTCCACGGCCAGCTCCGCCAGCTGCCGATTCACCGACGCCGCGCGCAGGCTCCCCACCAGCACCAGGACCTTGATGTCCGCCATATCCACTGCTCCCTTTCGGTCTTCGAACGATCGTTGCACACGCCAACCGGACCACGGTCCGAATTATTCCCCCTGAGCTAAAGTCGAAACGTGAACGCCCCTGACCTGACAGCCGAACTGCAGGTGTCCGCCGACGTGCCGCACGAACGCGGGGATGCCGCCCGTAACCGTGTGTTGCTCCTCGACGCGGCGCGCCGGCTCATCGCCGAGCGGGGCGCCGACGCGGTCAGTATGGACGATGTCGCCGCGGAAGCCGGCGTCGGCAAGGGGACACTGTTCCGGCGGTTCGGCAGCCGCGCGGGTCTGATGATGGTGCTGCTGGACGAGGACGAGAAGGTCGAGCAGCAGGCCTTCCTGTTCGGCCCTCCCCCGCTGGGCCCCGGCGCACCGCCGCTGGCACGGCTGCTGGCCTACGGCCGTGAACGTGTGAAGTTCGTCCAGCGTCATCAGGCACTGCTTTCGGAAAGCTACCGCGATCCGCAGACGCGGTACAGCGCCGTGGCGACCTTGCACCGCTCCCACGTCCGGCTGTTGCTGCAGGCGGCGGGCACCACCGGCGATCTCGACGCGCAGACCGACGCCCTGCTCGCGCTGCTCGACCCCGACCACGTCGGCCACCAACTCGCCGAGATGGGCGTGACTGTCGAGGCCCTGGGTGATGCGTGGGAGAGCGTTGCCCGCAAGCTCTGCGGGACGTGACCGATGAGCGCCGGCTGGGTGCTCCACGTCGACCTCGACCAATTCCTCGCCTCGGTCGAGCTGCGGCGGCACCCCGAGCTGGCCGGCCTGCCGGTCATCGTCGGCGGTAGCGGTGACCCGAACGAACCGCGCAAGGTCGTCACCTGCGCGTCCTATCAGGCACGCGAGTACGGGGTGCACGCCGGCATGCCGTTGCGCACGGCCGCGCGCAAATGCCCCGACGCGACCTTCCTGCCGTCGGACCCCGAGGCGTACGACGCGGCATCCGATGAGGTGATGGGCCTGCTGCGCGACCTCGGCCACCCCGTCGAGGTGTGGGGCTGGGACGAGGCGTACGTCGGGATGGATCCGGACGCCACCGGCGACCCGCTCGAGCTCGCCGAACGCATCCGCACCCTCGTGGCGGCCCAGACGGGCCTGTCCTGTTCGGTGGGTATCAGCGACAACAAACAGCGCGCCAAGGTGGCCACCGGGCTGGCCAAACCGGCCGGGGTCTACTCGTTGACCGACGGCAACTGGATGGCGGTGATGGGCGACCGGGGTGTGGACGCGCTGTGGGGCGTCGGGCCCAAGACGGCCAAGAAACTGGCCGGACTGGGCATCACGACGGTCGCCGACCTCGCCGCCACCGACGCCACCCTGCTGACATCGACGTTCGGGCCGACGACGGGGTTGTGGATCCTGTTGCTCGCCAAGGGCGGTGGCGACACGGAGGTCAGCGCCCAGCCGTGGGTGCCGCGCTCGCGCAGCCACGTGGTGACGTTCCCGCGCGATCTCACCGACCGCGCCGAGATCGACTCGGCGGTGGCCGATCTCGCACGACGCACGCTTACCGAGGTGATCGACCAGGGTCGCACGGTCACCCGCGTGGCGGTCACCGTGCGCACCAGCACTTTCTACACCCGCACCAAGATCCGCAAACTCGCCGAACCCGGCACCGACGCCGCTGTCATCATCTCCACCGCGCTGTCTGTTCTCGGCATGTTCGAACTCGACCGGCCGGTGCGGCTGCTCGGCGTGCGGCTGGAGCTGGCCATGCCGTCGGAGCCGGCTGTCACCGCAGACCGATAACGTGACCGCATGCTGCAGACGGTGGCGGTTCGTGGATACCGTTCGCTACGCGAGGTGGTTCTGCCGCTGGGCCGGCTGACCGTCGTCACCGGCGCCAACGGCACCGGCAAGTCGTCGGTGTACCGCGCGTTGCGACTGCTGGCCGATTGCGGCCGCGGTGAGGTCATCGGTTCGCTGGCCCGCGAGGGCGGGCTGCAGTCGGTGTTGTGGGCGGGCCCCGAACAGCTCGGCGGTGCGCGCCGCACGGGACGGGTGGAGGGCACCACCCGGACACGCCCGGTGTCGCTCGAACTCGGCTTCGCCTCCGACGATTTCGGCTATCTCGTCGACCTCGGCCTGCCGCAGTACGCGGGCCCCGCATCGGCGTTTGCCAGGGATCCCGAAATCAAACGCGAGGCGGTGTTCGCCGGCCCCGCGCTGCGATCGAGTTCGACGCTGGTACGCCGGGCCGGTGGCCTGGCGGAGGCCGCGGCCGAATCCGGGCGCGGATTCGACGAACTGACCCGCGCGCTGGCGCCCTACCGCAGCGTGCTGGCCGAGTTCGCACATCCCGCTGCGCATCCGGAGCTGGCGGCAGTGCGGGATCGGCTGCGCGGGTGGCGCTTCTACGACGGCTTCCGCGCCGACGCCGCCGCACCGTCGCGCCGACCCGGGGTCGGCACCCGCACCCCGGTGCTCGGCGACGACGGCAGCGATCTGGCGGCGGCGGTGCAGACCATCATCGAGGCGGGGTTCGACGATCTGTCCCGTGCGGTGGCCGACGCGTTCGATGGCGCGACGGTCTCGATTGCCGTGCACGACGGTCTCTTCGACCTCCAGCTGCACCAGCCCGGAATGCTCCGTCCGCTGCGGGCGGCCGAATTATCGGATGGCACACTGCGTTTCCTGCTCTGGGCGGCCGCACTGCTCAGCCCCGCGCCGCCGTCGTTGATGGTGCTCAACGAGCCGGAGACATCCCTGCATCCGGATCTGGTGCGCCCGCTGGCGTCTCTGGTGCGCATCGCCGCCGCCCAGACCCAGGTGGTGGTCGTGACCCACTCGCGCGCGATGCTGGATTTTCTCGGCGCCGTCCCGGTCGCCGACGCCGGGGATCACCCGGATGCCGCGGTGCGTGTCGAGCTGTACAAGGACTGCGGCGAGACCAAGGTGGCGGGCCTCGGGATGTTCGACGCGCCACGCTGGGACTGGGGAAAACGCTAGACGAGGATCATCGGGCGCCGAGCAGGTCGATGGTGTGGGCCGGATTTCCCTCCAGCGGCACGATTTTCGCCGCCATCTCGGGATCCCCGCCGAAGAACGCCGTGAGACTGTGTTTTTCCTGCGACCATGCCGGCCGGGGTTTCTTGCCACCGGTGATCTCCGCGGCCCGCTTCTTATCCCATTCGGCTTTGCGCGCGGTGTCGATCTGGTCGAGCGGATAGGTGAGGTGGATCCGGTAGTCGTCTCCGCCTCTGGCCGTGCGCAACATCTCGAAGGTCTCCCGCTCCGGGTTGCCGTGTTCGCCGTTGCCGGAGAACACGTAGTGCTCGGCGGTCACCCTGGCGAAGAAGTCCGCCTCGACGTTGTTGGCGCTGCCGTGGTGGGGCACTTTCAGCACGTTTACGTGCAGTTCGGTGCCGAGACCGACCAACTGCAGGCCTTCGAGGATCTTGTCGCCGCGGGCGTCACCGGTGAAGAGGACCGTCTTGCCCTCCACTTCGGCCAGCAGCACCAGACTGGAGAGGTTGGGCACCGAGCGGTCCACGTACTCGACGAGTGCCGCGGTGTTCGGCGCGGGCTTCTGCTGCTGCTTGGCGAGCCATTCGTCGTGCTTCTGCTGCAGCTTCTCGACCTCCGTACGCATCGGGCCGATGACCGTGAACGTCAGCCCATTGCCGACGTCGATCGGCGCACCGTTCTCGACGGCGATGACCAGACCGCCCTTGCCGTCGGCGTTGACCGGAATCTTGAGCACCTGCGCGTCGTCGCGCAACCGGAAACCCTGTTCGACGCCCGCGAGCACCATGATGCCGGCGACAAAGGTGTCCGCGTCCACCAGGGCGTCGTCGGGCACCTCGGCCGACAGGCTGCCCGTCGCCGACGCCGTCCCGAACGAGGCCGTCGCCGCAGCCATCAGCTCCTTGGCCGTGTTGCCGACGATGTCGTCGAACGAGTTGTGCCACAGTCGCCGTGCTTTCAGATACTGAAACGAGCGGGTCCGCTCGGCGGCCACGAGTTCGTCGGTGAGCTGGAGCAGCCCTTTGACGTGGTCATCGTCGATATGGCTGAGCATCACGAAGTCGGCGACCAGCGGTTTGGTGTCCGGGATCTTCTTCTCGGCGCGCAGCTGCAGCAGCCGCGGTTTGAGATGGGGTCCGTAGACCCCGGCGGGGCCGCCGTCGATAATCGCGAATCCGGGCTTCTTCTTCGCACCGTAGTGCAGCAGCAGGCAGTCGCCTTTCCTCGCGGGTAGCACTTCGAGGGTGAAGACTTTGTCGGACACGGCGATTCACCTCACTGGCTCTGCAGCGCACGAAGGACGTCGAGGATGCCGTGGCCCTGGAAGCTGCGTTCGCGGCCCAGGTCGGTGGCGGACTCGCACAGGATGCGCTTGATCTTGTCGGGTTTCCCGATCAGCTCGGGGTAGCGGGCCATCAGCAGTGCTGCGGCGCCGCTGACGTGCGGCGCGGCCATGCTGGTGCCGTCGAGGAAGTCCCACGAGTCACCCAGTACGGGCGCGTAGATGCGCTCACCGGGTGCGACGAGGTCGGGTTTCAGCCGGCCGTCGCCGGTCGGACCCCGGCTGGAGAAGTAGCTGATCCCGTAGGTGAAGGGTGCATATCGATGGGTGGAGCCGACGGTGATGACGCGTTCGGCGTTGCCGGGATCGGTGATGCTGAAGGCGATGTAGTTGTTGAACGCCTGCCCGTTGACGGTGGTCTGCTGATATCCGAAGTTGCCCGCGGCGGCCACCACGACGACGCCGCTGTCGACGAGGCGTTCGCTCTCCACACACACCGGGGTGCCGCCGCAGGCGTAGTTGCGCACGTCGTGCGGGATCGCCAGGCTCATGTTGACGCCCTTGATCTCCAGGAAACCGGCCTGTTCGTTCTTGTTGCGGATGAACTGCAGTGCGGCGATCACCGCGAATTCCGTGTCGCTGCTGCTCGCACCGAGAATCCGGAAGTCGTAGAGGCCGATGCCCGGACACATGCCGTTGGCGTTGTCGACCCCGGTGCCGTCGGCGTCGGGGTCGGGAGGCTCGTCGGTGTTCGGGCCGGCGCGGCACGCGCCGATGATGCCGGCCACGTGGGTGCCGTGTTCGCTGCGGGGCAGCCGGGGCGCATCGCCGAGGTCGACGAACTCCTCGATGAGATCCGATCGCAACGGCAGGCCGTCGACGCAGGCCTTCGCGATCTTCTTGAGTTTGGTGTTGGCCCCGTTGGGCAGCCGGCCGCCGCGCGCGGCTTTGATGGTGGCGAGATTGGCCGTGCGCACCGCGTCGTCCTCGTTGCCGAGGTCGACGATCTCGCGGTAGAAGGTGAAGTCGTAGGTGTGCTTGACCGTGGTCGGGTTGAACGCCGGGTGATCGGTCTTGATGCCGGAATCCACGACCGCCCAGTTGATATCCCTGAAATCGACGTCGAAGAGCCGTCGCGCGGCGTCGGCCTTCACCGTCGGCACCGATCTCGCGATGGCCGCCGAGGCCGGCCGGTTGCGGGAGATCTGGAAGACCATGGGTGTCCGGGCCGGCGACCGCGCGGCCCGCCCCGGCGCGGGGGTGTCCATCCGTGTCAGCAGCTCGACTACCTGTTGTTTGATTCTGTCCTCACCTCGGGGGCTGGCTTGGAGCCGGTCGATGTTCTGCTGGGCGATCGCCGCTTTCTCCCCCTCGCTGACGACCTCCGAGCGGATCGCGCGGTCGCTGCCGGCGATGAATACGAGCGCGCACAGCGCGACGAAACGCCCCAACGCCGACCGTGGCCGGTCGTCCATCTTCTCGCTGGAATTGGCGTCGCTCCAACGGTTCAGCAGGACCCGGACGTCGGCCACCGTCTCGTCGATTTTCTGGGGCTCCGCGCTGCCCGTGGCGGTTCCGATCGCGAGGTAGGCCTCGAGTTCGGCCTTTGTCCGCTTCTCGTTCCACCACTTCGACATCGGGACCAGGATCTCGGCGACCTCGTCGAAGTAGAGTTTCGCCGCGACGAAGCTCTGCAACGGGGCGACCCTGGGGTCGCCTTCGGTGGCATCGCGGCGGGCCGAGACCTGCCGGTGGATCTCCGCGGCGAGTTTGCTGGCGGTCGTCTCCTTGTGCGATGTGATGAGCAGGTCCACCGGCTCGAAAGGGTCCGATGCGTAAGCGATCCAGACGTCGCCGAGGATCGGTGAATCCTGCAGGTGGCGCCTGCTGTCGCCGCTGCCCAGCAGGATGTATTCGACCAGGTCGGGAGAGATGATCACGACAGCGGCTCCTCCGGGTAGGGCAGCTGCGTGGCGGCGCCGAGCCGCCCGTTGGGGTAGTGCGTGCGCAGGCCGGCGTCGCAGATGATGTAGCCCCAGTTGACGAGGCGTTTCTGGATCTCCTCGGGCACCCTGGCCAACCGGGTCGGCAGGGCGGCCAATGGCGCGGTGCGTTTCGGATCGGCGCTGAGCACCGCGTCGTCGAACCGGGCGGTGTCGCTGCGGATTCCGACGTACATCCCGGACCTGGCACCGGCGATGAATGATTCGATGACTTGACGTTTGCGCAGTGCCCGGACCTGGCTGTCGACGATCTTGAGCACCCGCGCGGTCTGTCGCAGCGGATCGGTGGCCGGCTCGTCGTCGGGTGCCAGGCGGCCGCCCGCGTCGCTGACGATGATCGACGTGTAGTTCTTCCAGGCGGTTTCGAGACCGAGGTTGTCGTAGACACCGCCATCGGTGAGCCGGATGACGCCACGGAAGCCCGGCGTGACGAGGGTGTTGCCGGTGTCGGTGACCCAGGTGCGGTCCCGCAGGTCCAGGGTGCACGGCGACAGTACGGGCGGGAACGCCGACGACGCGGCCACCGCGACCGCGAGTTCCAGGTCGGGTCGCATGACCCGGCCCACGGTGTGGTCACCGAGGTATTTCTTGGCGAACCGCATCAACGCGCCGGATTCCAGATTCGTCGCGTTGAAGACGAACCGCGGCGCGTCGGGAAGGTCCTGCAGTGTGGCATCGCCGAAGAGATGCCTGCGGTAGGCGGCCGCGACCCGGTCGGCCACCGAGTCGCCGAAACTCAGAACTCCGCCGAGCACCGCGGTGACGTCCACCGTGGACCCACTCATCCGGAGGATCGGTTCGACCAGCTCTTCGCCGAAGTTGACAGCAGAGTTGTTCTCCCACTTGAGATTCGACCAGCACAGCGCCAGCGCTCCCGCGGTGATGGAACCGCCGGACACGGCGGACACGTGGTCGAGTTCGGGCAGCAGGCCGACCTCGTTGAGTCGCCACAGCACGCCGACGTGGAATACCATCGCGCGGTAGCCGCCACCGGAAAGGCATAGCGCCAGACCCTGCCCGGGCCGGTCGTCGTGAGACGGGTCGTGTACGGGACTCATCACATCGTTCGGTACAGCGCCCACCATCGCCTCTCTCCCACCGCGTCGCCGGCAACCCGCACAGGTCCAGCTCGCAAGGGACCGGCACGGTCTGACTTCCTCACCCGCCGCAAACGCTAGCGGCGCGCCGAAGCGATCAATCGCGTAGCGCGGTACTCGTCTTTTCCGGGTCGGTGCGCAGCTGGGTGAGTACTCGTCCCCAGACCCGCAGCGGCCGAGGCTACCGGTGTCCGATCGGATGTAAAGGTAACCAAACTAAACAATTCGTGCGGGCGTCATCGCCGGTTCACCGGAATCCCGTTCAATTCGCTCGGTCCGGTTCCACCGATCGAGGAGTTCGTCCGTGTCCGTCCGTTCGTTTCACAAGGCGCTCGCCGTTGCCGGCGCCTCATCGATGCTGGTGCTCGCCGGCTGTAGCAGCGGGGAGAGCAGCCGGCCCGCGGCGGCCGGCGGCGACACCGTGAGCCGCGCCGCCGCCGGCGATTTGGCGGCCAACGGCGGGGCGCGCCGGTTGACCGGTGACGACAGCGAGGCCATCCGCACGGCGATCAGCGACACCTCCGCCAAGAACGTGATCCTGCTGATCGGTGACGGAATGGGGGATTCGGAGATCACCATCGCGCGGGACTACGCCAAGGGCGCGGGCGGCTTCTTCGAGGGGCTCGACGCCTTCCCCCTCACCGGCCAGTACACCACCTACTCGCTGCGCAAGGACGGAAAGCCCAGCTACGTCACCGACTCCGCGGCCAGCGCCACCGGGTGGTCCACCGGCACCAAAACCTATAACGGCGCGCTCGGCATCGACGTCAAGAACACCAAGCAGCCGACCATCCTGGAGTTGGCCAAGGCGCAGGGTTTCGCCACCGGCGACATCACCACCTCCGAGATCCAGGACGCCACACCGGCAGCGCTCTACTCCCACATCACCGAACGCGACTGTTACGGCCCGCAGGAGATGGCGGAGATGTGCCCGGACGAGACGCTGGAGAAGGGCGGGCCCGGATCGGTCACCGAGCAGCTGCTGGCGGGTGCCCCCGACGTCACCATGGGCGGCGGCGCCGAGACGTTCGCCCAGACCGCGACGGCCGGCGCCTACCAGGGTCAGACGCTGGAGGCCCAAGCCAAGGCGCGTGGATTCCAGATCGTGCGCACCGCAGATGAACTGGCGGATGTGTCCAAGGCCGATCAGGACGCCCCGCTGCTTGCGCTGTTCGCCGACGGCAACATGCCGGTGCGTTCGACCGGGCCGGCGGCCGTCCGTCGGGGCTATCTGCAGCCGGCGGCGACCTGCACGGACAACCCCGACCACGGCGCCGACGTGCCGATGCTCGCCGATATGACCTCCAAGGCCATCGACCTGCTCTCGACGAGCCCGAGGGGCCAGGACAAGGGCTTCTTCCTCCAGGTCGAATCCGCGTCGATCGACAAGCGCGACCACGCGGCCGACCCGTGTGGGCAGATCGGCGAGACGGTGCAGTTCGACGAGGCCGTGCAGAAGGCCCTGGACTTCGCCCGCAAGGACGGCAACACCCTGGTGATCGCCACGGCCGACCACGGCCATTCCAGCCAGATCGTCGAGCCCTACACCGAGGAGGATCTGGCCGATCTGGCCGCGGACTCCAAGATGCCCGTCGAACAGGTCCGCGACGTCATGTATCCGGGCCTGACCCGCACGCTGACCACTGCCGACGACGCCGAGCTGATCGTCAGCTACGGCACCTCGGCCGACGTCGGCGTCGAGGACCAGACCCACACCGGCACGCAGGTCCGCGTCGCCGCCTTCGGTCCGCGTGCCGCCAACGTCGTCGGGCTGACCGATCAGACCGACCTGTTCTTCACCATGACCGATGCGCTGGGCGTCGACCGGTCAGGAGACGGCGGGCACTGACGGAACCCGTCAGCGGCGAGTCGGCCTGAGCGCCCGGGTGAACACCACGTTCACCCGGGCCATCGCCATGCTGTACGGCAACCAGGCCAACCGCTTGAACAGGTACAGCGCACGGATGTCGGCGGAGGTGTAGATCAGATAGCGGTTCTTGCACACCCCGCCGAGGATCCGGTCGGCGACCCGCTCCGGGGACGCCGCGTGTCCGGCGAACCGTTCGGTCCACCGGCGCACCCTGGGATCGTCGCGGTCCACGCCGGCGATCTGAATCGTCTGCACCAGAGGGGTTTTCACCGCGCCGGGCACCACGACCGAGACCCCGATGCGATGCCTGGCGAGGTCGAATCGCAGGACCTCGCTCAGTCCGCGCAGTCCGTATTTGCTGGCGCTGTAGGCGCTGTGCCACGGCAGGGCGACCAGGCCCGCCGCCGACGACACGTTGACCAGATGCCCCCCTCGGCCGGCGGCCACCATCGGGGGCAGGAAGGTCTCGATGACGTGGATCGGCCCCATCAGGTTGACGTCGATCATCGACTTCCAGTGCTCGTGGGTGAGCTGATCGACTGTGCCCCAAGCGGATACGCCCGCGATGTTCATCACCACGTCCATCGCCGGGTGCCGGGTGTGGATGTCGGCGGCAAAGTGGGCGACGGCGTCGTAGTCGGCGATGTCCAGCGCGCGGTACTCGGGGACCTCGGCCCCGAGCGCCCGCACGTCGGCGACCGTGGTCGCCAGACCGTCGGCGTCACGGTCGGTCAGATACAACTCGGCGCCGTCGACCGCCAGCTTCAGCGCGGTCGCGCGCCCGATGCCGCTCGCGGCCCCGGTCAGGAGACAACGTTTGCCGGTGAAGCCGCCGCGTTGCGCCATGGCGCCGACGATACCGGCTACCCGCCGGCGCCCCGGGAGATGACCTCGGCCAGCGACACGGGTGGGCGGCCGATGAGCTTCTCGGTGTCGCCGACCGGCGTCTCGAGCAGCCCCGCGCGAATACTCTCGCCGAATCCGGTGAGTACACCTGCGAGTTCGGCGGGCACGCCGGCACCGATGAGCCCGTCGGCGTACGCCTCGTCGGATACGCCGATCACCTCGACGGTCCTGCCGTAGCGGGTCGACAGCGCCGCGGCGATCGCGGCGTCGTCGACGAGGTCCGCTCCCCCGATGTCGTAGACGGCGTTGTCGTGGCCGTCGCCGAGCAGGACCGCGGCGGCGGCCGCCGCGCAGTCGTCGCGCAGCAACGGTGCCTGCCGCCCGGATCCGTTGTTGCTGACCAGTTGTCCGGTGGCACCGGCATGGGCCAGGCCGCCGAGCTGCAGATCCAGGTAGAGCGCGTTGCGCAGGATGGTCCACGCCGGTCCGGCCGCGGCAAGGGCGCGCTCGGTGGCTGCGTGGTCGTCGGAGAGCGGGCGCAGCCGCGCGGGGAACGCCGCGTCGGCGTTGGGCATCGAGGTGTAGACGATCCGGCCGACGCCGGCTTGCACCGCCGCGGCGATGGCCGCCTCGTGCTGGCTGCGGCGCCGGCCGACGGCGTCGGTGGAGATCAGCAGCAACACGTCCACACCGCCGAACGCCTCGGTCAGCGTGGCGGGTGCGTCGAAGTCGGCCTGGCGAACCTGGGCGCCCGCCGCGGCGAATTCACCGAGGGACTGCGGCGAACGGCTGAACAGCACCGTCTCCTGTGGCGTCTGCGACGCCAGGACGTACTCGGCGGTGCGACGGCCGAGCGCGCCCGCCGCGCCGGTGATTCCCACGATGGTCATGACTGCCTCCCGGTGTTGCCACCTCTTAGTTACGAATAGATACTGACAACATCGTGAGGAACCAGGAGGGGATGTGCAAGAAGGCACTTCGACGTCAGTCGGGCACACCGGGGTAACCGTCGCGGTCACCGGGCTGGACGACCTGCTGGCTATGACGCCCGACACAGTGCTCGGCCCCTGCCCGGTGCGCGACGTCCTCGACCGGGTCGGCGACAAATGGTCGGTCCTGGTGATCTCGCTGCTGGGCGCGGGCCCGATGCGCTTCACCGAACTCAAACGCACCATCGGGGTGGTGTCCCAGCGGATGTTGACGGTGACACTGCGCGCACTGGAACGTGACGGCCTGGTGCGCCGCACCGTGCATCCCGTCGTGCCGCCGCGCGTCGACTACCAGCTGACCGATCTCGGGCGCAGTCTGCACGACATCCTCGATCAGCTCGCGCACTGGGCGTTCGCCCACAGCGACGACGTGGCTGCGGCGCGTGCGGCCTACGACGGACTAAGCCGGGCCACAGTCTGATCCGCCCCACAGGGCGCTCTGCCACAGGCGCTCCAGGGCATCGATCGCGCGGCCAGGGTCGTCGTCGCCGCCCACGAACGTACTGTCGTGCGCGAGCGTCATCGACGTCGCGGCGGTCAGCAATCGGACCAGCGCGTACAGATCATTGGATATGGGGCGGGCGGTGGGGTCCTGTTGGACGAGGCCGACGAGTTTGCCGATCACCGCGCCCTGGAAGTCGTTCATCAGGTCGCGGATCTGCGCGTCGGAGTTCTGCGCTACCGTGCATGCCCGCATCACCGGGTCATTGCCGGCGTAGACGGTGGCCGCGCTGCCGACCATCCGCTTGGCGAATGCGTCGATCGGTTCGCCCGGCTCCCGGGGCGCGAAGTCGTGGGTGAGGGCCTTGAGCTCCTCCATCGCGCCGGCCAGGATGACCGCGAGCACGGCGTACTTGGAGTCGAAATAGAAGTAGAAACCCGACCTGCCGACACCGGCCCGCTCACTGATCGCGCTCACCGACAGGTCGGCGAATGACTGCTCCAGCAGGAGCTCGCGGACGGCGTTGACGATGGCCTCGCGCTGGCGATCACCTCTGCTGCGGCGGGTCCGGTCGCCGGGCTCCGGGCTGGTGGTGCCCACGGTTTCGCTGGTCATGGATGTAGACCTTTGCACCGAGCCACGCCAGAACAAAACTTGACAGCCGTCAACTGGGGGCGACAGGATGAACGGGGTGATGCCCACCACAGTCGCGTGAGCGCCGGGAGGTTCCCTTGTCCACCGTCAGCACCCGGGAGTACCTGATCGATCAGGCACGGCGCCGGTTGACGCCGACACCGAACACCATCCCCGGGATGGGATTGCTGGAGAAGCGGTTGCGGGCTCACGAGTGGAACCAGTTCGTACTCGCGGAACCACCGGCGGGCAGCGGCCTCAAGCCGGTGATGGGTGATGCCGGCCTGCCGGTTATCGGCCACATGATCGAGTTCTTCCGCGGCGGCCCCGACTTCGTCCTCGACATCTACCGCAGGTACGGCCCGGTGCACTACCAGCACACCCCGGCGCTGCAATCGGTGCTGGCGCTGGGGCCCGACGCGACCCAGGCGGTTCTGTCCAACCGCAACAAGGAGTTCTCACAGCGTGCGTGGGACCCGATGATCGGACCGTTCTTCCCACGCGGATTGATGCTGCTCGACTTCGACGAGCACATGATGCACCGCCGGATCATGCAGGACGCCTTCACCCACAGCCGGCTCGGCGGCTACGTCGAGCACATCGACTCGGTGGCCAGCCAGGTGATCGGGACGGACTGGGCCGCTGACGACCGGCGGTTCCTGTTCCACCCGGCGATCAAGGAGCTGACCCTCGACATCGCGTCGGTGGTGTTCATGGGCCACGACCCGGCCACCGACCACGAGCTGGTCACGACGATCAACCACGCCTTCACCACGACGACGCGCGCCGGCAACGCCATCGTGCGCACACCGGTGCCGCCCCTGACGTGGTGGCGCGGCATCCGCGCCCGCAAGACACTCGAGGAGTACTTCACCGCGCGGATCGCCGAGAAACGCGGTTCGGGATCGACCGACATGATCAGCGTGCTGTGCCACGCGACCGACGACGAGGGCAGGCAGTTCAGCGATTCCGACATCGTCAGTCACATGATCTTCCTGATGATGGCCGCGCACGACACCTCGACGTCGACGCTGACCACCATGGCCTACCACCTGGCGGCCAATCCCGCGTGGCAGGACCGCTGCCGTGACGAGTCGGCCCGCATCGGCGACGGCCCGCTGGATATCGAGGCACTGGAGAAGCTGGAAACCTACGACCTGGTGATCAACGAGTCGCTGCGGATGATGACACCGCTGCCGTTCAACTTCCGGCGCGCGGTGCGCGACACCGATCTGCTCGGCTACTACATCCCCGCCGGCACCGACGTCATGACGTGGCCGTCGATCAACCACCGGCTACCGGAGCTGTGGACCGACCCCGAGACGTTCGACCCGGAGCGCTTCACCGAACCGCGATCCGAGCACAAACGGCACCGGTACGCGTTCGCCCCGTTCGGCGGCGGGGCCCACAAGTGCATCGGCATGGCGTTCGGGCAATTGGAGGTCAAGACGGTCATGCACCGGCTGTTGCGCCGGTATCGGCTGGAACTGGTGCGTCCGGGCTATACCCCGCACTACGACTGGGGTGGTATGCCGGTGCCGATCGACGGTATGCCGATCATGCTGCGGCCGCTGCGGTAGCGCCCTCGTCGCGAGCGCGCGTTGGCCGGGCGGTGCGGACACTCACCCGCCCAAGAGGCGGTTGGCGCAGGCGATGACCGCGCGCAGCGCCGATTGGGTGGCATCGTCGGACCAGCCCATCGCCCATTCGGCGCGCGCCCCGTCGGAACCGCGGACGAACGTCGCGGTGTGACCCGCCGTGTGAGCCTGGTGGAAGGCCGTCATCTCCACGGCGATTCCGCGCTCGTGCAGCATCGCGGTCAGCGCCGACACCGGGCCGGTCGCCGCGGCGGTCGACGTCGCGATCCGGTCGCCGACGGCGAGGGTGGCCTGGAAGGTGCGCGCCTGCGGCCCCAGCCTGCTGGCCGGGCGCTCGGCATCGGTGCACGTCCAGTGTCCCAGGCGCAGCGGTCCGGCGGCGGGCGCGTACCGGGCCAGGAAACCCTCCCAGGACATCTCGTCGGCCTGCTCACGCAACGCGCGGGGCAACGGGGTGGCGAAGTGGTCGGCGAATCGCGCGGGGGTGGTTGGTGTGGCGGTGGAAGTGAACATGTGCCGGTCTTCTCGTCTCGGGGGAGGCGACCGACGGATGCAGCAACGACCCACAGCGGGGGGTCGGTCTGGATCAGACCCCGCTGCGGGTTGCTACTACGAGAATCATCCGCACGATCGCCGAGACTAGACCCTGGCGAACGCGCGGCGCAAGCACTTTCGGTTACGAGGTCCCCGAGAGGCTGTCGAGCGCCTGCTGCAGCAGGTCACCCACCGACGCCGCGATGCCGGCCAGGGCCGGTTCGTCGGTCACCTCGACCATCAGCCGCGGATTCATGGCCTCGACGATGGTCTCCTGCGCGCCGGGTTCGGTCCTGACCACCACGTTGCACGGCAGCAGCACACCGATGGGCCGGTATGCCTCGACCGCGCGCCTGGCGAATGTGGGGTTGCACGCACCCAGGATCAGGTAGTCACCGATCTCGTCGCCGGCGCCGTTCCCCAACTTGGCGTTGAGGGTCGCCCGGACGTCGATTTCGGTCAGAACACCGAAACCCTTGGCGGCCAACGCTTCCCGCGTCCGTGCCACAGCGTCGTCGAAGGTCGTCTGCAATGTCGTCGACATCGCGATATCGGTCGTGGAGCTCATCGTCATCCGATCCTTTCGTACTGTCCCAAACGGGCGATCAGGCCAGCGCCAGGAACAATTTCTCCAGTTCGGCCTCGCTCATGGGAGCGTTGCCGTTGGCGGCTTCGCCTGTCACACACTCCCGCAGGCCCGTCGCCACGATCTTGAAACCGGCGCGGTCGAGCGCGCGGGACACCGCCGCGAGCTGCGTCACCACGTCTTTGCAGTCGCGGCCCTGTTCGATCATCGAAATGACGCCGGACAGCTGCCCTTGCGCGCGGCGCAGCCGATTGAGCACCGCCGCGATGGCGTCTTCATCACCAACCATGGTCGTTCCTTCCCGAGGAGACGTAACCGTCAAGGTTACCCGTAGGGGTATAACGTCCAGGTCACGCCGATCATGCCCGTGACGGCACCACTCGTCGGCGGGCCCGCAGCGGGCAGCGCGGAATCCGCGGACACACGACGGCGACAATCGCTGCCAACAGCGTCGCACCGCCCACCGCCGCGCCGACGACGGGACCGGCTTCCTGGGCGAGCACGACGGCGGCCATCGCCAGGACGAACCAGCCGAAGATCGTGCGCAGCACCGCGGCGTCGATCCGCGCCGAGAGTCGCCCGCCGATGAGGCTGCCGATCACCGCGGCGCCGGTGATGGCGCCGGCGACCGCCCAGTCGACGTGGTCGGAGGCGACGTGGCCGAGGAAGCCCGCGGTGGACTGCATGGCGATGACGACCAGCGACGTCCCGACTGCCGCGGGCATGGGCAGATCGGCCAGCAGGGTCAGCGCGGGCACCAGCAGGAACCCTCCCCCGGCCCCGACGAGCCCGCTGACCACACCGACCGACAGTCCGATGACGACGATGGTGGGCCAGGAAATCCGCTGCCGGCCAGGCGATCCCGCCCCGGGACGCCCGCGCAGCATCGCCACCCCGGCGGCGAGCATCACCAGTGCGAATGCGATGAGAAGGACGGTCCCGGGGATGAATCGGGCCAGCAGGCCGCCGCCGAAGGCCCCAGCCATGGCCGCCCCGCCGAATACGGCAGCGACCTTCCAGCGCACCCGTCCCGCCATCGCATGGGTGATCGCCGCGATCGCGCTGGTCACGCCGACGACCAGCAGCGAGGTCGCGATGGCCTGTTTCGCATCCATCCCCGCCACGGCGGTCAGCAACGGCACCATGAGGATGGAACCGCCGCCGCCGAGGAGTCCGAGGCAGACGCCGACCAGCACCGCGAGCACCACCGACAGGACGATCATGGCGCCGCCTGCGCCGGTTCACGCGGTCGCATGCGCCCGGGGCATCGGCCGTAGCGGCCGCACACGAAACTGGCCGCCGCCGCGACAGCGGTGAGCAGGCCACCGACGATCCCCGCGGCGGGATGCCACTCCTGGGCGAAGATCACCGACGACATGGCGAGGACGAACCAGCCGAAGGCTTTGCGCAGCGAATCGGGATCGACCAGCGACGTGAGCCGCGCACCGATCAGCCCACCGGCGACCGCGGCGGCGGTCACCATCGCGGCCACGGTCCAGTCGATCTGCACCGAGGACAGGTAACCGGCCAGTCCCGCAAACGATTTCATGGCGATGACCACCAATGAGGTCCCGACGGCGATCGGCATCGGCAGACCGCCCAGCAGCACGAGTGCGGGCACCACCAGGAATCCGCCGCCGGCACCGACCAGTCCGGTCACCAGGCCCACCACCAGTCCCTCGGCGAGGATCGTGACGACGGGCAGCGTGCGCCCGCCCTCCGCCGCGGCCGGGGCCTTGCGGCCGCGCAGCATGGCGACCGCGGTCGCCACCATCATCAACGCGAACCCGATGAGCAGCACCGTTCCCGGGATGAACCGGGCCAGCACGCCACCCAGATACGCCCCGGCCATGCCGGCCCCACCGAATATCAGACCGACGCGCCATTGCACCCGCCCGGCCCTGGCATGTGAGATCGCGCCAACGGCGCTGGTCGCACCGACGACGAGCAGTGACGTCGCGATTGCCTGTTTGGCGTCCATGCCGGCGACGTAGGCCAGCAGGGGCACGGTCAGGATCGAACCGCCACCGCCCAGCACACCCAGCGTGACACCGACCGCCACGGCGAGCGCCAGGGTCAGCACGATCATTGCCCGGCACCGCCCGTCAGCTGGGTCACCACGCTGCGGGCATCGCACGTCGTCCCGCGGTTGTAGGGCAGTTTGGACAGCGCCGCGCCCATGGCGCAGGTGTCGGACAGCGCCGCGAACGTCAGCCCGGCCCCGACGGCGCCGGCCACCCAGCGCAGCTTGGGCACGACGATGCTGCCGAGGATCGACGTGAGGACGATCGTGCCGGCGACCAGCCGGACCTGCCGTTCCAAGTGCCACTTCGACCGACCGTGGTTGAGGGTGAAACCCTTTGCCTCCCAGTCGAGGATGCCGCCGTCGAGGATGTGGACGTTCCCCAGGCCGGCGGCCCGCAGGGTCTCCTGGGCCTGGCCGGCGCGCTGCCCGGACCGGCAGACGAGGACAACCTCTTCGTCGAGGTGCGCCATGATCTCGTCGCGGTGTTCGCGCAGCAGGTCGAGCGGGACGTTGTAGGAGCCCGGAATGTGGGCGGTCTCGAACTCGGCCGGGGTCCGGACGTCGAGCAGCCTGGGTGGCGCCGGCGCAGCAAGGCGTTCGGTCAGCTGATGGGAGTCGACGGTCGACGGTTTCTGAGCGGTGGTCACGCGTATGTCCTCCACGGTCGGTGAACTCGGATTGGATACCCCTATGGGTATCTTCATCCTCATCGTACATATACCTATGGGGGTATGTAAGGGGTGGGAAGAAAATACCCTATGGGGTATGTTGGAGATATCACCGGAGAGCGATCGAGACACCGGCCGCAACGGACCCGGCGGACAACGCGACCTTCTGCACAGCAATACAATTGGAAAGGAACCGACGATGACGACACCCAACCTGAGCCTGGACGACTTCGAGACCACCGTGCTGGACAACGACATTGTGCTGGTGGATTTCTGGGCTCCGTGGTGTGGCCCGTGCCGGGCGTTCGGACCGGTCTTCGAACGATCCGCCGCGGCGCATCCGGACATCGTGCACGCCAAGGTCGACACCCAGTCCGAACGCGACCTCGCCGAGGTGATGGGCATCCGCTCCATCCCGACCATCGCGGCCTTCCGCGATGGCATCCTGGTGTTCAGTCAGGCCGGCGCGCTGCCGGCGGCCGCGCTGGAAGACCTGATCGGCCGGGTCCAGAGGTTGGACATGGACGAGGTCCGGGCCAAGATCGCCACGCGTAAGGCAGCGGAGTCGGCACGGGCGTGACGACACCCCGGACGAAGCCGGCAGAGTCGCCGCGGAGGTGCACCCTCTGACCGTATTGTGACCCGCATCCTTGCGGACCTCCCCAAACCGAGGTCCGTTGGCATTATCATTGGTCCATGGCGACAGACAGCACGGTCACACCGTCGCGCGCGGCCTCCGATGGCCTGTTCAGCCGAGTGAATCCGGGTCGCGCGTCGGAGATGATCGTCGATCAGATCCGCCTACTGATCCGCGACGGGCAGCTCAAACCCGGTGACAGGCTGCCCGCGGAGCGCGAACTCGGCGAACAGTTCGGCGTCAGCCGCGTGACCGTCCGGGAGGCGCTGCGGGGTCTCGAAGCCAACGGCATGGTGATGATCAAGGTAGGAGCCAGGGGTGGCGCGTTCGTCACCGCACCGACGAGCGCCCAGGTCGGCGAGGGCATCATCGATCTGCTGTCACTGTCCGAGCTGACCGACATGGAAGTCACCGAGGCCAGACAGGTCCTCGAACTCGGCATCATCCCGTTGGTGTGCGAGCGCGCGACCGATCAGGACATCGCCGAACTGCTCGATATCTGCGACCGCTCGGACGCGGCGCTGGCCAACGGCTCGTACCCGATGTCACTGTCGGCCGAGTTCCACACCCGCGTTGCCCGTGCCAGCCACAACACCGCCATCGCCATGCTCGCCGAGTCTTTCCACGGGCCGACCCTGCGCTCGCTGCAGCACGTGCAGGAGGGTCACCCCGAGATGGGCATTCGAGGCAGCCGCGAGCACCGCCAGTTCGTCGCCGCGATCAAGAAGCGCGACGTCGAGAAGGCCACCGCGGTGATGCGCACCCACATCGGCCGGACGGCACGCCACGTCTCGCGCGGCGACTGACCGGACGACAAGCGCGATCCGGTCGCGGCACATCCGCGTGAATTAGTACGCAAGGCGTAGTACAGTCATTGCGTTGGCGTACTAATTCTGGCGATCTGGAAGTGGCGTGAAGCGACACCTGGCCTCGACGTTTCGCGCCCTCGCCATCCGTGACTACCGCCGATTCGCGATCGGCCAGTCGATTTCGGTCACCGGCACCTGGATGCAGAAGCTCGCCCAGGCGTGGCTGGTGCTCGAACTGACGGGTTCTCCGTTCCTTCTCGGGGTGACCGTCGCCATCCAGCAGACGCCCACCCTGCTGTTCACCACTGTCGGCGGCGCATTGGCGGATCGCTTCCGCAAGCGCACGATCCTGGTGTGGACCCAGATCGGCGCCCTGCTGCCCGCACTGGCACTCGGCACCGTCGTCGCTCTGGATGTCGTCGCGGTCTGGATGGTGATGGTCGCGGCGCTCACCCAGGGAATGTCCGATGCGATCGACAAGCCGGCGCGTCTGACCTTCGTCAACGACATCGCCACCCCCGACACGCTGACCAACGCGGTGACCCTCAACAGCGTGATCCAGAACAGCGGGAAGGTCGCCGGCCCCGCGATCGCCGGGCTGCTGATCGACGCGGTCGGCATCTCCTGGGCCTTCTTCGCCAACGCGGCGTCATTCGTGCCGGTCATCCTGGCGCTGATGATGATCCGCCCGGCCGGCCCGGTCGCCGCCCCCGGTCGGATCACGGTGACCGGAAACCCGGTGATGACGTTGCGCTACGTCGCCGCGCGGCCCACCCTGGCCGCGGCGCTGGTGCTGATGGCCGTGTCGGGCCTGCTTGCCTACAACTGGAATGTGTTGCTGCCCGCATACTTCCACGGCGTCTTCGCGGGCGACGCGAAGACGGTCGGTCTCGCCTTCACAAGTATGGGTCTGGGCGCCGTACTCGGCGGGCTGTCCTTTGCCGGATTGCTCAGCCCGCGATGGAAACCGTTGTTGATCAACGGCTGCGTGCTGGCGGCACTCCTGACCCTTCTCGGGTTGTCGCCGTCACTCATCGTCGCCCACGTCATCCTGTTCGCGCTCGGAGCCGTCAGTGTGACGTTCCGGGCGACCGCCAACGCGATGCTGCAGCTCTATTCGGACAGCCACATGCGGGGCCGGGTCATCTCACTGCTGGTGCTGGCGACCAACGGCACCACGCCGGTCGGCGGTCCCATCATCGGCTGGATCTGCCAGAACGCCGGACCACGTCTCGCGTGCGCGGTCGGCGGTGTCGGCACGGCGCTGGCGGCGATCGCCTGCCACGCCTACCTCAGGCGGGGCGAGCGCCGCGGCCGCGGGATCGACGAACCCCCGCGCACGATTCACGACAGCCCGGTCAACCGCTGCAGCGACGGCAGTGCCGCCAAGATGGCGAGCCGATCGTCCTCGGACAGCCGCCCGATCTGATGGACCAGGTAGTCGTTGGCGCGCGCACGTGCCGACGCGAGCAGCTCGTGGCCGTTGGGGGTGATGCCCACGACGAAACTGCGTCCGTCGTCGGGATCGGCGCTGCGCTGCAGATACCCCATCGCCTCGAGTTTGGCCACCAGCCGGGTCGTCGACGACTTACTTATCTGCTCCCGGCGGGCGAGCTCCCCCACCCGGATCGGGCCGTGCCGCAGGATCGTGGACAGAGCCGAGATCTGCGACATCGTCAGATCGGTCTGGGAGTGTTTGCGCACCCGTCGGGTCAACAACAGACTGACATCCTGCAGCGCGGCGATCTGCTCTCCGCGGATGGCGGTGTCCGGCTGAGCGGGGGTGGGCACGCCACCAGATTAGTACGTTGCTGCACATATGTGCCCGACGGCAGGGTCAGGACTCGAGAAACTCGGCCACGCGGGCAGGCGCGGTGTCCGCGGTCTGGGCTGCGACGGGAACATCCCAATACTGCGCCGACGGCAGGCACTCTTGCAGGTACCGCGCTGCCGACGGCGCGTGGGAGCTGTCCTCCCCCGGCACGATCAGCGCCGGAACATCCAGGGCCAGCAGGTCTTCGGGCTCGGGACCGGGGACGGTGTCCCGGTCGAACAGCAGCCTGCGCATACCCGCGACGATCAGGAGATACCGGTCGCGGTCCAGGGCCGAGTACCGCGCCGCGAAATCGGCGTCGTTGCGCAGCACCGACACCCAGGGCCCCACCCGGCCGTCGTCGGAGAAGCCCGCATCCGTGGTCGCGGCCAGCGCCGTGACGGCCGGCATCCCGTACTCGGCGACATAGGTACGGTGCGCGTCGAAGCGGGCATGCTGTTTCATGCGGTACCCGACCCCGCCCGCCGGGGAGTACAGCACCATGGCGGCGACCCGGTGCGGGTGCGCGGTGGCCATGGACGCGGCGATCGAGCAACCCACGCAGGCCCCCATGATCGCCGCGCGCGCGATGCCGAGGTGGTCGAGCAGACCGACACCCTGAGCCACGTAGTCGGCCCAGCAGATCCGCTCCACCCGGCCGCCCGACCCGCCCGACTCACGCTTGTCGAAGATGATGCAGCTGAACCGTTCTCGCAGCTGCGCCAGCATCGCCGTGCGCCGGTAGAGACCGTGCGACTCCCATCCCGCCATGGTGGCGCTGAAACCGCCCGGCGAGAACATCAGCAGCGGCGGGCCGGAGCCGACGACGGCGTACCGCGTCGCTATCCCGTCCACCACCGCCGTCGCCGCACCGGTCACCACGGTCATGTCCGCAGTCCGCCCGCGATCTGGCGGGCCGCGCGCACGTCACCGGCGTACGCACTGACCGCGTCGAAGGCGATCTGGGCCACGTTGGCATAGGTGTCGGGCGGGTTGTCGAGGGCATCGGCGCCGTAGCCGATCGCCGCGGTGATCATGCGCATCCGCCCGTCCAGCCACGGTCCGCCGCCGAAACCGCCTACGACCGGAACCGATACCGCCGCGGCGACGGCGGCGCCCACCACCGGACCGGAGTTGGTGAAGTTCAGCAGCGCCGCTCCGGCATCCTCCAGATGCTTTGCCTCGCTGACCATTTCGTCGAGTAGCTCATCGGGCACGGCGTCCGCGGCCGAAGGGGTGGCGGTATAGGTGACCCCGTACTTCAGCGAGGTCTGCGGCGTGATGCCGAACTGAGCGAACACCGGGATCCCCGCGCGGGTGACAGCCTCGACCGCGTCGAGATGATCCGAGGCGCCGTCGAGTTTGACCATGTCGACACCGGCCTGCTTGACCAGCCGGATCGCCGCCCGGACAGCACTTTTCGGCCCTTCCTGGACCGGGCCGAACGGAAAGTCACAGCTCAGCAGGGCTCGGGTCACGCCTCGGCGCACCGCTCGGCAGACCACCATCATCTCGTCCATGGTCACCTCGAGCGGGTTCGGCTGCCCCCAGAGATTGACGCCGACGGTGTCGCCCACCGACACCAGATCGACCCCGGCCCGGTCGACGATCCTGGCCATTTGGTAGTCCCAGGCGACCATCCCGACGATCTTGCGGCCGTCGCGTTTCATCGCGCGCAGATCGGCCAGCTGAACCTTATGCCTCATACCGTCCATATCGGCTCTCCTTCACGCCCGCAGGGCGCTCAACACGTCCACGACGTCATGCTCGTCACCGCTGACCATCAGGACCCGCGCGTGCGGGCGGATCGCGGCCACCGTGGGGCCCACCATGTCGGGGTCACCGATGACCAGGCCGGCGGTCATGATGGCCCGCACCGTGCACGCCGCGCCGATGATGGTCGCCGCGGCGGTGTCGCTGCCGGTGGTCGCGACCATGATCGCCACGTCGGCTTCCGCCAGCTCGGCGAGCAGATTCGTCGACGCCCCCGCGGTGGTGCGCAGTGCGACCGACTCCGACCCGGCGTCACCGACCTCGCCGACGACCGGCCCCGCCAGGCCGAGGAACCGCGCATATCCCCACTGGCGCTGTGCGATCCGGGCCACGATCATGTCCGCACCGCGATCGAGCCCGATGATGCGCGCCCCCCTGCGGCCGCGGATCGGCCGGTCGATGCGGTAGCGCATTTCCGCGGCCGACGTCGCGCGGGCGCAGCTGCTGCCGAGGATGGGCCGGACCGCCATCGAGATATCCGTCATACCGAGGTCTGCCGGACGCCTGCGCGTACGGACAGGTCGTCCCGGCACGCTTCGACGAACGACGCGTCGCGCGGTAGCACCACGGCTGCCGACCGCACGTGGTGATGCGCCGGGTCGACACCCGGCGGCGTCGTCCCGTTGTCCCGCAACGCCTCAGCGGCCCTGCGCAACTTCTGGCGGGCCTTGATGATGCCGCTGTCCGCGGACACCAACATCTCCTTGGTGCGGTCGACGATCGGGCCCATACTCTCCTGCAGCGACGCATCCTGCATGGCGATACCCTTGACGCCCGAATAGGTTTCACCTCGCCGCTGCGCCTCGCGGTCGATCAGGTAGTCGTTGTCCTTGTTGGCCGCGGGCCGGAACGTGCCGGGGATGTTCTCGCTGTGTACGCCGTGACCGTCCTTCATCGCCTGCACCTCGGCGGCACTCAGCGCGCGCACCGGGTGGTAGTCGAAGGAGTAGGTCCAGCAGTTCTCGTCGTCGATCGGGATCCAGAAGTGGCCGTGCACCGGGTGGTCGCCGCGCGGGGGCACCATCGTGAAACAGGGCATCACCCACGGTGTGATGCGCCAGTAGTAGCTGTCCTCTTCGGCGTTGCGGCGGGCGCCGACGAACAGTCCGCCCTCGGCCTCGGCGACCTCGAAATACGGTTTGAGATCACCCATGTTGTAGTCGTTTCCCTTGGTGCCCTTGAACAACGGGTCACTCTTGAGTCCGCCGGAGTGCAGGAACGACACGTGGCTGGAATCGATGCCGCCCTCGAAGGCCTGCAGCCAGTTGCATTCCTGCCAGCGTTTGGAGGTGTAGGTCTGCTCGGGCGGGACGAGGGCGAACTCGTACTCGGGCAGCGGTGGCCGCTTCGCCGGATCTCCCATGTAAGTCCACAGCAGGTCGCCGATCTTGACCAGCGGATACGACGTCAGCTTCACGTGGGCGCAGAAGGTGCTGTGCTCGGGTTCGGAGGGGATCTCCACGGCCTGCCCCGTCACGTCGTACTTCCAGCCGTGATAGGGGCAGCGCAGGCCGGATCCCTCGTTGCGCCCGAACCACAGTGATGCGCCGCGGTGTGCGCAGAATTCGTCGACGAGCCCGTAGCGGCCCTCGCTGTCGCGGAAGGCCACCATCCGCTCGCTGAGCAGCTTGACCCGTACAGGTGGGCAGTCGTTCTCCGGCAGCTCGTCGGCCAGCAGCGCGGGCAGCCAGTACTGCCGGAACATCTCCCCCATCGGCGTACCCGGACCGGTTCTGGTCAACAGCTCGTTTATCTCGGCCCTCAGCACTGTGCGCCCTCCGCTGCCGTCGTCGTTGGTGTGGTGAGAGCTCACCACGATTAAGCTAACTGTAATACCATTAGCTCATCAGGCCAAGGGTGTAGGCCCGGGAAGAAAGGAACCTTCCGATGATAGGGATCGTGGGTGTCGGCGACATGGGACTGCCGATGGCCGGCCACATGGTCGCGGGCGGTCTGGACGTCCTCGCCTACGACGTCGACCCGCAGCGGGTGGCCGCCGCGGTCGACGCGGGTGCGCGCGCCGCGGCCGGCCTGTCCGACATCGCCGCCGAAGCCGACATCGTGGTGGCTTGCCTGCGCACGGACAGCCAGATGGAGGGTGTCGCCGAAACCCTGGCGGCACAGGGCAGGTGCGGTCAGTTGATCGTCGTCGCGGGCACCCACGGCGTCGAGTTCATGCAGCGGCTGGCCGCAGTCGTCGAGCCGAAGGATATGCGGGTGATCGACGCTCCCGTGGTGTTCGGCGCGCTCGGGGCCAGGGAAGGCAACCTGTTGTCGCTGTGCGGTGGCGAGGCGGCCGACGTCGACCGGGCGCGGCCGGTGATGCTGACCTACAGCCGCGGTGTCGAGCACGTCGGACCGCTGGGCTCCGGCCAACTCGCCAAGACCTGCAACAACCTCCTGCACTGGATTCACAGCGTCGCGAACTTCGAAGCGCTGGCCATCGCCAAGCGCTACGGCGTCGACGCGCAGCGCATGCGTGAGGTCCTGCTGAAATGCCCCGGGGACAACGGCACGCTGCGCCGCTGGGATTCCACGCGCTTCACGTGGCAGGAGAAGGATATGGATTTCGTGATCGAGCTGGCCCAGAACGGCGGCCTGGTATTGCCGCTGACTGGCCAGGTCGACCAGCTCATCAAGACGATGTGCGCCGACGACGTCGCCGCGCTGCTCTACGAACCGGAATGCCGTTATCTGGGCCGGCGCATCGCGCCGCTGGCGAGGTCCGAGGGCGGGGTGTGACAGCGCCCCACCACAACCCCAGCGCCCCGCTACAACCCCAGCCCGGCGGCCTCAAGCCGGCCCGCGTAGTGCCGCCAGCGTGACACGTCGTTGAACGACGGGCCCAGCTCGGGCAGGCGGCTGCGGTCGTCCTCGCGCAGCGGCTGCGGGCGCCCACCCAGGAGCGCCACGTGGGTCGCGATCCGGCACAGTTCGGTCAGATCCAGCGCCCGCATGATCGCGTGTTCGACGCTGTCCCCGAAGGTGACGATGCCGTGGCCCCGCAGGATCGCGGCGCCGCCGTCACCGACGGCCGTCGCGACCGCACGACCCAGCTCGGCGGTGCAGATCAGCGCGGATCTCGGGTACACCGGCACCCCCCGTCGCGCCATGTGCGATGCGGGAATGTTGTAGGCGCCGAAGGTCTGCCGCAATTCGATGCGGGCGAGGTCGGCAACCACCACCTCCCGGGGATGGGCGTGCACGACGGCATGTGCACCGGGTCGGGCTCGGTAGAGCTCGGTGTGGATGTGCACCTCGTTGGGCACCGCGTAGCCGCCGGCCAGGTCCGCGTCGCCGTCGAGGTCCACCACGCGGATGTCCTCGGCGACGGTGAACAGCAGTCCGCGGTCCTCGGGCCCGCGACAGCGCACCAGGATCCGATCGGCGTCAAGCCGGACGCTGACATGTCCGAGTACGTCGGCGGCCAGTCCCTGGTGCCCGAGGATGCGGCAGGCGGTTGCCACCACAGCGCGAAGGGCGGCGAGCCGATCGCGGTCGCCGGATGCGCTCACGCCGACACCGTCGATGGCGCCGGCGTGGGCACATCGGCGCCGAAGACCAGCGACTTGATGGTTACGGGCACGGTATTCGACGGGTGGCGCACCCGGCCGAGGTCGACGAAGTCGAAGTCGCGCAACTCGACGCCGTCGAGTATGAGCAGATCATTGGTCAGCGCCAGCTCGTCGCGCAGGATGCCGCCCAGGGTGAGTGCGATGTCGGCGTCGATCATCAGGTACGCCGCGCGCCCGTCGGCGAGCCGGTGCCGCAGGCCGCGCACGATGCCGTCGGCGAAGGCGCGCAGGCGCCGATAGCTCGGGGCTCCGGTCCAGGCGAGTGCGACGGCGACGTCGGCGGGCTCGTCGTGCAGACCGAACGCCGCGAGGTGGCCTTCGATGGCCGCACCCACGTCGGCGGCCGAGATGATCTCACCGAGTCGGCACTGCGGCCTGGCCACCTGGATGTTGCGCCGCGGCAGGGTGCTCTGGGGTGCCGGCAGGAAGCTGGTGATCCCGCTGAGCTGGACGGTGTATTCGGATGCGCCGAGCACGGTGGCCCGGATCCGGTGTGCCGCGGGCAGCAGCGGTGCGGGCAGCTCCCGCGCCCGGACGGCCAGCGCCGAGCCGAGCCGCTTGCCGAGGTCACCGAAATCCCTTGTCTCGCAGCCGTAGATGTACTCGGCGACGCCGCCGGAGAAGATCACGCCGTCCACGAGCCGACAGTCGGCGATCCGGTCGGTGAGAAAGAGGTGATCGGCGCTGCGTTCGCCGCACACCGCCGCGATCACCAGGTCGGCCATCGTCGAGGCGATGGCGTCGAGGGCGGCGTCGCGAACTTCCCCACCGAGCTCGAGGTCGTATCCCGCCGCGGCGGCCACCCGGCGGCCACCCGGTTCGATCCGGGTGACGACACCGCCGTCTGCGGCGATGAGGCGGCCTCCGACGTGGAAGGCGGCGGTGGCCAGCACCCGCCCGTGCTCGATGAGTGCGAGTTTGGTTGTGCCGCCGCCGATGTCGACGTTGAGCAGCCGGGTGCCGGTGCGGTGGGAGGTCAGCGCCGCGCCCGAGCCATAGGCGGCCAGCATCGCCTCCATGTGGTGGCCGGCCGACGCGCACACCATATCGCCTGCCCGCTCGGCGACGATGGAGGCGATCCGCTCGGCGTTACGGCGCCGCAGCGCCTCACCGGTGAGGATGACGACGCCGGTGTCGACGCCCGACGGATCACGCGCGGCGTCGGCGTAGGCCACGTCGAGGATGCGGCCGAGCGCGACGGCGTCGATCTGAAGGTCGTCGGTGTAGGGGGTCAGCACCACGTCGGATTCGAAGAGTGTGTCCCTGGCGACGACAACGTATCTACTGGTCAGATCCTCCCCGCGCCTGCGCAGGTGCAGGCGCGAGAACACCACCTGGGTACCCGAACTGCCGATGTCGACTCCGACGCTGTGCAGCGTGACGTTGTCCTGCTGCCAGATCGGGTTGTCATCCAGCGCCAGATCGGGCCCGTCCCCGTGGTGGTGGTGGTGAGATTCGTGCCCGGCGTGCGAGTGGTCGTGGGTCATACCGCGGACGGCACCGGTGCGGCCTCGACCGGTTTGGGCGGCAGGTCGGCGAGTTCGGCGGTGTAGACGTCGTCCATCCGGGGGACCAGCCCGTTTTCGGCGAGCGCGTGGGCGAACGTCTCCCGGATCATCGGCGATTCGTCGGCGTAGTCGATCTGGTCGCCGCCGATGCGCTGGCTGATCCACGCTTTGGGCACGCCCTGCGCGTTGCGCACCGACACCACCTCGTGTTTGAACGCGAGGTAGCGCGCCGGTTCGGCTCCGGTGTTGAAATGCTGGTGGAACCACATGTTCGGCGGGACGATGAGCGTTCCCGGCTGCCACTCGTAGCGGCGCGGTTCCTCGCCCTCGGGCCACATCAGCGAGAAGCCCTCACCGCTGAGGATGATCACGTGCGCACCGGGCCCGTGCCGGTGGCCCTTCTTGTAGGTGGCGGTCGCGAACTGCGAAATATGGCTGTTCATCGAGCCTTTGGCCATCGAGAACCGGATGTGGCCGCCGCCGGCGCCGCGCTCCTTGGCCGAGATCAGCGGCAGCCCCACCGCGTCGGCGACGAAGTTGGTCTTGAGCAGCAGCCCGTCCTGTTCATCCTTGGGTGCGAAGTAGTCGGGTTCGCCGGCGAAGCGGCCGGGGAAGTCGTGTGCGGTGTTGAACACGAACTCCGGCTCGTCGTAGAGGTTGATGACGGGCGGCATGTTGGTCGACGACACGAACCGCGCGGCGGTGGTGCCCGAACCGTTGAAGTGCTGATGCCAGGTGTTGAGCGGAATCGCGAACAGCGCGCCCGGCCCCCATTCGAAGGTGACCTTCTGCCCGGCGTCGTTCCACACCGATGTCGACCCGTGCCCGGACAGCACCAGGATCATCTCCTCGAACAGCTGCCGCTGGGGTGCCAGTTCCTGCCCTGCCGGGATCTCACACACATAGCAGTCGTTCGAGGTGCGCGAGGCTTCGTGGTTGATGAAGACCCCGCGGCCGCCGCGCCGGGCCCATGGCTTGAGTTCGACGGTGTTGAGGTCGGGCACGTAATGGGCGCCGATGATGTCGAGGCCCTCGTCGCGCACCCATCGCACGTAGGGCGAATCCTTCTCGGTCGCGAATTTCTTCGCAAGGTCGTCGGAAACGATCGCATCCTTGGCCACTGCATCCTCCATGTGAACTATTTGAGCTAATGGTATTACCAATAGGGCACGGGTTTCAAGGCCCGCCGGGCGGACCCTTCGCCTGCGCAGGCACCTGCGCCGGCTCCTCGGCCGCCACGCCCTGGTAGCGCCGGACCTGGTTCGGCCGGACCACGAACGAGCCGGCGTAAAGCGCACAGACCGCGCCGCCCAGCGTCAGCGCCGAAACCGGCCCGAGCGCACCTGCGGCCAATCCGACGAGGGTGTCGCCGACCGCGGGACCTCCCCGCGAGGACATCTGGTAGAGCGCCGACACCCGCCCGCGCAGGTCGTCGGGCGTCTCCAGCTGCACCGCCGCATGCCGGATCGTGGTGGCCATCGCGTCGAACACCCCGATGAATCCGCCCGCGACCACGGCGGCCGCGAAGACGTGCGCCTGCGCCAGGGCGATCGTGGCCACCCCGTACAGCACCGTCGACGCGAGCAGCACCTGACCGAGACGCCGCGTCCGGCCGACCACCCGGAACACGATGTAGGTGGCCAGCAACGCACCCGCCGACGGTGCCGCGGACAGCACGCCGTAGCCCTGCGGCCCGACGTGGAAAACCGTTGCGCACAGGGCGGGCAGCACCACGCGGTAGGCCCCGAACAACGTCGCGGACAGGTCGAGTGTCATCAGCAGCCAGATGATCCGGCGGTGGCGAACGAATCGGGCGCCCTCGACGAGCTGACCCCAGATCGAGCGGTCCGAGCCGGCGCCACCGACCGCCGACACGCGCAGCAGCTGCAGTGCCACCGCGAGCGCGGCGTAGGTGACCGCGTCCACGGCATACATCAGCCCGGGCCCGCCCAGTCCGATGAGCACGCCGGCCAGCGCGGGGCCCAGCAGGACCGCGAACTCGCGGGACGGGTTGATCAACGCGAAGGCCTGGGGCAGCTGGTGGCGGGGCACCAGAGCCGGGATCAGCGCCTGGCGGGCAGGCTGGTCGAAGGTCGCCGCCGCGGTGGTCAGCACCACCGAGACCACGACCTGCCATGCCGTGACGCGGCCGGCCAGCGTCCCGACTGCGAGCAGGGCCGCCACCACCATCGCGACGGCTTGCGAGGCCTGCAGCAGTCGTCGCCGGTCCCACCGGTCGGCGAGCACGCCGCCCAGCGGGCTCAGCACCAGCAAGGCAACGGCCTGACCCGCACCGACCAGACCGGTCTGCGCCACCGACCCCGTCAGGTGGTAGACGTGGTAGAGGTTGGCGGCAACCGTTCCGCGAGTTCCGATCTGGGACAGCACGACACCCGCCCAGTACAGATTGAAGTCGCGGTTTCTCAGTACGTCGGCGACACGCATCCCCGCGGATCAGTCGACCGGTACGAGGGCCAGCTTCGCCGGGTCCATCTGCATGTACACGAGAGTCCCCGGCGCGTGCGAGATGTGCGGCAGGCAGCGTGCCCGGATATCCCGCTTGCCCACCGCCACCACATGGTCGACCGCGTCGCCGAGGAACGCACGGGTGGTCACCGCACCCTCCCAGACGTTCTCCGTATTGACCGGCCGCTCGGTGTGCAGCACGACGGCTTCGGGCCGGATCGACACCACCACGTCCGATCCCGGCGTCATGTGTGCGCCCGACTCCAGCACCAGCCTGCCGTCACGGGTCTCCACCACGTGGCGGTCGCCGTCGCGCGCGGCGACGGTGCCGTCGATGAAGTTCGACGTCCCGATGAACTCGGCGACGAACTTGCTCTGCGGGTTCTCGTAGATGTCGCGGGGCTTGCCCAGCTGCACGACCTCGCCCGCGCGCATCACGGCGATGTTCGTCGACAGCGACAGGGCCTCGATCTGGTCGTGGGTCACGTAGATGGATGTGATGCCCAGCTCCCGCTGCAGACGCTTGAGCTCGAACCGCAGCGACTCCCGCAGTTTGGCGTCCAGGTTGGACAACGGCTCGTCGAGCAGCAGCAGCGACGGTTCGATGACGATCGCGCGGGCCAGCGCCAGCCGCTGCTGCTGGCCGCCGGAGAGTTTGGTCGCGTGCCGTTCGGCATACTGCAGCAGTTCCATCGTCTCCAGCACGCGGTGCACCCGTTCGGTGATCTCGCGCTTGCCGGGACGGTCCCCCCTCGGCTGCACCCGCAGCGGGAACGCGACGTTCTCGAACACCGTCATATGCGGCCAGATCGCGTACGACTGGAAGACCATGCCGAGACCACGCTTGTTGGCGGGCACGTTCACCCGCTTCGCGATCTCCGCGCCGGCGGCGAAGAGAACCTTGCCGCCGACCGACACGATGCCCGAATCCGGTTGTTCCAGACCGGCGATCGAGCGCAGTGTCGTCGACTTTCCGCACCCCGACGGTCCCAGCAGGGTGAACAGCTCACCCGGCTCGACGGTGAAGCTCACGTTGTTGACGGCGAAGACACGCGCGGGCGCCGTGTCGCCGGCGGGATTCGGATTGCGCCCGCGTTTACGTTTCTCGCCGTCGAATGACTTGACCAGACTCTGGACTTCAAGCACGTGATTTTCCTTTCCCAGCCCGTGTCGGGCTTTCCGGACCGTGGATCAATCCTGTTTGAGGCCGACTTTGGCCCCGAGCTTGTACGCGACGGTGACGAGCACGACGAGCGCGAGCACCATGACGACGCCCAACGCGGACAGCACGGTGAACTGGCCGTTTTCGAACTGCTCGAAGATCAGAATGGACAGCACCTCGTTGCCGGGGCTGTAGAGCAGGATGGAGCTCGACAGCTCCCGGAACGACACCACCAGGATGTAGATCCACCCGGCGACCAGGCCCGGCATCAGCAGCGGCAGCAGCACCCGCCGGAAGGTCTGCCACCAACTCGCACCGTTCACGTGCGCGGATTCCTCGAGTTCGTTGGAGATCTGCTGCATGGAGGTCACCGCGTAGCGCATGCCATAGGGCAGGTAACGCGTGCAGTAGGAGATCAACAGGATGAACAGGGTGCCGTAGATGGGGATCGGGCTGCGCAGATAGACGAAGCTCAGCGCCAGGCCCATCACCAGCCCGGGAACCACCAGCGGCAGGAAAGCCAAGGCGTCCAGCACTTTCCGGCCGGGGATCTTCGAGCGCACCACGATCCACGCCGCGACGGCCATCAGGGCCATCACCAGCGTCGCCGAGGACAGTCCCAGGATCAGCGAATTCCTCAGCGCCGTCAGCGCGTCGGGGGTGTTGATCAGCTGCCGGTAGTTGTCCAGCGTCAAGTGGGCGAAGGTGTCCGCCGACGGCGGCGCGTAGAACTTCAGCAGCGACGTGTAGAGCAGCACCAGCAGCGGAGCGACCACCGTGAGCAGGAAGTACAGGATGATGAGAACTCCGACGACCGGCCGCCACCGGCCGAGATCCATTGGGCGGGGCCGGAATCCCTTTCCGGTGACCGTCTGGAAGTTCTTGCTTGAACGGCCCGCGTAGTTGGAGATCACCACGCCGATGATGGCGATCATCAGCAGGCCGACGGCCAGGGCGCCGGCCGCCGAGAGATCGGGCGGATAGTCACGGAGCACGAAGTAGATCCGGCTGGTGAACACGTAGATCCCGTTCTGCAGCCCCAACAGCGCCGGCACTTCGAAGCTCTCCAGGCTGCGCACCACCATGATGAGAATGGCCGCGACGATCGCCGGCCTGGCCAGGGGCAGCGTGATCTTGCGGAACACCGTCCACCGGCTGGCGCCCGACATCAGTGCCGACTCCTCCAGCGAGGGGTCCATCGCCCGGAAGGACGCCACCATGAGCAGGAACACGATCGGTGTCAGCTGCAGACCCTCGACCCAGATCATCCCCCAGATGCTGAACACGTCGATCACCGCGCGGCCGAAGATCGGCTCGAGGTAGTGGTTCATCAACCCGATATCGGGGCTGCCCAACAGAATCCACGCGATGGTATAGAGGATTCCCGGGATGACCAGTGGGATGATCGACGCCGCGAAGAACAGCGCCTTGAAAGGGACGTCGGTGCGGACGTTGAGGTAGGCCAGCGCGGTGCCGAACACCAGCGACACGACCGCCGCTCCCGCCGCGAACCACAGCGAGTTGCCGACCAGGCTGAAGATCTGGTTGTTTCCGTAGGCCCGCCGGAAGCCGTCGAACGTCAGCCCGCTGGCGTCGAAGAACGTCCCCCAGAACAGGTAGTACAGCGGGACGATCGCCAGGTAGGAGATGATCAGCGTGACCACGCCGAGGGTGAGGTACTGCGGCGTGGGCAGGAAACGTCGCCAGCGGCCTGGCTCGGGCTCCGGGTCCAGCGCGCCCGGCGGGATCGTCGGCCGGATCGGCGTGGTGGTCGTCATCTGGTGCTCCCTGCAGAAATGGTGGCGGACGGTGCTGTGAGCGCGGCCAACGTCGGTCAGCCACCGACCTGGTCGGACTTCTCGATCAGCGCGTTGTAGCGGTCACTCCACAGCTCTTGTTCGTCGAGCAGCTTCTGGACGTCGACCGGGATGACCTCGAGCCCCTCCAGCGGGTCTTTCAGGCCTTCGGGTTCGATGGACGGTGTGAGTCCCTGGTCCACGAGCACCTGCTGCCCCTCGGTGAGCAGCCAGTCGACGAACAACAACGCCGCCGCCGGATGGGCGGCCGACTTCAGCAGGGCGGCGCCGTTGGCGCGAGCGATGACGGGCTGCGCCATCGGCTGGTAGGCGACCGGCGCACCCTTGTCCTGCACCCGCTGGACCAGGTAGGTGTAGTTGGACGCCGCCACCGAGAACTGGCCCGCCGACAGCAGCTCACCCATCACCGTGTGGCCCTTGACCACCTTGGCGCCGTTGGCCATGTCGGAGAACAGCCGGTCGATCTCCTCGGTGCTCTTGCCGTGCTCCTGCCAGTATTCGTAGAGAGTCAGATACCAGTCGTAATCCGACAGCTCCATGGCCAGTTGCCCGTTCCACTTGGGATCGGCCAGGTCTTCCCAGGAGGTGGGCTCCTGTCCGGGGGCGACCTTGGTGGTGTTCCAACTCGGCGAGAACAGGTTGTAGCGGGTCGCGGTCCAGTACTCGAATTTGCCTTCGTCCCCGACCAGATCCCGGCGTTCGCCGCGGTAGGGCGCGGCCAGCCCTTCCTTGCTGATCGCGGCCATCTCCAGGGCGTCGGTCTCCATGACGTCCGCGCCGGAATGGTTGGCGCTGGACTCCTGCAGGACGCGTTGCAGGACGGTTTCGGATCCGGCCCGGTAGAGCTCGACCTTGACGCCGGTGTCGGCGGTGAACGCCTTGGTGACCGCGTCGGCGACATCGCTGGTCATCGAGGTGTACAGCGAGAGCACACCCTCGGCCTTGGCATCGGCGACCAGGCGGTCGCGGCGTTCCTGCCCGCTCAGTGCCTCGTACTGCTCGTACTTCGATGCGGTGTCGGCCCCCTGGGGGCCCGCGGTGGTGGCGGTGGGCGGTGCGCCGCAGGCGGCCACCGCCAGGACAAGGGCAACGGTGGCGGCAATGCGACCGGATCTGGATGTCATGTGCCTCGCGTCCTATCTTCTCAGGGCTGGTATCGAACTATCGGACCGGCATCGGGGCCGTCCCCGCGGGTGGTGGACTGCCAACCCCGCGAGTGCTGGACTTACTGTATGACCATTCCGGTGTGATGTCTATCATGTTCGCCCCTGACTGTGAAGTAGTCGGACGCGATTCCCGGCGGCCGGTGGGTGTGCACGGTGGTCACCTCCGCCCGGGCGCGTTTCATCCCGGCGTGGCAGCACCTGGTGGTCGTGATCGGTTGCGGAACAGGAGAAATCCTCGGACCGTCCGCAGCGGGTGTGTTTGCCCGTATCGGGCCAGGAGGGCGACCCGGCAGGACGACGACGCGGTCCGGCGGCCGCACGGGCAGCCGCCGAACCGTCGCCGAATCAGGCGGGGCTGTCCGCCAGTTCGCCGACCGTCCGCTGGGCGGCGGACGCCGGCTCGAAGTAGTGCACGTTGTCGTAGCCCAGGTGCTTGAACACGCGGTTCTGCGCGTTGAACAGCCGCAACGGCGTACCGTCGGCGGCGAAGATCTGGCACACGTGGTTCTGCGGCACGTACAGGGTGTCGCCCTGCTTGATCTCGAAGCGCTTCGGCTCCAGAGCGATTCGCGCATAGTACTTTTCGGCGATCTCCGCCTCGACCTCCCACTGCAGCGCATAGCCGCCGCCGGAGAGCACGTAGTAGACCTCGTCGGCCATTTTCCAGTACTTGCCCGAGTGACCGCCGGGTTCGACCTCGAGCTCGAAGGCGTCGATGCTGAAGATCCTGGCGTCGGCGCGCTCGGGCGATGACATCGCCCTGACCCGACCCAACGGGGTCTGCTCCCACACGGTGTCCGACGGGCTGATGACCTTCTTGCGGTCGAGAACCCCAGCGGTCCAGATGCGCGACCAGTCCTCCCGCGGGCCGAACGCGGCTTCGTTGTCGACCGGCCCGCTGCGGCCCTGCTGAATCAGGCCCATGAACATCCACGTGCATTTCGCCTTCACCACCAGGGCCAGCGCCTTCTCCCCGTACGGATTGAAGTGGCGGTGCACCGAGTCGGTGTGGACGAACACCAGGTCATCCTTGGCCCAGTCGTAGCGCTGGTCGTCGTGAATCTCGTAGCCGCGGCCCTCGAGGATGTAGAACGCGGCCTCGTTCTGGTGGCCGTGTCCGTGATTGGACGACTCGGGCGGCAGCTCGACGAAATGGACCTGAACGGTCTGAGTGAGAAAGTCCTCGTCGCCGGGACCGATGCGCCACCACGTGCGGGACTTCTCACTGTCCCCGGAGTGCGCCACCTTGGCATCGTCGACGACGACAGCGTCGTCGCGGACGCGCTCGACAGCCAGCTGCTGCTGGCGGAACTCACCGAGACCGTAGGTTTCCGAGGTGAGCCCGCGAACGAAGACGCGGCCCTTCTTCCCCATACTCTTCTCCTTCAACCGACCTTCATTTGTACAATGGTTTTACCATTAATGATGGTAAGCGCCATCACATTTCCTGTCCAGCGGCCTGCTCATCCGTGTTTGGCGCGCCGCGGTGTCAGACCCACGATCACGTCTTCGACACCGCGCACGTTGCAGATCCGCGGGAACACCTTCGCCATGAAGAACTCGCGCTGTTCGGCGAAGCCGTGGCAGCACTCCGGGACCACGGTGATCTGGAAATCCCGGTCCCTCCCGTCGAAGACGGTGGACGCGATACCGACGTGCACCGACCCACCGACCAGCAGGATCGTGTCGATGTCGCGGCTGCGCAACGACAGCTCCAGGTGGGTGCCGCGGAACGCCGACCAGCGGTGTTTGGGAACGTCGTAGTCGCCGGGCCGGGGGGCGATCTCGGCGAGCACGGACAGCGCCGGCGAACCCGACCCATGCGGCGGGGCGGCACGGTAGCGGTTGTCCGGGCCCCACGGCCGCAGGCCGCTGTCGGTGTCGGGGATGGTGCGGGCGAAGTCGGCGCCGTCACCGCGATGATCTGCCCTGGCGTAGAAGACGGGCACACCCACGTCGCGGCAGGCGCTGATCAGGCGACGGGTGGGCCCGATCGAGCCGGCCTGCTCGATCGCCTCCCGGTAGGCCTCGAGCATGTCGAACACCACGAGCCCGGTGGAACGGAAATCGTAGTGGATGACCGGAAGCCGGGTTCCGGCCACGCTCACCATCCCGCGGCCTCGCCGTCGTGTGGCGCCCCGCCGAGCGTGTCCACGGCCACCAGCAGATCGTCGGCGGTGAGCTGGTTGGGGTCACGCGCCACGTCCTGGCGCACCGCCAGCGCCGCCAGGACGAGCTTGCGCACCCGCCTGCCGTCCCAGCCGGCACAGGCGGCCGCCAGCTTGGCGTGCAGCCCGTCGTCTCGGGCCAGTGCCGCCGCACCCGCCCACAACACCGACAGTTCCAGCAGGCTGTGCCGGATGATCCTGGCGATGGTCGCCGTATCCGGCAGCGCGAGCCGCAGCACCAGGTCCGCCCGCGACAGGAATGCCTCGTCGACCGCGTCGGCGAAATTGGTGGTCGCCACGAACAGCACCCTCGGCAGGTCCGCAGCCACCGCGTCGATGCCGGCCAGCAGCGCGTCGGTGGCCCGGTGCACGTCGACCGGGTTGGCACCGAACGATGCGCTGGACCGGCGCACCGCAAAACTCTCGACCTCGTCGACGAGGACGACGGTATGCGGTCGCCGGGCCGCGAGTTCGGGGATGGTGTTCGTCATCAACTGGGTGATGTTGCGCTGACTCTCCCCCAGCAGTTCGCTCGGGAACGCATGGGGATCGATCTCGACGTACGTCGTGGCCCCGCGCGGCGCGACGGCCCGCGCCGCGGTCTGCGCCAGGCCGCGCGCGAGCGTCGTCTTGCCGGTGCCGGGCGGCCCCGACAGGACGATCAACCCGTGGGGCAACCCGGCCATCGTGGACAGGGCCGGCCCGTGCAGCAGAGTGAGCAGTGCGTGATTGAGCAGCCGCTCCTTCACCCCCTGCGGGGCCAGGATGTGGTCCCACGGGCCGTCGTGGTGATCGGCGGGCAGCGCGTGAACCGACAGCACACCCGGCGGCAACGCAACCGGGGTCACGGCCACGTCGGTCTGCTGATCTCCGGCCAGTCGATGGTGGTGATATCGCCGGCCTGCGCGTCGCGAATGTGCTGCGGGGGCTCCTCGAAGAGCACCATCGGATCCATCAGCACCCGCATGGTGTCGAGCAGGCTGTCGAACATGTGGATCCTGACCACCTTGGCGGTCTTGTCGGGATCGTCGTTGAAGTGCTGGTGCCACAGGAAGTGATCGACGACGATCAGGTCGCCCTTCTTCCACGGATGGTTCGTGCCGCCCTCCGGCTCGGTGCCCAGATAGCTGTGCCCGCTGCCTTCCAGCACGTACAGCCACGCTTCGCCCGCGTGCCGGTGCATCGACTGGCCGCGGCCGGGACCGATCTCGAACATGGCCATCGAAATACCCGACGCCTGGTACCCGATCGCCCGGTCGAGGAGGAACGTCGTGCGGGTGCCGCGCGGCGTCGGCAGCAGTTCGAGGGCGTCCCAGTCGGTGTGCAGCCGGCCCGAGCGCCGGGCGCGCTGGTCGGCGGCGAGCCTGCGGATCCGGCGCGCGTAGGGATCGTCGCCGTCGATGCCGCGGGAGTAGCCGGGCCGCGGCGCCAACTCGCCGACCGGGGTGTGCCCGGCATCCTCGAGCACCGACATCCCCATCGTCTCCAGCAGCGGCTCGCTGGAGAACGAAAGGTAGCGCGCCGTCACCTCGCCGTCGTTGCCCGAACGGTGCCACGACCAGGCCGGCAGATGCAGCGAATCGCCTGGGCCCCAGTCGATCCGTTCACCGTCGATCTCGGTCCACCCGTACCCCGCGACCACGAGCACCATCGCGTCCCACGAGTGCCGGTGGATGGTCGACACGACGCCCGTGTCGATCTCGTGCAGGAGGGCGTCCATGGATCTGGTCGGCCGGTCCCCGTCGGCGCCGACGTACACACCCACCCTGGTACCGCGCGCGGTTTCGACGAGGGCGACGTCCTCGATGGCGACGACGGTCTTCTGGTAGGCGCGCCACTCTTCGATGAAGTCGGCGCGCCGCTTCTTCTGGACGTGATAGTGCGAGACCTTGGTCGTGGTTCGCGAAACCATGTATTCCCTTTCTCGGCGGTGGTTCTGGAACGCCAGGTCAGGCCTGACCGCCCCGGTCGGTGACCACCTTGTAGGCGTCACTCCATTTCTTGGGGTTGTCCAGCAACTCCTGTTCGGGCACGGTCACGATCTCGACCCCGGCGAGCGGGTCGTCGGCGGTGGGGATCGCCCCGATCCGGTTGGCGGCGGCGATCTCCTGCTGGCCGTCGGTCAGCAGGAAGTCCAGGAACAGCATCGCCGCCGCCGGGTTCTTCGCCGACTTCATCAGCCCGGCGCCATTGGGGCGCAACACCACCGGGTTCACCGGTTGGCCGTCGACCTTCCACGCCACCGGCGCCCCTTTTGCCGCGGCGTTGTCGACCGTGTGCGAATAGATGGACACCGCGACGTCGAACTGACCCGCCGACAGCAGCTCACCCATCACCGTGTGGCCCTTGGCGATCTTCGAGTTGG
This sequence comes from Actinomycetota bacterium, assembly GCA_018268465.1. Classification (GTDB taxonomy): domain Bacteria; phylum Actinomycetota; class Actinomycetes; order Mycobacteriales; family Mycobacteriaceae; genus Mycobacterium. The sequence continues at coordinate 106,351 of JAFDWN010000030.1, forward strand.
CTGCGAGTTTGGCGAACAGGTCGTCGATCTGCTCGTCGGACATGCCTTGCGTCTTGTAGTAGTCGTACATTGCTGCGTACCAGTCGAAGTCGCCGATCTCCAGCCCGACCCGGCCGGCCCACTGCGGGTCGGCCAACTCCTGCAGCGACCGCGGTTCGGTGCCCGGCGCCACCTTGGCCGTGTTCCAGCCGATCACGAAGGCGTTGAAGCGGTCGGCGGTCCACCCGTCCTTGCGACCCTCGGGACGCACCTTGTCGCGCAGTTCGCCCTCGTAGGGCGACAGCAGACCCTGCTCCTGCAGCGCGTTCAGTTCGCCTGCGTTGGTCTCGATGATGTCGGCACCCTGGTAGTTGGCGCTGGCCTCCTGAAGTGCCCGCTGCAACACCGTTTCCGAATTGGCCCGGTAGGTATCGACTTTGATGCCGTACTTGGCCTCGAAGGCTTTCACGACATCTTCCATGTCGGTGTTGGAGGTGTACAGCGCCAGCGTGCCTTCCTGCTTGGCCATATCGAGCAGCGTCTGGGTGCGCTCGTCTCCGGAGAGATCGTTGATCTGCGCGTAGACCTGCTCGGCGCCGGTCGGTCCCGACGCGGCCTGGCCGCCGTTGCCTGCCGTCGGGCTACCTCCGCATGCGGCGACGAGCAGCATCAACGCCGCCGCGATCAGATACCGGGCCGGGTGTTTGGTCACGATCTCTCCTTGGCGCTCGGGTTCGTGTGAATGGACTGACACTCAGACCATTGGTGTGTTTTGTATCACGTTGCGGCCAGGATGTGAAGAGTGGCGGTCAGATAACGAACGCCTCGGCGGTCTCGGCAGCGAACAATTCGTCGGGGCGGTAGCGCCGCCGCGAGAGCCCCTGGTCGTGGTGATACGCCAGGAAGGTGTCGAGAGTCGCCGCGTTGCTGGTCAGCCCGTATGACCAGTAGTCGGGCCCGAGCAACGCCCTGGCCTGTTCGAGCTGCTGGATCAGCCACGGCTCCATGAACCGCAGGGCCGATGCGTCGTCGATCCGCGCGTACGCCTCGTCGCGCGCGGCGACGAACGCCTTGCACAGCGACTGCGCCACCCACCGATGACGTTCGTAGACGTCGGCGCGGACGACCACCACGTGCATGATCGGGAAGATGCCGGTCGTCGCGTAGTACTCCTTCTCCACCGCGACGACGTCCCCGAACAGGCGCCCCACCCGCGGATCCCGGTCCCGGAACGGGCTGGGCACCCGTGGCGTGTAGAGCGCGTCGATCCGCCCGTCGGCCAGCATCTGCGACAGCGTGGCGCCGGCGGGGATGGGGCGGATATCCAGTTCGCTCTGGATGCGGCCCTTCTCGACGCGGCCCGCGGTCTCCTGCCCTCCGGTGTGATAGCTCACCGAATCGATCGGCACACCATGGTGTTCGGCGAGAATGCCGCGGATCCACACCCCGGCGGTGAGCTGGAACTCCGGTGTGCCCACCCGCTTGCCGCGCAGATCCGACGGCGTCGCGATGCCCGCGTCGGAGTTGATGTAGATCCCGCCGTGACGGAACATCCGCGAGGTGAACACCGGAAGCGCCACGAACGGCCGCGGGTCGCGGTCGAGAGTGGCCACGTAGGTCGACAACGACATCTCGGCCAGGTCGAACTCCTGGTGCCGCAGCATCCTGAAGAACGTCTCCTCGACGGGCAGCCGCAGGTACGTCAGGTCGATACCGTCGACCCGTACCGTGCCGTCCTCGATGGCGCGCGTGCGGTCGTAGTCACCGCAGGCCAGCGTGAGGTGCAGTCGTGACACAGTTCCCCTCCTTGTCCGCTGTGGGTTGGGCGCGCAGGCGCCGGTCCAGGCGCGGATACACCCGGCGGGCGTTGCACTCGACGATGGCACGCCGATCCGGTTCGGACAGCGCGGCTTTGGAGACGTACGCCAGGGTGTCGTCCCAAGCGACGCCGGTCACGGGATCGCCGCCGCGCACTGCGCCAAGCATCTCGGAGGCGAACAGGATGTTCTCGGCGGGGATGACCTTCAACAACAGGTCGATTCCGGCCTGGTGGTACACGCAGGTGTCGAAGTAGACGTTGCGCAGCAATACGCTCGGATCGGGTCTGCCGAGACGCGCCGCGAGGCCGCGGTAGCGGCCCCAGTGGTAGGGCACCGCCCCACCGCCGTGCGGAATGACGAATGTGAGCTCGGGGAAGCGCTCGAACAGGTCGGCGGTGACGAACTGCATGAACACGCTGGTATCGGCGTTGAGGTAGTGCGCTCCGAGCGTATGGAAGTTCGGGTTGCACGAGGTCGAGACGTGCACCATCGCGGGCACGTCGAGCTCCACCATCACCTCGTAGAGCGGGTACCAGTACTCGTCGGTCATCGGCGGCGTGGTCCAGAAGCCCGCCGCGGGATCCGGGTTGAGGTTGCAGCCGACGAACCCGAGTTCTTCGACGCAGCGCCGCAATTCGGCGATGACCGCGGACAGGTCCCCGCCCGGGGTCTGGGGAAGCTGCGCGACCGGCGCGAAGGCATGCGGGTAGAGCTCGGTCACCCGGTGCACGAGGTCATTGGATGCGCGGGCCCACGCCGTCGCTGTCGCCTGGTCGGGGATGTGATGCTCCATCCCGGAGGCCTTGGGCGAGAACAGCATCAGATCGCCACCTCGTTCGCGCAGCACACGCAGCTGGTTGTGTTCGACACTGTCGCGGATGGCGTCGTCGCTGATGACCGCCGGAGCCGGCGCCGCAAGACCCGGGTCGGCGAGCGCGGCCAGCTGGTGGTCGCGGAAGCGCTGGTGGGCAGGCGGCGCGGTGGTGTAGTGGCCGTGGATGTCGATGATCACCGGGTCGCGTCCTGTTGGTAATCGACGTAACGCAGCCCCAGCCGCTCCAGGTCGGCCCGCATCGCGTGCACGTCGAGACTCAGCTCGCCGCGCTGGTAGCGCTCCCGGGAACGCGCCTCCTTCGCCTCGCGCGCCCGCGCCTCGGCCAGGACGGCCGCTGCGCGCGCCCGCGGGATGATGACCACACCGTCGTCGTCCCCGATGACCACATCGCCGGGTTCGACCCTCGCGGCCGCGCAGGTGACCGGCACGTTGACCGAGCCGAGCCGGTGCTTCACCGTCCCCTGCGCGGAGACGCATTTCGACCACACGGGGAACTTCATCGCTGCCAGCTCGGCGATGTCGCGGCAACCCGCGTCGATCACCAGCCCGCGCACCCCCCTGGACGCCAGTGCGGTCGCCAGGAGTTCGCCGAAATATCCGTGTTCCGAAGGTGTTTCGGGTGCCACGACGACGACGTCACCCTGCCGGCACTGCTCGACGGCGACGTGGATCATCCAGTTGTCGTCGGGGGGAACGCTGACGGTGACGGCGGTCCCACACACCCGGGCGCCGGTGTAGATGGGTGTCATGTAGGGCGCGAGCAGCCCGGTGCGGCCCTGCGCCTCGTGGACGGTGGCCACCCCGAATTGCCCGAGTCCGTCGCAGTCGGCGGGATCGGCGCGCGGCGGATTACGGATGACGATGGACATCGGTCAGGACTCCCTTCCCAGCCAGGGCATGAGCGAGATGTGGATGACGTCGCCGTCGCCGGTGTCGCCGGCGAGCGCGCGGATCGCATGGTCCACCTGATCCAGCCCGAAGCGGTGGGTGCTGAGTTTCTCCAGCGGGAACCGGCCGGAGCCGAGCTGGGCCAGCGCCAGCTCGCAGGCGCGGTAGCTGTGCCCGCGTGCGCTCTTGATCGTGATGGCCTTCTCGGTGAGTTTCTTCACGGGGAAGTCCGGGAAGGCGTTCAACTCACCCTGGATGAGCAGGGTGCCCTCGCGACGTTTGAGTACGTCGATACCCAGCAGCACCGGGCCGGTTCCGGCGCGCGACGTGCAGTCCAGGACGAAGTCAACGCCACGCCCGCCGGTGAGGTCCATGACCTGCTGGTAGGGATCGGCCGCGGTGATGTCGACGGTGTGGTCGGCGCCGAGTTCGCGGGCGAGGTCGAGGCGGGCCCGGTCGCGGGTGGTGCCGCTCACGATGATCTTCGACGCACCGGCCTGCTTGCACGCCACCACCTGCGAGAGCCCCTGCTGCCCAGGGCCCTGGATCAACACGGTGTCGGCGTACCCGACCCCCGCGGCGAGCAGCGCCCACTCGATGCCGTTGGACAGCGGGGTGACCAGGCCGGCCAGTTCGGCGCTGACGCCGTCGGGGACTTTGTGCAGGACCGCATTCCACGGCAGGTACATGTACTGCGCGAAACCGCCCCAGAGCGTGCCGGCGTTCTCCGACGATGTGTAGCCGTAGCGGCGCGCATCGCTGTTGGTGCGCCAATCGGTCGCCTCGCAGTGCCGGTACTCGCCGATGCGGCACCATTCGCAGGTGTAACAGCCGACGTAGTGTTCGACGAACACCCGATCCCCGTCGGTCACACCGTGCAGCTGGGTGAACCTCTCGCCCGCCGCGACGATGGTGCCGACGTTCTCGTGCCCCATGATCACCGGATCGGCGAACGGCGGATCGGCGTACATCTTGACGTCGGTGCCGCAGATCCCGGCGACCTCGACCTTCAGCAGCGCGGCATCGTCGGACAGCGCCGGCATCGGCAACTCGCGCAGCTCGGTGGTACTCGGTGCGGTCCGGACGGCGGCAAGGACACTCTCGACCATCAATCACCCCTAACCATGGACAACCCTTTGGCATTATGGTCATGCCAATATACCATCAGTGTGGCACAGACCACTAGGGACGGGAGTCCAGATGCCTGACAGCGACCGCGTATTGACCACCCTCACCCGGACCCAGGGGGCCAACCAGGCACTCAAGGACGGGTCGGTGACCCCCGACGGGTTCTCGCTGGAGTTCACCGAGATCCCGGTACTGGTCCAGGGTTTCCGCAGGATGGTGCGCACGCTGGAGTTCGACGTCAGCGAGATGGCACTGACCACCTACCTCACCGCGCGCGAACACGGAGTCGCGTTCACCGCGCTGCCGGTCTTTCTGGTGCGCGGTTTCCACCATGGCGCCGTCCGCTACAACGTGCGCTCCGGCATCACCCACCCGAAAGATCTGGAGGGGCGGCGCGTCGGCGTGAACCGCGGCTACACCGTGACCACGGGTGTGTGGGCACGCGGCATTCTCGCCACCGAGTACGGCGTCGACCTGGACCGGGTCACCTGGGTACTGTCCGGCGACGAGCACGTCGCGTCGTACGTCGCGCCGGCGAATGTGATCGCCGCGGACAGCGACGCCGACTTGGCCACGATGCTCGTCGAGGGGGCACTCGACGCGGTCATCGGCGTCGACGTCGAACACCCCGATGTCGCACCGCTCATCGCGGATCCGGACGAGGCCGCGATGGCCGCGCTGAGACAGCGCGGGTTCTATCCGATCAACCACCTGGTCGTGGTGAGAAACGAAGTGCTGGCACGATATCCACAGGTCGCCACGGCGTTGTTCGACGCGTTCGACGAAGCCAAGCGGCGCTACGTCGACAGGCTCGTCGCAGGGACGGCCGCGGACCGCCCCTACGCCCAGGTGCTCGACGCCACCGGCGCCGACCCGCTGCCCTACGGCATCGACGCCAACCGGGAGATGCTCGAACAGTTGATGGAATACGCGTTGGCACAACGGATCCTGACTGCGCCGGTCGATATCGACGATCTGTTCACCCCGATCTCCGCGCGCACGAACTGACCCGTCAGGCCCCGATCGCCTGGGGAACGATCAACTCGCCAAGGCGGCGCCTGCCCTCTGCGGCGGCCTTGGCCGGGATGGTCGCCCCCTGGGCCAGCGCCTTACGCACGGCCATGTAGTCGGCGGGGGCATTGACCGCGTCGACGGCGCGCAGCGCGCCGTCGCGGTAGTACAGCACCGAGAAGGACTCCCCGTCGATGTCGCCGCGGATGACGTGGTCGGTATGCCCCGCGGACAAACCGGCGATCTGGAGCTTGAGATCGTATTGATCCGACCAGAACCACGGCACCGCGTCGTTGACCGCGCCGCGGCCCATCAGGGTCGCGGCAGCGGTCTTGGCCTGACTGATGGCGTTCTGGACCGATTCGAGGCGCACGTGCCCTTCGCCGGTCAGCGGGTGGGGCTGCACCGTGCAGTCCCCCGCTGCGACTATCGCCGGGTTGCTGGTGCGGGCCTGGCGGTCCACGACGATGCCGCCCGCGACGTCCAGACCGAGCCGCCGGGCAAGTTCGGTGCGGGGTTCGACACCGATGCCGACGATCACCAGATCCGCCGCGAGCTCCGTGCCGTCGTCCAGTCGTACCGCACGCACCCTGTGGTCGGTACCCCGCAGCGAGGCGATCCGAGCGCCCAGCATGACGTCGACACCCCTGCGGACGTGGGCCGCACGGTAGAACTCCGACACCACGGGCGCCACGGCACGGCCGACAAGCCTGTCTGCGGACTCGAGAACCGTGACCGACCTGCCCTGCGCCCGGGCGACCGCGGCGGCCTCCAAGCCGATGAAGCCGCCGCCGACGACCACCACCGACTCGGCATCGGACTGCATCGCGCGCAGCGCGGCGGCGTCGTCGGCGGTGCGAAGGCAGGTCACGCCGCGCAGATCCGCGCCGGGCACCGCGAGCGTGCGCGGGCGAGCGCCGACGGTCAGCGCCAGCCGGTCGAACCGGAACACACGGCCCGTGGCGGTGCGGGCCGTGCCCGCGGGGCCGCCGCCGTCGAGTTCGATGTCTGCGATCCGCTCGCCGGTGAGCAACGTGATGTTCTGCCCGGTCAGGAACTCCGGTGTTCGAAGTGAAAGCTGTTCCAGTTCGGCACCGCCCTGCAGGTAGGCCTTCGACAGGGGTGGCCGCTGATACGGGGCATACGGCTCGGCGCCCACGAGTGTGATCGGTCCGCTGTCTCCCGCGTCGCGCAGCGACAGCGCCAGTTGCAGGCCCGCCTGACTGGCGCCGACGATCAGCGTGCCCGCGGCCGTCGTCACTGTTCCTCCGGCAGGTGGACCGTCAGCCCGTCGAGATCCTCGGTCACCGCGATCTGGCACGACAGCCTGCTGGTGGGACGCCGGTCGGCGACACCGAGGTCGAGCAGGTCGTCCTCCATATCGCCGGCTCCGCCCACTCCGGCGGCGAACTCGTCGTCGACATAGACGTGGCAGGTGGCACAGCTGCAGTTGCCGCCGCATTCGCCGATGATCCCCGGGATCCCGTTGCGTACGGCGACCGCCATGACCGACTCCCCGACCTGGGCGTCGACGACGCGTGCGGCACCGTCGAGGGTGATGAAGACGACCTTCGGCATCCGCGCTCCCGTTGAGTAGTGTCGTATAGTTTGGTCTTACCATTCTACCTTAGCGGACCATCGGGGATGGACTCAAGAGGTTGGCACTCGTGTATTTGGTGTTACCATAAGGCCGCCAGTTGTCATTCTGCGACCCGACACAGGACCGGACAGATGCGTATCTCCATCGCGGCCGACCACAACGCAGTTCCCCTCAAGTCCCGGCTCTCGTCGTGGCTGGCCCGGCAGGGCCACGACGTCGAGGACCGAGGGGTGCACGACGACGGTGCGATCGCCGACTATCCGCTGCTGTGCGCCGACGTCTCCGCCAAGGTGACTACGGGCGCGGCCGACTTCGGCGTCATCCTCGGCGGCAGCGGATGTGGCGAGTCGATCGCCGCGAACAAGGTGCACGGCGCGCGGGCGGCCCTGTGCCACTGCGTATTCACGGCCGAGATCGCCCGTGCCCACAACGACGCGAACATCCTGGTGATGGGCGCCAAAGTGGTGGCGCCGGACCTGGCCGAACGAATCCTGCGGGTGTGGCTGACCACCCCGTTCAAGGGCGGCAGGCACCGAGTCCGGGTCGACCAGATCACCGCATTGGAGCGGGGCGACTCACTCGTATGAGCCGGCCCGCACCCTCGCACGCACTGGTGTTGCTGCGCCACGGCGAGAGCACCGCCAACGCGGCGGACACCTTCGGCGGATGGCTGGACTGTCCGCTCACCCCGCGCGGTCGCGAAGAGGCCGCCGCCGCCGCGCTGCTGATCCGAAACTCCGGCCTCACACCGGCGTCCATCCACACCTCAGTCCTCACCCGCGCCGTCGACACCGCCGCCGTCGTCGCGCGGACAGCGGCGCCGCCCGACGTCAGCGTCAACCGCACCTGGCGCCTCAACGAACGTCACTACGGGCGGCTCGAGGGGCGGCGGCGCCGTGCGGTGCGCGAAGAGTTCGGCGACGAGTTGTTCGCGCAGTGGCGCCGGTCCTACGACCTGACCCCACCGGCCATCGACGCCGACGACCCGACTCACCCGCGCCACGACGCCCGCTACCGCGGGGTGGATCCCGCCGACCTGCCGTCGGCCGAATCGCTGGCGGACGTGCGCCACCGCCTGCTTCCCTATTGGACCGAGACGATCGCCCCCGACCTGCGTGCCGGGCGCACTACTCTCGTTGTCGCGCACGGAAACTCGCTGCGAGCGCTGTGCATGGTTCTCGACTGCCTCACACCGGAGGAGGTGCGCTCCCTGCACATCCCGACCGGCGTCCCATTGCGCTACGACCTCGACGCCACGATGACACCCGCCGTGCGCGGCGGCAGATATCTGGACCCGCGCCGCGCGGCGGCGGGCATCGCCGAGGTCGCGGCTCAAGGTACCCGCTGATCCACCGCCGACCTGCGCTGCGGCGCGGGAGGTTCGTCGCCGGGGAACAAGTGCGCGACCCGCTCGATCGACCCACGGGCGCGACGTCCCGTCGTCAGTGCGGCGGCGATCAGGACGGCGAGGCCGAAACTCGCGATCACCCATACCGCCGCCCTGCTCGCGACAACGAATCCGGTGGGCAGCGGCCCGGCAAGTTGAGAGCTGAGAATCGATCCCGCAATGGCAACGCCGAGAGCCGTGCCCATCTGGCGGCTCGTGGTGGCGATGGCGGCCGCCACCCCGGCGTGACTGCGCGGCATCCCGGACACCGCTGTGTTGGTGATCGGCGCGTTGACCATGCCCTGGCCCACACCGAACACCAGGTAGCAGGCGAGCAGGTAGGCGATCGGGGTGTCGGCGCCCACCCGCAGCGTCATGAGGGCCGCGGCGCACACCATCACCCCAGCCACGAACAGCGAGGGCCGCGGGCCGTATGCGCCGACCAACCGGCCCGAGATCGGCGCACACACCAATATCGCGAGTCCCATCGGCAGAATGCTCACCCCCGCCGCCATGGGTGAGAAGCCGCGCACCGTCTGCAGATACAGCGTGTTGAGGAACAGGAATCCGGCCAACGCCGCAAACGCGCAGGCGGCGATCACCGTGGCGCCGGAGAACGGGACGCTGCGGAAGAAGCGGAGCTCGATCAACGGGTCGGCGCGCCGCGGCTCGTAGACCAGCAATACTGTCAGCGCGCACACCGACACGCACAGCAACGAAATCGTCTGCGCCGAGAGCCAACCCGCGTGTGGCGCCTCGATGATCGCGAAGACGAGGCTGGACAGCAGCGCGACAACGGCGAGCTGGCCGACGACGTCGATCCGGCGGGGATGCGGGGACCTCGATTCGGGCACGAAGATCGCCGTCGCCACCAGGGCGACGGCGACCACGGGGACATTGATCCAGAAGATCGCCCGCCAGCCGACGAGTTCGACCAGAACACCGCCGATCGGCGGACCCAGCCCGATCGCGAGCCCGGATACCGCGCCCCACCAGCCGATCGCGCGGGCCCGCTCCTTGGGCACGGTGAAGGTGTTGGTGATGATGGACATCGCCACCGGATTGAGCATGGAGCCGCCGAGCGCCTGAACCATCCGGAATGCGATCAGCCACCCGGCCGACGGAGCGAGACTGCAGAGCAGCGAGCCGGCCGCGAACACCACCAGACCGGCCTGGAAGGTGCGGCGGCGCCCGACCCTGTCCGCGGTCGACCCCGAGAGCAACAGAAATCCGGCAAGTACGACCACGTAGGCGTCGATGGTCCACTGCAGCGCGGAAACCGGTGCGCCGAAATCCTTTCCGATCGAGGGCAGCGCGACGTTGACGATCGTGGCGTCGAGACTGACGATGAACAGGCTCATGCAGCAGATCGCCAGCACCAGATATCGACGGCGGCGGTCCACGACGCCGGATCGCACCGCGAGATTCCGGACGCGCATCTGGCGATGCTAGCCGGGCAGCCCCCCAATTGCCAGACCATCATGCCAATGGCGAACCTGGCGCGGCAGCGTCCCGGGTTGACGCTCAGCGCTTGCGTGCCACCACGAGCAGATACTCCCACTGCATGCCCGGCGTGCCGGCGAGTGCGCTGTCCCCGAGCCCGGCGATGTCGGCATCCAGGGCGGACACCCGATCGGGGTCACCGGCGATCCCGCGGTAGGCCGCGATGGTCGGCCCGTAGTTGGCCTTGAAGTAGTCACGGAACGCCGCGCCGTCGGCGAACCTGTCGACCGCCAGCGTGCGCCGCTCGATCGCCACGTCCTCGACCCGGTCACCCAGCAGCGTCGCGACATGGTGCTCGTCGCCCCACCGGGGCGGCGGCGAGACGCCGGCAGGCGGCGCCGGAACGTAGGGCTTCATCGTGGCGAAGAGCTGACCGATGAAACCCTCTGGCGTCCAGCTGATCAGCCCGATGGTGCCGCCCGGCCGGCACACCCGCACCAATTCGTCCGCCGACTGCTGATGGTGCGGGGCGAACATCACTCCGATGCACGACAGCACCGCGTCGAAGGCGTCGTCCTCGAAGGGCAGCGCCTCGGCGTTGGCTTCCCGCCATTCGACCGCGACGCCGCGTTCGACGGACAGCCGGCGACCACGCTCGACCAGTTCGGGGCACAGATCGGTGGCCACGACCTGCGCGCCCGCGGCTGCCGCCGGGATGGCCGCGTTGCCGGTGCCCGCCGCGACGTCGAGCACGCGGTCGCCGGCGCGCACCCCGGCGGCGTCCACCAGCACCCGCCCCAGCGGGGCCACCACCTCGGCGGCGATCGTGCTGTAGTCGCCGAGCGCCCACAAGGCGCGGTGTTTCGCCTCGAGCTCGCGGTCGAGTGCCACAGCGTTCATCACGTACTCCTTCGTAGCAGGTCAATCCATCGTCGCGCCCGCGGGGAGTGCGATCCAGTGCCAGATCTGTACCGCCACCGGTTCTGGATCTGTACTAGGCACCGCGGTTACGGGACCATGGAAGGCGAATGGCGCAGACGGAGGTGGGCACGTGTCCGGATACGGTCAGTTCTGCCCCGTCGCCAAGGCGATGGAACTCCTCGACGAACGCTGGACCCTGCTGGTGGTGCGTGAGCTGCTACTGGGCAGCAGGCACTTCAACGACCTGCGGCGCGGCGTGCCGAAGATGTCGCCGGCGCTGCTGTCCAAACGGCTGAAGTCGCTGGCGCGCGCCGGGGTGGTCGAGCGTGACGAGAGCGACGGCCGCACCACCTACTCGCTGACACCGTGCGGCCGGGAACTCGCCGTGGTCGTCGACGCCCTGGGCGCATGGGGTGTGCGCTGGATCGGCGAACTCGGCGACGACGACCTCGATCCGCACCTGCTGATGTGGGACATCCGCCGCACCATTCCGATCGACACGTGGCCGAGATCGCGCACCACACTGGCGTTTCGCCTCGGCGGCGTCACCCCCAAGGCGTCGCGCTGGTGGGTGGTGGTGGCCGACGGCGAAGCCGACATCTGCGACGTCGATCCTGGCTACGAGGTTTCGGGCACCGTCGAGACGAGCCTGCTCACCCTGACCCGCATCTGGCGCGGCGACGTCGGCTGGTCCCGCGCGCTGCTCGACGGATCGGTGTCGGTGTCCGGCCCGGCCGAGGTGCGCCGCGCGATCCCGTCCTGGATCGGGCAGGGCTCGTCGGCGGCGGTGCCCCGTCCGGCCTGAGATCCCTTCAGTCCAGGATGCGGCGCGCGACGTTGGTGGTCATGAGGTCGAGCAGTTCGTCACCGCGGCCGGCGAGGATGGTCCGGATCGCATACAGCGAGAAGCCCTTTGCCTGTTCGACGGTGATGGCCGGGGGTATCGACAGCTCCTGGCGGGCGGTGACGACGTCGACGACGGCGGGACCGTCGTAGGCGAACGCGGCGGTCAGCGCGGCGTCCAGATCGCCGGGTTGCTCCACCCTCCTGCCGAACACACCCATCGCCTCGGCGACCGCGGCGAAACTCGGGTTGACCAGCTCGGTGCCGAAGGTGACGATCCCCGCCGCCTTCATCTCCAGTTCGACGAAGTTCAGCGACGAGTTGTTGAACACGATCACCTTGACCGGCAACCGGTTCTGGATGAGCGTGATCAACTCGCCGAACATCATGGTCAGTCCGCCGTCGCCGGCAAGGGCCACCACTTGGCGGCCGCGATAGGCGGTCTGCGCACCGATGGCCAGGGGCAACGCACACGCCATGGTGCCGTGGTTGAAGGAACCGAGCAGCCTGCGCCGGCCGTTCATGGTCAGGTACCGCGCCGCCCACACCACCGGCGAGCCGACGTCACAGGTGAACACCGCGTCATCGGAGGCGATCTTATTGGCTTGCGCTGCAACATATTCCGGCCTGATCGGGGTGCGGTCGCGATCGTTGACGGCCAGTTCGTCGAGGCGGTGGCGGGTTTTGGCGTAATGACGCAGCGAGCGGTCCAGGTGCAGCCGGTCGTACTTCTGGCGCAGCAGCGGCTGCAGCGCGGTCAGCGTGTCCTTGACGGTGCCGAGCAGGCCCAGGTCGATCGGGGTGCGCCTGCCGAGGTTGCGGCCGCGGATGTCGACCTGGATGACGGTGGCGCCCTGTGGATAGAACTGCTGATACGGGAAGTCGGTGCCCAGCATCAGCAGCACGTCGGCCTCTTTGATCGCCTTGTATCCCGACGCGAAACCCAGCAGGCCGGTCATCCCGACGTCGAAGGGGTTGTCGTATTCGATGAATTCCTTGCCGCGCAGCGCATGCACGATCGGCGCGTTGAGGGTCGCCGCCAACGCCACCAGCTCGTCGTGGGCACCGGCGACGCCGGCACCGCCGAGGATGGTGACATTCTCGGCTTGGTTGAGAATGGCCGCCGCCCGGCGCAGCGACTCGTCGTCGGGCCGCACGACGGAGCGGGTCGCCACGACCGGACGCGACAACCATCCCGACGGGTCGGATTTCTGCAGGAAGATCTCGCCGGGGATGACGACGACGGCGACGCCGTTCTCCTCGACGGCCGCGCGCATGGCCATCTCGAGGACCCGCGGCGCCATCTCCGGGGTGCTCACCAGCTCGCAGTAGACGCTGCAGTCGCGGAACAGATCCTGCGGATGGGTTTCCTGGAAGTACTCCGAGCCGATCTCGCCGCGCGGGATGTGCGCGGCGATGGCGAGCACCGGAACCCGGCTGCGCTGGGCGTCGAACAGGCCGTTGATCAGGTGCAGGTTGCCGGGGCCGCAGCTGCCCGCGCACACCGCGAGCGCCCCGGTCAGCGCGGCGTCGGCGGCCGCGGCGAAGGCCGCCGTCTCCTCATGTCTGACGTGCTCCCATGTGACATCGCCGGAGCGCCGGAGCGCGTCGGTGAATCCGTTGAGGCTGTCCCCCGGCAGGCCGTACACCCGCCGCACACCGCTGATCCTCAGCGCGGACACCACGTCGTCGGCGACAGTCGCCATCGCCACCTCCCTCATGCGATTTCGGTGCGCTTCCGTGCGTTCGGCGCCGGCCTTGCGCGCCGAACTCACTGTACGTGGACATGATTCCGTAAGAGTTTCCGCGCGCAACCCGCAGTACCTTGGGCGGCATGGCCGAACCGTCGCAGAGTTCGCGTGGGCTGTACGGCGTCGCCGCTGCCGCCGTCGCCCTCGGTGTCACCCAGTTGCTGGCCGTACCGTTCGGCCCGCGCGCCGACGCCCGCACCGCCGTCGGCTCGGCCGTCATCGATCTGACTCCCGGCCCGGTCAAGGAGGGGGCGATCCAGCTCTTCGGCACCGCCGACAAGCTGGTGCTCACGATCGCCGTGCTCATGGTCATCGCGGTGATCGCGGCGCTCACCGGTGCCCGCGAAACCCGCACCCGCCCCGTGGGCAGCGCCGCGATCGCAGTCGCCGGCGTCGCCGGATGCGCCGCGGTGCTGTCCCGCGCGGGTGCGACGGTGCTCGACATCGTTCCGACCGTCGTGGGCACGCTGTGCGGAATCGCGGTACTGCGCTTGCTCGTTTCGGGCCGCGTCACCGATCGGCACGGCGCGGGCACACCCGATGCGCCCGATCCCGGCCGACGCAGTTCACTGCTGACCCTCGGACTGCTGGCGGTGGGTGCGCTCAGCGGCGTGGGCGGTGTGGTGCTGTCGCGCCTGGCGTCCTCGGTGTCCGCTGACCGCGACGCGTTCACGCTGCCCCGGGTGGACGCCGTCGCTCCCCCCGTCCCACCGGCAGTGCAGCCGAAAGGTGTTGCGCTTCCTTCGTTTATCACACCGAATGCCGACTTCTACCGTATCGACACCGCATTGACGGTGCCCCAGCTGTCGCGCGCGGACTGGCGGTTGAAGATCCACGGCATGGTGGATCGGGAGGTCACATACACATTCGACGACCTCGACCGCTTCGGCGCGGTCGAGAGGTTGGTGACGCTGACGTGCGTATCCAATCCGGTCGGCGGGGATCTGATCTCGAACGCGGCCTGGACGGGGTATCTGACACGAGATCTGCTCGCCGAGGCCGGAATCCACCCGGATGCCGACATGGTCCTGTCCACGTCGATCGACGGTTTCACCGCGGGCACGCCCGTGGAGGCGCTCACCGACGACCGCGGGTCGCTGCTGGCGGTCGGGATGAACGGCGCACCGCTGCCCACCGAACACGGTTACCCCGCCCGACTGGTGGTGCCCGGCCTGTACGGGTATGTCTCGGCGACGAAATGGGTGGTCGACCTTGAGCTGACCCGCTTCGACCGCGCCGAGGCGTACTGGACGCGGCTGGGCTGGTCCCCGCTCGGCCCGATCAAGACCCAGTCGCGCATCGACGTTCCCCGAAGCGGCCAGGACGTGGCGCGCGGCCCGGTGACCTTCGGCGGCGTCGCGTGGGCGCAGAACCGCGGGGTGCGCGCGGTCGAGGTGCGCATCGACGGACCCGACCGGCAGGGCGAATGGCAGCCCGCCGGATTGGGCGCCGCCTACGCCGATGACACCTGGCGGCTGTGGAGTGTCGGCTGGACTGCCACCGACACCGGACTGCACACCATCACCGTGCGGGCCACCGACAACACCGGCGCGGTGCAGACCTCCGAGCAGGCCGCACCCACCCCCGACGGCGCCACCGGCTGGCACAGTGTCACCTTCGCGGTCAAATAACCCCACCCTCACCCCCACCCTCACCCTCACCCTCACCCCCCCGCCGAGCGTGCGTGTCTGCAGGCGACACGCCACGCGCAGAGCGAAGTTTGCGCACGCTCGGCCCAGAGATAGGGGGCCCGGGCCACCCAGGAACCACCCTCGCCATCCCACGGCATGTCGGAGTGCCATGCCACCCTGGGGGCATGCTGCTGGTCGACGTCGCCACCGCGTCCACCGACGTCGGCGCGACGTCCGCCCGCGGGGCCAAGATCGCCCGCATCGCCGGCCTGCTGAGTTCGGCCCGCAACGAGGGCGATCCGGCCGTGGTCGCGATCCTGGTGTCCTGGCTGTCCGGGGAGTTGCCGCAACGCCAGATCGGGGTGGGCTGGGCGGCGTTGCGTTCGCTGCCGCCGCCCGCTGGGGAGCCGACGCTGACGGTGCACGCGACCGACGCCGCACTGTCGGAGGTCGGGGCGGTCGCGGGCCCCGGCTCGAAGGCCCGCCGGGCGGGGCTGGTCGACGCCCTCTTCGCGGCGGCAACCGCCGCCGAGCAGATCTTCCTGCGGCGGCTGCTGAGCGGAGAGCTGCGCCAGGGCGCGCTGGCCGGGGTGATGGCCGACGCGGTTGCCAAGGCCGCCGGAATCCCACCGGCCGATGTGCGGCGCGCGGCCATGCTGGCCGGTGATCTGGCGCCGGTCGCCGCGGCGGCGCTGGCGGGTGGCGCGCCGGCACTGGCGCAGTTCACCCTGACCGTGGGTACGCCGGTGGGACCGATGCTGGCCCAGACCGCCTCCGGCGTCACCGACGCACTCGAACGCCTCGGCGGCACGGCGATTCTCGAGGCGAAGCTGGATGGCGCCCGGGTGCAGATCCACCGCAGTGGGGATCGGGTGTCGGTGTTCACCCGCAGCCTCGACGACGTGACCGCCCGGCTGCCCGAGGTCGTCGAGGCGGCACTGGAGCTGCCGGTGACAGATCTGATCGCCGACGCCGAGGCCATCGCGCTGCGCCCCGACCTGCGCCCGCACCGATTCCAGGTCACCGCGTCACGATTCGGACGGACCGCCGACGTCGCCGCGGCGTACGCCGCCCAGCCGCTGTCGGTCTTCGTCTTCGACCTGTTGCATGTCGACGGCGAGGACCTGGTGGACCGCCCCGCCGAGGAACGGATCGCCGCGCTCGACGCGATCGTGCCGGCCGGGGGGCGGGTGCAGCGGCTCGTCACGTCGGACCCGGAGGCTGCCCAGCGCTTCCTGGACGTGACGCTGGCGGCCGGGCACGAGGGTGTGATGGCCAAGGCGCCCGCGTCACCGTACGAGGCCGGCCGCCGCGGGGCGGGTTGGTTGAAGGTGAAGCCGGTGCACACCCTGGACCTTGTGGTGCTGGCCGTGGAGTGGGGTTCGGGCCGGCGCACCGGCAAACTGTCCAACATCCACCTCGGTGCGCGCGATCCCGACGCCGGTGGTTTCGTCATGCTCGGCAAGACGTTCAAGGGGATGACGGACGCGATGCTGACGTGGCAGACCGCCCGATTCCTCGAATTGGCCGTGGGCGACACCAGCGGATATGTCGTCACGGTGCGTCCCGAGCAGGTGGTCGAGGTCGCCTTCGACGGGGTGCAACGCTCGTCGCGTTATTCCGGCGGTATGGCGCTGCGATTCGCGCGGGTCCTGCGCTACCGCGACGACAAGGGCCCGGCCGAGGCGGACACCGTCGCCGCCGTGCGCGCGCTGTTCGACCGCGCGGACTGACCGGCGCTCGGCCAAACCTTCGGGCGGCGCGTGACGTCGCGGCCGCACCGGCCCACCGCGAACGCGCCTCACCAACAGTTCACATTCCCGATGCCGACACGACACCGTCAATTCATCTTCCAAGACGCCAAAGTCCTTGGGTAACAGCCCTGTACCGCGACCACGCGATTTGTTCGATAAGCTGCGGCGCCCGACACGGCAAACACCTCACCGAAGAGAAGGAGTACCGCGTGACCCCGACTCGCCCGCATGGCCAGACCGGAATCGACCTGGAGCAGGCCGTCGGTATCGGCTCGCCCAAGGCCGTCGAATTGTGGCTCGAGGTCACCGACCCCGTCGAGCGCGCCCGTCAACTCGAGGACCTCGACCCGCCTGACCGACGCCGGCTCGGCGACCTGCTCGACGACGACACCGCCGACGAGCTACTGGTGGCCGTCGACGCGGATCTGGCCGCCGAGGTCCTCACCGCCCTGCCCGCGGCGCACGCCGCGACATTGCTCGCGGCTTTGGACTCCGACGTGGCCGCCGACATCCTGCGGGCGGTCGACGCCGATCACCGCGAAGAACTGCTGAGTTTGACGCCCACCCCGCACGCGTCGGTACTGCGCGGCCTGCTGTCGTGGCCCGAGGACTCCGCGGCCGCGCACATGGTGCCCGAGACGCTGACGGTGGCGCCGACCATGACCGCCGCGGAAGCGGTGACCGCGGTGCGCACGCTCGCCGGTGAGCTGCGCAGCGACTCCCGCACCGGCGCCTACGTGTACGTCGTCGGGGGCGACCGGCATCTGCTCGGGGTCGTCGCATTCCGCAACCTGGTGCTCGCCGACGCCGACCAGGTGGTCGCCGACCTGATGGATGACGATGTGGTGACGGTGGCGCCACTGACCGACCAGGAGCAGGCCGCGCAGATCCTGTCTGACCATCGACTGCTGGCGCTGCCCGTCGTGGACGGCGATGGCAGGCTGCTGGGCATCCTCACCGAGGACGACGCGGCCGACATCGCCGAAGAGGAGGCGACCGAGGACGCCGAACGCCAGGGCGGCTCGGAACCGCTGGACGTGCCGTATCTGCGCGCGTCGCCGTGGCTGTTGTGGCGCAAACGGATCGTATGGCTGCTGGTGCTTTTCGTCGCCGAGGCCTACACCGGGACGGTCCTGCGCGCCTTCGAGGACGAACTCGAAGCGGTGGTGGCGCTGGCATTCTTCATCCCGCTGCTGATCGGCACCGGCGGCAACACCGGCACCCAGATCACCACGACGCTCGTCCGCGCGATGGCCACGGGACAGGTGCGATTCCGCGATCTGCCCGCGATCTTGGGTAAGGAGCTGTCCACCGGCGCGATGATCGCCCTGGCGATGGCAGCGGCGGCGGTGATCCGGGCCTGGACCCTGGGCGTGGGGCCGGAGGTGACGCTGACGGTATCGCTCAGTGTGGCGGCGATCGTGATGTGGGCGTCGTTCGTGTCGTCGATTCTGCCCTTGGTGCTCAAGAAGATCGGCGTCGATCCCGCGGTGGTGTCCGCCCCGATGATCGCCACGATCGTCGACGGCACCGGCCTGATCATCTATTTCATGATCGCCAAACTGACGCTGTCGCAACTGGCGGGTTTGTAAGCCGTCGTCCGGGGATCGCCGCGTTTCGCCGTGCGCGGGCCACGCCGGTGCGAGGATCGGCAGCACAGCACACGCGACCATGGAGGGGCAACGTGGCTTCACCCACCGCCGCATCGTCGGCGTACCTCGAAGATCACGACGGGGATGTCACCTACATCCGCACCGACAAGGATCTGCCGCCGGTGGCGATCATCGACCGATCGCCAATCACCGCCAAACACAAGGCGATATTCGCGATCGTCGCCGTACTCGGCGCCGTAGCGTGGGCGGTCATCGCGCTCTTCCGCGGGGAGACCGTCAACGCGGTGTGGTTCGTCATCGCCGCCGTCTGCACGTACGTCATCGGCTACCGGTTCTACGCGCGCCTGATCGAGATGAAGATCGTCAAACCCCGCGACGAGCACGCCACCCCTGCGGAGATCTTCGAGAACGGCACCGACTACATGCCCACCGACCGGCGGGTGCTCTTCGGCCATCACTTCGCCGCGATCGCCGGCGCCGGCCCGCTGGTGGGCCCCGTGCTGGCCACCCAGATGGGCTACCTCCCGGGCGCCATCTGGATCATCGTCGGCGCGGTGGTGGCAGGCTGCGTGCAGGACTATCTGGTGTTGTCCATTTCGACCCGCAGGCGCGGCCGGTCCCTGGGACAGATGGCGCGGGACGAGCTCGGCGCGGTCGGCGGGGCCGCGGCCATCGTCGGCGTGCTCGTGATCATGACCATTCTGCTGGCGGTGCTGGCGCTGGTGGTGGTCAATGCGCTGGCCGAAAGCCCGTGGGGCGTCTTCTCCATCTCGATGACGATCCCGATCGCGATCTTTATGGGTGTCTATCTGCGGTTCATACGTCCCGGGCGGGTGTCGGAGGTCTCGCTGATCGGTGTCGTGCTGCTGCTGCTCGCCGTGGCCTCCGGCGGCTGGGTCGCCGAAACATCTTGGGGCGCAGACTGGTTCACCTTGTCAAAGGTGACGCTGTCGTGGTGCATCATCATCTACGGCCTGGCCGCGTCGGTGCTGCCGGTGTGGTTGCTGCTGGCTCCGCGCGACTATCTGTCGACGTTCATGAAGGTCGGCACCATCGCTCTGCTGGCCGTCGGCATCGTGTTGGTGCGCCCGGTGATGGAGGCCCCGGCGGTCTCCCAGTTCGCCACCAGCGGCGCCGGGCCGGCGTTCGCCGGTTCGCTGTTCCCGTTCCTGTTCATCACCATCGCGTGCGGCGCCCTGTCTGGTTTCCACTCGCTGATCTCGTCGGGTACCACCCCGAAGCTGGTGGAGAAGGAAAGCCAGATGCGGCTGATCGGCTACGGCGGCATGCTCACCGAGTCGTTCGTGGCGATCATGGCCCTGATCACCGCCAGCATCCTCAACCAGCATCTGTACTTCACCCTCAACGCGCCGGCCGCCCAGACCGGCGGCACGGCCGAAACCGCCGCCGAGTACGTCAACGCGCTGGGGCTGTCCGGGCCGCCGATCACCGCCGAGGAGATCACCCGCGCCGCCGAAAGCGTGGGCGAGGAGTCCATCGTGTCGCGCACGGGCGGCGCACCGACGTTGGCATTCGGGATGTCCGACATCCTGCACCGGGTGTTCGGCGGCGAGAGCCTCAAGGCCTTCTGGTACCACTTCGCGATCATGTTCGAGGCGCTGTTCATCTTGACGACCGTCGACGCGGGTACCCGGGTGGCCCGGTTCATGTTGTCCGACGGCCTGGGCAATCTGGGCGGTCCGCTGAAGAAGCTGCGCAATCCGAGCTGGCGGGTGGGTGCGTGGACGTGCAGCGTGATCGTGGTGGCCGCCTGGGGCAGCATCCTGCTGATGGGTGTCACCGACCCGCTGGGCGGGATCAACACACTGTTCCCGCTGTTCGGTATCGCCAACCAGCTGCTGGCGGCGATCGCGCTGACGGTGGTGACTGTGGTGGTGATCAAGAAGGGTTTGGTGAAATGGGCCTGGATTCCGGGTGTCCCGCTGCTGTGGGACCTCACGGTGACGCTCACCGCCTCGTGGCAGAAGATCTTCTCCGGCGATCCGAAACTCGGCTACTGGACCCAGCATTTCCAGTACCGCGCGGCGCAGCAGGCCGGTGAGTCCTCATTCGGCTCGGCCAAGACTCCCGATCAGATCTCGGCGGTGGTCCGCAACACCTTCATCCAGGGCAGCCTGTCCGTCATCTTCGCGGTGCTGGTGATCATCGTGTTCGCCGCGGGGCTCATCGCCGTCGCGAGGGCCCTGAGCGGCGGCGGCAGTGCGCTCACCGAGGATGAGGCCGTGCCCTCGCGGCGGTTCGCGCCGGCCGGCCTGATCCCCACTCACGCCGAGAAGGAGGTGGAGAAGCAGTGGGACGCGTTGCCGAGTTCGCACGCCAGACCGCGTGGTACTGGGGGACATTGATGGGCGACAACCACTACCGCCGTTACGTCGAGTTGCGCGAGCGCACCCATCCCGGCGAGCCGGTGCTCTCCGAGCGCGACTACTGGCGGATGCGTCACGACGAGACGGATTCCAGCCCCAATCCGCGCTGCTGCTGAGCGGCGGTCTACCGCGGCGGGGCCACCACGTTGCGCAACTCCTCACCGCGTACCAGCCGTCCGATGTTGGCGGTGATGTCGTCGACCCGGCCGAGGAAGGTGTCGCGGGTGACGCCTGAGGAGTGCGGGGTGATCAGGGCGCTCGACAGTTGTCCGAAGGGCAGTGCGCCGGGTGCGCCGCGGCCGTCGGGCCCTGGATAGGAGTACCAGACGTCGATCGCCGCGCCCCGGATGCCGCCGGACACCAACGCCTGGTAGAGCGCCTGCTCGTCGACGAGCGGACCCCTGCCGACGTTGATGAGCACGCCGCCCGGCCCCAGCGCGCGCAGCTGGACCGCGCCGATCATCCCGGTGGTGGCCGCCGTCAGTGGCGCGGACACGAGGACCACGTCGGATTCCTCCAGCAGGGCATCCAGACGGGTGATGTCGCCCGCCCATGCCAGGCCGTATCCGGCGGCGTCGACGCGCCCGGATCCGGTGACCGCGGCGCCACCGGATCCGAAAGCGCGGAAGAGGTTCCAGGCGCGCTGGCCGATGTGGCCGAAGCCGACGAAGCCCACCCTGGCATCTCGCAGGGTGCCGGGTTGCGGGATCGACCGGTCGTAGACCGACGTGGCCCACACACCGGCCCGCAGCGCGCGGTCCTGGCGCAGGAAGTCGCGCCGCAGCATCACCGCGGCGGCGACGGCGTATTCGGCGATCGACTGTTCGTGGTGAAAGGTATTTGCCACCAACACCTCTGACGACAACGCCGCGAACTCGACACGGTCGGTGCCCGCGCCGGCAACATGCACCAGCCGCAGCTTCTCCGCTGCGCGGGCCATGGCCGCGGTGAACCGGCCGCCGACGTAGACGTCGGCGTCGCGCAGGGCGTCACCGAGTACTTCCGGATCTCCGCCGATCAGCCAGTGCACCGAGGCGTCCGGCGGCAGCGCGGCCTCGAAACGCACCCGATGCGGGAGCAGATTCGCGTCACCGACGACAACCTTCATCGCGCCGCATCCCGCGCCAATGACGGGCGTTTGCTGTCGAAAGTCCATCCCGGAATGAGATATTGCATCGCCACGGCGTCGTCGCGTATCCCGAGCCCGTGCTTCAGGTACAGCTCGTGGGCCGCCCCGACGGCCTCGGCGTCGAGTTCGAGGCCCAGGCCCGGCTTGTCGGGCACAGTGAGACACCCGTCGGTGATCTCGTAGGGCGCCGTGGTGATCCGCTGGCCGTCCTGCCAGATCCAGTGGGTGTCGATCGCGGTGATGTCCCCCGGCGCGGCGGCAGCCACGTGGGTGAACATGGCCAGGGAGACGTCGAAGTGGTTGTTGGAGTGCGACCCCCACGTCAGGCCCCAGGCGTCGCAGAGCTGGGCCACCCGCACCGATCCGTGCATGGTCCAGAAGTGGGGATCGGCCAGCGGGATGTCTACCGCTCCGGAACGGATGGCGTGCCCCATCTCGCGCCAGTCGGTGGCGATCATGTTGGTCGCGGTCGGCAACCCGGTGGCACGCTTGAACTCCGTCATCACCTCGCGGCCCGAGAAGGCGCCCTCCGGCCCGACCGGGTCCTCGGCGTAGGCCAGCACACCGGCCAGTTCGCGGCAGGTTCGGATCGCGTCGGCCAGTAGCCAACCCCCGTTGGGGTCCACGGTGATGCGGGCGTCGGGGAACCGGTCGGCCAGCGCGATGACCGCCTTGGCCTCGTCGGCGGCCGGCAGCACGCCGCCCTTGAGTTTGAAGTCGGCGAATCCGTAGCGCGCACGGGCCGCCTCGGCGAGCCGCACCACCGCCTCGGCGGTGAGCGCCTCGTCGTGGCGGATGTGCATCCACTCGTCGGCGTCGGCATCCTCGTCGGCCGGTGAACGGTAGGCCAGGTCGGTCTTGGTGCGGTCACCGACGAAGAACAGGTATCCCAGTGCCTGTACCCTGGTGCGCTGTTGGCCATCGCCGAGCAGTGCGGCCACCGGTACGTCCAGATGCTGTCCGAGCAGGTCCAGCAATGCCGATTCGACCGCGGTGACGGCGTGCACCGCCACGCGCAGGTCGAACGTCTGCGCACCGCGGCCCGCCGAGTCGCGGTCGGCGAATGTGCGGCGCATCGCGCTGAGCACCCCGTGGTAGGTGCCGACGGGGGCGCCCACCACCAGCGCGCGGGCGTCCTCCAGCGTCCGCCGGATCGGTTCGCCGCCGGGCACCTCCCCCACCCCGGTGCGTCCATCGGAGTCGGTGAGCACCAGCAGGTTTCGGGTGAAGAACGGGCCGTGGGCACCGCTGAGATTGAGCAGCATGCTGTCGTGCCCGGCGATGGGGATCACCGTCATGTCACTGACGACCGGGGTACGCCGTGGGGAAGTCATGTCATCGGGCCTTTCGTCTGTCGAATTCACAACGCGAACCACTTGTCGCCGTTGGCCACCGGCCGGACCACACGGGACACCTTGTCGCACACGGTGCGTAACGCCTCCACGATTTCGGCCTCGCGCGCCGGCGTGAGCCGGGCTACCGGCACCGAGGCGCTGATGGCGTCCTGCGCGGGCTTGGCGTAGCGCAGTGTCACGGCGAAACACCGGATTCCGACCGTGTTCTCCTGATCGTCGGTGGCGTAACCGCGCACCCTGACCTCGTCGAGCGACTCGTCGAGCACGGTGCGATCGGTGACGGTGTAGGGCGTCAGCGGTGCGAGCGTGTGCGGGATGTGGCCGTCGCGCTCGGCGCCGAACCGGTCGGCCAGCAAGGACTTCCCCAGTGCGGTGGCGTAGGCGGGCAATCGCCTGCCCACCCGATTAGAGGTCCGCAGATATTGTTTCGACTCGCGGGTGGCCAGGTAGACGACGTCGGCGCCGTCGAGCCGGCCGAGGTGGAACGTCTCGTCGAGGTCGCCGCGCAGTTCGTCGAGGAACGGCGTGATGAGCGGCAGGTACGGATCGGTGTCCAAGTAGGTGGTGCCCACCAGCAGGGCCCGGATGCCGATCCCGTAGAGCGTGCCGGATTCGTCGGAACGCACCCAGCCCTGGGCGACGAGGGTGCGCAGCAGCGCGTGAGCACTGCTGCGCGGCATGTCCAGTGCCTCGCAGATCTCGCGGATCCGGGCCGGGTTGTCGTGGCGGTCGGCGAGGAATTCGAGCAGCTCCACCGTGCGCACCGCGGATTTGACCTTCCGGCCGCTCATCTCGTTGGGTGCCTTGTCCGCCCCTGTCACAACGCCTCCCGGACGACGAGGACCGCGGCGCCCAGTGCCGAAACGGTGATCGCCAGCCATCGCAGGCGGTCCCGGTCGAGGTGGCGGTTGACGTAGCGCGACAGGATCCAGCCCGCGACCGAGGCGGGCACGAGGATGACGAACATCCGCACGGTGTGCGCGTCGACGGCACCGGTCAACGCCAGCGCCGCCAGCGACATCAGCGATCCGATGAGGAAGAATCCGCTCATGGTGCCGCGCAGTCGCGCACCGCTGTTGCGTTGCCACACCAGGGCCATCGGTGGGCCGCCGATGGAGGTGGCGGTCCCCAGCAGACCGGAGGTTGCCCCCGCCAGCACGACATTGCGCCGGCGTGC
This sequence comes from Actinomycetota bacterium, assembly GCA_018268465.1. Taxonomy (GTDB): domain Bacteria; phylum Actinomycetota; class Actinomycetes; order Mycobacteriales; family Mycobacteriaceae; genus Mycobacterium. The sequence continues at coordinate 131,003 of JAFDWN010000030.1, forward strand.
GGCGGGCATCCACCCGGCGCCGGTCAGCACGACACCGGCGAGCACCACCGCGGCCAGCATGAGCGCGAGACCCCGTTCGGGCAGCGCCGCCAGTAGCAGCGCCCCGGCGATGGTGCCGGGCACCCGGCCGACGAGCGCCCACCCTGTGCCCGTGACATCGATGCCCTCGCGGTCGGCGACGGCGACCATCAGGGTGACCAGCGTGGCCACCATGATGAGGGTGCCCGGGATCAGGGCGGGGTCGAGGATCGCGACGACGGGTGCGGCCAGCATCCCGATGCCGAACCCGATCGAGGCCTGCAGGCACGATGCGAGCAGGATCGTGCCCGCCAGCACGGCGTAGCCGGCGACGCTCACGCCGGCACGCTGATGTCGCCGCGGCCGGTGGAGCTGTCGAGGTGCAGCGGGTGGTGGCATTCGGCACCGTGGCCCGGGCCGGCCGGATCGACCGCCAGCGGGGGGCGGGTCGTCGCGCACACCTCGGTGGCCTTCGGGCACCTGGTCCGGAATCGGCATCCCGACGGGGGGTTCAGCGGCGAGGGGATCTCACCGGAGAGCAGGATCTTTTCCCGGCGGCGAGCGGCATCCAGCGTCGGAGCGGCCGACATCAGCGCCGCCGTGTACGGATGCCCGGGACGCTCGAAAACGTCCTCCGTGTACCCGGATTCGATGATCCGGCCGAGGTACATCACCGACACGCGGTCGGCGACGTGGCGTACCACCGACAGATCGTGGGAGATGAAGATGTAGGAGATGCCCAGCTCCTTCTGCAGTTCGTTGAGCAGGTTGAGCACTTGCGCCTGCACGGAAAGGTCGAGCGCCGAGACCGGTTCGTCGCAGATGATCACGTCGGGGTTGAGGGCCAGCGCGCGGGCGATACCGATGCGCTGGCGTTGTCCTCCGGAGAACTCCTGCGGGTAGCGGTCGGCGTCGGCGGGCCGCAGGCCGACGAGGTCGAGCAGATCCCGCACCCGCTGCGCGCGCTCGGTGCGCGCCGCGTACATCGTCGGGTGGCTGCGCCACGGCTCGGCGATGATGTCGCCGGCCGTCATCCTCGCGTTCAGCGACGCGTACGGGTCCTGGAACACCATCTGCACCCGCCGCCGGAACTTCAGCAGTTCCTTACCGCTGAGCGTGAAGGGGTCGATGCCGTCGAACGACACCGTGCCGGCATCGGGCCGCTCGAGCATCATCAATGTCCTTGCCAGGGTGGACTTTCCGCAACCGGATTCTCCCACCAGACCCAGCGTCTCACCGCGGCGCAGGTCGAGGTCGATCCCGTCGAGTGCCCGCAGGCGGTTCTTGTCGTGCCCGCCGCGGCCGGGCACCCGGAAGGACTTGGTCAGCTCACGGACCTCGAGCAGCGTTTCAGACATTGACGACCTCCTCGGGGAAGTGGCAGGCCGCCTTGCGGCCCGAGCCGAGGGCACGCAGCTCGGGTCGCACGGCGCTGCAGGCGTCCCGGGCCAGCGGGCAGCGCGCCTGATAGACACAACCCGGCGGGATCGAGTGCAGATCCGGCGGTGCCCCGCCGATGGACTTCAGTTCCTCGCCGCGGACCACGTCGACCGGCACCGAGTTGAGCAGGCCCTTGGTGTAGGGGTGCCGCGGATCGTCGAATACCTCGGCGACCGTGCCTGTTTCGACGATGCTGCCGGCGTACATGATCGCCACCCGGTCGGCCTCCTCGGCCACCAGCGCGAGGTCGTGGGTGATGAGCACGACCGCCATGTCGCACTCGGTGCGCAGGCCGCGCAACAACGCCATGATCTGCGCCTGCACCGTGACGTCCAATGCGGTCGTGGGTTCGTCGGCGATCAGTACGGCGGGGTTCAGCGCCACGGCCATTGCGATCAGCAGCCGCTGGCGCATGCCACCGGAGAACTGATGCGGATACGAGTCGACCCGGGTCTCCGGTTGCGGAATGCCAACGCGGGCCATGAGTTCCACGGCCTTGCGCTTGGCCTCCTTGGCCGTCGATCCGCGGTGGATCCGGAACGGCTCGGCGAGTTGGGTGCCGACGGTGTAGAGCGGGTTGAGCGCGGTGAGCGCGTCCTGGAACACGATCGCCAATTCGGTGCCCGCCAGCTCGCGGCGGGTCTTGCGGTCGGCGGTGACCAGGTCGGTGCCGGCCAGCATCGCCGAGCCGCCGGTGATGTCGGCGACCGGCTCCAGCAGGCCGACCAGCGCGGTGGCGGTCATCGACTTGCCGCAGCCGGATTCGCCGAGCAGCGCCAGGGTTTCACCGCGACGGGCCTCGAACGACACCCCGTCGACGGCGCGGACGGTGCCCTTGATGGTGCGGATGTCGACGGTGAGCCCGTCGACCCGCAGGGCCGGGTCGGTGCTGACGGTGTGTGCGGACATCTGATCGGCGAGCACGGTCATGAGAGGGCCTTCGTGGTCTTGGTGAAACGGGACAGGCGCTTCTGCGGGACGGTGAGCCGCCACCGCTGGCCGGGATCGGTGGCGATCCGGGCCCAGGCGGCCAGGATGGTGGCCGACACCGTGGTGATGACGATGGCCAGGCCGGGGAAGAACGACAGCCACCACGCGGTGTGCAGGTAGGTGCGCCCCTGCGACACCATCAGGCCCCAGCTGACGTCGGGCGGCTGGATGCCGATGCCGAGAAAACTCAGTGAGCTCTCCGCCAGCATGACGTAGCAGAAGTCGAGGGTGGCCACCGTCAGCAGCGTCGGCAGCACCACCGGGACGACATGGCGGGTGATGATGGACGTCGAACTGGCCCCGAAGGTGCGCGCCGCGTCGACGAATACCCTGCTGGCCAGCTCGGCGGACTCGGCACGGGCAGTGCGCAGGTAGACCGGGATGCGGGTGATCGCCAGCACCGCGACGATGTTGGCCGCGCTCGGGGAGAACACGTAGAGCACCACGACGGCCAGCAGCAGCGACGGGAAGCTCATGATCACGTCGGCGACGCGCATGGCCAGGGTTTCGCGCCAGCCGCGGTAGTAGCCGGCCCACATCCCGATGAGCGAACCGACGACGGCGCTGATCACGACGGCCGGGATGGCCACCGACAGGGTGGTGCGGCACGCCACGACCAGGCGGGCCAGCATGCTGCGTCCCAGCGGGTCGGTGCCCAGCACGTTGGCCCAGCCGTGGGCGAGCGTGAACGGTGCCTGGTTGGAATTGTTGAGGTCGATGTGGGTGGCCAGATTTCCCACCAGCATCGGGCCGACGGCGGCGGTGAGGATCACCAATCCGAGGACGACGGCGGCTGCCGCGGCGACCCGGTCGTTGACCAGCAGCCGAAACCACACCGAACGGCCACTGCGCTTGGCTGCAGCGGTGGCGGCCTCCCCGACGATCGCGGTCGTCGGCTTGACCGGTATCAGGTCGATTTGAGTACTCATGGTTTCTCGCTCCTGTCGGTGTCAGACCCGGGCCGGTTCGCGCACCCGCGCGTCGAGCAGCGCGTAGCAGGCGTCGATGAGGATGTTGAGCAGGAAGATCGACACCGCGGTGAGCAGCACCGCGGCCTGCAGTACCGCGAAGTCGCGCTGCAGGATGGCGTCGATCATCAGTTTGCCGATGCCGGGCCAGCCGAAGATGGCCTCGACCACCACCGCACCGTTGATCAGCCCCACGGCCAGGTCACCGGCGACGGTCAGGGCGGGAGCGGCGGCGTTGCGCAGCGCGTGATGTGTCACGACACGGACGTCGCTGGCACCCTTGCTTCGTGCCAGCCGGACGTAGGGCGCCGACAACGCCGAGACCATGGCGCCTCTGACCACCTGGGTGAGCACGCCGAGCGGGCGGATCATCAGTGTGGCGACCGGCAGGATCCACGACAGCACCCCCGCGTCTACTCCCGAGGTGGGCAGCACGCCGAGCAGCACCGAGAACACCCAGACTCCGGTGATGGCGAACCAGAAATCGGGGATGCTCGCCGCCGTCATGGACAGCAGGCTGGAGAACCGGTCGGCCAGCGAGTTGGGCCGGTACGCCGCCCAGCAGCCGATGACCACCGCTCCGACCACCGCGAGCAGCATGGTGGTGACGGCCAGTTGCAGCGTGGCCGGGAATGCGCGCAATGCCATCTCCGATGCCGACTCGCCGGTGCGCAGCGAGGTGCCGAAGTCCAGGTGCGCGACACCCGTGAAGTAGTCGGCCAACTGGGCCAGCAGCGGCCGGTCGAACCCGTGGGCGGCGGCGAACGCCTCGCGCTGCGCCTCGGTCGCCGATTCGGGCAGGTAGAGGTTGGTGGGATCACCGGTGAGCCGGGCGAGGAGGAAAACGCCGAGCAGGACGATGATCAAAGGCACTGCGCTGGTGTACATCCGGCGCCGGACGAATGAGAACATGGCGGTCGTGGTCTCCTAGGGGCGGGCGGTTGGTCAGGAATGGTCGGTGCGCGCGGCGGTGTCGCCTGCCATCGACATCGCGGCCAGCCGCATTTCGTCTCCGGTGGCGGAGTTGAGCGTGTAATCGACCCGCGGCGATTTGCCGAGGATGCCCTTCATGTGGGCGATGTAGACCATCTGCATGATCTCCTGCGGTTCCTGGGCGAACAGCTCGGCAAAGGCATCCTGGCGCTGCTGCCCCGTCAGCGCTTCGGCCGCCCGGATCTTGTGATCGAATTCCGGTGTTCCGTAAGCACTCTGGGGACCGTCGCTGAGCATGTACTGGTCCATGGTGAAAGCCGCGTCGCCGGCCTGGTTGCCGTGCTGGATCATCAGCAGATACGGCCCGGCGTTCTGCGGGAACGGGCGCAGCTGGTACTGCAGTTGGCCTGCGGTGTCCATCATTTCGATCTTGACGTTGAGGCCGATGTCGCTGAGCTCGCTCTGGATCACTTCGATGGTTTCGCTGATTTTCGGGAACTGCGCGGTGCGGCCGATGAGGCGGATCTGGGTGTCCACCGGCACCCCGTCCGCCCTGGCTTCGGCGATCAGCGCTTTGGCCTTGTCGGGGTCGTACGGCCACAGCGCCAACTGGTCGTTGTATCCCACGACACCGGACGGAATGAGTTGCGACGCCGGTTCACCCAGGCCCCGGAACAGTGCGTTGACGATGCCGGTGCGGTTCACCGCGTAATTGATGGCCTGACGCACCCGCATGTCGTCGAGCGGCGGCTCGGCCGCCTGGAGGCGCAGCGCGGTGGTCTCGTTGTTCTGGAACGGAACGCCGAGCTCGCCCGCGCCGTCCTCGGGGCCCAGCGACGTGGCGATGTCGGTCTCGTCGTTGGTGATCATCGCCGCGCGGACGCTGCCCTCGCTGCGCCACTGGTATTCGGCCCGCGCGAATGCCGGTTTGGCGCCCCAGTAGGCGTCGTTCCGGTGCAGCACGAGCTTCTGACCGTATTCCCAGTCCTCGATGGCGTAGGGGCCGGTGCCGATCGGTTCCCGCACCTTCTCGGTCGTGCTGGTCGTCCTCGGTACCATCTCGATGAACGAGAGACGCAGCGGCAGAATCGGATCCGGATTCGTGGTGCCGACGACGACGGTGTGTTCACCGGGGGTGTGCAGGGTCAGCTTCTCGTCGCCGAATACGTATCCGTCGACGTTGCACTGCAGATCGGAGTTGACCGCCCGATCGATCGAGAACGCCGCGTCTGCCGCCGTGAAGGGCGCTCCGTCGGAGAAGGTGACCCCGTCGCGAATGTCGAACGTCCACTCGGTGGGCGCGGTCTGGCGCCACCCGGTCGCCAGTAGCGGCTGCAGGTCGCCGGTGTCCGGATCGCGTTCGATGAGCGGTTCGGTGATGTTGGAGCGCACGACGATCCCGGTGGAGGTCAACGAGCTCTCGCACGGCTCGAGGGTGGGTGGCTCCTGCGCGAGAACGATGCGCAGCGTGTCGGGGTCATAGCCGCCGTGACCCGAGTTGGCGACCGTGCAGCCGGTAGCGGTCACACATGTCGCGGACAGCGCCAGCGCTATCGCCCGGAGCAGGTGCGGTCGTGGCTGGCTCATGCTGGTTCCTCCAGAACAGAAGGGCGGTGTGATGTCCACATATGTGGATACCGTTTGTGATCGCAGACACACGGTATGAGCGGTGGAAAAGAACCGTCAACCCCGGGGAATCGCCACAATTCGCATGTTTTGTGCCGTTCAGGCGCGATGGCAGGATGGGAAGGAATGCACTAATATCGCTCCGACCAGCACGTTTGCGATTCCCTCCCCCGACTTTGCGATGTCGTTCGCGCCGATCTCGCGTACTTATTCGCTTTCAGTATCAGACGATGCTATTTCCGTGTTGGACAGGTATCTGCCGCGCCGCATAACGTGCCCTCTATGACCACCGATGTGACTACCGCGCCCCGCGTCCTTCAGGTGGGTCCGCTCAAACCCTCGCTGACCGAAACCCTGCAAAGGGACTACGCCGCACTCGTGCTGCCGGATGACCCGGCCGAACGCGGCCGCGTCCTCGCCGAGGCCGCCGGATCGGTGACCGTCGCCGTGACGTCCGGACGGACCGGGGTGGACGCGGCACTCATCACCGCCCTGCCCCATCTGCGGGCGATCGTGCACTTCGGCGTCGGCTACGACACCACCGACATCGAGGCGGCCGCCGCCCGCGGCATCTCCGTCAGCAACACCCCCGACGTGCTGACGGACTGCGTGGCCGACACCGCCGTCGGGTTGATGATCGACACGTTGCGCCAGTTCCCCGCAGCAGACCGATACGTGCGGGCCGGGCGGTGGCCCACCGCGGGTGACTATCCGCTCACCCGGCAAGTGAGCGGGTCCCGCGTCGGCATCGTGGGCCTGGGGCGCATCGGCGGTGCGATCGCGACACGTCTCACGGCGTTCGGGTGCCCGATCTCGTATCACAACCGCAGACCTGTGCCGGATTCGTCGTTCACCTATGTCGGCTCGGTGGTCGACCTGGCACGGGCCGTCGATGTCCTGATCGTGGCGGCCTCCGGTGGCAGTGCCACCCGCAACCTCGTCGACGCCGAGGTGCTCGCGGCACTGGGGCCCGAGGGTTACCTGGTCAACGTCGCCCGCGGCAGCGTGGTGGACGAGGTTGCACTGGTCGACGCATTGACGGACGGTCGTCTGGCCGGCGCGGGCCTCGACGTGTTCACCGACGAGCCGCATGTCCCGCGGGCCCTGCTGGATCTCGACTCCGTGGTGGTGTTGCCGCACGTGGCCAGTGGCACGGTGCAGACCCGTGCCGCCATGGAAGCCCTCACGCTGCGCAATCTGGACAGTTTCCTGGCCACGGGTGCGCTGGTGACCCCGGTGCCGATGCCCGCGTCCGTGTAGTGCGGCTCACCGCACGTTGCAGCCGCTGCCCATGTTGTGGCAGTGGGCGCCGGAGCCACATCCCGGGCAGTGGCAACCGCAGGCGATCTTTGCCTGCGGGCGCGGCCCTGCGGGCGGGGGCGGATAGTAGATGTCGCGGTCAGGTCGATCGCGGTCTGGACGGTCGCGTCGTGGCATGGCAACTCTCCCTGGATATCTCGCAGCAACGCAGTTGGAACGGGGTCGTCACTCCGCCTCAGCTGAAGACCATCCGAGCGTATCCCCGCGAAACCGCCAAGGCCGCGGTTCGGCGCTTATCCCGCGACCTCCTCGACGAGGTCGTCGGTGGTCCACTCGCGGGTGGGCAGCACATCGCGCAGCAGCCGCAGCAGCGCCGGGTTGGTGCTGTCCCCGCGCCACACCGCGTCGAGTTCCACCGGCCGTTCGCGAAAGGCACCGATGGTGCGGAACACCACACCCTCGGGATGCACGGTCGCCGCCGACGCCGGTACGAGCGCGATGCCGATCCCCGAACGCACCAGGACCAGCATGGTGTGCACCTGGGTGACGTGCTGGACATAGCGCGGTGTGGCGCCGGCAATGGTGAAAGTGCTGATCAGCAGCTCGTGGAAGTACCGGGCTTCGACGGGTGAGTACATCACGACGTCCTGGTCGTCGAGGTCGGTCAGCGTGAGCTGACGGCCCAGTCCGGCCAGTGGGTGGTCCACCGGAACCGCGGCGATCAACTGTTCGTGCAACAGCGGCCTGGAGACCAGTCCCGGTCGCTTGAGCGGAGGCCGCGCCATACCCAGGTCGAGCTCACCGGTCGTCAGGCCGTCGATCTGCGCCGCGGTCACCATCTCACGGAGTTCGATCGTCACGTCGGGCAGCCGCTCGCGCGCCCGGTCGAGCAGCCGGGGCAGCACCGCGTGTGCCGATGCGGCGGTGAACCCGATGACGACGGTTCCCAGTTCGCCCGCGGGAACCCGTTTGACCGTCTGCGCGGCGCCCTCCGCCAACTGCAGGATCCGGCGCGCATCGGGCAGGAACGCCACCCCGGCCGGTGTCAGGGTCACCGAGCGGGTGGTGCGGTCGATGAGGTGCACACCCAGTTCGTTTTCCAACTGCTGGATCTGCCGCGACAGCGGCGGCTGCGTCATGTGCAACCGCTCGGCGGCCCGTCCGAAGTGCAGTTCCTCGGCCACGGCGATGAAGCACGACAGGCGCGCCAACGAAAACACCGATGCACTCCTTGCATCATCGAGCGCGGTACAGCCCACGATGGTGCATGAGTGTAGCTACCAGCGCGGGCTCAGCGCCTCGTATTCGGGACGGATGCTTTTCATGTAGCCGGTGTCGTCGCGGGCGCGGATGCCGCAGTGCAGGTACTGCTCGTGCAGTGCGGCGAGGGCGTCGTCGTCGATCTCGACACCCAGCCCCGGAGTGGTCGGCACGGCCACGGCTCCGTCACGAATCTGCAGAACACCCCCCGCGACGACGTCTTCGGTCTTCCAGGGCCAGTGGGTGTCACACGCGTAGGTCAGATTCGGCGTGGCGGCGGCCAGGTGCACCATGGCGGCCAGGCTGATGCCCAGGTGGGAGTTGGAGTGCATCGACAGGCCGAGTCCGAACGTGTCGCAGATGCCGGCCAGCAGCCGGGACCGTTGCAGCCCGCCCCAGTAGTGGTGATCGGAGAGAACCACTCTCACCGCATCCGCGGCCACGGCCGGGGCCAGGTGTTCGAAGGCCACCACACACATGTTGGTGGCCAGGGGCATGGGTGCCTGTCGAGCGACTTCCGCCATACCCTCGATGCCGGGGGTCGGGTCCTCGAGGTATTCCAGGATGCCCGCCAGGCCCGAGGCCACCTTGATCGACGTCTGCGGGGTCCACGCCGCATTGGGGTCCAGACGCAGGGGGTGCTGGGGGAACGCCTCGCGCAACGCCTCGATCGCGGCCATCTCCTCCTCCGGGGGGAACACCCCGCCCTTGAGTTTAATTGCGGTGAAACCGTTTTCACTGACCATCCGGCGGGCCTGCGCAACGATGCCGGCGGGGTCGAGTGCCTCACCCCAGCAATCCGGTTGCGCGCCGGGATGGGCCGCCCACTTGTAGAAGAGATAGGCGCTGAAGGGTACGGCGTCCCTGACCGCACCGCCGAGCAGATCCGACACGGGCCGGCCGGTCGCGTGACCCTGGATGTCCAGACAGGCCACCTCGAACGGGGAGAACACCCGGTCGACAACGCTGGCCGAGGTGATCATCCCGGCCAGCCCGGAGCCGTCCCCGCTCCGGTCACCGCCGAGACGGTCGACGATTGCGGCACGAATCGTGTTGAGCGCAAACACATCCAGACCGACGATGGCATCTGCGGCGGCGCGCAACCGGTCGAGATGGACATCGTCGGCGTAGGTCTCCCCCAGCCCGACCAGTCCGGCATCGGTGTCGAGTTGCACGATGGCGCGCAACGCGTAGGGCTGGTGAACGCCGACGGTGTTCAGTAGGGGCGGGTCGGCGAAGGCGACGGGTGTGATGCGGGCGCCGGCGATCCGGATGCGCGCGGCCATCAGTGCACCGCCTCGACCGCCAGTTCGTCGGCGATGACCGCGCGCCCCGCCTTGACGATCGCGGCGAGCCTGGCGAGGTCCTGCTCGAACGGCATCACCAGCGGCGGCCGCACGGGACCCGCATCGATGCCCTCGGCTGTCACACCCGCTTTGATCAGCGACACGGCATACCCGGGCACGGTGTCGCGCAACCGCACCAGCGGATGGAAGAACTCCCGCAGCAGTGCCGCGACCACCGCATCGTCGTCGCATTCCAGCGCGCGATAGAACGCCAGGGCGATTTCGGGGGCGAAGGCGAATGTGGCCGACGAGTACAGGGTGACCCCGATCGCGCGATAAGCCTGTTGGGACACTTCGGCGGTGGGCAGCCCGTTGAAGAACTGGAACGGCTTGCCCTCGTGCGCGAGCTCATCGGTCACCGCGCGGACGATCCGGGCCACCCGGTCGATGTCGCCGGTCCCGTCCTTGAACCCGACGACATTGGGGATGCGTGCCACATCCACCGCGGACGCCTCGGTGAACCGGGCATTGGCGCGGTTGTAGACGATCACCGGCAGCGACGTCGCCCCGGCGACGGCCCGGGTGTAGGCGATCAGTCCTTCCTGGGGCATCCCCACGAGGTAGGGCGGCAACATCAGCAGGCCGTCCGCGCCGGCGGCCTCGGCCGCCGCGGCGAAGATCGTGGCCTGCGCCACCGCACCGCCCGCGCCGGCGTAGACCGGCACCCGCCCGCCCACCACGTCGACGGCGGTGCGCACGATCCGCGTGAACTCGCCGGGTTCCAGGGCATGGAATTCGCCGGTGCCACAGGCGATGAAGACACCGCCCGGGCCGGCGTCGACGCCCTTGGCGACGTGTTCGGCGAGCCGGTCGAGGTCGACCCCGCCCGCCGCGGTGAACGGGGTGACGGGGAAGAACAGAACGCCGTCGAGCATGGTGGGCTCCTTGGGTTGTGAAGTGGTCAGTCCTGGGTCAGGCGGCCGTCGACACGGCGCCACAGGTGGTCGGGATTTCCGTCGGCGACGGCGCTGGGTAAGAGCGACGCCGGGACGTCCTGGTAGGCCACCGGCCGCAGGAAACGTTCGATCGCCCGCGCCCCCACCGAGGTGGTGCGCGGATCCGACGTCGCGGGGAACGGTCCGCCGTGCACCATCGCATGGCCGACTTCGACTCCGGTCGGCCACCCGTTGAACAGAATGCGCCCGGCCTTGAGTTCGAGCACCGGCATCAGTCGGGCGGCCTCGTCGAGGTCGGCTTCGGCGGCGTGCACGGTGGCGGTCAGCTGGCCTTCGAGCCGGGCGGCGACGGCCAGCATCTCGTCGGTGTCCGCGCAGCGGATCACCAGGCTCGACGCTCCGAACACCTCGGACTGCAGCAGTTCGGAGGTGGTGAAGCTGGCGGCGTCGGTGCTGAAGAGGGCGGCGGGACAACTGGTGACGCCGTCGCCGGCGGCGCCGCGCGCCACCAGCTGTGCGGCGCCGGAGAGTGCGTCCACACCGTGTGCGTAAGCCGCGGCGATGTTCGAGGTGAGCATGGGTGCGGCGGCGGTCGCTTCCATCGCGCGGCACGCCGCGGCGACGAAGGCGTCCAATTCGGGGCCGTCGACGGCGATCACGAGGCCGGGGTTGGTGCAGAACTGCCCCGATCCCATGGTGAGGGACGCGACGAAAGCCGTGCCGAGCTCATTCGCCTGCGCGGTGAGCATGCCGCCCAGCAGGAATACGGGGTTGACCGAGCTCATCTCGGCGTAGACGGGGATGGGCTCGGGGCGCGCCGCCGCCGCGGCGACCAGAGCCGTTCCGCCCGAACGGGATCCGGTGAAACCGACCGCTTTGATCCGCGGATCGGTGACCAGCGCGGTCCCGAGCACCCGTCCGGAGCCGAACAACAGCGAAAACGTCCCCGCGGGCAGTCCCGTCTGGGCGACCGCGTCGGTGATCGCGCGGCCGACGAATTCGGATGTCCCCGGGTGGGCGTCGTGGGCCTTCACCACGACCGGACAGCCCGCGGCCAGCGCCGAGGCGGTGTCGCCTCCGGCCACCGAGAAGGCGAGTGGAAAGTTACTGGCGCCGAATACCGCCACCGGACCGAGCGGAATCGACCGCTGCCGGATATCGGCCCGCGGCAACGGCTTTCGGTCGGGTTGCGCAGGGTCGATACGTGCCTCGTGCCAGCCGCCGTCGCGCAGCACCGCGGCGAACATGCGCAGCTGGCCGGTGGTGCGTCCCACCTCACCGGTGATCCGCCCCTCCGGCAGCCCGGTTTCGGCGACGGCACGGCGCACCAAGGGCCCCGCAATCGCCTCGATGTTGACCGCGATCGCTTCCAGGAACCGTGCCCGCAATTCGGATGTCGTGGTCCGGTACGCATCGAAGGCCTCGGCAGCCGCCGCGCATGCGGCGTCGACGTGGGACACGTCGCCGTGCCGATAGGCCGGTTCGAGCGTGGCGCCGCTGGCCGGATCTACGCCCCGCACCTCGGGACCCGTTGCCGCGACCGGCGTTCCGGCGATGATCAGCTGTCCGGTCAGGCCAGTGGTATCGGTGTCGCACGTGGTCGCAGTCACGGAGTTCACGCTAGGTGGGACATCAATTCCTGTCCAAGACCATTTCGGGCGTTATTGATGCAGAACATGCATTACCGCGGGTGGCGTCGGCGGACCGGCGCACGGGCACTCAGAAGACGACTGTCTGATTCCCGTACCGGATGACCCGGTCCTCGCAGTGCCACAGGACGGCGCGGGAAAGGACGACACGTTCCACGTCCGCGCCGAGGCGCACGAGATCCTCGACGCCGTGACGGTGGTCCACGCGCACCACGTCCTGCTCGATGATCGGACCGTCGTCGAGTTCCTCGGTGACGTAGTGCGCGGTGGCGCCCACCAGTTTGACGCCGCGCTCCTTGGCACGCCGGTAGGGCGCGGCGCCGATGAAGGCGGGTAGGAACGAATGGTGGATGTTGATCATCGGGCAGCCCACGTCGGCGAGAAAGCGCGGGGTGAGGATCTGCATATATCGCGCCAGCACCACCAGATCGACATTTCCGCAAAGCAGATCCAACTGCCGCTGTTCGGCTTCGGCACGGATGTCTTTGGTGGCCGGTACGTGCAGAAAAGGCACGCCGAATGCGCGGACCTGATCGGCAAGATCCGCGTGATTGGAAATGACCATCGCGACCGACATGTCGAGTTCCCCGCGCCGATTACGCCATAGCAGATCCAAAAGGCAGTGGTCCTCTTTGGAAGCCAGAATTGCCACACGTTTCGGTTTCGACGCTTCGGTCAGGCGAAAGTCCATCTCGAAACGGGAGCCGACCTGTTCGCGGAATTCCCGTTCCAGCGCATCCCTGGCCGCCGCCAGGCCGGGTAGGTGGAAGATGGTGCGCTGCATGAACATGCCGCCGGATTGCTCGGTGGAGTGCTGGTCGAGCGACACGATGTTGGCCCCGGCGCCGGTCAGAAAGGTGCTGATGGCGGCGACCAGGCCGGGACGGTCCGAGCAGCGCAGCAACAGCCGGCCGACGTCTTTGACCGGCAACGTTCCGGGGCTGGCCCGCGGATATTCGTCTTCCACGCTGCCAGATTCTCATCCGTGCCCGGCGCCCGGCGCCCGGACCCCCTGGCGCGGTACACGGCGCCCGCGCCCGGATGCGCACCTGCCGGCGCCACCTCAGGTCCTCAGCAAATACTCGACGCGTCGCCGTCGGGCGCCGTGGCGACGCCGTGGCGCCAGCCTTGACGGCCCGCGAGAACGTCGATTCGCGGCGAGCGGAGCGGCCGTCCCGCGGGGCCGGGGGGCGCCGCCGCAGCGGTCTCGCCATCGGGTCTGCACCGGGCGCGCGGACCTTCTGAGTAGTGCGCGCGGATCGGTCGAGGGCGCGTCCGGCGGTCGTCCGCACACCCGCTGAACGGAACCCTCATTGCAATCAGCAAAAACTGCGGCAGCTCACAACGCGCCTTCCAATTCGGCAGCGCCCCCAAATGCACAGTTAGCTAGTTGGTCAAAATAACCGCACCGAACAGGGCGGACAATCGGTGGCACGATAGCCGTCCGGCGGATTGACCGATGCGGGCTGCATCGCCGACCGGTCAATCGCCGAACCAAATTGCGCAAACCTGGAGAAGATTCGCTGGCTAGCTGGAATTAAGGCGACTCACAGCGGGATACTCGTTTCGCGGGCAGGCACATCCGTCTGCGCGCACGCCAAGCAGCCGCGACAAACCCCGTTGTCCGGCTGCCCCGACGAATGGACGAGAATGACGGTTCCCCAGCTATACGCCCCCGGTAGCACCTCTCTGCCGATAGAGAGTAGCCCCAGCTGGTGGGATCCGGACAGCGGATGCACCATCGTCATCGCGCAACCGCAGAACGAACCCGGACTCTGGCGGGATTACGTTCGCGGCGCCGAAGAGAGCTACCGCAAACACGGCGTCGAGAGCGCCCTGGACATGAAGGCCCTGCGCAGCGGCAAGGACACCGCACTGTTCTGCGTCGGCGTCAGCGACACCGGCCGTGTCCTGGGCGGCTTGCGCGGAAAGGGGCCCTACCGGACGGCGGACGAATGCCACGCCGTCGTCGAATGGAGCGGGCAGCCGGGCCTGAGCGCGGTGCGAAAAATGGTCAGCGATCGGCTACCGTTCGGCGTCGTGGAGATGAAGACGGCTTGGGTGGGTGACGACCCCGAGCAGAGCCGCGCACTGACCACCACGATCGCCCGCGTGCCGCTTCATTCGATGATCCTGCTCGACGTGCAATTCGTCGTCGCAACGGCCGCATCGTATGTGCTGAATAGGTGGCTCAGTTCCGGCGGTGTGATGGCGTCGAAAATCCCCGCCACGCCATATCCCGACCATCGTTATCAAACAAAGATGATGTGGTGGGACCGCCGCACATTCGCCAATCACGCCGATCCGAAACAGCTGTCGAAATTCTTCGGCGAGCTGGATTATGCGCCGTCCCATGTGAGCGCCGGCAGAATACCCGTCGAAATGGCGCAATGACGTCGAACACCTTCGAAGTCGAGCAGTTCAAGGCCATCGTCCTCACCCCGGGTGACTCCGGCCACGACGCACTGCTCAAGGAGTTGCAGGACGATATCCGCATCGAGGTCGTCGACCGTCGCGCCCAGCAGCTCGAGGAGCTGCGCCAGCTCCGGCCGGAGCCGCCGTCGGATCTGATCGACGAACCCACGCACTGGATCTACTACCCGTGGCGCCGAACGGTTGCCGGCCTGCTGGGACCGAGGGCCTTCCACAGGATGCGCCTGGACCGCAACCGCAATCTCATCACCGCCGACGAGCAGGACCGCCTCCGCCAGGTCCGCATCGGCGTGATCGGGCTCAGCGTCGGACATGCGATCGCGTACTCACTGGCGGCCCAGGGTGTCTGCGGTGAACTGCGGCTCAGCGACTTCGACCACCTCGAACTGCCCAACCTCAACCGGGTTCCGGCGACGGTACTGGACCAAGGCGTGAACAAGGCGGTGGTCGCCGCCCGGCGAATCGCCGAGCTGGATCCGTACCTGCCGGTGAGCGCCGTGACATCGGGCATCACCCCCGAGTCGGTCGGCGAGTTCATGGACGGCCTGGACATCGTCATCGAGGAATGCGACTCCCTCGACGCCAAGGTCCTCGTCCGCGAGGCCGCGCGGGCACGACGCATCCCGGTCATCATGACCACCAGCGACCGCGGTCTCCTCGACGTCGAACGATTCGACCTCGACCCGACTCGCCCGATTCTGCACGGCCTGCTCGGCGATATCGACGCCGCCGGTCTGTCGGGTTTGAGCAGCAAGGACAAGATCCCGTTTGCGTTGCGGATCCTCGATCCCGGGCGGATCTCGGCGAAGATGGCCGCATCTCTGGTCGAGGTGGGGACAACCCTGACGACGTGGCCGCAGCTGGCGGTCGAGGTCGGACTGGGCGCCACCATCGTCGCCGAAGCGGTGCGCCGCATCGGGCTTGGCGAGAAGCTGCCCTCGGGCCGACTCCGAGTCGACGCGCTGGCCATGCTCGACGATCTGGCCGACCCGCTGGACGACCCTCAACAGCGCCCGTCGGCACCGGAACCCCCGATCGAATCCGGGTCCGTAGAGCCATCAGAACCATCCGACCCATCGGAGGCCGTCGCCGCGGCCGCGAACCGCGCGCCCTCCGGGGGTAACACCCAACCGTGGTACATCGACACCCGGCCGGACCGGGTCACCATCCGGATCGCGCCTCAGCTGACGTCCACCATGGATGTGGCCTACCGCGCGAGCGCGGTCGCGGTGGGCGCCGCCGTATTCAACGCCCGGATCGCCGCGGCCGCCCAGGGACTCGACGCGGATGTGCACTTCAGCGACGGCGACGAGAGTTCACCCCTGCACGCCACCGTGCGGCTGCGGCCCGGTGGCGAAGGCGACCTCGCCCGGCTCTACGAACCGATGATGCGCAGAGAGACCAACCGGCGTTACGGCAGTCCCACCCCGATCGATGACGACGCTGCCGCCGCCATGATCGCCGCCGCCCATCACCAGGGGATGCGTCTGCGGATCATTTCCGCCCGGCCCGAGATGGAGCAGGCCGCGGCCATTCTCGGCGAGGCCGACCGGATCCGCTACCTCACCCCACACCTGCACGCGGAGATGTTCTCCGAGTTGCGCTGGCCGGGCGATCCATCGCCGGAGACCGGCATCGACGTCCTGAGCCTCGACGTCGACCACACCGACCTGATCAAACTCGACATCCTGCGGCGCCCCGACGTGATCGCGCATCTGGCGGGGTGGAATGCGGGCAGCGCGCTCGGCGACGACACCAGGGAACGGATTACCGCGAGTGCGGCGCTCGGCGTGGTCTCGATGGACGGCCGATCCCTGATCGACTACGCGCGCGCGGGGACAGCGGTCGAGGCGGTGTGGATCGCCGCCGAGGGCCACGGGCTGGGGGTGCAACCGGTGTCGCCGGCCTTTCTCTACGCCCACGACGAGCGGGACCTGCGCGAGCTATCCCCCTCCTTCGCCGACGACCTCGGCAGTCTGCAATACAATTTCCGCACGCTCGTCGGCACGACGCGCGACGAGTCGATGGCGTTGGTGCTCAGATTCTCACTGGTGCCGCGGTCATCGGTGCGCAGTCGGCGACGCGTCCTGCGCAGAGCATCGATACGAGAACGTTGACGCAGATACCGGAGGAACGGGTGTCCCGCAGCCTGGAGCTGGTCGTCACGTCAGTCGCGACCCAGCTGATGGCTGTGAACGCCGCCACGTCGGTGGAGGTCAGTCAGCGGGTACTGGCCGAACTGGTGTCCTACTTCGACGTCGACGTGAGTTTCCTGCGCCACAACGACCACCGGATCCGCGCCACCCGGCTGGTGGCCGAGTGGCCGCCGCGGTTCGACCTTCCCGACCCGGACCCGCTTGCCGTCATCTACTTCTCGGACGCCGATCCGGTGTTCGCGATGGCCGAAAAACTGAAGGAGGCGGTGGTCTTCCGGCCCGAGCCCGCCACCGAGGGCTACCAGCGCACCATCAACGAGGGCAGGCATATCCCGACCACGTCGATGGCGTGTGTGCCGCTGCTCTCGGGTGACCTCACCACCGGCGTCCTCGGATTCGTCAAGTTCGGGGACCGTGAGTGGAATCGCGCGGAGCTCAATGCACTCAAAGCGATCGCCTCGCTGTTCGCCCAGGTGCAGGCCCGCATCGCGGCCGAGGACCAGCTGCGATACCTCGCCGAACACGACGATCTGACCGGGCTGCACAACCGGCGTGCGCTTCTGGCACATCTGGATGCGCGGCTGGCCCCGGGACAGCCGGGTCCGGTGTCGGTGCTGTTCTTCGACCTGGACCGACTCAAGGCGATCAACGACTACCTGGGTCACACCGCGGGCGATTGGTTCATCCGGATCCTCGCCGAACGGCTGCAGCAGGGTCAGGACGGCCCCAACCTGATCGCCCGGCTCGGCGGCGACGAGTTCGTGGTCGTGCCGCCGGCGCCGCTGTCCACGGCCGCCACCGAGGAAATGGCGCTGAAACTGCAGTCGGTGTTGCGGGAGCGGGTGTCCATCGACGGCGAGATGCTGACCCGGACTGTCAGTATCGGCGTTGCGCAGGGGATGCCGGGTACCGACACCACCTCGGATCTCCTCAGCCGGGCCGACCAGGCGGTCCTGGCGGCGAAGGCGTCCGGCGGGAACCAGGTGGCGGTGTTCTCCGACGAGATGTCGTTGGAAAGCGAGTTCCGCAACGACATCGAACTGCACCTGCAAAGCGTGATCGAGAACGGCGCGCTCATCCTGCACTACCTGCCCGAGATCGACATGCGTACCGGTGAGGTCCTGGCCTGCGAAGCGCTGGTGCGCTGGCAGCATCCCACCCGGGGCCTGCTGTCACCCGATTCGTTCATCGGTGTCGCCGAATCCATCAACCTGGCCGGCGAACTCGGCCGCTGGGTGATGCGCACCGCGTGTGGAGAGTTCGCCCGGTGGCGCGCCAGCGGGGTCGGCCGTGACACGGTGCTGCGCATCAACGTGTCGCCGGTGCAGCTGGTGACCGACGGATTCGTCGAATCGGTCGCCGACATCATCGACGAGTTCGGTCTCGACGGCGGGTCGGTGTGCCTGGAGATCACCGAGAGCGTCGTCGTCCAGGACATCGAGACCACCCGGATCACCCTGGCCGGGCTGCATGACGCGGGTGTCCAGGTCGCGATCGACGATTTCGGCACCGGCTACAGCGTGCTGTCGCTGCTGAAGTCGCTACCGGTGGACACCCTCAAGATCGACCGTGGGTTCGTGCGTGACCTCGGTTCGAGTCCGGGCGATCTCGCCATCGTGCGCGCGATCATCGCGCTGGCCGAGGCTTTCGGTCTGGGGCTGGTCGCCGAGGGCGTGGAAACCGAGGAGGCCGCCGTCACCTTGCTGCGTCACGGATGCCATCGGGCGCAGGGCTTCCTGCTGTCGCGGCCGATTCCGGGACCGGATATGGAGGCCCTACTGACCAAGGGGCGGATTCCCGTGCACTTTTCCCCCGCGCCGAGTCTGTGAGCGTGCGGGCCGGTTCTCCTGCACAGGGTCGCGCCACGGGTGGTTGGGCGCGAAGACGCCCGTCGCGGGCAGGGCTGCGGCCGGTTCGCGCCGGAGCAGTTCGACCCTGCCGAATCGGCTGGCGCTCTGGCTGACCAGACAGACATCGACGCCGTCGAGGTCGGGGATGGTGGACATGGGCCGGCTGGCCGGCACGTCGACGGGCACCCCGCCGGCAGCCACGGTGATCCCGCGGCGCGCTTGCACCGCCAGCGGACCGCCGGGCGTTGCGAACACCGCACCGACCACGTCGCCCTCTTCGAAGACGATGCGCTGCAACGGGGTGTCATCGGACACCGTGACGCCCTGCCCGCGAACCCGGGTGCCGAGCCAATCGCACAGCGCCGCCGGCACGTCCGAACCGCTTCCCGGTGCGAACGCACCGACCACGGTCACCTCGAGCGCCTCCCCGCTACGGGTCCGCATGGTGGTGGTGTCGGGGCCCGCGACGCGGCTGTCGAGGTACCCGAACGGCGAGACCAGGCACCGGGTGGCCCAGTCCCGCAGCCGCGCACCGAAGAAGGGTTCGATGGAGCGCTTTCTGTTGGCCGGTGGCTGATCGTGCACCACCCGGAAGCACACGTCGCCGTCACGCGCGCCCGGACGCAGCGGGCCCACGTCGCACGACAGGGCCATGAAGTAATCGTTGGTCTCCGGATCGGGGATCTCGGCGTCCAGCCAGGCGTGCGTGCGGGGATACGCCTGACGACCGATATCCGGGTGCTGGACTCCCGGGGTGGCCATGAAGACGTCCAGACCCTGGTCCGCTGCCGCGACGGCACTCGCCAATGCGCCCGCGCCCGCTCCGACGCAGATGATGTCGACTTCGACGTCCCACATTGTCGTTAACTATCTCGATATTGCCCATGGCGACCAGGCGCCAACTTCATGCCGACCAACACCACACACCCCCTAGCGAAACCGGGTTGCCATAGCCTGTGCAGGGATTCGAGGGGGTTTGCCAGCGCAGGCTATGGCAACGGCATGACGATACCACTGGTCGATGGTTTCCGAGCGTGCGCCAGAGCCGGACGCGCGATTGCCGCCGCATCCGTCGCCCCCCGCGGCACGGCCCGGCCGCCACGAACCGAGAGTCATCACAAATCGCACCCTACATACCTTTCGAATGATTTGCAGCAACTTCAATGACTTCGGGTATTTCGTGTCGGATCCGGGCCGGCAGCAACGTTCCACCCCACTGCGCCTGCGGCCGGACGCGCCGGATGCGAGAATCGCGTCGTTGATTCCGGCGCGGCGGTAGCGTCTCACCGATTCGCACAGCCGTTGTACAGATCCGAGGTTCACTGGTGACCGAACAGCTCGACCGGCGAGCGGACACCACGCGGCTGCAGATCCTGCGCGCCGCCTCACACCAGTTCGCGCGCAAGCCCTACAGCCTGGTGAGCCTGGATGACATCCTCGCCGACGCCGAGGTGACCAAGGGTGCGATGTACTTCCATTTCCGCTCGAAGCACGCGCTGGCCTCCGAGATCATCGAACGCGGGGCCCAGCGGGGCCGCGCCACGGTCGATGAGGTGCTCTCCCGCGGCCTGTCCGGGATGGAGACACTGATCGACGCGATGTACCTGGTGGCGATCGAGGACCTCGACGACGAGACGGCCCGCGCGGGTTTCAACCTGCTCGAATCGATCGGGCGCTCCGAGGGACTGCAGGCCCGCGTCGCAGCATCCTGGATCGACGGTTTCACCGTGATCACCCGGCGGGCCATCCGCGAGAACGACGTCATCGAGGGGCGCGAACCCGCGGATATCGCCAGATTGCTGGTTTCGATGTATCTGGGCATCCGGCAGACGAGCGATCTGGACGATCCGGCCCGCTTCCTCGGTGATCTCGAGATGGCGTGGACGATGGCACTACCCGGATTCGCCAATCCGGAACGGCTCAGCTACCTGACCCAATTCATCGGTCGGCGCACCGCGTTGGCCATCCGGAAGACCACCGGTCCGGCCGACGGCCGTTGATCTATCATCGTGTTTCGGGCTCGTCGATCCGCCCGGCATGACGGAACACCGGAGGAGCGCGGACATGGTGCGCCAGGCCCGATCCGAGCTCACTCGCCGCAAGATCATCGCTTCCGCCGTCGATCTCTTCAGTGAAATTGGTTATCCCGCTGCGGGATTGGGCGATGTCATCGATCGGGCCGAGATGACCAAAGGGGCCCTGTACTACCACTTCGACTCCAAAGCGGCGCTGGCGACGGCAATCATCGTCGAGGGCGGCACCGACGTGCTCGACACGTTCCGAACGATCAGCGAATCTTCTTCCCCGGCACTGGAAAACATCATCCACGGCGCATTCGTCGTCGCCGATTTCCTCGCTGCAGATAAGCGGGCACGCGTGAGCGTGCAGCTCCTCCGGGCGTTCGGGGGGTTCAACGAGGCAGCGGGCAGCATCTACGCCGCCTGGATCGACGAGTTGGCCGTGACGGCTGCCCGCGCGCGAGCCGAAGGCGACATCCGTCCCGACCTCGACCCGGCATGCGTCGCCGAGGTGATCCTGGGCGTGCTGCTGGGGGCGGAGTTGCTCTCGCACGCCAGGTCGGCCGATCTGCGCGAAGGGATGACCCGCGCGTGGGAAACCCTCCTGCCGGCCATCGCCAGCGACGATTCGCTGGACTACTTCCGCGAGTTCCTGTCGCGCGAGGCGCTGCGCCGATCCCCCGCGCTGCGCAGCGAGTGACAGTTACGCGGTCAGACCTCGTCCACCCACAACTGTTCGGTCAGGTCGTGAAATGCCGCCAGCGCGACCGGGTCGTCGCCGCGCAGTAACGCCGACTTGCTCATCTTGGCCCGCACGATGGACGAATCCTCGTGCACCAGCTCGACCACAACATCGGCGTTGGCACGCACCACAGACACCGCCGATTCGTCGGCGGGCAGCGCGTGGAATATCTGCGCGAACTTGAGCGACTGCACCACTTCGGCGGAGTAGCCGAGCATGTCCGCGAAGGCGGCGTTGGCGAACAGAATCGCGCCGTCCTTACCGATGGCCAGAACCGGCACGGGCAATCTCTCGAGCACGACCAGCGCAGGCAGTTGCTCGAGCAAGGCCATCGGTGTGAGGCCGTCCTGAGGGTTCTGGCGCCGCTCCACGCCAGCGATTATCCCCCCTGCGCCGGTGTCGTGGACGACAGTCAGTGCAGCCGGGACGCACGCCACGTCACTGCGGCTGTGAGGAGCTGTCAGCCAGGGCGCCTAGTGTGACCTGCGTGAGTTCACGCGGCTGGGTTCTGTTCGCCGCGATGGGCGTCATCTGGGGCATCCCCTACCTGATGATCAAGGTCGCGGTCGAGGGTGTGTCGGTGCCCGTGCTGGTGCTTGCCAGGACCGCGATCGGCGTGCTGGTCCTGCTTCCGCTGGCGTTGTCACGGCAGGCGTGGATACCGGTGCTGCGGCATTGGAAACCGGTGCTGGTGTTCGCGTTCTTCGAGGTCATCGCCGCCTGGGTGCTGCTGTCGGACGCCGAACGCTTCCTGACGAGCTCGTTGACGGGACTTCTCATCGCGGCGTCTCCGATCATCGCCACCGTGCTCGACCGCGTCACCGGCGGTGAACGGCGGCTGGGCCTCGCCCGCGGCGCCGGACTGGGCGTCGGGCTCGCCGGCGTGGCGGTACTGGCGGGGCCCGAACTGACCGGCGGCAGCGCCTGGCCGGTGACCGAGGTGCTGCTGGTGGCAACGTGTTACGCCATCGCCCCGCTGGTCGCCGCGCGTTACCTCGCCGACGTGCCAGCATTGCCGCTGACGACGGCCTGCCTCGGTGTGGCGGCACTGATATACGCCATTCCGGCGGCGCTCACCTGGCCGGACGCGCTGCCGTCGGCGCGTGTGCTCGCGGCGCTGGCCGGGCTCGCGGTGGTGTGCACGGCGATCGCCTTCATCGTGTTCTTCGCCTTGATCCGGGAGGTCGGCGCCACCCGGGCGCTGGTCTTCACCTACGTCAACCCGGCGGTCGCGCTGGCCGCTGGCGTGCTCGTGCTGGGTGAACCGCTCACCCCGTGGAACATCGCGGGGCTGATCCTCATCCTCGCCGGGTCGGTGCTGGCCACCCGGCGCACGATCGAGCACGCGCCGCCAACACCGACCGGGGACGCGGACGCCGGCCGGCCGATCGGCGGACCCGCATCGGAACGCCCTCGATGATGACGAGCAGCTCCTGGTAGGTCAGCGCCATGACTCAGTGGGCGGTGCGTCGGCCAGGACCGCACTGCGTTCCTTCACGCCCGTGCATCTGCCGGTTGGTGGGGGATCCTCGACGCCACGGGTCACCACCTACGCTGGGCACAGCGCCGCCCCGCACCGGCGAATCCTGACCCCCGGAGACGGTCCATGACGAACCTCGACGCGCTGCGCCGGCGGGTGCCGCCCGGTGTCGTGCTCACCGACGCCGACCGAATCGAGCCATACCGGCGCGATATGACCGACCTCGTCGTCGCGGGAATGCCGATCGCAGTGCTGCGGCCGGCGAGCACCGCGGAGGTGTCGGCGATCTTGACCTGGGCCAACGAAACTCGCACGCCGGTGGTGGCGCGCGGCGCGGGCACCGGGCTGTCCGGCGGCGCCGCGGCGCTCGACGGATGTGTCGTCGTGTGCCTGGAGCGCATGCGCGCGATCCGCGCGATCGACCCCGCCAACCAGACCGTCGTCGTCGAGGCCGGTGTGATCAACGCCGACGTGAGCAAGGCCGCGGCGGGGTCGGGCCTGTTCTACCCGCCGGATCCGGGAAGCTACGAAATGTCCACCATCGGGGGCAATCTCGCGACCAATGCCGGCGGGATGCGATGCGTCAAATACGGCGTCACCCGCCACAGTGTGCTCGGCCTGGAAGTCGTTCTCGCCGATGGCCGGATCTTGCACACCGGCGGTGCGACCATCAAAGACGTCGCGGGCCTGGATCTGACCCAGTTGTTCGTCGGGTCGGAGGGCACGCTGGGCGTCATGACCGCCGCGACACTGCGGCTGCGTCCCCTGCCGACGGAGACAGCGACGTTCGCGGCGACATTCGCGTCGCTGGAGCAGGCCGGCCGCGCGCTGGAGGCGATCCACGCCGACGGCGTCACCCCCAGCATGCTCGAGATCATGGACAACGCCACGATCAACGCCGTCGAGGACTATCAGCGGATGGACCTCGACAGGTCCACGGCGCTGCTGCTGGTCGGCCAGGCCGACGGCCCCGGCGCCCACGGTCAGGTGGACCGGATGCTGGCGTCTTGCACGGCGGCAGGGGCGGAGCTCACGGTGGCCGCCGACGACCCCGCGGAGGCCGACCTGCTGCTGCGGGCGCGCCGGGCCGCCGGTTGGGCGTTGACGCAGCAGGGTCCGACCGTCGTCGAGGACGTCGCGGTGCCCCGTAGCGCGCTGGGTGACCTGCTCACCGCGATCCCGCGGATCGGGGCCGAGTTCGGCGTACGCATAGCCACGGTGGGTCATGCCGGGGACGGCAACGTGCACCCGATCCTGTTGCTACCCGATCTCACCGATGGCAGCCGCACGGTGGCCATGCGGGCCGCCGACCGGATCTGCACGACGGCGATCGCGCTGGGCGGCACCATCACCGGTGAGCACGGCGTCGGCGAGTTGAAACGCCAGTGGCTGTCCGGCCAGCTCGATGCCACCGCCCTGGACGTGCAGGCGTCGATCCGACGTGCACTCGATCCGAACGGCATTCTCAACCCGGGTCGCGGCTACTGACGGCGAGATCCGCCGATCACTGAAGGTGGCGCGCCCGGCGCGGGGGCAGCCGTTGGGGTCCGCGCACCGTCAGCGGCAAGGAGATGGCCGAATCCCCGGAGCTGATGCCGAAGGTGTAGCGGCCGTCGAACGGCAGCACCTCGTCGAGGCGGAAGTAGGCGAACCCGGCTTCGGCGTCGATGACGGAGTCGGGAACCCGGAACACCAGGTCGGCGGGTTCGGCGTCACCGGCATCGGAGGGAACTCCGATGGCGACCCGGACGGCCGGGTCGGCGGTGCCGTGGTCGGGCGCGGTCAGCACCACCAGGGTGACGTTCAACCGTCGTCCCGCCCCGAGGGTGTACGTCGCCAGCACGCCTCCCCAGACATGCAGCTTGTCGTCCACCGCCACCGCCGCCTCGGCGAGGAACGCACCCGTGATCCTCATCGCGGACGCGGTCCCGCGGCGGGGCGACCGTTGCCGTGGCGGGCCACCTACTTCCACTCCCAGCTCGCACCGGCGGTCAGGGTGCCGGGCTCCAATTCGGTGCGGCCGGCGTCGCGCACGTGCACCTGCTGCGCCAGGATCTCGTCGGGCTTACCGCCCAGGACGATGACCGGGTGGTCGTGGTCGATTCCGTACAACTTCAGGGCCGCGTGCACCGCGTGCGCCGCCGCCTTGCCGCGCGACATCGTGATGTTGGTGTTGACGCGCACGACGAGGCGCTTCTCGGGCTCCATGCAGACACCGTAGCCACGGCGGCCGCGCCGCGGGAAGCGGTCGACGACCTCGCGGCATCAGCGCGGTAGGCCCGATCAGCCGGGTTCCGCCGATGTCGGCGTGGTGGTGATCTCCGGGGTGGCGACCGGCACGCTGGGCTCGGGTGGGGCGGCGCAGGTGGTTGAGGTCGCCGCGGCTTCGGCAGGAGCGACCGAGGTGTCGGTCAACGCGCACTCTGTCGATGTTTGCCCGGTAGTCGCCTCTGGAACGGTCGGTGACGGCACCGGTTCGGTTTCCGGTTGGGCCAGGCCAACGCCGCTGGACGCCACGCCGAGGCCGCCCATGGCGATCAATGCGCCAGCACCGATGCTCGCGGACACCAGTTTGAATTTCTGTGTTCTCACGTCTCAACTCCCATTCCCCTTGGGTGAGTCACGCAGTAGCGCGGACCCCACGCCCGTCGGTTTGCCGACTGCGAGGTGGCTCCGCCCTTCGGGTAGCCGAGGCGGACCGAGGTCAAACACGGGACCGGTTCCGCGACACCGCCGACGGTGGGGCCATGTACGTCAGGAGCGGCATGCAGATAATCGACAGCGCATGCCCAGGCAGAGATGATTGACACCTGCGCCAATTTGCTGCGAAGCTGCCTGGACCGTGCGCCAGACGTGCTGCGGACGTTGAGCGGAAGTGCGTGATGAGGCGACGCCAGTTTCTCGCCGGAGCAGTCGCCGTGCCGGTTGTCCTCAGCGGCTGCTCGCACCCCGCGAAACCAGCCGAGAATTCGGGTGCTGGACCGATGTCGCGGGTCCGCCCCGGACAGCCGGGGTGGCCGTCGCCACAAGACTGGAAATCGTTGTCGGATGGCCTCGACGGACGGCTTATCGAGGTGACGTCGCCGCTGTCGGCGTGTCCCGCCGACCCTGACGGATGCGCTCAGGTCTTTCGCGACCTGAAGAACCCGTACTACATCGGCGACACCGTCGCACTCACTCAGACGTCGGGCTGGCTCGACGCATGGTCGTCGACACCCAGCGTGTACGCGGTTGCCGCCGCCAGCACAGCGGATATCGTCCGCGCCGTCGACTTCGCCCGTGAACACCGTCTGCGGCTGGTGATTCGAGGTGGCGCGCACAGTTATCTCGGTACATCCAATGCTCCTGACTCGCTTCTTATTTGGACACGTCACCTCAATACCGTGGCGGTGCACGATTCGTTCACGCCGCAAGGTTGCACCGGCACGGTCGCGGCACAGCCCGCTGTCACTGTGGGGTCCGGCGCGATGTGGATCGATGTCTACGATGCGGTGACGACCAAAGCCGGCAGGTACGCCCAGGGCGGCGGATGCGCGACGGTCGGGGTGTCGGGATTCCTGCTCGGCGGCGGCTTCGGCAGCTTCTCGAAGAACTACGGCCTCGGCGCGGCCGGTTTGCTGGAGGCCGAAGTCGTCACCGCCGACGGCCAGGTCCGAATCGCCAACGCGTGCACCAACCCCGACCTGTTCTGGGCCCTCAAGGGCGGTGGCGGCGGGACGTTCGGCGTGGTTACCACGCTGACGCTGCGCACCCTCGAACTACCCCCCTACTTCGGTTCCGTCACCGGAACGGTGAAGGCACACTCCGACGACGCCTATCACCGGCTGATCACCACGATCCTCGCCTTCTACCAGCAGCGGTTATTCAACCCGCACTGGGGCGAACAGATCCAATTCAACGCCGACAACACCGTCGAGTTCAAGATGTCCGTCCAGGGACTCGACAGCGCCCAAGCCCGGGCCGCCTGGCAGCCCTTCCTCGACACCATCGCCGCCGCCCACGACTTCACCACCCCGGAGCCGGTGTCCATCCATCTCATCGCAGCCCAACATTATTGGGATGCAACCTATCTGCAGGCGAATCACCCGCAGGCAATCATCCACGACGACCGGCCCGGCAGCCCTCCCGGCAACATCTACTGGACCGGAAACCGCGAGGAGGCCGGGATCTTCCTCTACGGCTACCAGTCGACGTGGCTGCCCGCTGCGTTGCTGACCGCGCCTCGACAGCGGGCGCTGGCCGACGCCCTGTTCGCCGCGACTCGCCACCACCGGACCACTCTGCACCTCAACAAGGGCCTCGCCGGTGCACCCGATGCAGCTCGAGTCGAGATCGCCGACACTGCTATCAATCCCGCTGTCAGCGATGCGTTCGCCTTGGCGATCGTCGCCGATGGTCAGCAGCCTGCCTTTCCCGATATCGCGAGCCATACACCTGACGTGACCGCCGGCCGAGCAGTGGCGGCGAAGATCACCCGGGCGATGGCCGAGCTACGCAAGGTGGCGCCGGACGCGGGCTCCTATCTCAACGAGACCGACTTCTTCGAAACCAACTGGCAGCAGTCTTTCTGGGGACCCAACTACCAGCGGCTGGCCGGCGTCAAGAACCGGTACGACCCCGACGGGCTGTTCTTCGTTCACCACGGAGTGGGTAGCGACCGGTGGAGTTCTGACGGCTTCACCCACCGGTAGGCCCGAGATTGAGCGGTAATTGACCAGACGTACTCGATAAGCGGTGACACGATATGCGAGGTGGGAGTCAGCCGGGAAGGTGACGGTGGACGGACGGCCACAGAGCTGATCTGCCGTACCTGCGGCGCGCATGCCAGTTCGACGGGCAGGTTCTGCAGCGAGTGCGGTGCTCGGCACGTCCAGGCGACCCGCACAGCCGCCGAGTACAAGCAGGTGACGGTGCTGTTCGCCGATTTGGTGCGGTCCATGGAGCTTGCGGCGGTCCTCGACATGGAGCGGCTGCGCGAGGTCATCACCGAGCTGGTGGAACGGTGCGCGAGGGTAGCGCAGCGCTACGGCGGGACCGTGGAGTACACCGGCGACGGGGTGATGGTGTTGTTCGGCGCGCCGGTCGCAGTGGAGGATCACGCGTTCGACGCATGCCATGCCGCCCTGGCGATTCAGCAGGAGGCTGGCGGGCTGGCTAACGAGGTTCGCCGCCGCGACGGCGTGATGCTGCAGGTGCGGATCGGCCTGAACTCCGGTCGGGTGATCGCCGGTGAGGTCGGTGCGGGGTCGTCCAGATACGCCGCGACGGGAGAGACGGTCGGGTTTGCGCACCGGATGGAATCGGCCGCTCCGCCGGGCGGGGTGATGGTGTCCGAGTCGACCGCGCGACTCGTCGAGCACAGGGTGGTTCTGGCTGAACCGGAATGGGTGCACATCAAGGGCACCGAAGAACCCGTGCGCGCTCAACGGCTGCTGTCGATCGTCCCGCGTGATGACGTGGCCGGACGCACCGAGGCGAGCCTCGTCGGCCGGCGCTGGGAAATGGCGGCTCTCGACGCACTCATGGAGCGCGCCATCGGCCGGCGCGGGGGTGTGGTGAATCTCGTGGGTGCACCGGGCATCGGCAAGAGCCGGTTGGCCCGGGAGTCCGCGGCGCTGGCAGCCGGTCGCGGAGCGGACGTGTTTTGGGCATTCTGCGAATCGCACGCTCGCGACATCCCGTTCTCCGCCGTCACCAGTCTGCTGCGGGCAGGTAATGAAGTGGCCGACCTCAGCGGCCACGCCGCCCGTGTGAGAATGCGCCAGCAGATCCCGGACGCCGACCCGCAAGATCTGCTCCTGCTCGATGACCTCCTCGGTATCTTCGACCCGGATGCGCTTCTCCCCCAATTGGATCCGGACGATCGTCGGCGCCGGTTGACCGCACTGATCACCATGCGCGCGCTGGCCCGAAGTACACCGGCGCTGTTCATCATCGAGGATGCGCACTGGGTTGATCCGGTCAGCGAGTCGATGCTGTCCGACTTGATGCCAGTGATCCCGCGGACGTCATCGATGGTGCTGATCACCTCCCGACCCGAGTATGGGGGCGCGTTGCTGCGGGTCGCTGGCGCGCATACGATAACCATTGGCCCACTGGGTGATTCGGACATCACCGCGCTGCTCGGCGAGCTGCTCGGGTCGGATCCCTCGATCGGCGAGTTGGCGGCGGTCATCACCGAGCGGGCGGCCGGCAACCCGTTCTTCGCCGAGGAGATGGTGCGCGAGTTGGTCCAGCGCGGCGTGCTGGCGGGTGGACGCGGCGGCTATACGTGTCGCGCCGATGCCGCCGAGGTGAGCGTTCCTGCCACGGTGGCCGCTGCCATCGGCGCGCGCATCGACCGGTTGAGCGTCCCGGCACGGCGGACGTTGACCGCGGCGTCGGTGATCGGCGCCCGTTTCGAGGTGGAACTGTTGTCCGCGTTGGGTATCGACGCCGCATTCGACGAGCTGCTCGGCGCGGAGCTGATCGATCAGGTGCGGGCGAGCCCCAGCGCCGAGTACGGGTTCCGGCATCCGCTCATCCGCGCGGTGGCCTACGAATCGCAGCTGAAATCCGATCGCGCCGAATGGCACCGACGCCTTGCCGCGGCCATCGAAAAGCGCACGCCGGCGTCGACGGACGACAACGCGGCGCTGATCGCGGAACATCTGCAGTCCGGTGGCGACCTGCGCGCGGCGTACGGGTGGCATATGCGTGCCGGCGCGTGGTCGGCGAACCGCGATCTCAATGCCGCACGGCTGAGCTGGGAGCGCGCTCGCGAGATCGCCGACCAGCTGCCCGCCCCGGATTTTCCCCACCCAGCTTCGCCCGCCCCGGACCTCGACGTCCTGTCGATGCGCATCGCCCCCCGCACCATGCTGTGTGCCACCGACTGGCAAGCCCGTGAGGTTCGGGAAAGCCGGGCCCGCTTCGCAGAGCTGCGCGAGTTGTGCACGGCAACCGGGGACAAGGCCTCGCTGGCAATCGCCATGACCGCGTTGGCCACCGAACTGCTGTACGCCGGGCGCGCGGTCGAGGCGGCGGACATGTCATCCCAACAAGTGGCGCTGTTCGAGTCGATGGACGATCCCACCTCGGCCATGGGGTTGGCTGCCATAAGCTTCGTCAGCTGGAACGGTGTCCTCGACTTCGGTGCAGTGTTGCGGTGGTCGCAGAGGATCACCGACCTGGCCGCCGGCGACCCCGCCAAAGGCGCCGGTTACGGTGTCGGATCACCGTTGGCCGTCGCGTTGGCATGGCGTGGGACTGCCCGGTGGTGCCTGGGCCGTCCCGGATGGCGCCAGGACCTCGACGACGCGGTCGCGATTGCCCGATGCTGCAATGCGGAAACCTTCTCCGGTGCCGTCGCCTGGACCTACGGTTTCGCAGTGCAGTACGGGGTGCTTCGGGCCGACGACTCCCTGATCAGCACCTGCGAGGACGCGGTGCAGACTGCCCGCAATGCCAGCAGCGATCGGGCATTGGGCTTGGCCGGGTACACGTTGGCAGTCGGACTGCTGAATCAGGACGACGCGGGCGACCGCCAGCGCGGGCTGGAACTGATGATGCAGACCCGCGATATCTGGCTGCGCAAGCGGGGTCTGTTCCTCATCCCGGTTACCGACGTGTGGGCCGCCCGGGAACAGGCCAGGCGCGGCGACCGCGACATGGCCATCCGCGCAGTGCGCCAAGCCCTTACAGAACTGCGCACGGGATACCCCTTCTATACCGTCTGGGCTACCGGCGTTCTGGTGGAGGCGCTGGTGGATCGCGCCGCCGACGGCGATCTGGCCGAAGCTCAAGAGGCGACCGACCAGTTGGCGAACGTGTCGGCGGACGTCAGTTCGGCGATGCTCGAGATCACGCTTCTGCGACTGCGCACGCTCATATCCCGCGCCGGCGGCGACAAGGCCGGTCACCGGCACCTGTTGAGTCGGTACCGCGCCATGGCTGAATCGCTTGGCTTCGAAGGACATATCGCGTGGGCCGCGGCGATGGTCGACCGGCTTCTGTAGATCACTCGGGATTGCAGTCGGGCGGCGCTACGTACGGCGCTCGAACCCGATGTCATCGCCGATCACGGTGGATGGGCCAATCGGCAACGCCTCTGGATCATCGCCACCCACCGGGATGAATGCCAGCCGATCCCGCCAGACCTTACGCAGCAGATCCTCGAACGCCATGATCGTGAGTTGCTCACCGGGGCAACGCCGATAGCCGAATCCAAAGGGTGCGAAGCCCGCGTAATCACATACCGGCAGTGGCCGGTCGTCGACGACGCCGAACACCGTTCCGAAGGCGCTGTTCGCAAGGGCCGCCTTGCGCCCGTCCTTCACGTCGAATGTGGTGAGATCGAAAGGACAGTTGGCCAAACCCATCTGACGAATCTGCGCCTCGTCGATATCCGCACTGGTGGGCACTCGCCCGTATCGGGACGGATCGAACTCGTCCGGGTTGGTCCATTGGACCCGGTCGTGGCTGGTCGCGGTGTGCGGGCTCACCATGTAGGTGTGTCGTTCGAACGGTGCCGGGGTGGTCTCCTCCAGCGCCGAGATGCTGCCGCCGTTGGGTGAAATAGTCCGGAACAGTTCCATCACGAACCGTTCCAGCGGGGGGAATCCGCCATCCGCCGCGGTGTCGAAGTCACCGCTCATCGTCGTGGCGAATACCTCCCGCGCCTGCGGATTCCCGCCTGCCTCTTTGAGTGTCGCCATGATGTTGTAGAGGCTGTTGCCCCATTGGCTGAACGCCACGAAGTTATGGAAGCACTCGAACACGACATCCTTGTGGTTGAAGTGCTCACTCTCTTCGCCGTTTTTGAGCCAGTACCAAGCGAACGTCCGCTCCGGGCTGGGCGTCCTGCCGGAGCTGATGTCGGCGAGTCGGTCGTCGATCCACGACTTGAGAAACGCCAGGTTCTTCCGCACCGTCAGATAATTGTCGTACACCACCTGCTGGGTGGGATCTCGGTAAGCCAGCACGGCGTTGAAGCTTGCACCGATTTGGCGTACCTGCTCGGGTAGCTGGTCACCCCTGACACCGAGATGCAGATCCCAATAGAGATCCCAGAACGTATCAAGATAGATACGCATCAACGGTTTACCAGCGTTGGCGGGGGCCAGCAACGCATTGAAGTACCCAACGACCTTCTGCTGGT
Source organism: Actinomycetota bacterium (assembly GCA_018268465.1). Classification (GTDB taxonomy): domain Bacteria; phylum Actinomycetota; class Actinomycetes; order Mycobacteriales; family Mycobacteriaceae; genus Mycobacterium. The sequence goes on from JAFDWN010000030.1 coordinate 163,207, forward strand.
ACATCTTTCGATACAAGTCGGGCGTGACAGCAGACATGTAGATGCGCTTTCGCCGATTGTCGGGCCCGCGTTTCTCCAGACCCTGAAGAAACACCGTGACCCCTTCTTCCGGATCGGGCTGCCAGCTCTCACTGAGCAACCCCCACAGGTCGTAGGGCAGCGCGTTCTCTTTGGTCAGCGGCAGGTCGATCATCGGTAGCACCGGCCGCTCACCCGCCGTGACCCGGTTCATGACATTCGCGACGATGACGTTGTCGACATACGCGGTGTCGAACTTCGCGAGATACTGCTCTCGAAGTTTGGCCACCTCCTCCGGTAATCCCATGGCCCCCGACGTGCTTTGTCCCTCTTGCGCCGCAGGCGAGCACGCGATCAACGTCTGTGCGGACACCGCTGCCACCGCACCCGCCCCACCGGCGAGAAAGTGCCGTCGCTTCACTGTCATGTGTTCCCTTACCAAGTCTGTCGGTGGTTTGACCTGTGTCACCGCGTGTTCAGCGCGGCGGCCTTGAGTTGTTCGAATTCGGTCGGCGTGATGGCGCCGGCATCAAGCAGATCCCTGGCACTGGCGATGTCCTGGGTCGGGGATCGGCCTGCGACCCTGCGGATGTATTCATCGGTGTGTCGCCGCACCGCTTCGGCGTCTTCGTTGGCGCGCTCGGCCATACCCTTGCCGCGGGCGACGAGGTAGACCAGTGCGGTCAGATAGGGCAGCACCACCAGCAGAACCACCCAAATCGCCTTGACAACACCCGATGTCGACCGATCCCGCCAGAACAGGTCGGTCAAGATGTTGAACAGGATGATCAGGTAAGCGACGAAGGCGAAGATCAGGATCGTCGACCACAGGAAACTCCAGAACGTTCCCCACATTGGCAGTTTCTCTCCTCAATAGATGACGCGGTGATGACCAGGCCGGTGCGGGCCAGGCGGCATCGACAGCCGATGGTCGATCGGATGCCACTCAGATGGCGCCTGGTGTCAGTGCGTCACTGACTTCGCCTGGCCGCCGGTCGGGGAAAGGGGCACCCCGCAGCTGTGCCAGCGCACATGCATGGCGTGTTGCCTGATCCCACAGTGCCGACAGTAGAGCGGATTTCGGTGCCCCAGCCGTCCCGCGGGCGCGAAACCATCCCCCGAGCCCATCCCCGGGCGGCGATGGTGCGCAGTCTCGTATTCTTGGGCGGATTCCACGACCACATACCCCGACAGGGACGGAGCAGTCGCCATAGTCAGCAATACGCAGACCGCGCGGACCGACCGTCGCTTCCGTCGAACACCGGTCACCGTCGTGGTGGCCGCCGCGGGTTGGGGTAAGACAACGCTGTTGCGGTCCTGGCGCGCTGTGGAGACCGACGCGACCGCCCACGTGTCCTTCGATCGCGAGCACCGCTCCAGCGCCTTGGACGCCGGAGTGGTGCTCGTGTCGGCGGCCGAACAACTCGGGATCGGCGACGATCGACTGCGCACCACCGTCTCGTTGATCCCCGCCGACGGTGCCTCCTTGGGCTCCGCCTTCATCGGCGCGTTCGCCGACATGTTGCAGGACATGGTTACACCGTTCGTGGTGTTCCTCGACGATCTGCACACCCTCGGCGCGGCGACCACCGCGGATGTCGGACAACTGGTCCGAACGGTCGCCGACCGACACCACCGATTCGTCATCTCGTCGCGACGCAATCCGAGCTGGGCCGTACACCGTTGGCGGGTGAACGGATTCGCCGACATACTCACCGCTGACGATCTGCGGCTCGGTGAGCCCGAGATCGCCGCGCTGCTCGGCACCGACCACGCTGCGCTGGCACCGCGGGTGGCATCGATCACCGCCGGCTGGCCCGCGGCGGTGCAGGCCGTCCTGTGGCGGGTGCGGTTGGCCCCCGACGCGGACCTGGAACATGCGATGCTCGATCTGGTCGACTACGTGGAATCCGAGATTTTTCCCGGCCTCGGTCGAGCCGATCTGGACGTGCTCTGCCGAACCAGCATCCTGGGCACCTTTCCCCTGGACGTGGCGACACGGGTGACCGGGGATCCGCAGACACCGCGAATCCTGCGGGAGACGATGCGGAGCACCGCACTACTGACGATCCTGCCCGACGGCCGCGTCGCCTTTGACGACGCGCTGCGTACCGCGCTACGTCATCGGCTGGCGACCGTCGTCGACGACCACGGATTGAAACTGCTGCAGAAGAAGGCAGCGGCAGCCTGGTTGGACCAACCGGATTCGTTCGACGGATTGGCCACGGCGATGGACCACCTGTTGGACGGGCACTGCTGGGTGCGGGCTCGTGAATTACTGCGACGCCGCTGGCCCGAGGTCGACCGGCACTCGCGGTTGGACGCCGTGGTCGGCTGGTTCGAGGCGATTCCCAGTCGATGGTGGCGTGACGATCTGGATCTGACACTGCTCTACGGCTGGGCCAATCTGCGTGTCGGACACGACGAGCGGGCGCTGGAACTGCTGCACGATCCTGTCGTCCTTGCCCATCCGGCGGGCGGTGCGATCGCAACGGTCGGGTACGCCTGGTCGGTGGGTTGGTCAACCGACCCTCGTGAAGCAGTGACGATAATCGACGATGCCCTGGGGACTTCGGCCGGCGTGGGGCAGGACGTGCAGCGCTATCTCGCGGTCCTCGGCGTGGCCGACTACCGCCTCGCCGGCGAAGTCGCCTCAGCCCAGGCGAACGCGATCGCGGGTCGCTGGTCCACAGCCGCCGGCCACCTCGAACGCGTACTGACACCGACCGTTGCGCTGGCACCGGCTACCAGGATTTCAGCGCTCGGCGCCGACGCCTGGGTGAAGTCGATGCAGGGTGACATTGGTGCCGCCAGGCGGCAGGCGTCCGAATCGACCCGGTTAGCCGCCAGCTGCGATATGTCTGCACATATTCGGACGGTTCCGGCGCGTATCGCGATGGCCGTGACTGCGGCCCTGGGCGGCGACCCGGATACCGCCATGGCGTATGTCGACGACGCGGCGCAGTGCGCCCGTCGGGTGCGCGCTGCCAACCTGCTTCGGATTGCCGACCTGGTGGCGTCGATGTGCGGTGTGGTCGACGGCTCCTACCTCGACGGCGCCGACCCGCCCCTGTCCCCCGCCCCGCTGCCACTGGTCGACCAGTTCCTGGCCGCCGCACGCGCCCGCCGGCTGGCAGTGCTGGGCGACATCTCGGGTGCGGCCGCCGAACTGTCCGCGAGCGCACCGCACGAGTTCACGCTCTCGCATTGGGCTGAGGTGCTGTTGGACGTCCGCGGCCGCCGGGCCACGTCGAAATGGCTATCCGCGCAGCCGCCCGCGACCTGCAACCACGGGCGGGTGGTGCGCTTGCTCGCCGAAGCGGCAAGCGCTGCCGGGGACCCGGCCGCGCAGACCTTCGCCGCCCAGGCCGCCGAGGTCGCCGCCGCCGAACGGTTGCTCGGAGTGTTGGCCACCGCCCCGCATCAGCTGTGGCGCCGCCACGGTGTGCGATCCGCACATCCGCTGCTCGCCGAGGCCATCAACACGGCGCCCACCTACCGCAGCCGTGTGCGCATCCCGGCGCTGACCCGCCGCGAGCTGGACCTCCTACGGATGCTGGTGCAGGGCAGGCGCATCGGCGACATCGCGGACGCGCTGTACCTGTCGGTGAACACCGTCAAATGGCATCGCGCGAACCTGTACCGCAAGCTCGGCGTGCCCGACCGTGCCGCGGCGGTGCACCTGGCCGCCGAGATGCGGCTGTTCGACCTGTCGCAGCCACGGTGAGGGCGGCGGGTGCCCGATACGAGGCCCCGACCGAGTCCCGACGAGCCTTCGCCGCCGAGGACGACGACCGTCGGTGAGTGAATCCATCGTCTGCGACGCCTCGGCCGTCGTCGCGGTACTGCTCGATTCCGGCCCCGACGGCCAATGGGCCACCGAAAGACTCACCGGCGCCGAGCTTTACGCGCCGACGCTGCTCCCCTACGAATGCGCCAATATCGTGCGCCGACATGAACTGGCCGGCACCATCAGCGCTGACCAGTCCGCGCAAGCGCACACCGACCTCCTCGATCTGCCGGTGACCCTGTGGCCGTACGAGCTCCTGGCAGGCCGAGGCTGGCAACTACGCAAGAGCCTCTCCATCTACGACGCGGCATACGTGGCACTCGCCGAGTCCTTGGAGGCACCCCTGGTCACATTGGATCGACGGCTGCAGCGCTCGCCGGCACTGAGGTGCAGTGTGCAGTGCCCGGGCCCATCCCAAACTGACACGCGGCCGCAGTGAACCGCTGACCACATCGCCTCGGTGATCGGCAAACCCACCAGGCCGCGACGATGCGGCGCTTCGAGCGAGAAGCCTCGGGTACCCCCTGAGTGCAGCCGACAGCGCGGCCAACTAGTGGAGCGTCGGGTGGCCGCCGGGGCGCGGCGGCCGGGTCAATCCTGGTCGATCTTGGCGCCGGCCGGTGTGAGCACGTACCACTTCGCCCCGAAGGCACTTTCGCCTTGACCCTTCGTCGTCCCCGGGTCGTGGTCGTCGTCGTAGTAGTACAGCGGGTGACCGTTGTAGGTGACCTGCAGGGTACCGTCGGGCCGCGGGCTGGCGTTCAGCAGCGCCGCATCCACCCCGGTGCCGGCGGTCGGGGCGCCGACCGTGGTCAACGGTGGCCAGTGGCTGGCGCATTCGCCCACGCAGGCCGAGGTCGTGCCGGTGTCGCCCTCGAACAGGTACAGCACGCGGCCGTGGGCGTCGGTCAGGATCTGGCCCAGCGGGTTCTGGGCCACCGCGACGCCCGCCGGGCCGGACGCGGCCACCACCGGCGTCGCCGCAGCCGGGGCACTGCCATAGGACTCCGGCTTCTGAGTCGAGTTCGACGTGCACGCGCTGGCCAGCAGTATCCCGACCGCGCAGAGGGTGATTTTCAGGGTTCTGGTCATGTCGCCGTCCTCGTGACGATGGGGGTGGCGCACTCGCCGGAGACGAGTGCGCCCACCGACGTGGGCGTGCGAGGGCCTGCGCCGGCGCTACCCATGACACGCGCGTGACCGCCACGGGGTTCAACTGCCCGACGAACTGCGTCGGCAAAAATTGCGCCCCCACGCATTTTCTCGTCCCGATCAATAGGCTCGTGAACCGTGAGGCGGCGGGCGGTCGAATCTGTTTCGAGGGAACAGAAGTACCGCGCCGACGACCTCGACCGGGCGATTCTGCGCTTGTTGCAGGTCGACGCCCGTCGACCGTTTGCGGCGATGGCGGCTGACCTGGGCGTTTCCGACCAGACCGTGGCGCGAAGGTATCAGCGACTGCGGGCGCGGGCGGGCGTGCGGGTGGTTGCGCTGGCGCAGCCCAATGTCAACACCGCCGACCTGTGGCTGCTGCGGGTCCGCGCTGGGCCACATCTCGACACAATTGCGGCCAATCTGGCCAGGCGCAGCGACACCGCGTGGATACACAGCGTGTGCGGCCCCGGCGGACTGGAGGTCGTCGGCATGGTGTACCGAGATCGTGGCGAGGCGGGGAGTTTCGCTTTGCTCGAACAGCTTTCGGCGTCACCGAGCGTAACGTCGGCGACCGCTCAGGCGTGTTTGCACATGTTCTTCGGTGGTCCGGACAGTCTGCTGACGAAGTCCACGGCACCGCCCGACGAGCGCAGCGCCGGGCCGGACGACCGACAGCCACATCGGCACGGCTCCGACACGACCGAGGCCGATCGGCGCCTGCTGACGGCGTTGGGGCTCGATGGCCGCGCCAGCGTGAAGCAATTGAGCCAGGTCAGCGGGTTGGCCCCGGAAACCGTCACGCACCGGATCGGGCAGCTCAAGGCCTCCGGCACCCTCTACTTCGACGTCGACTTCGACCCCGGGCTGCTGGGATTGCGTTGCGGCGTCAGCCTGTGGCTGACCGTGACGCCGGCCCGTCTCGAGGACGCCGGGCGGCTGATGGCCGCCCACCAGGAGATCAGCTTCGCGACGGCGACCACTGGGACGACGAATATCTACGCGGTGGCCCACTGTGTCGACACCGGCGCGATGTACCGGTATCTCAGCGGGCCGGTGGCCGAGCTGCCTGGGCTGAACGCCGTTGAGGCGGCTCCCCACATCCGCGACATGAAGAAGGCCCAAGGCGACCCGGCGACACCGTGACCCGTCCGCCGGGGGCGCACGTCGGATTCGTCGTCCCAGGGCAATCACCAAGTCGGAAATGCGGGAACTACGCCGCTGCGGCTGGCCGGGTGAGTGCGCACGCCAGCACCATGCGTGCATCCAGCACTTGACTCGACAGGGGGAGAAATCATGCCCAGTGCCTTTGATCCGATCAGGATCGCCGATCGGACCTTGAAGAACCGAATCGCCATGGCCGCACTGACACGACGCCGCGCGTACGGACCGGAACTCTCCGCAACCCAGCTGATGGCCCGGTACTACCGACAACGGGCGTCGGCCGGGCTGATCATCAGCGAAGCCCTTCAACCCAACCGCGTCGGACAGGGCTACACCTGCACGCCCGGCATTCACACCCAGACCCAGGTCGACTCCTGGAAGCCGGTCACCAGCGGGGTCCACGACGCGGGCGGCACCATCTTCGCCCAATTGCAGCACGCGGGACGCAACAGCCACCCGGAGCTGCTCGGCGAGGGCCGGTACCCGGTGGGCCCGTCGGCCGTTGCCGCCGAGGGAATGGTCCGAGTCAACATTGGCGAACCCGCCGTCCGCAAACCGTACCCGACACCGAAAGCGTTGACTCTCAGTGAAATACACGACACCATCGCCGACTTCGCCGACGCCGCCGAGAACTGCATCAGCGCAGGCTTCGACGGGGTGGAACTGCACGGCGCCTACGGCTATCTCATCCAGCAGTTCCTGTCCTCCAACGCCAACCTGCGATGCGACGGGTACGGCACCAGCGTGGCGGGCCGTATCCGCTTCCCGTTGGAACTGGTGCGCGCCGTCGCCGACCGAATCGGGTCCGACCGGCTCGCCTTAAGGATTTCGCCGGGATGTACCGCCTTCGGGATCGAAGAAGACGACCTGGACACGGTCTACCTGGCATTGGTATCCGAGTTGCCCAGCGATCTGGCGTTTCTCGACGTTTTCGAATTCCCCGGCCACCGCGCCCTGACCCGGGCGATTCGCCGGAAGTGGTCAGGTGTGTTGATGCTCAACCCGCACGGCGCCGCCCAGGATTTCCCGGCCGGTCCGCATCAACTCGCCGTCGTCGAGGACGGCCTGGCCGACATCGTCGCTTTCGGCACCCACTACATCGCCAATCCCGATCTGGCCGAACGGCTCAAGACCGGCGCCGCGCTGGCGCCTGCCGACACGTCCACCTACTACCTGGGCGACGAGCAGGGATACACCGACTATCCGGCCCTCGCCAGCGTCGAGGTGGGCTGACGACCCTGCGACTGGGGGACGGTGTCGTCGGGGGGCCCTGTCCCAAACCGCCGACGTCGAAGTGCGGGGCAGCGGGGTTGACCGGTCGTCACGTACGCTCCGCCGCCAACCCGTGCAGCGCGCTGACGATGACATCCTGCCGAGCCGGTTCCGGCCTGTCAGATTTGCCCCTGACCTGCCGCTTTCCTGGTGGTCCTGATGGGACAACTGTCGAACCCGACTGTCACTGGGCTATTGCGACGTTTGGTCAGTTCAGGATTGTGATTAGGCCGCAGCGTGGTCTGGTTGAGCGTGGCCACGTCCGATTGGTCTCGTACCTCATACGGCTACACGTGACCGACCCGTGCGGGGCCGGACGAAAAGCCTCGCAGAGATGCCTGACAGACCAGTTCCATCACTTGTGACATCAGCCGCGCCACCCAGGGCTTCGTGCGCTTGCGCTTGCCGCGCGGCGCCATGCTCAGGCGGTCGCCCCGTCGGTGGCCGCGCCCTCGGCGCCCGGTCCGGGCGTGATGCGGGCAAGTGCGGTGACGTAATAGGTCACGAGTGCGCTTTCCGACGGCCAGGCGAAAGTGGGCTTTTGGGCCTTGACGAGTGCATAGCCGTGTGTGGCCACCATGATGGCCGTGGCAGCGAGATGGGGTTCGGTGCAGCTGGACAATCCCTGGTCGATGCAGTCATCGATTGCATCGACCATCAACTGGAAGGAGACGGTGGCCGGATCGTCGGCGCCGCGATGGGGTTCCGGGTCGGTGAATCCGGGGCGTCCGAGCATGACGGCGAAGCGCGCCGGCCGAGCCCAGGCGAAATGCAACACGGCGCGCACACCAGCTTCGAGTCGCGCCACGGGCTGGATTTCGCCATCGCTGGCGACCCTGATCGCCTTGACGAGTTCGGCGAAGCCATCGTCGATCACCGCTTGCACAATCTCCGAGCGATCCGAGAAATGCGCGTAGATCGACGGCGCGGCCACTCCGACTTCGCGAGCCACCGCCCGCAGGGTAACGGCGTCGGCGCTGCCATCTCGATCTAGCAAATGGCAAGCCGCCGCGACGATTTCCGTCCGCAATCGCGTCCCTTGACCTCGTACGTTGCGCGTTCGCGATTGCTTCGTGGTCGACACCGACGCCATTCTACGGCTACTATCGCACCCGTAAGCTAACAGTAGTAATCTTACGGTTGTTAATTAATTCGTAAGGCCGTCCACGTCTCTGGTCACTTCGCATCGCAAGGACGCGTCTACGACGGTTGCGACCGTGTTTCACCCGCCGGACCGGCGGCGCCGGGGATCCGGCGCCACGCACTCGTCAACGAGGAGAAGTCATGAAGACCCGTATCGTGCCGTTGGCGCTCTCGATCAGCAACGCCTACCTGATCCTCGGCGATCGGCCCGTGCTCGTCGATGCCGGCAGTCCTGGCGAGGAGGACCAGCTGGTCGCCGCGCTACGCCAGCACGGCGTAACCCCCGCCGACCTCAGCCTGGCGATACTCACCCACGGCCACACCGACCACACCGGGGCCGTCAATGCCCTCGTGCGTACAGACATACCGATTGCCATCGGGGCCCAAGACGCCGACTTACTTACCAGGGGCGCCAACGGCCCACTCCCGGCCACCGGACTCGCCGGGACAGCGATACGACCGCTGGTCGCCCGCATGACGTTCACCGGCGCGGAGCCGCAGATCTTGATCACCGAGCCGCTGCGCCTCGATGCTTACGGGGTCGGCGCCACGGTTGTACCGGTCGCCGGTCACACCGCCGGGTCGTGCGTCGTGATGCTCGACGGTGGCGACGCCATTGTCGGCGACCTCGTTCGAGGAGGGTTCGCCTACGGGCGAATCAGGCCGCACCATCCCTTGCGGCACTTCTTCGCCGAAGACGTCGCCGGTGTGCGCCGCGCGCTTGATCACGTCCTTCAACACGAGCCTCAACGCCTCTACGTCGGCCACGGCGGACCGAACGTGGCCACCGCCGACGTTCGCCATCACATCGACCGCATCGCCCCGCGCCGCTGACGACTAGCACCAACCTCAGTCGCCACCGGAGCCACAACGAAACAAGGCCCCCTCACGGGAGCCTCGCATCGAGCAATTAACCAAGATTCATCCCCGGGATTGACCTTCGCCCTCGCCAGCATCCATTCGGACGCGGGTTCGACTAAGACCTCTCTGGTGGAGCTAAGGGTGTATGAGTTCACGACATAGGTGACACATGAGTCGCGTCATGGGTGACATCTGCGAAGACCATTAATGAGTCGCGTCATAGGTGACAGTCGTGGTTCATGTCGAAAGCCCGTGTCGTGGTCTTGGAAGTCGCCTCGGGGAACCTCAGCGTCAGTGCGGCCGCCCGGGCCTACGGACTCTCCCGACAACACGTCCACCGCCTCCTGGCGCGCTACCGAGAAGGCGGGCTCGAAGCAGTCGATCCTCGCTCGCGACGACCCAGCAGCAACCCACGCGCTGTCAACGACGACGTCATACGCGCCATCGTGCACCTACGAGAACAACTCACCGCCGACGGCCTCGACGCCGGCCCGATCACCCTACAAACACACCTGGCCCGACAAGGCCTGCCCGTGCCCTCCACCTCGACGATCCGCCGCATCCTGCACCACCACGGCCTGATCACCCCACAACCACACAAACGCCCCAAAAGCTCCTACACCCGATTCGCCGCAGAACAACCCAACGAATGCTGGCAATCGGACTTCACCCACTGGACACTGGCCGACGGCACCGACATCGAAATCCTCAACTGGCTCGATGACCACTCCCGATACCTCCTGGCCTGCACCGCCCACCGACGCGTCACCGGGCCCGACGTCGTGACCAGCTTCACCGACACCGCCCAACGCCACGGCCTGCCAGCATCCACGCTCACCGACAACGGAACCGTCTACACATCACGATTCACCCACGGCCACAACGACTTCGAACGACTACTCGCTCACCTCGGCATCACCCAGAAAAACGGCAGCCCCGGCCATCCCCAAACCCAGGGCAAGATCGAACGCTTCCACCAGACCCTCAAACGCTGGCTCAAAGCCCGCCCACACCCCACCACAATCACCGACGCACAACGCCTTCTCGACGAATTCGCCATCGTCTACAACACCCAACGCCCACACCGCGCACTACCAGCCACAACCACCCCAGCCCAGGCCTACCAAGCCCGCCCCAAAGCCACACCCACCAACAACCCCACCCAGCACTTCCGCATCCGCCACGACACCGTCGACCAGTTCGGCAAACTGACCCTGCGCTACGGCAGCCGGCTACACCACCTCGGCATCGGCAAGACCCACGCCCACACCCCCGTGCTCATCTACGCCACCAACACCACCGTGACCGTCCTGAGCAAAAACACCAACAAACTGATCTCCAGCCACACTGTCGACCACACCCGCAACTACTGGCGCAACCAACAGAAAAGCCCCGGCCGATGGCCGGGGCGATCTGTAACCAGTGACGCGACTCAGGTGTAACCCATGACTCGACTCATCACACTGGTGGAGCTAAGGGGATTCGAACCCCTGACCCCCACACTGCCAGTGTGGTGCGCTACCAACTGCGCCATAGCCCCGTGAACGTGCTCATCGAAGCTACACCACCGGACACCTGTGGTTCAAAGTCGCTGGTCATGGCACCTCCCCGCCGGCTTCGGGACCCAATGCGCGGGCAGGCGTGGGCTCAGACGGCGATCGGGGGCGGGTCTCCGGCGCGAACACCCAACCCAGCGCCGCGACCAGCAGGATGACGCCGCTGATGACGAATGCCGCCCCGAAGCTCAGGTGCTGGGCGATCTGCCCGACGGCCATCGACCCGATGATCGCGCCGACATCGGACATCATCTGGTAGGTCGCCACCGCGGTGCCGCCGCGCGCCCTGTTGCCGATGATGTCGGCCACGGCGGCCTGTTGCGGTGAGCTGAAGATGCCCGCCGCCGCACCCGCGACGAAAGCGGCCGCCAAGAACAGCGTCAGCGACGAGGCGAGCCCCACCAGCAGCGTCGCCAGACCCGACACCGTCAGACCGATGATCAGCAGCACCCGCCTGCCGATGCGGTCCGAGAGATATCCGCTGGGGATGACCGCGGCGACATTGCCGACGGCGAACGTCGTCAGCGCCACGCCGGCCATGCTGGGCCCGCGGTGCAGCACTTCGGTCACGAACAGCGGCACGAGCGCGATCCGCAGCCCGAACACCGACCAGCCCGTCGCGAAGTTCGAGAACAGCGCCGAGCGGTAGGCGCGGTTTCGCAGCGCCGTCGCCAGCGTCATCGTCGCGGTGTCGTGCTCGGTGGGTGCGGCCAACGCCGAGTGACGCAGGCTGACGAACACCACCAGCACGGCGATGAGCAGCGCGATGCCGTAGATCAGGAACGGCGCCGAGAGCCCCAGCCCGGCGGTCAGAGTGCCCAGAACAGGGCCGCCCACCGAGCCGATCAGGAACGCACTGGAGAACATGCCCGCCACGCGTCCGCGTGCGTCCGGCGGGGAGATGCGGATCATCAGGCCCAGCGACGACACGGTGAACATCGCCGAACCGATGCCGCCCAGCGAGCGGAACGCCAGCAGCTGCCAGTACGTGTGCGCGAACGCGCATGCCGTGGTCGACAGCGCCACGATCAGCAGACCGGTGAGGTAGATCCGCCGCTCCCCCAGCTTCTGCACCAGCACGCCCGTCGGCGGTGCGAAACACAGCCGCATCACCGCGAACGCGGTGATGACGAAGGTCGCGGCGCTGATGCTGACACCGAAGTCGCGCGCATACTGCGGCAGCACCGGCGCGACGACCCCGTAACCGAGAGCGATCACCGCATTCGCGGTGATCAGCACCCAGACTTCGCGGGGCAGCCGCCGTCGGTCGGCTGGGGTCGCCGGACTCGAACAGTCGCCCTCCACGGACGAACTCACACAGGCTCCTCTACCGGATGACCGAATTCACCACATCGCGAGCGGCATCCTGGACTTCGGCCAGATGCTCTGCGCCCAGGAATGATTCGGCGTAGATCTTGTACACATCCTCGGTGCCCGACGGCCGGGCGGCGAACCAGGCATTGGCTGTGGTCACCTTCAACCCGCCGAGCGGGGCGCCGTTGCCCGGCGCGGTGGTCAGCTTGGCGGTGATCTCCTCACCGGCCAGCTCGGTCGCGCTCACCTGCTCGGGAGACAGTTTGGCCAGCCGCGCCTTCTGTTCCCGGTCGGCAGGCGCGTCGATCCGCGCATACGTTGGCGCACCGTACCTCTCGGCCAGCGCGCCGTAGCGTTGCGACGGCGTCGACCCGGTGACCGCGAGGATCTCCGAGGCGAGCAGGGCCAGGATGATGCCGTCCTTGTCGGTGGTCCAGGTGGTGGCGTCGCGGCGCAGGAACGACGCGCCCGCACTCTCCTCGCCGCCGAAACCGATGGTGCCGCTGACCAACCCGTCGACGAACCACTTGAAGCCGACGGGAACTTCCAGCAGTTTGCGGCCGAGGCCGTCGACCACCCGGTCGATGATCGAGGAGCTGACCGCCGTTTTGCCCACCGCCGTCGAACCGGGCCAGGAGGGCCGGTGGGTGTAGAGGTACTCGATCGCCACCGCAAGGAAGTGGTTCGGATTGAGCAGTCCACCGTCGGGTGTGACAATGCCGTGCCGGTCGGAGTCGGCGTCGTTGCCGGTCGCGATCTGGTAAGTGCCGGGGTTGGCCTTCATCGCCCCGAGGAGCCCTGCCATCGCGTTGGGCGAACTGCAGTCCATCCGGATCTTGCCGTCCGTGTCGAGCGTCATGAACCGCCACGTCGCGTCGACCAGCGGGTTGACCACCGTCAGGTCGAGTTGGTGGCGCTCGGCGATCGCCTCCCAGTAGTCGACACTGGCGCCGCCCAGCGGGTCGGCGCCGATGCGGATCCCTTCGGCGCGGATCGCGTGCACGTCGACCACGTTGGGCAGATCCGCGACGTAGGCGTCCAGGTAGTCGTGACGCTGGGCGGTGCCCAGCGCGCGCGCCAGGGGCACCCTTTTGACGGCCCTGAGGCCGTCGCGCAGGATCTCGTTGGCGCGTTTGGCGATCACTGCCGTGGCGTCGGTGTCGGCGGGTCCGCCGTTGGGCGGGTTGTATTTGAACCCGCCGTCGCGTGGGGGGTTGTGCGACGGGGTGACCACGATGCCGTCGGCCAGATCGGCGTCGCGGCCTCGGTTGAAGCTCAGGATCGCATGGCTGACCGCCGGGGTCGGCGTGTAGCGGTCGGCCGAATCGATCATGGCCACAACGTCATTGGCGGCAAGCACTTCCAGCGCCGAGACCCACGCCGGCTCGGACAGCGCGTGGGTGTCACGGCCGATGAACAGCGGTCCGGTGGTCCCCTGGGCGGCCCGGTATTCGACGATCGCCTGGGTGGTCGCCAGGATGTGGGCCTCGTTGAAGGCGGCGTCCAGGCTGGAACCGCGGTGACCGGATGTGCCGAACGCGACCTGTTGGTCGACGTTGTCAGGGTCGGGCTGGGTGGTGTAGTAGGCGGTCACCACGTGCGCGACGTCGATCAGATCCTCGGGTTGCGCCGGCTGCCCGGCGCGGGGGTTGGCAGCCATGGTTACCGATTCTGCTCCAGTGGCCTGTGCCGCTGCCTGTCGGTCGGGTTAATTGCCGTCATACTTTGGCCCATGCCCCGTCCCGACAGCCGCGAACTCGCGGCGATATTCGTCGGCGGGGCGCTGGGAACGCTGGCCCGCGCCGGACTCGAAGAACTGGCGGTCCCGGATCCGGCGCGCTGGCCGTGGCCGACGTTCACCGCGAACATCGTCGGCGCGTTCCTGCTGGGGTACTTCACCACCCGGCTGCTGGAGCGGCTGCCGGTGTCGAGTTATCGGCGCCCGCTGCTGGGGACCGGCTTCTGCGGGGGCCTGACGACGTTCTCGACCATGCATGTCGAGACGGTCAGAATGCTCGAGCACGGACACTACGGGCTGGCCGTCGGCTACACCGCCGCCAGTGTGGTGGCCGGGTTGTTCGCGGTGTACGTCGCCACCGCGATGGTGCGACGGGTGAGGCTGCACCGGTGACGGCCGCGGTGTGGGCCGGTGTGGTCCTGCTCGGCGGCGCGGGCGCGGTCACCCGATTTCTGGTGGACAGGGCGGTGTCGAGCCGTCTGTCCAGGCCGTTTCCCTTCGGCACGCTGATCGTGAACCTCAGCGGGGCGGCGCTGCTGGGATTCCTCGGCGGGTTGGCGCTGAGCCCGCATGTCGCGCTGCTCGCCGGCACCGCGTTCGTGGGTTCGTATACGACCTTCTCCACGTGGATGCTGGAGACGCATCGCCTCGGTGAGGAGCGCCGGGTGTGGCCCGCGCTGGCCAACATCGTCGTCAGCGTCGTCCTCGGGTTGGCCGCGGTGTGGTTGGGCCAGACGGTCGCGGTCCGGCTGTGAACCGCGACTATCTGAAACTCACCGCCTACTTCGGCGAGCGGCTGCGCACCCACGCCGGCGGAGCGGGCCGCTTCACCGCCGACGCGCTGCTGGATCTGTACGGCAGCGAATCGGTGGCCACCAGCATCATGCTGCGCGGTATCGCGAGTTTCGGCCCCCACGACGTCCTGCGCAGCGACGTCACCTTGAGCATGTCGGAGGATCCGCCGGTCGCCGTGATCGCCGTCGACACCGCCGAGCGGATCGCCGGACTGGCCGATCAGGCCGTCGCGATGACGGCGCGTGGGTTGATCACCCTCGAACGTGCGCAGCTCGTCACCCCGCCGGCGGTGCCATCGCTGCCGGGCACCACCCGGCTCACCGTCTACGTGGGGCGCCGGCACCGGGTGGGGGGCCGTCCGGCCCATCAGGTGGTGTGCGACATCCTGCACCGCCACGGATTCTTCGGCGCCACAGTCTTTCTCGGGGTCGACGGGACCGTGCACGGACAGCGCCGTCGCGCGGAGTTCTTCAGCCGCAACGCCGACGTCCCGGTGATGATCGTCGCGGTCGGGACGGGTGAGTGTGTGGAGCGCGCGCTGCCGGAGTTGCGCGCGCTGCCGGACGGGCCGCTGTACACCGTGGAGCGGGCGCAGCTGTGCAAGAACGGCGGCCGGTTGATCGCGCCTCCGGTGGCGCTGCCCGCGACCGACGCCCATGGCCTGACGCTGTGGCAGAAGCTCATGGTCCACACCTCAGAAGCCGACCGGCACCACGGACAGCCGATCCACCGCGCCATCGTCGCGCGTCTGCGCGAGTCCCGCGCCGCCGGCGGCGCCACCGTTCTGCGGGGGGTGTGGGGTTTCCGCGACAGCGGCCCGCCGCACGGCGACGAACTCGTCCAGCTCGGCAGGCAGGTGCCGGTGACGACGGTGGTCATCGACACACCGGAGCGTATCGCCGCCAGCTTCGAGATCGTGGACCAGCTCACCGAGCGCCACAGCCTGGTCACCTGCGAGATGGTGCCGGCTTTGACGGCGATCGACGACGCACCCGCGCGACGCCGCGGCGGCATGCGGTTGGCCAGCCACGACTACTGACGACCGGCGCCCCGCCGGGCAGGCGCGGACGGCGCGCCCGAACGGCTCAGGACAACAGCCGACGCAGCACGGCCGCATGACTCTCGACCAGATCGCGGGTGGCCGTGACAAGGGTGACCGGGCCCGCCGCGGCAAGGCTGCGCAACTCCGCCAGGGCGGCGGCGCGGTCGGGCGCGGCCAATTCGGCCTCGTATCGGGTACAGAACTCCCCGAAGAGCTGCGGTTGGTGCGAATACCATTGGCGCAGCGCGGTTGACGGGGCCACCGCAGGCAGCCACCGGCCGATGCGTGGGTCGGTCTTGCGAAGACCACGCGGCCACAGCCGATCGACGAGCACCCGCTGCCCCTCGTCAGGGGCCGGATCCTGGTAGACCCGTGCCACCCCGATGGCGAACGTTCCCGGCATAGGGGGATGGTAAAAGCGTGACGGTCGATCGGGCAGCCGAACTACGGCGATGGCAGGACACCGGCGCAACGCAGCAGCGCGATCGCCGGGACAGCGCGATGTTCAGTCGGCGCGGCGCGGCGGCCACACCGGTGCGCCCAGTTCGCGCGACACCGTGCGCGCGGTGTCCCGCAGGGCGTCGATCGCGTCGGCGTCCAGCGGCCAGCGGCCCGCGGGAACGACCAGGCCGATCGCGCCGGTGGCATCGCCGGATGAATCGAAAACTGCTGCGGCGGCAGCACATTCGCCGATCACCGCCTCTTCGACCTCGGTGGCGATCCCGGTGGAGCGGATGAGTTCGAGCTGCTCGGCGAACCTGACGGGGTCGGTGATCGTCTCGCCGGTCATGCTGCGCAGCGAGCCTTCGGGCTTGTAGTCGGCCTGGAACGCGAGCAGGGTCTTACCCAATGCGCTGGCATGGGCCGGGATGACGATCCCCACCTCGGGCATCTGCCGCGTGCCGTCGGGGCGCGGCTCGTGGGCGACCACAACCACTTCGTCGAACAGCAGCACCGCCGTACGCACCGCACACCCGGTGCGCCGGGCCAGGCTCTCGGCCCAGATCGCCACTCTCGAGCGCAGTTCCAGCGCCTCCAGATACACGTTGCCCAGCCGCAACGTGGCCGGTCCGAGCCGGTAGCGCCCGGAGTCGAGTTCCTGCTGCACCATGCCGTGCGCCAACAGGGTGCGCACCAGACCGTGCACCGTCGAGGGCGCCAGGTCGATGGCGGCCGCGATCTCGCCGAGACTCATCCGCCTGCCGCCCTGCAGCACCATGAGGATGCGCAGCGCACGATCGACGGCCTGGATCACCGCACCGCTCCGATCGCCCGAATCATGGCATCACCTTCCCGGAGATCTGATCCTTGTGCCGACCGAAGCATAAGCGTATGGTCCAGATCACATTCGATATTGTCGAATGCAATACGAAATAGTCGACCACCACACGGCAGCCGATTTCTCCGCACACACCCCCAGGAGACCTCATGGATGAGCCTTCGATCACCCAGAAACTCGTCGCCGAAGCACTTGGCACCGCGTTTCTGGTGTTCATAGGTGTCGGTTCGGTACCCGCGACGATCATCGTCAACGGCGACGCCCCGTTCACGATGGCCGACCTCGGCATGATCTCGTTCGCGTTCGCGACCGTGGTGGTGGCGACCGTCTACGCCCTCGGCCACATCTCGGGAAACCACATCAACCCGGCCGTCACCCTCGGCCTCGCGGTCACCGGGAAGTTCCCGTGGTCGCGGGTGCCCGCCTACATCGCCGCGCAGACCGTCGGCGCGATCGCCGGCGCCGGCGCGATCATCGGCGTCCTGGGGATGGCCGCCAGCGACGCCGGGCTTGGCGTGGCGGCGTACTCCGGTGACGTGAGCGCGGCACAGGCCTTCTTCGCCGAGTTCGTCGGTACGTTCATCCTCGTGTTCACCGTCTTCGGCGTGATACATCGCAAGGCGTCCGCCGGTTTCGCCGGCGTGGCGATCGGTCTGGTCGTCTTCGCCGCGATCATCCCGGTCGCACCCACAACCGGCGCGTCGATCAACCCGGCCCGCACCTTCGGCCCCATGCTCGTCCAGCAGATCGCGGGCGGCTCCGTCTCGTGGAGCCAGCTGCCGGTCTACCTCGCCGCCGAATTCCTCGCCGGCGCGCTGGCCGCGCTGACCTACGTGGCGATCTCACGCACCCGCGCCGACGCCCACCCACCCGCCGTCACCGTCACCGTCACCGAAAGCCCCCAGCCCACCACCGCAGCCTGAGGAGTAGCCACGATGAAGAAACTCATCAACGACGCCGCCGACGTCGTCAGCGAAGCGTTGCGCGGTATGGCCATTGCGCACCCCGACCTGCGCATCGACCACACCAACCGCATCGTCTACCGCGGCGACGCACCCGTCCCCGGAAAGGTCGGGCTGATCTCCGGCGGCGGTTCCGGGCACGAACCCCTGCACGGCGGATTCGTCGGACGCGGCATGCTCGACGCGGCGTGCGCGGGCGAGATCTTCACCTCGCCGGTACCCGACCAGATGCTCGAAGCCACCAAGAACGTCGACGGCGGCGCCGGCGTGCTGCACATCGTGAAGAACTACACCGGCGACGTGATGAACTTCGAGATGGCCGCCGAACTCGCCGACGCCGAGGGTGTCGCCGTCGAGTCGGTGATCGTCGACGACGACGTCGCCGTGCAGGACAGCACCTACACCGCGGGGCGGCGCGGTGTCGGCGCCACCGTGCTGGTCGAGAAGATCGCCGGCGCGGCCGCCGACCAGGGCCGCCCGCTGGCCGATGTCGCGGCGGTGGCCCGCCGTGTCAACGCGGCGTCGCGGAGTATGGGCGTGGCGCTGACGTCGTGCACGGTCCCGGCGGTCGGACATCCCACATTCGACCTGCCGGACAACGAAATCGAAGTCGGCATCGGCATCCACGGCGAACCGGGCCGGCAGCGCATGGGTCTGCAACCCGCCCGCGCGGTCGCCGAACTCATGCTCGACCCGGTGCTCGCCGACCTCGACTTCGCCGGCGAGGACGGGGTGATCCTCTTCGCCAACAGCATGGGCGCGACCCCGTTGATCGAGCTCTACGTGATGTACGCGGAGTTCGCCGCCATCCTGGACAAGGCCGGTGTGCGCATCGCCCGATCGCTGGTGGGCCCCTACATCACCAGCCTGGACATGGCGGGCTGTTCGGTCACCCTGCTGCGCGCCGACGACGAATTGCTACGGCTGTGGGATCACCCGGTCGACACCCCCGCACTGCGGAGAGGATGCTGAATGGCCGACGAATCAGGCCGGGAGAGCGTCGATCTGGCGCTTCTGGACGGATGGGTAAGGCAGTTCGCCCGGGTGGTCGGTGAGAACGCCCAGTCGCTCACCGACCTCGACGCCGCCATCGGGGACGCCGACCACGGCATCAACATGGAGCGCGGTATGACCGCGGTGGTCGCCGCCCTCGACGAGGCCGCGCCGTCCGATATGGCCGGGCTCTGCAAGCAGGTCGGGATGACGCTGGTCAAATCCGTCGGCGGCGCCAGCGGCCCGCTGTACGGCACGTTCTTCCTGCGGATGGCCGCGGCGCTCGGATCGAACGAGACGGTCGACGCCCAGGGCTTCGCCAAGGCGCTACGCGCAGGTGTCGAAGGCATCGTGGCGCGGGGCCGCGCCGAGGCGGGTGACAAGACCATGTTCGACGCGCTGGCGCCGGCCGTGGACGCCGTCGACGCCGCGCTGGCCGCAGGCGCCGGGCTGGACGCCGCACTGGCCGATGCCACCGCCGCCGCCGAGAAGGGACGCCAGGACACCGAAGCGATGGTCGCCCGCAAGGGCCGGGCGAGCTATCTGGGGCAACGCAGCGTCGGTCACCAGGATCCGGGCGCCACGTCGGCGGCGATGCTGGTCGCCGCGGCGGCCACCGTCTTCGCCACCGCGGGCGGGTGAGACCGTGACCGTCGGACTCGTCGTCGTGTCACACAGCCGGGCGCTCGCCCGTGCCGCGGTGGCGCTGGCGCAGGAAATGGTGCACGGCAAGCAGATTCGTATGTCGCTGGCCGCCGGGCTGGACGACACCACCTTCGGCACGGACGCAGCCGCCATCGTCGACGCGGTCTCCGCGGCCGACAGCGGCGACGGCGTCGTGGTGCTGATGGACCTGGGCAGCGCGGTCCTCTCGGCAGAGCTGGCGCTCGAACTGCTCGACGACGACGCCCGCAGTCGGGTTCTGCTGTGCCCCGCGCCACTGGTCGAGGGCTTGGTGGTGGCCGCGGTGGCCGCGGCCGGGGGCGCCACCCGCGACGAGGTCGCCGCCGAGGCCGCTGGTGCGCTGGCCGGCAAGATCGGGCACCTCGGGGCGCCCGCCGCAGTCGGGGGTGCCGACGTATCCCCCGCGGCGAGCGAACTCACGGGCCGCTTCACCGTCGCCAACCCGCACGGCCTGCACGCCCGACCCGCAGCGCGGCTGGTGCACGAGGTGCGCCGCCGCGACGCGCAGGTCCGGATCCGCAACCGCAGCACCGACTCGGGATGGGTTGACGCCGGCAGCCTTTCGAAGATCGCGACGCTGGGGGTGCGGTCGGGCGACGAGGTCGAGGTCGGGGTGTCCGGCAGCCAGGCCGCCGAATCCCTCGACCACATCCTGGCGCTGGCCGCGCGGAGCTTCGACGAATCCCCGGCCGGCGTCCCCGCGGTCGCCCCGCCACCGGCCCAGCAGATGCCGATCGGCGCCAGCCCCGGTCTGGGAATCGGCCCCGCGCGCTCGGCGCGGCTGGGTCCGGTGACCGTCCCCGACGTCCCCGGTGAGGATCCGGCAGTGGAATGGCGACGGCTCGGCAAGGCGATTGCCGCGGTCCGGCGCACCATCAGTCAGTTGCGCATCCGCACCGCACGCGACGTGGGCGAGACGGAAGCGGCCATCTTCGACGCCCACCAGCTGCTCCTCGACGACACCGCACTGCTCGACGGCGCCCGCACCCGGATCGACGCCGGTCAATCCGCGCCGGTGGCGTGGTCGGCGGCGGTGCGCGAGGTGGCCGCGATGTTCGCCGCCCTCGCCGATCCGTACCTGCGCGCCCGCGCCGAGGACGTCACCGCGGTCGGCGACCAGGTGCTGCGGGCGATGCTCGGCGACTCGGCCGCACCCGGCACGACGGCCGGTGTGCTCGTCGCGGCCGACCTGACACCGGCCGAGGCCGCCGAGCTCGATCCCGCCACCGTGACCGCCGTACTCCTGGCCTACGGCAGCCCACACGCGCACAACGTTATTTTGTTGCGCGCCAAGGGAATACCGGCCGTTGTCGGCGCCGGTCCGACGGTGCTGTCCATCGTCGACGGCACCACGGTGGCGCTCGACGGCACCAGCGGCGAGGTCGTCATCGACCCGTCCGCCGACATCCGCGCGGATATCGAAACCCGGGTGACGGCATTGGCGAACCGCAGGCGCGAGGCACACATGCGCGCACACGAGGCCGCACTGACCCGCGACGGCGTCGCGGTCCCGGTCGGGGCGAACATCGGTTCGGTGGACGACGCCAGGGCCGCCGCGTCACACGGCGCGGACTTCGCCGGCTTGATCCGCACCGAGTTCCTGTTCCTCGGCCGCCACGAGGCGCCGGACGCCGAAGAGCAGCTGGCCGTCTACCGCAAGATCGCCGAATCGCTCGACGGGCGCAGGATCACGCTGCGAACGCTGGATGTCGGCGGCGACAAACCGCTCAGCTTCCTGCCCGCGCCCGCCGAGGTCAATCCCTACCTGGGGGTGCGGGGCATCCGACTCTCGCTGGCACATCCGGACCTGCTGACCGAACAGCTCCTGGCGATGGTCAGGCTGGCCCAGCAGACACCGATCAGCATCATGTTCCCGATGATCAGCACCGTCGACGAGATGCTGACGGCGCGCCGGCTGCTCGACGAGGCGATCACGCGCGCCGGTGGGCCACGGCCCGCCGAGCTGCAGGTGGGCATGATGGTCGAGGTGCCCGCCGCGGCGCTCAAAGCCGCGGCATTCGCCCGCCACGTCGACTTCCTGTCGATCGGCACCAACGACCTCACGCAGTACGCACTGGCGGCCGACCGCAACAACGAGGCCGTCGCCGCCATCGGCGACACGTTCGATCCGGGTCTGCTGGCGCTGATCCGCGCCACCTGCGCGGGTGCCGCCGGGCAGGCGGCGGTGTCGGTGTGCGGCGAGTTCGCCGCCGACGAACGCGCGGTCGGCCTGCTCCTCGGGATGGGCGTCGAATCGCTGTCGGTCACTCCCCCGGCCGTACCGGCGACCAAAGCGGCCGTCCGCGCGGTGGACACCATCGCTGCCGCGGCGCTCGCCCGCGACGTGCTGGCCGCCGACAGCGCCGCCGCGGTCCGGGAGCGGCTCAGCGTGGGCGGCTAACCGGGCCGGATCTCCCCCGAACCGCAGCGACGGCGTTCGGTCGCGGCGCTAGCCTCGTGGGAGTCCGCTGACCCGCGGACGACTGCGTGACCGGCATCCGACAGGGGGCGACGTGGATCAGG
The DNA here is from genome assembly GCA_018268465.1 of Actinomycetota bacterium. Lineage (GTDB taxonomy): Bacteria > Actinomycetota > Actinomycetes > Mycobacteriales > Mycobacteriaceae > Mycobacterium. Next base: position 185,493 of record JAFDWN010000030.1, read on the forward strand.
CCGACACGACCGTGACCGCCCGCGACCGAGCGCTCGACTTCTGCCGGGTCGTCGCGGTGGTTCTGGTGGTCTTCGGACACTGGCTGGCCGCGGCGCTGACGTACCGCAACGGCACCTTCGGCAGGGAGAACGCGCTGTTGGAGATGCCGTGGACGCAGTGGCTGACGTGGATCTTCCAGGTGGTGCCGGTGTTCTTCGTAGTGGCGGGCTACGCCAGCGCGGTGTCGTGGAGCCGGTGGCAGAGCACGGCGAACACGCGGCGCGACACGTGGTTTCGTCACCGGCTGTCCCGGATTGCCGGCGCGACCGGGGTGTACGTCGCCGTAGTCCTGATCACGGTCGCCGTCCTCGGACGGCTCGGGGTGGACCGTTCGGCGCTGGCGTTCGGCGGCTGGGCCGTCGCCCTGCACCTGTGGTTCCTGGCGGTGTATCTGGTGGTGGTGGCGCTGACGCCGATACTGGTGGCGGCCCAACGACGTTGGGGTCTGGCCGTGCCCGCCGCGCTGGGGGCCGGGGTGGTGGCCGTCGACGCACTGACCATCGGTCTCGGGGTGCCCCACATCGGCTGGCTGAACTACGTGCTGGCGTGGGCGGCGGTCTATCAACTCGGAATCGCCTGGCAGGGCGGACTGTTGCGGGGCCGACGGCCGGTGGCGCTGGGTGTGTGCGCGGCGCTCCTGCTGATCCTACTGGTCACCCTGGGCCCCTACCCGGTCAGCATGATCGGTGTGCCCGGCGACGCCGTGCAGAACACCACTCCGCCGTCGCTGGCGCTGCTCGCGTTCGCCGCCGCGCAGGCCGGACTGCTGCTGACGGCCGTGCCGCTGCTGAATCGCGCGCTGCGTTCGCCGCGCTGGCGACGTCCGCTGGAGCTGGCCAACCAGAACGTCATGGCGCTCTACCTGTGGCATATGGTGCCGGTCGTCGTGGTGACGATCGTCGGGTATCCGAGCGGGTTGCTGCCGCAGCCGCCGCTCGGTTCGGGCGACTGGTGGCTGGCCCGCCTGCTGTGGCTCTCCGTCCTCGCACTGGTGACCGCCGTCGAGTTGGCGTTCCTCTGGTGGCGCCGCGCCTGGTTCGCACCGGCACTGCCCGTCGTCGAGGTTCGGCTGCCCGGCCGGTTGGCCGAACCGCTGTTTTTCACCGGTGCCGGCGCGATCGCAATCGCGTTGTCCGCCTTCGCCGCCCGTGGATTCGCCCCGGGCGGGAGTTTTCCCGTGCTGACAGCCCTGCTGTTCGCCGTCGGCATCGCCCTGATGGCGCTGACACCCCGACACGCCGATCGGGCGTGATCAGTACAGGCCGTCGACGACGTTGGTGACCTGCCACCGGCTGACACCGTCGGGGTCGACGAACCGCACCTTCGCGAAGATCTCGTCCACTCCGTCGGCGTCCTCGTCGAGCACCGACTTCGCCACCGTGAACTGGCGAAAGTACTCCAGCCCCTGCGGCGTCGCCTTGAGGTATCCCTCCCGGTCCTGCGAGGCGCCCCGATAGAAGGAGTCGACGAGGTACTGCTCCTTGCCGCCGTCGTCGCCCCATACGAGGTAGTGCATTCCCGAACCCACGCTCCGGTCGAGGTGGCTCAGGACGCTGACCGCGTCGGCCTCCTGCATCGGATACAGACCCTTGAGCGAGACGCGCCATTTCGTCGGGTCGGCGTCCGGGAACACGGCGAACTGCGCCCCCGTTGTCGGGGCAGGTGCCGCGGCGGCCGGTACGGCGCCGACGGCCAGCGCCGCCAGCGCGGCCGTCGCGGCACCGACCCGGGGTGCGAAGCCCGCGCGCGGGATCATCGCGCGTCGGCCTCCTCCCGTGCGGGAACCGCGCTGTGCGGCCCGAATTCGGCGGCCACGGCGGTCACCCCGGTGACGGGGAAGCCGCCGCGGCGGGAATGCTCGCGGATCGTCTCCTCGTCGTCGGCCTCGTGGATGCAGTAGAGCTTGTCGCCTGCGACGTAGGTGGTGACCCAGCGGTAGGGCACGCCGAGCGTTTCGATGGTGGCGTTGGACTTCTGGGCGATACCGGCCAGCTGGGCCTGGGTCAGCTCGGCGGCGCCGGGGATGTCGCGCTCGATGATGAAGCGTTGCATCGGCTACTCCTCACACTCTGTGATTCATGGGCCCGTCGCGGTCGCGCCGGGTGATGTCCAGACTCGCCGCGCCCCCGGGTCCCGGACATCGGGAGAAGCCCCCCATTTCGGGGAACCCGACCGCCGGCGGTTACCCAATTCCCCGACTCAACCGGCGTCTTCCCTGGTGACAAGTGTCTTGTGTCCGATAGCATCGGCCCGTGAGGCTCACCGAGCGCGAGCACGAGCTCGACCAACTCACAACCCGAGCGGCCGCGGCCCGCGGGGGACGTGGCGGCGCGGTGCTGGTGTCCGGTGAGTCGGGCGCGGGCAAGACGTCGTTCGTCGAAGCGTTCGTCGACCGGGTGGGCCGGCAGGACAGCGACGACCTCCGAGTGTTGTGGGGGGCGTGCGACCCGCTGTCCACGCCGAGACCGTTGGGTCCGCTGCACGACCTGGCGCACGAATTCGGCTCCCGGACACGCGAACTGCTCGGCACCAGCGATCAGCCCTACGACATCTTCGCGGCCGTGTACGACGAGCTCAGAATCCGACGGACCGTCCTCGTCCTCGACGATCTGCACTGGGCCGACCAGGGCACCATCGACCTGTTCCGGTTCCTGCTGCGCCGCGCACCCCAGATGCCGTTGTTGGCGATCGGCATCCTGCGTGACGACGAAGTGAGCGTCACGCATCCGCTGCGGGGTTTGCTCGGTGACGTCGCCCGGTCGCCGCACGCCCAGTCACTGGTCCTGCCGCCGCTGAGCATCGACGCGATCACCACCCTGGTCGGGACCCGGGACGTCGACCCGGCCTGGCTGCACCAGGTGACCGGCGGCAACGCCTTCTTCGTCTGCGAGATGCTCGACCACCACGGTGCGGACCTGCCGACCACCGTGCGCGACGCGATTCTGGCCCGCACCGCCGACCTGGACGTCCAAGCATGGGACCTGCTCAACCTGCTGACCTGTGCGCCCGGATCGATACCCGATCACCTTCTGAGTGCACTGGGCGTCACCCTGCCCGCGCTGCGGTCACTCGACGAGGCCAAACTCATCAAACGCGACGCCCGCGGTGTCGCGTTCCGGCACGATCTGTGCCGGCGTGCGGTCGCCAGCGTCATCCCGCCGGGCGCCGAACCCAGCCTGCACCGCCGGTTCATCGACGCGCACCGGGTGGCGGCGCACTCCGATCCCGCGGTGCTCACCCACCACGCCCTCGGCGCCGGCGACAAAGCCCTGATCACGTCGGCGGCAGTGGAAGCGGGGTGCACCGCGGCCCGCTCGGGAGCACACACACAGGCCACCGAATTCTTCGAAATCGCGATGGAACACAGCGGACTTCTGGCCGACGCCACCGAAGCCGAACTCCTGGAACTGCTCGCCGAGGAGTACTACCTCACCGACTGTCTCGGCGAGGCGATCGGCGCGTGCCGGCGTGCGCTGCGGATCCGGGAACGCATGGGCATGCCCGTGGCGATGAGCGCCGACCACCATTCGCTGGCCGTGTACGAGTGGTACAACGGCAACCGCACCACCGCCGACAACCACGTCGCCGAGGCCATCGCGATACTCGACGATGCCGAGGCCCAACAGGATCCGTCTCGGCTCGTGCAATTGGGGCATGCGCTCGCGATGCAGGCGTTCCTGTCCATCCAGTCGACCCAGGTCGACGGGGCCGCGCACACGCTGCGCCGCGCCCGTGAAATATCCAGTGAGACAGACGATCCCAGCCTAGCCGTGCAGGTTCGCCTGATCGGATACTACTGCGACATCCTCACCGGCAGAGCCGCGGTGGCACGCGACCAGCTGCTGTCGGTGCTGGACTCGGGCCCCCGGCACGTCGACGAAACCTATTCGGGCGGCTACACCAATCTCACCTACTTCGACGTGGAACAGCGCCGCCTGTACGCCGCGTCGGATCTGCTCGACCGCAGCATCCCGCTGATGGTCGAACATGACCTGCCGATATGCCAGATGGTTCAGCTCGGATCACGCAGCCGCCTCAAGCTGCTCGTCGGCGACTGGGACGATGCGCTGGCCGACGCGGACTCGGTACTGGACAGCCCCAGTGCACCGCTGGCGCGCACCTGGCCCCTGCTGATCCGCGGCGTGGTGTCCCTGCGCCGCACCGGCGACGACGCCGGCGGCCTCGAAGACGCGTGGCGACTGGCCTGCCGATTCGGCGAGTTGGTGCGAATGCTGCCGGTGGCGGCGGCCATCGTCGAACGGGCCTGGCTGACCGGATGCGCAGATCCGCGCCTCGACCAGTGCCGAGCGCTGTTGGACACCGCGCCGCGCAGCGGGCTGGAATGGTCGCGCGGCGAGTTGGCGATGTGGCTGCGGAGACTCGACGCAACCGTCGCGGTCGACGTCAGCGCCGAAGCGGTCGCCGAACCGTACCGACTGCTCTTCGACGGGCGGTTCGAGGCGGCCGCAGAGGCGTTCCACGAACTGTCGACACCGTACGACGCGGCGCTGGCGCTGGTCGACTCCGGTGACGCCGAACTGGCCCGGCGCGCGCTGGATGTGCTCGACCGCCTCGGTGCGGACGCCGTGGCGGCCAAGGTCCGCCTTGATCTGCGCGCCAAGGGAGTGCGGACGGTTCCCGCGCCCCGGCGCGGCACGACGCTGGCCAACCCGGCAGGTCTGACGACCCGTCAGGTCGAGGTGCTGCGCCTGCTCGAGAACGGACTCACCAACGCCGAACTGGCCGAACGGCTGTTCCTCTCGGTCAAAACCGTCGACCACCACGTCTCGGCGATCCTGACCAAACTCGACGTCACCAAGCGGCGGGACGCCGTGCGCCGCGCCAGGGAAGTCGGCATTCTCAGCTGACAGGGCCCTCGGGCCGGCCGGAATATAGGGATCTTCTCCCGATGTGAGGCATCCCCCGCCTCGCCGAAGGTTGGTGCAGCCGGGCGATCGCCCGTCGAGAGCACCGACGAGAAACAGGGGACGACAACGATGAGTACCGCGGAGACCGGTGTCCTGCCACCGGCCGAACAGGACGCCGACCGGCAGCTCAAGGCGAAACACCGGGCGCTGTGGGCGTCGGGTGACTACCCCGCGGTGGCCGCGGAGTTGATACCCGCGCTCGGCCCCCGGTTGGTGGCGGCATGCGGCCTGCGCTCCGGACAGCGGGTGCTTGACGTCGCCGCCGGTTCCGGCAACGCCGCCATCCCCGCGGCCGCGGCGGGCGCGACCGTCACCGCCAGCGATCTGACGCCCGAGCTGTTCGAGGCCGGACGCGCGATCGCCGCGCAGCGAGGTGTGGAACTGGACTGGGTCGAAGCCGATGCGGAGGCACTGCCGTTCGGCGACAACAATTTCGACGCCGTCGTCTCGTGTGTGGGTGCGATGTTCGCGCCGCACCATCAGACCACCGCCGACGAGCTCGTCCGGGTGCTGCGCCCCGGCGGCACCCTGGGCATGATCAACTGGACACCAGGCGGGTTCATCGGCCAGCTGTTCGCCACGATGAAGCCGTACGCACCGCCGCCACCGGCCGGCGCCAGCCCCCCGCCGCTGTGGGGAGACGAGCATCATGTCCGAAAGCTGTTCGGCGACAGGTTGTCCGACCTGGAGATCAGGCGCGAAACGGTGCTGATCGACCATTGCTCCAGCCCGCTGGAGTTCCGCGAGTACTGGAAGCGCAACTACGGGCCGACCATCGCCGTGTACCGGTTCAACGCCGACCACCCCGACCGGGTCGCCGCGCTGGACCGTGATTTCCTGACCCTGCTGGAGAATTGGAACACCGCCACCGAACCCGGACGCACCGGTTACGCCGCCGAGTACCTGCTGGTGACCGCCACCAAGCGGTAGCCGGTCTGGCTACTCGGCGGCCCCTAGTTCGTCGAGTGCCTGCTGCGCACCGCGATTCAGCGGCACCGGATCGGTGTCCCTGGCGTCGTCGAGGGAAATGCCCTTGGCCGCACCGACCACCTGCTGCAACTGCGGCAGACGGTCGAAGAGCGTCTTGGTGAGCACACAGGCCAGGTTGGCGTCGAGGCCGTCGCGGACCAGCAACAGGTTGGGCACCACGATGGTCTTGACGTCGGCGGGCAGCTCGTAGGTGGCAGACGGGATGACACCCTCCTCGTATGCCGGGCTGAGCTCCTGCATCGTGGCCAACTGCGGCATGATGTCGACGAATGCGACGTCGTTGCGCGCCGTGGTGATGAGGTCGGTGATCCCCGGCGTCGGCAGCCCGCCCGACCAGAACAGCGCGTCGATCGAGCCGTCCTTGATACCGTCGACCGTCTTGGTCAGGTCGAGCCGTTGGGCGGCCAGGTCCGAAGCGGGATCCAGGCCGGCGGATTCCAACAGGCGGTGGGCGATGACCTCGGTGCCCGACCCGGGTGAGCCGGTGGACACCCGCTTGCCGCGCATGTCGGCGATGGAGGCGATCCCACTGTCGGTGCGGGCGATAACCTGGGTGTAGTTGGGGTAGATCCGCGAAAGGGCCTGCACAGGTTGCCTTTTCCCGTCGAAGCTACCCTTCCCCTCGACGGCGTCGGCGGCGCTGTCGGCGAGGGAGAAGGCCACCTCGTAGGTGCCGGCGACCAACTGCTGGATGTTCTGCACCGAGGCGCCCGTCTCGGCGGCGGTAGCCTTCACCGTTCCGTTGGTCGCCGCCGAGATCTGTTCGGCGAACGCGTTGCCCAGCGAGAAGTAGACGCCCGTCGCGTTGCCGGTGGCAATGCTCACGCGGGTGTCGGTGCCGACGTCGCAGGTGATGTCGCCACCCGAATCGGCGCTCGGGGCATCCTGTCTGCCGCCGCACCCGGTGGCCGCCACCCCGGTGAGGATCAGCGCGGCGACCACCGTCGTCATACGTCTCATATTCGTCTCCCCTTGTCGATGAACGTCAGCGCGACCGCGATCAGCAGGCACGCCGAACCCGCCGCGATGGCGACGGGATTGAGGAACAACAGCAACAGGGCGCCCAGCGCCGCGAGCACGCGCGGAACCGCACCCGCCGCACCGACACCCAGCACCCACCCACCCGCGGCGAAGGACAGCGCGAGGATCCCGGCGCACGCCGCGGCCGAGGCCCACAACACCCCGACGAGCGGGCCGCGTCCGAGCAGGTATTCGCCGGGTTCGGTCAGCACGAACGCGATGGGCACCAGGAACGCCGGCGCGGCGTAGCGCAGCGCATGCCACATGGTGGGGATCGGGCGGCCCCCGGTCACCGCCGAGGCGCCGACGGCGGCCAACGCGGTCGGCGGGGTGACCTCGGACAGCACGGAGTAGTAGAAGACGAACATGGCGGCGGCGGGCGCGGGGACGTCCAGGGCGAGCAGCGCAGGCCCGATGATGACCCATCCGATCACGAACGACGCGGTCACCGGGATGGCCAGGCCCAGCAGCGCCAGCGCCACCGCGGCGAACACGGCGGTCAGCGCCAGCGTGACGGTCCGGTTGTCGGTGATGGCATCCACTCCCCCGACCAGCACCGACGAGAACTGGGCACCCAGACCGGTTTTGGTTGTCATCGCGGTGATCACCCCCGCGGCCGCACAGACCGCGACGACCGGCAGCACGCCCCGCACCCCCGTGCTGAGTGCCCGGTACAGGCGTGGCGGCGTCAGCCGGTGCCGGCGGTCCAGAAAGGACAATGCGAAGGCCAGCGCGGTGGCGTACACCACCGCCCGTGTGGCCGACATGCCCAGCGCCAGCAATACCACGATCGCGATCAGCGAGGAGAAATGATATCCGAAGCGCGCCAACAGCTTCCATGGCGACTCGGCGTCGAGGTGGGCGGGTTTCATCCCATATCGGCGGGCGTCGATCTCCACGGCCAGCAGGATCCCCAAGTAGTAGAGGAGCGTCGGGATCATCGCCCAGCCCAGCACCGTGAGGTAGGAGACCTCGAGGTACTCCGCGACGATGAACGCGGCGGCGCCCAGCGTGGGCGGGGACAGCAGGGCACCGACGCCGGCCGCTGCCAGCACGCCGCCGGCGCGCTCGGGTGTGTAGCCCGCGCGGCGCATGATCGGCCAGGTGACGGCTCCGACACTGACCGCCGTCGCCGTCCCCGAACCCGATACGGTGCCCAGCAGGAATCCCGACGCCACCGCGGTGCGACCCGCCGCGCTGCGCGAACGGCGGAACGCGGCCACCGAGAGGCTCACGAAAAACCGTGCTCCCCCTGACAGTTCGAGCACCGCACCGTAGATGGTGAACAGCACGATGTAGGTGGCGGCGACGTCGAGGGGCGTGCCGAAGAACCCACTGCCCGAGTTGTAGAGGGCATCGACGATCTGATCGAAGTCCAGGCCGGCGTGGGCGATGGACCAGCTCTGCGGGAGCAGCCCGCCGTAATAACCGTAGGCCAGGAACAGTCCGCACACGATGGTCAGCGCCCACCCGGTGGTGCGGCGGCACGCCTCCAGGATGAGCACCAGCAGCAGGGCACCCATCGCGATATCGGTGGGTTCGAGCAGTCCTTGCCGGTCCAGGAAAGCGTTGTATCCGCCGCCACCGGACCCGATTCGTACGGGCACGATCGGGTACAGGCAGACCGCCAGGGTGAGCACCGCCAGTGTCCAGTCCAGCAGCCCGGGCCGGTCGGCCCGGTCCAGCCGACCCAGTCCGGACCGGTAGACCAGGAACACCAGCGGGAGCGAGCCGGCCAGAAAGACGACCAGGTAGTACTGGCTGCCCTGGGACAGCGGGCGGAACACCTGCCAGATCACCAGGATCGCCACGGCGAACGCGACGACGGAGACGATCCGGTCGGGCCAGCCGGAGAGTTCGCGACCCGGCCGCTCCTGGTCGTCGACCTGCGCGAGGGTCTGGGGGTCCACGGCGGTCCCGGGCGGGTCACCTCCGTCGTGCCGCGCGGCAACCACCGCCGGCGAGTCGCCGGGATCCGTCGACGGGCTGCGGGACATTACGTCGCACGTTAAGCCGCGGCGTGGACGGTTCGCGGTGAATTGCCGACTTCCGGGGTGGACCCGCGATCAGCGGGTGACGGTCGGCCTGCCGCGGGCTGGTGACGGCCTCAGCACACCGCCGGATTCCTGGACGCCGTCGTCGAGCTCGGCGGCGGACAGGAAGACCCGGGTGTGCATCACACACCTATATCAGGAAGCGTCCGGCGAATCCGCGCAGCGGCAGGTCGGCACTGGTGAGCAGACCGGGAGGCGCCTCGACCACCGACCGCACCGCGCTCAGTGCCGGCATACCGGTGACCGTCATGCCGATCGAGGCAAAGCTGCCCGGGTCGGACAGGTCGACTCCGGGTTTGGGGAAGATCATGTGCTTGTTGTAGATGCAGGGGTCACCCTTGATATGAGTGATGTAGCAGCCCTTGATATCCCAGCTCGGATCGGTGTGCGGCGTCATCTGCCATTCCAGATGGGTCTCGATCCTCGGCACCCCTCCCACCATTCCCTGGTACCTGATGTGGCTGCCGCCCAGCGACCCCTTCGGCAGCTGGTACCAGCCCAGGTCCACGTCCTTGGTGCACGCGCCCAGGTCGCAGCTGAACGTCACCTCGTCGAGTTCCAGGTCGAAGCAGTCTGCCATCATCAGGATGCTGTCGGCGAAGACACCGGTGTACTTCGCCAGCTTGGCGGGGAGGGCGGGATCGTCGGCGGGCAGGCCGTAACCGACCTCGATCCAGGTGTCACGCGAGTGATGGCAGGACACGTCCACGGATTCGATGGTCACGATGTTCTCGATGTCGGCCACGTCGGCAGAGCAGACCACCCCGAGGATCTGGTTCACCCCGGGATTCATGCCAGTGCCGTAGAACGTCGCGCCGCCCTCGTGGCAGGCCTCCGCCAACAGGTCGGTGACTGCGCGGCCCGTGCGGTGCGGGTGGTGGCGATCGCGGTGCCAGCCGGTGATCCAGTCGGCGGTGGTGACGACATTGATCCCGGCCTGCAGGACTCTGACGTACAGGTCCTCGTCGGGGAACACGCCGTGGAACGTCACGACGTCGGGTCCGGCGGCGATGATCTCCTCGATGGTGCCGGTGGCCTTGACACCGTTGGGCGCCACGCCGGCCAGTACGCCCGTGTCCGTGCCGATCTTCTCCGGGGAGTAGCAGTGCACGCCGACCAGTTCCAGGTCGGGCCGGGTGGCGATGCGCCGGATCATCTCGGTACCCACGTTTCCGGTGGCGATCTGAAAAACCTTGAGCGGCAGCGAAACAGCCATTGGTTCGCACCCTTCTTGCCGGGTCGGGGGTGGCGGTCGCCCGTCCCCTTCCGCGGCGGTGTCGACCGCGACGATCATAGGCCCGCCGCGCACCGGAAGCCGCCGGGTTCACGCGGACCCGCCCACTGAGCGGGAACCTCGAAACGACAACGGGCACCCCTGCTCGGGGTGCCCGTTGTGGTGCTCGGGTGTCAGCGGCCGCTGTGGCGCACGGTGTTGTCGACCTGAGGAACCTTCACGTCCTGCTGGATGTCATTGATCCAGCCGAGGTGGTCGGTGCCCGCCGAGATCGTGGTCACCGGCTCCAGCACAGTGGCCTGGGCGGGGGCGGCGAATCCGAACAGGCCCGCGGCCAGTCCGGCGGCGGCGATGGTGGCGAATCCGAACTTCTTCATCTCGATCACTCCTGTGGTGTCGGTATCGGCTCCGAGGGTTTCGTGCCGGTCTGATTGGTTGAACCAGCAGGTCAAGGTATTAATTCCGCTGGCAGATATTGACCGCTGCATGGCAGGAATCGGTCGGCTTCCGGGGGGTGAGTTGTGCACCGGGGTGGCGCAGCAACTCAGGTATGGGGCGACTCAGAAGAACGTCGTCGCGGTGGTACTGGTGCCGTTGTCGCAGTTGATCGTCACGGTCCAGTTCCGGAACTGCGGGACCGCCGGGACGATCCGCAGGTCGTAGGCGGAGTTGGCCGGCAGGGCGAAACTGCGGTTGAGGTTGTCCGTCGCATACGTGCACTGCGACGAGACTCCGCTGCGGTCGGCGATGTGGGCCACGAGACCACCGACGACCGTGTCGAACGAAACCGTCGGACCCAGCTTCGGCGCGGGCGGTGGGGGCGGCTCATTGGGCGGCGGTGGCGGGGTGGCCCCGCTCGAGCAGCCCGACACGATGATCTTGGCGCCCTGCTGGTTCTGCAACAGACTCTTGGCCTTGCTCTGAGCCACAGCCAACGACGGGTCCGACGCTCCTGTCATCTCGCCGTAGTCATTCGAGGCGGCCGCCGCGCATTCGTTTTTCGCGATGACCTGAGTCACGCAGTGGTTGGCGCCGTTCCCCGAGCAGTTCGTCAGGGCCCCCTGGCCGGCCTGCTCCTGACCGGCACTGATCGCCGAGCCACCGGCCATCGTGACCGGCGGATTCTCGTTGACATATCCGATGGCCAGTGCGATGTACTGGTCGGCTGCGTGCGCCGGCGCCGGTGCGCCGACCATGCCGACGGCGGTGGCGGCCGAGGCCAGCAGGACGGCGGATATGGTTCGGCCACGCCAGCGGGCGTGGCTCTCGTAGGTAATCGTCATGGATGCTCCTGTGAAGTGGTCGCTGCCCCAAGGCCGCTCGTTTTCCGTCATGGCAATACTCGCCGTCGACAAACGGCCTGGTAATCGCCGGAAAGCCAGAATCTGCTGGCTCGAGGGAAGGGTTTTCTATCCGCCGGGTAAGCAACCACTGAGGTGAACACACCCCGAGAGCGGGCCGTGGACTACGGCAGGACGGTCCGCATCAGCATCACGTTGTAGGCCGACCACAGCGACAGGTTGTAGTAGAGCTCCTTGCCCGTCGACCAGGGATGCAGATACGGCGCGTACACGCCACCGGGCATCTCGGCCGCCGTGACGAGTCGCTGTTCGGGACCCCACGGCCCTTGGGGCGCAGGCGCTGTGCGTGCCACGACGTCGTTGGCGCCGTTGCAGTACAGCACCAGATACTGGTTGAGGTAGGTGTTGAACTGCACCGACAGTTCGCCCACCGGACCCGGGATCACCGGGGTCGCGGCCGCCGGATCGCCGGGGACCCATGTCTGGCGATCGGCGTTCCAGTACTCGTATCTGGTGAGGTCGGGCAGGTAGCCCTGCAGTACCCGCGCCACGTACGCCGATCCGCTGCGCCCCGACGGGGTTCCGAACGAATACACGTACGGGTCGCCCGGTCCGGGCCGCAGGAACGCACCCTGCTGGAAGTTCTCGTTCCCCGGAACATGGCGCACGCCGGGGATCCTGTCGGGTCCTGCCGTGCGAACGGTTCCCGGGTAGATGCCCCAGTGTTCACCGTTGTCGGGCGACACTGCCAGTGCGGAGTAGTTCGTGGTCCACTGGCCGTTGCTGTCCCAGCTCTTGATGGACATGTAGTTCAGAAACTGGCGCCCGCCCGCGGCGATGCCCGCGGTCGGGATGACGCCCGTCTCCGACGGCGCCCACTTGGTGCTGTTGACAATCTGCTTGGCCACCCCGGGCGCCCAGAGCGGTGCACCCGAGAATCTATTGGCGACAACGCCATTCGGCACACCGACCGTCTTCGCCAGCGACCCGTCGTTGCTGCGGAACAGGACGTTGTACCGCCACTGCTTGCCGGGGACACTGCAGTAGCCGTACGTGTCGCCGAATGCCATGAGTACCTGGCTGTTGCCGGGATCGCCGTTGTCCCACATGATTCCGAGATCGGTGCCGGTGACCGCGAAGCGCCCGATGGTGTCGTTCGGACTGTCGGGCCCGGTCACCCAGCCGACGAGCGAAGTGCCCGGCGGCGCCGGCGGCGGGGCGGGCGCCGCAGCGGGCGCCGGTGCGGCAGGTGCCGGTTGCGGGCTAGGCGGAGTCGGCGCGGGGACCACCGCGGCCTCCTGACGCACCGTCGCCGAACGCGGGGACAGCGAGTCGAGGATGGCCAACGGCAACCGACCCAGTTTCGGCAGTAAGGCCCGTTCGTTCGCGCCGACGGGCCGGTGACCGATCGGTGGACCGCCCGCGCCGGGCAGCGCCGGGGTGGCCGCGGCGTTCGGTGCGGCAGGCGGCTGGGCCGCGGCGGCGGCACCCGTACATGGCTCGGCGGCCGCCGGCGGCGCGATGCCGAGGGCCATGCACAGTCCGATCACGGCTGCGCCGGCCACCGACATCGATGCGATTCGAGGACGCGGCGACATGTCAGACCTTTCCCGGGCACACCACCAATGTGAGCGGTGAGGCTTGTGTGACGATAGTGATCCGTGTGCTGCCTGTGACCACTAGTGTGCGGGATAGATACTGATCCGTGACCGTGTCGCAACCGGTTTGAATGACAGCTATGTGATTACATGCCGCGCGGCCGCGCGGTTTCGCGCCGCCGGAACACCCTGCCGCGATTGCTCCGCCGCCGCGACGAATGCGGCGAACAGCCGCAGCCGGTCGACCGCCGAACCGTCGTCATCCTCGGGATGCCATTGCACGCCGAGATACCACCGCAGCGGGTCCTCGATGCTTTCGACGATGCCGTCCAGCGCCCGCGCAGCCACGACAAGGCCCTCCCCCACCCGGTCCACCGCCTGATGGTGCCCCGACCGCCCGACGATCCGGTCCGCTCCGAGGATCGACCGCAACCGCGTGCCAGGGGCGACGTCGACGGGCTCGTCGACGAACTCCGGCCCGCCGGGCGCGCCGTGGTGCAGTGCGTAGTCGACGATGTCGCCGATGATCGTCCCGCCGCGTGCCACGTTGAGCAGCTGGGAGCCCCGGCAGATGCCGAACACCGGCCGTCCGGCAGCCTCGGCCGCCGAGATCGCCGTGAACGCGTCGCGGTCGGCCCGCGCGTCGACGCCGTACGCCTTCGGGTTGGGGGTGGTGACGCCGTAGCACGAGCCGTCGATATCGCCCCCGCCGAGGAGCAGCAGACCGTCGAAGTCGCCCGCTCCCCCGGGATTGTCCAGCGCCGCGGAGGTGTCCCACAGTTCGTAGGACGCACCGAGTTCGACCAAGGTGCTCAATGCGACCCGGGTGAACCGTCTGACCAGCGCGGCGTCGGCGGCGCTGATGTCGGGGAAGTTCAGCGAGGCCAGGACACAGACCCGAGCCCGGGGGGTTTCCGGCATCGGCAGGTCGGGAAGAACGTCCTCCCTGCGCACCCGGTCGATCATTGAGAGTCCTTTCGTTTGCGGGCCCGGTCGACGAGGTCGGCGAACAGTGCCGCGTCGGTGTCCGAGCTGGTGTGGCGGTCCTCGGGATGCCATTGGACCGCGACGATGTCGGCGTCGCGGTGTTCGACCGCTTCCACGACACCGTCGGCGGCGAGCGCGGTGACCACGAGACCCGATCCCAGCCGGTCGATCGCCTGGTGGTGATACGAGGACACGTCGATCCTCTCCGAGCCCACGGCGGCGTGCAGCCGGGAGCCCGCCATCACCGTGACGTGGTGGATGCCGTTGTGGTGCGGCGTATCCGCCACGTGTTGCACCAGCGTGCCCCCCAGCGCGACGTTGAATACCTGCATACCTCGGCAGATCGCCAGGGCGGGCAGCTCCACGTCGAGGACCGCCCGGGTGACGCCCAGGTCGAACTCGTCCTGGAAGGCCACGACGTCATGGGTCTGCGGCGCCGGGTCGGCACCGTAGCGGGCGGGGTCCACGTCGGCACCGCCCGGTACCAGTACTCCGCCGAAACCGGCTAGGCGAGACGGTAATTCGGCGAGGGGGTCGGCGGCGGGGCCGTGCAGGACGACAGGCTCGCCACCTGCCACCCACAGCGCCTCGCAGATGGCCTCCGCGGCCACCGTCGCCGAGAAGCGCAGGATCGGCACCTGCGCGGCCCGCCGGCCGACCACCGCGATCAGCGGCCGGGTCACTCGCCGAACGGGTAGTCGAGTGTCGGCAGCCATTCCTTCCACACCGCGCCGAGGCGCCCGGACTCGATGAGACGGCCGAGCGCACCGTCGATCTCGGCCAGGGTGTCGGGGCGGTCTTTGGACACCGCGATCCCCCACTTGTTGGCGGTCTGGACGGTGAAGGCGAGTTCGTAGTCGGGATGGGTCGCGCCGAGCGGGACGAAGACCACGTCGTCGTCGACGACGGCGTCCACCTCACCGGCCAGCAAAGCGGCCAACATGTCCGCGTACACGTCGTCCGATCCTGCACCGAAGGCCACCGGCACTGCGCCGGTGAAGGTTTCGACCAGCGCCATATTCGTGCTGTTCTCGATGGCCGCGACGTTGCGCCCGACGAGATCCTGCGGCGTGTGGATGCCCGCGCCGCGCCGCACCAGTACACCTTCATGGAAAACGGCGTAGGGCCGGGTGAAGTCGACCTGGGCGAGCCGTTCGGCCGTGATGCCCTGGCCGCACAGCACGGCATCGGCCTCGCCGCGCCGGACCGCGGGAATCATGTCCACCCAGGGCACGCGGACCCATTCGACGGGCCGTCCGAGTTCGGCGCCCAGCGCTTCGGCGACGCCGGGCTCGTAGCCCTGCCGTCCGTTCTCGGGCGTCCACTGTGAGAACAGTGGCGGCGCCTCGGCATCCAGGCAGGCCAGGCGCAGCGCCTTCGCGGTGCCGGTCACGGGATGTCATTCCAGTACATATCGCGCTCCCAATTGGTTACGTATCCGCAGAAACGGGCCCATTCGTCGGTGTGGTAGTCGACGAGCAACGCCGACAGTTCCGGTCCCAACGCCTGGGTGAGCACATCGTCGGCGCGGAAGGCGCCGATCGCGTCGCCGAGCGTCAGCGGCAGCGCCGGGAACCGGGTGTCGGGCTGCGCGTCATAGGACGACCCCTGCGTCGGTTCGCCGGGGTCGGTCGCATTCTTCATGCCGTCCTCACACGCCGCGAGGATCACCGCATGCGACAGGTACGGGTTGACCGCCGCGTCGGGCAGCTTGTACTCAAGACGGCCGACGGCGGACAACCGGACGGTGCATGTCTTGTTGTCCAGCCCCCAGTTGATCCGCGACGGCGCGAATTGTCCTGCATCCCAGTAGCGTTTGTACGAGTTCACGGTGGAGCCGTTGACCAGCATGGCACCGGCCGAATGGGATAGCAGGCCGCCGAGCGCATGCCTGCCGATCTCGGAGAGATGCAGTGCGGTGACGCCGGGGTCGGCCAGCACATTGACGCCGTCGCGCCACAAGCTGAAGTTGTGGTGGCAGCCGTTGCCCATCATGCCCGTCGCGGGTTTGGGCATGAAGCTGGCCTCGATGCCCAGCTCCCGCGCGACTTGTTTGCAGATCTGGCGGTAGGTGGTCAGCCGGTCGGCCGTGAGATCGGCATGGTCGTACATGAAGTTGAGCTCCACCTGGAACTCGTCCTCGTAGTCGCCTTCCACCATGTCGAGCCCGAGCGCCTGCGCGTATTCGACGACCTTCTTGACGATCGGGCGGTTCCGTTCGAGGTGCTCGATGTGGTAGGCCGGACTCGACCCGGGCCGGAATTGAGCCTGGAGCCCCTCACCCTGCCACGTCATCTCGGGCTCGCACCCGGTGCGCAGCTCCAGTCCGGTCCGGTCGGTGAAGCCGGCGTGCAGGCGGCGCAGCAGACCCCTGGTGTCGCAGGCGAATTCGGCCCCTGCTCCCTCCAGCAGATGGTCCGGCTCGTACAGCCGGCAGAACACCCTGGCGAAGCTGGTGTCCCACGGCAGCACCGCGAAGGTCTCCAGGTCGGGGACGGCGGTGTACTCGGGCGCGTTCACACCGCCGGCGAGCAGCACACCCTCGCGGGTGCCCTGCAGATTGGCGACCGCGGTCTGGTGCTGCTGCACCCCCTTGACTGCGAGGCGTTCGAAATGGCCTGCCGGGGCGACCTTGCCGACCACCCGGCCGGTGATCGTGACCGCCTGGAAGTACACGAATTCCACGCCACGGTCGGCGATGAGCGACAGCGCGGCGGCCAGCTCAGGACTGGTCGCGTTGATCTGACGATGGCGGTCGAGAGGACTAGTCGTCATCGGTGGTCACCTTTGCGTAGACGGTTCGGATGAGACGAGCGAGAGGGTGAATGCCTCGCGCAGAACGCGATGCCGAGCGGGGCTGAGATTGACCGCGACCGTGCCGACGTGGTTGCCGCCGCGGTGATATGTCACCAGCACGCCGCCGGTGAGATCACCGAGATCGCCCTCCTCGACGCGGATCTCGTCGGCGAGGGCCGGTGAACCGTAACTCTGGAGACGCAGGTCGAGCTGATCGCTCCAGAAGGCGGGTATGGGCGCGAACGGCGTGGCGTCGTCGGGTTCCCCGGAGAACCGGCGGCACAGTGTCGCCGCCGCCCGCTTGGCCGTGTCGGTGGGGATGGACCAGTGCTCGACGCGGCGCGCCACACCGTCGAAGAGCGGATTGGGGAAGCGAGCCAGATCGCCGACGGCGACGACGTCGTCGGCACCGACGACGGCGAGATGGTTGTCGGTGAGCACCCCGTCACCGAGATCCAGCCCCTGCCCGGCGAGCCATTCGACGTTGCAGGCCGATCCGACGGCTTCGACCACCAGCTCGGCGTCCAGGGTCTCCCCCGTGCCCAGTTGCACACCCGCCACCGCGCCGGCACCGGTGAATGCGCTGACTCCCGTGCCGATGACGAAGCCGATGCCGTGGCCGGCGTGGTGGCGTTGCACCGAGTTCGACAGATCCGCGCCGAGGACGCGCTGCATCGGCGCACCCGCGGGTTCGACGACGGTCACGTCGTGTCCGAGCGTGCGCAGCGTGCCCGCGACCTCACACCCGATGAACCCGCCGCCGACGACGACGACCCGGCTGCGCGGTCGCAACGCGGCACGCACACCCGCGCAGTCCTCGACGGTGCGCAGCACGTGCCGCCCGTGTTCGGGTCCCGGCACGGACAGCCGTCGCGGCCGCAGCCCGGTGGCGGCGACGAGCCCGTCGTAGGTCACGACCTCTCCGGTATCCAGCGTCAGTTCCCGGCGTGCGAGGTCGGCGGTCGCCACCCGCGCGCCGAGCCGGAACTCGACGTCGGCCACGCTCGCGCGGCGCCGGAAGGCCAGCCGGGCGGCGAGGTCCTGCGGCTCCGCCGAAACCTGCCCGCCGAGGGCCTCTTTCGACAGCGGCGGGCGGTTGTACGGGAGGTGCGGCTCGGCGGAGAATACGGTGATCGACCCACTGTGGCCGTGCGCGCGGAGTTGCTCGGCGGCGCGCAGACCGGCCAGCGAACCTCCGACCACCGCGACGCGGGGCTGGGCGGGCATGTCAGTCCTCGATGAAGATGGCCTGGACGGGGCAGACGTCGGCCGCCTCCTCGACGTGGTCGCGTTCCGAATCGTCGGGATTGCCGTCGTATTCGAGCTTTCCATCGTCGTTGATGGTGAACACCTGCGGCGCGGCGATGGCGCACTGGCCGTGGTCCTGGCACACCGCGAGATCTACTGTGACACGCATGGGGATCCTCTCTGGCTGGGGCTGTGGTCAGGGGGAGGGAGTGAATCCGATGGGGAGCCGGATCGGTCCGGTGTTGCCCGAGTCGGGCAGCCAGGTGGCGCCGGGCAGTTCGTGCGGGTCGTGCAGCCGGCGGGCCAGCAGCGGCAGCGCCTCACTCATGTCGGAGCGGGCGACGAAATGACCCAGGCAGTGGTGGGCACCGCCACCGAACCCGAAGTGCGGCTTGCGATCTGCGGTGATGTCGAACCCCGGTTCGAAGACTCTGGGGTCGGTACCCGCCGATTCGCTGTAGAGGTGCACGGTGGTCCCTGCTCTCAGCGGCACCCCGTCGTATTCGAAGTCCTCGAGGACCTCGCGGGTCACCCACCGCACGGTGGGGTTCACCCGCATCACTTCCTCCACGGCTTTCCCGCCGAGTTCGGGGCGCTGCGCGAGCAGGCGCCACTGATCGGGGTGTGCCATGAAGGTCTGCATGGCCAGCCCCAGCTGGTTGCGGGTGGTGTCGAAACCGCCGAAGATCAGCAGCACCATGCCGTCGCGCAGTTCGATGTCACTGAGTCGGCCGTCTTCCGGTCGCGACGCGTTCACCAGGGCGGTGACGAAATCGTCGCGGGGATTCGCGCGCCGGTCGGCGATGAGGTCGTCGCAGTATTCGTAGAGCCGCTGCAGGGCGGCCTCGATCTTGGGCAGGTCCTGACGCAACGTCACCCCCATCGCCAGCCCGACGGTCGTGGACTCGGTGGCGATGACCTTCCATTCGTCTTCCGGTATCCCGAGCATGATGGCGATGACGCGGGCCGCGTAGGGTTCGGCGAATTCGCTGACGAACTCGCAGCGGCCCGGTTCGGCGAAGTTGTCGACGAGTTCGTTGCCCAGTGCCTGGAATCGCGGGACCAGCCCGCCGATCAGTTTGGGCGAGAACGCCGGATTCATCAGGCGGCGCAGCCGGTGGTGCTCCTCGCCTTCCTTGTTGAGGATCCAGCTGGCGAACCAGTCGGCGAACGGTCCCTCGGTGACGCCGTTGTGCGCGGGCCAGGCCACGCTGCCCTGACGCAGCTTGGGATGTTTGAGCAACCGGCTGACCTGCTCGTACCGCAGGACGGCGATCCCGTACGGCGTGGTCGCGTACCAGCTGCGCTCGCGGGCGTCGTGCACTTCGGCGGAGGTGATGGAGAAGGCCGGATCGGCCACGTCGAACGCGGGGACGTCGACCGCTGGGGCCGAACCGGGTGGGACAGACGACATCAGTGCTACCTCCGAGAGAATCCGGTAACCGCGTTGCCAAATACTCTAGAAGCAGACTTTAAATTGTCAACTGCTGGTTTCGAGCGGCGGCCACGCGACGGCTAGCACCCAGCCCGTGCCCAGCGGCATCTCCGCCACCTCACGAAAAGCCCCTGGCTCCGCCGCGCCACCGGCCTCGGGCGCCGCGGGCAACCGCGCACCTGCCAGCCAGCGCGGCGTGTTGGCGGCGATGACCCGGCGTTCGGTGCTCACGATGACGGCATCCTCGGACGCCTGGCGAAGGACACTCAGCAGCCGGTGTTCGACCTCGCCGACCACCAGATCGGCGCCGGCCACCCCGAGAAACGTGCCGTCCGCGATCACCGGGACGGTGGCGGTGATGGTGTACATATCCGATCCGCTGTAGTCGACGTAGGGGCCGTAGGCCACCCTCGACTGCCCGTGTTGCGCCAGCCGGTACCAGTCCATCTGCAGGTAGTCGTAGACGTCGATGCTCGTCGGGTCGAAATTCAGACGCAGCCGCGCGACGCGGTCACCGTGGCGCTGCCACCAGGCCATGTAGCGCTCCATACCGTCGACGACCTTCGGCGCGGCGACGAATCCCATGCCCCACACCGCGGCTTCCTCGCCCAGCAGATCGGCGAGCAACCGCTGCAGACCGCTGAAGTGCGCCTCGGTCAGCACCGCGCGCACAGGCCGGCACCGCAGCACCTCCTCGGCGATGCGGTTGAGCCGCTGGTAGATGGGTTCGAGCGTCTGTGATGCCTGCTCGGCCAGACCGTGCGCCGACATGTCTGGGGTCATGATTCCTGAGTGGACAGGTCGAAGTTGATCCGGGTGAGACGTCCGAGCTGACCCAGCACATGCAGTTCGGCCAGGCGGCGTGCCTCGTGGCCATTCTCCGAAGCGACGGCCGTGGCGATCGCGTGCTTCTCCTCGATGTAGGCGGCGATGTCGACTTCCGGACCGACGGGCAGCCAGATCAGCCCGGCGACCTCGGCCTGCAGGTTCGCCGCACGCCGCGCCAGTCGGGCCGACTGGGACGCGACCGCGACCTGGATGTGGAAGCGACTGTCGGCGCGGATACGGTCACCCAGCGTCGACGCGGACCCCAGCTGGTCGGTCAGCGCAAAAAGCCGGCGAACCGCGTACGGCGCCGCGCGTTCGGCGGCCAGCCGGGCGGCCTGCCCGGCGACGGCGGTGTGCTCGTCGAAAAGGTCGCGCAGGTCAGATGCGCTCATGGCGGCCAGGGCGGCCGTCAGTGTGTCGATCGGCGGCCCGGCCGGGCGCCGGACGAACGACCCCCCACTTCGGCCGCGCCTGGTCTCGACCAACTCCCGGTCGCGCAGCGTCGCCAGCGCCTCGCGCACGGTCATCGGCGCGACACCGAACTGGGCCGCGAGATCCACCTCGGCGGGCAGGCGCTCGCGGTCGTCCAGCAGTCCCAGATGAATGGCCTCGGTGATGCGCTGGACGATTTCGTCGGCGCGGCCCACCGGGGCCTCCGGCGCGAGGAGCGGCGACAACGACACCGGCGTCTCCCTCCTGCGCGCGCCCCGACTTCGGCAATCAGGCACGAAATCTACGCGAGTCCCGACCAATTCTGCCGTTTCCGTTGCGGGTTAAACAATAGAACTGTAGCTTTCCGCTCTACGCCGTTGCTTTCCGCTCCACGGCGGTCAGCCCGCACGAACGGAGACCCGCCTATGTCCACCACCAGCGCCACCGGCTCCGCCGGATCGCCTGACGAGGGGTATTACAACTTCCACGACGAGGACGACGTCCAGCACCTGCACGCGCTCGGCTACAAGTCCGAGTTCAAGCGCGATATGAGCCCATGGGCGAACTTCTCGCTCGGCTTCACCTACCTCTCGCCGGTCGTCGGCGTCTACACGCTGTTCGCCTTCGCACTGGCCACCGGCGGGCCACCGATGATCTGGAGCTTCCTCATCGTCGGCGTCGGACAGTTCCTGGTGGCGCTGATCTTCAGCGAGATCGTGGCCCAGTTCCCCGTGGCCGGCGGGGTGTATCCCTGGGCGCGGCGCCTGTGGGGCCGCCGGTACGCCTGGATGACCGGATGGGTGTACATGGTCGCCCTCCTGGTGACGATCGCGTCGGTCGTGTACGGCGCCGGCCCCTACATCGCCGCGACATTCGGCGTGGAGGCGACGGTGAACAACACCATCCTGTTCGCTCTCGGATTGCTCGTGGTGGCCACGATCATCAACTTCATGGGCACCAAAGTGCTTGCCACGGCGGCGATCATCGGGTTCACCGCCGAGATCATCGGTGCCCTCGTCGTCGGCATCTGGCTGCTCGTCGCCCACCGCGAACACAATCTCGGCATCATCTTCGACAGCTTCGGCGCCGGCGGTGACGGCAACTACCTGTGGGCCTTCGCCGCCGCGGCGCTCATCGGCGTCTACCAGTACTACGGCTTCGAGGCCTGCGGTGACGTCGCCGAGGAGGTTCCGAACCCCGGCCGGCTCATCCCCAAGGCCATGCGCCGCACGATCTACGTCGGCGGTGCCGCGGCGACGTTCGTCTGTCTGGCGCTGGTACTTGCCGTGACCGACATCCCGGCCGTCATCGCCGGGGAGGACACCGATCCCGTGAGCACCCTGCTCAACGAAGCGTTCGGCAGCGTGGGCGCCACCGCGGTCCTGGTCGTCGTGCTCGTGTCGTTCCTGTCCTGCGCGATGAGCCTGCAGGCCGCCGCCAGCCGGCTCGCCTACTCCTACGGCCGCGACGACATGATCATGGGCAGCTCGCTGCTCAAGAAGTTCTCCGCCACCCGCCACGTCCCGCCGTATGCGCTGCTGGTCGCGGCGGCGGTGCCGGCGTTGATCGTGATCGGGTCGAAGTTCTCCACCGACGCCATCACCAAGATCATCAGCTTCGCCGCGTTCGGCATCTACCTGGCGTTCCAGATGGTCGTGCTGGCCGCGCTGCGCGCGCGGCTCAAGGGTTGGGTGCCCAGCGGCAAATACCGCCTCGGCAAGTGGGGTATCGGTGTCAACATCGCCGCACTGGTGTACGGCGTCATCGCGATGATCAACATGGCCTGGCCACGGACCCCCGATGCGCCGTGGTTCGACAATTGGATCGTGGCGCTGTCGGCGGGCGTGGTGGTCATCGTGGGCCTGGTCTACATGACGGTCCATCCGATGCACGATCGCAGCACCGCGCCGTACGGGGACGCGATCCCCAAGTAACCGCATCCGACAACAACAGAGCCGGTGACCCCGCGGGGCACCGGCTCTGATTCTTCGCTATTGCCGCGTCAGTCGTTCCCGTAATGCCGCTCGGCGATCGCCAGCAACTCGTTGCGCATCGTCGAATCGGGCATCGCCGTGATGCGGGCGTAGAGGCGGCGGCGATTGTTGGCCCGCTTGAGGTTTGCGCGGAACTGCGCGATGGACATCTGTCTCACTCCTTGTGATCCCCCGGATCCCGGGGTTTGGTTCGTTGCTCGGTGTCCGGGACGAACGAGGATCACCCGCGTCCCGGACACCTCCCATGCTCCTTGTTAACGGCATGTAAATCCAAGTTACGGTCGTGTGAGATTGCAGACACGTGCGGTAGCACGTGATCCACACGACGCTCGGCGCCGTGTTGGCGCAAGAAGTCCTGGCGTCCACGACCATTCGCATGGAGGATCGGGACCAACGATGACCAACCCGTCTCACCTCGACGCGCCTCACGCAGCCCCGCGTTGCGGCACCTTCCGTCGCGTCGCGCCGGTCGTCGCGGTGTCCGTCGCGCTCTCACTTGTCGGGTGTTCGGAGCCGCATTCGCCCGCCCCGACGACCACGGCCGGCACCCCCGCCACCAGCGCTCTCCCTCCGCCCCCACCGCCGGCGCCCGACGCGTCGCACCGGGAGCTGGCGTCAGACCCGGCGCAGCTCGCCGACGACCTGGTTGCCGACGAACACGCGCTACGCGACCCCGCATCGCCCGAGGCGGTGCTGGACGCGGCCGCGTACCGCCAGCAGGCGGCCTACCGCATCCTCGGACGCCATCCGGAGTGGGATCCGATCGCGCGCCCACGAATCCCGCCGTCGCTGTTGACGACCTACGACCGCAATATCGACGCGCGTCGCGAACTCGGCGCACTCGGTGAAGGCGCCGTGGCCAGAACCACCCTGCCGGCCTGGCGGATCGTCGCGCCGGCTCCGGCCGACGAACTGCTCGGCTACTACCGCGACGCGCAGGAAGCGTCCGGCGTCGACTGGGCGCATCTGGCGGCGATCAACCTCATCGAGACCCGGTTCGGCCGGATTGCCGGTGTGAGTTCGGCGGGTGCGCAGGGGCCGATGCAGTTCCTGCCCTCGACGTTCGCCGCCTACGGCGGTGGCGGCGACATCCATTCGCCCCGTGACAGCATCATGGCTGCCGGGCGGTTCCTCGCCGCCCACGGTTTCGCGCAGAATCGCGAAAACGCCCTGTACCGCTACAACAATTCGTACCACTACGTGCGGGCGGTCAACGACTACGCCGCCGTCCTGACCGCCGATCCCGCCGCCTTCACCGGCTACTACCGGTGGGGCGTGTACGTCACCACCACCGCCGGTGACGTGCTGCTGCCGATCGGCTACGCCGAGACATCACCCATTCCCGTCGCGGATTACCTTGCCCGCCAATCGGAATCGTCACCGGCCGTGCGGATCTCGACCGGCAGCGACCAGATTCTGCAGCGTCTGCTGGCCACCAGACGTGCCACGGAAGCGGACCCGGCCGCGCTGGCCGAGGTGCTCTCCGGGCAGTTCCTCGGCACACCCTATGGCGCAAACACACTCGTCGGCTCCGAAACGGTGCCCGAACAACTCGTCGTCGACCTGGAGAAGGTCGACTGCTTCACCTACGCCGACTACGTCGAAGCTCTCAAACGCGCCGAGGACCGCGACGAATTCATCAAGGCACTCATCGCGGTCCGCTACAGGGACGGCGTTGTGGAGTTTTCGACGCGCAAGCACTTCTTCACCGACTGGGCGGCGGCGCCCGCGATTGCCACCGACATCACTGCGAGTTTGGGGGCCAACACGATTCGGGTGGAGAAACGGCTCAACGAGCGGGATTCCGGCGGGCTGTATCTCCCCGGGCTGCCGGTGGTGTCGCGGACGATCTCCTACATTCCCAGTCAGGACGTCGACGGCAGCGTGCTCAGCCGACTACGCACCGGTGACTACATCGGGGCGTATGCGAAGGACGGCGGCCTCGACGTCACCCACGTCGGCATCTTCGTCGAGGGGCCGGACGGACCCGTCCTGCGCAACGCGTCATCCCTGAGCGCGAACGACAAGGTGGTCGACAGCCCACTGCGGGACTATCTGACGACCGTGCCCGGAATCGTGGTGCTGCGGCCGATTCGGTGATCATCCTCGCGGGGGCCCGACGACCTCCATCTGATACGTCTCGGCCACAGCGGTGACCCGTTCGACGAATGTGGCGGCATCGATGTCCTCGTCACCGATGGCGTGCGCGAGGTACTCCTCGATTCCCGGTGGCGACACGATGACGAGCAGCTTCGCCGGACCGCTTCCGGCATTCCAGAACGTGTGCACGGTACCGCGCGGGATCAGCACGAATGCGCCTGCCGTCCCCGAGACGACCTCGTCGCCCACCTGGATGCCGACCTCACCCTCGAGAACGTAGAACGACTCATCCTCGGCGTGGTGAATGTGTTGCGGAGGCCCCTCGCCGGTAATGGTCGCCTCGGCGAGCGCGTAAGCGCCCCTGGTGTCGTCGGAGCTGGCCTTGACCACAAACGGATGCCCGGGAACCCGCACGGCAGGGCCTTCGCCGGGACCGAGGATCACCGGCTTCTGGACGAACGACATGATGGAACCTCTCCGTAGGTGTTGGGTCAAGCGAAAAGCTATTTGGCGCAATGCCATTTGACCTTCGGCTCGATCGAATTCAGCTGGCCGCCCGCCACACCGGCGGGCACCTATTGATGATGCGGACCACGGTCCGTATTCGCTTGGAGGCGGTGGGGAGAAGGTATGGAGAATTCGTGGAGATCCCGTCACCGACGGGTGGATGCACAGCAAAACGGGCCAGGACTTTCGTCCTGGCCCGTGTGGTGGAGCTAACTGTCATGTTCACAGTGTCTTCCGCGTGAGCTGTACGCCATCAGGTCGGCGTGGGCAAGAAGGAGTGTCTTCCGGTCGGTTGTCTCCGACCGTCTCCAAGACCCAACCGGGCCTACTGAATGAACAGCGCCCGGTTGAGTCCAGGCTGGTGGGGAAATTGACGGCCACGGCGGCGTGCCTGCGCACGGCGGGCAGCAAACCGTGCCTACGCTTCGGACGAGAGACCCACAGAAGTGTGGCATCGGGAGGCGAAGCGGTGAGTGGTCGGGGCTGGGGACCTTGGTCCCGAATCAAGCTGGAAGCGCTCTCGGACTACCTGAACGCGTTCACGCGGGCGTCGAAGACGGCGAAGTACACGCTCTACCTCGACCTGTTCGCCGGCGCCCCCGACAACTTCGAACGCGGCACCGGCAACGTCATCCTCGGCTCAGGCCACAGGGCTCTGTCGACTGAACCCGCCTTCGATCGCGTCGTGCTCTGCGAACTCCAGCAACGCACCGCAGACACCCTGCGCAAGAAGCTGGAGGCCGCGCACCCAAACCGGGATCTCGTGGTCCTGCCCGGCGACTGCAACGTCGAGATCCCGAAGCACCTCAACACCTACGGCCTTAGCTGGCGACGCGGTGCGGCTGTGTTCGCGATGGTCGACCAGTACAGCGCCGAAATCACCTGGGACACACTCCGATACCTCGCGAACTGGCGGCAGAACCAGCGCGGATTCAAGATCGAGCTGTGGCTCTACTTCGGCCACGCGCTACTGCCCCGGGGCCTCCAATTCACCGGCGACGAGCCCGATCCCGAGTACGCACAGCGGGTGGACCGGATGTTCGGCACGCCCCAGTGGCGTGAACTATGGCAGGCACGCCGGGATCGCATGCTCAACGCCGAACAGTTCCGCAACGAACTGGTAAACCTCATGCGGTGGCGACTGGAGAAGGAACTGGGCTACGCGACCACGATCCCGCTCGAGTTCACGAACACGAACGGCCACCCGATCTACACGGTGATCTTCGCGTCGGCGAACGCGACTGGTAACAAGATCATGGAATCAGTGTTCGCCAAGCACGGCGTAGCGCTCGAGAAGATGCGCACCACCAGGAAAGTCGAACGACGGGTCGCGAAGGACAGAGACGAGGGCCTGTTCGGGACAGAGGAGCTCGTCGAGCTGGCGACCAAGGCCCCTGTCCGCGAACCGCTGGCACCACCCGTCGAACCGATGCGGTACGCGCTGGACGACGATCACGCCTAACCGGTTGCGGCGGAGGGCATCTCGTCCCAGAGCTGACCGTCGAGTTCGCGGCCGAACGCCTTCGGGGTACGGCCACCCCACTGCACCGTTGACTGCACCAACTGACGCGCTCGACTTCGGACGGCCGGTAGTGCGATTGACTGGACCCCGAGAGTTGTCAATGGTCAAGTGGAAGTATC
>JAFDWN010000031.1 GCA_018268465.1 Actinomycetota bacterium
GAGCAATCTGCGCAATCCGGTGCGATTCCATCAGGCGATCACCGCGGCAGGCCGTGACTACAACACCTTCGTGGAGGTCAGTCCCCACCCCCTGCTGCTGCACGCCATCTCCGACACCCTCGGCAGCGCCGAGCACTACACGGTGCCCACGCTGTGGCGCGATACCAACGACACGCTGACGTTCCACGCCAACCTGAACACCGCCCACCTGCCGCAGGCCCAGCATCCCGCCGAACCGCACCCGCGGCTGCCGCGCACGCCGTGGCAGCACACCCGCCATTGGATCGACGCGGCACCTATCCAGGCCATTCAGTTGCTGAAAGCGCCTGCTGTCGAGGATGTTCCGGTGCAGAACGGTTCGGCGGCGGTCAACGGCTTCCGCGCGACGCTGCGCGACAGCGACCCCGGCGAGCGTCACGATCTGCTGGCCGACCACGTGGGGATGCTCGTCGCCGCGGTGATGGGGATGCCACCCGCACAGCGGCTGGAACCCACCGCCGGTTTCTTCCAGCTCGGCATGGACTCGATGATGAGCGTGCTGCTGCAACGCGCCCTTGTGGAGACACTCAGCGAACCGTTGCCCACCACCATCGTCTTCGACTATCCGTCGGTCGAAGCGCTCACCAATTATCTGGCGACCACACTTCCCGAGCTGGCCGAGGCGACAGACCTCGCGGGCGCGGGACAGGTGTCGCTACCCGGGAAAGGCTGATCCGCACCGCAATGCCTCTCGCTACCTCTGATCGCCTGGCGGTTCCGGCGGGCGCACAGCCACGCACGACACGTCGTCACACCGGTTGCGCGGACGCCGTCCGCGGGCAGGGCCAGCCGGTATGACACCGGACGGATTGGATACGGCCGGCCTGCGCGAATGGCTGGTCGAGTTCCTTGTCACCACCGTCGGATGTGCTCCCGGCGAGGTGGACTGCGATGCGTCGCTGAACGATCTGGGCGTGGGGTCCCGCGATGCGGTGGTGCTGTCCGGCGAACTCGCCGAACTGCTCGGACGGCCGGTGTCGCCGGTCGAGCTGTGGCAGCACCCCACCGTCAACGCCCTGGCGGAATTCCTCAGCGGCACCGCAAACGACGCGGTGGTGGAGTCGGTCGACTTCGCCGGGGATCACGACGGTGAGGGCCCCATCGCCGTCATCGGTGTCGGATGCCGCTTCCCCGGCGGCATCACCGGGCCGGAATCGCTGTGGGAGTTCCTCAACGCCGGAGACTGCGCGGTCAGCACCGTGCCACCGTCGCGATGGGAGCCGTTCGACGACGGGTCACCCGAAGTGGCTGCGGCGCTCGCCGAAACCACCCGGTGGGGTGGGTTTCTCGACGACGTCGCCGGCTTCGACGCGGACTTCTTCGAGATCAGCCCGCGCGAAGCGGCCACCATGGATCCCCAGCAGCGACTCCTGCTCGAAGTCGCCTGGGAAGCGCTCGAACACGCGGGCATCGCCCCCGACGCGCTGCGCCGCTCGCAGACCGGTGTGTTCGCCGGGGCGGGAGCCGCCGAGTACGGGTTCGTCGCGGCATCCCACGTCGACGGTGTCGACGCGTGGAGCAACACCGGCGGCGCGCTGAGCATCGTGGCCAACCGGCTGTCGTATTTCCTGGACCTGCGCGGCCCGTCGGTCACCGTGGACACCGCGTGCTCGTCGTCGCTCGTGGCGATTCACCTCGCCTGCCAGAGCCTGCGGGCG
This sequence comes from Actinomycetota bacterium, assembly GCA_018268465.1. Lineage (GTDB taxonomy): Bacteria > Actinomycetota > Actinomycetes > Mycobacteriales > Mycobacteriaceae > Mycobacterium. Next base: position 1,698 of record JAFDWN010000031.1, read on the forward strand.
GGCGATTCGGACCTGGCGCTGGCCGCCGGGGTGAACCTGCTGATGTCGCCGGCGATCTTCCGCAGTTTCGACGGCGCCGGGGCACTGTCGCCCAGCGGCCGCTGCCACGCGTTCGACGCCGCCGCCGACGGGTTCGTCCGCGGTGAGGGCGCCGGTGTGGTGGTGCTCAAGCGATTGGCCGACGCGGTCCGCGACGGCGATCGGGTGCTGGCGGTGGTGCGGGGTTCGGCGGTCAACCAGGACGGCCGCTCCAACGGTTTGATGGCGCCCAACCCGGCCGCGCAGATGGCGGTGCTCGCCGCGGCCTACGCGCATGCAGGCGTGACGCCGCACGAGGTGGACTACGTCGAAACCCACGGCACCGGAACGCTGTTGGGTGACCCCATCGAAGCCCGCGCGCTGGGCACTGTGCTCGGCAGGGGCCGGCGCCCCGACAGTCCGCTGCTGCTGGGCGCGGTCAAATCCAACCTCGGGCATCTGGAAGCCGCCGCGGGCATCGCCGGCTTCATCAAGGCGACCCTTGCCGTGGCCGAAGGCGCCATCCCGGCCAATCACGGTTACCGCAACCCCAACCCGCACATCCCGTTCGACCAGCTGCGGCTGCAGGTCGTCTCGGAGAACCGGCGCTGGCCGGATCATTCGCGCCCGCGCCTGGCCGGTGTCTCGTCATTCGGCTTCGGCGGCACCAACGCCCACGTGGTGCTCGAAGAGGCGCCCACCGCCCCGGCCCTGGTACGCCTGCCCGCGGCACCCGTGACCACCCTGGTCGTTTCCGGCAAGACGGAGGCCCGGATCGCCGCCACCGCCGCCGCCCTGGCCGACTGGATGGCCGGCGCCGGCGCCCGCGCGACCCTGCCCGACATCGCCCATACGCTCAACCACCATCGCGCCCGTTACCCGCGGTTCGCGACGGTGGCCGCCACCGACCGGGCCCAGGCGCTGACCGGCCTGCGCGCGCTGGCCGGCGGGTACACCGCCGACGGTGTCGTGCCCGCCCACGACGGGCCGTGCGGTCCGGGCACCGTATTCGTCTACTCCGGGCAGGGCTCCCAGTGGACGGGCATGGCCCGCCGACTGCTGGCCGACGAACCCGCCTTCGCCGACGCCGTGGAACGGCTCGACCCCGACTTCCAGGACATCGCCGGGTTCTCGCTGCACCGGGTGATCGCCGACGGCGCGCCCGTGACCGGGATCAACCGCATCCAGCCCGTCCTGGTCGGCGTGCAACTCGCGCTGACCGACCTCTGGCGCAGCCACGGCATCCACCCCGACGCGGTCATCGGCCATTCCATGGGCGAGGTCACCGCGGCGGTGGTGGCCGGCGCCCTCACGGTGGCCGACGGCCTGCGCGTCATCACGACCCGATCGGCCCTGATGGCGCGGCTGTCCGGGCAGGGCGCGATGGCCCTGCTCGAACTGGACCCCGACGCGACCGCCGAACTCATCGCCGGGCACCCCGAGGTCACCCTGGCCGTCTTCGCCTCACCCCGGCAGACGGTCATCGCCGGACCGCCGCAGCTGGTCGACGAACTGTGCGCCGCCGTACAGGCCCGGGGCAGGCTGGCCCGCCGTGTCGACGTCGACGTCGCCTCACATCACCCCACGATCGACCCGATCCTGCCGGACCTGCGCACGGCCCTTGACGACCTGCGTCCGCAGCAACCCACCATCCCCATCATCTCCACCGTCTACGACGCCGCCACACCCGCGGCCGCCTACGACGCCGCCCACTGGGTCGACAACCTGCGCAATCCCGTGCGGTTCCATCAGGCGATCACCGCCGCCGCGGCGTCACACACCACCTTCGTCGAGGTCAGCCCCCACCCGCTGCTCACCCACGCGATCGAGGACACCCTCGCGGGCACCCATCACCACACGATCGCGACCCTGGTCCGCGACACCCACGAGGCCCATACCTTCCACACCCACCTCAACACCGCCCACGCCGTCGGCACCCCCCGGCATCCGCACACCCCGCACCCACCCGAACCCCACCCGGCGCTGCCCGCCACCCCGTGGCGGCACACCGACCACTGGCACACCATCGAAAAGGCCAGGCCCGCAACCGGTTCCGCGCCACGCCGGGCGACGCTGCTCGGTGCGCACACCACCGTGACCACGCAGGAGCCCATCCATCTGTGGCAGGCCAAGCTGGTGTCCGGCTCGCTGCCCTACCCGGGGCACCATCGCCTGCACGGCGTCGAGGTGGTGCCGGCGTCGGTGCTGATCAACACGCTCGCGGCCGCGGCAGCCGAACTCGGTGACACCCGGCTGTGCGCGATCCGCCTGGAAAACCCGGTTCTGCTCGACGCACCGCGCACCATCCAGGTCGTCGCCGACCGCGACACCCTCACGCTCACGTCGCGCCCAGCCGACGACGGCACCGCCGCGCACTGGGTGCGCCACCTCACGGCGCGCCGTGACACCGGCGCGGTGCCCGCGCACCCGGCGCCACTCGACACGACTCCCGTCCACCCGGTGACCGCCCGCTACGACACCGCACAACTCGACGAACTGCTGACGGCGTCCGGCGTCGACGGCAGGCCCTTCGCCTGGACCCTCGACATCTGCGAAGCGTCTCCCACACAGATGGCGGCCACGGTGGCCGCCCCAGCGGGGGAGTCGCTCACCGCCGCCCTGCTCGATGCCGCGCTGCACCTGGCCCCCCTCACCGGCGCCACCGAGTCCCGCCTGTTCGTGCCCGCCGGCCTGGGTGACCTGGTGGTCACGGCGGAGCCCACCGGCCAGCGCGGCTCGGTGACGATCCGGCGGACCGGCGGCGACGCGGACGAGATGGTGCTCGACGTCACGGTGTCGGACGCCGACGGCACCGCATGCGTGTCGATGCACGCACTGCGCTACCGCGCACTGGACCCGTCGACGCCCCAAACCTCAAGCACGACAGCCGATCCCACGACATTCGTGCACGCTCTGCAGTGGGCATCCCGCGGCGACGCCGATACCGTCGCCGCCGGCCGGGGCAGCGTCGCGGTGCTCGGCGCCGCGGGTGAGCTGCCCACCGCCCTGCAGAACCTGGGCCACCCGGCGGATCCGCCCGCCACGGCCCGCCACGTCGTCTACGTCGCCGGCACGGGCCGGCCCGCGGGGGAGGCCCACGCCGACACCGCCGCACGGCTGGCGGCCGAGGTGATCGGCCTGGTGCGCGAGCTGTCGCAACGCGACAGCGCCGACCCGGCCCGGCTGTGGGTCCTCACCCGTGGGGTCCGCGAAGGCGCGGACGACACGGCGCTGCGGCACAGCCCGCTGTGGGGTCTGGCCGGGGTCATCGCCGCCGAACACCCCGACGTGTGGGGCGGCCTGATCGACCTCGACACCGCGACGGACCCCGCCGCGGCCGGCCGGACCCTCACCGAAACCTTCGACCGGCCCAGCAAAACCGTGCTGGCGCTGCGCGACGGGCAGCTGCTGGCACCCACGCTGGCCCCGCTCACCGGCGCCCCGATCCGCGAACCACTGCGCTGCCGGGCCGACGCCGCCTATCTGATCACCGGCGGTCTCGGCGCACTCGGGCTGCTGACCGCGGGCTGGCTCGCCGACCGCGGCGCACGCCGGCTGCTGCTGGCCGGCCGCACCCCGCTGCCGCCGCGACGCGACTGGGACTCCCCGCACGCCGGGGCCGCCGCAGCGGCCAAGATCGCCGCGATCCGCGCGCTGGAGCACCGCGGCGTCGCCGTCGACGTGCTGCCCATGGACATCGGCTCCGCAGGCCAGCTGACCGACATGCTCGACCGGCGAGACCGGGCCGGCGCGCCGCCGATCCGCGGCGTCATCCACGCCGCCGGCGTCACCGGGGACCAATTGCTCACCGCCGCAACCGACGACGTCATGGCGCAGGTGCTGCGCCCGAAGATCGGCGGGGCCGAAGCGCTGCACGAGGCGTTCCCCCCGGGCAGCGTCGACTTCTTCTACCTCACCGCGTCGGCCGGTGCGCTGTTCGGGGTTCCCGGGCAGGGTTCCTACGCCGCCGCCAACGCCTACCTGGACGCCCTGGCCCGCGCCCGGCACCGCCAGGGCTGCCACACCGTCAGCCTGGACTGGGTCGCCTGGCACAACCTCGGCTTCGCGGCCGGCGCCGACCTCGTCGTCGAGGAACTCGCGCGGATGGGTTCGCGGCCGTTACAGCCCGGCGAGGCGTTCCTCGCCTGGGACCACGCCCAGCGCCACGACATCGCCCAGGCCGTGGTCATGCCCACCCAGCAGCACGACGACGCCGACAGCGCGACGCCGGACACCCCGGGCGAGACCACCGACTGGTCCGCGCTGGGCCCCGAGGCGTTGCGCGCCGAACTCGAGGCCGGACTGCGCGCCATCGTCGCCGCCGAACTGCGACTGCCCGAAAGCGAACTGCCCTCTGACCGGCCCTTCGCCGAACTGGGCCTGAACTCGATCATGGCCCTGTCCATCCGGCGCGGAGCCGAGAAACTCGTCGGCATCGAGTTGTCGGCCACGATGCTGTGGAACCACCCCACCGTGGCCCTGCTGGCCGCCCACCTGGCCACGGTGCTCTCGCCCCCCGACACGGCGGAGACGGACGGCGACTACGCGCTTCCGGAGCCGGCGACCAGCGTGCTGGACTCGCTGTTCGACAGCGTCGAGTCCGCCTCCGGCACGGAAAGCAGGATCTGATGAAAAGCACGTTCAGCCGGGTATCGGCGATGACCGGCCAGCAGCGCGCCGCACTGACCGACGAATTCGCCAAGGCCTCCCGGATCGCCTCCGCCGAACCCGTCGCCGTCGTCGGGATCGGCTGCCGCTTCCCCGGCGACGTCACCGGACCCGACAGCTACTGGCAGCTGCTGCTGGACGGCACCGACGCCATCACCACGGTGCCCGCCGACCGGTGGAACGCCGACGAGTACTACGACGCCGATCCGTCGGCCCCCGGCCGGATCACCACCCGATTCGGCGGCTTCATGTCCGACGTGGCCGGATTCGACGCCGACTACTTCGGTATCGCCCCGCGCGAAGCCGCCGCAATGGATCCGCAGCAGCGGATCCTGCTCGAAGTCGCCTGGGAGGCACTGGAACACGCGGGCATCGCCCCGGATTCGCTCGACGGCACGCGCACCGGCGTCATGATGGGTGTCTACTACAACGACTACCAGACCGAATCCAGCGCGGGGCCCGAGAGCGTCAACGCCTACACCGGCACCGGCAACGCGCACAGCATCACCGTCGGGCGGATCTCCTACCTGCTGGGTCTGCGCGGCCCGTCGGTGGCGGTGGACACCGCCTGCTCGTCGTCGCTGGTGGCGATCCACCTGGCCTGCCAGAGCCTGCGGATGCGGGAGAGCGACCTCGCGCTGGCCGGGGGCGTCAATGTCATCCTGCGCCCCGAAACGTCCATCGCCATCTCGTCGTGGGGTCTGCTCTCCCCGGACGGCCGGTGCAAGACCTTCGACGCCCGCGCCGACGGATTCGTGCGCGGCGAAGGCTGCGGGGTGGTGGTGCTCAAACGGCTCACCGACGCCGTGCGCGACGGGGACCGGGTGCTCGCGGTCGTCCGCGCGTCCGCAGTCAACCAGGACGGCCGCTCCAACGGCATCACCGCGCCCAACGCGCTGGCGCAGCGTGACGTGATCACCGACGCGCTGCGCTCCGGCGACATCACCGCCGCATCGGTCGGCTACGTCGAAACCCACGGCACCGGAACGATTCTCGGTGATCCCATCGAATTCGATGCGCTCGCCGACACCTATGGCAAGGGCACGGGGGCGTGCGCGCTCGGGGCGGTGAAAACCAACTTCGGCCACCTCGAGGGCGCCGCCGGCGTCGCGGGCTTCATCAAGGCCACGCTGGCCGTCCAGCACGGCCTGATCCCCCAGAATCTGCACTTCACCCAGATGAACCCGGCGATCGACGCGTCGTCCAGCAGATTCTTCATCCCGACCCAAACCGAGCAGTGGCCGGCCGGCGACGGCCCCCGCCGCGCCGGCGTGTCGTCGTTCGGGCTGGGCGGCACCAACGCGCACCTGGTGGTCGAGCAGGGACCCGACGACACGGCGGCCGCACCGGCCGAAACCGGGCCGCAGCCCGCGGTCACCACGCTCGTGGTCACCGGCAAATCCACGGAGCGGATCTCGGCCACGGCCGCCGGCCTGGCCGACTGGATGTCCGGGCCCGGCGCCGACGTGGCACTGCCCGCCATCGCCCGCACCCTGCACCACCACCGGTCCCGGCAGCCCAAATTCGCCACCGTGTGCGCGCGCGACCACGCCGGGGCCGTCGCCGGGCTGCAATCACTGGCCGAGGATCACCCCGCGGCGGGGGTCACCGGCCCCCACGACGGCGCATGCCGGCCCGGCACCGTCTTCGTCTACTCCGGGCAGGGCTCACAGTGGGCCGGCATGGGCCGGCGGCTGCTCGCCGACGAACCCGTCTTCGCCGCCGCCGTCGCCGACCTGGATCCCACCTTCACCGCCGAGGTCGGGTTCTCCCTGCAGCGGCTGCTGGCGGACGGCGAATCCGTCACCGGGGACGCCCGCGTCCAGCCGGCCGTCATGGGGCTGCAACTGGCGCTGACCGAGCTGTGGCGCCACTACGGCGTCACCCCCGACGCCGTCATCGGCCACTCCATGGGTGAGGTCACCGCCGCCGTGGTCGCCGGCGCGCTCACCGCCGCAGAAGGCCTGCGGCTGATCTCCATCCGCTCGAAGCTGATGTCACGGCTGGCGGGGCAGGGCGCGGTGGCGCTGCTCGAACTCGACCCCGACGCCACCGAGGCTCTCATCGGCGGCCACCCCGACGTCACGCTGACCGTGTACTCCTCACCGCGACAGTCCGTCATCGCCGGCCCGCCCGAGCAGGTCGACGAGTTGATCGCCGCCGTGCAGCGGCAGGACCGGCTGGCCCGCAGGGTCAACATGGAGGTGGCGTCCCACCATCCGACGATGGACCCACTGCTGCCCGAACTGCGTGCGGCGCTCGCGGATCTACGGCCGGCGCCGCCGCGAATCCCGATCATCCCCACCGCGCTGGACCCCGCATCGCATCCCGCACCGGTGTTCGACGCCGACTACTGGGTGGCCAACCTGCGCAATCCGGTCCGGTTCAGTCAGGCCGTCGCCGCCGCCGGCGCCAGCCACGGCATGTTCGTCGAGGTCAGCCCCCATCCGGTGCTCACCCAGGCGGTGTCGGACACCCTCGCCGACATACACCACCACAGCATCGGCACGCTGCGCCGCGACGGCGACGACACACTGGCGTTCCACACCAACCTCAACGCCACCCACACCTCGACCCCGCCGGTCAGCCCGCGCACCGACGGGCCGCTCGCATCTCTCCCGGCGACCCCCTGGAAGCACAGTCACCACTGGGTCGACAAACCCGCCGCGCCGCGCGCCGACGGAGCCCACCCGCTGCTCGGGGCGGGTGTCACCGATCCCGGCACCGGAACCCGGATCTGGGAGAACACGCTGAGCCCGGATCTGCTGTGGCTGCAGGACCACCGGATCAACGACGAAGTCGTGCTGCCCGGCGCGGCCTATGCGGAAATGGCTCTGGCCGCGGCCGCCGACGCATTCGGCGACGCCGACGTGACGGCCTGGACGGTGCGCGACCTCACCCTGGAACGGCTGATGCACGTGGCCGACGGCACGGTCGTCGTCACCACGCTGCGCGGCGACGAGTCGAGCGCCCGCATCGAGATCGGCACCCGCGGCGGCGCCACCGGATGGACCACGCACGCCACCGCCACCGTCGAACGTGCGGGCGCGGTCGGGCGCCCCTGGCCACCGGCGGCGGGCACGGCCCCTGGCGGCGAGCTGGATCCCGCCGAGTTGTACCGCCGCCTGCGCAGCGCCGGCCAGCAGCACGGCCCGGCGTTCCAGGGCATCACCGCCGTCACGGTCACCGACGGGGGAGTGGCCCGCGCGGCCGTCGCACTGCCGGCCCCGGCCAAACTCGGCGGGCGCAGCCTGATGATGCACCCCGTCATGGTCGACATCGCCCTGCAGACGCTGGCCGCGACCACCATGGCCACCGGGCTGGCCGCCCAGAGCGACGACGCAGCCGACGACCAGACCAGCGTCCTGCCCGTGCGGCTCAGCGGCGTCCAGGTGTTCGGCGACATCACCGCGGGCACCACCGCGCACGCCACCCTCAAACCCGCCGACAGCCCCGACCGTTTCGTCGGCCAGGTGCAGCTGACCGGCGCCGACGGCACCGTGCTGCTGGCCGTCGACGAGATCGAAATGGTGGTGCTGCACACCGCCGCGGGCCCCGACGACCTGGTCAGCCGGATGTTCGTGCTGGACTGGCAGCCCGAGAGCCTGCCTGAACCGCGGGGATCGGTGGCCAACGTGCTGCTGATCGCCGACCCGGAATCGGGCGACGCGCTGCCCGCCGCCATCGCCTCGGCGCTGGCCGAGCGGGACGGCACCGCAACGACCGTGTCGGCGGCCGACCCGGCGCAGTGGCGTGCCGCCCTCACCCGCACGTGGGATGCCGTCGCCGTGGTGCTGCCGCCCCGGGCCGCCGACGAGCAGCTGTCCGGGGATGCGCAACTGCACCTCGCGCAGGACCGCACACTTTTGATCGCCAACGTGGTGTCGACGCTGTCGCGGGCCGGTTCACGCAACAGCCCGCGGCTGTGGATCCTCACGCGAGGAGCCCAGCAGGTCGAATCCGGTGAGCCGGTGACGCTGGCGCAGTCCCCGCTGCGCGGGATCGCGCGGGTGCTCACGTTCGAACACCCCGAACTGCGGGCCACGATCCTCGACATCGACGCCGACGGCACCGCCTCCGACGCCGCCGCGGCCGCCGAGGTGCTCGCCGACGCCGACCACGACGAAGTGGCGCTGCGCGCGGGCGAACGTCTCGTGCACCGGCTGGTGCGGATCCCCACCACCGTCACCCACCAGCTCGAAACCGAAACCCGAACCACCACAGTGGATGTCGAGAGCGACACCGGGGTCCGGCTGGAGATCGACACCGCGGGCAGGCTCGACGGGGTCGGTGTGCACGCCGTGAAGCGGGCACCGCTGGCGGCCGGCGAGGTCGAGGTGCGCGTCACCCTGGCCGGGCTGAACTTCAGCGACGTCCTCAAGGCCATGGGCGTCTACCCGGGCCTCGACGGCCGGGCACCCGTCCTCGGCGCGGAATGCGTCGGGGTGGTCGGCGCCGTGGGCACCGGGGTGACTTCGGTGCGCGTCGGACAGCGGGTGGCGGCGTTCGGCGCCGGCACCTTCGCATCGCGCGTGGTGACCACCGAAGCCCTCGTCGCGCCCATCCCCGACGGACTGTCCGACGCCGACGCGGCCACCTTCGGGCTGGCGTATGTGACGGCGTGGTACTCGCTGCGCGAAATCGGCCGGCTGGCGCCCGGCGAGCGGGTGCTCATCCATTCCGCCACCGGCGGCGTCGGCCTGGCGGCCGTCGCGATCGCCAAGCTGCTCGGCGCCCGGGTGTACACCACGGCGGGCACACCGGCCAAGCGCCAACTGCTCGCCACCATGGACGTCGACTACGTCGGGGACTCCCGCGGCACCGCGTTCGCCGACGAGATCCTGGCCGTCACCGACGGCGAAGGTGTCGACGTCGTACTGAATTCGCTTCCCGGAGAAGCGATCCGCCGCGGTGTACAGATCCTCGCCCCGGGCGGGCGGTTCATCGAACTGGGTAAGAAAGACGTGCACGCCGACGCCCACCTCGGGTTGGCGGCCCTGGCCAAGAGCGCGTCGTTCGCGGTGGTCGACCTCGACCTGAACCTGCGGCGTCAACCCGCGCTCTACGGCCGCCTGCTCGCCGAACTGCTCTCGCACGCCGAACGCGGGGACCTGCCGGCACTTCCGGTCACCGAATTCGCCTACGCCGACGCGCTCGACGGGTTCCGGCTGATGGCGTCGGGCAACCACATCGGCAAGATCCTGATCGCGCTCCCCGCCACCGGCACCATCCCGGCGCTCGCGGCAGGACCGGCGCAGCCCCTCGTCCGCCCCGACGGCGGCTACATCGTCACCGGCGGTCTGGGCGGCGTCGGATTCGTCACCGCTCGCTGGCTGGCGGCCCAGGGTGCGGGCCTGATCGTCCTCAACGGCCGCTCGGGCCCCGGCGCCGAGACCAGCGCCGCCATCGCCGAACTGACCGCGTCGGGCACCCGTGTCGAGGTCGTCACCGGAGACCTGGCCGACGCGGGCACCGCCGCACGGCTGGTGGCCGCCGTCGAGGACGCCGGATTCCCGCTGTGCGGCGTCCTGCACAGCGCGACCGTCATCGACGACCAGATCGTGCTCAACGTGTCCGACGCCACCGCGGCCCGGGTGTTCCGGCCCAAGGTGACCGGCGGCTGGCGGCTGCACGAAGCCACCGCCGACCGCGACCTGGACTGGTGGGTGGCGTTCTCGTCGGCCGCATCGCTGCTCGGCTCGCCCGGACAGGGCGCCTACGCCGCCGCCAACTCGTGGGTGGACGGTCTGGTGGCGCACCGCCGGTCGCTGGGGCTGCCCGCGGTGGGAATCAACTGGGGCCCGTGGGCCGAGGTGGGCCGCGCGCAGTCGTTCGCCAATCTGGGGTTCTCGATGATCACCCCCGACCGCGGCATGGCGGCGATGGAACTGCTGCTCACCGCCGACCGGTCCTGCACCGGCGTCTTCGGCCTCGACGCCAGGCAGTGGTTCCAGTCGTTCCCGTCCGCCGCCCAGTCGTCGCTGTTCAGCGAACTGGCCGAATCGGCGACCACCGAACGGCGCGGCGGCCGGATCCGCACCGAACTGGAGGCCATGCCCAACGCCGAGCGGCCCGCCCGCCTGGCGTCGGTGATCGCCGACGAGATCCGCGCGGTCCTGCGTTCCAAGGACGCGATCGACCACGACGAGGCCATGGCCTCCCTGGGCCTGGACTCGCTGATGGCCCTGGAACTGCGCAACAGGCTGGAATCCAGCCTGGACATCACGCTGCCCGCCGCACTGGTCTGGGCCTATCCGACGATCTCGGATCTGGCCCAGGCGCTGTGCGAACGACTCGGCTTCGAGGCGCCGCCACAGACGGCGTCCGACGACCCCGACGACGGCGACGATCTCGCCGACGAGGAGATGAGACTGTTGTCAGATCTGGTCCTGGCCACCGAGGCTCAGGTGGACGCCGACGTGGCGACAGGGGCGTCGGACTCATGACGAACCTGGCCGCACTCGCCGCCCAGCTGTCACCGAAGGGCCGCGAGCTCCTCGCCCGTGAACTCGTCCGTGCGGGCACCACCCTGCCCGACGAGTCGGCGGCCGAACCGATCGCGGTGATCGGGATCGGGTGCCGCTTCCCCGGCAACGTGACCGATCCGCACAGCTACTGGGATCTGCTCGCCAACGGGCGCGACGCCATCACCGAGGTGCCCGCCGACCGGTGGGACGCCGACGAGTACTACGACCCGGATCCGGCCGCCCCCGGCCGCATGACCACCAAGTGGGGCGGCTTCGTCGACGACGTGGCCGGATTCGACGCCGACTTCTTCGGCATCACCCCGCGCGAGGCGACCGCGATGGACCCGCAGCACCGGATGGCGCTGGAAGTGGCGTGGGAGGCGCTCGAACACGCCGGCATCGCGCCGGATTCGCTGGCGGGCAGCCGGACCGCGGTGATGATGGGCCTGTCGTCGTTCGACTACACCATCGTCAACGTCGAGCGGCGCGCCGAGATCGACGCCTACGTCAGCACCGGCAGTCCGCACTGCGCGGCGGTGGGCCGCATCTCCTACCTGCTCGGGCTGCGCGGACCGTCGGTGGCGGTGGACACCGCGTGCTCGTCGTCGCTGGTGTCGGTCCACCTGGCGTGCCAGAGCCTGCGCACGGGGGAGAGCGACCTCGCCCTGGCCGGCGGCGTCACCCTGCACCTGTCGGCGTTCAGCAGCATCGCGATGTCCAAACTGTCCGCCCTGTCGCCGGTGGGGCGGTGCAAATCCTTCGACGCCGCCGCCGACGGTTTCGTGCGCGGCGAGGGCTGCGGCGTGGTGGTGCTCAAACGGCTGTCCGACGCGGTGCGCGACAAGGATCGGGTGCTGGCCGTGATCCGCGGATCGGCAGTCAACCAGGACGGCAAGTCCAACGGGCTGACGGCGCCCAGCGCGCTCGCGCAGCGCGACGTCATCACCGAGGCGCTGCGCGTCGGCGACGTGCCTGCCGACAGCATCAACTACGTCGAGGCGCACGGCACCGGGACGGTGCTCGGCGACCCCATCGAATTCGAGTCGCTGGCAGCGACCTACGGGCGCGGCGACACACCCTGCGGGCTGGGGTCGGTCAAGACCAACATGGGCCACCTGGAGGCGGCCGCCGGTATCGCCGGATTCATCAAGGCCACCCTGGCGGTCGGCCACGGCCAGATCCCGCCCAACCTGCATTTCAACCGCTGGAATCAGGCCATCGACGCGGCATCCACCCGGTTCTTCGTCCCGACGGCGGACACCGCGTGGCCCGCGTCGGCAGGCCCGCGCCGCGCGGCGATCTCCTCCTTCGGCGTGAGCGGCACCAACGCCCACATCGTCGTCGAACAGGGCCCCGAGCCCGCGCCCGTCGCCCGCGGTGCGGCACCGGCGGTCACCACGCTGGTCGTGTCCGGCAAGACCCCGCAACGGGTGGCGTCCATGGCCGCCGCACTGGCCGACTGGGTCGAGGGCCCGGGTGCGCAGACCGATCTCGCCGACGTCGCCCACACCCTGACCAGCCACCGCGCCCGCCACGGCAGACTCGCGACCGTCAGCGCCCGCGACCGCGCCGAAGCCGTCGCGGGTCTGCGCGCGCTGGCCGCAGGACTGCCCGCCCCCGGTGTGGTCAGCCACAACGGAACCGGCGGCCGGGGCCGGGTGTTCGTCTACTCGGGTCAGGGTTCGCAGTGGGCGGGGATGGGTCGCCGGCTCTTGGCCGACGAGCCGGCGTTCGCCGCCGCCATCGACCGCCTGGAGCCGGTGTTCGTCGCCGAAGCCGGTTTCTCGCTGCGCGAGGTCGTCGCCGGCGGACAGCCCGTCAGCGGCATCGCGCGCATCCAGCCTGTGCTCGTCGGGGTCCAGCTCGCCCTGACCGAACTGTGGCGCGCCTACGGCGTCACCCCCGACGCGGTCATCGGGCATTCGATGGGCGAGGTGACCGCGGCCGTGGTCTCCGGGGCACTGACGGTGGCCGAGGGCCTGCGGGTGATCTCGACACGTTCGCGGCTGATGTCGCGGCTGTCCGGCCAGGGCGCGATGGCACTGCTGGAACTCGGACCCGACGAGACGGCGGCGGCGCTGGCCGGCCACCCCGACGTCAGCCTGGCGGTGTACGCCTCGCCGCGACAGTCGGTGATCGCCGGACCGCCCGACGAGGTCGACCGGGTGATCGCCGCGGTGCAGCAGCAGAACCGGCTGGCCCGCCGCGTCGACGTCGACGTGGCCTCACACCATCCGACGATCGACCCGATCCTGCCGGAGCTGCGCACCGCGCTGGCCGGCCTGGCGCCGACACCGCCGTCGATCCCGCTGATCGGCACCGTCCACGACGGCGCGGGCCCGGCGGCTACGGCCCTGTTCGACGCCGACTACTGGGTGGCCAACCTGCGCAACCCGGTCCGGTTCAGCCAGGCCGTCGCCGAGGCGGCCCGCAACCACGGCACATTCGTCGAGATGAGTCCGCACCCGCTGCTGACCCACGCCATCGCCGACACCCTGGAGGTGACGCGGCCGGAGGCGAAGACGCTGGTCACATCGGCGATGAACCGCGACGACGACTCGACGCTGTTCTTCCACGCCCAGCTGGCCGCGGTCGGGGCGAGCGCGCCGGCCGCCGCGGGCGCGCGGCTGGCCGACGTGCCCGCCACCCCCTGGCACCACACCACCTACTGGGTGCCCGACCGGTCCATGGCGGGGGCGACGAACACCACGCCGGCGCTGCTGGGCACCCACACCGAACTGCCCGGGGGTGCCGGACACGTGTGGCGCGCCGACGTGGGCACCGCGATCGACCCCTGGCTGGGCGACCACAAGGTGTTCGGCCAGGCCATCATGCCCGCTGCCGGTTTCGTCGAGATCGCGTTGGCCGCCGGCACCGAAGCGCTGCGCCGCCCGGTGGAATCCCTGCTGCTGACCCAGCTGGAGATCGAGCACATGCTGCCCCTGGACGGGCACACGCGGATCACCACCCAACTGATACCCAACCCGGACAAGACATTCCGCGTCGAGGTCCACTCACGTCCGGCGCACGGGGACTGGACCCGCCACGCCGTCGCGCAACTCGCCACCGCGCCGCCACCGGACCGCTCGGCGGTCACCTGGTCGGACTCCTCGGGCACCGAGGTGGCGCCGGCCGACCTCTACGCGGCGCTGCGCCACATCGGCCAGCACCACGGGCCCGCCTTCATGGCGCTCACCCGCGCGCAGCGGCTGCCCGACGGGTCGGCGGTCGCCGAGATCAACCTTCCCGAGGAAGCGCCGCGTTATCCCGGGTGCCACATCCATCCCGTGCTGCTCGACGCCGCACTGCAGACGCTCGCGGCGGCAATGCCCCACAATCCCGACACCGACAGCCGCAATGCCACCTATCTGCCGGTGTCGTTCGAGCGGGTCCAGTTGTTCAAAGACGCCGGCCGCTCCGCACGGTGCCGGGCCGAGGTGGTCGACACCCCCGAAGCGGGTGGCGACAAACTCGGCAACGTCACGCTGATCGACGACGCCGGAACCCCCGTCGCGGTGGTCACCGGGGTACGGCTGCGCCAGCTGGCCCGCACCACCGTCCCGCTGAGCGTGGAACAGAAAGTGTTCGAGGCGGCGTGGGTCGACCAGCCGATCGCCGCCGCCGGAGCACCCGCCACGTCCGCCGCGACGCCGGGCACCTGGCTGGTCCTGCGCAACACCGCCGACGCCGCGCTGGCCGACGGCTTCGTGCACGAATGGCGTTCGCCGACCCGGCGGGTCGTCACCGCCGACCTCGGCGACGAGGCGGCGGTGCTGGCGGCGGTCGGGGAGGCCGGCGAGGAGGTCGACCTGCCCCCGGTGGGGGTGGTCGTATTCGTCGACCATCTGCCGTTGGATTCCGCCGACCCGGACACCGCCCTCACCCGGGCCAGGGACGCCATCTGGGCCGCCGCGGGCGCCGTGCGTGCGGTGGTCGGCGGCTGGCACGGCCGCTCGCCGAGGCTGTGGCTGGTGAGCCGGCGCGGCCTTGCCGTCGACGGCCAGCCGGGCGACCCGGCCGTCGGGGCATTGCGGGGCCTCATCCGCACCCTCGTCTACGAACACCCGGAACTGCAGGCCACCCTGGTGGACCTGGACACCGCCGGGGACGCCCTGGCGGTGCTGCGCGCCGAGCTGGAGGCACCCGGCACCGACGACGTGGTGGCATGGCGGGCCGGTCACCGCAAGGTCGAACGGATCTCGCGGGCCGCGGTGGCGAAGTCCGGCGCCGAGCCGCCCATCCGGCCCGACGGCGCCTACGTCGTGACCGGCGGCCTCGGCGGCATCGGCCTGGAGGTCGCGCGCTGGCTGGTCGACAAGGGCGCCGGCCGGGTGGTGCTCAACGGACGCAGTGAACCGTCGCCGGAGCACCAGGCCCGGATCGAGGAGTTGCGCGACCGGGCCGAGATCGCCGTCGTGCGCGGCGACATCGCCGTCCCCGGCGTCGCCGACGAACTCGTCGCGGCCGCCGAGTCGGGCCGGTTCGCCCTGCGCGGCGTCGTGCACTGCGCCGCTGTACTCGACGACCACCCGCTGGTGACGATGAGCGCCGACAGCCTCGACCGGGTGTGGGCGCCGAAGGCAGCGGGTGCGCTGCGACTGCACCTGGCCACCCGAGACGCACAGCTGGACTGGTGGATCGGGTTCTCCTCGATGGCCTCGCTACTGGGATCTCCCGGGCAGACGGCCTACGCCTGCGCGAACGCGTGGGTGGATGCGATGGCCTCGTGGCGGCGCGCGTCGGGTCTGCCGGGCAGCGCGATCAACTGGGGACTGTGGTCCGGCGTCGGCATGGCGCAGACCGTGTCCAGCAGCGCCGTCGACGCGATGACCCCCGACGAGGGCATCGAGGCATTCGAATGCGTCGTGGTGTCCGGCCGCACCCAGACGGGTGTGGCGCGGCTGCGGCCCGACCGGGCGCTCGCGGCGTTTCCCGAGATCCGCAGGCTGGGCTACTTCAGCGCGGTCGTCGAGGAGACCGACCTGGCGGGCGACGACGGCGACTGGCCGGGCCCCGAGGGTCTGCGCGACCTCCCGGCCGAGGAGGTGACCCATATCGTCGTCGACCGGTTGCGGTTGCGGATCGCCGCGGTGATGGGCCACTCCGACCTGTCGGCGGTCGACCCCGCGGTACCCCTGATCGAACTGGGGATGGACTCCCTGATGGCCGTGCGTATCCGCAACAGCGCACGCGCGGACTTCGGTGTCGAACCGCCGGTGGCGCTGCTGCTGCAGGGTGCCTCGCTGCACGACATCGCCACGGATCTGCTGCAGCAGCTCGGACTGGCGGGGCACACCTCCGCCGAGCCGGCCGAGCACCTGCGGGACCGTGCGCAGCGGCGGGCCGCCGCGCGCCAGGAGGCCGCGCAGCGGCGAAAGCGAGGACAACGGGTATGAGCACCTTCGGCGCATCTTCGGCAGAAGCGTTGCCGCCCAACGCCATTGCGGTGGTAGGCATGGCGGGCAGGTTTCCCGGCGCGAATTCGGTGACCGAGTTCTGGGACAACCTGCGCCGCGGCGAGGAATCCATCGTGACGCTGTCGGAGGGCCAGCTGTCCGCCGAGGGCATCGGCGCGGACACGCTGGCCAACCCGTCCTACGTCAAGCGGGCCCCGCTGCTGGAGGGGTACGACGAGTTCGACGCGGACTACTTCGGGTTCCCGCCGCAGGCCGCCAGGATGCTCGACCCGCAGCAGCGCCAGTTCCTGCAGTGCGCCTGGCATGCGCTGGAGGACTCCGGCTACGACCCCGCGACCTACGACGGGGCGATCGGAGTGTTCGGGTGCAGCTCGGTGAGCACGTACCTGCTGGGCAACATCCTGTCCCACCACGACCCCAACGTGATGGGCCAGGGCGCCAGTTTCGAACTGCTCAACCTGTTCCTGCAGAACGACAAGGACTACGTGGCCACCCGGGTGTGCCACCAGTTCAATCTGCGCGGGCCCGGCATCACCGTGCAGACGGCGTGCTCGTCGTCGCTGGTGGCCGTGCACCTGGCCTGCCAGAGCCTGCTCACCGGTGAGTGCGACATGGTGCTCGCCGGCGGCGTGACGCTGCGGGTGCCGCACCACGCCGGCTACTGGCACGACCCGGGGACGATGGTGTCGCCGGCCGGCCGCTGCCGCCCGTTCGACGTGCGCGCCGACGGCACCATCTTCGGCAGCGGCGTCGGGATCGTGGTGCTCAAGACGCTGCAGGCCGCCATCGACGACGGCGACCGCATCCACGCGGTGATCCGCGGCTCGGCGATCAACAACGACGGCGCCATGAAGATGAATTTCGCCGCGCCGAACCCGGCCGCGCAGGCCGAAGTCATCGCCGAGGCCCACGCCGTCGCCGACGTCGACGCGTCGACGATCACTTACGTCGAAACCCACGGCACCGCAACACCGTTGGGTGACCCCATCGAAATCGACGGGCTGCGTAAGGCGTTCAGCGTATCCACCCAGCCCCGTTCGGCCCCCTGCACGCTCGGGTCGGTGAAATCCAACATCGGCCACCTCGAGGTGGCGTCGGGCATCACCGGTCTGATCAAGACGATCCTGTGCCTCAAACACCGGGCCATCCCGGCGACGCTGCACTTCACCCGACCCAACCCCGCCCTGAATCTGGAAAGCAGCCCGTTCGTCGTGCAGAGCGAATACGGGCCGTGGCACAGCGACGGGGTCCGCCGCGCCGGGGTCAGCTCGTTCGGCGTCGGCGGCACCAACGCCCACGTCGTCGTCGAGGAGGCGCCCGCCGCGCCGGTATCACCGGCGGCCGCCGGCCCCCAGGTGCTGCTGATGTCCGCGCGGACCGCCGAGGGGTTGCAGACCGCCCGCGCCGAGCTCGCCGCGGCACTGACCGGGCCCGACGCACTCGACCTCGCCGACGTGGCATACACCCTCGCCGGCCGCCGCAAGGAGCGGGTGCGCCTGGCTGCGGTGGTCGACGATCACGAGCACGCCGCCACCGTGCTGCGCTCCGCCGAGACCGAGAACGTCGTGGTCGGCGAGTATCCCGACGGCGGCGAGGACGCACCGCAGGCGGCATTCCTGTTCCCGGGCCAGGGCGCCCAGCACGCGGGGATGGCCAAGGGGCTCTACCAGAGCGAACCGGTGTTCGCCCAGCACTTCGACCAGTGCGTCGACGGCTTCTCCGCGACGATGGGCATCGACCTGCGGGCCGAGGTGTTCGACAGCACGGGTTCGCACCTCGAACGCACCGACCTGGCCCAACCCGCCCTGTTCGCCGTCGAGTACGCGCTGGCCAAACTCACCGAGTCCTACGGCGTGGTTCCGGTCGCGCTGGCCGGGCACAGCATCGGCGAGTACGCGGCCGCGACCCTGGCCGGGGTGTTCGACCTCGAGTCGGCGATCAAAGCGGTGTCCGTGCGGGCCAGGCTGATGCACGAAGCGCCTGCCGGGGTGATGGTCGCGGTGGCGCTCGGGCCCGACGCCATCGCCGAACACCTGTCCGCCGACGTCGATCTCGCCGCGGTCAACGATCCGGCGAACTGTGTGATCGCCGGGTCCGCGCAGAGCATACGGGCGTTCCAGAGCCGCCTGGCCGAACACGGCATCGCCGCCCGCCGCATCCGCACATCGCATGCATTCCATTCCAGCGCAATGGATCCGGTGCTCGACGAATTCACCGCGTTCCTGTCCGGGCTGACGCTGCGAGCACCGCGAACACCGTTGCTGTCCAACGTCACCGGAACCTGGATGTCCGACGCCCAGGCCACCGACCCGGCGACCTGGGCGCGGCAGATCCGGGCCACCGTCAGGTTCGCCGACGAACTCGACGCGCTGCTCGGCGAACCCCACCGGGCGCTGGTCGAGGTCGGCCCCGGATCGACACTGACGGCCTCGGCCGTCCGGCACCCGCGTTTCGCGCCGACCCATCACACCGTCCGGCTCATGCGCCACCAGGCCCAGCACCGCGGTGACCGCGAAGCGTTCCTGCTCGGCCTCGGCCAGCTCTGGTCGGCTGGGGTGCCGGTCGACTGGTCACCACTGGCGGGGCAGCACCAGCCCCAGCGCGTCACACTGCCCGGCTATCCCTTTGCGCGGCAACGGCATTGGATCGAGCGCCGGACCATAGAATGGTCGGACCAGCCGGCGTCGGGCACCAACGGGCACGCTGCCGCCACGACAGCGGACACCGCACGCCAGGCCGCGGGCGGGGAAACCCAGCTCGAGTCGACCCTGCTTACCATCTGCGCACAGTGCCTCGGTGTCGCCGCCATCGGCCGCGACGACAACTTCTTCGAACTCGGCGGCGACTCACTGATCGCCGTCGGCGTCGCGATGAGCGCGAATAAGCAGGGGCTGGAACTCAAACCGCAGGACCTCTACGAGCATCAGACCGTCGCGGCACTGGCGGGCATGCTCAGCGCCAGATACGCCGAAGGCGGACTGACCGAACCGGCGGCCGCGGAGCTGCTCAGCCCGCCCGCCACACCGTCGCTCACCCATTTCCTCGAGTACGGGCTGGGGGACCCGGGCCGCTGGCGCGTCCCGGTGATCCTCGAACTGGCCGCCGAGGTCACCGAGGACGACGTGCGCGCGGTGCTCGCCGCCGTCAGCGACCATCACGACGCGCTGCGGCTGCGGATGGTCGACCCCGCGGGGACCTGGGAGCTGCGTATCGACCCGCCCGGCGAATTCGACGGACTGGCCACCCGGTCGCTGCCCGGCGATCCCGGCGACCCGTCGCAGTGGCAGGCGGTGCTGGACATCGTCACCGAACAGATCCGCTCGCAGGACCTCTCCGGTCCCGCGCTGACCGCCGTGCACGTCACCGACTCCACCGGCGTGTCGCGCTACCTGGCCGTCACCGTGCACGAAGCGGTGGTGGACGTCGCGTCGCGGGAGATCCTGCTGACCGACCTGTTCACCGCGTTCGGGCAGCGGCTCGCCGGTGAAGAGATCCTGCTGCCGCCGCCGTCGGCGACCTGGGCGCAGTGGGCCCAGCGCTGCACGGCGATGGCGGCACACCCGGCCGTCCTGGAACGCCAGGACTACTGGCGGGGGAATGCGACCGCGGCAACGCTTCGCCTGTCCGACGGCGCGGTCAACGATCCGCCGCGCCCCGACGACCTGGTCCGGCTGTCGTCCACCCTGACCACGGCGCAGACCGCCGACGTCGACCGCGCCAGGCGCCGTTTCGGCCACGCCATGGAAGAGGTGCTGCTGGCCGCGCTGGGCCGCGTCGTCGCCGGCGCGGTCGGCGAGGGCGTGCTCACCGTGGACCTCACCGCGGACGCCAGGCCCGTCTTCAAACCGGACGTCGACGTGCGCCGGACGGTGGGCGGCTTCACCACCCTCTATCCGGTGCCCCTGGACTGTGCGGACCCCGCCCACCGCGATGCCGGCGAGGCGATCACCGCCGTGCGCACCACCCTCGACGAGGTGCCGCACCGCGGAATCGGCTACGGGTTGCTGCGGTACGTCTACGCGCCGACCGCGCGCCGCTTCGGTGCCGTCCCGCTCGCGGACATCCTGATCAACCACGTCGGGACCATCCCGGACTTCCCGGCAGGCGACGGCCCGGTCCGGTTGGACGCCGATGCGCTACTGCCCGTCCGCGACACCATCCCCGGCCTCGGGCATGCCGTCGAACTGCGGGTGTACCGCGCCGCGGAGGTGCTGCACGCCGACTGGTGGTACGACACCCGCCGGATCGGCCAGGCTACGGTAGAGGCGATGGTGGAACGATTCCCGGCGGTGCTGACCGACCTGATGGCCGACGCGATGGCCGCGGCCCAGGCAGAGGACGAACCGGCACCCGCCGCCCAGGGCCTGGCCCTGGTGGACCTGTCAGCCGAGTGACCCCTGTCGTGCACTCAGCCGAAAACCCGAGGAACCTCATGACCGACGAACGCGTGGAGCAGCAATGACCGACACAGACAAGAGCGTCGTCGTCGACGGCATCCGGAAGTCTTTCGGTGACGTCCAGGCGTTGCGCGGCGTGAGTTTCGAGGTCGGCCGTGGCGAAGTGATCGGACTGCTCGGGCCCAACGGGGCGGGGAAGACCACCACCGTGGACATCCTGTCGACACTGACCCGCCCGGATGCGGGCCGCGCCGTGGTCGCCGGGCACGACGTGGTGCGCGATCCCGCCGGGGTGCGCCGGTCGATCATGCTGACCGGCCAGCAGGTGGCACTCGACGACATGCTCACCGGACGGGAGAACCTCGTCCTGTTCGGGCGCCTGCAGGGTCTGACGAAATCCGTTGCGCGCGAACGCGCAGTGGAACTCGTCGACCAGTTCGACCTGGCCTACGCCGCCGACCGGCGGGTGGGCACCTACTCCGGCGGCATGCGGCGGCGTATCGACATCGCCTGCGGTCTGGTCGTGCGCCCGGAGGTGGTGTTCCTCGACGAACCCACCACCGGTCTGGATCCGCGCAGCCGACAGGCCATCTGGGATCTGGTGTCGCGCTTCAAGGACGCGGGCATCGCGACGCTGCTCACGACGCAGTACCTCGAAGAGGCGGACTCGCTGAGCGACCGGATCATCGTGATCGACCACGGCACCGTGGTGGCCGAGGGGACCGCCGACGAGCTCAAGGAGCGCACCGGCGGCACCTACTGCGAGATCGTGCCGCGCGATCTCAACGATCTGCCCGCCATCGTGGAGGCACTCGGCCCGCTGCTGCCCGAGCAGAACAAGGCGGCGCTCACCGCCACCTCGGACCGCGTCGCCATGCCGGCCCCGCGGGGCGCCAACACCCTGCTCGAGGTCCTGGGCCGGCTGGAATCGGCCGACATCGAACTGGCCGACATCGCCTTGCGCCGTCCGTCGCTCGACGACGTGTTCCTGGCGTTGACCACCGACAACACCGGAAGCAGCGGTGCGGCGCGGGTGGCGACGGACGCCCTGACATGACGGTGATCAGCACCGCACGGCCGACCACGTCGACCGTGTCGCAATGGTGGGTTCTGACCACCCGCCTCATCGCCCCCACGCTGCGCAACGGTGAACTGGTCATCGCGTTCACCGCGTCGGCGGTGTTCACCGCCGGCTTCTACATCCCGCTGAACCAGGTGATCGGCGCGCGGACCGGGATGAGCAGCTACGCCCAGTACCTGATGCCCATGGTCGTCATGCAGGCCATCGCGTTCGCGTCCATCTCCGCGTCGTTCCGCGCCGCAACGGACGCCGTGCAGGGCATCAACCGCCGCTTCAGCTCCATGCCGATCGCCGCGAGCACCCCGCTGGCGGCCCGGATGTCGGCGAGTATGTACCGCTGTGTGATCGGTCTGACCGCGGCGATCATCAGCGTGCACGTCGTCGGGTTCCGGTTCTACGGAAGCATCTGGAACACCATCGGGCTGTGCGCGCTGGCCCTGATGATCGGGTTCACCCTCTCGCTGCTCGCCGACGTGATCGGAACGGCGTCCCGCAACCCGGAGGCCACCACCCAGTGGCTGGCGCTGCCCCAGCTGATCTTCGGCATGCTCTCGGTCGGCTTCCAGCCCGCCGCACTCTTCCCCGAGTGGATCCAGCCCCTGGTGCGCAATCAGCCGGTCTCGCAGTTCATCTACGCGATGCGGGCGCTGGCCGGCGACTCCACCCCAACCGCCGGCGTGGTGGACTGGGCGACGATCGGGCCGTCGGTGCTGTGGATCGCGGCACTGATCACGGTGACGGTGATCCTGTCGAAGTTCGTCCTTGGGAGGCGGTCCTGATGGCGACCACTGATCAGCTGTCCGAAGCCGACCCGGGGTCCGCGTCTTCGTTCCTGGCCGACGGCGCCTTCCCCGTCGCCGACCGGTCCCGCCCGGAGAACTCGCTGCGGGTGCTCCTTCCGCAGACGCTGCTGCAGACCCAGCGGCTGCTGCTGCGCCTGTGGCGCAATCCGGCGACCATCCTGCACGCACTGCTGCTGCCGGTGCTGTTCCTGTTCACGCTGGACATCGTGCTCGGCGACACGGTCTCGACGATCACCGGCAGAAGTGCGCTGTACGGCAGCGTGCCTATGGTCACCATCGTCGGTGTGTTCTCGGGTGCGTCGGTCGGCGCCATCGGCATCATGCGCGAGCGGGCCGACGGTCTGATGGCGCGGCTGTGGGTGGTGCCCATCCACCGGGCGTCGGGCCTGCTGTCGCGGATGCTCGCCGAGGTGGTCCGGGTGTTCGTCACCGCACTCGTCATCCTCGCGATCGGCCTGGTGCTGGGAATGCGGCTGGAGCAGGGCTGGCTGGCCGCCCTGGGCTGGCTGTCCGTGCCGGTGATCTTCGGTGTCGCCTTCGCCTGCCTGGTCACCACCGTGGCGCTGTATGTGCGCATCACGCTGCTGGTGGAGACACTCACCCTGGTCAATTCGCTGGGCATCTTCTTCTGCACCGGTTTCGTCCCGCTGGACCAGTACCCGGAATGGGCCCAGCCGATCGTCGAGCACCAACCGATGACCTACGCCGTCGAGGCGATGCGCGGCATGTCCGTCGGCGGTCCGGTGCTGCAGCCGTTCCTGGCCGTGGTGGCGTGGTCGGTGGGAATCGTGGCGGTGTGCATCGTGCCGATGGTGATCGGCTACCGCCGGGCCAGCCGGCACAACTGATGTTCCCCGCCTCCGTCATCCGTAAACTCGCGCCCAGCGAGGAGTACTTCGCGCACACCCAGACGATCAACTCGGCCCGGGTGCACGTCACCGGACCGGTCGACGTCGACGCGCTGGCCACCGCATTCGACGGCCTGCTGGAGGCCCATCCGGTGCTGGGCGGGCACCTCGAGGCCGATCCCGAGGGCCGCCACCACATCGTCGTCGACGACTTCATGCATCCCGGGATCTGGATCGTGGAAGCCGGCGACCCGGTGCCCACCGCCGACGAGGTCGGCCTGCGGCTCGACCAGCGCCAGACGCTGGTCAACCTGATGGTCAGCCCGGCCGGCGAGGGCAGCGAGATCACCCTCTACCTGCACCACAGTCTCGGCGACGGTTTCCACATGGCCGCGCTGCTGGCCGAGCTGTTCACCCACTACAGCGACGTCGTCGAGGGCGGCGGTCTCGGTGACATCAGCGCCGAACCCGCGCCCGAGTCGGTCGAGGCGCTGCTGGAGCACCGCGGTGTAGCCAAACTGCACCGCTCAGGACTGGAGCGGTTCCTGCCCGCGATGTTCGCCCACGAGCTGCCACCGCCGCGGACCGCAGGCCGTGCCGCGCTGAACCGCCCGACGCTGATCCCGGCCGCGCGCGGCCGGTTGACCGCCGACGAGACCACGGCGCTGGTCGAATTCGGCCGCGCCAACCGGCTGTTCCTCAACAACCTGGTCTCCGCGGCAGTGCTGATCGCCGAATGGCAGATCCGGGAAACCCCCCACATCCCCATCCCGTACCTGTATCCGGTGAATCTGCGGCCCCTGCTGAATCCGCCGGTGTCGGCCACCGGCGCCACGAACGCGCTCGGGCTGGCCGCCTATCTGGCGCAGATCAGCCCGCAGACCACCGTCGTCGATCTCGCCCGCGATATCGCCGACACCTTCGCCGCCGATCTGTCCGACGGGGTGATCGCGCAGTCCCAACTGCATTTCAACCTCCAGTACGCCGAGGGTGCGCCGGGTCTGCCGAGTCTGGTGTTCTCCACCAACATCGGCCGGGTGCCGCCGATCCGGATGCCGGCGGGGCTGCGGATCGACGACTGGGAGACCGAGTTCTACCAGATGTCGGTGGTCTCCGACATGTACGCCGTCGGCGTGTTCGCCGATCAGCTGATCATCGAACACCACAGCCGCGACGAGGCCCCGGAACGGGAAGTCGACCTGGCCCTTGCGCTGCTGCGCGACGCCACTACGCGACCGGCACCCTGATGGCCCGGTCGTTCACGCTGACGGTGCAGTCCCCGGCGACCGTCGAGCAGGTCCTCGCCGCCTTCGGCGACCCCCAGTACTGGCAGGCGCGGCTGGCCGCGCTGAGCGGCGGTACCGGGGTGCTCGACGAACTGCGCGTCGACGGCGACGGAACGGTCACCGTCGCCACCACCAGCAGCCTGCTGCGCGACCGGCTGCCCAAGATCATCACCCAGGTGCACCGCGGTGACGTGCATCTGGTGCGCCGGGAACGCTGGCGGTGGGTGGAGGACGGTCGGGTCCACGGTGAGATCACGGCGTCGGTTCCCGGTGCACCGCTGTCGGTGGCCGGCGCGGCGCTGCTGGCGCCGGCGCCGACGGGTTCGCGCGGCGACTACACCACCACCGTGTCGGTATCGCTTCCGCTGGTGGCGGCCTCCATCGAGAACTTCATCGGCGGGCAGGCCACCGAGCAGATCACCGCACTGCAGCGGTTCACCACCGAGTGGATCGCCGCGCAGGGGTAACGACCCGGACCGGCCGGTGTCTCACGCCAGGAACCGGGTGACCGCGGCGAGCATCTCGGGGGAGTCCGAGGCGGGCACGCTCTGGTAGGTGCCACCGCTGAGCTGCGCGACGGACTCCCAGGTATCCCGGTCGGGGTCGTTGCCGACGTTGATGACGTCGATGGTGACGGGCCGGGCGGGGTCGGCGTTCTGCCGGACCATGTCCAGCAGACCACTGCTGCCCAGTGACTGGTCGGTATGCGGCCCGGAGGTGATCACCAGAATCGAATTCGGTTGTCCCTGCCGGTAGCTGGCTTGCGCGGCGGCGTAGACGTTGCGCAGCGTGGTGAACGACACCCGGCCTCCGGCCGAGCCGGCCAGACCGTCCAGGGTGGAGGTGAGGACCTCGGCGCGGCTCTGCCCTTCGACGTCGTCGCTGAGCCTGCCCAGGTTGACCTGGGTGGTGCCGGTGCCGCCGTCGAACGTGGTGAGGCCGACCGCCGCGGTCGGCGGCAGCGCACCGATGCGGGTGTTGAGCGCGGAGACCACCGGCGCCAGGTTCAACGACTGGTCCAGCATGATCGTCACCGCCGGACTCTGCACCGGCGCGGTCAGCGCGTCGGCCAGCGTGGTTCGCATCGCGTTGTCGCCGACCGACAGCGGCGCCGACAGGTCCGCGAAGTTCGTGACGTCACTGTCGGGCGGGGTGGCGCCTTCGGTGCGGAAACCGGCGCCCGCCAACTCGGCCAGCTGCTCGGGTTTGCGCATGAACCGGGCGAATTCGCTGGCGGCGGCCACCTGTTCCTGGGACAGCCAGTCACCGCTGAGCAGCACGGTCGGGTAGTCCGCGAGTGCGGTCGGGCCCGGCGGCAGCCACGAGGCGAGGGTGTTCTTGGCGTCGGACAGGCCCGCGCCGCGCTGGAACAGCTGCTGTTCGGTGGTCACGACCGCGTGCACGTCGGCGGTGTCCGGCTCGGACGCGTCCAGCAGTGCATCCATCGCGGTGGACGCCGTGTCGTCGGCGAGGCGGGGCTGACCCGCCATCAGGGTGCTGACCGCCCCCATGCCCGCGGTCGGGGGAGCACCGTCGGGTGCCGCGGCCGCCGCCACCGCCTCGGCCGCCAGATAGGTGGCGTCCCCGTCACCGGTGAGCGGCAGCGCCAGCTTCAGCGATCCCCAGCCGCGCAGACCCAGCCCGTCCAGGGCGGCGGGATCGCTCTGCAACCCCGGCAGGCTGCCCCAGCTCTGCCGGGCCAGCGCACCCCGCAGTTGGGGGCGTACCGCCAGCACGACGGGCGAACTCACCAGCGACCGGCTGTCGCTGACGGTCTTCGCACCGGCCACCGCTTCGAGCCGCGCCTCGGACACGCCGCTGGCGGGAACCCACAACGCGGGGCGTTCACCGAGGTCACCGGGCCAGCTGCCGCCAAATCCGTTGACCACCTGATCGGATTCGGCCGACTTCACCCCAACCTTGACGCAGCGGTCGCCGACGGGGCTGGCCGTGTCGTTGTAGCGGTCGGCCAGGGCCTGGACGTGGTCGGCGATGGTCGGGTCGGCGAGCACCGCCACCGCGAGGTCACCGTCGACGCACCGCGCCGCCGCGGCGTCGCTGCGGTCGGACAGCGCGTCACCGAAGAACCGCCACACGATGACCACCCCGACGACCACCACGACGGTCACCAGCGCGACGATCACGCCGACGCTGACGCCGCGCCGGCCGGTGTTCACCGCCCGGTGGCTGCCGGTCCATTCGCCGCTGTCCCAATCGGGACGTTTGATGCGGGTGGTCTCGGATTCGGACGCGGCCACCTCACCGGTGTCCGGCGCGTCGTCCGCACCGGTGTCACCGGTGTCGCCGAAGGGCTGCCGGAGACCGCGTTCGTCCGGCGAATCCTCGGGATCGGGAATGCTGTGCCTGCCCATCCCTAACCCCTGTGCTCCCGTCGTCGCGTCGTCATCGTCGGCCCCCCACTCGGTTCCGCCGAGAGTCTAGTCAACGCCCGGACACAGACGCCGCGGCTCACCTCACACACCGTTGGCGGCAGCCCTGGCCTTGAACTCGCGACGCCGGCGGTGAAGGATCGGCTCGGTGTAGCCATTCGGCTGCGCCGCACCGGACAGGATGAGTTCCTGCGCGGCCTGGAAGGCGATGCTGGCCTCCGGATCCGGGGCCATCGGCCGGTAGGTGGGGTCACCCGCGTTCTGCTGGTCGACCACCGCCGCCATCCGTCGCAGGCTGGCCTTCACATCCTCCTCGGTGATCACGCCGTGACGCAGCCAGTTGGCCAGCAGCTGACTGGAGATCCGCAGCGTCGCGCGATCCTCCATGAGCGCGACGTCGTGGATGTCGGGCACCTTCGAGCAGCCGACACCGGCGTCGATCCAGCGCACCACGTAGCCGAGGATCGACTGGCAGTTGTTGTCGACCTCCTCGTGGATCTCCTCGGGCGCCCACGCCAGTTCCTTGGCCAGTGGGATCGTGAGGATGTCGCCGATCGAGGTGCGCGGCGTTCCTGCGAGTTCCTTCTGCACCTCGAAGACGTCCACTTCGTGATAGTGCATCGCGTGCAGGGTGGCCGCCGTCGGCGAGGGCACCCACGCGGTGGTGGCGCCCGCCTTGGGCTGGCCGATCTTCTGCGCGACCATATCGGCCATCAACTCGGTCATGGCCCACATACCCTTGCCGATCTGCGCCCGCCCGGAGAAGCCGGTGGCCAGGCCCGTGTCGACGTTGGCATCCTCATAGGCCAGGATCCACGGCTGGCTCTTCATCGCACCCTTGCGGATCATCGGGCCGGCATCCATCGACGTGTGGATCTCGTCGCCGGTGCGGTCAAGGAATCCGGTGTTGATGAACACCACCCGGTCGGCCGCCGCCTTGATGCACGCCTTGAGGTTGACCGTGGTGCGTCGCTCCTCGTCCATGATGCCGACCTTGATGGTGGCCTGGGGCAGACCGAGCACATCTTCGACACGGCTGAACAGCTCGCAGGTGAACGCGACCTCGTCGGGTCCGTGCATCTTGGGCTTCACGATGTAGATCGACCCGGTCCGGCTGTTGACGAGCGGACCGTTGGCCGCACCGGATTTGAGCCCGTGCATGGCGATGAGGCTGGTGAACAGCGCGTCCTGAATGCCTTCCGGCACCTCCGCGCCGTCCTGGCCGTCGGCATCGACCACGATCGCGTCGTTGGTCATCAGATGGCCGACATTGCGCACGAACAGCAGGCTGCGCCCCGGCAGCGTCACCTCCCCGCCGTCGGGAGCGGTGTAGGTGCGGTCCTCGCTGAGCACCCGGGTGAACGTGGCGCCGTCCTTGGTCACCGCTTCGGCGAGGTCACCTTTGTTCAACCCCAGCCAGTTGCGGTATCCGAGCACCTTGTCGTCGGCGTCGACGGCGGCCACCGAATCCTCGAAGTCCATGATCGTGGTGATGGCGGACTCCAGGACGACATCCTTGATACCCGCGGCATCGGTGGCGCCGATGGGCGAGTCGGGGTCGATGACGATCTGGATGTGCAGACCGTTGTTGGCCAACAGGATCGACGAGGGGCTGCCCGCCTCGCCCGTATAGCCGACGAACTGTTCGGGTGCGGCCAGCCCGGTGGACAGCCCGTCACCCAGGGTCGCCAGCAGCTGGCCGTCGTCCACGGTGAAGCCGGTGGCATCGACGTAGGACCCGCCGGCCAGCGGCACCGCGCGGTCCAGGAACGCACGCGCGTAGGCGATCACCTTGTCACCGCGCGCCTTGTTGTAACCCGATCCCTTCTCCGCACCGTCCTCTGCGGGAATCACGTCGGTGCCGTACAGCGCGTCGTACAGCGAGCCCCAGCGCGCGTTGGCGGCGTTGAGCGCGAACCGGGCGTTGAGCACGGGCACCACGAGCTGCGGCCCGGCGGTCGTGGTGATCTCGTCGTCCACCCCGGCCGTGGTGATGGTGAAGTCGCCGGGCTCGGGCAGCAGATAGCCGATGTCGACGAGGAACTGCTGGTAGGCCTCCGGATCCAGGGGCCCGATCACCCGCTGGCGGTGCCACTTGTCGATTTGGGCCTGCAGTTCGTCACGACGTGCGAGGAGCGCCTCGTTCTGCGGGGTGAGATCGGCGATCACCTTGTCCACGCCGGACCAGAACGTCTCGGGGTCGAGGTCGGTACCAGGCAGCGCCTCATTGGTGATGAAGTCGTAGAGCACCTTGGCCACACGGAGGTTGCCCACCGCCACGCGTTCGCTCATGCGCGATCCGCCTCCGCTCCTCGCTGGTCGGTCATGCGCGATCCGCCTCCGCTCCTCGCTGGTCGGTCATGCGCGATCCGCTCCTGGGTTGAACGTCATCGTTTCCTCTCTAGGGCTGACGGCACCGCGGGCACCGCTGCATCACGCGTACCATGCGCGCCGTTTGTCGAGCTTACCCATGAGTAATGGCAGGCACTGACACCCTGGTCGCTCGTCGGGGCCCGCACTGCCCGTTCGGTCGGGTCGGGTCCGGGCTCCTGGGTGAGCAGCCATCCGCACCGGTCGGCCAGCGCGGCCCGCAGCGGCGCCGCCCGCGCGGCGATGTCCTGCTGAGCCCGCACGTACTCGGCTCGGCCGGCAGCGGTCTCGATCGCGATCGGGGCGAACCCGTACTCGCGCAGATCGTAGGGGCTGGCCCGCATGTCGAGTACGCGGGCGTCGGCGGCCAGCACCAGGCAGTCCACCACCAGCTCGGACGGCACCAGCGGGCCCAGCTTGTATGCCCACTTGTAACAGTCCATCGCCGCGTGGATGCACCCCGGCTGCTCGGTCGCCCGCTGACGGTCACGGCTCAGCGGCTCGCAGTTGCGGGCGACCGCCGGCGCGGTGAAGAACCGGTAGGCGTCGAAGTGGCTGCAGCGCAACGGCATCGACTCGACCACCGCGTCGGTGCCCGCCGCGCCGAGACGCAGCGGAACCTGGCTGTGACGCACCGCGGGCGCGCGGTAGACCATCGCCCACTCGTGCAGCCCGAAGCAGTTCAGCCGCGGAGCCCGCCCCTGGGTGGCGCGCAGCAGATCCCCGACGAACGCCACGGTCTGGACGCGCGCCGCAAGGTGCGCGGCGGTCACCGTCACACCGTCGCGGTGGCCGCCGTAACCGCCGCGGCCCAGGTAGCTCCGGGACGCGGCGCCGCCCAGTACCACGCCGAAACCCGGATGCCACACCCGCAGCTGGCGCGGACGCAGGTTGTAGTAGGTGAACAGGAAGTCCCACACCGGATGCGCGCGGCCGGCCTGCCGACGGCGCAGGTGCGGTTCCAGGAACGCGTCGACCCGATCGCGGTGCGCCTGCGCCCGCGGAACCCAGACCCGCTCGTCCCACACCTCAGACACGGTGGGTTCCATCCCGGACGGTGCCCACCAGATCCTCCACCAGATCCTCCAGCGCGACCATCGCCGTGACCATGTCGCCGGAGGTGACCAGAGCGAGATGGCTGTTGCTGCGGCGCAGTCGCGACAGCGCATCGGGCAGCGGCAGCGAGGCGGGCACCTGCGGCAGCGGCCGCACCATGGAGCGGTCCAGCACCGCGTCCGGATCGTCTACCAGCGGCAGGACGTCCTTGATGTGCAGGTAGCCGAAGAACAGCCCGGAGGGATCGGCGACGGGGAAACGGGAGTACCCGGTCTCGGCGAGCGCGACCTCGATGGCCCCGACCGTCGGCCCGGTGTCCCACGACGCCGCGGGTACGGCGCGGATCTCGCTGAGCGGCATCGCCACGTCGTTGACCACGCGGTTGCGGATCTGCAGGGCTCGGGTGAGCCTGGTGTGCTCCTCGGGATCGAGTAAGCCCTCCGACACCGATTCGGCGATCATCTCCGACAATTCGACCGTGGAGACCGTCACCTCGAGCTCGTCGCGCGGCTCGACCCGGAATGCGCGCAGGGTGATGTTGGCGCACCAGTTGTAGAAGGCGATCAGCGGGCGAGCGGCCCGGATGTAGACGAGATAGCTCGGGATGAGCAGCATCGCCGTGGATTCCGGACCCGCGATGGCGATGTTCTTCGGCACCATCTCACCGAGTAGCACGTGCAGGATCACCACGATCGACAGCGCCACCACGAACGACACCGTGTGCAGCAGCGCGTCGGGGATCCCCAGCGCCCCGAACGGCCGCTCCAGCACGTGGGCGACCGCGGGCTCGGCGACCCGGCCCAGCAGGATCGAACAGATGGTGATGCCCAGCTGGGCGCCCGCCAGCATCAGCGACAGGTTCTCACCGGCCCGGATCACCGTGACCGCACTCTTCTTACCCTGTTCGGCCAGCGCCTCCAGCCGGTCGCGGCGTGCGGAGATCAGTGCGAACTCCGACCCCACGAAGAAGGCGTTGGCCGCCAGCAGCGCCACCGTGAGCAGGACCCCGAACACGTCGCCCATCAGCGGTCCCGCTCCGCGTCACCCGGGTCGCCGCGGCGGCCCAGTTCGGTGAGTTCGAGCAGGTCGATGCGTCGGCCGTCCATCCGCACCACGGTGGCCAGCCACCGCACCGGATCCTCGACCGGGCCGTCGGGGTCGAACGCCCTCAGCTCCACCGCGTCGCCGGCCGCCGGGATGCGCCCCAACTCCTCCAGCACCAGGCCGCCGATGGTTTCGTATTCACCCTCCGGCGCCCGGAAGCCCGTCTCGGCGGCGACTTCGTCGATGCGCAGCAGACCCGATACCTGCCAGCCCCGGCCGGCGGGCACCACATCGGGCGTCTCGTCGTCGTGTTCGTCGCGGACGTCGCCGACGATCTCCTCGATCAGGTCCTCGACGGTCACCATGCCCGCGGTCCCGCCGTATTCATCGACCACCAGCGCGGTCTGCAGACCATTGGCCCGGATCTGGGTCATCACCGCATCACCGTCCAATGTCGAGGGCACCTTGGCGACCGGAAGCGCCAACACCGCCAGCCGGGTGGTGGCACGTTCGGTCGCCGGCACCGTGAAGACCTGCTTGACATGCACCATTCCGATGGTTTCGTCCAGGTCGCCCTCGACGATCGGGAAGCGCGAGTAGCCCGTCTCTATCGCCGCGGACACCAGGTCGGCCACGGTGTCGTCGGCCTCGAGCATCTCGATCTTGGACCGCGGCGTCATCAACTCCTCGGCGGTGCGGTCGCCGAATTGCAGCGAGCGGTCCACCAGCGTCGCGGTCACCTGATCGAGGGATCCGCTGCGGGCCGAATTGCGCACCAGCGACGTCAGCTCCTGAGCGGACCGCGCGGAGCGGAGCTCCTCGGCCGGCTCGATGCCCAGCCGGCGCAGAATCCAGTTCGCGGTGCCGTTGGTCAACCGGATGAGCGGGGTGAACAGGGTGGAGAACACCAGTTGCGGCCCCGCCGACGCGCGCGCCGTCGGCACCGGACGGGCCACCGCCAGATTCTTGGGCACCAGTTCGCCGAACACCATGGACAGCGATGTGGCGATCAGCACCGCCAACAGCAGCGCCAGGCCGGGGGAGAGGTTCGCGGGCAGACCGAGCGCGTCCAGACCGGGCCGCAGCAGCCGCGCCAGGACGGGTTCGGCCAGGTAACCGGTTGCCAGCGTGGTGATCGAGATGCCCACCTGAGCACCGGAGAGCTGGAACGACAGCGTGCGGTGTGCCCGCCGGACCAGCTGGTCGCGCCGATCACCCGTGCGCGCATTGGCCTCGACGGTGCTGCGCTCCAGCGCGGTCAGGGAGAACTCGGCGGCCACGAAGATGGCCGTACCCGCGGTCAGCAGCACGATCGCGAGCAGGGACAACAGTGAATAGCCGACGGTCATCGCGGTCGGCGTCCGGATCGGTTGTGCGGGGCGCCGGGCCCAGGACCCGGCTGACTAGGGGAAGGTTCCGCGTCGGACGGCTCGTCGGGCGGTCGCTCGTCCTGCCCGCCCGGCCCGGAACTCGGCGCCACCACCGGTGCCTGCGGCACGTCAACCCTTTCTTCGTCAGCACTATCGACGGCTGAAAGTAAACATGCTAGCCCGATTCGGGGAATCCGCCTCTGCGCCATCGCGAATCGGGGCGCGCATCACGAATCCAGCGAGCGCGACGGATGTTTCTGTAAGCCTATCCTTATCTAGTGGTAGGTTCGGTGCGAACCGTTTCATTGCCAGCCGATTCACAGAAAGGCAGGGCCTGACTCCATGTCGATCTCGATGCCCGTCTCCGTTCGAAGGATTGCCGGCGTCCTCGCCGCCTCCGCCGCGGCCATCGCATTCAGCGCCTGCAGCTCGGAGCAGGCGACCACCGAAGCCGACGAGAAGATCGTCGTGTACTCGGGCCGCAGCGAGGAATTGATCGCCCCGCTGATCAAGCAGTTCACCGCCGACACCGGCATCGAGGTCGAGGCCCGCTACGCCGGTTCGGGCGAGCTGGCCGCGCAGCTGATCACCGAGGGCGACAAGTCGCCCGCCGACGTCTTCCTGTCGCAGGACGCCGGCGCGCTGGGCGCGGTGTCCAACGCCGGGCTGTTCGCGCCGATCGACCCGGCCACCCTCGAGGCGGTGCCGTCGGCGTTCTCCGCCGCGGACGGCACCTGGGTCGGGGTGTCCGGCCGCGCCCGCGTGGTGGTGTACAACCCGGAGCTGGTGCCCAACCCGCCGAACACGATCGACGCGCTGCTGGCCCCGGAGTGGAAGGGCAAGATCGGATTCGCGCCGAGCAATGCGTCCTGGCAGGCCTTCGTCACCGGCCTGCGGGTGGTGCGCGGCGACGACGGCGCCGAGCAGTGGCTGCAGGCCTTCAAGGCCAACGATCCGCAGCCGTTCGAGAACAACGTGGCCGTCCGCGACGCCGTCGACTCCGGGCAGGTGCCGCTGGGCCTGGCCAATCACTACTACCTCTACGAACTCATCCACGCCAAGGGTGCGGACGCGGTGACCGCACGCAACCAGTACATGGCGCCCGGCGATCCCGGTGGGTTGATCAACGTCGCGGGCGTCGGCGTGCTCAAATCCGCCCCCAACCCGCAGGGCGCGCAAGAGTTCGCCGCCTACCTCGTCGGCCAGTCCGCGCAGGAGTACTTCGCCACCGAGACCGCCGAATATCCCCTGATCGCGGGGGTTGCGCCGTCCGGTGAGATGCCGCCGCTGAGCGACCTCGAACCGCCCGCGGTCGACCTGTCGCAGCTCGACGACGTCGAGGTGACCCAGGAGCTGCTGGTCAAGACCGGCCTGCTGACGAACTGACACGTGCCGTCCTCAGCCCGCGGAACGCGTGTCCCTGCGCTGCTGCTGATTCCGGCGGCGCTGGTCGCCGCGGGCACCCTGCTCCCGCTGGTCTACCTCGCGGCGCGGGCCACCGAACGGGGCTGGGCCTTCGTCGTCGGCGAACTGGTCCAGCCCCGCACCGCGGCGCTGGTGGGCAGGTCACTGCTGCTGGTCGTGGTCGTCACCGCCGCCTGCGTGGTGATCGGCGTCGGGCTGGCGGTCCTGGTGACCCGCACCGACGTGCCCGGCAGACGGGCACTGGCGGTGGCGCTGACGCTGCCGCTGGCGATGCCCAGCTATCTGCTGGCCTACCTGTGGGTGTCCGCGCTGCCCCAGGTCGCGGGCTTCTGGGGCGCCGCGCTGGTGCTGGTGCTGGTCAGTTACCCCTTGGTGATGATCACCACGTTGGCGGCCATGTCCCGGGTCGACCCGGCCCAGGAGGAGGTGGCCCGGTCGCTGGGCAGAGGTGGCGTGTCGGTCCTGTTCACCGTCACCCTGCGCCAGGCCCGCGCCTCGATCGCCGCGGGTGCGCTGCTGGTTGCGCTGTACGTGCTCAGTGATTTCGGCGCCGTCGCGGCGATGCGCTACGAAGCGTTCACCTGGGTGATCTACGGGGCGTACCGGTCGGGATTCAACCCGTCCCGGGCGGCGGTGCTTTCGGTGGTGCTGCTGGTTTTCGCCGTGGCACTGGTGATCGCCGAGGGCCGCGCCAGGGGCCGGGCGGCGGCGTCGCGGGTCGGCGGCGGAACCCCGCGTCCCGCACCGCTCAACCGGCTCGGTCGCTGGTGGCCGGCCACGCTGGTGCTGCCCGCGGCCATGCTGGTCGCCGCGATCGGGGTGCCGACGGTGATGCTGGCCCGCTGGCTGCTGACCGCCGGCCCCCGCTTCGACGGCGCGGAGTGGTTGGCGGCGCTAGGGTCCACGCTGTGGTTGTCGGTGGCCGCGGCGCTGGTGTGCACCGCGGCCGCGCTGCCGCTGGGGGTGCTGGCCGCGCGGTACCGCACCGGGGCGACGCGCACGCTGGAGGGTGCGAGCTACGTCGCGCACGGGCTGCCCGCAATCGTCGTCGCGATCTCCATGGTGTCGGTCGGTGTGCTGCTGCTGCGGCCGCTGTATCAGCGCGAGCCGCTGCTGATCCTGGCCTACGCCGTGCTGTTCGTCCCCCTGGCCGTCGGATCGGTGCGGTCCTCGGTGGAGGCGGCGCCGATCCGGCTGGAGGAAGTCGCGCGATCTCTCGGCAGGGCGCCCTTGCGCGCATTCGGCACCGTGACCGCCAGGATCGCCGCCCCCGGTATCGCCGCCGGTGCGGCGCTGGTGCTGTTGACGTGTATGAAGGAGCTGCCGGTCACGTTGCTGCTGCATCCCACCGGGACGCAGACCCTTGCGACGCGGCTGTGGGGGTACACCACCGTCAGCGATTACGCCGCGGCGGCGCCGTACGCCGCGGCGCTGCTGGTGTTCGCCGCCGTGCCCACCGCGCTGCTCGGACTGTGGAGTTCCGGACTCGGGGAGGCGCGCGGTGACTGACGACCAGGCTGGCCCGACACCGACGGACATCCCGAAAGGTATCGCGGCCAAGGGGATTCACAAGTCGTTCGGGCCGCGCATAGTGCTCGCCGGGGTGGACCTGGAAGTGCAGGCCGGGACCATGACCGCGGTGCTGGGCCCGTCGGGCTGCGGGAAGACGACGCTGCTGCGCATCCTGGCCGGATTCGACGACCCCGACGCCGGCGTGGTGCAGATCGGCGGTGAGACCGTGGCGGGCAACGGCACGGCGGTACCCGCGCACCGGCGCCAGGTCGGCCTGATGCCCCAGGAAGGGGCGCTGTTCCCGCACCTCAGTGTCGCGCGGAATATCACGTTCGGGTTGGGCCGCGCGGCAGGCAAGAACACCCGCGCCACCGTCGAGCACTGGCTGGGCGTCGTCGGGCTGGACGGGATGGCCGACGCCCGCCCGCATGAGCTGTCCGGCGGTCAGCAGCAACGGGTCGCGCTGGCGCGTGCGCTGGCGGCCCGACCCCGGGTGCTGTTGCTCGAC
The DNA here is from genome assembly GCA_018268465.1 of Actinomycetota bacterium. Classification (GTDB taxonomy): domain Bacteria; phylum Actinomycetota; class Actinomycetes; order Mycobacteriales; family Mycobacteriaceae; genus Mycobacterium. Next base: position 38,358 of record JAFDWN010000031.1, read on the forward strand.
GAACCCTTCGCCGCGCTGGACGCCGGGCTGCGGGTGCGGGTGCGGGAGGACATCGCGGGCATCCTGCGCGCGTCAGGCACCACCGCGGTGCTGGTCACCCACGACCAGTCCGAGGCGCTGTCGCTGGCGGATTCGGTCGCCCTGCTGCTCGACGGGGAGGTGGCCCAGTACGCCACTCCTGCCGAGGTGTACTCCCACCCCGCGAACCTGGCGACGGCGCGTTTCGTCGGCACCACGGTCGAATTGGGCGGGCAGTGCCGGTCCGGGTCGGTGCGCACGGCGCTGGGCACTCATCACACACGGCTGCCCGCGCCGGACGGTCCGGTGGTGGCTGTGCTGCGTCCCGAACAACTGCGCATCGGGCCCGCCCCGACCGGTTGCGCGGGCGGCACCGCCGCGGCACAGGTGACGGCGTCACGGTTCTACGGCGCCGACACGGTCATCCACGTCAGGCTGGCCGACGGCAGCCCCGTGCAGCTGCGCATCCCCGGGCAGTCCGAGGTCCGCGACGGCGACAGCGTGGAGATCCGCGTCGAAGGGGACGTGCTGGCCTACCGGTCACCAGCCGGCCGGTAGGGGATGGCCTTCGGCGAACCCGGCCGCCGACTGCACACCCAGCACCACCTTCTCGTGCAGTTCGGGCAGGGTCGCCGCCCCCACGTAGGTGCAGGTGCTGCGTACACCCGAGGTGATGTGATCGAGAAGGTCCTCGACGCCGCCGCGCGCCGGATCCAGCGCCATCCGTGAGGTGGAGATGCCCTCCTCGAACAACGCCTTGCGAGCTCGTTCGAAGGAGCTGTCTGAGGCCGTGCGGGCGGCCACGGCACGTTTGGAGGCCATCCCGTAGCTCTCCTTGTAGGGCCGGTCCTCGCGGTCGCGCATGAGATCGCCCGGCGATTCATAGGTGCCGGCGAACCACGAGCCGATCATCACGTTGGACGCGCCCGCCGCCAGCGCCAGCGCGACGTCGCGGGGATGGCGCACACCGCCGTCCGCCCACACGTGGCCGCCCAATTCTCTTGCCGCCCTAGAACATTCGACGACAGCGGAGAACTGCGGCCGGCCGACGCCCGTCATCATCCTGGTGGTGCACATCGCGCCGGGCCCGACACCGACCTTGACGATCGAGGCCCCCGCACCGATGAGGTCACGGGTGCCTTCGGCGGACACCACGTTGCCCGCGGCCAGCGGCAGGCCCAGATCGAGGGAGGCCACCGCCGCGATCGCGTCGAGCATCTTGAGCTGATGCCCGTGGGCCGTGTCGATGACCAGCAGATCGGCGCCGGCTTCGGCCAGTGCCCGCGCCTTGGCGCCGACGTCTCCGTTGATCCCGACGGCCGCGGCGATCCGCAGCCGGTCCTGTGCGTCGACGGCGGGGGAGTAGATACCCGCCCGCACCGCCCCGGTGCGGGTCAGCACGCCGGCCAGCGTGCCGTCCGGTTCGGTCAGCACCGCCATGCCGACGGGGGCGTGTTCGAGCAGGTCGAACACCTTGCGCGGGTCGGTGCCCACCGGTGCGGTGACGAACTCGGCGACCGCGATGTCGCGGACCCGGGTGAACCGGTCCACCCCGACCGTGCTGGATTCGGTCACCACCCCGATCGGGCGGCCCTCGAAGACGACGACGGCCGCACCGTGCGCGCGTTTGTGGATCAGGGCGGTGGCGTCGGACACCGAGTCGTCGGGAGCGAGCATGACCGGGGTGTCCACCACCAGGTCGCGGCTCTTGACGAAGTCGACGGTGTGCTTGACCGCCGAAATCGGCAGATCCTGCGGAAGGACGACGATGCCGCCGCGGCGGGCGACGGTCTCGGCCATCCGGCGGCCGGCGACGGCAGTCATATTGGCCACCACCACCGGGATGGTGGTGCCGGACCCGTCGACCGTCGAGAGGTCGACGTCGAAGCGCGACGGCACGTCGGCGCGTCCCGGCACGATGAACACGTCGTTGTAGGTCAGGTCGTAGGGCGGGGCGTGCCCGTCGAGAAACCTCATCGGCGCGATCCGCTCACGCCTCGACCTCGCTGCGGTCCCCGCTCCACAGCGTGTGGAATTTCTTGTCGTGGTCGGCGTCGATGCGCCCGTAGGTGTGCGCGCCGAAGAAGTCCCGCAGGCCCTGGGTCAGCGCGGCGGGCAGCCGTTCGGTGCGCAACCCGTCGTAGTAGGACAGCGCCGAACTGAAGCCCGGGACCGGGATGCCCAGCTGGGTGGCGGTCACGACGACACGGCGCCAGCTGTCGATTCCCGATTCGACGGCGTCGCGGAAGTACGGTGCGGCCAGCAGGGTGGCCAGGTCGGGGGTGCCGTCGAACGCCTCGGTGATGCGGTTGAGGAACTTGGCGCGGATGATGCACCCGCCGCGCCAGATCCTGGCCAGGTCACCGGGGGTGACGCCCCAGTCGTACTCCGCGGAGCCGGCCTGGATCTGGTTGAAGCCCTGCGCGTAGGCGACGATCTTCGATGCGTAGAGGGCCTTGCGGACGTCTTCGGTGAACGTGGCCGCGTCGGTGGGCCGGGCGCCCAGCTGGCCGGAGGCCAGCCCGGCGGCCGCCCTGCGCTGAGCCACCGAGCCCGACAGCGCGCGGGCGAACACCGCCTCGGCGATGCCGGTGACGGGGACGCCGAGGTCCAGCGCCGACTTGACGGTCCAGCGGCCGGTGCCCTTCTGTTCGGCTTCGTCGAGGATCACATCGACCAGCGGCTTGCCGGTGGTGGCGTCGACCTGACGCAACACTTCGGCGGTGATTTCCACCAGGAAGCTGTCCAGGTCGCCGGTGTTCCACTCGGTGAATACATCGGCGATCTGCGACGCGGTCAGGCCGAGGCCGTCGCGCAGCAGTTGGTAGGCCTCGCCGATGAGCTGCATGTCGGAGTATTCGATGCCGTTGTGCACCATCTT
>JAFDWN010000032.1 GCA_018268465.1 Actinomycetota bacterium
GCCGATAATTCAGCGGCCTCCTAGAGAACACCAATCGTTCCAGCTCAGAGGGCACTTTCCTCGTTACGACACCCGACTACCCAACCGGTTCATCGGTGGATCGAGGCTAAAGAAGCTCTCCATTGCGGCGTTGTCGCCGGCCGCGCCGACACGGCCCATGGAGCCCACCATCTCGTTATGGTGCAGTGCGTGCACGAATCTCCTTGACCTGAACTGAGATCCACGATCCGAATGTAGAATGCATCCCGCGACATCTCCGCGTCGCGCCACCGCGCTGTGCAGTGCACGTGTGGCCAGTCGGGACTTCATTCGGGAGTCGATGCTGTAGCCGACGATCCGGTTGGAGAACGCGTCCTTGATCGCACAGAGGTAGAGCTTGCCCTCGCCGGTACGGTGCTCCGTGATATCACTGAACCACAACTGATTTGGACCACCAGCGGTGAAGTCACGCTCAATGAGGTCGTCGTGCACCGGCGGCCCGACCTTGCCGTTCTTGCCTCGTTTGCGCTTGCCGAACACGCTCCACAGTCGATTTTGCGAGCAGATACGCCAGGCGGTGCGCTCGGCCATCGGCTCGCCGGCGTCGCGGGCCTCCTCGACGAGGTAGCGGTACCCGAACTCGGGATCCTCGTGGTGGGCGTCGAACAGGGCGTTGGCGCGGTAGGCCTCGGCAAGTTCGGCGTCGGTGATAGGGGCGGCCAGCCAGCGGTAATACGGTTGACGGGCGAGCTTAAGTACCCGGCACGTCACCGCGACAGGGATCCCGTCGGCGGCGAGCTCCTTCACGAGCGGGTAGAGCCTTTTCCCGGCAGGTTGGCCTGCGACAGATAGGCCGCGGCCCGGCGCAGCACCTCGTTCTCCTGCTCGAGCAGTTTGATCCGCCGCCGGGCTTCGCGCAGCTCACCGGACTCGCTGGTGCTCTTGCCGGGCTTGGTGCCCTCATCAATGTCGGCCTGGCGCATCCACTTGTGCAGCGTCATCGGGTGCACACCGAAATCGGTGGCGATCTGTTCGATCGTCACACCGTCTTCGCGGCCACGAGCGACACGGACGACGTCGTCGCGGAACTCGCGGGGGTAGGGCCTTGCCATGGGGACATCCTTCCAGCCCGCCCACGATGGGCAAGCCAACTCAGATGTCACCTATTCGTGCAGCAGACCCTCTTTACCGTCGGCGTGGGAGTAGCCAGGTGCCCATTCGCCCCACTGCATGCGTTGACTGCACCAACTGATGGGCGGACTCGACTCCGGGTGAACGGTTGTTGATGATGTCGGCGTGCAGATATCGCATGAGGACTCCCGTGTTCATCTGGAGTTGATCGAGGGCCGCGCGCGCCTGCCCCGGATAGGGGAGGTGCTGCCTGGATCCGGCACGATGTTGCCGTGGCTGGTCGTCGACGGCGCTGGGCGTGAGGTCGAGCCGGTCAGCAGCTACCTTCGGGACCGGATGCTCGGCGACGTCAGCCCTTCGACGTGCCGGAGCTACGCTTTCGACCTGCTGCGCTGGTTTCGGGTGCTCTGGGCGGTCGACGTCGGCTGGGAGCAGGGAACCGAGGCCGAGGCCGCCGCGCTGGTCGGCTGGCTGCGCGCCGCCCGTAACCCACAGCGAGAACGCCGCCGCGCCAATGAGTTTCCAGCTGGGACGGTGAACCCGAAGACCGGCAAGCCGATCCTGACCACCGGGTACGCACCGGCTACCATCGCTCACAACCTGTCGGTCGTGCACGGCTTTTACGCCTTCCACCTGCACTTCGACCGTGGCCCGGCGGTCAACCCGATCCCAGAGAACCGGTCCCGCCGTCTGGCGCTGGCTCACGTCTCGCCGATCGAGCGGCGTCGGCCGCACCGGCGCGGCCGACTGCGGCCGAAAGTTCCTGTACGGCACCCTCGTGCGATTCCCGAAGCGCAGTGGGACGAGCTGTTCGCCCGACTAGGTTGCAACCGGGATCGGGCCCTTCTGGCCTGTTACGTCACCTCCGGCGCCCGCGCGTCGGAGCTGCTCGAGATCCGGCTGCCAGATGTCGACTGGCAGGGCGGCAAATTGTGGGTGGTGACCAAGGGCAGCCGCCTGCGGCAACCGATTCCGGTCTCCCCAGAAGCCCTGGCCTACTTGGCGACCTACCTCAACGAAGCGGGACTGCCGAGCGACGGCGGCCCGATCTGGCGCACCCGCCGTGGCGAGGCCCGGCCACTGACCTACTGGGCGGCACGGCGCATTCTGCAGCGCGCGATCGAACCGCTGGGTATGAACTGGACATTGCATGACGCCAGGCATACCGCGGCCACGCGCATGGCCCGTGATCCGAATCTGACCCTGGTGGAGGTCCAGACGATTCTGCGTCACGCGCATATCACGACCACCGCCCTCTACACCGTGACGGGTCTGGACGACTTGATCGACAAACTCGCCGAGCACTATCAGCGGCCCGTCGAACCGGTCCGGTGGTCGGCTGGTTACGACCCCGACGACGTTTCGGCGGTGTTCGGTGACCAGTAGCAACACTGTCGGCCCCAGCGTTCGTCCGCACGGCCCCACGACAGGGCGAACACGTCGGCACCACACCGAGACGCCCGAGGGCGCCGGCTACGGCAGCGCAATGCTCACACCGGCGCCGCCGCCGATTCCCAGCTCGCCCCCGAGACCTGTGGGTGAGTTGGCGACCTCCGCCCTCGCCGAGGTCGTCACAGCGGCCGCAGGCCTGCATCCGAATAGAGAAGCAGTTCGAAACACGAAGCACGGAATGCGAGCGCTGATGAACCACCTCACCGCGTTCCCGGGTGAGACGTGGCAACAGCGATGGGAGAGCGCCGGACTCAACGGCAACGGACACCCCGTCAGCGACATCGCCGGCGACGATCAACCGCTGAGCGTAAGGCTGAACGCCGCGGCCGAATTGGCCTATCAAATGCGGCTTATTCAACCCTCCCTGGAGGCATTCAAGGCCACCAAACACTTCCGATACAGCGACCGCTTCAGAGCAATTGCGAACGATCCAATGTTGGAGGACTTCAGCGCCCGAGTAATGGAAGCGCCCGCCAGCCTCGACCGCCGTCAAGCCGCGATCTTCGACGTCTGCGCTGCGCTGACCATATTCGGGATATCCCTGGTCGGCCTCACCCCGGAAGCGCTGCTGCACTACGTCAACGAGTGCCAGCGCTACCGCACCACGCTGTCGACAACCAAGACCCCGAAGGGGTTTGTGGGTGGCCTGGCCTGGGCCGTCCTCTACGACATGGGTGCCTTCCCGCCCGCAGCCCCACGGTCGATGGCGGCAGCCCGGACACGCGGCCAACGCACGGTAGAACAACTGGTTGACCGATTCGAGCTGCGCAACACCGCGGTTCGCGATCTGCTGGTCGACTATCTCAACCGGCGATCCGTTGATCTCGACTACTCGACGCTGGACAACCTTGTCCGCAACCTCGTCGGGCTCTTCTGGAAAGTCGTCGAGAAGACCAACCCCGACCAACCCGATCTGCGCCTGGATGAAGACACGGTGCGGCGCTGGAAAGAACAGATCGCCGTCCGACGCGACGGCAAGAAACGCAGCTGGCTGGACGGCATCTACCTGGCCGTTCGAGCGTTCTATCTCGACCTGCACACGTGGTCGGCGGCCGAACCCGAGCGATGGGCTCGTTGGGTCGCGCCCTGCCCGATCCGCGATACAGACCTTCGACAATTCCATATCCGGCGCCGGCGCTTGTCCGAACGCATGGCCAACCGTACCCGTGAACGACAACCGCTGCTGCCGATCCTGTCGCGACACGTCAATGACCGCTGGAACAACCTGCGGACCATCCTCGCCGAGGCCAAAGAAACCGCACCCGGGAAACAGTTCGTTGTCGACGGCATCACCTGGCAGCGCACCTCGACTCGCACCGACCTCGAGAACCAAGACCGCCCCGACACAATCCGGGCGATCAATCGCGACACCGGTGAGCTGGTCCCCCTGTCGCAGGAGGAAGACACCGCATTCTGGCAATGGGCGGTCGTGGAGACACTGCGTCTGGCGGGACTGCGAGTCGAGGAGCTCTGCGAGCTGACCCACATGAGTGTCCGCAACTACCAACGCCCCAACGGCGAAGTAGTCGCGCTGCTCGTGGTCAATCCGTCCAAGAGCGACCGCGAACGCGTCATTCCCATGACGGGCGAGCTGTTCCACGTCGTAGCCCAGGTGATCCGCCGGCACATGACCGAACACGGCACGGTCCCTGTATGCGTCGGCTACGACCTTGCCGAACGTACGTGGTCGGATCCGATGCCGTTCCTGTTCCAGTACATCGTCAGCGACAGCCGCCGCGCGATGAGTACCCGACGAGCTCGTGAGATTGTCGCTCAGGCCGTTGAAACGCTCGTCCCCACCTACCCGGACTTCGCCGACATCCGATTCGCGCCCCACGACTTCCGACGGCTGCTGGCGACTGATCTGGTCAACAACGGCCTGCCAATCCACATCGGCGCCGCGCTCCTCGGTCACCTCGACGTCCAGACCACCCGCGGCTACGTCGCCGTCTTCCCCGAGGATGTCATCAAGCACTACCAACAGTTTCTTGACCTCCGCCGATCCCGCCGCCCCACAGGCGAATACCGGAAACCCACCAGTGAGGAGTGGAACGAATTCCAGGAGCACTTCGACAAGCGGCGCGTCGAACTCGGGTCCTGTGGCCGTCCCTACGGAACACCCTGTGCGCACGAACACGCATGTGTCCGCTGCCCCATGCTCTCGATCAACCCGAAGATGCTGCCCCGCCTCGACGAGCTCGAGGCCGATCTGCTGGCCCGACGCCAACGCGCCATCATTGAAGACTGGAGGGGTGAGGTAGAAGGGATAGAACTCACCCTTACGTTCTTGCGCGCCAAGAGAAATCAAGCTGAACGCGCATTCACCCCGTCCACCGGGTCCTTCGATCTGGGCATTCCGACGCCACGCTGACACACCGATAGTGCTACCCATAGCGAGCTTCGGCAGTCGCGCATGGATATTCATCCCACGTCCGGCCGTCGAGGAGCCGACCCCCCGCTTTCGGGCGGACACCACCGACTTGTTTGAAGAACAGAGCCGTCGAACCGCGACGATCCCGTAGATCACGGACCCAGTCCAAAACGAGCGGCCGGAACCCGTGCCCACTCTCACCACCGATGATCAACCAGTCGATCCCGGTCAGATCGAGGCTAGGTAATGGCCCTAGAAGCGGCTCGCACGACAAGAATCGAACTGCAGCTGGCACCGTTCGCAAAACATCTGCCCGCCAGCAGTATTCGTCCAGTTCGATGGACGTTCCGATCCAAACATTCGGCAGAGGCCACGGCGGCGACCAGAGATTGCCGCCAGCTGTCGGGGTTATGGTCCAGTTACCGCCGAGCCCGGAACCACCAGCCAGGCACTCTCCTCCCAAGTCAAGCTGCCTCCGAAGCATCGTCGGCGTTGCGCCGATGATGTTGGTAGCCTCACTCGCTACGAGGGCGGCGAACTCGGGGTCCAGCAGCATCGTCGCCAGCCGCTTGGGGCGCTTGGTCAGTAGCTGATACTGATGCCGGCCCGTGAGCGCCATAACCGCCCATATACGGGCCACAGCGGCGCTGCTGACACGGGCGTGCCCAATATCAGACATGCTGTTAACAAACACCTTTCGTGGTATCCGCCAACTCAACGGTTCATCCATCACAGACGTATGCACCGTCACGCCGAAACCCGGGCCACTCGTTCTAGGATCGCCATCGACCTGATACTTGGGTGACCCCATAGCCTTGAGCCGCTTCGCGAGCGTCAAGGCATAGCAGTTCTCACACCCCGGCGAGATCCGATCGCACCCTGTCGTCGGATTCCATGTGACCTCGGTCCACTCAATACTCGAGTTAGTACTCATGCCGCGACCACCGACTGCTCAGACTCGTTGGTGCAGAGAAGCTTGAAGAAGAATGGCACACCCTCGTCGCGGCAGGCGTCGCGGATCCCGCGCGCCCAGGACAGCTCCATCGGCCGGTACCGGGGACCGGACTCTCCGCCGGCGATCACCCAGCCGATGCCCGTGAGGTCGATGCCGTCGAGCGGTCCGATCAGCGGCTCGCAGGACAGGAACCGCACCGCCGCCGGCACCTCACGAAGGTGGTCGACGCGGCTGAGAACATCGGCGTTCTCCACCGAGACCCCCATCCAGAGGTTCGACGGCCAGTCCAGCTTGTCGGCGACGCGGCGCAAACGCAGGCTGCGCTTGGTCAGCACCTGATAGGTGTGGTGCGGGGTGTCGCGACAGACATCGAATACGTCACGGATGAAGCTGATCGGCACCTTCGCGTGGAAGAGGTCGGACATCGAGTTCACGAACACCACCCGGGAGTTCTTCCACCGCAGCGGCTCACCCAAGGCCTGCGGGTGCACAGTGACGCCAAAGCCGGGCCCAGAGGTGCGGGGGTCGCCATCCGCCTGGTACTTCGCCGAGCCCATCGCCTTGAGCCTCTTGGCCAGGGTCATCGCGTAGCAGTGGTCGCAGCCAGCGGAGATGCGGTCACAACCGGTGACGGGGTTCCATGTGGCCTCTGTCCACTCGATCCCTGAACGATCCGCCATCGGGGTCTCCTCACCTGCGGTTTCCTACCTGGACGTCACTCTATGGCCCGCCACCGACGGATACCGGCAATGGGCCTTCCTGGTGCAGGTGTGTCGGGTGGTGCCAGTGAGACAAAGACAGCTCGGCGTCCGCGCCTCCAACGTGCGCGGCCGCAGGTTCAACCGATCCCAGCTGGGATTGCTGCGCCCCAGCGGGAACCGGGTGCATGTCCCGCAATCCTCACGGCTAACCTGCAGCAATGGTGATGGCCTGCCGGCGGCTCGACGGAGCGCGCTTGAGTGAGGAGCGGTAACCGGCCATGGAGATCCTGAATGAGACTCAACGTCGCCTTCTCACCTACATCTACGCCGCCAACAGCGGAGGGTACTCGCCGACGCCCGAGGAGGTCACGGAGTGGGTACTGCGGCCTGATCTGGTCCCCGGGAAGGTGACGATCCGGCGCATCAAGTCACCGAGCGCTGCCGCAGCGCTGGGCGGGATACCGAACCTCTCGGAGTCCCCCGCAGTGAAGAAGATGATGCAATCGCTGAACCAGGACTTGGCGAAGTCGATGCAGCCATTCATGGAGCACCTGCGCGCGTCGCAACCGCGGATCGACTTCGCGACACTGTTTCCCGCCGAGCGGGTGATCGAGGAGCGCGAGCCGGACGAGACCTTGATCGAACAGGCGCAGCGGCTCCGATGGATCGAGCCCTCGGCCACGGGAGCCGGCCTGGTCCTCTCCGGTCTCGGCCGTGCGCTTCTGCGCAACGATGCCGACCTGACCACCGCCTCGGAGATCACGGTGCTCGACGGCGACGATCCACTCGCGTGGGGCGCGCTTGTGGCGACCATCGCTGATGCCGGCGCGTGCGTCATCGTCGATCCATACCTGAAGCCGGAGCAGTTCCTCGAGATCGCGAAGTTCACCGGCACCACCCGCGTCGTCCTGCGCCGCCCCAACGGCGCGAACGCACTGATCCCATGGCAGATGTACCAGGCGCTCCCGGACGTGGAAGTTGAAGTGCGCGTGGCCGATCCACGGCTTCTGCACGACCGGTACATCGTGGGTGAGACAGCGGTGTACCAGCTCGGCTGCTCATTCAACGGGGTCGGACGCAAACCCACCACGTTGGTTCCGCTCACTGGACCGGTCGCCGACTTCGCCCGCAACCACGTCGCGGAGTTGTGGGAGTCAGCTGAGCCGGTCGGTGATCCGCCCCTCGTCGCGGACGAACCCGAACCCGACGACACGACATCGGCGGACGAGTAGCGCCGCCTTCAACGTCTTCGGCGGGTTCCGCATCAGAGCCACGACGATTGCAGCGGTCGAATATCTCATCACGCACTACGTTCCCTGGAGTACAGGTGTAACGCTAAACGGTGCGACGCTGCGTCTCGAACCGCTGCAACTGCTGCATCGCCCAGTCGTGGTGCTCCTGATCCGCGCGGGACCGCCGCAGCTGGCGCTCCCCGGACTCCCTCTCTCGAACCCGCGAGACGTAACCTTTTACGGCCCACCAGATGCGCGGCTCGGTGCTCGGCCCTTCGGCTTCGATCGGTCCGTAGACGCGATAGCCGGCGAGTTGCCGCATGTTCCACATAAGTTCGATCTCAGCCCGCACAGGCTCGATGAACGCCCGGTCCTCCTCGGCGACGTGGAACTCGAACGGGTACTCACCATCGCCCCACACGTCTCGCGCGACATCGACATCGACATCGACATCGACATCGACATCGTAACCGATCTCGCGTGCGATCGACGGCGGAAGAGCGGCGGTCAGGAGCTGCACCCGCAGCTTCTTCTTCGGGTCGTCGCGGTCTATCTTCCAGTCGGCGTAGGCATCGCCGAGTCGCAGGATCAGTTCTCGCCACTCCCGCGTGTCGTCGCGTCGCTGCTGCTCTTCACGGATCCGATCGTCGCGTCGCTCCTGCACGTGACCCTCGAAGCGGCTCGGCATCGACGGCACCGTCTCGCGCCACGTCCGCCGCTCCGTCTCCCCCTCAGGTAGCCACTCGATGACCATCTCCACACCACCGTCGCTGAAGCTGGTGAGGGCTTGGAACGCGCGAGCCTCGCCCGAGGCGATGTTCACCGGACCGTCTCCGTCGCTCGACCGAAACCCGATGCGCATGAAGTCACCGCTGAGCTCGACGGCCTGTGCCGCTGCGGTGCCGGTGTTCCGCAGCTCGTAGTGGTGCCCGTTCGGGTGCAGGTTGACGCTCCATCCGTATCGCAACCGCTCCTCTTGGGCTTCGGCGATGCCCGCGCTGCGGTGGTCAGCGTCGGCCGATCTCCGAGCCTCGCGCCACGCTGCGGCCGCGACACACAGCGCCCCGAAGGCGATCAGGCCCGACATCGCGTCGGTCCACTCGGCATCAGTCCTCACTGCGGTGATCACCCACGCCGCGAGCACCACCGCGAGCAGCAGCACTCCGCCGACGGTGAGCGCTGTGGCATGCCTGTCCCCGAACTTCTTCAACATGGCGGGATGGTAAGCCGCGAGACCGACAGCGCCGGGCCACGCCGAACATGATTCACAACATCGCCGTACGGATCATCCGTCGTCCTCCAGCTCGCGAGGTCACTCCCTTTGCCGTCCCCGCCGGATCCGCGTAACGACTTCGATTTCGGGCCGCTCGATGTCGGCGTCGAGGTGCCGCGCGAACAGTGCGATGGCGAAGCGGTCGAGCTGGTTGTGTAAGTCGCGGTTCTTCTGGCGCAGTTCGGCTATGGTCTGCCGGTCGTTGCGAGCAGCGGCCGCGTTCAGGCTGTCGCCTCTCGTCAGGTTCGCGGTGAGCTGCTCGAAACGGCTGTTGAGTCGGTACGAGCTGTTCTCGGTCCGGTCTTGTACGAAGGCTCGGGCGACGGCATCGTGGCTTCTTCTGGTGAGTGCTTCGATCTGCCGCTTGGTGCGCGGCAGCTCGGCGCTGTTCTCGATGGCGGTGATGGCATCGGCGATGGCTTGCATGACGGCGTCGCTGACACGCTTCCGGGTTGGGCTAGGCATACTCGTCCCCTTGGTCGAGGTTCTCGTACAGCTCGTCAGAGTCTTCGGCGGCGGTGGTGAGTTCGCGGCGGATGCGGGCTAGGTTTGCGCGGTCTCGACGCATCTGTTCGACGAGCGCTGGGTGGCCGCGGTGTTGATCGAGGTAGGTGTCGATGCGGTCGATGGAGCTCGCGATCACGCCGACATGTGCTGGCCGCAGTAGGGCGTTGGTGCAGTCGACGCCGACGCACACGTGGTCGCCGAGTTTCGGGCGGTCTCCGCCGCAGCTACTGGTTGCCGGGTTCCACATGCAGTCGTTGGTGAGCCCCAGATGAAGTCGCTCCGTGAGCGTCACGGTGAGCCGATCGGCGCGGTCAGGGTTAGCGATGATCTGTGCGCGGAACCCGGTGACATGGTGAGCTGCCGGCCCGGCCACAGGGCTGTCGTCCTGCAGCAGCGCGGCAGCGTCGCGGTGCAGGACGCGTTTACGTTCGTCGTCCATGAGGCGCACGGCGCGTTGTTGTCCGTCGCTCATGTACCCGGTGGTCATTCGCCAAGCGCTGTGTCCCAGTTGGATTCCCAGTCCGAGTTCGGCTCCTGGGCGGGTGGTGGCGAAGACGCTGAACGCACGTCGGAGGGAGGTTGCGTTGATGGCTTGGCCTTTCGGGATCGCGACGTGTTCCAGTCCAAGTCCGCGTCCACGCCCGGGCCGTTGTGCGGGGTCATCGTTGACGAATGCGATGAGCCTGGCGATGTCGCGGCTGGGAATGTAGGAGCCGACGTTGCGACTGCTGCGGGCGAACAAGTACGTGTCGTGTCTGGCCAGGTTGCCCAGAACTTCGATCGTCCTGATGACAGGTCGGGGTGCCCACCATGTTCGGCGCTCGCCGTCAGGATTGTTACTGCCCTTGTGCTGGATGCTCTTGAGGGCGGCGAGACCGTCCTTGGTGGTGTGGCTGTCGCGTGTCAGTTCCTGGATCTCGCTGTCGCGCATGCCGGTAAGGCTGGCAATCAGAACGTAGCACGCTGCGCGGAGCACGCTTTCGAGATATTCCGTTTCGCCCAGGCCTAACTCCTCCACCCACGTGCTGCTTGTCCCGTCCGGGTGGGAGACGACGGCAGTCGGCACGTGCAGTCCTCCGAACGTCGCCCGCTGCGGGTCGGCCGCAGCGGTTGCGATGAGTGCCGTGGCGTCCGGCATGTACTGGTGGCTCGCCCGGTTGAGGACGTTGGCGTTGATGCCGAGGAGTTTTTCTAGCAGTGTCGTATTCGGCTCTCCTCGTTGGTGTTTAGTGCGGCCGAACCCGGTATGAAGGGGTAACAGACCGCGCTGCTCGGTCCAGTCGAGCAAGGCGTTGTACGCGTTGGCTCCAGCTGGTCCTCGTGGCTCCTTCGGAAGCGCAGCTCGAGTCTCTGCCGCCGCGATGATGTCATCGCTGAATCGGTCGACGATGACCCATGATGCGGTGGTGAGCGGCGCCCAGGTCTCCCACGGGAGGGGCGGCGTGGTGTTCTCGGTGTGCGTGACTTCACCGCTGACGCTGGAAGCGCTGCGGCCAGCCCAGGGGAAGAAGGAAAGTGCATCGGGCAGAACTGTCTGGCACTCTCGCAGCAACCGCAAGGTGATGACGTAACCACGAATACTCGTCGCGGTGAGTCCGACGCCGCCCGCGCGGTGCTGGCCGGTGCGGAGGTCATCGAGGAACCGATCGGCGTCGGCTTGCGTCCAGTCGGCGAAGCGGGCGATTCCGTTGTTCTCGGACCACTTGGCGATGACGACGAGCTTGCGGAAGCAGTCGTATAGCCCTGCTGGTGGTGTTCCGTCGCCGCGGCGGACGACGCCCGCCTCTACGACGACTTCGCGGTCGGGGGCTGCGACCGTCATGAGGATGTTCTTGACGGTCATGCGGTGCAAACCCGGAGCGCTGGCGAAGTGAATGTAGCGCTCTCCCATGTTGACCCGGTTGACCACAAGGGCGAGATCCCATGGGTCGTCGCCGTACTGCGGGCAGCCGGCAAGGTGGGGCCAGACGCGCATCTCCGCGGTGAAGGGGTTCCTCCACAATGCTGGGAATTCTCGCGGGGACGTTCCGGCCGTCACGATGCCGGTGCTTCCGGGACGCCGCGCATGTCGTTGAGAACGCCTGCGTCGATCGGTGTCAGGTTCACGTGCTGGCGGGCTCGCTGGATCTGGTCAGGGCTGAAGGCCGGCAGGACCACCTCGGTGATGGTGTCGTAGATCGGTTTCCAATGCGTCTGCCAGGTTCGTGGGTCGGCGGCGCAATCGGGATGTGTCATGTCCTGGATCGCGAGGGCGGCCGGCAGGTGGTGCAGCGTAATGAGCGCGTTGGGGCACGCGAAGCAGGTGCCGGTGATCGACTTGGTGCAGACGGTGCCTTTCTTCTCGTAGGGGCTGTCGAGAGGGTCGCGGCATCCGGCGTGCGGTCCGTCGAGCTGGCCCGCCACCAAGGCTCTGGCAGTGTCCGGGTCGATACCGGGTGCATCGGCTCCGGCTCGCATGGCTTGCTCCGCGTCCGGGGTCACGACGGTCGGACCGTTGATGGCGCCGTCGAACATGTCGTTGACGCTGTTGATGAGAATGCGGCCGGCTTCTGCACGGAGAACAGTGCTGTTGGTGTAGTGGCCGAAGAAGATCTTCGCCGAGTGGCGGCGCCCGTTCGACAGGTAAGCCCTGGGGTCGGCGAGCACCTCGCGGGTGGTGGCAACCTTTCGCAGGCGCCCCCAATGGTTCGGTCCCGATAGCGGCAGGCCGTTCCGAGCCGCAACTGCAGACAGTAGGTACGGCTCGCGCCGCCAAGGTGGTTGCTTGGTGCTGCCGCGTTCGTCCTTCATGAGGATGAGAAACGGATTGCCGGAGTCGACTCGAGCAGCGGCGTTGAGCATCAACGCCCAACGAATCGCGGTGAACGGCGCGGTGTCGCGACGGGCGTATACCTCGTCGTAGGTCTCGTGTGCACGGTTCTTGGTGTATCGAACTCGGAGTAGTTCAATGAGGTCGTTTTCGGCGAAACTGCCGAGTCTGTCGGTCGGCGACAAACCGAGCAATGAGTCGTCCGTTACGGGGGCGGTGGTGGCTTCGATGTCATGAACGGTCAGGGTGCGGAGCACCTCGGGCGGTTCACCAGTGGCGAGGCTGAGCAGCACGTGCGTGGCAATCTGGACGTCGATGTCGCTGATACCCCGATCCGGTTGAGATAGGGCACTTTTCACTTTCTGGTAGGCCCACCGTCGCCATGCACGGATCTCCTCCTCGCTCAACGCCGGCATACCTTCGTTGCGGTGATGCCACAGGCGGGGCTGTCGGGCCAACCGGTCGACGACGTCCGCATGCAGCGTCCCGGGATGGTCATCTTCGTGCCGTCGGAGGAGAGCAAAGACATGGACAACCATGCGGTAGGCAGTGTCCGACTTCGCCTCTCGATGTCGGGCGAGCATGTTGAGTTCCCACAGGTCCAGGTGTGCTCGGCGCAGATCGCGCAGCGCGAATTTGCCCTTCTGATCGTGGGTCAGCGGCAACACTCCCATCGACCGCAGCAGATCCAGGAGTCCGGTGGTCAGTGCGACCTCGTACCGGCCGAACTCCGTGAGCACCTGGACCCACGTCGCTGCCAACTCGGCTGCGATAACCGGCGTCTCGAACGAGGCAGGCCTGATGGTCTGAGATTTCTTGTCGCCGTAGAGAGACCATTCAAAAGTGAACTGGTCATCGGTGGGGGTAATAGGTGTTGCGGACTTCTCGGGAATGTCTGGCGTCGAGTACGAGCCCCTCATCAGATCCCAACTCCGATTGGGTCGGCGTCGAACTCATCCCAGTCGTCCTCGATGGTCTCCGGGTCGATACCGGGGTCGGCATGGGTGTGCCCGACGATGCCCGCTGCGGCAGTTGCGAGTGCAACCGGAACGTCTTCCGTCCATGTCTGCGCGGCGTGGAGGTAGTGCATCGTGGTCTGGACACTGGCGTGACCGAGGAGTTCCTTCACGGTCAGCACCGGGTTCGCCAGCAACAGATAGTTGTCCCCGGTGCGCTGCCGTCCTTCCTTCATCAGAGCTGCGAGCATCCGGACCGCGTAGGAATGCCGCATCGTGTGCGGTGTGACATGGACGTGGCGGGGTGGTTGATCCCTGTGGCCGGAGCGGCGGACTCGTTCGCGAGCGTCGGCGAATAGTTGGTTCCAGCGTTCGAGACCGGGCGCAAGTCCATTACGGGACACGAACAACGCGAGTGGATCGATGGTGCCGTCGTCAAGAACCCGAACCGCTTGGGCACGATCCTTGTTGCTGAACCGAACCAACGGAATGCGCTGGGATCCGACGGCGATGTAGAGCTTTCCCCGCCGCTCGATCAGATCATCGATCACCAGCAGTGAACCGTCACGGACCTTGGCGCGAAGGCTGTGCTGTGCCGCCTGTACGACGCGGTGCCGTTCCGTCCGGCGGTAGAGGTCGGCGGCGTGGGCTACCTGGGAGGTGATGTAAACAGATCGGACCACCTGCTTCTTGCCGAGTCGGTCGAAGACGTGAATGGACTCCGATCCCATCGTCTCCGGGACCGGCACCTCGGCGTCGACGAGAAGCGCGCACTCCTCACGTCGCAGGCCAGTCGTTGCGAGCAACAGCCCGTACGCGTAGTCCCGCTCGGGGTACCCAGGTGCGCTCGCCGGCTCGCAGCCGTCACCACGCACGCCAACTTCGAGGAAGTGCTTGGTCTGCGCCGCCGTAAGGAAGCGCGCTCGACGTTGATGCCGTGTCCGGGAAATGAGGGTGTTGCGGTTGTTGCGGCCCCAGCGCGGGATCGGGTCTTTCTCCATCCAGCCAACCTGGGTCGCGAAATAGAAGAAGGAGGAGAAGCAGCCGAACTCGGTGGCCAGCGTGGTGTCTTGGACTTCCTGCTGGCGGGCATCGCGATAAGCGGTCAGATCCTCTGTCGTGGTGGCGGTGAGGTCCACCAAATCCCCGCCGCGGCGCTGGCGGACAAACCGCAGCAGCCGGGCGAGGTGGTAGGTGTGGAAGCTCCGCAGGCTGTCGAGGTCGTAGGCGCGTTGACGCCACGCGGTGAGCAGGTAGGTGTTGAGCCGCTCGCAGGTGGTCAGCGAGCCGTCGTCATCGACGATGAACGGAAGGCCGTCCGGGACGTCGTGGCGGTCGAGCGTCTGCACAACCGACGACCACGGGAGCGACGCCACGCCGTCGGGAGCGCGGAGCACTTCGTGCGCATGTGCGCCTCTCTGCACCACAACTATCCGCATGAAGAAACCTCCTCGCCGACCGTGCATCCAGTGGTACTCCACGGGTATGACACTTTTGCTCGTCGGCAAGGAGGTCTCAGATATGAAGTTGTCTGTACTTCAAAAGTGGAGCTGCCGGGAATTGAACCCGGGTCCTACGGCATGTCCTCGAGACTTCTCCGTGCGCAGTTCGCTATGCCTCTACTCGGATCTCCCGGTCACACGAACAAGCCGAGATGACGATCCCAGTCGCTGTTTGGTGTTCCGGTGAGTCCCGCGACCGAACTCACCGGTGGATCCCTCTAGCTGATGCCAGGGTCCGGGCCGAGGGCTCTCCCGGTCTGACAGACCAGCCGTCGCTTAGGCAGCGAGGGCGTAGTCGCGCTGATTGGAATCGGCGCTTAATTGGTTGCAACGACGCTTACGGTGGTCAATTGCCTGCACCGGCACGCTTCCCTTGATTCGATGCGCGAAGTCGAAACCTTTCAGCCCCTTGCCTGTACTGCTTCGCGATCTCCTGCCGACCGCCGGCAGGACTGTCCATGCTACGCCAGACACAACGGTCGAATGCAACGGATTTATCCCGCGCCCCGATCAGATCACGTAATTGAGGTGCTCGACGACGCGTCGGCCGACCACCTCGTCCCCGCCGTAGACCACGTCGAGCGCATCGGCGGGCAGTGCCACCCGCCCGCCGATCAGCCGCGTGAACAGCAGACCGTCCATCCGGATCGTCGCGGTGGGACCGGCGTCGCCGAAATCGTCCACCACGCGGGCACGGCCGTCGACGGCGACGTTGATGGTGCCGTGCACACCTCCGGTGAGTTCGATCGCCACCCGCGCGCCCTCGGGTGCCTGGCCGAGCTTGCCCACCACGCGGCCCATCGCGGCGGTGATCTCGTCGACGGTCAGCCGGGTCGCCGGTCCCGCCAGATAACCCCGGCCCGGTTCCAGGCTGAGGGCATCGCGAATGTCCTGGGCGTGCATCCAGCAGTCGAACAGGCGCACCCGCATGAACCGCCCGTAGGTGTCGGGTCCGGCGGGCGTCACGGTGATCTCGTTCCACCGCTCGTCGGCCATCTCGGACAACGCTGCCCGGCGCCGCGCGATGGTGTCCCGCAGCAGGGCGACCAGCTCGTCGACGTCGATGATGCGCAGCCGCCGCACCCAGCGTTCGTTGAGGACACCGATGTCGTTGCGCACGTGTTTGAGCGTGGAGATGTCGATGTCGGCGTGCGGGGTCGCGACACCGCTCAGCATCGATTCGACCCCGATGACGTGCGCGACGACGTCGCGGACGGACCATCCGGGCAGCGGAGTCGGGGCACCCCACTGCTCGGCGTCCAGGTCACCCACCAGGGTGTCGATATCGTCCCAGGCGGCGAACAAACCCTCCAGAACGTCGGATTTGTCCAGGGTCGTGACGGGACGGGCCGGGCTGTTCACGGCCCGACCGTACCGCTCCATCTCGCGTAGGTGTGCTCGAAACGACGGCGAGTCCCAGGAAGGGCTCAGCCCGCGGCGATCATGGCCACGGCGGCCAACGCCAGCACCATGCCCACCACCTGCCACACGTGGACCCGTTCGCGCAGCACCGTTATCGCCAACAGCACCGTCGCGGCCGGATAGAGCGAGATCAGGACACCGGCCAGCGACAGCATCGACGACTGCAGCGCCAGCAGCACCGCCATGTTGGTGACGGTGTCGATCAGCGCGGCGAGCACCGCCAGCCGCAGCGGGGTACCGGTAGGGATCCGCAGATTTCCGCTGACCGCCGCGACAACCACGACCAGCACGGTCGCCGCGATCCGCGCGAACACCAGTGGCCACATCCCGGCGTCCACCGGCGCCCGGTGCAGCACCACAAAGTTCAGCCCGAACGCCACCCCACATCCGAAGGTCAGCCAGGCGACGGTCGCGGTGAACCGGTGCGGCGTCACATCCTTGTCGGCCACTTCACGACTGACCAGCACCACCGCAACCAGGGCCAGCACCACCCCCACCACGGCGACGGGTCCGGGACGTTCGCCCAGCAGCACCCCCACCGCCACCGGAATCCCCGCGACGAGCACCGCGGCCAGCGGAGACACCACCGAGATCGGCCCGGCTCCCAGCGCCGCGTACAGCCACCACACGCCGAGACCCTGGAAGATTCCCGACAGTCCGCCCCACACGATGGCGTCGGCGGACACCTCACCGCCGACGATCACGGCGACGGCCGTCAGCAGCACCACCCCGATCGGGTAGGAGACGAGCACCACCCGCAGCGCCGCGACCCGCCGCGAGGCGATACCGCCCACGAAGTCGCTGACGCCGTACCCCACAGCGGAGGCCAGCGCCAGCAGAACGCCGGTCAGCTCATACCCTTGGCGCGCCGCCCGAGTTCACGGATGATTTCCCGTTGGGAGTCACGTTTGGCGATGTCCTGCCGTTTGTCGTGGGCCTGTTTACCGCGGGCTAGGGCCAACTCGACCTTGACCCGCCCCTCGGAGAAATACATCGACAACGGGACGAGCGTCAGGTTGCCGTCGCGGATCTTGCCGACCAGGTTGTCGATCTGCCGGCGGTGCAGCAACAGTTTGCGGTTGCGCCGCGGCGCATGGTTGGTCCAGGAGCCGTGGTGATACTCCGGGATGTGCACGTTGCGCAGCCACACCTCGCCGTCGTCGACGGTCGCGAACGCGTCGGCCAACGACGCGTGGCCGTCGCGCAGGCTCTTGACCTCGGTACCGACCAGCGCGATACCGGCCTCGTAGGTGTCGATGATGGCGTAGTTGTGCCGCGCCCTGCGGTTCGTGGCGATGATCTGTTTCGTGCCGGCCTTGCCGGAGCTGGATTTGGCCATGGCTACCTGCGGACGTACAACCGCAACGTCACGTACGCGGTGAGCCCGGCCATCGCGACACCGACGAACAGCAGGATCGGCGAGATGTAGAGGATGTCGGCGTAGTCGATCCGCGCGATCAGGTTGGCCTCGTAGAACTGGTTGAGCGCATTCTCCAGGAACGCCGCTCTCACCACTATCAGCCCGGCGATCGCGATGACCACGCCGATGAATGCGGCAAGCATCGCCTCCACCAGGAACGGCAGCTGGGTGTACCAGCGGCTGGCCCCGACCAGCCGCATGATGCCGATCTCGGTACGACGGGTGTACGCGGCGACTTGGACCATGTTGGCGATCAGCAGCACCGCACCGATCGCCTGGACCAGCGCGACGGCGAACGCCGCCTTACTGAGCCCGTCGAGGACGGCGAACAGCCGGTCTATCAGATCCTTCTGGTTGAGCACGTTGAGCACCCCGGGCTGCCCGACCATCGCCTGGTCGAAATCGCTGTGCTGTTCGGGGTTGTCCAGTTTGACGATGAACGACGCCGGGAACGCATCCTTACCGGCCACGTCCTTGTACTGCGGGAACTTCTTGATCGCGTCATCGTAGGCCTGGTCGCGGTTGAGGAACCGCACCGACCGCACGTCGTCGCGGCTCTCGATCTGCGAGCGCAGCGCCTTGCACGGGTCGACGTCACACGTCGGGTCGTTGGCCGATACCTCGTCGGTCAGGAAGACCTGGCTTTCCACCCGGTCGAGGTAGATGTCGCGGGAATTGTCTGCCAGGCGCACCACGAGCAGACCTCCGCCGAACAGGCCGATGGAGATGGCGGTCGTGAGGATCATGGCCACCGTCATGGTGACGTTGCGGCGAAGCCCGGTCAGGACTTCGTTGATCAGAAAGCCGAAGCGCACTTAGCGATCCATTCCGTAGACGCCGCGCTGTTCGTCACGGATCAGGCGGCCGAGTTCGAGTTCGACGACCCGCTGGCGCATCGAGTCCACGATGTGATGGTCGTGGGTGGCCATCAGCACCGTCGTGCCGGTGCGATTGATACGTTCGAGCAGGTCCATGATGTCCTTGCTGGTATCGGGGTCGAGGTTGCCGGTGGGTTCGTCGGCCAGCAGAACCAGCGGCCGGTTCACGAACGCCCGCGCGATGGCGACGCGCTGCTGCTCCCCGCCCGACAGCTCGGCGGGCAGACGGCTCGCCTTCCCGGACAACCCCACCATCTCCAGCACGTCGGGCACCACACGGTTGATCACCTCGCCGCGCTTGCCGATCACCTCCAGCGCGAAGGCGACGTTCTCGAACACCGTCTTCTGCTGCAGCAGGCGGAAGTCCTGGAACACGCAGCCCATCACCTGGCGCAGGCTGGGGACGTGCCGCCCGGACAACTTGTTGACGTGGAACTTCGACACGCGGATGTCGCCCTTCGACGGGGTGTCCTCCGCGAGCAACAAACGCATGAAGGTGGATTTGCCCGATCCGGACGGACCGATCAGGAAGACGAACTCACCCTTGTCGATCTTGAGCGACACGTCGTCCAGGGCGGGACGCGCCGAGGACTTGTACTGCTTGGTCACGTGGTCGAGGGTGATCATCACGGCACGCCAGTGTAGCGGTGTGCGGCAGGCGCCCGGCCGCCGCTAACGCGGCGACACCGGCGTGGTCGGCGACGTGGGAGCTCCGCCGGGGACGGTCGGCGTCAAAGCCGGCGGCGTCGTGACGGTCTGAGGCGGCAGCGGTCCGCTGCCGTCCGGGTCGATGACGGTGCCCGGCGACGGCGTGGTCGTCGGCGTCAGCGGCGACGGAACCTCGGTGGTGGTGTCGGTGGGTTCCGTCGTCTCGGTGGTCGTCTCGGTGGTCTCCGTCGTGGTCGTCGTGGTGGTGGTTCGCTGCTGTACCTGGGTGCGCGGCACCCAGGTGTAGTCGGGGTCGGGCACGAACCCCGGTGGGACCATCTGGGTGGCGGGCGGCTCGGGTTGGGGTGCCGGCTGGAACGTCTCGTACACCCAGAACAGCGCGAAGAACACGACGATCAGCGCGGCGGTCGATGTGCGCATCCGGCCCCAGAAGATGTAGCCGGGCCAGCGCTTGTCGTCCTTACTCTTGATCCTGACCTTCACCAGCGGTTTCACGGGCGCGGCCCCGTGCCGGACGGCCCCTGGGGCTGCTCGGCACCGCTGGTTGTGGCCGGGTGGACGATCGCACCCACCATCGGGCGGGGATCGCTGGGGGTGACGATCCCGGCGCGGGCCAGCGCCCGCACGACGAGCACCCGCAGGCGTCTGCCGACCTCGAACTGCTTCCCGGGCAGCGTGCGCGCCACCATGCGCAGGTTGACGGTGTCGACCTCGATGCTCTCGACGCCCATCAGCTGCGGCGCATCGAGCAGCAGCCGGCTGAGCAGGGTGTCGTCCTTGGCCCGGTCGGCGACGTCGTGCAGGACGTCGTTGACCTGGTTGAGATCGGCGCTGGCCGGGACCGGGATGTCGACGACGGCGCGGGCCCAGTCCTTGGACAGGTTCAGCGACTTCATGATCTGGCCGTTGGGGATGGTGTACATCTCCCCCTCGGCGGTTCGCAGTTTGGTCACACGCAGGGTGACGTCTTCGACGGTGCCCATGGCCTCGTTGGAAGAACCCAGCGTCAGCTCGACCAGGTCACCGAATCCGTACTGCTTCTCGGTGATGATGAAGAACCCGCTCAGCAGGTCCTGCACGATGCGCTGCGCACCGAAACCCAGCGCCGCGCCCAGGACCGCCGCGGGTGCGACCAGCGAGCCGACCGGGATCGACAGGATGTCGGTGATCTCGACGGCCACCACGACGAACAAGACCGCGATCGACACCCACGAGACCACCGACGCCACCGCCTGGCGGTGTTTGGCGCTCTCCGGGCGCACCAGGTCGTCGCTCTCCTGGAATTCGGCGTCGATGCGGCGGACGACACGCTGCGAGGCCCAGCTGATGAAGCGGGCCGCCAGCAGGCTGCCCACCACCAGCAGCGCGATCCGCACCCCGCGGGTGAGGATCCACTCGCCGATGCTGCCGTGCCAGAAGCTCACCCACCGCTCGGCCAGCGGGAACGCCAGTACGGTGCTAGTCGTCATCGCGTCTGTTGCGCCACCGGATGCCGGCCTCGAGGAAACCGTCGATGTCGCCGTCCAGGACCGCGGCCGGGTTGCCGACCTCGTACTCGGTGCGCAGATCCTTCACCATCTGGTAGGGATGCAGCACGTAGGAACGCATCTGGTTGCCCCATGAGCTGCCGCCGTCCCCCTTCAGCGCGTCCAGCTCGGCCCGCTCTTCCTGCCGCTTACGTTCCAGCAGCTTCGCCTGGAGCACGCGCATCGCCGAAACCTTGTTCTGCAGTTGCGACTTCTCGTTCTGGCAGGTCACCACGATACCGGTGGGGATGTGGGTGAGCCGGACGGCGGAATCGGTGGTGTTCACCGACTGACCACCCGGTCCGCTGGACCGGTACACGTCGACACGCAGGTCGCCCTCGGGGATGTCGATGTGGTCGGTCGTCTCGACGACGGGCAGGACCTCGACGTCGGCGAAGGACGTCTGGCGGCGGCTCTGGTTGTCGAACGGGCTGATCCGCACCAGCCGGTGGGTGCCCTGTTCGACGGACAGCGTTCCGTAGGCGAATGGGGCGTGCACAGCGAACGTGGCGCTCTTGATTCCGGCCTCTTCGGCGTAGGACGTGTCGAACACCTCGACGCCGTACTTGTGCTGTTCGGCCCAGCGCATGTACATCCGCATCAGCATCTCGGCCCAGTCCGCGGCGTCGACGCCGCCGGCACCCGAACGGATGGTGACGACCGCCTCGCGCTCGTCGTACTCACCGGAGAGCAGGGTGCGGACTTCCATCGCCTCGATGTCGTCGTGCAGCTTCTTCAGTTCGGCGTCCGCCTCGGCCAGCTCGTCGGCGCCCTCTTCGGCCGCGAGTTCGTAGAGCACCGGCAGATCGTCCAGGCGGCTGCGCAGCTCCTCGACGCGGCGCAGCTCACCCTGGGTGTGGGAGAGCTCGCTGGTGACCTTCTGAGCGCGCGCCTGGTCGTTCCAGAGGTTCGGGTCGGAGGCTTCGTGCTCCAGCTTCTCGATACGGCTACGGAGCCCGTCGACGTCGAGGACCCTCTCCACCGTGGTGAGGGTGGTGTCGAGGGCGGCGATGTCGGCTTGGCGGTCGGGATCCACGGCTGTCAGGTTACTCACCCCTGCCCATTCGCCATACCCGGCGGCGGATGGCGGACTGCTTGTTTAGCATCGGGTCTGTAACCCGCTCGGCCGTATCGCGACAGCCCCCTGCGTCCGGCCGGGCAGCGACAGAAGGCAGTCATATGCCCCCTTTGCGCCCGTATTACGTGGCGATCGTCGGTTCAGGCCCGTCCGGGTTTTTCGCCGCGGCGTCCCTGTTGAAGTCGGCCGACGATCCCGGCACCGGCAGAGATGTCCGAGTCGACATGTTGGAGATGTTGCCGACGCCCTGGGGTCTGGTGCGTTCGGGCGTCGCACCCGACCATCCCAAGATCAAGTCGATCAGCGCGCAGTTCGAGAAGACGGCCGACGATCCGCGGTTCCGATTCTTCGGCAACGTCGCCGTGGGAGAGCATGTGGAGCCCGCTGACCTGGCCGAACGCTACGACGCGGTGATCTATGCGATCGGGACGCAGGCAGATCGTCCGCTCGGGATTCCCGGGGAGCAGCTTCCCGGCAGCCTCGCGGCCGTCGACTTCGTCGGGTGGTACAACGCGCACCCGCATTTCGGGCAGCTGACGCCGGATCTGTCGGCGGGCCGGGCGGTCGTCGTCGGCAACGGCAACGTGGCGCTCGACGTCGCCCGCATCCTGGTGTCGGATCCGGCGCTGCTGGGCGTGACGGATATCGCCGACCACGCGCTGGACGCGCTGCATGCCCGCGGCGTCGAGGAAGTCGTCGTGATCGGCAGGCGGGGACCGCTACAGGCCACGTTCACCACGCTGGAACTGCGTGAACTCGGCGATCTCGAAGCGATGGCCGACGTCGACGTGATCGTCGACCCTGCCGATTTCGCCGACATCTCCGACGAGGATCTGGAAGCCGCCGGAAAGACGGTCCGGCAGAACATCAAGGTGCTGCGCGGCTATGCCGACCGCGCGCCGCGCGGCGCGCGGCGGCGGATCGTGTTCCAGTTCCGGACCTCGCCCATCGAGATCAAGGGAACGGACAGGGTCACGTCGATCGTGCTGGGCCGCAACGAACTCGTCACCGACGCGACCGGTCGGATCGTCGCCAAGGACACCGGCGCTCGTGAGGAGCTGTCCGCGCAGCTGGTCATCCGGGCGGTCGGCTACCGCGGCGTCCCCACTCGGGGACTGCCGTTCGACGAGCGGACGGGCACGATCCCGCACACCGACGGGCGGGTGGAGGGCAGCCGCAACGTGTATGTGGTCGGCTGGATCAAGCGTGGCCCCTCGGGGGTCATCGGCAGCAACAAACGCGATTCGGCCGACACTGTCGACACTGTGCTGCACGATCTCGACGGCGCGGGACTTGCCGACTTCGATCCGGACCACGCCGAACGGCTCGCCGAGTGGCTGCGCGAGCGCCAGCCGGTGCTCGTCAGTGATGAGCACTGGCGGGTGATCGATGAGCACGAACGCGCCGCGGGCCTGGCGTCGAGCCGGCCGCGGGTCAAACTGGCCACCGTGACGGACCTGCTGCGCATCGGGCGCGGGTGAACGCTGCGGGCGCCCGCCCGCAGACACTTGTCGGTACCCTCGACTACGGTCGAACACATGTTCGAACAATTCGCCGAGATCCCTGCCGGTGCGGACGAAGCGGCGCTGGTAGCCAGGATCGGGGAACTGGAGACCCTCAAATCCGTGGCTGCGGCCGGGCAGGCCCGCTGCGCGGCCGCCCTGGATGCTGCGCGACGTGCCGCCGAGGCGGCCGCCGGGATCCCCGCCGCGCGGCGTGCGCGGGGACTGGCCGGCGAAATCGCACTGGCCCGCCGAGACTCCCCCAACCGCGGCGCCCGCCACCTCGGACTGGCCACCGCGCTGGTCCACGAGATGCCCCACACCCTGGCCGCGCTGCAACGCGGTGCGCTGTCCGAATGGCGAGCCACGCTGATCGTGCGGGAGAGCGCCTGTCTGAGCGTCGAACACCGCCGGGAGCTCGACGAGGAACTCTGCGCCGACCCCGCCACCCTGACCGGCCGCGGTGATGCCCGGCTCACCGCGACCGCGAAGGCCATCGCCTACCGGCTGGACCCGCAGGCCGTGGTCGACCGCGCCGCGCGCGCCCAGACCGAACGCTCGGTGAGCATCCGGCCCGCCCCGGACACCATGACGTACGTGACCGCGCTGCTGCCGGTCGCCCAGGGGGTAGGGGTCTACGCCGCCCTCAAACGCGCAGCCGATACCTGCGGTGACGGACGGTCCCGGGGCCAGATCATGGCCGACACGCTCGTCGAACGCATCACCGGGCGACCGGCCGACGTGGCCGCACCGATCGCGGTCAACCTCGTACTCACCGACGAAACGCTGCTCGGTGGCGCGCCGGACGCCGCCTTGATCACCGGATACGGCCCCATCCCCGCCACGGTCGCCCGCGCCCTGGTGCGTTGCGCCGTCACCGACAAACGCTCGCACGCCACCCTGCGACGGCTCTACCGCCACCCCGGCTCCGGCGCCCTGCTCACCATGCAGTCCCGGTCACGACGATTCCCCACCGCCCTGGCGGCCTTCATCACGCTGCGCGACGGCACCTGCCGCACCCCCTACTGCGACGCTCCCATCCGGCATCTCGACCATGCCCGTCCCCACGCGCGCGGGGGCGGCACCACCGCACTCAACGGTGACGGGATGTGCGAGGCGTGCAATTACGCCAAGGAGGCCGCCGGCTGGGCCGTCGAGACGCATACCGACGAAAATGGCACGCACACAGCATTATTCACCACCCCGACCGGCCAGCGACATCGGTCGACGGCGCCGCCGATCCCCGTGGGACCGCCCCCGGAGATCACTGAGATGGAGATGCGCATCGGCATCTCGCTGGCCGCACATGCGGCCTAAGCTAAGGAGAGTCGTGTGGCACCTGCGGCGGGGTGGGCCGCTCGGGCGGCGCGAAAGCCCAGTTGTCAGGGTTCTTCGGCGAGTACACCACGGGGATCAACGCGCCCATGCTCGGCCAGTCGTCGACGTCGACGGCCATCCGCTGGTAGACCACGTGTTCACCGACCGTCGGCCCGTTGATGACGCCGGTGATGGTGACGAACTGCTCCCCCACCGCATCCGGACGGGGACTTACTCCCGTGACCAGGAGCATTCCCTCCATCCAATCACCACCTGCGCCGCGGCGACGCCTGATCCACGGCGCGACGAACACCGCCAACGCGCCGACCAACAGCAGCAGCATCACGAACTCCCACACACGGCCATGGTAGGCATGCAGCCATGAGTCCCGACGACAACAACGTGCGCGCCGATCTCGCGCTGGCCCTCGAGTTGGCCGATGCGGCGGACGCCATGACGATGGACCGTTTCGGGGCACTGGACCTGCGGATCGAGACCAAACCCGACCTGACGCCGGTCACCGACGCCGACGAATCAACCGAACGTGTGCTGCGCGACACCTTGGGCCGGGAGCGCCCCGACGATGCGGTTTTCGGCGAGGAGTTCGGTGGCACAAAGGCTTTCGCGGGTCGCCAGTGGGTCATCGACCCGATCGACGGCACGAAGAACTTCGTGCGCGGGGTGCCGGTGTGGTGCACGCTCGTCGCCCTCCTCGACGACGGGGTGCCGCAGGTGGGGGTGGTCAGCGCACCGGCCCTCGGCCGCCGGTGGTGGGCTGCCCGGCAGTCGGGTGCCTTCACGTCGTTCGCCGGGGTCACCCGGCAGCTGTCGGTGTCCGGGGTCGCCGACCTCGGGTCGGCCAGCCTGTCCTACTCGGATCTCACGACGGGCTGGGAGAAACGTCGCGAGCGATTCCTCGCACTGACCGACGAGGTGTGGCGGGTGCGCGCCTACGGCGACTTCTGGTCGTACTGCATGGTCGCCGAAGGAGCGGTGGACATCGCCGTCGAACCCGAGGTGAAGCTCTGGGACATCGCGCCCCTGGACGTGATCGTCCGTGAAGCCGGCGGCACCTTCACCAGCATCGACGGCGGCCCCGGACCGCACGGCGGCAGTGCGATCGCCACGAACGGACTGCTCCACGACGCGGTGGTGGCGAAACTCGCCCTGCTGTAGGTGGAATGGTCAGGATGCCGGCGGAGCGATGACGAGATCGACGTCATGGGTGCGGCAGAGCTGGGCGAAATGGTCCTCACGCTCGTCGCTGACCACGGTGTGCACGTCGGACAGCCGGCACACGCCGACGAAGTCGGTCAGCCCCATCTTGGTGTGATCCATCGGCACCACCACCCGGTGGGCCTGGGCGATGATCGCGCGTTTGAGGTCGGCTTCCCCGAGATCGGCGACGCTGAACAGTTCGCCCGATATCCCGGTGACGCCGATGAACGCGAGGTTCACCGTGAACTGTCGAGCCGATTGCAAGGCAAGCGGTCCGACGTAGCTGTCGGCGATCGGCCGGTACTGCCCTCCGACGACGGTGCAGTGCACGCCGCCGAGGTCGGCGAGCACCCTCGCGACCGGCACCGAGTTGGTCAGGACGTTGAGGTGACGACCGAATCGGGGCGAGCCCGTCGCCGCTTCGGTGGCGATCTCCTCCGCGATGGCAAGCGCAGTCGTGCCGGCATCGAGGAAAATCGAATCGTTGTGCCCGAGCAAGGCCATGCAGGCCTGGGCGATCCGCTGCTTACCCTCGGCGTTGGCGCTGCGGCGGGTCTCGACCTGGATCTCGTAAGCGGGTTTACCCGCCGCCAGCGCGCCGCCGTGGGTGCGGCGCAGCTTTCGCTCCTGGTCCAGCACGGCGATGTCCTTGCGGATCGTCGGCTGTGTCACCCGCAGCTGCTCGGCGAGCTCGGTGACCTTCACCCGACCGCGGGCGTTGACGATGTCGAGGATGCGAGCGCGTCGCTCCTCGGCGAACTCCGGCGCCTGAGCCATCCGCTGCGAACCTCCGCCCACCATCTCCACGACCCTCTCCATCATCATGGCGTCCAGCAACGGGAAAGATGGTCACACACGACCTCATGCGCGCGTGTCGCCGACGCGACGGGATCGTCGTCGCGCGGCGGGATGACCGCCAGGTGGCTGCCGCCGATCGCGTCGCCCCAGGCTCGCGCGACATCCATCGGGTGAACCGGGTCGCGCTCGGTACCCACCACCAGCGTCGCCGCCGCGATCGCAGCGAGCTCCCCCGGATCGGAGTATGCGGTGTTCGTCGGCACGCTGCGCAGCCGCTCGGCACGCGCGACCGCGTCGGGTGCGTCGAACTGCGCCATCAGGCTCGCAGCGCCCAACGCACTGACCGCCGCGACAGCGCGGTAGCCAGCCGAGTCGGCGAAGCGCGCCCGCGCGGCGGTGAGGTCGGGTTCGCCCAGTGCCGCACCGATGTGCGCCATCACGGCCAGATTCGGCGGCAGCGACTGTGCGGTGAACGCCGGCCGGACCAAGGTCAGGCTGCGGACGTCGACGTCGCGCCGCAGTGCCGCCCGAAGGGCGATCGCCGCGCCCATCGAGACCCCGACCAGGTGGGTCGGTTTGCCGGCCTGCCCCAGCTGGGCGATCAGCGCAGCGAGATCGGCCACCAAGGCGTCGAATCGGAAGTCCGCCGGGCCGCCGACGATCGGGGTGCCCCCGTGGGCGCGGGCGTCGGGTGCGAGTACCGCCGCGCCGTCCAGGCGGTGGCCCGCGATCAGGTCCAGCGGTTGGCGGTGATCGGCGCCGAGCCCGTGCAGCAGCACCACCAGCTGCGCACCGCCGGGATTGTCGAGTGTGTAGTGCGCCGCGGCCGCGTATCGTTCGTGGCCGGTCATGGGGTGCGCCATGGGGCGCACTGAAAGACCACTCGCCTCAGCAGATCGGCCACGGCCGGCAACTCACGCTCGGACGTGTCCTGGATGATCAACGGAATCTGTTGTGGCAGAGCATGGTACAGCTCGGCAACCAGTTCGTAGTCGAGCACACCGCGACCGGCCAGGGTGGCCGACCACGGCACGGTGTCCTTCGCGTGTACGCAGATGGCGCGCGGACCCAGCACGTCGAAGGCACGTTGCAGCGTCTGGCGGTGCAGGCCCGGCTCGACGTCGGTGATCAGATTCGCCGGATCGAGGATGAATCCGACCTGCCGGCTCTCGGCGCCGAGTTCGGTGAGCAGACGCACCGCGCGATCGACGTCGGAGACGGTGTTCGCCGGTTCGGGTTCGATCGCGAGCAGCACCCCGGCGGTCCGCGCGGCGGGAATCAGGGCGTCCAGCGACTCCCGGAAGTCCCGCCACGCATCATCGCTCGAGGTGTCGGGATGTCTCCCCCACATGTCGGTCGGGTTCCGCGAGCCGCTGCACAACGTCGCCGCCACGGCGCCGCTGTCCCGCAGCGCCGCGATGAACGCCGCGGCCCGCCCGGTTTCGGCGGCGCGCCGCTCCGAGTCGGGATGGGCGGTGTTGTAGGTCGCCGAAATCCCCCACAGGGCAGCGCCATATGCCGTGAAACTCGCTCCGATCGAATGCAGATCCAGCGCGGCCAGGGACTCCTCCGACGGGATGGTGGGCACGCCCAGCGCCGACAGGTTCAGCTGGACCTGCTTCAGGCCGTGCTCGGCGAAGGCGGCCGCCAATTCGGCGGCCGTGGTGCGCTTGAAGATTCGGGCGAACGCGCCGAGCATCGCCTCGGACGTCACAACCACACCTCGCGGCCGTCGGACATGGAGGATTCGGCGACCGCCTCGATCCAGCGGACGGCGTCGACCCCGTCCTGGGGCGATGGTTCCTCGGCCGTGCCGTCGAGAATCGTCATGGCGAAGTGGTCGGCCTGCAGCTTGTAGGCGTCCGTATCACCGAAATGCGGTACCAGAGCGGCATTTTCGTCGTCGATATGGACTTCGACCGCGCTGGCCTGTTTGAAGAACGGAAACGGGGTGCGGATGCTGATATGCCCGTTCGCCCCGTAGATGTCGGCGCCCTCGGCGTACACACCGTGCACCGCGGCCGCGACCTCGAACGAGATCAGCCCGCCGTGATCGCGCATGCCCGCGACGCCTTTCCACGAGTAGTCCTCCCCGACGTTACCGACCCGGGCACTGACCCAGGTCGCGCGACCCGCCAGGTGGATGATGCCGTCGAACAGATGCGCCCCGTGGGTGGTGAGCAGATAGCGTTCGCGGTCCTGTTTGAAGCCGCTTTCCACGCGCCGGACGTCCGCGTCGACCACCGTGTCGGGGAACAGCGTGGATTCCACGGGCGCCCGGTCCGCCATGACTCGGTACCACGAGGTGAAGCTGAGAATCTCGCCGATACGCGAAACATGCTGTTTGGCAAAGGCGATGCCCGGATCGTGCCGCTTCATGGCACCGGTCTGCAGCTTGAGGCCCGACTCTGCGGCCAGCCGCGCCAGGTCCACCGCTTCGGCGCTGGTCTGTGCCAGCGGTTTCTCCATGAGGACATGTTTGCCGGCGTGCAGAGCCTCGGCGCCGAGAGGGTAGTGGAAGCGGTCGGGGGCGGCGATGAGGACCGCGTCGATGTCGGGGTCGGCCAGCAGATCTGCGGTCTGGGTGTAACCGGCGATGCCGTAGCGCGCCGCCACTTCGCGGGCCAGCGTCGGACTCGGGTCACTGATCGCGACGAGGTCGACATGGCGGGTCTTGGCGAACACGGGCAGATGTGCGACCTGCGTGATGCGGCCTGCGCCGACGACTCCGAGTCGGATCTTGCGGTTGTCGGTCATGAGGAGAGCCCTTCGGGGATTCGGGGTGGATTGCCTGCGATGCGTTGCTGCGCGATGCGGGCGGCACCGACGGCGGCCGCGATCGGGCCCACCGGGTCGGCGATGATCCGGGGCAGCGGTCGTGATGTCGGGAACGCCCGCTGCGCGGCCAGCCGTCGTTCGATCGCGGGGATAAGGAAAGGCGCTGCCGCATGCCCGAATCCGCCGGCGAGGTAGATGGTCGCCGGGTCCAGCGCGTTCACCACACCGACGAGTGCCGTGCCGATCGCGGTTCCGGCGGACTCGAGGATGTCGTGCGCCGGCCGGTTGCCGGCGACGGCCGCCGAGATGAGCTCGGCCGCGTCCCCGCTGGGTGCCAGTCCGGCCCGTTGCGCGATGCGCCCGACGGCCGGACCGCTCGCGAACAGCTCCAGGCATCCGCTGCTGCCGCACGGACACCGGTGCGGCCCCGGCGCTTCGACGGGAATGTGGCCGAACTCCCCGGCGAACCCCGACGAGCCGTCGACGATGACTCCGCCGGCGGCGACGGCACCGCCGACGCCCGTCCCGAGCGCGACGAGCAATACGACGTTGGCGGTGGCGGGCGTGTCGTCGAACTGGGCGGCCAGCGCGGCGTTGGCGTCGTTCTCGACGACGACGGGCAGGCCGACCCGGTCGGCGAGAAGGCTGCCGACCGGCGACCCACTCAGCCCGAGCAGCGCACCGCGCATGAGCGCGCCGGTGCGACGATCGACGAGTCCGGCCACGGCGAAACCCACCGCGGCGGGTCGAGGGTGCGCGTCGGCGAGCTCTTCGGCGACGGCGAAGGCGGTGGCGAGCGCCCCAGACCCGGAACCGTCATGCGAGCGATACACCGGCGCGCTGCGTTGGCCGGCCGGCCCGACCACGACGCCCGCGACCTTCGTCCCGCCGAGGTCGATGCCGACGGTCGGTGGTAACCCCACGGGCGTGGACCCCCGACCTGCGACCGCTCGATTAGACGCGATTACTTTCGATTGCACGTCGAAAACGTAACACACCGCGTCAACCACGACAACGGTTGGTCACCGCACCGTCCATCCGCCGTCGACGACGAGCGTGTGACCGGTGATCATGGATGCCGCCGGGGAGGCGAGGAAGGTGACCGCCGCCGCCACCTCCGCGGGAGTTCCGATCCGGTGCAGGGCTGCGATCCGTTCGACGGTGTCGGCGCGGAATGCCGGATCGGCCAGCGCCGGTTGCGTGCCGTCCGTCGCGATGAAGGTGGGCGCGACCGCATTGACCCGTATACCGCGCGGCCCCCACTCGACGGCAAGGCATTTCGTCAGGTGGATCACCGCGGCCTTGGCGGTGCAGTACGACGACTCACCCGGCAGCGCCACGAGGCCCGCTTGAGATGCGACGTTGACGATCGCCGCATCACCGTCCGGCCCGAAATACCTTGCCACGTGCTGAGACAGGAAGAACGTCGAACGAACGTTGAGGGCCCACACCGCATCGAAGTCGTCTTCGGTGACGTCGAGTGCGTCGCCGAGAATGCTGCCGCCGGCGTTGTTGACCAAGATGTCGACTCCGCCGAGTTCGGCGACCAGCCGATCCAGCGCAACCCGGCTCGCCGCCAGATCCGTCACGTCCATCGCCGCATGTGCCACCCGACGGCCCAGTGCCTCGATCTCGGCGATCACCCCCGAGTCGCGCCCGGTGCGCAGGCCGAGCCCGACGTCGGCACCCGCCTTGGCGAGGTCCACCGCGATGGCGCGACCGATCCCGCGGGCGGCGCCGGTGACGATCGCGATACGGCCGGCGAGGGTCTGTTCGGTCACGTGATGCTCCTTCGGGTTGCGGATCCGAGTTTCGGAATCCTTCTTGACACTAACGCTCTGTTGTGATTTACACTACAAATCACAATCAAACGCGGCATTACAAATGCTATCGAAAGTCGTCGAAAGCGTAAGCCGCTGCGATCGTCCATCCCTTCATCCCCCTCAGAGACGAGGAGAAGCACCGTGCGCATCCTGACCCGCCGCCGTCCACGTGTCCTCCGCGCAGCCGTGCCTGCGCTCACCGCAGGCGCCTTGCTCCTTTCGGCATGTGGCGCCAACTCGACCGGCCCCGACGAACCCGCCGGCGTAACCGCCGCCGCACCCTCCCAGGGCACGATCGGGGTACTCCTGCCGGAGACCGCGACGTCGGCCCGGTGGGAGGCCTTCGACAAGCCGTTCCTCGCCGCGGCGATCGAGCAGGCCGGTTTCACCGCGAACATCCAGAACGCCCAGGGCGACGTCCAGAAGTTCGTCAGCCTGGCCGACGGCATGATCACCAGCGGCGCAAAGGCGCTCATCATCGCCTCACCCAACCCGGAGGTGGGCGTGACCGTCGAGCAGAAGGCACGCGATGCCGGCATTCCGACGATCGCCTACGACCGGCTCAACCCCGGCGGATCCAGCGACTACTACGTCACGTTCGACAACCTCGCCGTCGGTGAACTGCAGGGCCGGGCACTGGCCGAGGCATTGGCGGACAAGCCCGGAGCGCACGTCATCCAGATCGAAGGCGCTCCCGACGAGAACAACGCCGTGATGTTCCACCGGGGCCAGATGCAGGTCCTGGCGC
Source organism: Actinomycetota bacterium (assembly GCA_018268465.1). GTDB lineage: Bacteria > Actinomycetota > Actinomycetes > Mycobacteriales > Mycobacteriaceae > Mycobacterium. The sequence goes on from JAFDWN010000032.1 coordinate 32,046, forward strand.
CGCTCTACGACGACGGCTCCTTGAATCTGGTTCGCGACCAATTCATCCCGGGGTGGGACAACCAGCTCGGCGGCACCACCTTCGAACAAATCCTGACCGCCAACGGCGGCAAGGTCGACGGCGTCGTCGCCGCCAACGACGGGATGGCGGGTGCGGTCATCACCGTGCTCCAGAAGAACCGCCTCAACGGCTCGGTTCCCGTCACGGGCCAGGACGCCACCCTGGCCGGATTGCAGGCCATCCTGCGCGGTGACCAGCTGATGACGGTGTTCAAGGCGATCAAGCTGCAGGCCGACGCCGCCGCGAAACTGGCTGCCCTCGCCGCGACCGGCGACACCGGTGCGGCCGACGCCTACGCCGACCAGAGCACCGTCGACCCGAAATCCGGACGAGAGATCCCGTCGATACTGCTTCGCCCGCAGGCCGTCACCAAGCAGAACGTGAAGGACGTCGTCGACGGCGGTTACGTCAGCGCCGATCAGCTCTGCACCGCCGACCTGGCGGCGGCGTGCACGGAATTCGGCATCGAATGACCGACGAGCGCTTGCGCGAGGAGAAAACCAGCACCGACGAGCGCTTGCGCGAGGAGAAAACCAGCACCGACGACCTGTTGACGTTGCGCAATGTGAACAAGGCGTTCGGCCCCGTCCACGTGCTGCACGACATCGACTTCTCCGTACAGGCCGGCGAAGTGGTCGCGCTGGTCGGTGACAACGGCGCAGGCAAGTCGACGCTGGTGAAGTGCATCGCCGGTGTTCATCAGATCGATTCCGGCACTGTTTATTTCGCCGGCGACGAGGTGCATGTGGACGGGCCGAGAAGCGCGTCGCAGCTCGGCATCGAGGTCGTCTACCAGGACCTCGCACTCGCCGACAATCTCGACATCGTGCAGAACATGTTCCTCGGCCGCGAACGGGGATCGGCGTGGCTCCTCGACGAGGCGTCGATGGAGGAGGAGGCCCGCCGCACGCTGGCCGCACTGTCGGTGCGCACCATCAGCTCGGTGCGCCTACCCGTCGGCGCCCTGTCCGGCGGTCAGCGCCAGACCGTGGCCATCGCGAAATCGGTGCTCTGGGATTCGCGGGTGATCCTGCTCGACGAACCCACCGCGGCTCTCGGTGTCGCCCAGACCCATCAGGTGCTCGAACTCGTCCGTCGCCTCGCCGAGCAGGGCATCGGGGTCGTGCTCATCAGCCACAATCTCGGCGACGTCTTCGCCGTCGCGGATCGTATCGCCGTCCTTTACCTCGGACATCTGGTCGCCCAGGTCGGCGCCGGCGAGGTGACACACAACCAAGTGGTGGAGCTGATCACGTCGGGCCGGTCGGGCGATCTCGGACTGGCCCGCCCCGAAACATCCCCCTCCGCGGGCTCCTGACGGATCCGCAGAAAGCACAGGCGATTTCATGACCACACGCACACCCGCCGCCGCCACCCTCAGGGAACGGGCCGACTTCGGCGGCGACGCCGCCGCGACGTCGGTGGGGCAGGCGGTCCGCAACTACCGGGCGCGGCTGCGTTCCGGAGAACTCGGCTCCCTGCCCGCACTCCTCGGTCTGGCGTTGCTGGTCCTCGTATTCACCGTCAGCTCACCGTTTTTCATGTCCCTGACCAACCTCGCCAATCTCCTCACCCAGGGCGCCGGGCGCACGCTCATCGCCATGGGGCTGGTTTTCGTACTACTTCTCGGCGAGATCGACGTCTCGGCGGGCGCGGCCTCCGGGGTGGCCGCGGCGCTGCTGGCGCTGCACTATGTCAACGACGGCAACCTGCTCGGCGCGATGGGCGAGGCGGTGTTCGTGGTCTTCATCGCCGTCTGCGCGCTGGCCGTCGCACTGGCTGTCTGGATGCGGATCTGGGCCGCCGCGGTGGTCGCCGTCATCCCGCCGGCCATCGCCGTCATGGGAGTGACCGCGAATCCCTGGGTCGAGATGCTGCTGGCGATCAGCGTCGGCGCCGTCATCGGCACACTCACCGGCTTCCTGGTCGCGAAGGTTCGGATTCCGTCGTTCGTCATCACGCTGGCACTGTTCCTCACCTGGCAGGGCGTCATCCTGCGCCTGATCGGTGACGGCGGCGTGCTCGGCATCAACACCGACCCGACGTTGCGCGCCGTCGCCAACGGCAACCTGAGCACCGCGTCGAGCTGGGTTCTGTTCGCAATCACGGTGCTGGGGTTCGCCGCGGTGGTTGTGGGACAACACATCCGGCGGGGACGGCGCGGGTTGACGACGGTCCCCGTCGCCGTCATCGCCGCCAAGGTCGGCACCGTCGTACTCCTCGGCGGGCTGGCCACCTGGCTGCTCACCCGGAACCGCTCCCAGACCGACGCGGCGACGATCGCAGGTATCCCCTATGTCGTTCCCGTCGTGTTGACCCTGCTGGTCGCGGGTACCTATGTCCTGGATCGCACCCGCTACGGCCGCTACATCTACGCCGTGGGCGGCAATGCCGAGGCGGCGCGGCGCGCGGGCGTCAACGTGACGAAGATCCGCGCGAGTGTGTTCATCGTGTCGTCGTCGCTGGCCGCGGTCGGTGCCATCGTCTACTCGTCGAAGGTCGGCTCAGTCGACCCGACCGCAGGCGGTCTGAACACGCTGTTGTTCGCGGTCGGCGCCGCGGTGATCGGCGGCACGTCGCTCTTCGGGGGCCGCGGCCGGCTCTCCAACGCGGTGATCGGCGGCCTGGTGGTGGCGGTGGTGGAGAACGGGCTGGGGCTGCTGAACCAGCCCGCCGCCATCGTGTCGATCGTCACCGGGCTGGTCCTCGCGCTCGCTGCCACCGTCGACGCGTTGTCACGGCGCCGGTCGACACAGGGGTGAAGCCGTGCACAGGTGTCGAGAATTGCGCTGTCGTGCCGTTCTTTTCGACTGTGATGGCGTTCTTGTCGACTCTCGCGCGGACGGCGAGCGGGCCTGGCGCATCTGGGCACGCGAATACGGGCTCGACGAACGCGCGGTGCTGGCGGGCATCCACGGGCGACGCTCCCGCGACACCGTGCGCGCGCACCTTCCCGCATCGGACGTCTCGCGTGGGGTGGAACGGATCGACGCCATCGAAGTGGGTCTCGCCGCGCACACCGGGGCCATCCCGGGCGCGGCGCACCTGATGCGGCTGGTCCTGGCGCACAGCGCGGTGGTGACGTCCGCGTCGCCGGGATTGCTGGATGCCAGACTGACCGCGGCCGGAGTTCCGCGCCCGGACGTCGTGGTGACGGGGTGCGACGTCACCGCGGGAAAACCCGGTCCGCAGCCGTACCTGCTCGCCGCCCGGCGGCTGGGGATCCCCGTCGCCGCATGCGTCGTCGTGGAGGACAGCGCGCCGGGTATCGCCTCGGCCAGGGCAGCGGGCGCAGCGGCCGTACTCGGCGTCGGTGCGGACGCCGCCCGGTGCCGGCCTGACGTGGCCGTCTCCGACCTGCGCGGCATCGAATGGACGGGCGCCGCCCTGCGCTGCCCGACGTCACCGTCCGCCGGTTCACATCACTACGACGACAAGGGATTTCGACCATCATGCTGATCAACATCGATCCACTGCTTTCGCCTGATCTGTTGGCGGTGCTACGCGCCATGGGGCACCGCCAGGATCTCGCCATCGTCGACGCCAACTTTCCGTGTGACCCCGCCGGTCCGCGGATCATCCGCCTCGACGGTGTCCCGGCCACCGACGTCCTCGCCGCGGTGCTGTCGGTTCTGCCGATCGAGGTCGACGAGCCGGCCGGTGCGTGGCGGATGATCGCCGACGGACGGCCCGACACGATGCTGCCGATCTTCACGGAGTTCGCACAGCTGGTCGTCGCGGCCGCACCCGACCGGGGTGTCGCGGCGGTGCCCCCGGCGGACTTCAAGGCGCGGGTGGCGGCCGGATTCGCGACGGTCGTCACCGGCGAACGACGCCTCTACGGCAGCGTGATCGTCCGGAAGGGGGTCATCCCGCCGCCCCAGGAGTGAGGAGGCCCGGGCCTTCTCGCCCGGCACCGCGTCGCGGCCCGAATTGTGAGGTGCATAACAATGTCACCGATCTTACTCTGGAGTCAGTTCAGCTACCTTACTCTGGAGTCAGTTGTTACGGGCGCACGTCAAACAACGAAGTGAGGCTGCCGAGATGACCAACACCCTGCCGCCCAGGGCCGTGACCCACCCCCACCGCGTGACGGAGAGCGGCGTGGGTCTGCAGAAACACAAGCGAACTGCCACCGACATCGGGTTGGCCTTGATCACCCCGCTCGTCGGCCAGGAGTTCCTCGACAAGTACCACCTCCGCGATCCCCTCAACCGCACCCTGAAATACGGCGTCCGACAGGTGTTCTCCGCCGCGGGCGCCTCCACGCGCCAGTTCCGGCGAATCCAGGGTCTGGGCAAGGCGCCCACCCGTCTGAAACACAGCGGCGCCGGCTACTTCGACCTGACGCCCGACGAGGATCAGCGGCTGATCGTGCAAACCGTCGACGAGTTCGCCGCCGAGATTCTGCGGCCCGCCGCCCGCGACGCCGACGACGCCGCCACCTATCCCGCGGATCTGATCGCCAAGGCCGCCGAACTCGGCATCACCGCCATCAACATCCCCGAGGATTTCGACGGGATCGCCGCTCAGCGCACGACCGTCACCAACGCGCTGGTCGCCGAGGCGCTGGCGTACGGCGATATGGGCCTGGCTTTGCCGATCCTGGCGCCGGGCGGCGTCGCGTCCGCACTCACCCACTGGGGCAGCGCCGACCAGCAGGCGACCTACCTGCCCGAATTCGCGGGCGAGTCGGTGCCCCAGGCCTGTGTGGCCATCGCCGAACCCCACGCCCTGTTCGACCCGACGATGCTCAAGACCACCGCCGTACGCACTCCGAGCGGATACCGCCTCGACGGCGTGAAGTCGCTGGTACCTGCCGCCGCGGACGCCGAACTGTTCGTCATCGCAGCACAATTCAACGGCAAGCCGGCGATGTTCCTGGTGGAGTCCGATACCGCGGGGCTGAGCATCACGCCGGATCCGAGTATGGGAATCCGGGCCGCGGCGCTGGGCCGGATCGAACTCGACAAGGTGACCGTCCCGCTGCATGCCCGACTGGGCGAGGACGACGCCTGCGACGAGGACTACTCGCAGGCGATCGCCCTGGCCCGGCTGGGCTGGGCGGCGCTGGCCGTCGGCACCGCCCATGCGGTCCTCGACCATGTCGTGCCCTATGTCAAGGAACGCCAGGCGTTCGGGGAGCCGATCGCCCACCGCCAGGCGGTGGCCTTCATGTGCGCCAATATCGCCATCGAACTCGACGGCCTGCGCCTGATCACCTGGCGGGGCGCCGCCCGCGCCGAGCAGGGTTTGCCGTTCACCCGTGAGGCCGCCCTGGCCAAGCGGCTGGGCACCGATAAGGGCATGCAGATCGGTCTCGACGGCGTCCAGCTGCTCGGCGGCCACGGCTACACCAAGGAACACCCCGTCGAACGCTGGTACCGCGACTTGCGCGCGATCGGCGTCGCCGAGGGTGTCGTAGTCCTGTAGAGCGAAAGGGTTCTGTCATGGCAATCAATCTGGAAATGCCCAAGAAGCTGCAGGCAGTCATCGAAAAGGGCCACCAGGGCGCCGCGGAGATGCTGCGCCCGATTTCACGCAAATACGACCTCGCCGAACACGCCTACCCGGTCGAACTGGACACGCTGGCCAGCCTGTTCGAGGGGATCTCGCAGGCCAAGACGATCTCGTTCGCCGGCGCGGAGGCGTTCCGCGACGGCGAGGACAAGGACGAGAATCACAACGGCGCCAACATGTCCGCGCTCCTCAACGCGCTGGAGATCAGCTGGGGTGACGTCGCGTTGTTGCTGTCGGTGCCCTACCAGGGACTGGGCAACGCCGCCATTTCCGGGGTGGCCACCGACGAGCAGCTGGCGCGACTCGGAAAAGTCTGGGCCGCAATGGCAATCACCGAGCCGGGTTTCGGGTCCGACTCGGCGGCGGTGACGACCACGGCGGTCCTCGACGGTGACGAGTACGTCATCAACGGCGAGAAGATCTTCGTCACCGCCGGCTCCCGCGCCAGCCACATCGTGGTGTGGGCGACGCTGGACAAATCGCTGGGACGCGCGGCCATCAAGTCGTTCATCGTCCCGCGCGAGCATCCGGGGGTGACCGTCGAACGGCTCGAACACAAGCTGGGCATCAAGGCGTCCGACACCGCCGTCATCCGGTTCGACGATGTCCGGATTCCCACGGACAATCTGCTCGGCGACCCGGAAATCCACGTCGAGAAGGGTTTCGCCGGGGTCATGGAGACCTTCGACAACACCCGCCCGATCGTGGCGGCCATGGCGGTTGGGGTGGCCCGCGCCGCCCTGGAGGAACTGCGCACCATTCTCACCGAGGCCGGTGTGGAGATCTCCTACGACAGACCGGCACACGCGCAGAGCGCGGCGGCCGCCGAATTCCTGCGGATGGAATCCGATTGGGAGGCCGGTTACCTGCTGACCGTGCGCTCGGCGTGGCAGGCCGACAACAACATCCCCAACTCCAAGGAAGCATCGATGGGTAAGGCCAAGGCGGCACGGGTGGCCACCGATGTGACGCTCAAGGCGGTCGAACTCGCCGGAACCGCCGGCTATTCGGAGCAGACCCTGCTGGAGAAGTGGGCACGTGACAGCAAGATCCTCGACATCTTCGAGGGCACCCAGCAGATCCAGCAACTTGTCATCGCCCGCCGGTTGCTCGGCCTGTCCTCGGCCGAGCTCAAGTAGCGGCGCCCGGGGCTCGGCGCAGCAGAGCACACGCTTGAGCTAGCGTCGGAACCGTGCAGACGTTCAGAGCATTGATGGCGCGGCAGGATTCCGACACGATCACGACGGCGTTCGAGACCGTCGCACCCGACGACCTGCCACCGGGCGAGGTCACCGTTCGAGTGCACTACTCGAGTGTCAACTTCAAGGACGCACTCGCCGTCACCCCCAAGGGCGGTGTGGTGCGCGACTATCCGATCGTCCCGGGCATCGACTTGACGGGTGAGGTGGTCGAGTCGTCCTCGGACGAATTCGCGGTCGGCGACCTGGTGCTCGCCCACGGGTACGACGTCGGCACCGCGCGGCACGGCGGCTACGGCGAGTACGCGCGGCTGCCGGCGGACTGGGTGGTACCGCTCGGTGCGCTGACCCCGCGCGAAGGTGCGGCCATCGGCACCGCCGGGTTCACCGCGGCGATGAGCGTCCAGGCTCTCATCGACCGCGGCATCACACCCGGCGACGGGCCGATCGTGGTCACCGGCGCCAGCGGCGGCGTCGGTTCGGTCAGCGTCGATCTGCTGGCGGGCGCGGGCTACCACGTGGTGGCCTCGACGGGTAAGGCCGGCGCGGAGGCCACGCTGACAGGACTCGGCGCCGCCGAGGTGATCGGGCGGCTGCCGGAGGATCCGGACGCCAAACCCCGCCCGCTGGCCAGGGCCCGCTGGGCCGGTGCGGTCGACTGCGTCGGCGGGGCCACCCTCGCCGACGTGATCAGCGCACTGCAGTACGGCGGTGCCGTCGCCGCCAGCGGGCTGACCGGTGGGCCGGCGTTGCACACCACGGTGATGCCGTTCATCCTGCGCGGCGTGGCGCTGCTCGGGATGGACTCGGTGAATATGCCGATCGGACCGCGCCGCACCCTGTGGCAGCTGCTGGGCGGTCCGCTCAAGCCACGCCACCTCGAGTCGATCACCCACGACGTCGACGTCAAGGACGTTGTGGGCGTGCTGGACGAGATCCGTGCGGGCCGCTACTCGGGCCGGGCGGTGGTGAAGGTCGCCGACGGCTTCTGAGCCGGTATCTCCGCCGACAAAGAAATCGCCCGAACGCCATCGGCGTTCGGGCGATCTCTTTCAGCGTCGGCTAACTAGGCCTGCGGGACGGCGCCCAGGGTGCGCTGCAGGTCCGGCTTCATGGCCTGCAGCTCCCGGCCCCAGTACGCCCAGTTGTGCGTGCCGTTGTCCGGGAAGTTGAACACACCGTTGGTACCGCCGGCCGCGAGGTAGTTGTCGCGGAAGGTGATGTTGGTGCGGATCGTCAGACCCTCCAGGAAGGTCGCGGGCAGGTCACCGCCGCCCAATTCGTTGGGCTGGCCGTTACCGCAGTAGATCCAGATGCGGGTGCCGTTGGCGACGATCTTGGGAATCTGGACCATCGGGTCGTTGCGCTGCCACGCCGGGTCGCTGGACGGACCCCACATGTCCTCGGCCTTGAAACCACCCGCGTCGCCCATCGACACGCCGATCAGGAAGGGCCACCAACCCTCGGACGGGTTGAGGAAGCCCGACATCGAGCCGGCGTAGATGAACTGCTGGGGGTGGTAGACCGACAGGATCAGCGCTGCCGACCCCGCCATCGAGAGGCCGATCGCGGCACTGCCGGTGGGCTTGACGTCCCGATTGGCTGCCAGCCAGTTGGGCAGCTCGGAGGTCAGGAAGGTCTCCCACTTGTAGGTAACGGTGGGTCCGTTGTTGCGGGCCGGCTGGTACCAGTCGCTGTAGAAGCTGGACTGTCCGCCGACGGGCATCACGATCGAAAGACCCGACTGGTAGTACCACTCGAAGGCCTGGGTGTTGATATCCCAGCCGTTGAAGTCGTCCTGCGCCCGCAGACCGTCCAGCAGGTACACCGCCGGCGAGTTCGGGCCGCCGCTCTGGAACTGGATCTTGATGTCGCGCCCCATCGATGGCGAAGGAACCATCAGGTACTCCACCGGCAGACCCGGGCGGGAGAACGCCCCGGCCGTCGCGGAGCCGCCGACAAGGCCGATCAGGCCGGGCAGCAGGACCGCCGCGAGCGCGGCGACCGAGAACCGGCGCACCCAATGGCTACGCATCTTCTCAACCAACGTCATACCGCCAATCCATCCCTTTTCTGGTTACCGCTCGACAAGGCGCTCAACGCCACGTTCACATGATCGTTCGCCGGCTCCGTGGTGTTTCACACCGCGATGCGCGTCCGCCCGACATCGCTTCATTCCCCCACCGGACCGACCACCAAAAAGTTTCAGTTGTGCGCCATGAGTAAAACATGGGCCTGCAATCGGGGAAAACTCAAGCGGGCCGTCCGCGCGTCGCTCAGCGACCGGCGCAAAAGCTGACATTGTCGTCAGTTATGCCACGCGTCCCGTCATGACCTGCATAAACACGTCGTATCGCGCACAGGCCCGGTGATCCTCAGCGACATATCGGCATCGGGATGCAATATCGCACCCCAAAGCGCGCCGCCGGCGCGGATTGGGCCAGCGCGGCCAGATTGTCGGATAGGAAGGTAATGGAGTACCGCGCCGTCGCGGCACCCACCGACCGCCGGCCCGGCGGAACCTGCTGAGGTGGTGATGTGAACCCGACCGGAGCTCTCGACGGCGTCCGCGTGCTCGAACTCGGCACACTGATCGCCGGCCCCTTCGCAGGACGACTGCTCGGCGACATGGGCGCCGACGTGATCAAGATCGAGCCCCCTGGCGCACCCGACCCGCTGCGCACCTGGGGCCAGGCCGAGGTCGACGGCCACCATGTCTTCTGGACGGTCCATGCCCGCAACAAGAGGGCGGTGACACTCGACCTCCGCAAGGCGGACGGCCGTGACATCTTCCTGGAGCTCGTCGAACGTTCCGACATCGTGGTCGAGAACTTCCGGCCCGGCACACTGGAGAGGTGGGACCTGTCCTACGAAACGCTCCGGGACCGCAACCGCGGCCTGATCCTGGTCCGCGTGTCGGGCTACGGGCAGACGGGGCCCGATGCGCACAAGGCGGGCTACGCGTCGGTGGCCGAAGCGGCCAGCGGCCTGCGGCACCTCAACGGTTTCCCGGGCAGCCCGCCGCCGCGGATGGCCTTGTCGATCGGCGACACCCTGGCAGGCATGTTCGCCGCACAGGGCGCCCTGGCCGCCCTGTATCGACGCTCGGTGACCGGCGAGGGTCAAGTCGTCGACGCCGCACTCACCGAGTCGTGCCTGGCAGTGCAGGAGTCCACCATCCCCGACTACGACGCCGGGGGCGTGGTGCGCGGCCCGTCGGGCACGCGGCTGGACGGGATCGCCCCGTCGAACATCTACCGCAGCGCCGACGGCAGCTGGGTGGTAATCGCGGCCAATCAGGACACCGTGTTCCGGCGCCTGTGCGGCGCCATGGGCCGACCGGAACTGGCGGTCGACGACCGGTTCGCGACGCATACCGCGCGAGGCCGCAATCAGGACGAGCTCGACGAGCTCATCGGCGATTGGGCCGCGCGACGGCAGCCCGCCGACATCATCGACACACTCAGCGCGGCCGGGGTGATCTCCGGACCCATCAACACCGTGGCCGAGGTCGTCGAAGACCCTCAGCTGCGGGCCAGGGGCATGCTTGTCCAACACTGGGACGAACGCATCGAACGGCCCGTGCTCGGACCCGGCATCGTTCCCGTCCTGTCGGCGACACCGGGCCGCGTCCGCAATGCCGGACCCGCCCGCCCCGGGCAGCACAACGACGAGATCTACCTGGGCCTGCTCGGTAAGAGCCCGGCGGAGCTGGCGCGCCTGCGCGACGAAGGAGTGGTGTGATGACGACGTTACCGACACACGTTGACATCCGGGAGGTTTCGTTACGCGACGGCCTCCAGATCGAGACACCCGTGCCATTGTCGGCAAAGCTGGATCTGTTGGGTGCCGTCGCGGCGACCGGTGTCCGCGAAGTCGAGGTGACCGCGTTCGTCTCCCCCACCAAGGTGCCCGCGCTCGCCGACGCCGCCGAACTTGCCGCCGAATTGTGGCGGTTCCCCGATATCGAGTTCTCCGCGCTGGTAGCGGGTGCCGGCGGGGCGAAACGCGCGGTCGCGTCGGGTTTGCGGACGATCGAGTACGTGGTGTCGGCCGCCGACGGTCACAGCCACGCCAACGTCGGCCGCTCATCGGCGGAAGCAACCGCGCTGATCGCCGACATCGTCGCGATCGCCCATGACAGCGGCGTCACGGTGGAGGTGATCATCGCGACCGCATGGGACTGCCCGTTCGACGGCCCGACACCACCCCGGCAGGTCCTCGACATCGTGTCGCGGGCAACGGAGTTCGGTGCGGACCGGCTCGCGGTCGCCGACACGATCGGCACCGCGACGCCGCGCCGGGTCAGCGATCTGATCGAGCAGATCCGTCCGCGCACCGGCGACCTGCCGCTCGGCGCGCACTTCCACAACACCCGCGGCGCCGGGCTGGCCAGCGCTTACTCCGCCGTCGCGAGCGGTGTGACCAGGCTCGACGCGTCCGTGGGCGGGCTCGGCGGGTGTCCGTTCGCGCCGGGCGCGAGCGGCAACATCGCGACCGAGGATCTGGTGTACCTGCTGCGTGACAGCGGCATCGACGTCGACGTCGACTTGCAGGCCGCCATCGCGGCGGCCGGCGTCGCCCGCACCGTCGTGGGGCATGATCTGCCCAGCGCCCTGCTGGCCGCGGGCGACAGGATCCGCTCAGTCCGGTAGGCGCGACGGTCGTCGGTGCCGATGTCAGCCCACCGCAACACTTTCGAGCCCGTCGCCACCGATACGAGCCTGCCCGGCGTGGCGCGTTTGTCCCGATGTCGAGCACCGCGGCACGGGCGAAACGCCGCCCCGTTACCGCCGAATTCCGCGGCGTGCCCGAAATGAGGATTGTCCAACGGCTTTCGGAGCCCGAACCACATCGCGGCGGTGCACCGGAGATCACGCGACGCCGGGCGGGGAGCTCGCACATCGGTCGGGCGTGCCAGCCCGGTCCGGGGTGGCCGTACGATCTGCGCATGGCCGAGAACCCCCTGCGGATCCTGGTGTACAGCGACAACCGCAACACCCGCGAATCCGTACAGCTGGCTCTCGGTAAGCGAGTACACCCGGGGCTGCCGGAGTTGACCTACGTCGAGGTCGCCACCGCCCCGATGGTCATCAAGCTGATGGATGCCGGCGGGATCGATCTGGCGATTCTCGACGGCGAGGCAACCCCGGCGGGCGGTTTGGGAATCGCCAAACAACTCAAGGATGAGCTGGCCCACTGTCCGCCCATCCTGGTGCTCACGGGAAGGCCGGACGACGCCTGGCTGGCGAGCTGGTCACGCGCCGAAGCGGCCGTCCCGCACCCGATCGATCCCATTCGCCTCGGCGAGGCGGTCGTATCACTGCTGCGCGATTCAGCGGAGTAGTCACCGGCGCGATTCAGCGCAAATTCCCATGCGGCCGTTGCCTTTTGACGGGACCGCGAGGTCTGCTCCACACGGGCGCCCGGTTGGTAAACGATACTAACCAAAAAGTGTGGCCCCAATCTCAATCACCGCTAGGCTATGGGGTAGCTCACATCGACAGCCCATGAAGGAGCAGCTCATCGGTATGGATCTGTACACACCGATTCTGGTTCTCGGCGCGATTGCGGGGGTGTTTGCGGTGGT
>JAFDWN010000033.1:0-65101 GCA_018268465.1 Actinomycetota bacterium
GGTACTTTTTCATGGCCACGGACATCACGCCGCGGTCTCCGGTCTCCGATCATTGCCGTGCAGCCAGCCAATGAAGGTATTTCGGAGTCGGACCAGAGAGACTTCTGGAGCCTGACTCGTGTGGATGCTGACAAACTCGACAGTTGCGGACGGGCGTTACCGATAGGCTGGATTTTTCCGAAGGGGGCTGCAATGCGTGAGAACCTGATCGTCAGCACTCCTAGTGCGTACGCCTATCCGTTGCTCGTCAAGCAGCTGCTCACCAACTCGCTGAGTTTGTACGGAGATCAGATGATCACCTATCGCGGCGAGGTTCGCTATACCTACCGCGACTTCCGTCGGCGCGTCGGCCAGCTCGCCTCGGCTCTGGAGGGCCTTGGCGTACGGCATGGATCGACCGTGGCAGTGATGGATTGGGACAGCCACCGATATCTGGAGAGCTACTTTGCGATCCCGATGATGGGGGCGACGCTGTTCACCGTGAACGTCCGGCTCGCGCCACACCAGATCGCCTACGCGCTCAACGATTCGGAAGCCGAGATCGTGCTCGTGCATGCCGATTTCATGCCGATACTGGAAGCTGTCAAGGGCGAGCTGACACGTGTGCGCGAGGTGGTCGTGCTTGCCGACGGCCAGGCGTTGCCGGCGAGCAGCTGGGCGATCGCGGGCGAATACGAGGAGCTCGTCGGGCAGGCGTCACCTCACTTCGAGTTCGGCGACTTCGACGAGAACACCAAGGCCGCCACCTTTTACACCAGCGGAACGACCGGCGATCCGAAGGGTGTCTACTACAGCCATCGCCAGATCGTGCTGCACACGATGGCAACCGCAATGACATTGTGCGCGCCGCGCGCGGGGCAGCGGCTCCACCGCGAGGACGTGTACATGCCGATCACGCCGATGTTCCATGTGCTCGCGTGGGGTATCCCGTTCGTCGCGTTGACTCTTGGCCTGAAGATCGTGCTCCCTGGCCGATACGTGCCCGCGGATCTGCTGGAATTGAAGCGGTCCGAGGGGGTTACGTTCTCGCACTGTGTGCCGACCATTCTGCAGATGTTGCTGCAGGCTGCCGACGAGACCAGACAGGATCTGTCGGACTGGACGATGATCATCGGAGGCGCGAAGTTCCCGCCCGCATTGTGCCGGGCCGCCAGAGCCAAAGGCATCGACATCTTCGCCGGTTCCGGCATGTCCGAGACCGGCCCGATCATCACGCTCGCGCAGATTCCGCCCGGTGTCACCCCGGCCGACGCCGACGACGATGTGCGGCGCCGCTCGCACACCGGGCCGCCAGTACCCTTTGTCGACCTGAGGGTAGTCGATGCGCAGATGCGCGACGTGCCGCGCGACGGGCAGACGCAGGGTGAGATCGTCCTGCGCGCACCGTATCTCACCCAGGGCTACTTCAAGCTGCCGCAGGCCTCCGAGGAATTGTGGGCGGGCGGTTACCTGCACACCCAGGATGTCGCGGTGGTGGCGCCAGACGGCGCCGTGCAGATGGTCGACCGCATCAAGGACATCATCAAGACCGGCGGCGAGTGGGTGTCGTCCATCGGGCTCGAGTCGCTGATCTGCGACGTGCCGGCTGTGCAGGAAGCCGCGGTTATCGGTGTCAAGGACGACAAGTGGGGGGAACGGCCGATGGCGTTCGTCGTCCGCAAGCCCGACGCGACGGTCGACGCGGCCGCCATCCGCGATCACCTGCTGGCTGCGGTCGAGTCGAACCGCATCAGCAGGTACGCGGTGCCCGAGATCGACCGCATCACGTTCGTCGCCGCAATCCCGAAGACAAGCGTCGGCAAGATCGACAAGAAAGTGCTACGCGAGCGCAACGCCTGATACGAACGTGGCGATGTCAAGGTCAACCACCCGCACAGTCCAGATCAGTCGGTGCGCTGCACCTTCCACGACTTTCGGCTGTTCATCACCCACGCCTTACCGGCTCGTGGACTCGACAAGGGTGGCTACCACTCCCCCTCGTCCAGTACAGCTGCCGCCGGTACGGAACCGCCAATTAGATTGAGACACAAGAGCCCACAGGGTCTCAAACAAACTGGCGGTTACCAGCAACCGCCCGCCAACTAGATTGAGACCGGACACCGAGGTCACGGGCAGGGCAACCAGTGCCGTGAAGCCCGCTGCGATGCAGCGCAGCTGCATGAAGGACCTTCAGTGTCCGCGGCGGTCCATTCACCCGCCGAGGGCGGTGGCATTGGCGTGTGCATACAGCGCGTCGAGGACGGCCGCTGCGGCTTCATCGACGGTAGCCAGGGCGAATTCGATGGCATCGAGCGCGTAGGCCTCGGCAAGGTCGGCGTCGGATCGGGCGACGTCGGCGTCGATCTTGGCGCACTTCTCGTCGAGGTCCGTCTTCACCTTCGCCAAGTGGGATTGCCACTGGTCGCGGACGTCCTGCCAGCGCGACTCTGCCTGGCGCCGAACCTGACCGGCTTCGGCACCCAACCGATCAGCTGAGGCGGCTGCGCGGTCTCTGGCGCATGCGACGTCCTCGGCGAGTCGATCTCTCGTACGTTCCACCGATTCCTTGAGGTGGTCCGACGCGGCGTGGGCACGATGCGCTATCTCGTCGAAACGCGCGTTGAGATTGCGGCACATGGTGAACTCCTTACCGGATTGGTGTGCCGGGGACTCTGGTGCTCACGGTTGACGCCGCGCTTCTTCGACGAGCTTCATCAGCAGTGGTGAGGCCAGGCTGAGCCCACCGCCACCGTCGCCGCGGTCTTCGATCCCGTAGCACGGGACGAGTCCGCGGATCATGTTCTCGCGAGCCAGCTTGGACGGAGAGTGCGGGACGTCGATTCCGCCGACGCTCGGCTTCGATACCGACCAACCGGCGGTGTCCGCAGTGGTGGCGGGCCAGTTGGTGGCACGTTCGGCGTACGAGGGGGTGTGGCTGAACGCGACCGTGGGAGACAGTCGAGTAAATATGCCCGACGCACCGACCTGGTCGACTCCGAAATCGACCAGGTCGGCTGTGCTCACCGGTGCGTACTCCTCGTTATCCTGCGGCGCAAGGAATCTCAACGCCTCCATGGAACAACGGGTGAGCGACGCACCGACCCGCCAGCATCCGCCGTCCTCTTCGCGAACGGCTAGGGCGGCGACGGCCCCGATCGCGCCGAGGTAGCCGGTGAGGTAGTCGTTCATCAATACGGACACGACGGTCGGCGCTGGGAGACCTTGGGAGTGGGTGTGCATCACACCGGTGACCGCTTGAGCGATCTGTTCGAACCCACGCCGGTGATGCCACGGGGTGCCCGCGGCGTAGCACGCTGCCTCGGCTACCACCAAGTTTGGGTTGATTCGTCGCAGGACCTCGTCATCGAGGCCCAAGCGGCTCAACGCCGCCGGACGTTGACTCGACACCAGCACGTCGGCGTCAGCCAACAGATCACAGAAACGACTGAAGCCCCTGCGCCCCTTGATGTCTAGCGCGATGTTGCGCTTACCCCAACTCACGTCGAGCCACAGCGGCAACACCCAGTCGCCGACTGGCGGCTGAACTTTGATCACATCGGCACCCTGCTCGGCCAGCAGCCTCCCGACGGTCGGTCCGGCGACGAGATGGGTAAGTTCGACGACCCGCACACCCTCCAACGGCCGGTGCTGCGCAGGACCCAGCCGACGGTTGCCCCCGACGTGCAGACGATCGATGTCGACCATGGCGCGCCCCGCGGTGGCGGTACCCTGGGGCAGATCGAGCCATTCCTGCGGGCTACGCACGATCCCCAGCGCCAAACCCGCAGCAGCGGCCTCGTCTTCTAGGCGTTGTGCGGTCTTCTTCTCCACCGCCGACTGGATGGCCACCGCGGTGTTCGCACAGTCGAGGTACGCGAGCAACGCGTCTCGTAGATGCGGGTGCAACCCGATCATGTGGACATAACGGTCATCGGCGGTGCGATACGTCCCGTTGTCGGGACCAATAGGCCAGGTGTCCAATAATGTGCCGTAACCGTTCAGGAAGTGCAGCTGCCCGGAGTTGAGCGCCAACCCGCAATGGCGCCGATTGAGCGTCATCGTCTGGGCCGGCAGGCCTCGCATGGTGCCGATGTGTTCGACCACCGAGCCGAACGCTGCCATCACCCCCACGGCGTAGTCGTGAATCTTGATGGGGCTCCGTGAGTACGCCACCCCGGGCTCGACGGTGAGCTTCGCCGGGTCCACCGCAAAGGGCAACGCGGCCGTGACGGATTGGTAGCTCGCTAGCTGGAGCGGTTCGGTGATCACTGGGTCGCCTCTTGGTCATCAATGATTAAGCAGAACAACTGCTTTCGCGGATTCGCTGCGAAACCGCAAGACTTATCGTCGCGGAGCGTGCCCGTCGTGTCGATGGACGTGGTGCCAAGCTGAGGCCTCGGGTTGTTGTGACCGCGAACAACGAAGACGGGTCGCCGGCGTGCCTTAAGCTTGGATTCGTGGCCGCAGCAGAGGTCGACGCGCAGGTCGCAACGATCGGCGCGCTGCTCAACGAGCAGTTCGACGCCCTAGTCGCCAAGGTTGTGGCCACCATACGCGCCGAGGTGCCGTTCTACCGCAATCTCGAGGTGATACCGCACGACGTTCTTGTGGCTGACACCCGCGACAAACTGCGCGCGGTCTTCGACGCGATCGCGACCGGTGAGGATTTCGACCCGACGTCGGCGGTCGCCACTGGCGGCAACCGCGCGGCCGCTGGGGTTCCACTGCCCGCGGTGATGCAAGCGTTTCGGGTGGCCACCCACATCCTTTGGGATGTGATGATCGAACTGTCCGGCGCACATCCTGGCATCAGTGGTCAGGCGCTCATCGTGGCGACGGCGCAGTTCTGGCGGGCCCAGGACCTGTACACCGACACGATGGCGTCTGCGTACCGGCAACAGGCCGCGCAGCAGGTGATCGACGACGAAGCCGAACGTGCGGCGCTGACCGAAGCGCTGCTCGACGGACGTCCCACGGGCGATTACGGACTCTGGGACATTGCCCAACTGCTGCGCATCCCTGCCCGAGGTCCCTATTTGGTCGTTGCCGCCGCGACTCCGGCGGTCGGCAAACAGGCACTCCCTGGCATCACCGAGCTACTGCGCAGCGCCGACGTGTACTCGGCGTGGCGGCTTCTTCCCGACTTTCAGACCGGAATCGCGCACATCCCCTCGATCGCCGCGCGGGACAACCTGTTGGGGTTGTTATCGCGTGTGGCAAGCACTCCGGTCGGTGTCAGCCCGTTGTTCGACGACCTCGCCGACACCGCGCAGGCGTTGCGATACGCGCGCATCGCGTTGGCTGCCCGCGCCACCGCCGACGAGCACGTCGTCGTCTTCGACGATTCGGTACTCGGCGTCGCAGCCGTAAGCGCACCCGAGGTCGGCGGCAAGCTGGCGCGCATCGTGCTAGGGGCCTTCCGGGATCTCGCGGGCGACGAGCGCGAGCTGCTGGTCGATACGTTCAATGCGTGGCTCGACAACGGCGGGTCGGTGGCCAAGGCCGCCGCCCAACTGTTCTGCCATCCCAACACCGTGCGGTACCGGTTGCGTCGCATCGAGGAGCGCACTGGCCGATCGCTTTCGCAGCCGCGCGAACTCGCCGAGCTATGCCTGGCATTCGAGATCTACCAGCACTCGCCGTAGCGAATTGTTCCCGTGCACACCGATGCGCCTCTGGTGTTGTTCGCGCGGCCATCGACCTGTGTGTCCGGACCGTTGACGATGGGTGCTGCTACTCGACTACCGGGAAGGGCGCCGATGAACGTCAGCACTGATCACAGTCCGCTTGTACGGCTGGGTAATTCGGGCATAGTGGCTGGTATCCTCTCGGCTGTTCTGGGCGCTGTCGTGCTGGCCTGGCCCGACGTCAGCATCGCCGTGGCGGCGGCGCTCTTCGGCGCTTATCTGCTCGTCAGCGGTGTGGGTCAGGTCGTCGCGGCGTTCGGACTACCCGCCGCGACGAGCGCGGGTCGCGTGTTGATGTTCATCAGTGGTGCGGCAGCTCTCATCCTGGCCGTACTCTGCTTCCGTGACCTGTCGGAATCGATTCTGCTGCTGTCGATCTGGATCGGAGTCGGGTTTATCTTTCGCGGCACCGCCGCGGTGGCCATGGCAGTCTCAGACGTGACGACCCGGGCTCGTTGGTGGCTCGGCCTTTCGGGAGCCAGCACCATCGTGGCGGGATTCTTCATGCTCGGCTATCCCATCACGTCACTGCGGCTGCTCGCACTCGTTGCAGGGGCGTGGCTCGTCGTCCTCGGGGTCATCGAGATCGCAGCTAGCGTCCAACTACGCAACTCCGCTGTCTGACGACGTAAAGGACGGCTGGTGACTGCCAACGCTTTCACGTCGGAAGGAGTCCTTGGACAATGACAGATTTCACCGATTCGCTGAGCGCGGACGAGATGGCCGATATCGAACGGGCCAACGCGTCAGGCCGGACGCCCGTGGTCTTCGTGCACGGCCTGTGGCTGTTGTCCAGCAGCTGGCAGCGCTGGCGCAACCTGTTCGAGGACGCCGGGTACGCGACGGTCGCGCCCGGCTGGCCGGACGATCCAACATCGGTCGAGCGGGCCCGCAACGCCCCAGAGGCCTTCGCGCACAAGACGGTGCAAGCCGCCACCGAGCACTACGCCAGCGCGATCGGGCTGCTGGCCAGGCGGCCGGCAGTCGTCGGGCACTCCTTCGGTGGGCTGATCGCGCAGAAGATTGCCGGTGCAGGCCTGTCGGCCGCCACCGTCGCCATAGACAACGCTCCGTTCAAAGGCGTCTTGCCCCTGCCCCTGGCCGCGCTGAAGTCATCGGCGCCCGTGCTAGCCAATCCCGCCAATCGCGGCCGAGCCGTCACGCTGTCGTTCGAGCAGTTCAAGTACGGCTGGGCAAACAACCTCGACGACGACGAGGCCATCGAGCTATACAACACCTTCCACGTTCCCGCCGCCGGGGCGCCAGTCTTCCAGGCGGCCTTGGCCAATCTCAACGTGTTCGGTGGTGAGACCGCGGTCGATCATGACAATCCGGATCGCGGCCCGTTACTCATCATCGCAGGCGAGAACGATAACACCGTTCCACTGGCGATCACCAACGCCACTTATAAGATTCAGTCGCGAAACCCCGGCGTCACGGAGATCGCGTACCTGCCGGACCGCGGTCACTCCCTGGTGATAGACCACGGCTGGCTCGAAGTCGCGACCGCTGCACTCGATTTCGTCAGGCGGTTCATGCCGACGAGGTGATTGATCG
Organism: Actinomycetota bacterium; assembly: GCA_018268465.1. Taxonomy (GTDB): domain Bacteria; phylum Actinomycetota; class Actinomycetes; order Mycobacteriales; family Mycobacteriaceae; genus Mycobacterium. The sequence continues at coordinate 7,224 of JAFDWN010000033.1, forward strand.
CGTATTGATGTCCACGCGGCTCCGGTCTTCCGGCACGCTCGCCTCGCGCCTCGATCCAAGCAGGATGCGACGGAATCAAAATGTGGCGGGTTGCTGGTGGAGCCAAGTCGGGCTGCGGTGCGGTCCTGCAGGGCGGATGCGCACGGATGGGGTAATGCGCATACGTGCGAGGATGATGCTCGCCGCGACGCGCGAATGGGCCATGACGCGGCTCGACCAGCAGCTCACGATCGCCGGACTCGCCGCACACGCGCAGATGTCGCCCCGCACGTTCCTGCGCCGGTTCACCGAAGAGACCGGCAGCACCCCGCTGCAGTGGATTCTGCGGGCACGGGTCGACACCGCCCGCGAACTCCTGGAGAGCACGAGGCTGTCGGTCGACCGCATCGCGGACCAGGTCGGCCTGGGAACCGTCGAACCTCCGACTGCATTTCCGCCGGCTCCTGGATGTGTCCCCCTCGGAGTACCGCGCCACCTTCTCCGGGCGGAGCTGACCACCGTCATCATCGCCCGAGTGCCTGGAGCGTTCCGCTATGCGATGCGAGGGGGAAGCGCGACAGTTTCGCCCGCCACATCGATCGCAACCTTGCCGTGGAGTGCATACGACCGCCTGTTCTCCAGGAGTTCATGAGCCTCGCCCATTCGGGCGAGCGGAAGAGTCGCGCCGATTACCGGCTTCACGAGACCGCGCTCGACCAGCGTGGTGAGTGCATCCAGCTTTCCCTGGTTCTGTTGGGTGAAGACGAAGTGGTAGGCGGCGTTGCGGCCCCACGCGTCGATGAGGTTCTGCGGCTGCGCGATGTCGACGATGCTGACGACGCGCCCGAAGTCGGCGAGCGTCAGCGGGCTCCGCGTCAGCGTGTCGCCGCCGATCGTGTCGAAGACGACATCGACACCCTTGCCTCGGGTTATCTCGGCCACGGCATCGACATAGTCGGTCGACGTGTAGTCGATCGCCTCATCCGCGCCGAGGGAGCGCACGAACTCATGGTCACCGGCTTTCGCGGTCGTGAGCACTCGTGCGCCGATCGCCTTCGCGATCTGGATCGCGATCGTCCCGACCCCGCCCGCACCGGCATGGATGAGGATCGTCTCCCCCACGGTGAGCTGAGCTCGCGTCACCAGGGCCTCCCAGACCGTTCCGCCGACGAGAGTCAGGCTCGCCGCCTCCAGGTGGCTGAGGTTCTCCGGCTTCCGGCCGACGAGGTCGACGTCGGCGACATGCTGCTCGGCGTAGGAGCCCGGGCCGCCGAAGATCCGGGGCGTGTAGTACACCGCATCGCCGGCGCGGAACTCGGTCACGTGGGATCCGACTTCCTCGATCACTCCCGAAATGTCGTGCCCGATGATCGCGGGGACCGGCACATGATCCACGTAGTCTCCGCGACGGATCTGATAGTCGAGCGGGTTGACGGCGGTCGCATGGACGCGCACCCGTACCTGGCGGGGTTCGACTTGCGGTACGGCAACGTCGCGCAACTCGAAAGCATCGGCTCCTCCGAAACGGGCGAGCACAACGGCCTTCATCGCATCAGTCATATCGATCTTCCTCATCGTGGTTCTGGGTGCGCGACGCGCCGGGACGGGCGGTTCTCGCTCTCAGTGTTGCCCGCACGATCGACACACTCCAGTGGCGGCAATGCCAATATCCGCGAGGATAGTGACACGCCTGCACTTCGCATTCCTCGTCGCGGTGTCACCGCGCAACGTTGCCTGCCGCCATTCCCGAAGTGACCTTGTCGCCGTACCCGCCGCTCAGGTCGGTCAACGGCGCACCTGATAGCGCAGGTGAAGCACCCGGTTGCCCTGAATCACGACGTCAGGATCCTCCAACAAATGTTGCGCGCGGACCGACCCGAAGTAGGGCTTGCCCGACCCGAACACCACCGGTACGACGTCCATGCGCACCTCGTCGACCAAACCCGCGGCAAGCACCTGGCCACCGACGTCGCCAGCGGCGACCTCGACGATGCGGTCACCTGCAAATTCTTGCGCCTTGGCCACGGCTTCCTCGACACCGTCGACGAAGTGAAACGGCGCCTCGAGATCCCAGCCCTCGGGCTGCGGCCGGTGCGTCACGACCACCACGTGGTCGATCCCGCTCGGAGGCTTCCCGTCCCAACCGTTCGTCAGGTCGAACACATGGCGACCGGCGACTGTCACTCCGATCTGGTCCCAGTATGGCCGGATGTAGTCGTAGGACCTCTGCGACACCTTCAAGACACCGGTGTCGTCCAACGGGACTTCGCCGCTGAGCAACCAGTCGAACAGCGGTCCGGGCAGGTCCTTCTCGTCCGCGACGAAGCCGTCTACCGATACGGAGCCGTACATGACTACCTTGCCCACGGGGCGCCCCTCTCCCGCACTCCCCCAGTTCGGGGTATGACACCTGAATCTGAAACGGACACTCTCCTATCGCCCAAGGCCGAGGAATGCCATCATCGCTCGCTCGACGGTCCAGACCCCCCTCTGTTCACCCCTCGTCCCGTGGCGTTTCGGCCCCAGCAGGTCAGCACGACACCGCCGGGGAATGCCATTGGCTGGGCAATAGGGGCGAACCCAGAAATCATCTGACCTTCCGGGAACAGTCGACGTCCCCCTCCTTGCACGAAGGGGTAAATGAACAACCGATACTCGTCGACGACGTCCGCCTCGATAAGGGCGTGACACAGGGTGATACTTCCGGTCACCACAATGTCGCCGCCCTCTGTCGCCTTCAACTTTGCGGCCTGTTCAACAGGGTCACCCGACAAGATCGTCGAGTTCTCCCAGTCCGGGTCTGTCATCGACGACGACACTACGTATTTGCCGACATTGTTGAGGTAGTCACCCACTCCGGTGGTGTCATCCACCTGATTCGGCCAGTATCCGCGAAAGTCCTCGAACGTCTTTCGGCCGATCAGCAGAGCGTCGGCGGTGGAGCCTTGGCGGGTCATTTCGGCAAGCAGCTCGTCATCGTGGGCCTGCGGGTCGAACCATCCGGCCCCCTCCAGCATCTCGATCGAGCCGTCCAGGGTCACGTTCTGAGTGATGATCAAGGAGCGCATGCTCATTAGACCCACCGACCGCCACTATCTCATCGCGTCACGGGCACCTGTTCGTTTTGCCACCCGCTGGAAGCGGTCGTTTCGTGGGTTGGCCGGATCTCCGATGCGCACGGGCGATCGGAGCTCCAATGGATGGTTGCCTTCCCTGTGACGCTGAGCTCGGAGTGCGTCGGGAAGTGGCCGAAGAGCGACGCCAACGTGGATTCGCTACCGACAGCAGCTCGGATCGAGCACCGCGCACAGTGCCTGCAGGGCTTCGGGTTTCACCCGGTGAAAGACGTTCATGCCGCGCCGGTCGGAGATCACCAGCCCGGCTTTGCGGAGCTGGCCGAGGTGGTGGCTGACGGTGGATTCGCTCAGGTCGAGCTGCGCGGCGAGATCCCCGCTGGTCTCCTCTCCTGGGCGCGAACTGAACAGCAGTGACATGATCTTCACCCGCATCGGATCGGCGAGCGCCTTGAGGCGCATGGCGACTTCAAGCGCATCGGCGTCGCTCAGGGGCCCGGCGGCCACCGGGGCGCAGCACACCGGGGCGGACATGTCGATGACGGGGAGCGCTTTGGGCATGGACCCATCCTGCCATATGTTCTTGACATATATCGAAAAGGTGGCATCCTGGCGGTGACGCGTCGGTTCGATATATGTCTAAATCGTTTCCCGGAGGTTGATCGTGTCCCGTGTTCAGTTAGCGCTCAACGTCGATGATCTCGACGAGGCGATCACGTTCTACACCAAACTGTTTGGCGTTTCCCCGGCCAAGGTGAAGCCTGGCTATGCCAACTTCGCGGTCACCGAGCCGCCGCTGAAGCTGGTGTTGCTGGAAAACCCCGGCAGCGGGGGCGCCATCAACCATCTCGGGGTTGAGGTCGGCTCCAGCGAGTCGGTGCGCGCCGAGATCGCTCGCCTGACCGGTGAGGGGTTGTTCACCGCTGAGGAGATCGGCACCACGTGCTGTTTCGCCAGGCAGGACAAGGTGTGGGTGACCGGCCCGGCCGGAGAGAAATGGGAGGTTTACACCGTGCTCGCCGACTCCGACACCTTTGGCGCCAGTCCACAACAGCGTGACCACACCGCCAGCAGGGCCGGCGTCTGCTGCGGCGGTATTGCCGCCGATCAGCCCAAGGCCGCCACCGCGACGTCCTGCTGCTGAGCTGGTCGTCCGCTGATTCGGGGTGGGCATCGCGCAGGCTGTGATGCCCACCCGCGGCGGTGTTCATGGCCCGTTGGCTTGCGCATCGATTCGACAACGGTCAATATCGATGAATGTCGAAGTCACTGCCGTTGATCGACCGGACCGGTTGCGATGCCGCACCGCCGGTGGGTGAGGCGCTTTCGGCGCAGGTTGCCGTCGAGTTGGCCGCGCAGCTCAAGGCGCTCTCGGATCCGGTGCGACTGCGGCTACTGAGCGCGGTGGCCAGCCGTGCCGGCGCAGAGGCGTGCGTTTGCGACATCTCGGCCGGGATCGAGGTCAGTCAGCCCACCATCTCCCATCACCTGAAGGTGCTGCGCACCGCGGGTCTACTCGAGTGCGAGCGCCGTGGTTCCTGGGTTTACTACCGAGTGATTCCGGAAGCACTGCAACGACTTTCCGATGTTCTAGGCGCACACCGCTTGATCGGCAGCCGGTGACGGACACCGCCGGGCTCGGTCGGAGGCTGGCCGCGGAGTTCCTCGGCACGGCCCTGTTGGTGACCGTGGTGGTCGGCTCGGGGATCGCCGCGGCGGCGCTCTCACCCCGCGACACCGGGTTGCAGCTGCTGGAGAACTCGACCGCCACCGTGTTCGGGCTGGGCGTGCTGATCCTGATGTTCGGCCCGATTTCGGGGGCGCATTTCAACCCCGTGGTCAGTGCGGCGGACTGGCTGCTGGGACGACGGTCGCGTACCGGCATCACCGCCGGCGACCTCTTGGCCTACACGATCGCGCAGACCGCCGGCGGGATCACCGGAGCGTGGCTGGCCAATCTGATGTTCGACCGGCCGGTGTTCGAGATCTCCACCACACACCGCATCACCACCGGGCATTTGATCGCCGAAGTCGTGGCCACCGCCGGCCTGGTCACCCTGATTGTCACGCTGGCCCGCACCGGCCGTGCCGCGATGTCGGCCGCGGCGGTGGGCGCCTACATCGGCGCCGCGTACTGGTTCACCTCATCGACGAGCTTCGCCAATCCCGCAGTGACCATCGGTCGGGTCTTCTCCGATACCTTCGCCGGCATCTCCCCCACGTCGGTACCAGGGTTCATCGCCGCCCAAACCGTCGGCGCCCTCCTCGGCCTGGCGTTGATCACCGCCCTCTACCCCGACGCCGCGGCCTCTGCCGACAACGTCGTGGTGCCTCACCCACACGCCAGCCCCTCCGCAGCTGCTGATGCCGAACCGAGGAGTTCGCCGTGACCGACGGCCCCGTCGTCTCCTATGGCCAATTCGCCGGCCGCGCAACAATTCTCAACCTTCAGTCCGTGGTGGCCGAACGATTCGCCCACCAACGTCTGCACGCCCTGCCCCGAGCGGAAGGCACGAACATCGACACCAAACCCACCGTGCTGTTCCTCTGCACCCACAACGCCGGCCGCTCCCAAATGGCACTGGGATACTTCACCCACTATGCCGGCGACAACGCGATCGCCTGGTCCGGAGGCTCCGAACCCGCCCACGAGATCAACCCCGCCGCCATCGCAGCCATGGCCGAAGTCGGCATCGACATCACCGACGAATACCCCAAACCCTGGACCGAGGACATCGTGCGGGCCGCCGACGTCGTCATCACCATGGGCTGCGGCGATTCCTGCCCCGTCTTCCCCGGGAAACGCTACGAGAACTGGGAACTCGCAGATCCCGCCGGCCAAGGACTGGACGCCGTGCGGCCTATCCGCGACGACATCGACGGACGCGTTCAGCGGCTGCTGGCCGAACTCAACGTCCCCCCAGCCCGCTGATCACGAAAAACCAAGGGGATCAGAGGATATACCCACCTCGAGGACCCGGCACCACCAATCCCCCGCTGGGACATCGACGAACCCTACGGCCGCGGCCAACCAGGACGACGCACTAACCTCGATCCGCGGGCTTGGCCTGAATGGAGCTTTCCCTCGCGTCGATGTCATCACCTGGAGTGTTCGACCGCCATGCCGACATCTGGGCCCGGAATTTCGGACAGGCGAGGATGTCGGCGTGGCTGCATTGCACAGCGTGCTCGAGGAACTGCCTGGCATGCTCCAAATCGATTGATCGCTGGTGTGTTTCGGCGAGTTTGGTGGTGATCATCGCGGTTCGCCGGGGCCGGTCCTGTTGTAGTTCGGCGAGGTCGGCGAGCGTGAGGCCGGCGTGCTGGCATTTGCGGAGCAGAGCGATGCGCTCCGCAGCCTCGGGCGGGTAACGGCGCTGGCCGCTGCGTCGTTCGGGCTGCGGAAGCAGGCCATGACGCTCCCAGTACCGAATGGCCGACGCCGGAACACCGGTGAGTTCGGCGAGCGCGCCGATCGTCATGAGCATCCGGAACCCCCTCTCGTGGCTGTCGGCGAGAATGCGCCACCGCGCTTGACTTAAACCTTAGTTCAAGGTGGACGGTGGGTGGCGGAAGGGATACCACGACTGGAGGTTCGACATGAACAATGATTCAACCGTGCGGAAGTCTGCCGAACTGCTGGTGGACACCGCTGAGCACCTGTTCGGGGCAGGGGTGATGTCGCACTCCGGACACGCCAACCTCAGCGCCCGCCTGCCCGGCGAACGCTTCGTGCTGACCCCCGGGTTCGTCCGGGGTCTGCGCGCTGACCAGGTCGCGGTGGTCGGCTTCGACGGGAACGTGCTCGGCGGACGACTGCAATCGGCGAGCGCGGAGATCGTGAACATGCACGGTGTCGTCTATCGCCTCCGCCCCGAGGCCGGTTCGGTCCTGCACACCCATTCGCCGGCCGCGACCGCCTTCGCCGTGGCGCACCAACCGCTACCGTGCCGCACCGAGCCCATGCTGCGATTCGGGCAGGCCGAGGAGGTCCCGGTGGCACCGTGGGGACCGCGCGGTTCAGACGTGTCGGTGCGCGGCGTCGCCAAACTCCTCGAACAGCGCCCGACCACCTCGGCGGTGTTGCTGGGCAACCACGGTCTGCTGGTGTTCGGCCCCGACCCGCGGCAGGCCGCCGACCTGCTGATCGCCATCGAAGAAAGCGCCGAGGCCGAAATCGCGGCCCGAGCCCTCGGCGGCGGGGTGGACTTCCCCACCGGTGCGCTGGATGCGGTACGGGCGTCGATGGCCCAGGCGTCGTCATGACCGGCCCCCACGACCTCGACGGGATCCGCGATCGATACCGCGTCACCTACGGGTCTGTCCCGCCTGGTATCGAGGATCGGCTCCGGGTCGCCAGCGCCCTTGGCCGCCTGGCCACCGAGGACGCGTTCGCTGCGTTGCGCCACCTCGTGCTCGACGACAACCCGCTCGGTAATCGCGTCCAACAACTGGTCCACGTCGGCCAGCTGTTGGTTCTCGGCCGCGCCGACGCCGCACGTCTGCACGCCCGCGGTGCCATTCACGCCGGAGCTGGCCTCAGCGACCTCGTCGGGGTCGCCGAGACCGCGTTGATCACCGGCGGCGCCCCGGCCTACGCACTCGGCATCGCGATCGTCGCCGAGCTTCTCCCCGCCGACGAATCATTAGCGGATTCACCCGCCGGATCCGGCCGCCGTGGTGATCGGCGCGCGTAGCGCAAGTAGACGGCGCCGCAGCCGAAGGTGCGCATCTCGACGAGGACGCGCGCGATCCGCCGGTCCAACGGGCTGAAGCAGGGGATGAATCCTGCCGCCGGGCGGCGTTCTGCGAGCACGACAGGCCGTTTCGCTATGTCTTGAGGCTCTCAGAAGGAGAAAACATGAGCTTGGTCAACATTTCGAACCCCGGCAGGGCGGGTCTCGACGAACTGGTTCCGTCGCGCTATGCGGTGCAGGTCGGCGATATCGACGTGCTGGTCATCAGCGATGGGGTGCTGCCGATCACGGCCTCGACGTACGCGACCAATGCCGATTCGGCCGAGCTGGCGGGCTGGCTGGACGAGAATTTCCTGCCGCCCGAGGTGGTTGACTGGCCGCTGAATGTGGTCGTGGTGCGCAGCGGCGACCGGACCATTCTCGTCGATGCGGGCCTGGGGCTGGAGTTCCCCGACTTCCCGCGGGCCGGGCAGACAGTTCAGCGGCTGGAAGCTGCCGGTGTCGATCTTGCGTCCGTCACCGACGTCGTGCTCACCCACATGCATATGGACCATGTCGGCGGGTTGCTCACCAAAGGGCTGAAGGACCGGCTGCGTCCGGACTTGCGGGTCCACGCGGCGACGGCCGAGGCCGAGTTCTGGACCGCGCCCGATTTCTCCCACACCACGATGCCGCAGCCGATACCGGACGTGCTTCGCAGGGTGGCCACCCAGTTCCTGGACGAATACCGCAGCCAATTAAGGACATTCGAGACCGAATACGAGGTAGCGCCGGGAGTGCTCATCAGTCGCACCGGCGGGCACACCCCCGGACACAGCGTCGTTCGACTGGCGTCCGGCGGCGATCGGATGACGTTCGCGGGCGACGCCGTGTTCGCGCCCGGGTTTGACAACCCCCAGTGGCACAACGGCTTCGAACACGACCCCGAGGAGGCCGCGCGAGTGCGGTTCCGGCTCCTGCGGGAGCTGGCGGCGACGGGAGAATCGCTGGTCGCGACCCACCTACCGTTCCCGTCGGTCTGCCGGGTGGCCGTCGCCGGTGCTGCTTTCCGTTGCGTGCCCGCCGTGTGGGATTACTGACCGCTTCTCGGGACAGGGATCCGGTGAAACGCGCCGGTCGACGTGTTGCCTGCGTCGACCGGCGCTACCGCCGCGCAAAGCCGGGACCGCCCTCACAGCACATGCCCGCTGTGGCATGTCCCGGGTATCGGCGGACCCTTCGCCAGCTGATCCCCCAGTGACAGCGGGCCGTCCGCGGCGCGCATAGCGGCCACCGGCGGAAGGGACAACTGGATCTCGTAGATCACCCTCCCCTCCCCGGTGACGTTGCGACACGTCAGCCCGACGCGCTCCCCCGCCGACGGACCGAACGCGTCGTCGAAGCGCTCGCGGACGGCGTTCTGCGTGAAACGTTCGCCCTCGGCATCGGAGAACAGCGGGTCGAGCACCGCCCGGGCCTGATCCGTCAGCGCCACGGCCGCACCGAAATATGCCTCCGGCGTGACCCCCGAACACGTCCCGTGGGTGTACCACTCGTGGGGCACCAAGACCCGCGAATCGGACATCAACGACTGCAGATCGGTGTTGAGCGAATCGGAGATTTCCACGGTGGGGATGTCGGTGCCGTGCGTGTTCCTGGCGCGGCTTGCCAACTCTTCTGGCACACCGCAGAACTCGTTGTCGCGCGGCTGCGGCCACAGCCCGTGCAGGATCCACATCCGGCCCAGTTCGCCGACATGACCGGAGGCGCATCCCAGATTGGATTTCTCGACCCGGCACAGGCTCGGCCCCCATGTCACCACCAACACGCTGGAGTCGGTGTCCGCCGCCGCCGACGACGTCACCGGAGAGGTGCGGTCGAGGACGCCGACGCTGTAGACGACGGCGGCCACCACGATCGCCGCCAGCGCAGTGGAAATCGACATTACGGCCACGTCGCCTCGCCGCATCGTGCACCCTTCTCAACAAGGCATGGCAGGATTCATCCACGCTCGCCGTAATCCGACGAGTTTCCCACAGCAACGGGTCCGCGTTGCGTGAACGCCTAGCGGGGGGCAGCCGGGTTTGCCGCACACGACCTTCTGTTTCGTCACACCACCAGTTACCTGACCGGCTCGGGGATCCTCTTGAACGACATCGATCGCTGGTTCGCGCGGGCGGCCCGCAGGGAGAACCGCGCGGTCTCGCTGTACACGTATCTGCTCACCGGCCGGATCTTCGCCTACTTCCGCTACCGCATGCGCTTTGCGTTGTTGCTCGACGCCACCGGCTTCGTCATTCACGTCGCCGAATTCCTGATCCTGCTGACCACCCTCGGCGGATTGGCGGCATTCACCGTCATGATCCTGCGCATCGGCAGCATGATCGTCGGCGGCGCGTGGTGGGGCCTGCTCGAGGTCATGCGCGAGCGTCTCCGGGTATACGCACAGGTCGGGAACCGCGACGCCGCTGAACGTGAGATCGGCAGCTGGCTGGTTCTCTCCGTGATCGTCGCGGCGGTGGTGGCCATCGCGGGCGCGGTCGTACTGGCCGTCATGCTGCCCACCGACCAAGATCGGGTCGGCCACCTCTACGCGTTCCTGGTCGTCGTAGAACTCGCCTTACGCCTGCCGGTGCGGGTGCTGCACTCCGGAGTCTTCGCCACGCGCCGCATCCACCGCCCCCTGTGGTCGATGTTCGCACCGACCGTCACCCAGCTGCTGGTGATCGGCGTCGGCGCGCTGGTGTACCCGACCGCCGCGATCGTCGTCGCCATCGTCGCCGCAAACGCCATCGGCATCTGGATCACCGTGCACTACACGCTCTCGGCCTACCGGCTGTCCGGAATGTGGCCCAACTATCGGCGCCGGGGCCATTCGCTGCCGGACATGTTGCCCTCGATCCCGCTCGGGCTGGGTTTCCAGTCGGCGCTGGCGGGCTTCGGGCTGCGCCTCGACGCCGTGGCGGTGCTGGCGATCGCCGGCATCTACGGCACGAGCACCCGCGCGTTCGATCTCGCCGCCGGCTACTCGGCCTGGCGCGACATCGACCTGGTGCTCTTCTTCTACCTGGTGCTGCCACTGTTCCGCGGGGCCTACGAATCGACGGGCGTGTTCTATTTCGACTTCGTCCGACTGCGGCGAATCCCGGCGCTGCGCGAATTCCGATTGTCGTTCTTTCACCGGCTGCTGCTGGCCACGCCGATCGTCACGCTGTACTTCTGGTCGCTGGCCGTCGTGTTGGGCATGTTCGTCCTGCCCGACATTCCCTTCACCTTCCTGGCGGCACTGCTTCCGCTGTTCCTCGTGCGCAGCTTCATCGGCGTCTACCAGTTCCGCCTGTTCGCCGAAGGGCAATTCCGCACCCTCAACGCGACGATTCTGTTGTCCGTCGCGCTATTCGGGCTCGTGTGGATCGACGTCAACCCGGCGTCGGACCTCGTGCAGATCACCGCGGCCATGATCACCCTGCTCATCGTTCACATCAACATCCAGCACTTCCAGGACCGGACGTCGCCCACGCCCACACTGCTGACACTCGGCGACTGGATCCGCACGCTCGACCGGGAACCGGGACCCATCCGGGCTGGCCGGTTGACGATTCCGGAGTGGATTCCGTCCCGCCAGAGAACGGCGGCGGTCCGCATGATGTATCAGCTCGTGGACGGCACGGGCTGCCTCGCATTCCGGTCCGCGACGACGTTGCTGTACTACCAACGCGTGTCGGCCACCACCGCAGTCCCCGGCGACGACCGGCGGCCATCGCATCTGGCGTTGCAGCAGGCCACCGGAGGTGCCGTGAACCGCGGCCAATCCTGGACGGACCCGACGGAGAACGGAAGCCAAGCCCTCGACCGCGTCCTGGCCGACAGATGGGTGGAACCGATCGAGGATGTCCTGATGCCTCCCGACGATCCCCATGAACTGCGCGCGGCCTTCCTCGACGCCGTACCGGACGGCATCGCCTTCGACCTGGACACCCGGGCCGGAACACGCGATATGCGCAGCCTCGACCACCACCTTCTGGTGGGGCTGCTTCCGGCGGCGATGAAGAGCCTGGACAACGGTGCACTGGTGATACCGGTGTCGGGGCGGTGGCTGTCCCCCGTCTTCTACCGGGGCAGGCTGCGTTTACTCTTCCTGCTGCCCGCCGACACCCCACCCGCCATATTCCGGCACTGGATGCAGATCATGAAAGCCTGGCACGTCGGCAGCCGCGCCAGCGAAGGTGTGAGCCGTGCTGCCGTCGGATGACCCGGTCAACATCGAGGAACGCCTGAGCGACCCGAAGACCTACGAAGACACCATTCTTCGGATCTATCTCAAACGCAGTCAGCGCGGACTCGCCTTCGGCGAGGCCGCCGCCGGTGTCACCAACTTCAGCGCCGGCGCCGACCGTCGCGGTCTCGCCGTTGCGATCGCCCGCAGTATCGCCGACGGTGCGTACCGCCCGCGGCCGGTGGACCTGTGGTTCCTGGAAGCCAGCGGCAAACGCCGCACCGCCCACATGCCGGATTTTGTCGACCATGTCGTCGGTTCGGCGCTGTTCAGGCTGCTTTCGCACAATGCGCGCTGCCATGGCCTGCCCGGTGTCTATTCGTATCAGCGCGGCGTGACCAACCTGACCGCCATGCGGACGTTCGCCGGCTTCATCCGCGGGCACCGCCACCGCGTCGGACCCGCCGGGCCACCTCTGTACGTGTTGCAGTCGGATTTCGAGCAGTACGGCGACAATCTGCCACTCGGGCCCGACGCGGCATTGTGGCCCATCCTGCGAGAAGTGGCATCGCTCGGTGGTCGCGACGGCAAGATCGGCTACCACACATGGGATCTCATCACGTCGCTGGTGCGTCCGGCCGTTCGCGACGCCGACAGCGCGCAGTTCACCCGGCTCCACGGCATCGCGATGGGCACCCCGCTGGTTCCGCTGATCAGCAATCTGGCGGTACTCCCGATGGACAAGGCGATCACCTCGATCGACGGCATCTTCTACGCGCGCTACAACGACGACTTCATCCTCGCCCACTCCGACCTCGAAGCACTCCACGAGGCGGATGCGCGTATCGACTCACTCGTCGGGCCGCTCGGCGTCAAGCGCAAGCTCGCGAAGGAGCTTCGCACCGCGCTGAGCACCAATGGCCTTCCCTCCCAACATGATCCGCTCTATCGAGGGCGCGACCGCATCGACTGCCTTGGCCTGTCGGTCACCAGCACCGGTACCGTGGCGCCCGGTCCGCATCGGTTGCGCCGCTTTGTGGGACGCATTGCGACGCGGATCGATGCCGCCACGCCCGCGCTGGCCGGACTGCCGCAGATCGAGCGAGCTCGACACCTGGTGGCTGCCACCAACGTGATGCTCGACGCCTCGAGTCCGTTCGCGGTGGCGGGACTGTCCGCGGTCCTGGAGGCGACAACGGACCGAGGGGCGCTCAAGGATCTGGACTACCGCATCGGCCGCAAGATCGTCCAGGCCGCCACCGGAACGGCGGGGGTACGGGGCTTCCGACGGCTCCCCCCGGCGAAGCTGCGGCGCGAGTTGGGTTTGGTTTCGCTGGTTGCCCTGCGGAACTTGCGATAGCCGGGGAAGCCCGGCTAATGTCTGCCCAGGCGCGGACCCCGTTTTCATGCGGTCACTGCGAAGGGCCACAGAGGTTGCGGCTTTCGGCCTTTCAATTTTTTGCTTTTGTCCCGCGCCGCCCTGCCCGCAATGCGGCAGGCACATTCGACTGTAAACCAACAGATTTCACTTTCGATCCCAGCCGACGTGGCACGTGTGGACCGGGCTTGACCGCTGCCGGGCATGGCCCGACACCTGCATCTGCAGGGTTTCACCCGGCGGCCCGATCGGCAACAGGTTTGTTGGCGGGGCCGAACTAGCCGAGGTCTTTCGTCGCGCTCACCCACGCGCTCAGCAGTTGCGGACAATACGTCCCCATCGAGTATCCGATGACGCGCCCTGCGGACATCTCATCCCAGCCCTCGTCCATGACGGTGGTCACGACCTGCGCCAGGCCGTCGGTGTTGGGATTCGTCGCGAAGACGTCACACACCATGGACTGGCCGTACTCGTCGCCCCAGGCGACCTCATCGGACGTCACCTCGTACGGGCTCGCCGAGGCGTCCGGGGCGGCCAACACAACGAGACCGGCGCCGCAGACGGTGGCAAGGACGGCGCACACTGCACTTCTCATGAAGCTCTCCCCCGGGTTGTTCATGGCCGATGTCGTCGCGGACCCTGGCGAACTGGCCCCCGGCTGGTGAGGATCCTAGATCGTGGAGACGGTTCCGCGAATCCGATTTTCGCAGCGAAGCGCATCGGCGGCGCGAGTATCGCGCTACTTGATCTGCCGGGATGCGGCGGCATGCTGGTGGCCGTCCATCGGGAGTGGATTGCGACCGAGCCGCACGAACCGACGCGACGTGCGGGTCACCGGACGAGGCGGTAGCGCAGGTGCGCCACACCCGGGGCTTCCAGCACCCGGACGAGCGTGAGCTTGGGATTGCCCGCTTCGAACCCGTCGAACAGGCGCTCACCCGAACCGAGTATCACCGGGCTGATCTGAAGATCGATCTCGTCGACCACTCCTGCTGCGATGGCTTGCCGGGCGCACGATGCTCCGCCGGCGATCGAGATGTCGCCGCCGCCGGCGGCCGCCAGCGCCTGGGCGTACGCCGACTCGATCCCGTCGGTGACGAAATGAAACGTCGTCCCGCCCCCCATCTCGATCGACGGGTGCGGGTAGTGAGTCAGCACAAACACCGGACAGTGGTACGGCGGGACCTCGCCCCACCAGCCGTTCCACTCCGAGTCGCCCCATTCGCCACGAATTGGGCCGAACATGTTGCGGCCCATGATCGTCGCCCCCATGCCGTCCATCATGTCGGCGACCACCTGCCGGTTGACGGGATGATCCAGGCCGGGGCCGATATGCCAGTCATGCAACGCCCTGCCGCCGACGCCGAGCGGATGCTCCGCGGACTGGCCGGGTCCGGCAACATAGCCGTCGGCGGAGATCGACATCGACAGATTGGTTCTGGTCACATAGCCTCCATCCGGCTGTGGTCTCGATTGTATGTAGGAAGACTGTGGTGGCCCGCGAATCTCATCGCGCGTTCATCGCTGATCACGCGCGGCCTCGCCGCTCGCCGTTGCGATCTCGACGACCCTGAGCCGGTGATGTCGCCGGGGCCGGCGGATGTGCGCCCACCGGCACGGGCCCGCTGGTGCGGCTGTAGCGTGGCGAACGTGAACTCGCCTCGCCTGTCCTCGTCAGTCGCGCTCGTAGCCGGTGCCGCGTCCCTCGTCCTGGCACTCGCCGCGTGCGGCTCGGATACGTCGACGTCGTCGGCAAGCACGCCGTCCGTCGCCGAGGTGGTCACGTCCTCCGTCACCGAGCCGGCAACCGACGCCAGCTCATGCCCTACCGCGGCGCCGGAGGCCGCCGGTCCGCCCGAGTGGACGCAGCCCGGCGCCACGGGCAGCGTGGCGGTCACCGGATCGACCGACACGGCCGCCCCGGTCGTCACCGTGACGGCGCCGTTCAGCGTGACGGAAACCCAGGTGCAGACACTGCAAGCCGGTGACGGGCCGGTCGTGGCCGACACCGCCACGGTCTCGGTCTGCTACATGGGCGTCAACGGACGTGACGGGTCGGTGTTCGACAGCAGCTACGAACGGGGCGCGCCGGTCGAGTTCCCGCTCGACGGTGTGGTTCCCGGCTTCCAGAAGGCCATCGCAGGGCAGAAGGTGGGGTCCACCGTCGCCGTCGCGATGACCTCGGCCGACGGCTACCCCAACGGCCAGCCCGCAGCCGGCATCCAGCCGGGCGATTCGCTCATCTTCGCGATCAAGATCCTCGACGCGAGCTGAGCCGCGCCCCGCAACGGTCGCATCCTCACGCGGAGTCCATCAGGGCGGACACCGCGGCGGCCAACTCGCCTGCCGGATCATCGATCCCGACGTGGCGTCGGTCGGCAACCACCGTGCGCCCGTCGACGACCACGTCGGTGACGTCGGCGGCGCTCGCGGCGAATACGGCCGTTTCCACGGCCGCGCCCCCGCCCGCGGTGCGGATCGAACCCAGGTCCACCGCGACGAGGTCGGCGCGCGCCCCCACCGTCAGGGTGCCGGCGTCCGCCCAGCCGAGCGCCTGCTGTCCGTCGGCGGTGGCCGCCCCGAGCAGTCTTTCCGCCGTGATCACGCCGCGCTCGCGACGCGCAAGACGCTCGTCGAGTTCGGTGGCCCGGGCTTCCTCGAAGAGGTCGATCACCGCATGCGAATCCGACCCGAGACTGAACAGTCCGCGACCCGCGAGCAGCACCGCCGCAGGGCCGATGCCGTCACCGAGATCGCGTTCGGTGGTGGGACAGAAACACACCCCGGTCGCGGTGCGGTCGAGGTCGGACAGATCGTCATCGGTGAGGTGGGTGGCGTGTACCGCGGTGGTGCGGGCTCCCAGCACCCCGGCATCCCGCATCAGCGCCGTCGGGGTGCAGCCGTGTACGGCCAGGCATTGATCGATCTCCCCCGTCTGTTCGGACGAGTGGATGTGCAGTGGCGCCGCGTGGGACTCGGCCCAGTCCACGACCGGGGGCATGTGCTCCAGCGGTACGCCCCGGACGGAGTGCAGTGCGGCGCCGACGAGGACGTCCGGCCCGCCCCGTGCGGCCGCCTCAGCGTGCAGGGCCTCCACCCGTTCGGCCCATCGCTCGCCGCTGCCGTCGCCGAACCGCTGCTGCGGGCCCGGCGCCAACGGTGCACCGTCGACACCGGAGCTCAGATAGCAGGTGTCCAGCAGGGTCAACCGCACGCCGGCGTCGGCGGCCGCGCCCATCAATGCCTGGCCCATCGCGTTGGGGTCCGCGTACGGTAGACCGTCGGCACCGTGATGCAGATAGTGGAACTCGCCCACCGAAGTGATTCCGGCCAAAGCCATTTCGGCGTAGACACCGCGGGCAAGGCGTAGGTAGCTGTCGGGGTCGAGACGATCCGCCGCTTGGTACATCAGCTCCCGCCACGTCCAGAACGAACCACTCCCCCGCTGGGTCCGCGAGCGTAAGGCGCGGTGAAACGCATGCGAATGGGCGTTCGCCAACCCGGGCACCACCAGGCCTGCCAGCCGGTGCGACGACGGCAGCGCGGCGGTGTCGGCGGCGATCTTGCTGATCCGTCCATCGGACACGGTGATCAGAACCCGGTCCGCCACGCTCGCGCCGCCCAACCAGGCATGCTCGCACCACCAGGTGGTCACGTCGTCGGCATTCGTGGTGCTCACCTGATCCACTCCGCCATGACGTCGGCGAGTGCCTCTGCGCCCAGGTTGCAGTCGTCGGCCGTGGCGAACTCCTCCGGTGAGTGCGACACACCGGTCGGGTTGCGTACGAACAGCATCGCCGCCGGCACCTTCGCCGACAGGATGCCCGCGTCGTGTCCGGCCTGGGTGGGCAGGACCGGGATGTCGCCGAGACGCGCCAGCGCCCGCTGCAGGCGGGCGCGCGGGCCGTCGGGGAATTCGACGATGGGGGTGATGGATTCGGCGACGACCTGCAGTCCGATGCCGTCGTGGGCCGCATGGCCGCGGGCATCGGCGCTGATCTCGTCGACAAGGGCGGTCAGGGTGGCCTCATCGGCGGCGCGGGCGTCCAACCACGCCCGGATCCGCGACGGAATCGCGTTGGCGCCGTTGGGCGAGACGAGAACCTTGCCGAACGTGGCGACCGCCTCGTGCCGGGTCGCCGCCGCCCGCGCCGAGTGCACCGACGACGCGAAGGCCAGCATCGGATCGTGGCGGTCGGCCAAACGCGTTGTGCCGGCGTGGTTGGCCGCACCGTCGAAGGTGAACTCCCACCGTCCGTGCGGCCAGATCGCCGACGCGACCGCAATAGGGCGGTCGACGAGATCGAGCGCACGGCCCTGCTCGACGTGGAGTTCGACGTAGACCCCGACGCGGTCGGTCAGGCTGTCGTCGGCGCCGAGGAGGTCGGGGTCGCGCCCCGAGCGGGTCATCGCCTCGGCGAGCGTGATGCCGTCGATGTCGCGCAAGCCGCGGGCCCGGTCGGCGGCCAGTGCGCCCGTGGCGAGCTGCGAACCCACGCAGGCGACGCCGAACCGCGCGCCCTCCTCGTCGGAGAACGCCGACACGGCCACCGGGACCGTCGGAACCACGCCCCGCGCCCGCACGATGTCGATCGCGGCGAACGCGGAGACGACGCCGAGCGGCCCGTCGAACGCCCCGCCGTCGGGCACCGAATCCAGATGGGAGCCGGTGACGAACGCGTTTGTCGGGTCGCCGGACCATCCCGGTGGCATCCACCATGCCCACAGGTTGCCGTTGCGGTCCTCCTCGACGTCCATTCCCCGCTCTGCGGCGCAGCCGCGGAACCATTCGCGCAGAGTCAGATCCGCATCCGACCAGGCGAATCGGCGATAACCCCTGGTGTTCTCGTCCTGCCCGACATCCAGGATGGCCGCCCACAGGGCATCGAAACTGGTCATCCGATCTCCTGCATCGGGATCCGTACCCCCCGTTGGGCGGCGACGTCGGTGGCATGGGTGTAGCCGGCGTCGGCGTGCCGGATGACGCCCATGCCGGGATCGTTGGTCAGCACACGTTCGAGTTTCTGAGCCGCCAGCGCGGTGCCGTCGGCGACCGAGACCTGTCCCGCGTGGATGGATCGGCCCATGCCGACCCCGCCGCCGTGATGGATGGAAACCCACGTGGCACCCGAGGCGGTGTTGAGCAGCGCGTTGAGCAGCGGCCAGTCGGCGATGGCGTCCGAACCATCGATCATCGCCTCGGTCTCGCGGTAGGGCGATGCCACCGATCCCGAGTCGAGATGGTCGCGTCCGATGGCGATCGGCGCCGACAACTCGCCCGAGGCGACCATCTCGTTGAATCTCAGGCCGGCACGGTGTCGTTCGCCGTAGCCGAGCCAGCAGATCCGCGCCGGGAGCCCCTCGAACTCGACGCGCTCCCCCGCCATGGTGATCCACCTCCTCAGGTGCGCGTTGTCGGGGAACAGCTCGAGGATCGCCTTGTCGGTGACGGCGATGTCCTTCGGGTCGCCGGACAGTGCGGCCCACCGGAACGGTCCGAGGCCCTCCTCGAACTGTGGCCGGATGTAGGCGGGCACGAATCCGGGAAAGTCGAATGCGCGGTCGTAACCGGCCTTTCGGGCCTCGTCGCGGATCGAATTGCCGTAGTCGAAGACCTCGGCGCCCCGGTCGAGGAAGCCGACCATGGCGGCGACCTGTTTGGCCATCGAGTCGCGTGCCTGCTCGGTGAAGTACACCGGATCCTTCTCCGACATCTTCTTCATATCCTCGACGTCGATGCCGACCGGCAGGTAGGACAGCGGGTCGTGGGCGGAGGTCTGGTCGGTCACGATGTCGATGGGCGCATCGCGTTCGAGCAACGCCGGGAAGACCTCCGCGGCGTTACCGACCACACCGATGGACAACGCCCGCTTGGCGTCTCGCGCCTCGATGGCCATCGCCAGCGCATCGTCGAGATCGGTGGCCTTGACGTCGAGGTAGCGTTTGGCGATCCGGCGGTCGATGCGGGTGACATCCACGTCGACACAGATCGCGACACCCTCGTTCATGGTCACCGCCAGCGGTTGCGCACCGCCCATCCCGCCGAGACCGCCGGTGAGCGTGATGGTGCCGGCCAGGCTGCCACCACTGTGCGCGTACCGGCCCGAGGCCGCGAGCTTCTTGGCGACCGCCCCGAAGGTCTCGTAGGTGCCCTGCAGGATGCCCTGAGTCCCGATGTAGATCCAGGAGCCGGCCGTCATCTGGCCGTACATCGTCAGTCCCTCGGCCTCCAACTTGCGGAACTGCTCCCAGTTGGCCCAGTCGCCGACCAGATTGGAGTTGGCGATCAACACACGTGGAGCCCACACGTTGGTCCGGAACACTCCGACCGGCTTGCCGGACTGCACCAGCATGGTCTCGTCGTCGCCCAGTCCGCGCAGGGTGCGGACAAGCGCGTCGAACGCGGGCCAGCTGCGTGCCGCACGTCCGGTGCCGCCGTAGACGACGAGTTCGTCGGGATGTTCGGCGACCTCGGGATCGAGATTGTTCATCAACATCCGCAGGGCGGCCTCCTGTTGCCAACCCTTGCAGGAGATTTCGGAACCGCGCGCGGCGCGGACCGGACGGGGGCCAGACGCCCCGGAGGTGGTAGCCATCACGAATGCGATCCTTTGCCGAGGGTTTCTATGATGCGCTGATGCCCGCGCCGGCGAGCCACTTCTTCGCGATATCGGCGAGGTTGGTTCCCGTTGCGGCCTCGGCGTTCATCGAGATCAGGTCTTCGGTGGTGAGCTTGGCCGACACGGCGTTGAGGGTCTTGGTGATGGTGTCGGTCTCCTTGGCTTTCTTGATCACCGGGACGACGTTCTCCGCTGCGAACAGGGATTTGTCGTCCTCCAGGGCCACCAGATTGTTCGAGACGAGGCCGGGGTCGGTGCTGAACAGGTCGGCGGCCTGGATCTGGCCGTTGGTCAGCGCCGTCATCGTCAAGGTGCCGCCGGCGTCGAGCGTGACGAAGTCCTTGAAGTTGAGGCCGTACACGTCGCGCAGTCCGATGACGCCCTGAACCCGCGTTTTCCATTCCGGAGGTCCGCCGAGGACGAGTTCGCCGGCGTACGGCGCCAGGTCACCGATCGTCTTGAGGTTGTACTTGTCGGCGGTGGCTTTGGTCACCGCGAGCACGTCCTTGTCCTCGGCAGGCGACGCGGTGAGGAGCGAGAGTTCGGCGGGCAATTTGCTCCCGAGTTCGGAGGTCACCGCCTCGGTGGTGGTGGCGGTGGACTTCGGGTCGAGGTAGCTCAGCAGCGCACCGGAGTACTCGGGGACGAGATCGATGGACCCGTCCTTGAGCGCCTGGAGGTAGACCTCGCGGCTTCCGATGTTGAACTGTTCTTTGACGCTCACCCCGGCGGACTGCAGCGCCTGGGAGTAGATGCTGGCGATCAGCTGGCTTTCGGTGAAGTCGGCCGAACCGACGATGACCTCCGAGCCGGACGATCCTTCGCTGTTCCCGCCCCCGGACAGCGGATCGCCGCCGCCACCGCACGCGGACAGCGCCAGTATCGAGGTGACGGCCAGGGCTGAGAGGATGATGCGTTTCTTCACGGTGTTTCTCCTGAGGGGTGGTCGGCGCCGGATGGCGCCTAGGTGGCGGCCGGCGCGGGGACGGCGGTGGCTGCAGGTGAGGTCGATTTGGACGCGGTACGGCGCAGACCCGGCGAGACGATCATCCGGCCCAGCCAGGCGAAGCTGAACTCGAGCACCAGTGCCAGGACGGCGACAAGGATGGCGCCGCCGGCCATCTGGCTGAAATCCGCCTGCGCCCGGCCGTCGAGGATGAACCGGCCGAGACCCTGAAGACCCAGATATGCGGCGATGGTCGCCGTCGAAATGATCTGCAGGGTAGAACTTCTGACTCCGGAGACGATCAGCGGCAGCGCGCACGGCAGTTGCACCCGCAGCAGGATCTGCTGCTTGGTGTAACCCATTGCGCGGGCAGCCCCGACCGCGTCCGGGTCGGCGTTCTGGATACCGGCGTACGTGCCGGTGAGGATCGGCGGCACCGCCAGCAGAACGAGCACGACGATGGTGGGCAGCACGTAGACGAGCTTGCCCGTGACGACGGGCGAGATCATCAGGAAGAGCAGCACCAGCAGCCCCAGCGACGGCAGCGCGCGCAATGCGTTGGCGAATCCGGCGACCAGTGCCTCGCCCCGCCCGGTGTAGCCGATCAGGATGCCCAGCGGTACGGCGATCAGCAGTGCCGCCAGCAGCGCGACGGCCGAATACAGCAGGTGATAGCCGATCTGGGTGGGGATGCCGTCCGAACCTGTCCAGCTGGACGGATCGGTCAACCAGGCGAAGATGTTCACGACGTGACCGTCCTTTGCCGCCAGGGTGTCGCCAGCTTGTTCAGCCAGATGATCAGGCCGTCGAAGATCACCGCGAGCACCACGCACAGCACCACGCCGGTGACGAGCGGGACGTAGAGCCTGAGTTGGAAGCCCTGCGTGAACAGGGAACCGAGCTGCGGGATACCCAGCAGCGCCGCCATCGTGACGATGCTGACGTTCGACACCACCGCAACCCGCAACCCCGCCGCGATGACGGGGACCGCGACGGGCAGTTCGACGAGGAGCAGTCGCTGCCAGCTGCGATACCCCATCGCTTCGGCCGCGGCCACGGTGTCGTGCGGTACCGAGCTCAACCCGTCCGCGACGACGCGGACCAACAACGCCAATGTGTAAAGGGTCAGTGCGACAACAATATTGATTGGGTCGAGGATCTTGGTTCCCAGGATGGTCGGCAAGATGATGAACAGGGCCAGTGACGGAATGGTGTAGAGCAGCCCCGCGGTGCCGACGATGGCGGCATACCCGCGTCCCGATCGGTGCGCCCACCAGCCCAGTGGCAGCGCGAGGATGAGGCCGATGAGCGTCGGTGCCAGCGTGAGCCACACGTGGCTGAGCGTGAGTTGGACGATGCGGTCGATATTCGACGAGATCCAGTTCATGCCGACACGACTCCTCGCTCGGTTCGCTCCTGTCCGCCGGCCGACCGCGCTTCCTTGGCGCGCCGGATGGCGTCGATGACGTCGTGATCGGCCGCGGTACCGACCAGCGCTCCCGATTCGTCGGTGACCACGCAGCGACCGCTCGGACTCGACAGCGCCGAGTTCAGGAGGTCGCGCAGCGGATCGCCGCGCCGGGCCGACGTCCCGCTGAGGTTGACGTCGCCCTCCTCGATGCAGTCCCCGCGCACCGTCGTGATGTCGGCCCAGCCGATCGGTGCATTGCCGTCGTCGACCACCAGGATCCAGCGCCCGGGAATCGGCGGAATCGTCGATACCCGTTGTCCGACAGTGACGGTCGGCTCGGGCTTGAGGTCGAGTTGTGCGTCGGAACTGTGGAACCCGAGCGCCCGGTAACCGCGCGCGGTCCCGACGAAGTCGGCGACGAACGGGTCGCTGGGTGCGGCCAGCAGATCGGCAGGTGTCGCTGCCTGGGCCAGCGTCCCGCCCTGGCGGAGCACCACGACCTGGTCGCCCAGTTTGAGCGCTTCGTCGATGTCGTGCGTCACCATGACGATCGTCTTCGAGATGTCGGCCTGCAGGCGCAGGAACTCGTCCTGCAGTTGGTTGCGGACGATGGGATCGACCGCGCTGAACGGCTCATCCATCAGGAGGAAGGGCGGATCGGTGGCCAGCGCGCGGGCGACCCCCACTCGCTGTTGCTGACCGCCGGACAGCTGCCAGGGATACCGGCCCGCGAACTTCGCGTCCAGCCCGACACGTTCGAGGAGTTCCATTGCCTTGGAGCGGGTCTCCCTCTTGTTCCCGCCGAGCAGGCGAGGCAGGGCGGCGACGTTGTCGACGACGGTGCGATGCGGAAAGAGGCCGGCATTCTGGATCACGTAGCCGATTCGGCGGCGCAGCGTGACCTTGTCGAGGGTCTGGGTGTCGACGCCGTCGAGTTCGATCGTCCCCGAACTCGGATCGATCAGGCGGTTGATCATGCGCATCGACGTCGTCTTCCCGCAGCCGGAGGGGCCGACGAGGGCTGTGATCTTGCCGTTGGGCGCCGTCATGGTGAGGCTGTCGACGGCGATGGTGCCGTCCGGATACACCTTGGAGACGTTGTCGAATGTGATCATGACGGTCCTTCGGGGTGACGTGACTGCGGGGAACTGCTCAGTCGGGCGGAGACATCCGCCGTCGCTGAGACCAACATCCGGCCGTACTCCGCGGCCTGCGCTGCGGTGAGCCGGTAGCTGGGGACGACGAGACTGAGTGCGGCGACGATGCGCGCCTGAGAATGCACCGGGCAGGCGATCGCGGTGACGTCGGCCTCGACACCGTGTTCGACGACCACGTAGCCGGCGTCGGGGACCTTGCCGCGCAGTGCGTGGCCTGCTGCCGAAGTGTCCAGCGGAACCGTGCGGCCGATCCAGCTGGCGTGTCGCACGGAGTGCGTTCCTTCCACGATGCTGATGTACAGCGCGGTGGCGGCGTGGCCTTCGACGCTGAGGTAGACGGACTCGCCGGTCTCGGTGGCCAACTCCTCCATCGCCGCTCTGGCCAGGTCGACCAGCGATTCGCCGCTCAATGCCTGCGCGCCCAGCTGGATGATGCGACTTCCCGGCCGGTACATCCCGGATTCGTCCTTGCTGACGAAGCCGGCGGTTTCCAGCGTGCGCAGCAGGCGAAGGGCTGTGCTCGGGGCGAGGTCGCAGTCTCGCGCGGTGTCGGCGAGATTTGCCCCGCCGCGATCACACACGCTGGCCAGCAGGGCGAGTGCGCGTTCGACTGTCCGGGTTGCCGGTTCGGCCATAGGTGACCTCCTCTCGGGACGAAACGTACGTCTCCGGTGTTTCGCCCAACCTTCGCTCTATTGCCACCAGGTAAAATCATGATTCCATCGGATGGAATACATAGAGATCTTCGGCGATGATAGATCCCGCCGCTCGTCTGCGAAAGGGAATGAGAGGACTCAGATGATCGAATTGGACGGGGCCGGGACGATCAGCGACGTCGTGGCGCTCGCGGAGCGACGCGACCAGGTCTCGGTCTCCGCGAGAGTCGTCCACGACGTCGCCCGGGCGTACCACCAGGCGGCCCACCTCAGTACCCGGTTCCCCACCTACGGGCGGACCACGGGAGTCGGAGCGAACCGGGCCACCCTCGTTGCCGCCGACGATCCGCAATACGGCATGCGCCTGCTGCGCAGCCACGCCGTCGATGCGGGCGATCCGCTCGCCGGCCGAACCGTCCGCGCGATGCTCGCGGTGCGCCTGATTCAGCTCTGCAACCCGGGCGCCGGACTCGATCCGAAGATCCTGCACGGCCTGGAGCGGATGCTCAACGAGAATGCGTTACCGGAACTCCTCCAATACGCGTCGATCGGAACCGGTGACCTCGCGGCCCTCGCGGGGACGGCTTTGACGCTCATCGGTGAACGGCCCGCGACGGCAGCATTGGCGCCGATGGCGCCCTGGGGAGCCGACAGCGCGTTGCCCTTCATGAGCAGCAGCGCTCTGACGGTCGGACGCAGTTGTTTGGCGGTGGACGAGCTGATCCGCCTCGGACACGCCTCCAGTGTCATCTACATGCTCAGCTTTCTGGCGCTCGACGGAAATCCGTCAGCGTTCTCGCACGTCGCCGCCCGGGCCGCGGCGGCCCCGCAGGCCGAGAACGTCGCCACCAGGCTTCGCGCGCTGTACTCCGACGGATGGCCCGACCGTCGTCCGGCACGTATCCAGGATCCTTACGGACTGCGGGTATACCCGGTCGCGCACGCCAGCGTGGTTGCGTCACTGGATTCGCTCGTCAGGCAGCTCGAGCGAACGCTGAACTGCGCGCAGGAGAACCCGCTGTTCGACATCGAGGGCGACCAGGTTATCCATCACGGTGCCTTCTACCAGGCGTCGATGTCCCTCGAATTGGACGGAGCCACCCTCGCCCTGGCGCTCACCGCGCCCATCACGCACTCGCGCATCAGGATGCTCAACGACCCGGACACCAACGGCGGCAACGCCTTTCTCGCCTCGGCGCCGGACGGGTCGTCCGGGCTCATGATGGTCGAATACGTCGCGGCGGGCGCGATCGCCGAGATCCGGGCCGCCGCCCAACCCGCATCCGTGGGGACACTGGTGCTGTCGCGGGGTTTGGAGGAGGACGCCACCTTCGCCTCCCAGGGCACCCTGCAACTCGAGCGTTCGGTCGCCGCGTACCGGGTGTTGCTCAGCTGTGAACTGGTGGGCGCGGTCCGGCTGCTGCGGCAGCGTCGGCTCGACGGCCGCTTGGCCGGTGTGCTCGGCGAGGCGCTCGCGCTGACCGCCGACCTGCCCCGCAGCGACGAGGACCGCGACCTGCGCGGCGACATCAGGGCCGCCGACCTATTCCTCGACGGGCTCGGCAGACTGGTGGACGATCGACGGCTGATCGGGTGACCCCCGAAATCGAGTAGCCCGCTACTCAGGACGTTCGGCCGCCGCGGCGCGACAGTGCAGATATGGCGCCAGCCCGGCGGGAATCTGCGGGCACCGCGGGACGACGAACTCTGCGGCGCGGTATCTTCCGCGTCGGGCGGGCCTCGGGGTGGATGCTGGCGTCGCTGGCCATCGTGGCCGCGACGGCGCTGTCCGTCGGCCGGGTCGCCGCGCAGCCCGAGCCGACGCCGCCGACGCCGCCTCCCGAGACCACGGACACTCCGTCAGAACTCACGAGCGAACCCCCGACAACACCGAGCACCGGAATCCCCGACCGCACTCGCGGACTCGATTTCGAGACGGCCGTACGGCTCTCCCCTGCCGCGGGACCGCCGGGGACGCAGGTCACGATCACCGCGGCGGGCTATCAGCCATGCACCGAGCCGGTGGGAACGTTGGCCGGGGCACTGTTGACGCACCCGGTGTTGCTCGTGCAGTGGGACGGCGCGCCGGTGGACCTCACACAGGCCAGCGTCGAGGGGGGCGACGTCGTCATCCCCTACACCGTGCCGCGCGTCACCGCGGCCGGAACATACGTCGTCACCGTGACCTGCGCGGGCGCACCGCCGGACACCGCCACATTCACCGTGGCCCCGGCACAGCAGCCCGCCCTGACGCTCGATCGCGGAGAAGGGCACCGCGGGTCCGACATCTCCGTCTCCGGAAGCGATTTCCCCTGCGGGTCATCCGGCACCGTGGAACTCCTCTGGGACGGTGCAGGCGAACCGCTGGCAGAAGCCCCGGCCCCCGAATTCACGGTCACGATCACGGTGCCCGACCAGGCATCGATCGGCGGGCACACCGTAGTCGGGCGGTGCGGGGATGACCCGACGGTGTCGGCGATGCAGTCCTTCGACGTGCCGGAGAGCCAACGTCCCCCGGTGACGTCGACTCCCGTGGTGACATCGCCGGTGGTCGTGCCGTCACCCCCGGCACCGTCGGTCTCGCCGGCCAGCGGGCACTCCGGTGAGACGACCGACACCGCCGGCCTACCGCCGTCGACCACTCCCCCGACGATCTGGATCTGGCTGATCGTGCTGATCGGCGCTATCGCGGCGGGGTTCGGCGTGCGGCATATGCGTCGCCGCCCGAATCCGCCCACCCGGGTTCGGGTTGTCGCTCATCCGGCCGGCCCGCCGATCGCCGGCGTTCGTGAGACACCCGCGCGCGGTGAATCGACACACGCCCTACGGCTGGAAGTCCATGCCGACCCCGGCAGCCGGACCATCAGAGAGGTGAACGATGACGACACCCGACCTAGGTGACACGGCAACCCTGCGGGACCTGCTCTTCGGCGCTACGGCGCGCGACCCGATCGACGAACTCGCCGAATCGCTGCGGGAATCCGGCACTGTCAGAACCCTCGTCCGGCGCTGGCCCGCCCTCGCCGCGGTCGCCGAGCGTGAAGTCGCGAAGGCCACCGACGGCATGCTCGCGATGAACCTCGCAGACGTGGCCGCCGCCGGATGGCGACGCTACGCGGCGCTGCGGGACGCCGCCCGCCGCACCCGCAACGCGCCGCCGACGACCGAGGAGATCGTGGCGCTGGCTACCCACCGGATCGAATTCAGCCACCGTCCGACCATCGACATCTACATCGACGGCAGGTTGGTCACGAATGTCATCGTGGCCATGACCGTCGCCTTCACGATGTCTGGCGTGCGCGTGGTGGTGCGGCAAGCACGGGTGGCCGAGATCAGATCCGGCAGGTGCACGGTCTCCGGAGACCTGGCGGTGCAGGGGGTGCCCGTGGCCGGGAAACGGCGCGCGCTGGACCTGCCCGGCGTGGTGAGAATGCGTGGCGGAATAGCACTTCTGGCACCCGACGCCACCGCTGCCCCCACCAGGCCCGCCAGGGTCGGCGACGCCGTTGCGGGATCGCCGCCGGACTGGTACCCGGACCCGGCCCGCCGCCACCAGTTGCGTTGGTGGGACGGTGCGCGCTGGACCCAGCGAGTCGCCACCGATCAGCGCGAGACGTCCGATCCCCTTGTCTCCGAGGTGCTTACGCTGCCCTGACGCCATCGACACGCATCCGAGCCGCGGCGCACCGGGCCATCCCGCGCGGCGGCGTTACGGCCAATTCCCGGCGCGGCGCCTGCACACCTGAGCGATGATGAGATGCGCGGATATCCACGGTGCAGGTCGACCGGGAACAGTCGGACACCACAAGGAATGGGAAACCACATGGCACGTCACCAAGCCGTCCACGTCGCATCGCCAGGCGGAGCGTTGGAACTCGTCGATGTCGACACGACCCCACCGGGCAAGGACCACGTGCGTATCGCCGTGGCCGCCTGCGGGGTGTGCGGCACCGACCAACATTTCGTGGCGGGCGCATTCCCGGGCATGTCATGGCCGCTCACTCCGGGACATGAGATCGCCGGTACGGTCGCCGAGTTGGGCGAAGGCGCCGAAGGTCTGGCGGTCGGTGACCGGGTGGCGGTGGGCTGGTTCGGGGGGCACTGCGGCCGCTGTGTGCCGTGCCGCCAAGGCGATTTCATCCACTGCGTGCAGATGCAGGTGCCGAGCTGGCAGTATCCCGGCGGGTATGCCGAATCCGTGACGGTGCCCGCCAACGCGGTCGCGCGGATTCCGGACGGGCTGACGTTCGCCGAGGCCGCACCGATGGCGTGCGCCGGCGTCACCGTGTTCCATGCGTTGCGCGAGTCGACCGCGCGGCCAGGCGATCGGGTTGCGGTACTCGGCGTCGGGGGCCTGGGGCATCTGGGGGTGCAGTTCGCCCGGGCGATGGGCTTCGAAACCGTGGCCATCGCCCGCGGCGCCGCGAAGGCCGACGACGCGCTCGCGCTGGGTGCGCACCACTATGTGGATTCGACCGCCGGTGAGGTCGGCGCGGCACTGCAAGGGTTGGGCGGGGTTTCGGTGGTGCTGGGCACGGCCGGCAATGCGCAGGCGATGGGTGACTGCGTCGGCGGGCTGCTGCCGCGCGGGCAGCTCGTCACGATCGGGGTTTCGCCCGACCCGCTGCCGATCAGCCCACTGCAGCTGATCACCGCGGGGTTGAGCGTTGTCGGCCACCCGTCGGGTACCGCGCGTGACGTCGAAGAGACGATGGGGTTCGCGGCGCAGTCGGGCGTTCGTGCGCGTGTCGAGGAGCTGCCACTGGCCCGGGCGGCCGACGCGTATGCCGCGATGGAACAGGGCCGCGCGCGGTATCGCATGGTCCTCACCATGTGACGAGATGACGCCGATTCCCCTGCGGGGCCTTGCCCGGCGGATAGGAAACCCTGCCCCTTCGGTGGGTGAAGGATGGCTCCGCGGCGATTACCGGATCGCCACGCGGTCATGACAATTCTTCATAGCCATCCGGCCATTCCGATCGAAGGACATGTCATGACACACACCACCCCCCTGCGCTGGCGCCGCCTGCTGCCCGCCACATTCATCGCGGCCACCGCCATAATCGGCGGCAGTGCGTTTGCCGGCATCGCTGTCGCCAATGCCGACTACAAGGACAGCGATTTCGCATCCTGCATGAACCGCGACATGCCCACCGACTACTGCTGCGAACACGCCGGCGGCGTCATGCGCAACGGTGCGTGCATCGACCCGGAAACCCTCAAGGTGCCGTCTTCGGGTGTGTTACAGCAAGATCCGCAGACGCCGCCGACGAAGGTCCGCACATTCGAGGTCGTCGACCTGCCGACCTTCACCATGGCGCGCTGAACCGCGGGGCGATGTTTGGGCCTCGGCGTGCGACGATGAGCCCATGGGCCGTTCGGGATCATCGGTGACGTGAGGCGATTCGTCCATCTGGTGACCATGCTGTCCGT
Organism: Actinomycetota bacterium; assembly: GCA_018268465.1. Lineage (GTDB taxonomy): Bacteria > Actinomycetota > Actinomycetes > Mycobacteriales > Mycobacteriaceae > Mycobacterium. Next base: position 36,770 of record JAFDWN010000033.1, read on the forward strand.
CATCGCCATACCGGCGGCAGGGTGGTTCATCGGACAGTGGTCAGGCGGTACGACATTGGCGGTGTACTGGTTCGAGAACGTGGCGATGAGCATGTTCATCGTGGCCCAGATCCGTATCCATCAGCGCTGGAATCCGCGCCGCGGGCACTTCCGGTACCGGGCGCCGAGCGCGAACCGGGCCAGCTCCCCGATGTCGTTCGCCAAGAGTTTCGCCGTCACCAGCCTCACTTTCAGTGCGGCACACGGAGTCTTCCTCGGCGCCATGCTCTTCCTGCTCGACCGCAACGGTGAGAGCGCGCTCGCCAGCGTCGACTGGCGCAGTGTCGCCTTCGGGTGTCTGAGCGTATTATGTTTCCTCGCAGTCGACTTCGTCGTGGACCTGCTCACCCTGCGCCAGCGGACGTTCGCCGAGATGGAACAGACCGCCAATCGGGCCTTCCAGCGTGTCGTCGTCGTCCACCTGACCCTCATCCTGGGGTTGTTCGGAGTCGCCGTCACCGGCGCGCCGGCCGCGTTCTTCGGGGTCTTCGTTGCACTGAAGACCCTGCTCGCCCTCAGCGTCGTTCTGCCCCAATGGGATCCCGCCGAGGCTCCGGTATGGCTCAGCCGCGTGATGAACAAGGTCCCCAACGTCCAGCGTGGCCGAAGTTTCGAAGAGCACTGGGCCAAGGACCGCGAAGACGAAAACCGCCGCCGCGCCGGCAACGAAGAACCCTGGGAAGGCGCACTGCCTTAGCCGCCGTGCGGGCCTGCCTCGGCGATGGCGCGCCGTACGCCGGGGACGATCTCCTCCGTCCACCGATGGATCGTCGACCCCGGCTGGCCGGCACGAAGATAGAACACGCCCCGTGCGTGGTAATCGACGACCGCCGAGGTCAATTCGTCGATCCACTGATCGACCGACCCGCCGATCCATCGGCCATTCTCATCGCGTGTCCGCGGCAGCGCGCGGTCGGTGATCATGCCGCCGACGTTGTAGATGGTGGCGATGTCGGAGGGGTCGCGGCCGGCGGCCACCGCGGCGTCGTCGATGAGGGGGCGGGAAGCGGCCACGAAAGCGCTTCGCCAGTCGGCGGCGTGGGCGGGGACCCACCCGTCGGCAAGGCGGCCGGTGACGGCCAGCGATCGGGGCCCCTGGGAGCCGGTCCAGATCGGGGGCGTGGGCGCCGGTGACGGGGCCGCGGCACGGAGCTGGTAGAACCGTCCGGTGAAATCGGTGGGCTCTCCCCCGCCGGTCAGGGCGCGCACCACGGTGATTGCTTCCTGCATGGCCTGAACCGATTCGGCGGGTGAGCGTGGTGTCACACCGAGGCGCGCCAACTCGTTCCACAGGCTGCCCGCGCCGACGCCGAGAATGATGCGGCCACCGGAAAGTGTGGACAGGCCGGCGACGGTCCGCGCGAGCAGCGGCGCCGACCTGATGCCGATGTTGGTGAGGTTGACGACTCCGGTGAGTCGCTGTGTGGCGCCCAGGACCATGCCGATCGCGGCATAGGCGTCGACCCGGCCGGCGTCGTCGGGATGGTCGGGGATGGACACGACGTCCAGGCCCGCCGCGTCGCATGCCCTGGCATCCGGGAGCAGGCGGGGTAGATCGGCCAGGCCGGGTTCCAGACCCATGCCGAACAGCATTCTCGAGTGGGTGGCCGGATGACGCTGTCCGGCCGAAGGGGTAGACATTGACACGAACATCGTTCTATAGACGAACGGTGTTCGTGTCAAGCTAAGGTGATGTGATGAATCCCCGAGAGCGACGCGCTGCGCGCCGGCGGCCGGACCCCCAGACCGACACCAACCGCAGGCCACGGCGCCGCGCGGCCCCGATTACCGTGACGCTCGTCGTCGACACCGCTCTGGGCATCGTCGCCACCGAGGGCTACGAGGCTTTGACCATGCGCCGACTCGCCGGCGCGCTCGACACCGGCCCCGCATCGTTGTATGCCCACGTGGTGAACAAATCCGACCTCGACGAGCTGCTCATCGGCCGGTTGTGCACGGAACTCGAGCTGCCCGAACCCGACCCTGCGCGCTGGCGCGAACAGACTCGCGAGGTGTTCACCCAGCTGCGGGACCAGTACATGAAATACCCCGGAATCTCGCGGGCCGCACTCGCGATGTTCCCCACCGACCTGGAGACACTCCGTGTGACCGAGGGGTTGCTGGCCATCCTGCTTGCCGGTGGCCTGGCCCCCCAGCGCGCCGCATGGGCCATCGACGCGCTGTTGCTCTATGTGGCGGGTTACTGTCTGGAGGCCTCGATCATGCTGCAGCGCAAGGATGGTGACGAGTCGGCCCGGGGCCGTGACGCCGGCGAGATCCGGGGGCGACTGGCGGCGCTGCCTGCCGACGCCTTTCCCCACACCACCCGCCATGCGGCCGAACTGACCGCGGGCGAAGGCCACGACCGGTTCGACTTCGCCCTCGCCTTGATGGTCGACGGCCTCGCCGGTCGCTAGGACCGGGGCCAGGGTCGATACCGGACTCGGATCACAGTGCCAAACGGTACGTCACTCGCCTGCTCCGCACTGAGAAGCCCAGCCGCTCATAGAGTCCCAGCGCTCCCGTGGGGTTGTCGGCGTCCACTTCCAGACCGGCTCGCTCGTATCCGGCCTGCGCCGCGGTGGCCAGCACTGTCGTCAATGCCATCCGGGCCAGCCCACGTCGGCGGTATGACCGCCGCGTGCCCACCTGGCCCACGTAGAGTTCGCGGACCCCGGTGGCGTCGGTGTCGGCCTGCCACTCGTATCCGAGTGTGTAGGCGGCGATCGTGTCCCCGTCCATCACGAGGTACGACGATTCCGCCCGGAACGCGCGGTGACCGGTGAACCACGCCTTCCAGACTGCCGCGTCCACTGGCGGAGATCCCCAGTGGTCGATGAAGACGTCGTTGTGCGTGTTCCGCAACGCTTCGTCCACGGACTCGTCGAACCGCACCAGCGAGAGCCCGGCCGCGGGAGTCGTCTCGGGTACCGCCTCGCGCAGCGACCGCTTCATATCGAAGAAGTACCGGCACGGTTCGAAGCCGAACTTCCGCAACAGCGCATCGGCCCCGACGTTCGTGCTGATCGCGCTGTTGTTGACCTCGCGGGGGACGTCGCGGTAGCCGCGGGCGTGCTCGCCGGCCCGCTCGATCAGCCACGGCATCAACGCCGTGCCCAGCCCCCGGCGCCGCCAATCGGGATGGACGGTGCCCTCGCCGTTCACCCTGGCCACATCGGTGACCGAGTTGTCGGCGTGCACCTTCGCGTACGCCACCATCCGTGGCCCGTCCCAGACGCCGACGGTGTCGAGCGCGGGATCCAGGTGCGGCGCATTCAACTCGTCGAGCAGGTCGGCGGAGCTGAAACTCATACCCTCCTGGTCGGCCTTCTCCGAGGTGGCCAGTAGCTCCGCCCACGCCTGGGCGTCGTCCGTGCCGATCGCCCGTACGTTCAACCCCGTTACTTCCGGTATCGCCCCCATGAGCTGAAAGTACTGCTCGACGGCCGTTCGGGCACCTGAATTTCCCGGCGCCCGGCAGTGCCGGGGACGGGCCGCCCGGCGACTGTCCGGAGTGCGCCACAGATCGCGGCGCATGCTGTCGTTCACCGGACGTGTTGCCATGATGGATGCCATGGAGTCGACGCGTGTGGACCGCTGGCTGTGGGCCGTCCGGCTGACGAAGACCCGGCCCGATGCCGCTGCGGCATGCCGGGGCGGCCACGTGCGGGTCAACGACCGGCCGGCCAAGCCGGCGACGACGGTGGTCCCGGGTGACCGCGTGCATGCGCGGATCGGGGACACCACGCGGATCGTCGAAGTGGTACGGGTGATCCAGAAGCGGGTCGGTGCGGCCGATGCCGTGACCTGTTATCTCGACCGGACGCCGGCACCGCCACCGACCCCCCACGTTCCGGTGGCGGTGCGTGATCGGGGCGCCGGACGGCCGACCAAACGGGACCGGCGGATGCTGGACCGGTGGCGTGCGGGGTTGCGTACGTCCGGCCAGTGACGCGGACGCCTGTGGGCCCCATGCACGCCGAAGCTGCGAAATGCGTGCACCGGCCCCACAGTCGACGGCCGCAGGCGTGCGGGGACCGCGTCACGGCATCAGCGCGGGGTCCCCGTCGAACCGCGAATCACCAGGTGTGGCTGGCAGACCTCGTCCACCCGCCCCGGTGCCGGGCTGTCGAGCCGTTCGACCGCCCGTGCCACTGCGAGTTCGGCCAGCCGGGCGCCGTCCTGTCCGACCGTCGTGAGGTCGACGTGCGCCAAACCGGCCAGCGGGCTGTCGTCGAACCCGACGACCGACACGTCGTCGGGCACCCGCACCCCGGCCCGGATGAGCACGTCGAGGACGCCGAGTGCGCAGCGATCGTTGAACGCGAACACCGCGGTGGGTAGCGAGTCCGACTCGAGCAGGTGCGTCGCCGCCGCCGCACCCTCGCGCTCGGTCAGACCGCCCGGCGTCGTGGTGACCGCCATTCCGAGTGCGGCGCCCGCCCGGTCGAATCCCCTGCGGCGATCCGCGGCGCCGGGGGCGCGGGCGCCGTCGACGTGGACGACGTCGCGGTGCCCGAGTTCGGCGAGGTGAGCGGCGGCCATGGCGGCTCCGGCCGCGTCGTCACTGCGCACCGCGTCGACCCCCCGCACCCTGCGGGCCACTGCCACCACCGGAAGCCGCGCGTCGAGATCGGTCAGCCCCGCGCGGGTCAGGCCGGTGCCGATCAGCACCAGCGCCTCGCAATGGTCGTCGAGAAGTGTTCTCACCGCCCGCTTCTCGTCTCGGTTCGGGGTCATGCAACTGAGCAGGACGTCGTAACCCCGAGCCTCGGCGGCGAGGTAGATGCCGTCGACGAGTTCGGCGTGGAATTCCTGGCCCGCCGTGAAGACCACCCCGAGCAGCCGGGTGCGCTGGGAGCGCAGCATGCGGGCGCGCGGATCCGGTCGGTAACCGATTTCGTCGGCGACCCGTCGGACATGCGACCTGGTCGCCACGCTGGCCCCGGGTGCGTCGCGCATGACGATGGACACCAGCGCGCGCGACACCCCGGCGCGCGCCGCGACGTCTTCCAGCGTGGGTCTGCGTTGCACACCGCACATCCTAGAACGTTCTAGGGGAATCCTTGACGCGACCGCGCCGAACGGCTTTACTCATGGAGACCTAGAACGTTCTAGTACGGGAGTGGGCGATGACTCTTCGCTTCGGTTTGATCGGTACCGGGTGGATCGGCCGATTCCACGCCGCGACACTGGCCGGCCGCCTGGACGGCGCCACGCTCGTCGCGGTGGCCGATCCGAACCTCGACGCCGCGCGCACCGTCGGCGCGCCCCGCGCCTACGCCGACCCCCTCGACCTGATCGCCGACCCCGACGTCGACGCCGTGGCCATCAGCTCCCCCGCGGCCAGCCACGCCGACCTCGTCGTGGCCGCCGCGCGGGCCGGAAAGCACGTCTTCTGCGAGAAGCCGATGGCGCTGACCCTCGACGACGCCGACCGGGCGATCGACGCGGCCGATGCCGCCGGGGTGGCGCTGCAGGTGGGCTTCAACCGGCGATTTTCCGCCGATTTCATGGCCGCTCACCGGGCGGTCGTCTCTGGCGCTGTCGGTACACCGCAGCTGATGCGGTCGCTGACCCGCGACCCGGGGATTTCCGCGGAGGTCGCCGCCCGGGTGAAGCCCTGGACCATCTTCAACGAGACGTTGATCCACGACTTCGACACGCTGTGCTGGCTGAACCCAGGCGCGCGGGTCAGCCAGGTCTATGCGCAGGCTTCGGCGCTCGTGCACCCGCAATTCGCCGCCGCCGGCTATCTCGACACCGCCGTGGTGCAGTTGCACTTCGACAACGGCGCCTACGCCGTTGCCGAAGCGAGCTTCCAGGCTGTGTACGGCTACGACGTCCGCGGCGAGGTCTTCGGGTCCGGAGGGGTGGTGCTCGCCGGCCGGGACCCCGCCGACGCGGGCAGACAGAACACCGAACTGTTCGCCGACGCCTATGTCGCGCAGTTCGCCCACTTCGTCGAGGCCGTCCACGGGGGGACTGCGCCGTCGGTGACCGGCCACGACGCCCGTGTAGCACTCGAAATTGCCTTGGCTTCAGCAGAATCCGTCCGCAATGAGGCCCCGGTCGCACTGTCGGGGGTGGTGCTGCGATGACCGGATTCGACCTGGCCGTCTGTTCGGAGATGGTATTCACCGATCTCGGCATCGTCGAGCGCGCCCGCCGGATCTCCGAGCTGGGGTTCGCCGTGGAGATATGGAGCTTCCACGACAAGGATCTGGAGGCGTTGGCAGCTACCGGCGCCCGCTTCTCGTCGATGACGGGGTACCTGCACGGCGACCTCTATGACCCCGAAGGTGCGCGCGAGGTGGTGCGCACCGCCGAGCAGGCCGTGAAAGCCGCTGCCGTCCTTGGTGTGCCACGCCTGGTGGTGCACCCGGGCGAACTCGTCGACGGTCGGGCGGCCCGGCCGCGCTACCGTTGCGACGGTCAGATGTGGTCGGCCGCCCTGCGCGGTCTGGAGGCGCTCGGGGAACTCGGCGCCACCGCGGGCGTGACGTTCTGCCTGGAGAACCTCAACACCATCGTCGACCATCCGGGCGTGCCGTTGGCCCGGGCCAAGGACACCCTGGCGCTGGTGGAAGCTGTCGCACATCCCCACGTCAAGATGATGCTCGACCTCTATCACGCGCAGATCGGTGAGGGCAACCTCGTCGAGTTGGTGCGGCGCTGCGGTGACGCCATCGGCGAGATCCAGGTCGCCGACGTCCCGGGCCGATGCGAACCGGGTACCGGCGAGATTCACTACCCCGCCGTCGCGAAAGCGCTGCGCGACATCGGCTATCGCGGCACCGTCGGCATGGAGGCCTACGCCTCCGGGGACAGCACCGCCGCGTTGGAGGCCTTCCGCGCCGCGTTCACGCTCTGAACGTCCGGCCGAGCCGGACCTGTCATCGTGTCGTCGTGGGTGCGGGCGGCGACGTCAGTGACAGACCGGCGTAGATCGCGTCGAGCACCGTCGGCAACAACGCGTTCGCCGTGGTTCTGCCATCCGGTGAGACCGTCAGGTTGGTCCAGATCACCAGGGCGACATCGTTGTCCGGGTCGTAGCCCATGAACGAGTTGAAACCGGGCAGTTCGCCGCCGTGGTAGTACATCGCGGCGTGCGGACCGAAGCGCTGATAGGAGATGCCGTACCCGTACTTCTGCCCATCGGGGGCGGCGGGATCCTCGGCGCGCAGGCTGTTCAGCCACTGTTGGTGGTAATCGGCGTCGAAGACCTTCCCCGACACCAGTGCACGAATCCAGGCGGCGAGATCGTCGGCCGTGGAGATCGCGCCGCCCGCGGCCGTGGCATAGGAGGAATTCTGGTTGGTGTAGTCGACGGGTTTCAGCGTGCCCGCCCGCGCGGCGGCCTGCATATCCGCCGGATACGGGTCGTCGACGAGGGCAAAGGCGCTGCCCCCGTACATGTACCCGTGCGAAAAAGGCGCAGGCATCGTGGTGTCGTCGGGGGCGGGAATCGAGGTCTGGGTGAGTCCGAGCGGGCCGAACAACCGGTCGTGGAATTGCTGGGCCAGCGGGCCCCCGCCGGCCTTCTCGGCGATCAGGCCGAGCAATGCGTAGTTGGTGTTGCTGTACTCGTACGACGTGTCGGGGGCGAACTGCGCCGGGTGCCGGTATGCGATGGCCAGAACCTCCTGCGGTGTCCAGGCCTTGGCCGGGTCGGCGTCCAGCGCGGCGGCGAAATCGGGGTCGGCGGTATAGCCGTAGAGACCGCTGCGCATCGTCAACAGCTGTGCGACGGTGATGTTCTCGCCGTTGGGCACGCCAGGAACGTACGTCGAGACGGGGTCGTCGAATCGGAGTTTGCCGTCCTGGGCGAGCAGCACGACCAGGGCCGCGGTCATGGTCTTGGTGTTCGAGGCGATGCGGAAATGGGTGTTCGCCGCCGGCGGCGTCTGGGTGTCCAGCTCAGTCGTGCCGACCGACACGTCGAAGGTGCCCTGGGGCGTCTGCACCACCACCATCGCACCGGGCACCATCAGATCCTTCGCGGCGGCCTCGACGGCAGTCCGCATCGCGGCGGGATCGATCGTCTTGAGTGCGCCGTCGGACGGTGCGGCGGTCGCCGTGGTGGTCGCCGCCGACGAGCCGGTCGACGCACCCGGGGATTCCGCGGACGAACACCCGGCGATGGCCAGGACGGTGCAAGCCGCCAGGGCGGCGACATCGCGGGACCGCCTCCGTCGGCGGCGGTCACCGCCGACGAGCGGGACATCGTCCGATGACGTGGGGGGCATGCCGGCACCACCGCCTCAGCTGATGCGGTTGGCGGGCGTGACATCCGTGCCGAGCCGCGTCGCCGCGTAGCCACGACAGTAGCCTCTGGCCGCGCCACCGCACCGAGGTTCGGGGAATGATGATCGCCTGTCGACGGGCCGTCAGCGCATCACGGCGACGCCAGCGCGGAGGCGAGTTGTTCGGCGGTGAGCGTCCACCCGTTGTCGTAGTTGTCGAATTCCTTTGTGGGGAGCAGGGAATGCTCGATCGACATGAGTGTCTGCTCGTCCCCGACCGGAGCGAACGCGACGTTGACGACGCTCACCGACGTCGGATCGGGCCAGTCCGAGGAAGTCCACGTGAACCGCAGCAGGTGCGGGCGGTCGATCTGCAGGAACTGGCCGGTGATGAGAACACTGGTGCCCGAGTCGTCGACATCGAAGCGCACGGCCCCGCCGACCCGGGGTTCGATCGTGACCGTCACGCATCGGGCCGGGCGTGGACACATCCACTCCATCAACGATTCCGGATCCAGCCATTCGTCGAACACCACCGCCGGCGCGGCGGGCATCACGCGTTCGACGCGCACGACCGGGGTTGCGCTCATCGGTCGCGGGTCTTGCCGCGCAGCCGTGCCGACAGCGCATCGGCCCTGGCCGACCAGAAGTCGGTCTGATCGTTGATCCACTGCTGGGCGACGCTCAGGCCGTCCGGTTGTAACGACAGCCAGTGCTCGCGCCCGCGGACCTCGCGCCGGACGAGCCCGGCCGATTCCAGGACGCCCACGTGGCGTGACACCCCGGCGAACGTCATGGGCAGCGGTGCGGCCAGGTCGGTGATCCGGGCGTCACCCTGCCGCAGCACCTCCAGTAACCGGCGCCGGGTTGGGTCGGCAAGCGCGGCGTAGGCCCGGTCCAGCACCTGATCTTCAACCATTCTGTTGACTATAGCGGCCCGGCGTGGTGTCCTGAACGACAGGAAGTTAAACGAATCTGTTGAACGTCAGCGGATGGTTTCCGCGCGTCAGGCGGAGAACCGTTGCGCACAAGGGGAAGGAATCAGATGACAACTCCGGCGATCGTCTCGGCCCACGAATGGGAGGCCGCGCACCGGGAACTGCTCGTCAAGGAGAAGGAGCTGACCCGGGCGCGCGACGCGCTGGCCGCGCAGCGTCGGCGCATGCCGTGGACCGCGGTGGAGAAGCACTACGAATTCGAGGGTCCGGACGGCACCGTCGACCTGCTCGGCCTGTTCGAGGGCCGGCGCCAACTCGTCGTCTACCGCGCATTCTTCGAACCCGGGGTGCACGGCTGGCCCGAACACGCGTGCCGTGGCTGCTCGATGGTCGCCGACAACGTCGGCCACATCGCACATCTCAACGCCCGGGACACCACCCTGGTCTTCGCATCCCGCGCACCGCAGCCCGACATCGCGCGGGTGAAGGAGCGAATGGGATGGCGGATGCCTTGGTACACAATCGTGCCCGGCACGCAGGGCACCTTCGACGTCGACTTCGGTGTGGACCAGTGGCACGGCACCAACGCGTTCATCCGCGTCGCCGGGGAACCCGACCGGGTCTATCGCACCTACTTCGTCAACAACCGCGGCGACGAGGCGCTGGGCAGCAGCTGGAGCTACCTCGACATCACCGCGCTCGGACGCCAGGAGACCTGGGAGGATTCACCGCCGGGCTATCCGCAGAGCCCGCCGTACGAGTGGTGGAACTGGCACGACGAATACGGGCGTTGAGTCTGCCCACGAAACACGATCCGTGCGCAGAATCGAACGGGCCGGGCCCAGCCGCCGGCCCGGGCCATCGGCGCCCGACCGTCACCCGATCCGCCGGCACGATGAACTTCTCGCAGGGCTACCCCGTTTTAGCGGCTGGAGGTATGTGATGAAGCCATTACGGGTCCTGGTGGTCGGCGCCGGCGTGAGCGGCATCTCCGCGGCGCGGGGACTGCTGCACGACGGGCATGAGGTCACCGTCTTCGACCAACGCCCGGACGTGACGGCGGGCGGCGGGGCCGTGACGATCTGGTCCAACGGCGCGACGGTGCTGGCCCAGCTCGGTGTCGACATGACGGGGGCGGGACAGCAGCTGTCGATCCTTCGGGTGATCACATCCTCGGGTCGTCCGCTGGCCACCTTCGACGTGGCCGCGATGGCCGACCGGATGGGTTCGCCCGTTCGCATGGTGCCTCGCCGGGTCCTGCTCCAACGGCTGCTGGACGGGTTTCCCGCAGGCCGCATCCGGTGCAATTCGCGCGTGGTGGCGGTATCGGACACTGCCACGGGGGTGCAGGTCCGGTTCGGCGACGGCAGTGTCGCCGACGGGGATCTGCTCATCGGCGCCGACGGCCTGCATTCGGTGGTACGCGGCATCGGCGGGGCGCGCCCCGCCGCGTCGACCGGCTGGTGCAGCTGGCAGGGGCTGATGACGCTCCCCGGTGTCGCCGAAGACCTCGAACCGCTGATCGTCGTCGGCGAACGCGGCAGCGTCGGCCTGTGGCCCGCCGGGGGCACCGAGCTGCAGTGGTGGTTCGACCACCCGTGGTCAGCCGACTTCGTCCGCCCCCAACGGCCCGTGGACGCCATCCGGTCCCAATTCAGCGGATGGACCGACACCGTCGACCGGGTGCTGGGTGCGTTGACCGACGAGCACCTCGCCCCGTCGCCGTTCCCCCACTTCCGCCACCCGGTCCCCCGCGCCAGACACCGTGAGCCGGTGACCCTGCTCGGCGATGCCTTACACACGATGCCACCCACGCTGGCCCAGGGAACCAACCAGGCGCTGCTCGACACCATGGTGTTGCGTAAGGCGCTGGCCGACCTCGGCGGCCCGGCGAACCGCCACGGTGACGTGTCACGCGCGCTGCGCTGGTACGAGAAGACCCGGCGGCCCAGCGTCAAGATGGTGTCGCGAGTGGCGTCCGTGCAGGTATCCCACAGCGAAGCCATGTTCAAGCCGGCGGTGTTGGTCTCCGACCGGTTGATGACGTGGGCCCTGACCGCATTCCTGCGTTCGACCAGCCACGGTGCGATCGCCGCGGAGGTGAGCCAGCGCCTCGACACCGGTGCCGGTGTCGACGTCCGGCGCGTCACCGCGGCCGACGCCGGGCGATGACCTGCGCCGCACGGGGCGCACCGCCCGGCGCCTGAGGTGCTGGGGCCGCGACGGTCTTCGCGCAGACGCTGCAGGCCGTCGGATCACTCGCCGACGTAGTCGGCGAGATGCTGCCCGGTCAGCGTCGACCGGGCCGCGACGAGGTCGGCGGGGGTGCCCTCGAACACGATCCGCCCGCCGTCGTGACCCGCGCCCGGACCGAGGTCGATCACCCAGTCCGCGTGGGCCATGACCGCTTGGTGGTGCTCGATGACGACGACGGACCTGCCGGAGTCGACGAGCCGGTCGAGAAGTCCGAGCAACTGCTCGACGTCGGCGAGATGCAGACCCGACGTCGGTTCGTCGAGGACGTAGACGGTGCCGTGCCGGGCGCCCTTATCCCCCAGCCGGGCCGCGAGTTTGAGCCGCTGGCGCTCACCGCCGGACAGTGTGGTCAGCGGCTGGCCGAGGGTGACGTAGCCCAGTCCGACATCGGCGAGGCGTGCGAGGATCGTATGCGCCGCAGGTAATCTGGACTCTCCGTCACCGAAGAATTCCGCCGCCTCGTCGACCGGCATCGCCAGCACCTCGCTGATGTCTCGGCCGTCGGCGCCGCCGAACCGGTACTCCAACACCGACGCGTCGAATCGCCGGCCTTCGCACTCCACGCAGGTGGTCGCCACACCGGCCATGATCGCGAGGTCGGTGTAGACGACACCCGCGCCGTTGCAATTGGGGCAGGCCCCTTCCGAATTAGCGCTGAAGAGGCCCGGTTTCACACCGTTGGCCGTTGCGAACGCCTTGCGGATCGAATCGAGCAGACCCGTGTACGTGGCCGGGTTGCTTCGCCGCGACCCCCGGATCGGGGCCTGGTCGACCAGCACCACACCGTCCCGACCGGCCACCGAGCCGTGGATCAACGAGCTCTTGCCGGAGCCCGCTACGCCGGTGATCACCACCAGGACGCCCAGCGGTATGTCGACGTCCACGTCGCGCAGGTTGTGGGTGTTCGCGCCGCGAACCTGCAGCACCGTCGAGGGTGCGCGAACGGATTCCTTGAGCGCGGCGCGGTCGTCGAGATGCCGTCCCGTCAGGGTGCCGCTGTCCCGCAGTTCCTCGACGCCGCCTTCGAAGACGACTTCGCCGCCGTCGGTTCCGGCTCCGGGGCCGAGGTCGACCACGTGATCGGCGATCGCGATGGCCTCCGGTTTGTGCTCGACGACGAGCACGGTGTTGCCCTTGTCGCGCAGCCGCAGCAGTAGTCCGTTCATCCGTGCGACATCGTGGGGGTGCAGCCCGATCGTCGGCTCGTCGAAGACGTAGGTGACGTCGGTCAGCGACGACCCGAGATGCCGAATCATCTTGGTGCGCTGGGCCTCACCTCCGGATAGCGTGCTCGACGGGCGGTCCAGCGACAGATAGCCCAGCCCGATTTCCACGAACGAGTCCAGGGTGTTGCCCAGCGCCTCCAGCAGCGGCGCCACCGACGGATCCGTGAGCGTCCGTACCCATCCGGCGAGATCGGTGATCTGCATCGCGCAGACCTCGGCGATGTCGACACCCTCGATCTTCGACGACCGTGCGGTTTCGGACAGTCGGGTGCCGTCACAGTCGGGGCAGGTGGCGAACGTGACCGCACGTTCGACGAACGCCCGGATATGGGGCTGCATCGCGTCGACGTCCTTGGACAGGAACGACTTCTGGATCTGCGGGATGAGGCCCGCGTAAGTGAGGTTGATGCCGTCGATCTTGATCTTGGTGGGCTCCTTGTGGAGCAGGGCGTCGAGTTCCTTCTTGGTGAACCTACCGATGGGTTTGTCCGGGTCGAAGAAGCCGCAGCCGTTGAAGATCCGGCCGTACCAGCCTTCCATGCTGTAGCCCGGGATCGTCAGTGCGCCGTCGTTGAGCGATTTGCTGTCGTCGTACAGTGCCGACAGGTCGATGTCGCTGACCGAGCCGCGGCCCTCGCAGCGCGGGCACATGCCGCCGGTGATGCTGAACGTGCGTCGCTCCTTGACGGTCCTGCCGCCCCGCTCGATCGTGACCGCGCCCCCGCCGCTCAGCGATGCGACGTTGAACGAAAACGCTTGCGGAGAACCGATATGCGGCTGCCCGAGCCTGCTGAACAGGATGCGCAGCATCGCACCGGCATCGGTGGCGGTGCCGACCGTGGAGCGGGGATCGGCACCCATCCGCTGCTGGTCGACGATGATCGCGGTGGTGAGCCCGTCGAGCACGTCGACATCCGGTCGGGCCAGCGTCGGCATGAAGCCCTGGACGAAGGCGCTGTAGGTTTCGTTGATCAACCGCTGCGACTCCGCGGCGATGGTGCCGAAGACCAACGAACTCTTCCCGGAGCCGGACACCCCGGTGAACACGGTGAGCCGCCGCTTGGGGATCTCGACGCTGATGTCCTTGAGGTTGTTCACGCGGGCGCCGTGCACCCGGATGGCGTCGTGGCTGTCGGCGACGGGCACGGCTCGCGCGGCCGCCCCCCGCGCCGTGGGCTTGCGCGTCGTTGCCGCCATCGGTCAGCGCAGCTCCTGGATCCGGATCAGGGTGCCCGCGGGGTCGCGTACGGCGCAGTCCCGCAGGCCATAGGGCTGCTCGGTCGGCTCCTGCACGATGTCGACATCGTGCGACTGGAGCCGATCGAACGTGCCGTCCAGATCCGCGGTGGCGAGGACGATCATGGTGTAGGTGCCCTTGGCCATCATCTCGGCGATGACGCGGCGCTCGTCGTCGGTGACGCCGGGGTCGGCGGCGGGTGGATGCAGCACGATCGCCGTATCGGGCTGTTTCGGGGGGCCGACCGTGATCCAGCGCATCTGTCCTGCTCCGACGTCGAGGCGGACGTCGAACCCTAGGACGTCGCGATAGAACTGCAGCGATGCCTCCGGATCGTGGTGCGGGAGGAAACTCTGGTGGATGGTTAGGTCCATGAGCTCAGGCTAGGTGGGACACGGCGAGGGATGCTTCTCGATTCCTGATCGGTCTGGTGATCTGTTTGGAGACGCACGGCGGAATTGGCCCGGTGTGCTGGGACACCTGGCGCCGGTAGGTGCTCGGGGGTACGCCGACCAACTCGGTGAAGCGCGTGCTGAACGTACCCAGGGAATTGCAGCCCACCGCGAAACAGACCTCGGTGACGCTGAGTTGTCCGCAACGCAGCAGCGCCATCGCCCGTTCGATCCGGCGCGTCATCAGATAGGAGTAGGGGGATTCGCCGTAGGCGATCCGGAACCGGCGGCTGAGATGCCCCGCGGACATGCCCACCCCGCGTGCGAGCGCTTCGACGTCCAGCGGTTGCGCATACTCCCGGTCGATCCGGTCACGTACCTTGCGCAGCAGCACCAGGTCGCGAAGGTGCTGGGCATCCACAGGTCGGCCGGCCACCTCCGCGATGCTGCCACGTCGGGCCGCGGATGCCCAGTGGGCCCGCGCCGCGCGGCACCGCGAATGTGGGCGCCGGGTACGGATCGGACGCGGATTTCGTGCACAAGGCCCACGCTCGGCGCGTCGGACTCAGCCCGCGACGTTCTGCAGGAGAAATTCGTAGACCACCGCCAGTTCGAACGCGGCCTGCGCGTTGTTGGAGACGCCGGCGTGGCCGCCCTCGGTGTTCTCGTAGTAGAACACCTGGTGGCCGGCCGCCTCCAGCGCAGCGGCCATCTTGCGGGCGTGCCCGGGATGCACACGATCGTCGTTGGTGGCCGTGGTGATCAGTACGGGCGGATAGGTCCGGTCGTCCGAAATGTTGTGGTAGGGCGAGTATTCCCGCAGAAACGCCCAGTCCTCGGGCACGTCGGGGTTGCCGAACTCGGCCGTCCACGACGCCCCGGCGAGAAGCAGATGGAAGCGGCGCATATCCAGCAGCGGGCTCTGGCAGATCAGCGCGCCGAACCGCTCGGGGTAACGCGTGAGCATGACGCCCGTCAGCAGGCCGCCGGCGCTGCCGCCCATCCCCGCCAGCTGCGCGACGGTGGTGACCCCGGTGCCGACCAGGTCCTCGGCGACGGCCGCGAAGTCCTCGGCAACCTTGTGCCTGTTCTCCCGCAGCGCCTGTTCATGCCATTCGGGTCCGTACTCGGCGCCGCCTCTGATGTTCGCCAGGACGAAGTTACCGCCGCGGGCCAACCACAGCCGGCCGGTCACCCCGAGGTAGCCGGGCACCTGCGCCGCGCGGAATGCACCGTAGCCGTGCAGCAATGTCGGCGCCGGACCGGTCGAATCTCGATGGGAGACGAGGAAATACGGAATCCGGGTACCGTCGGCCGAGCGGGCGAAGCGCTGGGCGACGACGAGGTCGCCGGCGTCGAAGAACGCCGGGGAACTCTTGAGCTCGCTGACCGGGCCCGCCGACGGGCCGTGCAGCAGCCGGGGCGGTGTGTCGAATGCGCTGCTGGACAGGAAGATCTCGTCGCCGTACGCGTCCACACCGGTGAGGGTGGTGGTCGCGTTCTCCGGCACCCCCGCCAGCGGTTCGAATTGCCAGGTCCCCGGCGTCACCGTTTCGACCACGGTCGCGACGTCGCGCAACTTGATGCTGAGGAACCGGTCGCCGGAGAACACGCCGCCGGCGAAGATGTCGCGCCCACCCGGCGCGAACACCGTCTGCAGGTCGGCCGTGCCGGCCACGAGTTGTTCGTAGTCGGCGATGAGCACCGAACCCGCCCGGTGGGTGGTGCCGCCGGAGTTCCAGTCCGACAGCAGCAGGAGCATCGCCCACTCGCGGTGCACCGCCATGCTGCAGTCGGTCGGGATGTCGACGCGAATCAGTTCCCCCGCGCGCAGTTCGAAGGTCTCGGTGTTGAAGAAGTCGACTCTGCGGTAGACGAAGGTGCGTTCGAACCCGGGCCTGCGGTAGCAGACCGTCGACACCAGGACGTCGCCGGCGTCCCCCGCGTAGACGACCTCGGCGTCCCGCAGCGGTGTCCCGCGCCGCCACCTCTTGATGATGCGCGGATAGCCGGATTCGGTCATCGAATCGTCGCCGAAATCGGTGCCGACCAGCACCGTGTTCTCGTCCGCCCAACTGATGTCGGTCTTGGCTTCGGGAAGGTTGAAACCGTCGGCGACGAATTCCCGTGTCGCCACGTCGAATTCGCGGATGACATCGGCATCCGAGCCGCCACGGGACAGGCTCACCAGCGCCCGGGTGCGTTCGGGCTCGATCACGCCCGCGCCGCCCCACACCCAGTTCTCGTCCTCGGCGGCGGCGAGGGCGTCCACGTCGATGAGCACCTCCCATCGCGGTGCGTCTGTGCGGTACTGCTCCAGGGTGGTTCGCCGCCACAGGCCTCGGGGATGCTCGGCGTCGCGCCAGAAGTTGTACAGATGGTCGCCGCATCGCTCCACCCAGGGAATGCGGGTGTCGGAGTCGAGGATGTCGAGCGCTTCGTCACGCAGTTGCTCGAACCGGTCCCCCGCGAGCCGGGTCAGGGTCGGGGTGTTGTGCCGCTGCACCCAGTCCAGAGCCTGCTCGCTGTCGATGGCTTCGAGCCACGCGTACGGATCATCGTCCACCACGTCACGCCCCCCAACATTGATGCCGGTCCGGCGGCCGGCTCGCGGCCGTATCCGTGGACGGCCGAGGTCATTATGGGCCGCGGCCGGCACGTCGAGGGGCGGATTGCGTCAGCGTGCGGCGCCCGCGTGTGCTGCGACCGTGTCGAGCAGGTCGTTGTCGCCGAACGCGCCGCGATACGCGGCGGCGGGGTGGCTGGCGGGCAGCCGGTCGCCGCGGCCGATCAGCTTGTGGCGCAACGTTCCCGACTTGTCCGTGGCGAGCAGACCGCGTTCGCGCAGTGTCGGGAACAGCCGGTCGGCCACTTCGCGGAACGTGCCGGGGACCGTGGCGTGATAGACGTTGACGCCGTTCACGCCGGCTTCACGCCACTCCTCCAGATAGTCGGCGATCTCGTCTGCGGTGCCGACGACACGGTTGGCGCCCTCCAGTACCCAGGCGAGATCCCGGATGGTCGGTTCGGCGTTGCCCGACGCTTCGGCAGCCCACCGGGCGTAGCCCTGGACCCCGGTGAACTCTCCGAGCGCGCTGATCGGCGTGTCCAGGGGGAAACCACCCGCGTCGACGCCGGCATCGCCGAGGGCGTGCAACGCGATGCCCTCCAGGTCGAGGTACCTTTTGATCTCGTCGTTGCGGCGGACCGCGTCGCGATGGGTGTCGCCGATGACGAACGACAACCCCTGCGCGAAGGTGATGTCGTCGGGATCGCGGCCGTGCTCGACGGCCAGCGACCGGGTTTCGGTGGTCAGCGCGTGGGCCGCCGCCGGGTTGGGGCTGCTGATGTACACGCCCTCGGCGTTGCGGGCCGAGAAGAGCTGACCGGCGGGCGACGCACCGGCCTGGAACAGGACCGGGGTCCGTTGCGGCGACGGCGACACGAAATGTGGACCCTCGACCCGGTAGCGGTTACCGACGTGGTTGATCCGGTGGATCTTCGAAGGGTCGGCATGGATGCCCCGCTGTTTGTCCTGCACGAGTCCGTCGTCCTCCCACGACCCTTCCCACAGCTTGTAGGTGACGTCGACGTACTCGTAGGCCCAGTCGTATCGCTCGTCGTGGGCGAGTGTGCCCTCGTGTCCGAAGCTGCGGAAGACGTTCTCGTTGAAGCTCGTGACGATGTTCCAGCCGAGGCGTCCCGCGGTGTAGTGATCCAGTGAGGACATTCGCCTGGCGAAATTGAACGGATGATCCTGCACGATCGAACTGGTGAAGACGATGCCCAGGTGATCGGTGGCCGCGGCGATCGCCGAGGCGAGCACCGACGGGTCGTTGACGGGGATCTGGATGCCACCCTCGACGGATTTGCGCCAGTTGCCGTTCCACGGCGACCGCAGCCCGAAGACGTCGGCGAAGAACAGTAGGTCATATCCCGCCGCCTCCACCTCCGTGGCCACCGACGTCCAGTGCCGAAGTGAGTTGAATTTGTGGTTCTCCGCCTCGGGTGCTCGCCAAAGTCCGTGCAGGACATGGGATGCGGTGTTCATGACGAACGCCGAGTAGAACAGCGGCCGCTTGGTCACGGGGATGCCTCCTGTGGTCGCGCCGCGTCAGTTGGCGACGGGGCCGAGGGTGTCGCGGATCAACGCGTTGTCGGTGGTTTCGAGGTATTGGGCGATCCTGGGGTCCTGGAAGGTCTGGATCAGCTTCTGCACGTTGGGATCGTCGAGGTGTTTGTCGCTGACGACCAGGCCTCCCTCGCTGCCCTTCGGGGCTTGGTGCCGGGCCAGGATCTGGTCCTCGGTCAGGCCCGCGGCGTAGACGTCGGAGATATGCACGACGATCGCGTCGACGTCGGCCAGACTGCGCGCCAGCTGGCCGATCGGAACCTGGACGAATTGATAGTTCTTGGGGTTTGACGCGACGTCGGACAGCTGCGGCAATCCCGCGACGGTGTCCTTACCCGGCTTCAGCGTGATCTGTCCGGCCTCGGCCAGGTCGAGCAGGGCGATCGCCTGCCCCGCCGGATCATCGCGCAACGCGATCCTGGCCCCGTCGGGCAGTTCGTCCCAGCTGTTGTACTTGTCGGAGTAGGTCGCCTGGTCCCAGGTGAACGTGGGCGCGGCGAGGGTGAGCTGAAAACCGTTGGCCGCGATCGCGTCGTTGAGGAACGGTTGGTGTTCGAAGAAGTTCCCCGCGACGGTGCCGGCGTCCACGGCCCGGTTGATCTCCACCAGGTTGTCGATCTTGACGGGTTTGATCGTGATGCCGTGGTCGGGCGCGATGTCGGTGGCGATGTGGTTGAGCAGGGCCTCCGCGGCGATGTCGGTGCTCCACGTGGCCACTTCCAGGGTGGTGCCGAAAGGCTGGTCCCGGTTGGCCAGATTCGCGTACACGACGCCCCCCGCGATCGCGATCACGACCGCGCTCGCCGCCGCGACCCACGGCCAGCGCTTCTTCTTCTTGATCTCGATGTCGTCGTGGGCAGTTGAACTCAGTTGGTCGGTCACGGATGTTCCTTACGTGGTTGACGGAGCCGGAAGTGTTCGCGGGATCAGCGGGTGAGCGCCTTGACGGCGCGGTCCCCCGCGAACTGGACGATCTGGATGGTGACGATCAACGAGACCGCGGTGGCGATCATGATGTTGTCGTCGAAACGGTTGTAACCGTAGGTGATTGCCAGGTTCCCTATCCCGCCGGCACCGATGGAGCCGGCGATCGCCGAGTAGTCGATCATGGCGATGGTGTTGACCGTCAGCGCGCCCGCGAGCGCCGGGAGCGCCTCGGACAACTGGACGGTGCGAACCACCTGCACGTGGGAACCTCCCGACACCCGGCCCATGTCGGCGACGTCGGAACGCACCTCGCGCAACGCGTTCTGGACGAGACGTGCGAAGAACGGCACACCCGCAGTGGTCATCGGCACGATCGCCGCGGCGATCCCGACGGTTGTCCCCACCAGGAATCGGGTCACCGGGATGATCGCCGCCATCAGGATCAGGAACGGCAGCGACCTCCCAACGTTGACCACCGTGTTGAGCACCGCGAAGACCCGCGGGTTCGGGAACAGACCGAATTCCGATGTGTTGTGCAGGATCACGCCGACGGGGGTGCCGATGAGCACGACCAGCACCATGGTGATCCCGACCATCACCCACGTCTCTGCGTATGCGGGCAGCAGCAACTCGTGAACCTGACTCCACGGGGTGTTGAAGTCCTGCTGGGCAAGCAGATTCATGCCGCTTGCTCAGTCACGGTGGATGTGGTGGCCCGAACGTGCAATCCGCGCTCGCGCAGGTGATTCTCGAATCCTGGGGGCGCCGCCGGGGAAATCGCCAGGGTGGCGCGACCCACCGTCACACCGCGAATCGCCTCGATACTGGCGCTCAGCACACCGACTTTCACGGAAGACAGGCCTGGCGCGGTGTGCAGTGAGGTCAACCAGTCGAGTGGCACGTCGCGTGCGGCGTACGAGACTTCCCATATCTCGCCGGATCCCGCAAGCGGCACGCTCGGACGGTCCGGAAGCAGTTCGTGGGCGAGTGAGGAGGACGGGTCGAGGATGATGGCGTCGACCGAACCGCTTTCGATGATGCGGCCCCCGTCGATACGGGCCACCGAGTCGGCGAGCTCCCTGACCACCTCCATTTCGTGGGTGATGAGGATGATGGACAAGCCGTACTCATCGCGCAGATGACCGACCAGCTCCAGGATGGCCTTGGTGGTCGTCGGGTCGAGACCGGAGGTGGCCTCGTCGGACAGCAGGTTCGACGGCCCCAACGCCAGCGCCCTGGCGATTCCGACCCGTTGCTTCTGGCCGCCGGACAGCTGCGCAGGCAGGTACCCCGCACGATCGGACAGCCCCACCCGGTCGAGCAGCTCGGTCACCCGCTTGCCGATGGACGCATCCGTCGCCCCCAGATACTCCAGCGGCAGCGCGACGTTCTGCGCCACCGTCCGGCGCCGCAACAGTGGCGCGGACTGGAAGATCACGCCGACGCTGCGCCGGGCCGCGATGAGCTCCGGCCCGTCGAGCCGGGTGAAATCCTTGCCGTCCACGCGGACGGTGCCGGCGGTCGGGCGCTCAAGGAAGCTGACACATCGCGACAACGTGCTCTTGCCCGCTCCGCTGGGTCCGACGACGGCCAGGATCTCGCCGTCGCCGACCGACAGCGAGACGCCGTCGAGGACGGTGCGATCTCCGAACCGCTTTGTCAGGTTTTCGATTTCGATCATGGGGCCTCAGTCTGTCGTCGGCGAACACGCAGCGCATACCACCGCGCCGTCGCGGTGGGGTGCGGGGAAGTCGGGAAAGCTCGTCAGAGCCAGGTGATTCCGCCGCAATGATGCCGTGCGGGCACGGCGTTTCCCGGACTGACGGTCGCTCACGCTACGCCCGCCCGAGCGGCGGCCACAGGTTACGGATCGGGGTGATCGAAACTGCCGGTGGACGTGGGTTGTTCCGCAGCGGCTCAGCGGATTTGGATCACGGTTTGCGTGCCTCGACGAAGTACCCGCGCGGAACGCCGGGCACATCCATCGGTATCGCCGGCGCGAACCATCGGTTGCACGCGTTGCCGGCGGCGGCCACGTCGGTCACGACGGCCGACCAGCCCAGCCGCTCGGCCAGTTCGCCGGGAGCATCGGTGGCGAACAACCACGGGCACCCCTGATCGGCCATCGACTGCCGGACGGGGCCCATGAACGGCGCCTCCAGCAAGACCTTGCCGACGATGTCGTAGAGCAGCACAGAACCCGGCGCCGACAGCTCGTCCACACGCCGGAACAGTGTGCGCACCGCGTCCTCGTCGAGATACTGCAGCAGCCCCTCGACCAGCCACACCGTGGGGACGTTCGGATCGTGAAGTTGCGCGCGCAGTGCACGGGGCCACTCCCCGGCCAGGTCGATGCCGATCGGCGCCCGGCGGCAACGTGGCCGGTCACCCGCCAGCAGATCGGCCTTCGCCGCAATCACCTCCGGCTGGTCCAGCTCGAAGACCGTGGTGCCCTCGGGCCAGGGCAGTCGGTAGGCGCGGGCGTCCATCCCCGCCGCCAGCAGCACGACCTGGGGCACCGTG
Source organism: Actinomycetota bacterium (assembly GCA_018268465.1). Classification (GTDB taxonomy): domain Bacteria; phylum Actinomycetota; class Actinomycetes; order Mycobacteriales; family Mycobacteriaceae; genus Mycobacterium. The sequence goes on from JAFDWN010000033.1 coordinate 58,686, forward strand.
GGTACCGCACGCAGCAGAGCGTCGTCCCAGAATCGGGTGCGGATGACGATCTGCTGGGTGGCCTGCTCACCCGTCGCGGCCATCGCCGCGGCAAGCAAGTCCCGGCCGGTTCGCCCGGCCAGCCTGTCGGCGAACGGATCGGTGAACAGGCGGTCCTCCCGCGACGATTCTCTGGCACGGATCGCCGCGACGAGTAAGCCCGTGTCCGCCACTGCCTTTCGACCCCGCTCCATGCAGCCATCATGCCTGCCGAGCCGGCATCGCAGTGCCGGCACCGACCGGTTGACCCGGGGTGCGCAATTCTCAGCTCGGCCACGACTACCATCGCAGCCCGTGGCATCGCTGGATCACGTCGACGCGCTGCGGCGCGACGGTGAACGCATCGCCGCCGCGGCGGCGGGGCACCTGGACCGGCTCGTCCCCAGCTGTCCGGGATGGAATCTCGCCGAACTCGTCTGGCACGTCGGCAACGTCCACACCTTCTGGCGGCTGGTCGCCGGTGGGTCCGTGTCCGGCCCGGACTCATACCGCGAGCCCGTTCGGCCACACGACCCGGCTCTTGTGGACTGGTTCCGGGTCGGGCTGGCGGAAACGGTCGCTGTCCTGACCTGCACGGACCCCGCGACACCGGCGTGGACGTGGGGCCGCCGCAAGGATGTGGGTTTCATCCGGCGCCGCCTCGCCCAGGAGACCGCCGTGCATTGCTGGGACGCCGTCACCGCGGCCGGATCCGAGGAGCCCGTCGAAGCGGCACTGGCCGCCGACGGTGTCGACGAGTTCGTCGGAGACGTGCTGCCGGCGATGTCCCCGGATCTGACGGGACCCGCGCAGACGATCGGCCTGTCCGCACGCGACACGGGTGCGCATTGGCTGATCCGCGCCGGCGACGGTGGATGCCGGGTGGCGCGTGCCGGGTCCGGCGCCGACACCGGGGCGGACGCGAAGGTGACCGCCACGGCCTCGGACCTGCTCCTGCTGCTGTGGGGGCGCCGCGGCACCGATGCCGTGGCCGTCGACGGGGATGCCGCTGCGCTGGCGCGGTTCCTGGCGCGGGCGCGGTTCTGACCGTCCGCCGCGACGCGTGTCAGACTGCGGCGATGGTCACCGTCCTGATTACCGGCATGTCGGGTGTGGGCAAGTCCACGGCCCTGGCCGAACTCGCCAGGCGGGGCTTCGAGACGGTGGACACCGACGACGGCGACTGGATCGACGTCGTCGACGGTGAACCGCTGTGGCGTGAACCGCTCATCGCCGCACTGCTGTCACACCCCCGCGCCGGTCATCTGTTCGTCCAGGGCACCGTCGCCAATCAGGGACGCTTCTACTCCCGGTTCGCCGCCGTCGTCCTGCTCAGTGCGCCCGACCACGTGATTTCCGACCGGCTGCGCACCCGCACGACCAACGATTTCGGAAAGTCGGAGGCCGAGCGGGCGAAGATCATGCGGGATATCGCCGAGTTCGAGCCGGTGCTGCGCTCCGCCGCCACCCACGAAGTGGACACCACACGTCCCGTCGGCGATGTCGTCGACACACTGGTCGCCATCGCCGACGGTTCGGCCTGACCGGGGGGCTCAGCGCGGTGGCGCACCCTGTGCGGCACCATTCGACGGGCCGTACATCCTGGCGATGTCCGGCGAGTCCAGCCAGCCGGAGTAGGTGGGTCGCGACGGCCATCCCGCCGGTGAATCCAGCCACTCCTCCTGGCGCCCGAACGGCAGCAGGTCGATGAGCGCGAACGAGTGACTGAGCTGTTCGGTGCCGCGACCGTTGGTGTGCCACGTCCGGTACACGGTGGAGCCGTCGCGCAGGAATACGTTGACCGCGAAACCGCCGCCGGGCGCTGCGTCCACGTCGGCGCCGAACGAACTCTCCGACGACGAGTACCACCGCATCCGGTTGCCGACCTTGTCCCGGTAGGCGAGCGCCTCCTCGATCGGGCCGTTGGTGACGACGACGAAACGCGCGTCGTAGCTGTCCAGGAAATCCAGCCGGGTGAATTGCGACGTGAAGCCGGTGCACCCGCCGCACTGCCACTCGGCTCCGTCGGACCACATGTGGTGGTAGGTGATCAATTGCGACCGGCCCCCGAACACATCGGCCAACGAGACGGGTCCCTCCTCGCCGATGAGTGTGTACTCGGGCATCTCCACCATCGGCAGGCGGCGCCGCTGCGCGGCGATGGCGTCGAGTTCGCGGGTGGCGGCCTTCTCCCTGCGGCGCAGCTCGTCCAGAGCGGCGCGCCAGGACCGCTGGTCGACCACGGGCGGTTTGGCGGATGCGGTCGTCCGGGGGGTGGTGCTGGTCATCGGATCTCACCTTCGGTCGTCGAAATGGTCCTCTTCCACGATCTGACTCACCGACGGCCCGGAATTCATCGCCGGTCGCGCGTACGCGGCACTGGCGCAGTAGTGCGCGAGGACACGCATCAGGTCGGCGATGGCGGCCAGATCCTCGTGACCGTCGGCGGAGTACAGCTCAACCAGGTAGCCGTGCTCGCCGTCGCCGACCCCGACCGCGAGTACCGCGCGATATCCCAGTCGGGTCAGGAGCGCGGTCTCGGCGGCGTCGGATCCCTCAAGGCCGACCGCCGCGATGAACGCCGATCCGGAGGCGATCACATCGGCCGTCGCCGGGTAGTCGGACAGGGGGTAGATGTCGGTGCTGGGATCGGCGATGAGCACCCACAGCCCCGACACCGGATCGCGGACACTGTGGATGTCGCGGTAGGTGCGCACCGCCGCACCGTCGTCGGTGGTCACAGACACCGCCCAGCCCGCGGCATTGATGGATTGCTGCGCCTGCACGGCGAGGATCTCCAGCGCGGCGAGGGTGGGCAGCGGGCGCTGGGCGTCGATCAACTCGATGACCCGCCTGAGTAACGGCCCGCTGTCACCCCGGTGTGCTTTCCTGCCCGCGCGCCGCCGATCCTGGCTGCCGGGCACGATGTGCGGCGCGGCCAGGCCGCCGCTGAAACGGCCCGGTCCGAGGGTCTTGGCCTGGCGCAGTGCGGCATCGGCGTCGGCCAGCAATTCCTGGCCCGAACGGATGTCGGTCGAGCAGTCGGCGGCCCCCCAGGTCAGCGTGACCTCATCGCCGAACGTCTGGCGGATGGTGTAGCTGGCCGAGTGCGCGAAACGTTCCGCGTCGGCGAGTGTGCCCGTCGGCAGCAGGATGCAGAACTCGTCGCCGCCCAGGCGCGCCACCGTGGTGTCGTCCGCCGGTGTGGCCGTATTGGTCAACACCGTTGCCACACCACGGAGCAGGGTGTCCCCGGCCGGGTGGCCGTGCCGGTCGTTGATCTCCTTGAAACCGTCAAGATCACACACCAGAAGTGTGGGAGTAGCGGTTTCCCAGTCCAATTCGCCGAAACGGTCGTCGAGGGCACGTCGGTTGGCCAGGCCGGTCAACGGATCCTGGTGGGCGTATCGCCAGATCGTGCTGACCAATTCGGCGCGGCCGATGGCGACCGCGGTGTGGGCCGCGATCGCCTGCAGCAGCTGGACGTCATCTCGGCCGAAGCGTCTGCCACCGTCGCCCGTGGCCCAGATCTCCCCCCAGACCAGGCCGTCATAGGTCACCGGCACCGCGACTTCGCTTTCCTTCTCCACCTGGTGAAGCGAGGCCAGTGCACGTGGGTCGACGTCGTCGTCGACGGAGTTGATGTAAGGCCGGCCGTGATGGAGCAGCTGGGTGATGTGCGTGTCGTCTTTGACCGGATAGACCTCGTCGTCGGGCCAGCGTCGTTCGCCGGGTCCCAGATCGCCCACGTTGATCAACGTCCGCAGGGTGTTGTCGCCACGTTCCCAGCGGCTGATCGACAGCGATGCGGCCGCCAGCGCCCCGAGGGCCTGTTCGGCGATGACTTCGAGAGCCTCGTCGAAATAGTTCGCGCGCAGGACCGCCTGGGATATCCGCAGCATCGTGCGCAACACGGGCAGGTCGGTGACGTCGAGTTCGTCGGCAATGTCCGACCCGGTGTCGACGCGGGAGTCACCGGCGGCGCGCCGACGCCTCAACTCCCACTCCGGCATCTGTCATCCCCCGTCCGGCAAACCCGCTCCCCGCCCCAGTTCACAGAGCCTACTCACGCGCCGACGCCGTGTATGCGCATCGGAATCGCGCCGTGGCGGATGTGAGCAACGTCTAATGCGCCGCAGGCATCCCGGCCAGATACTGGTCGCGGCAGGCCCGCCTGGCCAGCTTGCCGCTGGTGGTGCGCGGGATCGCGCCGGCAGGCAGCAGGAGCACGTCTGCGGGAGATATGCCGTGCACGCGTGATACGGCGGCGGCCACGGCGTCGACGGCGGGCCGAGGGTCGGCACGTCCGGTGCCCGCCGCGCGTTCGGCGACGATCACCAGCCGCTCCCCCGCATCGCCCGCACCCGCCCCGGGCAGCCGGGATGCGGGCGCGCTGAACGCGGCGACATATCCCCGCCGCACGGTCGGTGAGGCACCCGCGCAGGTGGCCTCGATGTGCTGCGGGTAGTGCACGGAGCCGTCGATCGTCACGAGATCGGCGATCCGCCCGGTGACGTACAGTTCACCGCCGAGGTAGAAGCCCAGGTCGCCGGTGCGCAGCCAGGAGTCACCGACCGGTGCGCCGCCGGCGTGACCGCCCTCGCCGAGCGTCGACCGCAGCGCGGCGCCGAATGCCGCCCGGGTCTCCTCGGGCCTGCCCCAGTACCCCCTGCCGATGTTCTGGCCGTGCAGCCAGATCTCGCCGACGTGTCCGTCGGGCAGTTCCCCTTCGGTGTCGGGGTCGACGATGACGGCCAGCAGACTGCGAGCGACCTGGCCGCACGACACCTGCGCGACCGCATTGGCGGAATCGGCTGCGGTCGGTACCGCGCGACCGGCCGAGAGCCGATCCCGGTCGAGGTAAATCACCGACGGTTCGGCGTCGGGGGCGATCGTCGCGACGAACAATGTGGCCTCCGCGATCCCGTAGGAGGGTTTGATCGCCGTGCAGGGCAGCCCGAACGGCGCGAAGGCTTCGGCAAATGTCCGGATCGCGTCCATGCTGACCGGTTCGGAGCCGATGATCATCACGACGTTGCCCAGGTCGACGTCCGCGCCGGGAGTGGGTACACCGCGCTGCGCGGTCCACTCGTAGGCGAAGTTGGGCGCGGCGGTGACGACGCGGCCGGTTCGCGAGCCGGCGGCCAGTGCCTCGATCCACCGCTGCGGTCTGCGCACGAACGCCGTCGGAGACATCAGGGTGGAGTGCCCGCCATACACGGCGGGAAAGCCGATCATCGACAGACCCATGTCGTGGTAGAGCGGCAGCCAGCTGACGCCGTGGGTGTTCCGGTTCAGCAGATCGATCGACAGGATCATCTGCAGCAGGTTGATGCCGACGGCCCGATGGGTGATCTCGACGCCTGCCGGTGGCCGGGTCGAGCCCGACGTGTACTGGATATGGGAGACGTCGTCGGGGTCGAGTTCGGTGGGGACGAACGCGTCCCCGTCGGAGTCGGGAATCCGGTCGATGACGAGGATCCGTGGTCTGGCCACCCCCGTCAGCTTCGCGAGAAAGCCCTCGACGGCGTCGGTCGCGGTGGACGTCGTCAACACCAGGGTGGGTTGGGCGTCGCGCAGCGCCGTGTCGAGGCGTTCGGCATGGCCGGGCAGCTCCGGAGCGAACAGCGGCACCGCGATGGTTCCCGCCTTGATCGCCGCGAAGAATCCGGCGACATAGTCGAGGCCCTGCGGCGCGAGGATCGCCACCCGATCCCCCCGAGTCGTGACGCGCTGCACCTGAGCGCCGATCGCGCGCAGCCGGTCGCCGAGCCGGCGCCAGGTCAGTTCGGTGGTAGATCCCTCGTCCGAACGGGCGAAGTCCAGATAGCGGTAGGCGACCGAATCGGCGACGTTCGCGATATTGCGGTCGATGAGAGAGATCAGCGTGACCCCGGGCGGCAGCACGATGCCGCCCCCGGCGTCCAGACAGTCCTCGATCTGAAGCAGGCCGTCGTAGACGACCGGCTCCCGCAGCGAACCCCGATCCATACCGGCAGTCTAAAGACGGCGCGCGCCGCTTCGGGTTGCGCCGCAGCCCGTTCGGCGGCGCTGCGCCGAGTGGCCCCCGGCCCGCGCCGAGCGGACCGCAACCCCGTCAGCGCGCCGTCAGGCGATGACCCGCCCCAGATAGGGCGTCATACCCGCGGTTCGCACCGGCGACACCGTGACGGCCGGATCGGTCGCCTCCAGCATCCGCCCGTTGCCCAGGAAGATCGCGACGCTCTGCGCGCCGTCGGGGCCGTAGAAGATGAGGTCGCCGGGCAGTGCGGCCGCCGGCGGCACCTTGCTGCTGGCCAGGTATTGCTCACCGGACGAGCGCGGCATCTTGATCCCGACGCCGGCGAAGGCGTACTGCACGAGACCGGATGCGTCGAACCCGATCACCTGGGGTTGCG
>JAFDWN010000033.1:65164-239562 GCA_018268465.1 Actinomycetota bacterium
CCGCCGGGCACGGCGAGTTGCGTGCCACCGGGCACGGCGAGTGGGTCGGTGCCGGGAACGTCGGTCGCCCTGGCGACGCCGATCGTCGGGCCCGTGGAGTTCCCGCCTCCGTACGTGAACGGGACCCCGATCTGGGCCAGCGCGCGGGTCAGAACGTAGTTGATCGCCTGCTGGTTACGCGCCGGCCGGTTGAAGGTGTCGGCGGTCGCGAGCCCTGGCGTCGACACGACCAGAGCCAGGCTGATCGCTAACGCATAGATGAGTCGCATGGGGACGTGTGCCTTTCCGACCGCGGCGCGATCGCATCCGGGTCGACCCATTCGCTCACAGCAGTCACTACCTTCACTTCTACAACATCGGGCGGCCGGACCCCCCATCGCGAAGGTCTGCCCGGCTAAGGAGTTGCCGTACCGTGACCCAACGGTGACCGAAGTTCTTACTTTGTGACACAACGGTTTCCGGAGGTACGAATACGGGGCGGCCCGCATGGCGGAACCGCCCCGTACGGCGATGACCCGACGTGCTAGCTGACCGCGGCAAGCGCCGCGTCGTAGTCCGGTTCGGACGCGATCTCCGGCACCAGCTCGGAATACAGGACGTTGCCGTCCGCTCCGACGACCACGACGGCCCGCCCGAGCAGTCCCGCCATGGGACCGTCGACGATGGTGATGCCGTAGTCCTCACCGAAACTGTCCCGAAACGCCGATGCCGTCACGACGTTCTCGATGCCCTCGGCGCCGCAGAAACGCTTCTGGGCGAAGGGCAGATCCTTCGACACGCACAGCACCGCCAAACCGTCCCCGGCGGCACGCTCGTTGAACGTCCGCACGCTCATCGCGCACACCGGGGTGTCGATGGAGGGAAAGATGTTCAGCACCAAGGGCTTGTCGCGGAACTGGTCGCTGCTCACCGCCGCCAGATCGGTGCCGGTGAGGGTGAAGTCGGGAGCAGGGGAACCCACAGCGGGCAATTCGCCGACCGTATTGGCCGGATTACCGCGCAACGTTATCTGTGCCATGGGCGACAGTCTGCCAAGCCGGCCCAGAGCCACGCGGGGCAGGGTGGCATGGTCCGGCGCGCGCCGCCCGACCTACCGTTTGGTGCCCTGAACGCCGAATGTCCGGCCGTCCCACACGGTGGTGCCCGAGAAGCGGGTGCACTCCCACGTGTGGGCGAGCAGCCGGAACGGCTGGTCGTTGCCGGGGAACGCGATGCTCAGTGCCAGCTGGTACGGTGCCGCGGCGTCCACCGTGCCCGAGACCTGCAGTGGCGATCCGCCGTCGGGGACGTAGCCGGCGACCAGCGGTGAGAGGGAGGAGATCTCCAGCCGCCCGTGCCATCCGTCGTGGTTCATCTCCCACACGCCCAACCACGCGGCCGGCTCGAACTCTCCGGTCGGATCGCCGGCGATGGGGTCGCGGCTCATGCTGACGCCGAACGGCGCGCCCGACCACGTCGTGACGCCCGCGGCCGTGCGCGGCTCCCATGAGTACAGGTAGGACCGGAACTCCTGGCCCACCGGTTCGCCGGCGGGCACCCGGCCGGTGGTGTCGGCGATCCAGAAATGCAGCTGGCGGCCGTCGTCCTCCACCAGGCCGTTGACGTCGTAGCTCTGGCCGTCGCGGAAGTAGGTGCCCAGCTTCGTCGGCTGTCCGACGGGCTGGCGGTAGTCGGTGGTGCGGCGGACGAGGAGCTCACCCTTCCAGCCGTCGTGGTCCATGAACCAGCGGCCGCCCCACCATGCCTCCACCGCCGGCGGGCTGTCCGGCGCGACCACCGACGTCACGTAGTGGCCACCGAGGATCCGCCGATTCGCGTCGTCGAATCGCACGCGGATGAACGCGTTTTCGTTCCACGAATTCTTCACCAGCCATTCGCCGGTGTTCAGGTCGTAGCCGACGATGAGGTAGCAGTGACCCGGAACGTCGGCGATGACCTCGTGCCCAGAAGCCAGGACACGCTGGACGTCCTCATTCGACGGGAATCCGCCGAGGGCCCGGCACCCGTCGACGCGGTACCGCGCGACGTGGCGCGCCGCCGTCGGAATGTGGCCCTCGGTGAATTCGAAGGCATCCAGCTGACTCTGCGGAGTGGAGTCCGCGGTGACGAGATCCCCGGCACCGGGAGTGGCCACCCGCAAGGCCTCCATCTCGGCGGCGAGCAGATACCGGGCGGCCGATTCGTCCGGGATGGCGCTGCGGGCCAACTTCTCGATGATGTCCGAGGCGCCCTGGAAGCCCCAGTACGAACTGTTGTTCTCGTGCTGGGACGCCGACGACTCATACGACGGGTACAGCTCGCCGGCCTTGTTGAGGTGGAAGGCGAACTGCTCGGACAGGTCCAGCGTCACGCCGTGCTGACGGCGATACGCCGCCTCCATCGCCGCGACCGCCGCGAACGCATAGCAGGATCCCCGCTGCTCCTGGTTGCGGAAGCCGGTCTGCCAATGGGCAAGCGACACGGTCCGGGGCAGGTCCGCACGCGCGATCGTCGGGATGTGCACCAGTCCCTGCCGCACCGCGACGGCGTTGCTGATGCCGACCGTTTCGGCGTGCGCGTCGACGTCGTCGAGCAGATCGGGCCGCAGGATCTCGTCGCAGGAGATGACGTTGGGCGGCCACAGACCCGAAACGGCAGGTTGCGCCACAGGATTGACGGTATCGGTCATAGCCGGCCTGCCTTCGGTCTGGCGGATGGGGTCGGATCGCGCCCGTCCCGGGCCGCGCCCGCGACGACGATCAGTCTGCCGACCGGCGCCGGCCGCGACGCGAGTAATCGACTACCCGACTTCGCGGCGGCTCATGTGGGATGTTGTGCAGAGGTGATGACGCGTCGAGCGCGACGACGTGGAACACGTGGAGCAATCGGCCGCGCAGGAGGCAGGACGACGTGACCAGCATCTACGACCAGTGCCTGGACAAGAACAGCGCCAACTACGCGGCGCTGTCGCCGGTGAGTTTCGTCGAGCGCAGCGCCGAAGTCTTCGGTGACCTGCCCGCGGTGATCCACGGCGAACGGCGTTACGACTGGCGCACCCTGCGGGACCGTTCGGCGCGACTGGGTGCGGCGCTGTGCGCGCTGGGAGTGCGGCGCGGCACCACGGTCAGCACCATGCTGGCCAACACCCCCGAAATGATCGAGGCGCATTACGCCGTCGCCGCGGTCAACGCCGTACTCAACACCTTGAACACCCGTCTGGATGTGGCGACGCTGGCCTGGCAGCTGAACCACTGCGAATCGGCGGTGCTGATCACCGACCGCGCCTTCGAGCCGGTGATCGGCCACGCGCTTCGCATCCTCGACGAGGAATATGGGCGGCGCCCGATCGTCGTCGACGTGTGCGACAGCGAATACGGGGGCCCCGGCGAGCGGCTCGGCGGCTACGAGTACGAGGCGCTGCTGGCTGCCCACGATCCGCTGGCACGCCTGGCCGGTCCCGGCGACGAATGGGATGCGATCGCCGTCAGCTACACCTCGGGGACCACCGGCGATCCCAAGGGGGTCGTCACGCATCACCGCGGTGCATACCTGAACGCGGTGTGTAACGCGGTGACGTGGTCGATGCCCCACTTCCCGCGTTATCTGTGGACCCTGCCGATGTTCCACTGCAACGGGTGGTGCTTCCCGTGGACCATCGCGATGCTCGGCGGCGTGCACGTATGCCTGCGCCACGTCGACGGACCGTCGATCCTGGCGGCGATGCGCGACCACGGTGCCGATCACTACTGCGCCGCGCCGATCGTGCACAACCTGATCATCTGCGCGTCTCCGGAGGAGCGCGCGGGTATCACACAGCGGGTGCGCGGCATGGTGGCCGCCGCCGCTCCCCCGGCCGCGATGATCGAGGGGATGGCCGAGATCGGCTTCGACATCACCCACGTCTACGGACTGACCGAGGTCTACGGCCCCGCAGCCGTCGCCGTCAAGCGGGACAGCTGGTCCGGCGAGAGCCTGGCCGAGCAGACGCGCCTCAACGGCAGGCAGGGTGTGCGCTACGCGCTGCAGGACGGGATGTGCGTGCGCGATCCGCAGTCCATGCGGGAGCTGCCCGCCGACGGAGAGACGATGGGCGAGATCATGTTTCGCGGCAACATCGTGATGAAGGGATACCTGAAGAACGACGCCGGCACCCGGACCGCATTCGAGGGTGGCTGGTTCCACACCGGGGATCTCGCGGTGCTGGAGCCCGACCGTTACGTGAAGATCAAGGACCGCAGCAAGGACGTCATCATCTCGGGCGGTGAGAACATCAGCTCACTGGAGGTCGAGGACGTCCTGTACCGGCATCCGGCGGTGATGGCCTGCGCCGTGGTCGCGACACCGCACCCGAAGTGGGGTGAGACGCCGCTGGCGTACGTCGAACTCAAACCCGGCGCGCGGGCCAGCGCCGAGGAGTTGATCACCCATTGCAAAGGTCTCCTGGCGCATTTCAAGGCGCCCAAGGAGATCCGGTTCGAGGAGATTCCGAAGACCTCCACGGGCAAGATCCAGAAGTTCCAGCTACGTGACCGTGCCAAGAGCACCACGGCGATCGAGTGAGGCTGCCGTGACCGACGAGCCCCTCCTGCTGCAGGAGCGTGACCACCGGGGAGTCGTCACGCTGACGCTCAACCGCCCGCAGGCGTTCAATGCACTGTCCGAGGCGATGCTCGCCGCGCTCGGCGAGGCGTTCGCCGGACTGGCCGACGACAGCGCCGTGCGAGCGGTCGTCATCGCCGCTTCCGGCAAGGCCTTCTGCGCGGGCCACGATCTCAAGGAAATGCGGGCCGAGCCGTCGCTGGAGTACTACCAGCGCCTGTTCTCCCGGTGCACCTCGGTGATGCTGGCGATCCAGCGCCTGCCGGTGCCGGTTATCGCACGGGTGCAGGGTCTGGCCACCGCGGCCGGTTGCCAACTGGTCGCGATGTGCGATCTCGCCGTGGCCAGTAGCGACGCTCGACTGGCGGTCAGCGGTATCAATGTCGGATTGTTCTGCGCGACACCGGGAGTGGCCCTTTCGCGCAATGTGCCACGCAAGGCCGCCTTCGAGATGCTCGTCACCGGCGAGTTCGTGTCCGCCGAGCAGGCCCGGGAGCTCGGCCTGGTCAACCGGGTGGTGGCGCAGGAGGCGCTGGACGGCGAGGTCGAGGCGCTGATCGCGACGATCGTCGCCAAACCAGGCGTCGCGGTGGCCATGGGCAAGGCCCTGTTCTACCGGCAGATCGAAACCGGTATCGAGGCGGCCTACCAGGATGCGGGCGCGACGATGGCGTGCAACATGATGGACCCCAGCGCGCTCGAAGGTGTCGAGGCCTTCATCGAGAAACGCCCGCCGAACTGGGACGTCGACGCCGGTGTCGGCACGTCGGCCCGGACGGGCCAGTGAACCCCGTCCCGATGAACGACGCGCTCACCGCGTGGCTGCTCGACTCCGACCCGGCGCTGCGCTGGCAGGTCGAACGCGACCTGGTGGGAGAAGCGCCGCGGGTGTGGCAGGCCACCAGGGCTAGGATCGCCGACGAAGGCTTCGGTGCTCGCCTGCTCGCAGTGCAGGGACAGGACGGCCAGTGGGCCGGCGGCGCATTCTTCCCTGCGGACTTCGACTTCGACGGGCCCGAGGCCGCCGAGGACGCCGGCCAGCCCTGGACCGCGACCACGTGGACGCTGAACACCTTGCGGGACTGGGGGCTGGACGCCGAGGTCTTGCGGCGGCGCCGCACGGCCGAACTGCTGGCCGCGAACAGCCGCTGGGAGTACGACGATCTGCCGTACTGGGACGGCGAGGTCGACTGCTGCATCAACGCGTGGACGGTCGCCAACGGGGTGTGGCTGGGCGCCGACGTCAGCGGGATCGTCGACTGGTTGCTCGAGCATCGAATGCAGGACGGTGGCTGGAACTGCGAATGGGTCAACGGTTCGACGCGGTCGTCGTTCCACTCGACGCTCAACGCGCTGCGGGGGCTGCTCGCCGACGACGTCGCCACCGGCGGTTCGGAGGCGACCCGTGCCGCCAGGAACGCCGGGCAGGAATACCTGCTGCTGCGCGGCCTCATGCTCCGGTCGTCGACGGGCCAGCCGGTGGCGCCGTGGGTGGGACGGTTCGCCTATCCGTTCCGCTGGGTCTACAGCGTGCTCAACGCGGCCGACTACTTCCGGGAGGTGTCACTGCACGAAGGGGCGGCACCGGACCCACGCATGGCCGATGCCGTCGAACTCATCCGGGCCGCAAGGCAACCCGATGGCACCTGGTTGCAGGAGCGCAGGCATCCGGGGCGGGTGTGGTTCGAGGTCGACGTGCCCGCAGGTGAGCCCTCCAAGTGGCTCACCCTGTATGGCAGCCGCGTACTCGCCTGGTGGGACGCGCGCCGGGACTAGCAGCACGGCGTTCCGGCGGCCGTGCGGGAGGTCGCTGATAACGCCGTCGCCGTCCCTGACCGGGCCGTATCGTCGGGTTACGGCGCTGCTCGGTTCCGCGCACGCATGGAGCACGAGAGCCCCGGCCGACCGTCGGCGGGAGCGTCGAGAGCCAGCGCGAGGAACGGACCAGTCAGGAGTCAGGACCATGTCCACGATCGAAGCGAACCTGCACGCTCCCACGCCGTTCGAACAGGACGTCGCCGCCACCCAGCGGTACTTCGACGGTCCGCGGTTCGACGGGATCATCCGCCTCTACTCGGCGCGCCAGGTGGTCGAGCAGCGCGGCACGATCCCCACCGACCACACGGTCGCCAGGGAGGCGGCCGCGGCGTTCTACGAGCGGCTGCGCGAGCTGTTCGCGCAGCACAAGAGCGTCACGACCTTCGGCCCGTATTCGCCGGGGCAGGCGGTGACCATCAAACGGATGGGGATCGAGGCGATCTACCTCGGCGGATGGGCGACCTCGGCGAAGGGTTCCATCACCGAGGACCCCGGCCCGGATCTGGCGAGCTACCCGCTGAGCCAGGTGCCCGACGAGGCCGCCGGTCTGGTGCGTGCACTGCTGACCGCCGACCGCAATCAGCACTACCTGCGCCTGCGCATGACCGAGGCCGAACGGGCCGCGAACCCGGCATACGACTTCCGCCCGTTCATCATCGCCGACGCCGACACGGGCCACGGTGGTGATCCGCACGTGCGCAACCTGATCCGCCGTTTCGTCGAGGTCGGCGTGCCGGGCTACCACATCGAGGATCAGCGGCCCGGCACCAAGAAGTGCGGCCATCAGGGCGGCAAGGTCCTGGTGCCCTCGGATGAACAGATCAAACGGCTCAACACCGCCCGGTTCCAGCTCGACGTGATGCGGGTGCCCGGCATCATCGTCGCCCGCACCGACGCGGAGGCGGCCAACCTGATCGACAGTCGCGCCGACGAGCGCGATCAGCCCTTCCTGCTCGGCGCGACCAACCTCGCGATCCCGTCCTACAAGGTGTGTTTCCTGGCGCTGCTGCGCCACTTCCACGAGTCGGGGGTCACCGAACTCAACGGTCATCTGCTCTACGCCATCCCAGACGCCGAACATGCCGCGGCCGTGGAGTGGCTAGGGGACCAGGGCCTGCTGGACCTCGTCGCCGACGCCGCCACGGCCTGGAAGGACGGCAGGGAACAGTCGGTCGACGCGTTGTTCGACACCGTCGAATCCCGATTCGTCGACGCCTGGCAGCAGGATGCCGGACTGATGACCTACGGCGAGGCGGTCGCGGCCCTGCTCGACTTCGCCGAGAGCGAGGGTGAGACGCGCGATGTCAGCGCCGCGGAATGGCGGCGCTTCGCCGAGCGCGCCTCGCTGTATTCGGCACGCGAGAAGGCCAGAGCGCTGGGCGCCGACGCGGCGTGGGATTGCGAGCTGGCGAAAACGCCGGAAGGGTACTACCAGATCCGTGGCGGCATCCCCTATGCCATCGCCAAGTCGCTGGCCGTCGCCCCGTTCGCCGACATCCTGTGGATGGAGACCAAAACCGCGGATCTCGCCGACGCCCGGGAGTTCGCCGAGGCGATTCACGCCGAATACCCCGACAAGATGCTCGCCTACAACCTCTCGCCGTCGTTCAACTGGGACACCACGGGGATGTCCGACGACGATATGCGCGCCTTCCCCGAGGAGATCGGCAAGTTGGGTTTCGTCTTCAACTTCATCACCTACGGCGGACATCAGATCGACGGCATGGCCGCCGAGGAATTCGCCACCGCGCTGCGTCAGGACGGCATGCTGGCGCTGGCCCGGCTGCAGCGCAAACTTCGTCTGGTCGAATCGCCCTACCGGACACCGCAAACCCTGGTCGGCGGTCCGCGCAGCGACGCGGCACTGCTCGCGTCCTCGGGGCGCACGGCGACCACGAAGGCCATGGGCAAGGGTTCGACGCAGCACCAGCATCTGGTGCAGACGGAGGTGCCGCGCAAACTGCTTGAGGAGTGGCTGGCGATGTGGACCGCCCACTATCAGCTGCCGCAGACGCTGCGGGTCCGGTTGCGCCCCCAGCGTGCCGGCTCGGAACTGCTCGAACTGGGCATCTACGGCGACGGTGACGGTGGCGAGCAGAAGCTCGCCAACGTGATCTTCGACCCCATCCGGGATCGGCGTGGACGCAGCATCCTGACGGTACGGGACCAGAACACGTTCGCCGAGGCGCTGCGCAAGAAGCGCCTGATGACGCTCATCCACCTATGGCTGGTGCACCGCTTCAAGGCCGGTTCGGTCTACTACGTCACCCCGACCCAGGACAACCTCTATCAGACGGAGAAGATGAAGTCCCACGGGATCTTCCGTGACGTCCACCAGGAGGTGGGCGAGATCATCGTCGCCGATGTGAATCAGCCCCGTGTCGCCGAGCTGGTGGAACCGGGCAGCGCCGCGCTGGGCCGCCTCATCCGCAAGGAGGACTGAGCTCGCGGGCGGACTTCGTCACCGAATCCGCCTGCGCCCCAACCTGTCGTCCCGCCACGAACCGCCAAGAGTAGCCCTCGGCTCATCTGGTTCGTTGTGCGACAACAGGTTCGCCGACCGTGCCCACCGTGCCCGCCGTCACGCCGGTGACGGGTGTCGGTCACACCGGGAGCGGGATCATGGCCCGGCTCCGGCCATTTCGAGTGACCGGGCTCACCCTGGGGGCGGCGCACCGTCAGCGTCACGTCGCCGCCTCTCGAAACGTCACGCCGCAACCCATACGGTGGATGGGTAGCCGCGCGCCGATGCGCACGCACTCCAGCGCCGCATACCCGTTGCTGTCGGATGTCCCGTCGATCGCCTGTCGTCCCGAACCACCGGTGAATGGTGTCCGTCCCGACCCTCAGGAGCTCCCATGGATGAAACCGTGCTGTATCGCAGGCAGGATGCCACCGCGGCGCCAGCCGCCCGCCGGGGCCTGGCCGGACCCCGCGCCGAGAAGGTGGTGTCGCTGGCGTTGCAGGGTGGCGGTGCCCACGGCGCCTTCACCTGGGGTGTCCTCGACGCCCTTCTGGAGGACGGCCGCCTGGCGGTCGACGCGATCACCGGCGCCAGTGCCGGGGCGATGAACGCGGTCGTCATGGTGCAGGGCTGGCTCGAAGACGGGCCCGACGGCGCACGCGCCGCGCTGGCCACCTTCTGGCGCCGGGCCAGTGTCGACGGATACCTCTCCCCGACCCAGCGCCGGCTGCTACGCCGGATGCTCGGTCTGTGGCGTGCGGAGACACTGACCACCGTCATCACCCACAGCCTCAGCCCGTATCAGACCAATCCGCTCAACATCAATCCCCTGCGGCACGCCATCGGCCGGCTGGTCGACTTCGACCGGGTGCGCGCATGCACGGACGTCGAGGTCTACCTCAGCGCCACCAACGTGTGGACCGGCGCGGTCGAGATTTTCACCCGTGAGGAGCTGACCGCGGACCACCTGATGGCGTCGGCATGCCTGCCCCAGATGTTTCAGGCCGTGGAGATCGACGGCGTGCCGTACTGGGACGGCGGCTACATGGGCAACCCCGCGCTGTTCCCGCTTCTGTACCAGTCGAACACCGAGGACATCCTGCTCGTGCAGATCAATCCCATGGAGCGCAGACACACCCCGCGCACGGCGCGCCAGATCCGCAACCGCCTCAACGAGATCACGTTCAACAGCAATCTGCTGCGGGAGCTGCGCGCGGTGGCGTTCGTCCAGCAGCTCATCGAGGAAGGCAAGCTGTCCGCGGAGGACTACAAGAACGTGCACCTGCACCGCATCGACGGGGCCGGTCTGCTCGACGCCCACCAGGCCTCGTCGCGCCGCAAGGCCGAATGGGACTTCTTCGTGCAGTTGCGCGACGCGGGCCGGCGCGCCGCCGGGAACTGGCTGGCCGCGCACTACTCCTCGGTCGGGGAGCGAGGCACCGTCGATCTGCGGGCCGTGCTGCGGTGACCGGACGCACCGCCGGGTGGTCGTGACCGACCGGCGGCTGCAAAGATGCAGTGTATGGAGTATGGAACGCGTTCGATCGCGGACACCCCCAGACCCGCGCCGGCCCGCACCGTCGCCACCCACGCCGGCTCCTGGAAACCGCGGTGACGGCCCTCTCGATCGGTTCGGCCGATCCGCAGTCCTGGTCGAACCGGCTGTGGGCGGACATCGGGCCCACGTTCGAGGCCATCCTCACCCACCCGTTCCTGACCGGCCTCACCGACGGCAGCCTCGATCCCGGCGTCTTCGCCGACTACGTCGCACAGGATGTGCACTACCTGCGCGACTATTCGCGTGCGCTGTCCATTGTCGCGGCCAAGGCGCCGGGGTTGGCCGACACCGCCACCTTCGCCCGCCACGCCGCCGAGGTGTTCGACGTCGAAGTCGCCCTGCACTCCACACTTCTGCCCCAGCTCGGCCTCGACGCGGCCGCCATCGACGCGGTGCCGGTCTCCCCCACCACGCGGGCCTACACCAGCTACCTGCTCGCGACCACCTACGGCGGGAGCTTCGCCGACGGTCTGGCCGCCGTCCTGCCCTGTTACTGGATCTACGCCGAGGTGGGTGCCGTCCTGGTGAAGCAGGGCTCCCCCGATCCGCGCTACCAACTGTGGATCGACAGTTACGGCGGTGAGGAGTTCGCGGCCACCGTCGCGCAGGTCCTGGCCGTGACCGATCGGATCGGACCGACCCTGACCCCCGCCCAGGAGGCCGCGGCCAGGGCGCACTTCGTGACCACCGCGCGCTACGAGTGGATGTTCTGGGACGCCGCGTTCCGCCGGGAGCAGTGGCCGGTCTGAGACGTCACCCGTCGATCTCGCCGGCGATGCCGCGCTCGATACCGGCGCGCGTATTCGGCGGCAGGACGATCAGGCCGTCCAACTCCCGACACGCCAGCTCGTAGGCGCGTTCGCGTTCGTTGACCGTCGCACCGGGATCCGAGGCGACCCGCAACAGGCTCTGCGCCCGCACGATCCGCTGCTGATCCGCCTGCCCGAAGCCGCTGCGGCGCCGACGGATGGCCTCGGCCTCGGCGGCGTCGAACGCCGTCACATAGTCCTCGACCGCGGCCAGATACCGCTCCGCGGAGTCGGGATCGTCGAGAAGATCCTCGGCCTTGGCCGGACGTATGAGATCCGCGCGCAGTTTCGCGCGATGGAACGCCGTCGTGAGCGGATCGCGCATATCGGTCATCGACGGGAAGTCGAGCAGCTTGGTGACGTCGAGTTCGTACTCGAGCCAACGGGTGTCGGTGCGGGCATGCTCGTCGACGACCCGGGTGATCGCCCGCCACCGCGCCGCCTGGCCACCCCCACCCCGCGCCGGGCGGACGGCGGGTTCGACCGGCTCATCCTCGTCGAGCGGCGCGGGTTGCTGCGGCTGATCGCCCATCCTCCGCTGCGCGGCGGAGAACGCCTTGAACGCCGCCACGGCGATGCCCGCCACCGGCACGAGCAGGATGAGCAGCTCGGCCAGGCGAAATAGCAATCCCACACGGCCAGGATGCCACCCCGGCCCGCCCGAGCCCGGCGGCGCCGGGGCGCGCGGTGGTTAGGCTTGGCGTGTGCGTTTCTCCGTGTGGCCGGGCGCTGCCCAGCCGTGGCCCGAACTCCTCGAGCTCGCCCGCCACACCGACGACGGTTTCTGGCACGCGATCTACGTCGCCGACCACTTCATGGGCAACGGCAGCGGGCCGCCCTACATGTTGGAAGCCACCGGTGTGCTGGCGGCATTGGCGGCGTCCACGTCACGGTTGCGGCTGGCGAACCTGGTCCTGTCGATGACCTACCGGCATCCCGCCGTGCTGGCCAACACCGCCGCAACCATCGACCAGGTCAGCAACGGCCGGCTCACCCTGGGGCTCGGCGCGGGCTGGCAGGTCAATGAACACGAGCAGTACGGCATCGACCTCGGGGCCCCGCGGGAGCGGGTGGACCGCTTCGCCGAAGGTCTCGCCGTGCTCACCGGCCTGCTGACCCAGCCGGTGACCAGCTTCGACGGCCGCTACTACCGGCTGACCGACGCGGTGTGTGAACCCAAACCGGTGCAGTCGCCGCTGCCCGTGCTCATCGGCGCCGCGGGCCCCCGCATGCTCGGATTGGTCGCCCGTCACGCGCAGCAGTGGAACCACTGGTCGGCACCCGGCTCGTTCACCGAGACGGCCGCCCTGCTCGATGCCGCGTGCGAACGCGTGGGGCGTGACCCGGCGACGGTGTGGCGGTCGACCCAGGCGCTCGTCATCGTGACCGACACACCCGAGGAGGAATCGCGGGCCAGGGCGACCGCCGACAAGGTGCCGATGCCGGTCGTGCACGGTTCGGCGGCGCGGATCGCCGACGAGATGGCGCGCTGGCGCGACGAGGGCGTCGACGAGATCATCATCCCCGACCGGGCGATGCCCGGCGGGCAACAGCGTCTCGACGCCTACGACGCGCTCGCCGCGGCGCTGGGCCCGCTGGCCTGAGATACCGGCCCACCGGGTCTACAGCTCCGAACTGGACCGCCACAGGTCGATACCCGATTCGGCCGCGTACCGGTCGATCTCCTGGAGGTCCACGGCGGTGAAGTCCAGATTGTCCAGCGCGCCCAGGTTCTCGTCGAGCTGCGCGACGCTCGACGCGCCGATGAGGGTGGAGGCGACCGTCGGATCGCGCAGCACCCACGCCAACGCGAGCTGCGCCAACGTCTGCCCACGCCGCTCGGCGATCCCCGCGAGCGCACGCAGCCGCTCGCGGACCGTGTCCGTGACCAGCTCGTCGTCGAAGGACGGGCGGTCGGTGGAGCGCACGACCTGATCGGCCGGCCGGGACACGTAGCGGTCGGTGAGCAGTCCCTGCGCCAGAGCGGTGAACGCGATCGCGCCCATACCCGCGGTGGCGAGTTCGGCGATGAGACTGCCCTCGACCCACCGGTTGAGCATCGAATACGAGGGCTGGTGGATCACCAGCGGCGTCCCCAGTCCCCTGGCGATGGCGGCGGCCTCGGCGGTGTGGGCCGCCGAATACGACGACACCCCCACGTAGCGGGCCTTCCCTGCGCGCACGGCGCTGTCCAGTGCGCCGATCGTCTCGGCCAGCGGGGTGTACGGATCGAATCGGTGTGAGTAGAAGATGTCCACGTAGTCGATGCCCAGCCGGGCCAACGACGCGTCGAGACTCGACAGCAGATAGGTGCGGCTGCCGAGCTGGCCGTGGGGCCCGGGCCACATATCCCAGCCCGCCTTGGTCGAGATGATCAGTTCGTTGCGGTACGGCTTGAAGTCGCCGCGCAACATCCTGCCGAAGTTCTCCTCGGCGGAGCCGTAGGGCGGGCCGTAGTTGTTGGCCAGGTCGAAATGTGTGATGCCGCGGTCGAATGCGTGCCGCAACACCTCGCGCTGCGCGGCGAACGGCCGGTCGTCGCCGAAGTTGTACCAGAGTCCCAGCGAGATCGCCGGCAGCAGCAGCCCCGACTCTCCGACGCGCCGATACGGCATCGCGTCGTAGCGCGTCCGCGCGGCGACCCAGGGGTCGTGGGTGAAGGGAACGTTCGTGATCAGGAGATCTTCGTTCATGGTCAGCCATCGTAGGATCCGTCACTGGGTGGTTCGTGGGAGTCTTGCCGCGCAGCGAGCCGCATTGACCCGATGGGAGGCGCCGGACAGGTGAGTGAGAAGTCCGCGAACCAGCTCGGCGCCGCCGCGGTCGGCCTGGGCATCGGCCTGGCGGCGGTCGCACGGCCGGCCTACATCACCGCGGGCCGCGCCGGTGACCTGCCCGGCGACCGGACCGTCGACGCACTGCGCGCGCGCACTTTCGAGGTGCTCGATGCGGCATATGCCGGCGG
Source organism: Actinomycetota bacterium (assembly GCA_018268465.1). Classification (GTDB taxonomy): domain Bacteria; phylum Actinomycetota; class Actinomycetes; order Mycobacteriales; family Mycobacteriaceae; genus Mycobacterium. Next base: position 79,357 of record JAFDWN010000033.1, read on the forward strand.
GATCCGGTACGTGGACGTGGCCCGGTCCTACGGCTACGCCGAACGATTCCTGCGCGACTGGATGGACACCCACCCCGAGATCGCCGACATCACCGTCGGCTCGAAATGGGGATACCGCTATGTGGGCGACTGGCGGATGGACGCCGCCGTGCACGAGATAAAGGACCATTCGCGTGACGCCTTCACCAGGCAGCTGGCCGAGACGAGAGCCATCCTGGAGACGCGCCTCGGCATCTACCACATCCACTCCGCGACACCCGAGACCGGCGTGCTCGCCGACCGGGACCTGATGTCGGCGCTGGCGCGTCTGCGCGATACGGGTGTCGCGATCGGCCTGTCGGTTTCCGGTCCCAGCCAAGCGGATTCGATTCGTGAGGCGATGCGCATCCGCGTCGACGGCACGCCGCTGTTCACCTCCGTGCAGGCGACCTGGAACCCTTTGGAGCCCTCGGCGGGTGCCGCGCTGGAGGAGGCCGCGCACCACGGCGCCCGCGTGATCGTCAAGGAAGCGCTGGCGAACGGCAGGCTCGCACCCGGTCAGCGGGGCGACGATCCCGGCGCCGCCCGGATGGCACACATCGCCGACGAGGTGGGTATGCGCATCGACTGCCTCGCACTGGCTGCCGCGCTGAGCCGGCCCTGGGTCTGGCGGGTCCTCTCCGGGGCTGTCGATGCCGGTCAGGTTCGCGAGAACCTCTCCGCCGTCGGGGTTTCCGTGTCGGCCGGTGCCATGTCTGCGCTCGGTGAGGTGGCAGAGGAGCCGAACCGGTACTGGTCGGGGCGTTCGGCGCGATCCTGGAACTGACGTCGGTCCGCGGCACCGGGACACGTTTCGGCCGTGGCGAAATCGGCGCGGTCTCGATGGCGGGACGCGCAGGATGGGCCGACAGTGCCGGGTTGATCGCGCAGGCGCTGCGGGAGCTGACACAACGCCGCGGTGACGTCCGAAGGATCGTGCTCACGCACTTCCACGAGGACCACGCCGGGGCCGCCGCGGAGATCGCGGCCTGGTCGGCCGCCGAGGTCATCGCAGGCGCAGGTGACGCCGGGCGGCCAAACTGTCGTTGGGCACACTCGCCGGCACCGGCGCGCAGGTCGCGGGATTCGGCCACGGCGAGGCGGTACTCAGCGGCGCTGCGAACCTCAGGCGGATTGACCCGCTTGACGTCCACCGGCGGTGTCAGCCTGGTGCTGGCGGTCGGATCCCGTAGACCCGGCCGCGGCGTCGCCGGATTCCGAGCTGGATGACGCCTCGTGGTGGCCGGTCTTGTCGTGCGGCCACTTACCGTGCGCCGTGCCGGTGCCGGGGGCAGGCAGCCGGTCGGTCAGCGTGGGCGCGTCGGGTTCGCCGACAGCGGGAATCCACGCGTCGGGTTCGCGGTTTTCGGCGGCCACCGCCCCGGGCGGAGGCACCCTGTCCGCCGTCGCCATCGCTCCCGGCTCGATCATCGCGCGCAGCAGGGTCGCCGAGCCCTCCGGCGGGCATCCGCGTGCGGGTCCGCCTGCGGCGGGTCCGGCGGTGTGAGTCGAAGACTGCGGCGACGTCGCCGTCATCGACGGTCCGTAGCTCGCAGCGCCCCACGCGGGGGCCGCGCCGGCAGGAGCTGCCGCGACGCTGCCGAGTGCGCCCGTCAGCGCGGTGGTGGCGAGGAGTGCCGCGGCCCTACACAGGGTCGGTGGTGTCATGGGGATCCGCTCTCTGACGTTGCGCAATGGCTATTCACCCGCAGGCGATTCGGCACCACTATCCGGCACGAGCGAACTCCTCACCATCGGCCGATCGGCGGATAAAACAGATGACCCTCCGTCGGTGACCTCACAGCCCACCTGCCGGGCCGGCGTGGCCTGCCATGGTCCGTCCGCGCCGTACCGCCGGTGTCGTATGACATGTCACTGCCTCTGGCGCTGAAGAATTCACTGATCGATCGCGGTGAACCGGACGGCGGCCGGTGCGATGAGCACAATGCGCAAAAGCGTCAAATCGACTGTTGTGCGGCTTGTGCGCACAAGCGAGCCAGGGGGTGCGGCCCGACCGTAGCTTCGGATCAGCCGGTTCACGACGAACTGCACCAGCAAATCCCGAAGTAAGGAGAGCACGATGACGAACCCCTCGACACCGCCCCGCACCGACCGGTGGTGGGCCACCGGGACCGTCCCGCTGGACAGCCCGACGCTTGCCGCCCCTGCCGCCGGGGGGATCGACACTTCGGCGCGCACGATGGCTATGCCGGTCTACCGCGGAGACTTCGCGTGGTCCTCAGAGGTGGCGCAGCCAACTGCCGACGCGGCGGTCGCAGCCCCTGCCGACGGCGCCCCGGACGCGTCGGCAGGGATGCTCGCGCGTGCTCTGCGCCCGCGGGTGCTGGCTGCCGCTGTCGGCGGTGTCGCCGCCGCGGCGGCCGTCGGTATCTTCCTCATCCCGCACAGTGGTGCTTCCGCACCTGTCGCGGTCGACACGTCCACGGTCACCGCGCCCGCGTCGACGGCCGCCCCCGCCCCCGCCAAAGTGGTCACGGCGCCGGCCGCACCCCGCGCTGTGCAGCCCACCCACGCGGCCGCCCCCGCCAGTCACGCCGCGACGCCGTCCGCCACGGCGCCGGCTCCGTCGACATGGAGCCAGCACGGTGACGCGACGTGGAGCTCACGCGGTGATCAGAACTGGCAGACCCGCGGTGACCGGGATTGGCGTACCCCGGATGATGACTGGCGTTCCTCGGGCGATCGGGACGGGCAGAGCGGCGGGAACCGGAACTGGCAGTCCCGCCAGGATCAGGATTCGCAATCCCGCGGGGATCAGGATTCGCAGTCGCGCGGGGATCAGGATTCGCAGTCGCGCCATGACGCCGGGACTCTCCCGACGTGGAACTGGAACTTCTATCAGCCGCCGAAACACAGTCGCGATCGCGACGCGTCGTCCGACACCTTCTGACGAAAGAGATCACCCGAGATGACTACCACTCTGCGGACCGATAACCCGCTGCACGTCAACGACATCGGCGCCCGGCTGGACAACCTCGCGGTGGGGCCGGTCCACCGAAAGGTGGTGGTCGCCATCGGGCTGGGACTGTTCTTCGAGGTCTACGAGATTTTCCTGTCCAGCACCATCGCCACCGCATTGAAGACCCAGTACGGCCTCGGAGGTATGGCCCTGCAGGCGCTAATGGCTTCGTCGTTCGTCGGGATGTTCATCGGCGCAGCGGTTTTCGGCCGTGTCGCGGACCGGCTGGGCCGGCGGCGGGCATTCCTGGTCAACCTCGTCTGGTTCTCCGTGTGGAGCCTGGTCGCCGCGGTCGCCCCGAATCCGCTGATTCTCGTCGCGGCGCGCTTCATGGCGGGTATCGGGGTCGGCGCCGAGTACCCGGTGGCCGACGCCTATCTCTCCGATGTCCTCCCCAAGGCGCACCGCGGGCGGCTGTCGGCCTGGGCCTATACCTGTTCCTTCGTTGCCGTCCCGGCGCTCGGGTTTCTGTCCCTGGCGCTCACGGGGCACCGCGTTCTCGGAATGGACGGCTGGCGAGTCCTGCTGGTCGTCGGTGCGGTCGGTGCGGTCGTCGTGATCGCCATTCGACGCGGGTTGCCCGAATCGCCGCGCTGGCTGGCGGGCGTGGGGCGCACAGAAGAGGCGCGTGCCGCGCTGCGGGTGCTCGAGACCGGGCTGACGACCCCGGCAGACGACACGCGCCGAAACGTCGACGCCGCGTCGGCGCCACACGCGGCAGCCGAACCGCGTCCGACGGTGAACCCCGTTCGGCGCCTGGGTCAACGACCCTATCGGCAACGGCTGGCGATGCTCGGGGTGTTCCACCTGTTCCAACCGTTCGGCTACTACGGATTCGGCACCCTGGCCGCCCTGGTGCTGGTCAGTCGCGGATATGACGTCACATCGTCGTTGTTGTTCACGGCACTGTCGTTCATCGGATATCCGGTCGGATCGCTGCTCTCGATCCCCCTGTTGAAGCGGTTCGAACGTAAGTACCTGGTGATGGCGAGTGTTGTGGTGATGGCCGTGTGCGGTGTGCTGTTCGCCACCGTGCACACCCCGGCGCTCATCGTGACATTCGGACTGCTGACGACCGCGGCGAGCAACGTGTTCTCGAACATCTACCACGTCTACCAGGCCGAGATCTTCCCGAGCGATGTCCGGGCAACCGCCGTCGGCTGGACCTACTCCGTGTCGCGGCTGTCCAGTGCGGCCCTGCCCTTCATCCTCATCCCCGTCCTGGACACCTACGGTCCCACGGCGATGTTCGGGGTCGTCCTGGCGGCGCTGGCCGTCACCATCGCGGTGGTTGCTCCCTTCGGTCCCCGCACGACGGGCCGCAGCCTCGAAGAGATCAACCCGGTCTGAGCCCGGTCCACCGGATCTGCGTGCCGGCCTCCATCTAGTGGGAGGCCGGCACGCTTTCGTCGTTGCCGCCGGTAATACCAACGAAAAGCCAAGCCGGCTAGCCGCGTTCGATCCTTCGCAGCCCGTGCGCGGGGGTCCACCACTCCACGACGAGCAGCGTCGCTTCCGCGTTGAGGTGGGTATGCACAACCTCGGCGATGTCGGCGTGGAAGAGTTCGCCGTCGGGTTCGTCGGCGACCGGGCCGGATACGATCGCCCGCCCGGAGATTTTCGCCTCACCCGGCCATTGCGCCTCGGAACCCTCGATCGGATCGACCGTGGCACTGTGTAAGGCGAACCGTGGGTCGCGGCGCAGATCCGCACCTTTACGCGCATTCGGCATCGATCCGAAGACCAGGATCCCGTCCTCGAATGCCGCCTCGATTCCGGAGATTCGCGGTGACCCGTCGGCTCGCAGTGTCGCGATGGTTTTGTGCTTGTGCGCATCGAAGAGCACCCGCACGGACCGTGCGAAATCCGGCGCTGACTCTTCGACGTCTCGCCACGTCGCCATCGGTCCATGATCGCACCCGCGGGTGGGCGAGCTCGGTCGGCACCCGGTGGCGCAGATGAGGCCGGATGGTGCGGCAGCTGGGCGATCCCGTTCGCAGGGATCGCGACGGCGATTCTTGTCATACCCGGGTGGGAGGATGGTGCTATGTCCACCGCCGCAACTTCTTTCGGGGATGTTGGGGATGTCGGGGATGTCGGGGATGAGGTGCGACCGTGTGACCGGTTGGAGACGTTGTTCGACGAGATCGCGGAGCTGATGGGGCAGCGCAATGCGATCGATGGCCGGTTGGTGCAGATCGTTGCCGAGATCGACGGCCAGCAGATGTGGGGTAGCACGGGATGTCGTTCGATCGCGGCGTTGGTGGCGTGGCGCACCGGCATGGCCCCGCGCAACGCCGAGACGGTCGTGGCGATCGCCAACCGCATCGAGGAGTTTCCTCGCCTCACGCAGGGGATGGCACAGGGGCGGCTGTCGTTGGATCAGGTCGGGGTGATCGCCGAATATGCCGCGGACGGGTCCGATGAGCACTATGCCGCATTGGCGCCTGTCGCGACGGTCACTCAGTTGCGCACGGCGGTCAAGCTCGAACCGCGGCCGGCGAAGAAGCCGAAACCCGAACCGAAGGCGGAGTTCACCCGCATCGAGGACGGTGAGTTCACCACCTACCGGATCCGGCTCCCGAAGGTGGAGGCGGCGAAGTTCGATGCCGCGCATCGGGCGCACCGGGATGGGTTGATCGCAGACTGGAAACGTGATCGGGATCCGGGGTTCGACCCGGAGGCCGCGGACGAGCAGGACGAGCAGGACGAACGCATGGCGCCACCGGAGCAGGCGCCGCCGTTTCCGAGCACTGTGGAGGCGTTCATGAGTCTTGTCGAGGCAGGCTGGGACACCGAGGTGGCCGCGCGCCCGCACAGCGCGCACGCCACCCTGATGGTGCATGTCGACGTGGACAAGCCCGTTGCCTCACTTCATCTGGGTCCGCTGCTGTCCGACGACGAGCGGCAGTTTCTGGGCTGCGATGCGACATGTGAGGTGTGGTTCGAACGTTGCGGTCAGCTGATCGGGTCCGGCCGCACCACCCGCACCATCTCCCGCCGGTTGCGGCGGGCATTGGAGCACCGTGACACGACGTGCGTGGTGCCCGGCTGCGGCGCCACCCGGGGTTTGCATGCCCATCACATCGTGCACTGGGAAAATGGCGGTGCCACCGAACTCGACAACATGGTGCTGGTCTGCCCGTTTCATCACCGGCTGCACCATAAGGGTGGGATCACCATCACCGGACCCGCCGACCGGCTCGCCGTCAGCGACAGTCGTGGCCGGCAACTGACCGGCGGATCCTTGGCCCGCCCACCCACCGGGTCACCACCCGACGTCCCACCGTGTCGCGGCCCGTTGGGTGAAGACGCGGAATGGTGGTGGTACACACCCTTTGAACCACCGGCGGATAGCCAGGTCGAGCCGTCGTAAGGGGGTGCCCGTCGCGGGTCGTGCCTGTTGGGGCGCACTGGTCTGGACGCTCAGATGGTCGTCCGCGGCGAACGCCCTCGCAGCCGGCGGTAGCCACCCAACGCGATCCCCAGCACCAGCCAGCAGACGCCGACGATCTTGGCGTTGGTGTCCGCCTCCCACAATGCCACCAGCAGGATCGCCGAACCGAGAACCGGCGAGATCACATGGGTGAACCACCGCCTTCCGGTGGGACGGCGGAGGAAATGCGCGACCACGCTGGCGTGGAGCAGGATGTAGGACAGCAGGGCACCGAATGTCACCAGCGTGGTCAACAACCCGGCCTGGCGCACACCGACGATCCCGATGCCCAAGGCAAGGGCCGCGATCAAGATCATGGCGTTGACCGGGACCCGCCGTGCGCCGCTCACGCGCGCCAGAAACGCGGGCAGATGGCCGTCCCTGGCCATGCTGTAGACCAGCCGCGCTGCGGTGGTGTTGGCCGCGATGAGATTGCCCATCGCCGCCACCAGCGCCGAGTTGAGCACCACGAACATCTTGAACTGACTGTCCATGGCGGTGCCGACCAGATCGTAGAAGGCGTTGTTCGCGGCGGTACCGTCGGCGAAGCGAGAGCCGCCGGGCACCAAGATGCATGCCGCGTAGACCTGGATGACGAAAAGCGCGGTGGAGCCGTACATCACGATCATCGTGGCCTTCGACACCGCCTTGCCGCCGCCCTTGGCCTCCTCGTTGAGCGTCGAGATCGCATCGAAGCCAAGGAAACTGAATGCGGCCACCGGAACAGCGCCGGCGACCATCGCCCAGGACGCCCCGCCGTGCGGACGGAAGGGGTCCAGCGAGAGATGCGCCTGGCCCGTTGCCACCAGAACAACTGCCCAGCAAAGGAACACGGCGAGAATGAGGAGCTGGACATAGAGGAAGACCGTGTTCATCTTCGCGGTCACGCCGATACCCATCACATTGGTCAGTGCGCTCACCGCGACGAAGAAGACCACCCACACCCAGGCGGGCACGCTGGGTACCACCGTGGTCATCGCGCTGGCCGACAGCACGCACAGCAGAGCGGGCAACAGCAGATAGTCCAGCAGGATCGCCCAGCCGGAGACGAATCCGAGAAAACGGTTGGTGGCCAGGCTGACATAGCTGTAGGTCGATCCCGAAACGGGGAAGCGCTGCGCCATCTCCTTGTAGCTGATCGCGCTGAACAGCATCGCGACGGCCGCCACGACGTATACCGCGGCGACCGCCCCGGCCGACATGTCATAAATGATCCCGAACACTCCGATGGGCGCCAGCGGCACCATATAGATCAGGCCGTGGATCACGAGGTCGCGCACGCTGAGGCGGCGCGCGAGTTCCGGCTCGTAGCCCAGCTCGCGCAGCCGCGCCGCGCCGTCGTCGGGGCCGGGAGACGCGGTGGTGTCGCCCGGCGGTGTCGGTGTGGACGACCGTGTCTGCATCGGGAACTCCTCGGTGATGTCGTCGGCTCTGCGGGACGGCTCCGCGACCCGCCCGACCGAAACTACGGACAGCCCAATCCCGTTGGCACGCTTGTCCGCACAAGCCGCACAAGCGGCGATTTCGAGCTTTTGCGCATTGTGCTCAGGTGTGCGGGTACGCTCTGCGCATGGCAGGGAGCCGCCGCATCGATGTCCGGCTCGCGACCCAGGTGCTCGTGCTGCAACTCGCGGTGGTGGCCATCACCCTGGTGATCGCGTTCGGGCTGTTCGCGGTGTTCAGCCATCAACGAATCGCCAGCGAGTACGGGATCCGCGCCCTGGATATGGCGCGGGTGGTCGCGGCCGCGCCGGCCGTGCGTGCCGACGTCGCCCGCTACGACCAGAACCCGCTGCCGCCCGGTAGGGCCGCTGTCGACGAACTGGCTGGCGGTCCGCTGCAGGCGATCGCGACGGAGGTCCAGCGGCGCACGGACGTACTGTTCGTGGTCATCACGGACAACCACGGCATCAGGCTGGCCCACCCGGACCGCGACGAATTGGGTGAACGAGTCAGCACCGATCCATCCGAAGCCCTCGAGGGCCGCGAAGTGGTGCTGCACCAATCCGGCACGCTCGGTCCGTCGGTACGCGCGAAAGTGCCGATCCTGGCCCCTGATTCGAATCGGGTGGTCGGCGAGGTCAGTGTCGGGATCTCCACCGCCGCGGTGCACGCGCAGCTGTTCAGCAACCTACGGGCGTCGGCTGTGCTGGGCGGGGTGGCACTACTCGTCGGCGCCGTCGGGTCGGTCCTGCTCGCGCGGCGTTGGCGGGGCCTCACCCTGGGCCTGCGCCCGACCGAGATGGCCGAGTTGGTGCGCAGCCAGGCCGCGGTATTGCACGGGATCGGTGAAGGTGTGCTGGCCGCCGACCCGTCCTGGCATACCACCTTCGTCAACGACGAGGCGAGCCGGCTGCTGCAGATCGGCGGGGAAACCGGCCGGCCCGTGGCCGAGATCGGTTTGACGCCACGTGTCCTCGACGTGTTCAGCGCGGCCGACTCGGCACCGACACTGGCCACGGTGGGCGAACGCATCGTGGTGGTGTCGGCCAGGCCGGTGACCCGGGACGGACATGACCTCGGCACGGTTCTGGTGGTGCGCGACCGCACCGACGTCGAATCCCTGACCCGCCAACTCGACGCCGTCCAGCTGATGAGCACGGTGTTGCGCGCTCAACGCCACGAGTTCGCCAACCGTCTGCACCTGCTCAACGGTCTGCTGCACAGCGGCCACACCGAAGAGGCGGCGCAGTACCTGGAGGAGCTGCTGGGATCGGGTCCGCTGGGTTCGGCGCTGCCCGGCATCGACGCCATCCGCGACGCCTATCTGCAGGCGTTCCTCGCGGCCAAGGCGGCGGCCGCCAGGGAGGCCGGCGTGACGCTGACGATCGGCGAGAATACCTGGGTGTCAGGCCGTCTCGTACTCCCCGTCGACGTGACGACGGTGCTGGGCAACCTCCTCGACAATGCGATCGACGCGGCCAGGATCGCGGCGAACGCCACCAAGGTGGTGGAGGTCGAGTTGGTTCAGGAAGGGTCGACACTGCACGTCACCGTGGCCGACAGCGGAGACGGTGTCGCGCCCGATTTCGTGAGCGAGCTGTTCACCGAGGGCACGTCGACCAAACCGGACTCCGGGATCCCAGGAGGCCGCGGTATCGGGCTGGCGCTCTCGCGTCAGCTCAGCCGATCCCTCGGCGGCGACCTGCGGCTGTCGAGCCTGGGCGATCCCGCGGCCGAACTGTGCGGCGCCGAATTCATCGCCCGGCTGCCGGGTGTGATCGTCGAGGAGGAGTCCCAATGGGCAGCGCAGAACTAACCGTGCTGGTGGTCGACGACGACTTCCGCGTCGCCAATATGCACGCCGGAATCGTCGATGCGCTACCGGGATTCACCGTGACGACGACCGTCAACACACTCGCTGCCGCGCGCAAGGCCGATCCGGTCGACCTCGCTCTGGTCGATGTGTACCTGCCCGACGGGTCCGGCATCGATTTCGTCCGCGAGCTCACCACCGACAGCATGGTGTTGACGGCCGCGACCGAAGCCGTGAGCGTTCGGGCCGCGCTCGCCGCCGGAGCCCTCAGCTATCTGGTGAAACCCTTTCCGCCCGCCGAACTCGCCGCGCGACTCGCCGGCTACGCCCGCTACCGCAAGATCCTCGCGGGCGCCAACCTCGGCCCCGGTGACATCGACGCGGCGGTGGACGCCCTACGGCCCAGGATCGCCGCCGCGCAGCCGTCCACCGCTGCCCCCTCCCCCACCAAACAACTTGTGCTGCAGGCGCTGAGAGCGTCGGGTAAGCCGATGTCGTCGGCCGAGGTCTCCGCGGCGATCGGGGTGTCGAGGGCAACCGCCCAGCGCTACCTGGCGAATCTGGCCAGCGCCGGTGACGTCAAGATCGGGTTGCGCTACGGCACCACCGGACGCCCCGAACAGGAGTTCGTCGCCGCCGAGAAACCTCCACAGCGACCTCCCCGGTGACCGCGGCGCCGACCGCGATCACGCCCCGGTGACGACCGCGGGCACCGTATCGAGCGCCCTGGCCCGCCGCCGAATCAGCCATCCGATGAACTTCGGGATCATCCCGGCCGCCAGCACCATCGTCACCAGACGCAGTACCTGCAGGGTCACCACAATGGGGCCGGAATGCACCTCGTTGGCGATGGCGAGCACGCCGTAGATACCGCCCGGCGTGGTCGCCAGGTAGGCGTCGGCCAACGAAACCCCTGCCCACTGGCTCACCGCGACCGCCACCGCGAAGCAACTCGCAATCGTCAGGGCGATGAACGTCAGCGTCAACGGGATGAGCCGGACGAACCGGCGCAGCACGTCGACCGCGAACCCGCCGCCGGCCTGCCAGCCGATCACCACGTAGGCGATACCGGTCACCACCGAATTCGGGGCCATCAAGGCGTCCAGCGACGGGCTGGCGATCGCCAGCGCTCCGGCGGCGACCAGCGGTCCCAACAAGAACGGTGCCGGCATCCGGATGACCCGGGCCAGATGTCCGGCGGCGATGATCAGCGCCGCCAGCGCGGCCAGCCCAGCCAGACTCCAGCTGTCCTGCGCCGCAACCAATTGCGGCGTCGGGTCGGCGGTGCCCAACTGGCCGAGGACGATCGGCATCGACAGCACGACGATCGTGAGGCGCAGGTACTGGGACAAGGCGACGTAACGCTCGTCGGCGCCGAGTTCACGCGCCATGCACGAAATGGTGCTGGCGCCCCCGGCGATGAGTGACAGGTTCGCCGTCGCCACGCCGAGGTCGGGCGCCCAGCGGGCGAGCACGATGCCGAACACGACGCTGAGGCCGAGCGTGATCGTGATGGAGAAGGCGGCGCATCCGGCGAAGTGCACGAGGTCGGACCCGGTGAGTTTGGTCAGCGGCTCGACGGCGACCACGCCGATGACGCCTTGCGCAGCCGACATCGCCCGTGGCGGCGGATTGAGCTCGCGTCGCGAGATCAACGCGGTCGCGGCAGCGCCCAACATGCCGGCGATCAACCAGCCCGCGGGCAGGCCCACCTTGCTGAACACGACACCCAATGTGACGATCAGGACCGCGGCACAGATCCATCGTCGATATCCATTCAACATGACGGTCAACGTTTCTCGTCGTCGGGCAGTTCGCAGAACGCGGTTCCGTCGAACAGTTTGCGCGCGGTCGATGTGATGGCCGCGCCGACCGGCGCATCGCCGTCGAGTGTCACCTCCAGCTCGATGATGCCGCCGGGGTGCTCGATCGACACCGCCCCGCCGGCGGCGGGTGCGTCGACCAGGTCGAAGGCCACGGTGCCCGGGATCGACAGCGCCGACGCCAGATTGATCGCGCCGGACACCGCGTGCGCGGGGTGGCACGATGTCGGTACCAGGTAGCGCGACCGGATGTCGGCGGTCCGCGACGCGGACACCAGCATGACCTTCGGCACCACCTTCCCGGCCACGTCGCCCATGCCCATCAACTCGCCCGCCTTGCGGCGGATGCGCTCGACCCGGGCGAGCAGGGCATCGTCGGCATTGATCTCGGCGGGGCTCTCCCCGCCGGTCAACCCGACGTCGGTGGCGCGCAGCAGCACCGCACACACACCCGCGTCGACGCAGCTGACTTCGATGCCGTCCACGAAGTCCATCCGATGTCCGGTCGGGAACAATGCGCCCGCGGTTCCGCCCGCGAAGTCGGTGAAGGTCAGGCGCACCGGCGCCGCGCCGCCGGCGACGCCGGCGATCCTTGTGGCGCCGGCATATTCGACGGCTCCGTCCGGCGTGCGGACCGTGGCCACCACCCGGGCCCCGGTGTTGACCAGGCGGATCCGCACCGCGGTCGTGGTTCCCGCCACGTCCACCAGACCCCGTTCGATCGCGAACGGTCCGACCCCGGCAAGGATGTTGCCGCAGGTCGGAACCCGGTCCACCGCTCCGGTCTGGGGATCGACCTGAGCGAAGAGGTAGTCGATATCGATGCCGGGCTCGGCAGAACGCCCGACGATCGCCACCTTGCTCGTCGTCGTCGCGGCGCCGCCGAGCCCGTCGATCTGCCGCGGCGCACCGCCCATCAGCGCCGACAACACCGCGTCCAGGGAACCCTCATACGTTCCGAGATCGTCGCGGAGCAGATACACCCCCTTCGAAGTTCCCCCTCGAAATTGCATGGCAGGCAATGAGATAAACACTTTGATACTCCGTTTCTCCGGCTTTCCAGGCCCAAAGTTACGGCGATCGGGCAACCGATTCGCGGTTGTGCGCACAACCCGCACAACCAGCGATTTGCGACTTCTGCGCATTGTGCTCACGGATCGCGGGGCGGGTATGAGCGGTGCGTCGCGCGCAGTGCGACGGCCTGACAGGATGGGGACGATGCGAAGCACAACACCGCGGCGCCGCTGCGCACGCGCCCATGAATAGCGTCGTCGTCATCGGCTCGGGGTTCGCCGGGCTGTGGGCGGCGCTGGGTGCCGTACGTCGACTGGACGAACTCGGGGTCCCTCCCGACGCCGTGGACGTCACCGTGCTGAGCGACAAACCGTTTCACGACATCCGCGTCCGCAACTACGAGCCCGATCTCACCGACTGTCGGATTCCGCTGGGCGCGGTGCTGGACCCCGCAGGTGTCGCCCACGTCACCGCCACCGTGACGGGTATCGACTCGCACGCCCGAACGGTGACGATGATCGGCGTCGACGGGCAGACGACAACCCGAGGGTACGACCGCCTCGTGGTGGCGCCGGGCAGTCGGGTGTTCCGGCCCGACGTCCCTGGTCTGGCCGAATTCGCCTTCGACGTGGACACCTACGACGGCGCGACGGCGCTCGCCGACCATCTCGCAGCCCTCGCCGACACCGGGGTCACTCCGCTCGCGGCGACCGCCGTCGTCGTGGGGGCGGGCCTCACGGGAATCGAGACGGCATGCGAACTCCCCGGCAGGCTCGCAGCGGTGTTCGCCGGGCACCGGGTCACACCGCGTGTGGTCCTCGTCGACCACAGCCCGGCCGCGGGTTCGGATATGGGCGAATCGGCACGTCCTGTCATCGAATCGGCACTGGTGGACAACGGGGTCGAGGTGAAGGCCGGTGTGCGGGTCGCCGCGATCGACGAGGGGGGTGTCGTCCTGTCGTCGGGCGAGCGAATCCCCGCGGCGACCGTGGTGTGGTGTGCGGGGATGCGGGCCAGCCCGCTGGCCGCCCAGCTGCCGGTCGGCGCGGACCGGTTGGGGCGGGTACCGGTCGACGGCTATCTGCGGGTGATCGGTGTGCCTGGCGTTTTCGCGGCCGGCGATGTCGCGGTCGCGAGGATGGACGATGAGCACCACTCGGTCATGTCGTGTCAGCACAGCCGCCCGATGGGCCGCTACGCCGGCTACAACGTCGTCAGCGATCTGCTGGGCGCCCCCATGCTCGAATTGCGCATCCCCTGGTACGTCACCGTTCTCGACCTCGGTCCCGCCGGGGCGGTGTACACCGAGGGGTGGGACCGTCATGTGGTGTCGCGGGGAGCCGAAGCCAAGGCGACCAAGACAACGATCAACACCGCGCGGATCTACCCTCCGCTCGACGGCGATCGCGCCGCGCTACTGGCCGCCGCGGCCCCCGCCTTGCAGCAGCGGCCCGAGGTCGGCCGCTAGAGCCCAAGCCCACCACCTCGGCCCTCCCCCAGAAGTTCATCTAATCGGCCGATGCCACACCGCCTACTGTGCTGACACGCTCAACCTGACGGCGTGCGATGACGCCGTCGCGCCGTAGTTTTCGTGTCCCCGGTCGCGAGGGAGGGTTCCGTGCGCGCACTGTTTGGTGGTAGACGGTCGCTGTGGTGGCTGGTGGGGCCGCCGGTGGTGTTCCTGGCGGCGCTGCCGTTCGTGAACACCGCGTATCTGCTCGGCCCGTGGGTGCTGGCCTGCACAGTGGCGACTCCGGTGTTCATCATGCTGGCGGCGCGGCGGGACCCGGTGTTCCGCGCCGCACGCGCTGCGGAGTCGCGGCGTCGATCCGGACGGGGTGACGCCCGATGAACGCGCAGATATCCGTCACCGTGTTGATCGTATTTCTCATTGCCACAATCGGTTTGGCCGTCGCTGCCCGAAGCCGTCGGACCGTGAGCCGCGACCTCGCGGATTGGTCCATCGGCGGCAGGAGCCTGGGCGTGGTGCTCACCCTCGTGCTGATGGCCGGCGAGACCTACACCAGTTTCAGCTATCTGGGTGCTGCCGGATGGTCGTACACGAATGGGGTTTCGGCACTCTACGTCGTCGCCTACCTGTCGATCGGCATGGGCGTGAGCTACCTGGTGGGGCCGATGCTGTGGCGGTACGCCCAGGAGCACAACCTGCTGGGCATCAGCGACATCGTGGCGCACCGCTTCGCGTCGCCGTGGCTCGGAGCGCTGATCGCCGTGCTGGCAACGGTGTTCGTGCTGCCCTACATCCAGCTGCAGATTACGGGACTGGGTGTGGTGATCAGCGTCGTCAGCTACGGGACCATCGGGCTGTCGGTCGCCTACCTGGTCGCCTTCGCCGTCGCCGAGGCCTTCATCCTGGTCAGCGGTCTGCGGGGCAGCGCCTGGGTGTCAGCGCTCAAGGACACGCTCACCGTCGGCACGTTGGCCCTGGTGTTCGTCTATGTGCCGCTGCACTATTTCGGTTCCTACGGTGAACTGTTTCGGCGGATCGAGGAGCAGCATCGCGCGTGGCTGACTCTGCCGGGGCCCGCGCATGCGGCGCTGGGGATCGGTTGGTTCATATCGACGGTTGTGCTCAACAGTGTCGTGTTGACCGTCTACCCCACGCAGGTGGCCGGCTACCTCAGTGCGCGTAGCGCACAGGCATTGCGCCGCAACGCGATGATCCTGCCGTTCTATCAGGTTCTGCTCTTCGTGCCGGTGGTGTTGGGGATGGCGGCGCTGTTCGTGGTTCCGGGCCTGAAGGATTCCAACCTCGCGCTCTTCGAGATGATCAAGACCGCGGTGCCGGCGTGGCTGCTCGGTGTCATCGGAGCGGCCGGTGCGCTGTCGTCGATCGTGCCGATGGCGATGTTCATGCTGGTGATCGGGACCATGTGGAGCCGATCCGTGCTGGGCCGCCACCCCCGAACCGCCCCGCGGCAACGCGAACTCGCGCAGGGCGTCGCGCTGCTGGCGGGCGTGGCCGCGCTGGGTATGACTTACCTGTGGCCGAATGCGCTGGTGCGGCTGTCGCTGCTGTCCTACGACGGAATGGCGCAGTTGATGCCCGCTGTGCTGGTGGCGTTGGTGTGGCGGAGGGTGTCGGTCCGCGCGGTGGTCAGCGGGCTTGCGGCGGGGTTGGGGGTGGTCTCGTGGATGGTGCTCACCGGCCACGACCCGTTCCACGGCGTCAATGCCGGACTGCTGGCCCTGGCCGTCAATGTGGCCGTCATGACCATCGTCACGCTCCGGTGGCCATCGGACACACCGCAGGAACGCATGCCGCAGCCGGAATGGCCGGTCTGCGAGGCATCGTCCGTGGTCGAGCCGTTGGTGGTGGCTCGCTGACCGGTGCGCGCGGACTACTGTTCGAGCGCGTTCGCGCACCCGCCGAGGATGGCCAGAAAGCTGGAGCGCAGCAGCGGACCCGTGATCGCCTGAGTCACTGCGCCTCCTGCGTAGAGCGGGTGAGTGTAGGAGCTGCGCCAGTCGACATGCGTGCCCATCCCCGACGGGGTGAACGTCAGTGTGCCGCCGCGGTGATCGAACGCGGGGATCGCGCGGAGGATCCGGTAGGAGTAGCTGTCCGGCGGGTCGTAGGCGGTGATCTCCTCACGGACCCAGATGCCGGCCCCGACGAGCCAGCGCTGCGCGCCGACGGCCGGTGCGCAGGTGCCGCGACAGAATCCCGCTCGGAAGGCCAGCGGTGCGGTGGTCAGATTGCCCGGGTCGGCCAGCCAGGCGAAGACGGCCGGCTGCGGCGCGGCGATCACCCGTTCTACGTGCAGCTCGACCATCGAGGACCATCCTGGAACGTCTCGGCGCGGCCATCGGTTTGGCTGCCCGCCATCGTAGTAGGGGCCGGATTCGCCGCGCCCCCCACTTTCGGGGTGGTGGTCGGTCGCCGGTGCGGGATTCGGCGGGGCTTGTTCGAATGCCGCGATGCGGGGGCGTTGGTGGGTGAGAGCGAAACCCTGCACGCTCAGGAGTTCCGGTTATGCGTTGGCGTGGTGCGCGCTCCGCGGCAGCGTCACGAGGAGTAGTCCGGCGAACAGGACGCCCGCGCCGAGATAGAGCCAGCCCAGCGGCGCCTGCGAACGCTCGGGCAGGTAGGCCATCACGGCCATCGCGACGGTGATCGACAAGTAGCAGCACGTGTTGACGAACCCGGCGATCAACCCGATGTTGTTACCGAACACGCTCATTGCCAGACCCTTGCTCAACGGATCGAGCACCCCGATACCGAGCAGGGCCAGCATCGCACCGGCCGTGATCGCCCATGCATCGACGCCGATGAGGGCGGCCGACCCGACAAGTACCGCCGCACCTGCCATCAGCACGGCGGCCGCCGCCAGCGCCAGCCGCCGGTTGGCGACGCGCCTGGCCAGCCCGCCGCAGACCAGCGCACCGACCAGATTCGCGCCACCCACCGCGAGCGCGATGACGCCGTACGCACCGGGCGAGAAACTCAGATCCGCCTGATACAGAAACGGGCCGACCACACCGAACACCGTTTGTGCCGCACCCACCAACCCGAACATCAGCACGAATCCCAGAAATGCGCGATGCCGTAGGGCCCGGCCCAAAACCGATGCCGCCGAACGCAAGTCGACGGGCACTCGCCGCTCTTCGGTGAGGGTCTCGGGCAGTACGCGTGCCGCCAGCACCGTCACCGATCCGGCCACGACGGCCAGCAGCACGAACACCAACCGCCACGACCCGAACTGCACCACGAAGCCACCCACGGCGGGGGCCAGCACCGGCGCGGCGCCCCACGCGGCGCCAAGCAGTCCAAGCACCGACACCAGTTGGGCACCGCGGAAGCGATCCGCGGCAATGGTGGCCGCCAGCAGCAGGCAGGTGCCGGCACCAAGCCCCTGCAGGAACCGCAGCCCCAAGAGCTCGGTGGCGCTTTGCGCCATCGCGCAGCCGATACTGGTGACCGTCATCAACGTCAATGCGGACAGCAGAACCCGCTTGCGGCCGAATGCGTCGGCCACCAGCCCCGCCGGCAGGACCACGAGCGTCATACCGAGCACGTAGACCGTCACCGTGTTCTGGGCGAGCGCATTGGACGCGGCGAACTCGACGGCGATCTTCGGAAGCGCCGGTGTGTACACATCCAGCCCGATCGACTCCAGCGGACTCACCAGCAGCAGAACGGCGATCATGCGCCGCGCCGCGCAACTGCGCCACGGGTGCGGAGGCGCGGTGGCCTCATCGGTCGCATCGACGACGCTGTGCATGACGCGACTATCGCGCACATCGCACGACCACAGCATCGGGTGATCGGCTGATGAGATGGATGATTCTTCGCACCCACCCGATGGGCGGGCCGCGCCGCGGATGTGCCGATGATCGGCTGCGTCGTCACCGGCCGGCGACATATCGTGATCACATCCAGGGTTGAACAGGAGATACGATGCCTCGACCGGACGGGCGCGCGGCGGATCGAGCGGCAGCCGGATCCACCCGGCCCCCCGGACGTCACCTACTCCTGGGCCTGCGGCTGCAGTTCGTATTGCGGCTTTTCCTCACGGCTTTCGTCGCCATCACCCTCGTCTTCGAACCGCCGCACGACAAGAAATGGCTCTGCTATCTGATCCTCGGGATCTATGTGGCGGTCGTGTGCTGCTGGACGGTGTGGGTGCTGTTACCCGGTCATGCCGGTGCCGGGATGAACGGACCGGCCACCTTCGCGGTGCTCTCCGCCGACGTGGCCATGATCTCGGTGCTCGCCGTTCTGACCGCGATCACCTCGCCGAGCAGCTGGACATCCGACCTCCTGACCCAGGGCCTGTTCCTGATCCCGCTCATCGCCGCGGCTCAGCTCAGCCCCAATGTCAGCGCGGCGATGGCGGTGCCCACCGTTCTGGCGCTGCTGGTGTCGAGCTGGATCAGCAAGTCCCCCAGCACCGAACCATGGCTGCCCATCGTCTTGAACGTCGCCCTGCTGTGCGGGCTCGCCTGCGGTTCGGTGGCGTTGTCACTCATCCAGCGGTCACGTGTGGCGATGATCGAAGAACTCGCGCAGCAGCGAACCTACCTGCTCGACGAACTGCTGGAGTTGGAGAAGGACGAACGTTCGGCGCTTTCGGAGCGGCTGCACGACGGCGCGCTCCAATGCGTGCTGGCGGCGCGTTACGACCTGCGCGAGGTGCGCACCGGCTCGGCCGCGGCGGTCGACCGGGTCGATGAGGCGCTCACCGAGACCGCTCACATGCTCAGAAACGTCGTCCGCGAACTGCACCCCGAGGTGCTCGTCCGCTCGGGGCTGCGTTCCGCGGTGGAACAACTCGCCGTCAACGTGGCCGACCGCGCCAAGTTGACCGCCAACCTCGACATCGCCCGCTGGCCGCTCGGTATCCACACCGACCTGGACGACATCTTGTACAGCGCGGCCCGCGAGGTCATGACCAACGTCGCCAAACACGCGAACGCGCGCAGCATGGACGTCGAACTGGCGCTGGAAGACCACCTCGCCCGGCTGTCGGTCTCCGATGACGGCGTCGGGATGTCGGATACCGAGCTGTCGGACAAACTGGCCGCCGGGCATATCGGGTTGGCCGCGGTGCGCACCAAAGTGCTTGCCGCGGACGGCGAATTCGACATCCGGTCGACCCCGGACGGCACCGATGTGACGATCTCGATTCCCCTGGAACGGCTGGTGTGACGCGTTGCCGGCGAACACGGAGCGCTTCGCGGAACGGCCCGGGTGGCGGTAGCCGCCGTGATAGCCTGAACCGGCTCGGCCCGGCCGCGCCCACGAACGATTCGAAAGCCGGTGTGACGAGGTGCAGACGACGAAACCCCGGGTTCGGGTGGTCGTATGCGATGACCATCCGCTGTTTCGCGAGGGTATGGTGCGCGCTCTGAAAGCCAGCGGCACCATCGAAGTCGTTGCGGCCGTGGACAACGGCAGAACCGCGCTCGACGCGATCCGGGAGTTGCGTCCCGACGTCGCCGTCGTCGACTACAAGATGCCCGGACTCGACGGTGTGGCGGTGGCGAACGCCGTGATGCGCGACGAACTCCCGACACGGACGCTGCTCGTGTCGGCATTCGACGACAGCACGATCGTCTACGAAGCGCTGGCGTGCGGCGCGATGGGATTCATCAGCAAAGAGGCACCGAGCGAGGAAGTCATCGAGGCCGTGCACCGCTGCGCGAAGGGCGAAGAGGTGGTTCCCGCCGAGCTCGCGAGAGGTCTGGCCGGCGAAGTCCGCCGACGGGCGCGGGGCACCATCGCCGTGCTGAGCCCCCGCGAACTCGAGGTCGTCAAACTCATCGCGGCCGGATACACGGTGCCGCGGATCAGCCGGGAACTGCACCTGTCCCCCGCCACCGTGCGCACCCACATCCAGAAGCTCTACGAGAAGCTCGGGGTGTCGGACCGGGGTGCCGCGGTGGCCGAAGCCATGCGGCGCCGCCTCGTCGAATAGGTCTCGCCGCACCGCGGACTATGAGCGCTCGTCGGCGCTGATCGTGATTGTGAAAAGCGTTGCCCGAAGGAATGATTCGGCGATGTACGCGCCGTAGCGAGGTGCGGGGGCGCGCGCCCGAGTCGCCCTGGGCGCCGGACACTTGCATCCCGGCGGCCAGGGGGCGATCATTCTCTCACCGCCGGTGCGGCAGATTAGGTTTGCTGACATGTTTGCTGGCAATAGGAGGAACGCATGGCCTCACTCAAGTCGCTCCCCGTCCTGCTGATCGGACCGGCCCTGGCCGGCTGTCAGTTCACCGCATCCGCCGGCGGGCTGGACTACGAGAAACTGCAGGACGCGATCACCGCCGAACTCAACGGCAGCTACTCGGGGATATCGCGGCAAGTGTCGTCCGTCGACTGCCCCCGGCAGTCGGAGACGCCGAAGACGGGCGACACCTTCCTGTGCACCGCCAGTGTCGACAGCGAGAAGGTACGCGTCGAGGTGACCGTCAAGGACGACGACTACAACGTCGACTTCACCACCCTCGACGCCCTGTTCGACCTGCCCGGTACGGCCGACGGCCTCACCGGGCAGATCACCGAACAGCTCGGCTTCCCCGTCACCGTGACGTGCGGGGAAGGCTTGAAGGCCGTCGAGATCGGGACGACGTTCGAGTGCACCGCGGCCGACGAGGACGGCGACACCCGCACCGTGCAGGTCACCGCGGGGGCGGTGGGCGAGAGCGACAGCTGGGAACTGGTCGAGTAGCCGCACCAGTCGCCGGCGGCCGCCGCGTGGGCCCATGTTTCCCGGGGCGCCGCTATCGGTAGATTGATTGCGCCCACCGTGCCCCGACCAACGAAACGACATGTCCGCAAACCTCGGCGACCGCCCCTTCCTGTTACTGTCCATTCGCGCCGAGGACGAAGCCGCCGACGACGAGTACCTGGCGATCCGGCGTTTCACCGGACTGGACGAACGCGGACTGCGCCGCATCCGGCTGACCCACCAGTCCCTCGGCGAAATCGACCTCGACCGTTGGTCGGGTGTCATCCTGGGCGGCGGACCCTACAACGTCACCGACCCGGCGCACACCAAGTCCCCGACCCAACAACGCGTGGAATCCGAACTGTTCCGGCTGATCGCCCGCATCGTCGAGGACGACCACCCGTTTCTCGGATGCTGCTACGGGGTGGGCACGCTCGGAACGGTGATCGGCGCCACCGTCGACCGCATCTACAGCGAACCCGTCGGCGCGGTCACCGTCACCCTGACTCCGGCCGGCCTGGACGACCCGCTGTTCGCCGACCTGCCCGGAGTGTTCGACGCGTACGGGGGACACAAGGAGGCCGCCGCGGCCCTGCCCGCCGCGGCCGTCTGTCTCGCCTCGTCGCCGACCTGCCCGGTGCAGGCGTTCCGGGTCGGCGACAACGCCTACGCCACCCAGTTCCACCCCGAGTTGGATGTGGACGGCCTGTGCACCCGCATCGACGTGTACAAGAACCACGGATACTTCGCGCCCGAGACCGCCGAGGCACTCAAACTCGCAGCCCGCCAACGTGACCCCAGGCATCCCCCGGCCATCCTGAAGCGGTTCGTCACCCGCTACGCGAGGTGAGAAAGCAGAGTCGGGATGGTTCAGTAAGTCCATGACCCCGGATATCGATGCCCCGCCCGGCGCGTCACGCGGGCCGGAACCCGCCGTCTCGACCCGATCCGGCAGCGGCGCGACGTCCGCCGATTCGGGCGCCATCGCGGCCACCGAGGAGCTGCGTTCCCTACTGGACGTCCTGCGTCGTGTCGATGCCGCCGCGGCGGCCGCTCAGTGGGGCGACGACACCGCCATCGCCGCCGTCGTCGATGAGGCGCGCGAGGAACTCGGCACGATCGCCGGCACCGTCGACGGCGACGTCGCCGCCGCCGGCGCCTCGGCACCGTGGCGGGCACGCGCCCAGGACTACGCGCGCGAGGTGGAGCGCACCCGCGACCTGAGTCCGACCGCGCAGGAAGCGGGAGCGAACGCCGTCGTGGCGGTCGGGTTGGCGAAGGCGGCGCTGGCCGAGGCGGTCCTCACCGTCGCGCAGGCACGCGGAATGGCCCGTGCCTCCGCCGACCCCGCCGCCGGCCGGCGCGGTGCCGCGCGACGGACGGGGGCCCGGCTGGGCCTATTCGGTCACCGGGTTGCCGGCGAGTTGCGTCATGTCGCCGCCGACAAGCCCCGGTCGATTCTCATCCGGCTGATCATCACCCTGGCCATCAGCCTGTCCCTGGTGAGCTTCTATCACTTCAGCGGAATGGCCCGCTACGACGACGCGGGCCGACTCACCCTGTACCTGTTCTCGGCCGTCGTGGGCAGCGTGGTGTGTACCAACGCGTTGTGCTTCGAAGCGGAACGCGTGCGCACGGCGCTGTCCAGGGGCGACCGGCTCTGGCGCATCCTGGTGGTCAAGAACCTCGCCATGGCCATCCTCGTGACCATCGCCGGGCTGCCCGTGATCGCCTTTCTCAGCGTGACCGACAAGGCGAACCCGGTGGCTCTGATCGACCAGCTCGTCACGATGGTGTTCATCTGGATGGGTGTCGGCAACGTGCTGTCCGTGGTGTATCCGCTGCGGCACGAACCCGTGGCGGCCAGGTTGCGCGACGGCACCTGGAAGCCGTACCTGGTGTCGTTCGCGGTGTCCTACGGGGTCGGCCTCACGGTGAACCTGATGATCTTCTGGCGGCTGTTCGCCAGGCAGGCCGCGGCTGCCGAACTCGCCGGGGGTGCGTGGGCGGCCTTCGCGTTGGTGCTCCTCAGTGCCATCGCGATCTGGGTGCTGCTCACCGTGTTCGCGGTGGCGTGCAGCCGCGAACCGCGCATCCGTCAGGTGTTGTCGCGGGAGATGGTCGTCTACCGCAAGCCCGGCGGATGATCCGCGGGCCGCGCCGACACCGGGCCGGTGCCCGGGTCAGTCGCCCGTCGCGGCAGCGAACGTCCCGATGTTCGCCTCGAGGAACTCCCGCAGTCCGACCGGTTCACCGTCGATGAGCCGCCGCAGCCCGTCGGGGTCGGCACGCCGCGTGGGCCCGTTGTGCGCGACGACGTGACCCACCGCGGAAATGTGCTGGGCCATGGCCGGGTTGACCACGCCCCCGCCGTCGAGGGCGGCAAGGTCGACGAGTTCCGCGCGCCACGCCTCACGGTCGACGGGTTCGAAGCGGATCGGTCTGCCCAGCAACTCGGTGAGCAGGCCGGCGATCTCGTCGTGGGTGAAGTCCTCGGTTCCGCCCGGATACACCACGGGTCCGTCGAACCGTTCTGGGTGCAGCAGTGCGGCACGGGCGAGTCCGGCGGCGTCGCGCCCGTTGATCCATCCGATCGGATTGGCGCCGAACGAGTTTCGGATGACGGCGTCGCGGCGGACCGAGCGCGAGTGCAGGGCCAGCAGGTTCTCGTGGAACAGTGCGGCCACCCGCAGCACCAGCACGTCCAGGCCCGCCCACTGCAGCACCTCCTCGGCCAGCCATTGGTCTTTACCCAGGGTGCTGGGATGGCCGGGGTGCGACGGACCCATCGACATGACCACCGTGCGGGGGCGCCGTCCCACCTCCCGCACTGCCGCGGCGTAATTCGCCGCCGCCGCGATGACGCCGCCGGCGATCGGATAGGTGAAATACGCCAGGTCGACTTCGTGCAGGGCGGGCACCAGACTCTGCCGATCGTGCAGATCCCCGACGACCACCTCCGCGCCCAGCGCCATCAGCCGCTGTGTGTGCTCCCCAGTCGTGCGGGAGAGGACCCGAACCGGGTGGCCGTCGTCGCGCAGTCGCCGCACCAGGTGTCCACCCGTGCTGCCGTGCCGTCCGGTGGCGCCGATGACCAGGATCGGCCCGTCCGAGGGCTCCGCTGCCATATTCACTCCCGTGTTCGGTGACGGTTCCGGATCGATCGCCGCCGTCCCGGTGGGTGCGGACGCGGTAAACCGATCGGTGTGCTTATGGACGGCCACCCTATCGGGTCGGCGCCTGAGAGTAAACCGACTGGTGTACTTCGGCGATAGGGCGGTGCGGACGCGGGAGCGATGCCGCCCCGCGCTATACCTGGTACCGGCACATCCGGGGTGAAGGGGCGGTGGGTACAGACATGGCGAGCGTGCGGACGGGCGGCCTGCCGTGAACGACCCCGCCGCAGGCCCGTCCTATCCCCGCGGTGTGGCGCTGCTGGTGGCCGGTGCGTTCTTCATGGAGATCCTGGACGCGACGATCATCGGCCCCGCGATCCCGCGCATCGCGGAGTCCTTCGGGGTCGACCCGGTGGACGTCAACATCGCCATCTCCGCATATCTGGTGACGGTCGCGGTCCTCATCCCCGCAAGCGGCTGGATGGCCGACCGCTTCGGGGCCCGCCGGGTCTTCCCGGCCGCGATCGCCGTCTTCACCATCGCGTCCATCGGCTGCGCGGCCAGCACATCACTGCCCATGCTCGTGGCGATGCGGGTGCTCCAGGGCGTCGGTGGGGCCATGATGGTGCCCGTCGGGCGACTGGCGGTGCTGCGGTCGACCGACAAGACCGACCTGGTACGGGTGATCGCCCTGCTGACCTGGCCCGCCCTCGTGGCGCCGGTGATCTCCCCGGCGGTCGGCGGCGCGATCGCGACTTTCTGGTCGTGGCGGTGGATCTTCATCGTCAACATACCCATCGGCATCCTGGGACTTGTGCTGTCGCTCAAGCTGATACGCGGTGGACCACGGTCGGGCAACCCGCCGCTGGACTGGCTCGGACTCACCGCGCTCGGCGGCGGAATCGCCGCGGGGCTGATCGGGCTGGAGGGCATCCGAGTGAGTGGCACCGACTGGCTGCACGTGGCTATCGGTGTCGCGGCCGCGATGATCCTGCTCGTGGTTGCCGCCGCGCACCTCGTGCGGGCGCGCCATCCCCTGGTCCAGCTGCGCGTGCTGCGGACCCAGACGCTGCGGATCACCGTGACGGCCGGAGCGCTGTACCGGCTCGTCATCACCGCCGTCCCGTTCCTGCTCCCGCTGCAGTTCCAGCTCGTCTTCGGCTGGTCCCCACTGTCGGCCGGGCTGGTCACCGCCGCGCTGTTCCTCGGCAACATCGCGATCAAACCGGCCACCACCACGCTGATGCGGAGGTTCGGCATCCGTCGGCTCCTGCTGGCCAATGCGCTGGTGTCGGCGGGCTGGTTCGTGGTGCTTGCACTGGTGACCCCGGGCACCCCGGTGCCGGTCATCGTCGCGATCCTGTTCGTCAGCGGAGTGCTGCGGTCGATCGGGTTCACCGCCTACAACAGCCTGGCGTTCGCCGACGTGGACAGCGCCCACCTGAGCCACGCCAACACCCTCAACGCCGCGGTGCAGGAACTTGCGGCGGGCATCGGGATCGCCGTGGCCGCCCTGCTGCTGGGAGTGATGACCCCGCTCGTCGGCGTCGCCGACGGCGGGTTGGGCGCGGCCTACTCCTGGACGTATCTGGCCCTGGGCGCACTGATGATCCTCACGGCGGCCGAGACGCTGCGACTGCCGCCCGACGCGGGCGCGGCGGTGACGGGCACGCGCCCGCGAGCCGGCGGCTGACCCGCCGGCGCGGCGAGGTCAGGTGCCGGCGGGATCCGGAATCTCGAATTGCGCCCTGGCGATCTGCTCGATGGACGGCGCCAGTTTGGCCCGCAGGCGGTTGTGCTCGGCATCCTGGTCGTAGCCGCGGTACGCCTCGACGTCGGCAAAGTCCGCGACGATCGCGAAACTCCAGTTGCCGTCCCGCAGGCCTAGATCGTCACCGATGGTGTAGGAGACCGTCCCCGGGCAGTTGAGACCCCGGAAGCCGGCCTGGACCTCGGCGACCTCGGCGGGATCGTGACCCGCCTTCAGCTTGACCATCACCACATTGCGAATCACCACCGAACCCTAGCAAGCGCACCGGACGGTGGCGGCCGCGCCGAAGTCTTGAATTGAGACGCAACCTGTTTCGTGCCGGACGAAGATGTAGCGGCGCCCGGCTTGCCACGCCCGGGCGGCGGCCGGACGACCCGTGCGGTGCGGGTGCAACCGGGCACCGGGCATGCACCGACATCAACCCGACCAAGTCTTGACTGAATCCAGAAAAGGGCGTAACTATGTGTCTGTGTCGAGCACATCGGACCACGCAGAGCAGCTTCGTCTGGCGGCTCTGCGCGTGACCCGCCCCCGGGTCGCAGTGCTCGAAGCCGTCCATACGCATCCGCACGCCGACACCGAGACCATCTTCGGCACGGTTCGCGGTGCGCTGCCAGACGTGTCTCGGCAGGCGGTGTACGACGTGCTCAACGCGCTCACCGCGGTCGGACTGGTGCGCCGCATCCAGCCGTCCGGCTCACTGGCCCGCTACGAGGCGCGCGTCGGCGACAACCACCATCATGTGGTCTGCCGCTCATGCGGCGTCATCGAGGACGTCGACTGCGCGGTCGGTGAGGCTCCGTGTCTGACCGCCGTCGACGACAACGGCTTCGTGGTCGACGAGGCCGAGGTCATCTACTGGGGTCTGTGCCCCGACTGCTCGGCCCCCGATACTTCACGATCACAACCGTGATCACAGCCCGATTCACCACTCGCGAAAGGAAATGCAGTGCCTGAGGAAACGCCTCCGATTGGAGAGGCCCAGACCGAGCCCGCGGAAACCGGCGGTTGCCCGATGCGCATCAAGCCCCCTGTCGAGGGTGGAAGCAACCGCGACTGGTGGCCCAATGCGGTGAACCTGAAGATCCTGCAGAAGGACCCCGAGGCCATCAACCCGCTCGACGAGGGCTTCGACTACCGAGAAGCGGTCCAGACCCTCGATTTCGAGGCCTTCGAGCGCGATTTCGATGCGCTGCTGACCGACTCGCAGGACTGGTGGCCCGCCGACTTCGGTCACTACGGACCACTCTTCGTACGGATGTCCTGGCATGCCGCCGGGACCTACCGGGTTCAGGACGGCCGCGGCGGCGGCGGGAAGGGCATGCAGCGCTTCGCACCGCTGAACAGCTGGCCCGACAACGTCAGCCTGGACAAGGCGCGCCGCCTGCTGTGGCCGCTGAAGAAGAAGTACGGCAAGAAGATCTCCTGGTCCGACCTGATCGTCTACGCGGGCAACCGTGCCATGGAGCACATGGGCTTCAAAACCGCCGGATTCGCCTTCGGTCGCCCGGACTACTGGGAGCCCGAGGAGGACATCTACTGGGGTGCCGAGCACGAGTGGCTGGGCTCTCAGGACCGCTACGCCGGCAGTGACCGCACCAAGCTGGAGAACCCGCTCGCCGCCAGCCACATGGGACTGATCTATGTCAATCCCGAAGGTCCCGAAGGGATTCCGGATCCGATCGCCGCGGCCATCGATATCCGCGAGACGTTCGGCCGGATGGCGATGAACGATGTCGAAACCGCGGCGCTGATCGTCGGTGGCCACACGTTCGGCAAGACCCACGGTGCCACCGACATCGTGAACGGCGTCGAGCCCGAAGCCGCCCCGCTGGAGCAGATGGGCCTTGGCTGGAGCAACCCCGGCGTCGGCAACGAAACCGTCAGCAGCGGTATCGAGGTGACCTGGACCCACACGCCGACCAAATGGGATAACTCGTTCCTGGAGATCCTGTACAGCAACGAGTGGGAGCTGACCAAGAGCCCGGCGGGCGCCAACCAGTGGAAGCCCAAGGACAACGGCTGGGCCAACTCGGTACCCATGGCCCAGGGCACCGGTAAGACCCACCCGTCCATGCTGACCACCGATCTGTCGATGCGGCTGGATCCGATCTACGGCGAGATCACCCGTCGCTGGCTGGACCATCCGGAGGAGTTGGCCGAGGAGTACGCCAAGGCATGGTTCAAGTTGCTGCACCGCGATATGGGTCCGGTGGTCCGCTATCTCGGCCCGCTGGTACCCAAGCAGAACTGGCTGTGGCAGGACGTCATCCCGGCGGGTAAACCGCTGTCCGACGCCGATGTCGCCACCCTGAAGGCGGCGATCGCCGAATCGGGACTGACGGTGCAGCAGCTCGTTGCGACCGCATGGAAGGCCGCGTCCTCGTACCGCAACAGCGACAAGCGCGGCGGTGCCAACGGCGGCAGGATCCGGCTTCAGCCCCAGCTGGGCTGGGAGGTCAACGAGCCCGACGAGCTGGCGCAGGTAATCCGCAAGCTCGAGGAGATTCAGACCGGCGCGGGTGTCGACGTATCGTTCGCCGACCTGGTGGTGCTGGGCGGCAACGTGGGCATCGAAAAGGCCGCCAAGGCAGCCGGATTCGACATCGAGGTACCGTTCACCCCGGGTCGCGGCGACGCCGCCCAGGACCAGACCGACGTCGAGTCGTTCGCGTACCTGGAGCCCAAGGCCGACGGCTTCCGCAACTACGCCGGAAAGGGTCTGACGGTTCCGCCGGAGTATCAGCTCATCGACCGAGCCAACCTGCTGAACCTGACCGGTCCGGAGACGGTGGTCCTGCTCGGTGGTCTGCGGGTGCTCGACGTCAACCACGGTGGCTCCAAGCTTGGCGTGCTGACCGACCGGCCGGGTGCGCTGACGAGCGACTACTTCGTCAACCTGCTCGACATGGGCATCAAGTGGGAGCCCTCGTCGGCCGACGACGGCACCTACGTGGGCAAGGATCGCGAGTCCGGTGACGACAGGTACACCGCCAGCCGGGTCGACCTGCTGCTCGGCTCGAACTCGCAACTGCGGTCATGGGCCGAGGTGTACGGCGAGGACGACGCCAAGGAGAAGTTCGTCAAGGACTTCGTCGCGGCGTGGACCAAGGTGATGGACGCCGACCGGTTCGACGTCTGATCCGGTCGTCGAGTCGCGGTGCGGCGCCCCGCGAGCGGTCATCGCTCGCGGGGCGCCGTCGCGTCGGGGCACGCCGGTGAATCCGCTCCGGTGACCCGACTTCCCGCCGCGGTGCTGGCCATGGCCGCTCGCGGCCCCGACTGGGCGGCGTGGGTCGACACCCTCCCCGGGCTGACGCGCGGCTGCCTGACCGACTGGGGCCTCGCCCCCGACGGTGACCCCGCGCACGGATACTGCTCACTGGTGTTGCCCGTCCGTGCGCCCGGCGGCGCACCCGCCGTCCTGAAAGTCGGGTTCCCCGACGACGAATCCGAGCACGAGCACCTGGCGCTGCGGCGGTGGGCGGGCGACGGCGCGGTGCGGCTCCTGCGCGCGGATCCGCACCGGCGCGCGCTGCTGCTGGAACGCCTGCACGGCGAGAACCTCACCGCGCTGTGGGATATCGAGGCCTGCGAGATCGTCGCCGGACTGTACCGGCGGATCCACGTGCCGGCGCTACCGCAGCTGCGGACACTGACCTCCTACATCCAGCGGTGGACCGCCGATCTCACCGCGCTACCCCGCAATGCGCCACTACCCCGCCGGCTGGTCGAACAGGCGATCGCGCTCGGCGGCGAGCTGGCCGCCGACCCCGCTAGCATCGGCGCGATCATTCACGGCGACCTGCACTACGAGAATGTGCTCGCCGCCGACCGTGAACCGTGGCTGGTCATCGATCCCAAGCCGATGAACGGTGATCCGCACTACGAACCCGCCCCGATGCTGTGGAACCGCTGGGACGACCTCGCCGGCGACATCCGCGGTGGCGTGCGGCGCCGGTTCTCCGCTCTCGTCGACGCCGCCGGGCTGGACGAGGACCGGGCCCGGTCCTGGGTGGTCGTGCGCATGGTCCACAACGCCATGTGGGAGCTCACCGACCGTGGCGAGCCGGATCCCGCGTGGCTCACCGCGTGCGTCGCGATCGCCAAAGCGGTGCAGGACTGACCGTCACCCCTCCAGGCCGAGCAGCACCGCGGCCAGATCGCCGGGGTGGGACAGAAACGGCGAGTGATCGCCGGGCATGTCGACGATCTCGGCGCCCAACCGTTCGCGGGCAATGCGCCGTGACCAGTCCGGCCCGACCATGGCGTCGTCTCGGCACACGATGTACGTGCTGGGCGCCGGTGGGAACTCGTTGAGCGGGAACGGTATTCGGTACGGATATGTCGACTGCGGGCGCAGCCGTGCCAGCGCGGCATCGGCGACCGCCCCGTCGCAGTCTCCGTAGAACAGCGACCGCGCGAGCTCGAGATCGATCCAGGCGCGGCTGCGCTGGGAGTCGGGTGCACCGAGGCCGGAGTCGACCAGCGGGTTGAGCATTCCCGCCTCGTTGAGCACCTGGTCGCGCAGGGTGCGTCCGATCGCGGGCACGAGCGCGCACAGGTACACCAGACGTCGTACCGGCCTGCGCGCCGCGACGAGCGGAATCGTGTTGCCCCCCAGGGAATGACCGACCACGACCACGTCGTCGCCGTGCCCTTCGAGCGCCGCGCACACGGTGTCGGCGTAGGCATCGAAGCCGGCCGACCCGTCCTCGGCGGGCAGGTCCACCGCGACGACGGCATGTCCGCGTTCTGCGAGCAACGGCGTCAGCCGATGCCAGCACCACGCGTCATGCCAGGCGCCGTGCACCAGGGCGAAGGTCGTCATCGGCTCGGCGCGGGATCGAGTTCGAACACCGCGGGTTCGGTCATCACACCGTTGACCTGCAGGGAGATGGCGTGCGTGCCCGCGTGGTAGCGGCGGGTGGTGATCGGGCGGAACGAGTGTTCCCTGCCGACGTCGACGGCATCCCCGGCGGGAAGGGTCGCGGTGGTGAGTTTGAACGTCTTGGGACTCAGCGTTCCGTTTGCCTTCCGGTGATGCACGACGTAGTCGATGGCCAACCGTGCCGGCTCGTCACCGACGTTGCGGATGGTGGCCGAGAACCGGACCGAACCACCCATCGGTATCCGTGCCGGATCCACGGTCGGCCCGTCGACGGTGATCGAGGCGGGCGCGAAGCCGAGAATCTCCAGCGCCCCGGGATGTCCCCGCTTGACGAGCGTGCGCAGGCCGTGGCGGATGACCGCGGCGGTGTGCTCGTCGGGTGCCGCCAGCCAGCGCGCGGCGAGCTCGACGGCCAGTTCGGCGTGGTCGCGGCCGAGGTCGTTGACATGGTTGGCGACCGAGCGGCGGACGTCCTGGCTGCTGTCGCGGTAGAGAGCGTCGAGAAGCGGTACGGTCACCCCCGGCCGCGCGATGATGCCGGGCACCCGCAGCGACCACGGCAGATACGGCCGGGTGCCCTCCGAGGCGAGCCGGCGGACCGCCACATCGGGGGCCGACGTCCACGTCGCGATCGTCGCCAGGGCACGATCAAGGTTGTGGCGCAACAGGATTCGGATGGCGAACTCCGACGTCAGTCCGCCGGTGAGATCGGCCAGCAGCGCCATCGCG
Source organism: Actinomycetota bacterium (assembly GCA_018268465.1). Classification (GTDB taxonomy): domain Bacteria; phylum Actinomycetota; class Actinomycetes; order Mycobacteriales; family Mycobacteriaceae; genus Mycobacterium. The sequence goes on from JAFDWN010000033.1 coordinate 110,586, forward strand.
TCGTCGAACACGCCGTCGGTGCCCTCGTCGACCGCCTTCGTCGCGACCGCGCAGGTTACTGGCCACAACAGCCAGCCGGTGAAGTCGGGGTCGCTGCGGTGCGCGGTGCGTACGATATCGGCGAATCGCCGGTAATCGCCCGCGATGTCGTCGAGAAGGGCGTCTCTGAGCAGGTCGGCGCGTTCACGCAACGCCAAGTCGCCCAATGTCTGAGCCGCGGCGTCGAGGGCGGGCACCGCCGTAACTGCGGCGGCCCCGATCGCCTCCGCGAGGCGCCGCGCGGTGGCCGGGCCGATGAGTTCGTCAGCGAACGGCACGGCCGTCACCGTCCGTCGCGGTCATGGTGTCGCCGAACATCATTCATCCCTTCCCGGTCAGGGCAGTTGCGCCCCGATGAGCGGTGCGATCTGGTCGGCCAGGTAGGCGTGGCCGGAATCCGTGGGGTGTATCCCGTCCTGGCCGATCAGGTCCGGCCGGCCGACGAACCAGCCCGCGGCGATCGGATCGACGAAGGTCGCGTCGGCAAGGCCGGCCTGATATTCGAGGGCGTCGCGGATCCGCAGGACCGCCCCGGGTGGGTCGGCCGTCGGCCACGGCGGTCCGATGACCAGGAAGCGTGCATTCGGCGCCATCCGGCGCGCCAGCTGAAATGTGCTGTACACCATGACCGGGTACAACAGCGGGTCGGCGTGTTCGTCGTTGCGGGAGCCGAAGAACACCACCACCGTGTCGTCGGGCCTCAACGCGCCCCGCGCCAGATCCTGGAAGATGCGGCCCTGCTCGCCGCGGGCGGCGTACCCGGCGCCGCGTTCGGCGGCGACATCGGTGGTCGTCGGAACACCCTCGCGGGCGAGGATCTGCCAGGCGATGGCCGTCCACCCGTTGGCTCCGGTACCGCCCTCGTCGCCGCCGGTGGTGTAGGAGTCGCCGATCACGGCGACGCGGTTGAGCCCGAAACTCAACGGTGCCGTCGGCTCCGGCGCGCCGGGGTGGCGGTAGGCGCCGGTGACCCCGCCGAGGACAGCGAGTGCGAGCAGCACGGCCACGAGCCCGCGCACCGCGACCCCCTCTCCGACCGGCCGGCAGCCCGATCCGGCGGCGCGTCATCGCGCACCGCGACGTCAGCCTAGATCCCGTCGGGCGGGAATCGTGCCGCCGACGCGCCCGGTCAGGCGTCGGTGGCGTCGACGCGCCGGTGCGCCAGCCGCATCGTCTTCTCCGGCAGCGCCTCGGCGACGACGAGTTGCGGCAGCAACTCGGGCTCCAACGTCAGCGCCCGGAAGACCATTCCGACCGTCACATCGTGGGCTGGCCGGTCGGTCACGGTGATCGAGTCGCCGGCACGCACCGAGCCGGGGACTCGCACCCGCAGATAGGCACCGGGGACGGCGGCGGCGGTGAACGTCTTGACCCAGCCGCGGATCTCCAGCCAGGCGGCGAAGGTCCGGCACGGGATACGGGGCGCGCAGACCTCGAGAACCAGCCCGTCGGAGCCGACCTGCCAGCGTTCGCCGATCCGCGCACCGGTCACGTCGACCTCGGCGGTGGTGAGGTTCTCGCCGAAAACGCCGTTGCCGAGCGAACGGTCCAGCTGGGTCTGCCACACGTCGAGATCCTCACGGGCATAGGCGTATACGGCTTGATCGTCACCGCCGTGAACCTTGTGGTTGCCGATGACGTCACCGGCCAGGCCGCTGCCCAGCCCCGCATGCATGGGGCCGGGCGCCCGCACGGCGACGGGATCGCCCGTCGGCCGTTTGTCGATGCCCGTCACCGGGCCCGTATCCGGATTGGGGCGCGGATGGGCGATGTTGACCGTCAAAACCGTGGCCATATCCTCCACAGTAGTGGCAGACCCGTGTCCGCCGCCGTCCCGATGCCGAGGAGGTCTTCGCCATGACAGGGTTTCGGTCACCGTCGACGGCGCGCCGCATCCGCGCCGTCCTGTTCGACACGTTCGGAACCGTCGTGGACTGGCGATCGGGGATCGCCGCCGCCGTCGCCCAGTTCGCCGCGGCCCGGCAGATCACCGTGGACTCCACGGCCTTCGCGATGGCCTGGCGCGCGCAGTATCAGCCCGCGATGCAGCGCATCCGCTCGGGTGCCAGACCCTTCGAGACCCTGGACACCCTGCATCGGGAGAATCTCGACGAGGTCCTCGTTCAGCACGGATTGTCCCCGCGGGATTTCGGCGCCGATCTCGACGATCTTGCCCGGTCCTGGCGCAGGCTCCCCCCGTGGCCGGACAGTGTCGCCGGAATCAGCGCTCTCAAAGCACATTTCGTCGTCGGTCCGCTGTCGAACGCGAACACTTCGCTGCTGGTCGACATGGCCAGATTCGGCGGCCTGCCCTGGGACGTGGTGCTGGGCTCCGACGTGAGCCGTGCGTACAAGCCCGATCCGGCGGCCTACCTCACACCCGCGGCGCTGCTCGGGCTCGATCCCGGCGAGGTGATGCTGGTCGCGGCGCACAATTCCGATCTCGCGGCGGCGCAGGCCGTGGGGCTTGCCACGGGTTTCGTCGCCCGGCCACTGGAGCATGGTCCCGGCCAGACCGTCGACCTCGCACCGTCGGGTCCGTGGGATGTGTCGGCGTCCTCGATCGCCGACCTGGCGGGCCCGCTCACCGGCGGCGCCGGGTAGGCCGGCCGCGCGGAGCCCGCCGGTGCGCTCGACACGATGGCGGATTGGAATGGGCGCGTCCTGGGTATTGTCGGAAGGTCGTGCCCCGACCAGGGTCGGCGCGAGGGGATGATCAGAGCCGAAGGACGTGTTGCCGATGCGTGCGCCGCACGATCCCGAGCTCGCGGTTCCGCTCGATTCGGCCCGCATCCGTGAACCGGGTGCCGGGCCGCTGAACGTCTTGCTGGTCGAGGACGACCGCGGGGACGCCCTGCTGGTGGAGGAGCTGATCGCCGAGGCCGCCGTCGACATCCGCCTGGTGTGGGTGCAGACCATGGCCGCCGCGGAACGCGAACTGGCCGCTCGCCGTCCCGACTGTGTGCTGCTGGATATGCACCTCCCCGACGCCACCGACGTGGACGCCGTCGCCCGCGTGGCCAAACAGGACGCGACGACGCCGATCGTGGTGCTGACCGGTCTCAGCGACGAGCACTTCGGGGTCGCCGCCCTCGCGTCGGGTGCCCAGGACTACCTGGTCAAGGGTCGTGTCGAAGCCGACGTGCTCCGCCGCGCACTGCTGTACGCGATCGAGCGGAAACGCGCCGAACTGACCGCCGTCGACCTGCAGGCGACCAGGCTGCGGGCCGTGGAGAACGCCCGCCTGGAGCGCGGTCTGCTGCCCTCTCCCCTGCTACTGGACGACCCCGGTGTCGAAATCGTCACCCGGTATCGGCCGAGCCGGGAGAACGCCCTGCTCGGTGGCGACTTCTACGACTTCATCCAGACCCCCGACCGCACTGTGCACGTGATGATCGGTGACGTCGCCGGACACGGGGCCGACGAGGCGGCCCTCGGTGTCGCGTTGCGCATCGCCTGGCGCGCACTGACGTTTGCCGGGCTGCGCGGCCCGCAGCGGATGCGCGAGTTGGACCGGATCCTGCGGGCCGAACGTGCGGGGCCCGGCATCTTCGCGACGGTGATGTCGCTGGCGATTCCGCCCGAGGGGCCGCTGATCACCGCGGTCCGCGCCGGCCATCCGGGGATGCTGCTGCACCACGGCGGCGCCGTGGAGTGGGTCGAGCCGCCCGGTGCCCCGGCGCTGGGCCTGCACACCGGTGAGTGGGTCGCCGACCGGGTGGCGCTACCCGTCGGCGCCGGCCTGGTGCTGCTGACCGACGGCCTCTTCGAAGGGCATTCCGGCCGGGGCAATGAACGGCTCGGCGAACAGGGCCTGCTCGAACTCGCCGGCCGCTACGCCCATCTGCCCGGTGCGGAGTTCGTGGATGCCCTCATCGACGGGGCCGAGAGACTCGCGCAGGCCCACGGCGGGCTGACCGACGACATCGCCGTGGTGCGGGTGGAGCGGATGCGGGTGTGACCGGCGCCGCGCGGCGAAGCCGTGGTTCGCGACTGACGGTTCAGGGCTGGCTGACGGTCGTGCTGTCCGTGATGGGTGCGGTGGTGCTGGCCGGCGCGATCGTGGCCGGGGTGCTGCTCCATCGCACCGACAGGGTCACCCAGCAGCTCATCGAGCAGATCCAGCCGGCGCGGGTCTCCGCCTACCAGGTGCAGGCGGCGCTGCGCGACCAGGAGACGGCACTGCGCGGCTACGTGCTCGCCGCGGACCCGCAATTCCTCGCGCCCTACACCGACGGGCAGCGCGCCGAACGCCAGGCGATGGAGAACTTCCGGCAGCAGCTCGGCCACAACCCGGCCCTGACGGCCGACCTGGACCGCATCGAGGAGGCCGGCCGGGTGTGGCGGGAAACCTACGCCGAGCCCCTCATCGCAGATGTGGTGCCGGGCAGGCCAGGGGTGGCGAACAACGAGCTCGTCGAACAGGGCAAAGTCGAATTCGACCGTATCCGAGCGCTTTTCGATCGCCAGAACGCGGATCTGGTCGCCGCGCGCGCGGTGGCGGTCGACGAACTGGAACGTGTGCAGGCGTGGCGGGACGGCGTCCTGATCGTGGTGGAGGTGGCGTTCTTCGCCACGGCGATCCTGCTGGCGATCCTGGTCAGAAGTGCCGTCACCCGGCCGCTGTCCGCGCTGGCCGCGTCCTGCCGGCGCATCACCCAGGGCAACTTCGGCGCGCGGATACAGCCTCGGGGGCCAAAGGACATCCGGGCTATCGCCACCGACGTGGAGGATATGCGGCAGCGCATCGTGACCGCATTGGATGAATCCCAGATGGCCCAGCGGCGCCTGCTCGACCAGGCCGACATTCTCGACGAGCAGGCGATCGAGTTACGGCGCTCCAATGCCGAACTCGAGCAATTCGCCTATGTCGCCTCACACGACCTGCAGGAGCCGTTGCGGAAGGTGACCGCGTTCTGCCAGCTGCTGGAGAAGCGCTACGGCGACAAACTCGACGACCGCGGCGCCGAGTACATCGGGTTCGCGGTCGACGGGGCCAAACGCATGCAGGTGCTGATCAACGACCTGCTGGCGTTCTCCCGGGTCGGCAGGCTCAACGTCACGCAGGCCGATGTCGACCTCGACGCCGCCGTCGATGGTGCGCTGGCCAACCTCGCGACCACCGTCGAGGAGTCGCATGCCGAAATCATCCGGCCGGCCGGGGGTCTGCCCCACGTCGTCGGCGATCCCACCCTGCTGGGCATGTTGTGGCAGAACCTCATCGGCAATGCGGTGAAATTCCGTCGCGACGGTGTCGCGCCGAGGATCCTCGTCGACTGCGAACCCGGTACGGGCGACCGTGACGGCCAGTGGGTGTTCACCCTGTCCGACAACGGCATCGGGATCGCCGAAGAGTTCGTCGACAAGGTCTTCGTGATCTTCCAGCGCCTGCACGGCCGCGACGCCTATGCCGGCACCGGCATCGGCCTGGCGCTGTGCAAGAAGATCGTCGAGTACCACGGCGGACTCATCTGGATCGACACGTCCTATACCGGCGGAACGCGATTCCGCTTCACTCTGCCCGCGAACGTCGACGAGACGCCGAGGGCGGTTCTGGAAGGAGCTCAACGATGACATCAGGCAGCCGCGCGATCGACGTCCTGCTGATCGAGGACGACCCCGGTGACGAATTGATCACCAGGGAGGCCTTCGAACACAACAAGATCAACAACACCCTGCATGTCGCGCGTGACGGGGAGGAGGGGCTGGACTTCCTCTACCGGCGGGGAGACTACGAGGGTGCGCCGCGGCCCGACCTCGTGCTGCTCGACCTGAACCTGCCCAAATACGATGGGCGCCAGCTGCTGGAGAAGATCAAATCCGATCCCGACCTGTGCCACATCCCGGTGGTCGTGCTCACCACGTCGTCGGCCGAAGAGGACATCTTGCGCAGCTATAAACTGCACGCCAATGCCTACGTGACCAAACCGGTGGACCTGGACCAGTTCATGGGCGCGGTGCGCCAGATCGACGAGTTCTTCGTCCAGGTGGTGCGCCTGCCGCAGGGGTGAGGCCCGCCGCTCAGGGCAGTTCGAAGTGCTGGTAGTCGATCGGCGTTCGCCAGTGCCCGCCCCAGCGCCAGCCGCGGTCGGTGAACGCCAGGACCGCGGGGTCGCCGTCGTGCAGCAGTCCCGGATCGGCCCGGGTCCGGTCGAGATACGGTCCGGCATTGGCGGGCTGGAATCCGCCGCGGGCATCGATGTAGGGGTTGAGCAGCGGGTTGATGTCGATGGCGCGTCCTGAGGCGTGCCAGGACCAGCACCCCGTCCCGGGAATGTCGCGGCAGTTGAATGCCGACGTGTTGTTGTCGGCCATGGACAGCTCGTCGTCGGCGTCGCGGTATTGCTCCACCGTGCGCATCTTCTCGATGGGGTACCGCAGCCGGTAGAGCTCCTCGAAGACGTCGATCACCGGCCCTACCAGCTCCGCGTTGACGATCAGGCTGCCTCGTTGGGTCTGCCCGTCGAATCCGATGTAGTCGAGGTCGACCCGTCGCAGCTGGGCAGGGTCGATGGGGCACCCCGGACGCCAGCTGGCGCCGAGATCGGCGGTGCTCACCGCGGCGACCTCGGCCGCACGTGCTGCCTGCGGTGGCGCGGCGCTCGTGGTGACGGGGCTGGTGGATGTGGTGGTCGGTGCCGGCGAGGTCGTGACCGGCGTGGTGGCGGGCTCGGTGGCGACCGGCCGGGCGGCACACTGGGTCAGCGCGCCGACAGCCGTGACCAGCGTCACCGCGATCACCGCGGTGCGCCGGCGCACCCTTGGGTCCTCTCCCATACGAACTCGACGGTACGCGCACCGCGTGGCGGCGTGATGACGGTAGCCGCGTGACGCCGAATAGTGCTGCAGCACAGCTTGTTTGACGGAGCCATCGGTCGAAGCGGCGGAGCTCCCGGCGTGGCCGCGGCCGCCATGGGCGGACGGGAGCGAATTCCCTTACCGGTCAGTAACTCTCGTAGGCGCCCAGCGCTAGGGGTGTTATCGCCGGCGCCCCCGGTGGGTGCTGAACACGGCGAATACCGGTTCTCACCAAAGTGTTAGATGGTGCACGCGGACACCTTAGATTCACCGCATAGCCTGGCGTGCAGTTCGAGGTCCATCGCACGACGCCACGGAGACGAGGCCGCACATGACCACCGCGACGATCGCCACACCCACTCCCCTGCTGCCGCGCCGGGGCGCCCCGGTGATCGAATGCGGTACCGCGCGAATCCGGGCCCAAGCGCGGCATCTGGCCACCGTGGTCAGCGTGTACGGCGAGGTCACCGAAGCGAATGTCGACGATGTGACGGCGTGCGTCAGGCGGTTCCTGCTGCCCGAAACCCCGATCGTGCTCGACATCTGCGGCGTGCATATCCGAACGACGCGCGGCCTCGAGCTGATCGGCGTCATCGACGAGCACTGCGCCGCGATCCGGGTGCCGTGGCTGCTCGTGGCCACCGATGCGATGGTCGAGGTGCTGGCGCTGTGCGTGGCCGAGGACCTGCCCGCCACTGCGTCCTCGGTGCCTGCCGCGCTGCATCAGTTGGCGGATTGGAACGCGGCCTGGCGCAGTCTGCTGCTACCGCTGTTCAAGAAGCCGGCCTGATCCGCCGGCGGCTACCACCATACGGTGGCCGCGGAAAGCTGCCGCGCGAGTTCGTCGGCCAGTGACCGGACGTACGTCGCCGACAGGTGGTGGGAGTCGTGGTAGACGAGCACGTTGCCCTCGACGGCCCGGCACACGTCGGTCCGGCACAACGCGTCGCTGAGGTCGAGCGCGGCCAGCGACGGGTAGCGCGACAGGTACTCCAGCGTCGGGTTGCGTTCGGCGAGCGCCTCGCTGCGGGGCAGCCCGCAGTTTTCGGCATCCCCGCCGCCGGCCAGGCAATCCGCCGGTGAGAACAGCGTGCCGTTGCTGAACATCCACGGGGTGTCGCGGATGCCCAGGATGGGTATGCCGTTGGCTGCCAGCTCATCCCAGATTCCGAGGTAGTTGTCGGGTACGAAATCCCCCGGTGCGTCGATGTAGGGCCGCGTCGTCGTGGTGAACACGTAGTCGGGAGCATCGGCGATCAGCGTCCCGACGGCGTGGTCCAACCAGCTGCGGCACTCCGGGTAGGGCTTGAGGGAGCCGGCGATGACCGGTTGCTCGGCGGTGCTCAGCGGGCAGCCCATCTTGAGGTAGGTAGTCACCTTGAAGCCGTGTTGGCGCCCGAGCATGTCCAGGGCGGTGATCCAGTGCTCGGAGTGCGAGCCGCCGGCCAGGGCGATCGTCCTGCCGGCACGCGGGTCGCCGTAGGTGCACACGATCAGTTCGGTGCTGGTGAAATTGGTGATGCACCCGTCGACGGTGGTCAGCGGCAGATCCTGGCTCGCCTCGAGAACGGTGGGCCGCATCGGCAGCTTGGCCACCCGTAGCTGCCCGGCCAGGGCCCGCCCGCCCGGATAGTCGCGTTCGGACAAGTTGAGCAACTCCGCCCCGCTGGCCCGCACCACATTGACGTGCTCGCGCCAGCCGAACGAGGTCACCGCCAGGGCCACCGAGACGAGGACCAGCGTCGACCCGAGTAGCGCGACGGGGCGCCGCGCCCGCGGCGGCAGCGCATGCGCCGGTGGTCGCCGCCCGGGTGCGCGCAACGGTTCCTCGACGAACCGGTGGGTGGCGAACGCCGCCGCCAGGGACACCGCGACAACCATCGCGCCGTCGACGAATCCGGCCGAACCGCGGTCGCCCAGCGCCAGCCAGAAGATGAGCAGCGGCCAGTGCCACAGGTAGAGCGCGTAGGCGAGACCCCCCAAGGTCACCAGCGGTGCCGCGGCGAGCAGCCGGTGCGGCCCCGCGGAGCCCGTCGCCGAGCCGTCGTGCGCCGCGCCCGCCCCGCTGAGGATGATGAGCACGGTCGCACCGACGGGCACGAGCGCCCACGCGGCGGGATACTCGCGGGCTCCGTCGATCAGGGCCCCGCAGAGCAGAATCGCGGCCAGGCCCGCGGACGCGGCGGCCACGCGCAGCAGATACGGCATCCGGATCCGGGCGATGACCGCCGCGACGACGACGCCCGCCAACAGTTCCCACGCCCTGGCGAAGGTGTCGTAGTAGGCGCTGGTCTGGTCGGTGGTGTGGGCGACGTTCGCGTACCCGAAGGACGCCACCATGACGACTGCCGCCACGGCGACGATGACACCGCGACGCCGGGTGGCTGGCAGCCGTCGGGCGGCGAACACGGTAAGCGCCGTCACCACCAGCAGTGCGACGAAGACCTGACCCTGCACCGACATCGACCACAGGTGCTGCAGCGGGCTGACGGCCTCGCCGGCCCGTGCGTAGTCGGCCGCGGTGGCGGCGAGGTGCCAGTTCTGGAAGTACCCCATGCTGGCCAGGCTCTGGTCGGCGAACGCCTCCCACCGCGTCTGCGGCTGGATCAATACGGTCAGGACGGCGGATACGGCCAGGACCAGGACCAACGCGGGCAGCAGCCGGCGGGCCAGCCGGACCAGTTCGGTGGTCAGTGAGATCGGCTCGCCCTCGCCGGTGAGGCGCAGCAGCCGGGCGCCGAGGAAGAACCCCGACAACACGAGGAAGACGTCGACACCGCCGGACACCCGGCCGAACCAGACGTGGAAGACGACCACCAGAGCGATCGCGATGCCGCGCAGGCCGGCGAGGTCGTCTCGGACCTGCCGATCGGCGGGGCGCACGCGGTCGGGGTGATGCGTTGTGGTCTGCACGCTGATTCCTCGGGCTCGTCGCGTGCCGATCACCGGGGTCATGCGGTCACGCCGGTTTGCCGTCCAGAGCATAGCGGTCCGGCCGTTCGGCAGTGCGATGGCCGCCGACCGGCTACAATCCGGCCTCTTCGTTGGCCCGTGTGACGATGGACGCCAGCAATCCGGGAATCTCGGCATCGATCGCGTCGGTGCGCAGCCGCTGATGCGTCAGCCCGTCGGTGATCTGCCGCTCGATGAGGCCCGCTTCGCGCAGGATTTTGAAGTGATGGGTCGCGGTCGACTTGTTGATGCCGTCGTAGAGGGCTGCGCATTGCAGCGGGACGCCCGCGTTGCTCAGTCGGCGCACCATCTCCAGACGCACCGGGTCCTGGAGGGCCGAAAGGACCTGGTGCAGCTGGACGCGTTCCGCCGCGCCCGTGCCCGGTCCCGTCATCGCCGTGTGTCCTCCACAATCAAGTTTGATGAGGATCAAACCCGCGTATATGCTCGACTCGGTTTGATCTTCATCGAACTTACCCCACGGGAGAAATCTATGGTGTCCACCGCGGCCGCTCGCGACGAGAGCACACAGCGCTGGGCCTATCCCCTGCTCCTGGTGCTCTGCGGCGTCGCGCTGGGAGTGTCGGGGCTGCCCGCGCCGCTGTACGGGATGTACGAAACGGTCTGGCACCTGTCCCCGTTGTCGACGACCATCGTGTTCGCCGTCTACGCCCTCGCCGCGCTCGGTGCCGTCCTGGTCGCGGGCAAGATCTCCGACGTCGTCGGCCGCAAACCGGTCCTGCTCGGTGCCGTCGTGGCGATGATCGTCGGACTCGGGGTGTTCCTGATCGCCGACGGCATGGCCCTGCTGCTGGTGGCCCGGGCGATCCACGGGGCCGCGGTCGGTTCGATCGTCGTCGCCGCCGCGGCCGCCCTGCTCGACCTGCGTCCCCACCATGGCATCCGAACCGGTCAGCTCAGCGGGGTGAGTTTCAACATCGGGATGACGGTCGCCGTACTCGGCTCGGCCCTGCTCGCCCAGTACGCCCCGCACCCCATGCGGACCCCGTACGCGGTCGTCGCCGCGATGTGCGTATTGGTCGGGATCGCGGTGCTCGCGCTGAAGGAAACCCATGCGAACCGTTCCGGCGGCGCCATCCGGATCACCAAACCCCGGGTTCCCCAGGAGATCAGGACCGACTTCTGGTTCGCCGCGCTCGGCGCGATGGCGGCGTGGTCGGTGCTCGGCGTACTGCTGTCGCTGTACCCGACGCTGGCCGCGCGGCAGACCCATGTCGACAACCTCGTATTCGGCGGCGGTGTCGTCGCGACCACGGCGTTCGCCGCGGCGCTCGCGCAGATGTGCGCCACCCGCATCCCGGCCCGGCGTGCCGCCATCATCGGCGACGTGGGAATGGCGGTGTCGCTGCTGCTGACGGTGCCCGTCCTGGTCACCCACCTGTGGCCGTTGGTGTTCGTGGCGGCGGCCGCTCTCGGCGCCACCTTCGGTCTGGGATTCGGGGGTTCACTGCGGCACCTGTCCGACGTCGTCCCGACCGGGCGGCGCGGCGAAACGATGTCGGCGTACTACCTGCTCGCCTATGGGGCCATGGCCGTACCCACGATCGTGGCCGGCTGGGCCGCGACACGCTGGTCACTGGCGGCGGTGTTCCCCTGGTTCGCCTACGCGGTCGCGCTGGCGTGCCTGATCGCCGCCGCGGTCGGCGCGACGACGGGCCGGCGTACCCGCAGAGCCGCCGGCGCGGTGCTCTGAAACACCGGCCGTGTCAACGAATGGCATGTTCGATGCGGCCCACACCCTCGATCGCGAGTTCCAGACGGTCGCCTTTTCGCAGCCAGCGCCCGATCTCCATACCGCTGCCCCCGACGAAGGTGCCCGTGCCGAAAAGCTCGCCGGGATAGAGCGTTTCGCCCGCCGAAGCGTGGGCGAGCACCTCACCCAGACGGTAGCGGGCTGATTCGGCCACCGGGCGGGCCACCACCTCGCCGTTGATGGTCACCGTGGCAGCCAGCGACCGCCAGCGGTGCAGCACCTCGTCTGCGGTCACCGCGGTCTGTGACATCGACGCGGCGAAATGCTTGGACTTCTGCGGGCCGAAACCGCTTCGCATTTCCGCGATCTGGACATCGCGGGCGCTGAAGTCGCAGATCGCCACGAAGGCGCCGATGGCCCGCTCGGCGGCCTCCGGGCTCGCGTCGCGCAGGGACTGCTTCAGGACGAAGCCCAACTCCAGTTCGTAGTCCAGCGCTTGCGAATACGCCGGGAAGGCGATGGCCGCTCCGCTCGGTGCGAACGTCGCCGCGTTACTCATGTAATAGATCGGCTGCCGGTACCACAGCGGTGCGGGCCGAAACGCCCGCGGCGGCCGACGCGTCACGAACTCCACGGCCGAGGCCAGGCGTGCCGCCGTCGGCAGAAATCGCCTGGCGTAGCCCCTGCTCGCATCGATGTTGTGTTGCTCGAACAACATGAAGTCGCGAAACGACAAGGGCTGGAACGGAAGAACGACACCACCGTCCACGGCGCCCGCGTTGCGGGCATGATCGGCCTCGAACGCCGCGGTGAACGGCGAGACGTATCCCAGCGCGGTGGCACTGTCGACGGCCTGCCAGTCGGCACCGTCGTGCGGGCGGATTTCGGCCCGCAGGCCGTCCGGTTCGACGAGTCTGCGACGGATCTGCATATACGTCTCCCTGTCCGGTGAACGCCGGCGTGCCACCTTAGCCGATGTGGCAGCCTGGGACGGTGGAGCCACCTCGACCCGACCCGCACGCCGCGCATCTGGCCGACGTCGTGCCGTCGGTGCTCGCGGCGATGGGCGTCGCCGGTTTCGCACCACGCATCGGCGTGCCCGACGGCGTGCGGGGTGCGTGCGTCCTGCTGATCGACGGTCTGGGCGCCGAACTGCTGGACACCTTCGCCGACGATGCACCCGTGCTGGCTGGCCTGCGCGCCGGGCGCACCCTGCAGGCCGGGTTTCCGTCCACCACCGCGGCCGGCCTGGCCGCCATCGGCACCGGTCGCCGCTCCGGTGAGCACGGAATGGTCGGGTATTCGTTTCGGCTTCCCGGCTCCGGTGTCGTCAACGCCCTGCGGTGGCGCCCCCACCCCTGGGGTGAGGATCTGCGGGATGCGCAACCGCCCGAGCAGGTTCAGCCGATCCCCACCACCTTCGAACGGGCCGCGGCCGCCGGTGCCGCGGTGAGCGTGATCTCCGGGGCGGAATTCGCCGGCTCCGGGCTGACCCGTGCCGTACTGCGCGGCGGCCGCTATGTCGGGGTCCACGCCCTGGGAGACCTGGGCGCCTGTGTGCGCACCGCGCTCGCCGGCGGGGGCTTCTGCTACGGCTACCACGGCGAACTGGATCTCCTCGGACATCTGCACGGCCCGGGCTCGCCCGCCTGGCGCATGCAGCTGCGGCAGGTGGACCGCCTCGTCGAATCGGTGGTGGACGGGTTGCCGCGCGGCGGCCTGCTCGCGGTGGTGGCCGACCACGGCATGGTGACCGTCGAACCCTCCGACACCGTGGACGTCGACGGCTGCGGCGCACTCTGCGACGGCGTCGCGGAGATCGGCGGCGAACCGCGGGCCCGCCATGTCTATGCCCGCCCGGGCGCCGCGGCCGCGGTGCTGTCGGCGTGGCGGGACACCCTGGCCGAACGCGCCTGGGTGTTGTCCCGCGACGAGGCCATCGCCGCCGGGTGGTTCGGGCCGCGGGTCGAGGACGCGGTAGCGGCACGGATCGGCGACGTGGTGGCCGCCGCCCGGGGTGCCGCGGCGTTGGTGCGCCGCGCAGCCGAACCGCTGGAATCGTCGTTCATCGGCCACCACGGCTCGCTGACCAGCGCCGAACAGTCCGTTCCCCTCCTGCTGGCGCATCGCTGACCGGCTCATAGACTGGCCGCAATCGACGGGAGGTGACGAGCATGGAGACCCGCTGGCAGCGAAGCAGTGCGCCAAGAGGTGAGGACTACGACGCGCGCTGGCGGGATCTGGCCGCGGCGGGCCAGAATGTCCACGGCGAAGCGGATCTCGTCGAGCAGTTGCTGCGCGAGACGGGCGGACAGCGCGTTCTGGACGCGGGCTGCGGTACGGGCCGGGTGGCGATCGAACTGGCGGCACGCGGGGTGCAGGTCGTCGGCGTCGACGCCGACGCGGGCATGCTCACCGCCGCACAGGCCAAGGCCCCGACGCTGCGGTGGATCGAGGCGGACCTGGCCCGCCTGAGCATCCCGGACGATCCGTTCGACCTCATCCTGCTGGCCGGAAACGTGATGATCTTCCTCGACCCCGGCACCGAAGCCCAGGTGCTCGCCGGGTTGTACGACCGGCTGGTCCCGGCCGGCCTGCTGGTCGCCGGGTTCTCGGTCCGCTCCGACCGGCTCCCGCTGCCCACCTACGATCGGCTCGCGCAGACCGCAGGCCTGCGGCTGGTGCATCGCTGGTCCACGTGGGACCGCGCGCCCTACGACGGCGGAGACTACGCGGTGTCGGTGCACCGCGGGCATCCGCAAGGCTGAACCCACGGGCGGCGGCAGCGTGCGGGCCGTGCGCCGGACATCGGCGACGTGGCTCAGTCGTCGATGTTCAGATCGGGGGCGAGTGCCACGGCCTGCTCGAGCAGGTGGAGCAACCGCTGGTAGGTCTTGTCCGACATGGCTTCTCGCAACGCGGTCTCCACGTGTCGCGCCAGCTTGTGCGCCTGGTCGGCGCGGGTCACGCCGGCTTCGGTCAGCGAGATGAGCATGACTCGCGCGTGATCGGGTGAGGGATGGCGCGTCACCAACCCCTTGACCTCGAGGTTCTTGACGATGCCGGTCATGGTCTGCGAGGTGACGAGTGCTTCGCGGGCAAGGTGTGTCGCCGACTTCGGTACGCCGTCGGCCAGCAACGTGAGCACCTTGCATTGCGACTCCGTCAGGTCCAGCGCCCGCACGGCCGCCGATTTCCGCGCCACGAGGGCGTTGTCGAGCAATTTGAGCCGATAGGCCAGCGCACCCACGGATTCTGGGTCGCCCACGGCGACGTCGTCGTGGCGGCGTTCGGCGGTCGCCATGGCGGCCCTTCCTCAAGTCAGGTTCCTGCATCGACAACGGTACCGGCATGAGGGAATACCATCGATCTATTGAAGGTTCCTGGTTCAGACCAGCTAGCGATAACAATTGAGGAGACTGAGCTGTCACCCGCACCGACCAGCCCCACGCCCCCGATCGACACCGACAACCTGAAAGAAACCACGACAATGTCCGCTCACCACAAGACCGCCCTGGTCGTCGGCGCCACCGGCGTCGTCGGCACGAAACTCGTCGAAGAACTGCAATCCCAGGGCGACTGGCAGATCATCGGCCTGTCTCGTCGCGGCGGCACCGACAGTGCCGACACCCGCCACATCTCCGTCGAACTGCTCGACATCGAGGCCAGCCGTGCCGCCTTGCAGGACCTGCGCGAGGTGACCCACATCTTCTTCGCCGGATTCATCGAGCGCGCCAACTGGGCCGAGATGGTCGCCCCCAACCTGGCGCTGCTGGTCAACGTCGTCGACATCATCGAACCGGTGGCGGCCAACCTCCAGCACATCAGCTTGATGCAGGGATACAAGGTGTACGGCGCCCACCTCGGGCAGTTCACGACACCGGCGCGCGAATCCGACGGCACCCATGCCTCGCCCGAATACAACGTCGAGCAGCAGAAGTTCATCGTCGAACGCCAGCGCGGCAAGACCTGGACCTGGTCGGCGATCCGGCCGTCCGCCGTGGGCGGATCATCGATCGGCACACCGATGAACCTGGCGTTGGTCATCGCCGTGTACGCATCCATCTCGAAGGAGCTCGGGGTGCCGCTGCGCTTCCCGGGCAAGCCGGGCGCCTACGACACCCTCATGGAGATGACCGACGCCGCGTTGTTGGCCAAGGCCACAGTCTGGGCGGCCACCAATCCCCGCACCGGAGGCGACGAATACAACATCGCCAACGGCGACCTGTTCCGATGGACCAGGATGTGGCGCGCTATCGCCGACTACTTCGACATGGAAGTCGGTGACCCCATTCACTTCTCGCTCGATGAGTCCATGCCCGGCCATCGGCAGCTGTGGGAGCAGATGACGACCAGGTACGGGTTGAAACACAGTTACGACGCCGTGTCGACGTGGTGGTTCGGTGACCACGTACTGGGCTACGACTACGACTTCTTCGCCGACTCGTCCAAGATCCGCCGGGCCGGCTTCCACGAGTTCGTCGACACCGAGAACATGTTCCGCCAGATCTTCGACGACTTCCGGGCACAGAAGATCATCCCGTAAGCCGACTCCCGAACGGCGGCGCCGTGGCCGGGCACTAGCGTGTCAGCGTGATCGTGCTGCTACCGCCCTCGGAGACCAAACGCGCCGCCGGCGACGGCCCTCCGCTGCGCCTGGATGCGCTGAGCTTCCCCGAGCTCTCCCCGCTGCGCGCCGCGCTGGTCGGCGAACTGGTCACGCTGGCCGTCGACCGGACCGCGAGCCGGACCGCCCTGGGCCTGACACCGGCGCAGGACGCCGAGATCGACCGCAACGCCGCACTTCGAGACGCCCCGACGCAGCCCGCCGTCAACCTCTACACCGGGGTGCTCTACGACGCGCTGGATGTGACGTCCTTGCGTGCCGCCGAAGCCGCCAGGGCCGGCACCCGGCTGGTCATCTGTTCGGCACTGTTCGGGTTGTTGGGCGCCGGCGACCCGGTGCCGCCCTATCGGCTGTCGGGGACGTCCAGACTGCCGGGACGCCCCACCCTCGCCTCGCGATGGCGCCCGCTGCTCGAACCGGTGCTGTCGCGAATCGCTGCCGGGGAGTTGGTCGTCGACCTGAGATCCGGGCCGTACGCGGCGCTCGGCAGACTGCCGGGTGCGGTCCGGGTCGACGTCGTCTCCGAACGTCCGGACGGCCACCGCAGCGTGGTCAGCCATTTCAACAAGGCGCACAAGGGCAGGCTCGCGCGGGCGCTGGCCGCGACGAGGTCAGAACCCGCCGATCCGGCTGCGGTGGCGGCGATCGCCCGCCGCGCCGGGATGCGGATCGAGCGGACGGGCCACGAACTGGTCGTCGTCGTTTCGGCGTGACCCCGCCCGAGGCGCCGAGTCAGGGCGACGTGAGATCCACCGGCAGGTGGCGCACGGTGAGCAGACGTTCGGCCGTCCGCGCTTCCACCGGCGGGGACAGCAGAAATCCCTGCGCCCGCCGGCAACCCAGATCGAGCAGGCACCGGGCGGCGGCCGCGGTCTCGACACCTTCGGCCACCACCTCGAGGCCGAACGCGTCCGCCAGCGCCAGCACCGCCCGCACGATCGCCAGGTTGCCGGAATCGTCGACGATGTCGCTGACGATATGCCTGTCGATCTTGACGGTGTCCACCGGCAGCGACTTGAGCTGGGTGAAACCGCTGAACCCCGTGCCGAAGTCGTCGATCGCGAGTTGAATCCCCAAGTTATGCAGTCCCGCAAGGGTTTTACGGGTGGTCTCGATATCGAGCACCGCCACGCTCTCCTTGACGTCCAGGCACACCGAACCCGGCGGGATACCGAACGCCTCGATGGTGTCGGCCACCGATTCCACGAAACTGGCCGAGAGCAGTTGCACCGGCGAGATGTTGATCGACAGCACGGCGTCGTATCCGACCCCGTGTGAACGCCAACTCCTCAGGTCCGCGCACGCCGTACGGTTGACCAGGCGGCCCAGCGTGGCCGCCCGGTTGATCGATTCCGCGACCCCCAGGAACGACGCCGGCTGCAGCAGACCGCGGGTCGGGTGTTGCCAGCGCGCCAGCGCCTCCACACCGAGGATCTGCCCGGTGGCGAGATCGACCTCGGGCAGGTAGTGCAACACCAGCGCGCCGTCGTCGTTGTCGAGACCTTCGGCCAGGTGGCGTGCCAGCTCGTCGGCCGCCTTGTCCCCGTCGGCGGACTCGCCGCCGAGCACCGCGACCTTGGAGCGGCCGGACCGCTTGGCCGCCAGTCCCGCCCGATCGGCGCGGTGCAACAGATCCGATGTGCTGTCGCGGCCGGGGATCCCCACGGCGGCGCCGATGCTGACCGTCCGGGCCAACACCGCCGAGTCGATGACCACGTGTTCGTGCAGGCGGTGCTGCAGATTGCCGGCGAAACGTTTGACGGATTCGGTGTCCATCGGTCGGGCGGGGACGACGACGAATTCGTCGCCGCCGACACGGGCGACGACCGCCTCGGCCTCGACCTCCTCGCGCAGCCGGCGGGCGAACTCACGGATGAACCAGTCGCCCGCGTCATGCCCGAGATAGTCGTTGATGGCCTTGAGCCGGTCCAGGTCGAGGTAGAGCACCGACACCGGGCCCGGCCGGCCCGCCCGCAACCTCTCGTCGAGATGGGCGGTCAGCGCGCGGCGGTGCGGGAGGCCGGTGAGATCGTCGGTGAGGAACTCGACCTGCTCCTCGGCGGCCAGACGCGCCTGCAGCTGGGCGAACAGGGCCGCGATCGTCTGCAGGGGATTCAGCTCGGTGTCGGTCCAGTCCCGGTCGCCGAACTTCACGAACCCCAGCACACCCGTGGTCACAACGCCCGACAACAGCGGCACGCAGGCCAGTGAGACCGGGGCGAGGCCGGTGGCCGCTTGGATCCGTTGCTGGAAGGGTTCGTTCTCCGGCGCCGGCCGCAGCACTGCCGGCGCCTTGAGGTGTTCGGCCATTGCGAAGATGGCGTCCGCCTCGGCGAACCGCACGACCCCGATCGGGTCGGGGTCGGGTACGAAATCCCGCGGCGGCCACTGCGCGACGAGCGTGGTGGTGCCCATTGCATGGTCGTTGTGGCGCAGGAAGCCGATGTCGATGCCCAGTTGGTCGACGAGGTGGGCGAGCACTCGCTGGCTGACGGCGACGGAATCCGACTTGGTGGCGGCCATCAGATCGGCGGCGGCGGTCAGGACGACGGTGTCCAGGCTGGGGCTCATTCGCGGCCCGGCCGCCCGCCCTCGCCGGGGACCCGCCCGGTCGCCGACCGCATCGCCGCATCAACCCCCGTCGTCGCCGTTCGCACCCCTACGACCGTACGCCTGGTGGTATCTGTCCAGTCGTGCGTCGCCCGTTCATCAAACACCAGTCGCGCGGTGTGCGCCCCGCCGTTGCAGCGTTTGCTGCATCACATCAGGGGCAATCCCGCCCGCGCCGCGCCGGGCTGCGACGAGCCGGGTTCGTCTACGGCGAGGCCAGCTCCCGGACGAACTCGCCGGAGGTCATCGGATGGGAGAACATCGGGTAGTCGTACTTGAGTGCGTTGTCGTGCTCTTCGACGGATGTCGCGGCCACACAGTCGCTGAGGGTGATGACCCGGTAGCCGTTCTCGTAGGCGCTGCGCATCGTCGACTCGACGCAACAGTTCGTCAGGAATCCGCCCAGCGCGACGGTCGTAATGCCCTTACTGCGGAGAATGAAATCCAGGTTCGTGCTGGCAAACGCGTCCAGACCGCGTTTGCCCTCGACCACGATGTCGCCGTCGGCCGGGGACAGTTCGTCGACGATCGCCGCGCCCCAGGAGCCCTTCACGAACGCATTGCCGTCCACGACGCCCTTGAGGATCCCGTAGGGATGGCTGGTGAGTTCGGCATAGCCCTCGGCGAAGGCGATCGGGGTGTGCATGACGGTCGCGCCCGCGTCGCGTGCGGCCGCCACCACATCGCGGGTGTGGGCGAGCATCCCGGTCTTCTCCATCACCTCCGCCACCGCATCGTGCAAGACGCCGCCCTCGGTCGTGAAGTCGTTCTGGTACTCGATGAGCACAACGGCGGTGGTGTTCGGGTCGATGGCCATGGACGGCAGGCTATCCGCCGCCCGACAGATCGGGCAACGGTCTGGCTGGCGTTATGCTGGCCGGCAACCGGGAACGGAGAACACGATGTCGACATTCAAGCGGTATCTCCGGCTCCAGGCGATGACGTTCGCGTTCGGTGCCGTCGGACCGATCTTTCTCGTCATTTACTTTGTGGCCCAACCCGATCCGACGATCAAGTGGATGTACTGGTGGGGTCTGGTCATCACCACCGTCGACGTCCTGGCCGCGCTGGCGATGACCGGTGACGCGACACCCGCCGGCGCGGCGGAGCCCGCGGAGTAGACCCGGCCGGGCCGCGTAGGGTCTGCGCATGCCGGACCGCACCGCAGCCCTGAGCGCCGCCGCCGCACACGCACGGCGATACCTGACCAGCCTGCCCGAGCGCCGCGTCGGCGCGAGCGCCGGCGCCGGCGCCGTCCGTGACGTCCTCGGCGGACCACTGCCCGAACACGGCGAGGATCCCGCCGCCGTGATCGACGCCCTCGCCGCGGGGGCGGAGCCGGGTCTGGTCGCCAGCGCGGGGCCGAGGCACTTCGGATTCGTCGTCGGCGGCGCGCTGCCCGCGGCGCTGGCGGCGGACTGGCTGGTGTCCGCGTGGGACCAGTGCGCCGCATTCCATGCCCTGTCCCCCGCCGCCGCGGCCGTCGAGGACATCGCAGCCGCCTGGGTGCTGGAACTGCTGGGTCTGCCCGCGACGGCCAGCGTCGGATTCGTCACCGGAGGGCAGGCGGCCAACACCACCTGCCTGGCCGCCGCCCGGCATACCGTGCTGGCCCGGGTCGGCTGGGACGTCGAAAGCGACGGCCTCGTCGGGGCGCCCGCACCCCGGATCATCTGCGGCGAGCAGGCGCACGTCACCATCCACACCGCGTTGCGCCTGCTCGGCCTCGGCGCCGACACGGCCGTGCGGCTGCCCGTCGACAGCCAGGGCCGGATGGACGCGTCGGCACTGGCCGCGGCGCTGGCGGTGCCGGCAGGACCGACCATCGTGTGCGCCCAGGCCGGCAATGTCTCCACCGGTGCGTTCGACGACTTCGGCGTGATCGCGGAGCTGTGCGCCGAACACGACGCGTGGCTGCACGTCGACGGCGCCTTCGGCCTGTGGGCCGCCGCGTCACCGGCCACCGCCTACCTCACCGCGGGCGCCGAACGCGCCGACTCGTGGGCGGTCGACGCCCACAAATGGCTCAACGTCCCCTACGACAGCGCGATGGCCATCGTCGCGCACCCCGATGCCCACCGCGCCGCCATGGGGCTCGCCGGGCCCTACCTGGTCGCCGACCCCGGGCAGCGGGACAACACCAACTACGTGCCGGAGAGTTCGCGTCGCGCACGTGCGGTGCCGGTCTACGCCGCCATCCGCAGCCTCGGCCGCGCCGGCGTCGCCGAACTCGTCGAACGCAACTGCGCCCAGGCCCGGCGCATGGCCGCGCACCTGGCCGCCATCCCGGACGCCCTGGTGCTCAACGACGTCGTACTCAACCAGGTTCTGGTCCGCCTGCCCGGCGGGGACGGCGCCAACCGCGCCGCGGCGGCGGCGGTCCAGCGGGATGGCACCTGTTGGCTGGGCGGCAGCGTGTGGAACGGCGACCACGTCGTGCGCGTCTCGGTCTCGAACTGGGCCACCACCGACGAGGACATCGACCGCTCCGCCGCCGCGATCGCCGCTGCTGTCGCCGCGGTGGGTGCGCCCCCTCGGTGAGCACTGCGAAACAGCGGTCCGCCGGTCGATTTTCGCCTACCGTGTGCGGCGTGGAGGCACACCAAGACACCGACGGTCGGCACGACCACGAACTCGTCCCGGTGGAAGCGCTGCATTCGGGCGACCCCATCACCGACGTCAACGGCGGCGGGCAGCACTACATCGTGCTGGAAGCCACGATGCTCGGCGACACCTGCGTGGTACTGGAACTCGAATCGAAAGCCAACGACCAGCTGCGCGTGATCGAGAAGTCCTTCCCCGCCGGCTACGAGGTCGGCAGGTCCCCCCGGTCCCCCTGAGTCCGACCCATCGGGCGCCGCGGCGGCGGCGTGCGAGACTCGCTGTATGGCCGTCGCTATCGCCCGCCCCAAGCTCGAGGGCACCATCGCCGTGGCCGGCGACCGCAGGGTCGGTTTCGCCGAGTTCGGCGACCCGTCGGGGCGGGCCGTCTTCTGGCTGCACGGCACCCCGGGCGCCCGCCGCCAGATCCCCACCGAAGCGCGAATTCACGCCGAAATGACCAACATTCGCGTGATCGGCGTCGACCGGCCCGGTATCGGCTCATCCACCCCCCATCAATACGAGAACGTCCTGGCCTTCGCCGACGACCTCCGCACCATCGCCGACACGCTCGGCATCGCCGAGATGGCCGTCGTCGGCCTCTCCGGCGGCGGGCCCTACACGCTGGCCGCCGCCGCGGCGATGCCCGACCGGGTGGTCGCCGCCGGTGTGCTCGGCGGGGTGGCGCCCGCCCGCGGACCCGACGCCGTCGGCGGCGGCGCGATGGCACTGGGCTCGGTCGTCGCACCGCTGCTCGAGGTCGCCGGCCTGCCCATCAGGCTGACCGCGAGCGCGCTGATCCGGCTGGCCCGACCGGTCGCTTCGCCCGCACTGGACCTCTACGCGCGCATGTCCCCCGAGGCCGACCGGCGCATGCTCACCAGGCCCGAGTTCAAGGCCATGTTCCTCGACGACCTGCTCAACGGCAGCCGCCGGCAACTGGCCGCACCTTTCGCCGACGTCGTCGTATTCGCCAGGGATTGGGGGTCCGCCTCGATGAGGTGAAAGTGCCCGTCCGGTGGTGGCACGGCGACCGCGATCACATCGTGCCGTTCACCCACGGCCGCCACGTCGTCGACGCACTGCCCGACGCGGTGCTCTACCACCTGCCCGGGGAAAGCCACCTCGCCGGCCTGGGCCGCGCCGAGGACATCCTCGACGCCATGATCGCGGTCTGGGACCACCAGGACAACGCCTGACCGGCGGCCCTTGACCTCAACAATGGTTGAGGCGCAAGACTCGGGGCATGACGACGAACACCATCCGACAGATCCGTCCCGACCTCTGGGAGACCCGCACCGATTCGCCGTTCCCCGGCCTGACCACCCACGCGTATCTCTGGACGCCGCCGGGACGCAATGTCATGTTCTACAGCCCCGCCACCGACGCCGACTTCGGTGCCATCGACGAACTGGGCGGTGTCGACGACCACTACCTGTCCCATCAGGACGAGGCCGGCCCCATGCTGGCCCGGATCGCCGACCGGTACGGCGCACGGCTGCACGCCGGCGCGGCCGAGTTGCTGACGATCGGCGCGCACGCCCATATCGACGTCGCGATCGGAAGCCGGCATGTCGACTCCAACGGCGTGGAAGCGATTCCGACCCCGGGTCATACGCCCGGCAGCGTGTCCTATCTCGTGCCGGGGGTCCACGGGGAGACCTACCTGTTCGTCGGCGACACCACCTTCGTCGACGGCGACGGCCGCTGGTCGACGTATGTCATCCCCGGCATGGGCGATCCCGTCGAGCTGGCGGCCAGCCTGCAACTGCTCGCCACGCTCCATCCCGACATCGTCATCTCCAGCGCATTCACCGGCGCGGCGGCGGTCCACACCGTCGACGGTGACCGCACGTGGCGCGACTGCGTCGCCGAAGCACTCGCCACCGTGCCGGTGTACCGCTGAGTGCAGCCGGCGGGCGGGCCCGCCCGGCCCGTCACTCGGTGCGCGACAACACCTCCCGCACCAATTCCATCGTGGTGGCGGGGTGCAGGAACGCGAACCGGCCGACGGTTTCGCCCTCCCACTTCGTCGGCGGAATGAACGCCACCCCGTCGTGGTGCAGCCGCTGCGCCCACGCGTCGTAGTCCTCGGGTTTCCAGCCCAGGCGCCGGAACAGGACCACACCCAGGTCCGGTTTGCGGATCAGCTCCAGGTGCGGCTCATCGTCGATCAGCGCCGCCGTCCGGCTTGCCAGCTCCGCCGCCACCTCGATGGCGTCCCGGTACGCGTCCAGCCCGTACACCGCCATGG
Source organism: Actinomycetota bacterium (assembly GCA_018268465.1). GTDB lineage: Bacteria > Actinomycetota > Actinomycetes > Mycobacteriales > Mycobacteriaceae > Mycobacterium. Next base: position 134,181 of record JAFDWN010000033.1, read on the forward strand.
AGAACCACAGCGGCAGACCACGCGCCCGCCGTGTCAGGTGGTAGGCGTAGTCCGACGGATTCCATTCGCCGTCGGAGGTGTGGATGACGTCGAGATACGAGGCGTCCTGGGTATGGGTGGCCCGGGCCAGCTGCGGTTCCCGGTAGAGCAGCGCGCAGCAGTCGAACGGCGTGAACAGCCACTTGTGCGGGTCGAGGATGAACGAGTCCGCCTGTTCGAGGCCGTTGTACTTCGGGCGCAGGGAGCGCGCGAAAATCCCCGAGCCGCCGTAGGCGCCGTCGACGTGGAACCACCAGCCTCGCTCCCCGGCCAGGGCGCCGACACCGGCGAGGTCGTCGATGATGCCGGCGTTGGTCGTCCCCGACGTGCACACGACGGCGGCGATATTCGGCTCGTCGTCGCCGACGGCGGCCCGAACCGTCTCGGCGGTCAGGCGGTGATCGGGGGTGTCGACGACCAGCGCGTCCATCTCCAGCAGCCGCAGGGTGTTGACGATCGACGAGTGGGCGTCGCAGCCCACCACCACGCGCAGGCGCCCGGTGGCACCACGCGACTTGGCGGTTTCGCGGGCCACCGCCAGCGCGGACAGGTTGCCCGCCGAACCGCCCGACACGAAGCACCCTCCCGAGGTCGGCGGTAGTCCGGCCTCGCGCGCAATCACCCGCAGCACACTGTTCTCCGCCGCGATCGCGCCGGAGGCCTCCAGCCATGAGATGCCCTGTATCGACGCGCACGAGACGAGCATGTCGAACAGCAGACTGGCTTTGGTCGGTGCCGCCGGGATGAAGCCGAGGAACCTCGGGCTGTCGGCGGAGATGACGCTCGGGGCGATCACCGAGGTGAACGTGCCGAGGACCTCGTCCGGCGAGCGCGGGGTATCGCGGATCAGTCCGTCGAGGCGTTCGTTGAGTTCCTCCACTCCGAGCACACCCTTGTCGAGCGGCACCGGATTCATCCGCAGGCGGTTCTCGGCGTACGCCAGCACGCTGCGCACCATCTGTTCGGTCGTCTGGTCTACCTCGTGCATGGGAACAGTCCTTCCTGCCGTGCCTCCAGCCGATGATGGGAGTCTGGCGCACCGAGGTTTTCCGCGTGCGCGGTCGGACGTTTTCGGCCGCCGCCGGTCAGTCGCCGGCCGGCCCGGTGCCGCGCAGCACTCGCCTCAACAGGTGCATTGCGACCGTCGTGGCCCGTTCGCGGATGTCGGTCCGGTTGCCGGGCAGCCGGATCTCGCGGGTGACGGCGGGCCGCCCGCGCGTGGCGACTGCGAACCACACCGTGCCGACGGGCTTGTCCGCGCTGCCCCCACCGGGACCGGCGATCCCGGTGATCGCGACGGCGGTGTCGGCCCCGAAGCGGTGCAACGCCCCGTCGGCCATCGCCTCGGCGACCGGACCCGACACCGCGCCATGGGTCTCGATCAGCGCCGGGTCGACATCCAGCAGGTCGACCTTCGCCGTATTGGCGTAGGCCACGACGCCGCCGGCGACATAGGCCGAGGAGCCGGGCAGCTCGGTGAGCCGCGCCGCCAGCAGTCCGGCGGTACAGGACTCCGCCGTCGCGATGCGCCGCCCGGCCAGCAGCGCCGCGATCTGTTCGTCGACCAGGGAGCCGTCCTCCGAGAAGATCTCGTTGCCGTGGCGATCCCGCAGCAGACCGAGGAGCCGGGCGTAGGCGTCGGCCGCGTCCGGCTCGTAGCGGGTGACGATCTCGAGTTCGCCGCGGCGCAGGCAGGTGGTGATCTCCAGACGGTCGAAGTCCGTCACGGCGGTCTCGGCGTCGCGCAGACTCTCGGCCAGCGCGGACTCCGGCAGGCCGAACATCCGCACCGTGTCCTGCCGGTAGACCGTGCGGCCTGCCAGAGCCTGTGCCACGGGCTCGGTGGCCACCGCCGCCGACCACATCGGCTGTAGTTCGCGTGGCGGCCCCGGCAGGACGACGACGGTCGGTTTCCCGGGGACGACGACGCCGGGTGCGGTGCCGACCGGGTCGAGCACCACCGCGCCGGTCGGGACCAGCGCCTGTTTGCGGTTGGCGGCCAGCACCGCGTCGAAGTCGACGTCACGGTAACGAGACATCAGACCCCGCAGGATCTGGGCGATTCGTGCCTCCAGCGCGGCGTCCAGGACGAGTTCGCGGCCGCAGAACCGGGCCACGGTGGCCACGGTCATATCGTCGGCGGTCGGGCCGAGGCCGCCGCTGGTCACGATGAGGTCGACACCCTCGCCGGCGAGAAACCGCAGCTGCGCCTCGATGTCGGCGGCGCGGTCCCCGCACAGCGTGATGTGGGCGAGTTCCACGCCCAGCTCCAGGAGGCGGTCGGCGATCCAGGGTCCGTTGCGATCCTGGACACGCCCCGTGAGGACCTCGGTTCCGGTGACCACGATGCCTGCGCGTGCACTCACCGGGGGAAGCCTACGCAGACTCGCGACGCTCAGAACCCGAAGCCCAATTCGGCGGGCACGTCGGTGGCGAACGCGGCGTCGAGGCGGCCGAGCACCTCGGGGTGCGCGGCCGCGACCCGGCCCGCCGCAGCCATCGCCGACGCGCGGTGGGCGCCCAGGTAGAGGCTGCCGAGAACGTCGAGATCCATCGTGATGTCGGCGGACTCGGCGGTGGGCCGGCACCGCGCCCGGCCGTCGCGGATATCCACGGCGAATCGTCCACCGCCGCTCAGGAAACCGTCGTGGACGTCGAGCACGGTGGACAGCTCGCCGCGATACGTGCGTGCCTCCAGCGCGGCCGGCACATCCATGATCCGCAGCCAGAGGTCGTCGTGCCGCGCGGTGGTTCGTACGGCGCGCTGATCCACCAACAGATACGGCAACGCGTCGTCGGGGTGGGTGGCGGTGACGACCGTCTGCATCAGGTCCAGACCGAGCATCGCCCGCCACAAGGCGGCATGCGCGGCGTCGGTCGCCGCGGTGAACTCCTCGACGCGTGCCTGGCGCTGCGCGCGATGGATCCGGAAGACGACGAACCCGTCGGGATGCAGCAGCGCGCAGAACGCGCTGCCCCCGGCGCGGTCGCCCTCACGGTCGGCGAGGTTCTCGTCAAGCAGCGCCCGGGGCCGGATCAGGCCGCCGGGTGTGCGCATGCGCCACCGCTCGTAGACGGCAGCGAAGTCGTCGTGGTGTTCTGCGCACCGGACGACGCGCACGCCGCCGGGATCCGGTGCGCCGGGGTGGAAGCGTGCGGAGCGCCGGTCGATCTCCACGGCGTGCTCGATCGTCGCGGGCCCGTATCCGAACCGTCCGTAAATCCCGCCTTCGCTCGCCGTCAACGCCGCCATCGGGTAGCCGAGATCGTGGACACGGGTGTGCAATTCGGTGAACATCGCCCGCAGCAGCCCGCGGCGGCGGTGTGTCGGTGCGACGGCAACCAGGGTCATCCCGGCGACGGGCAGTACCGCGCCCCCGGGAACCGTCATCCGCAGGTCCAGATAGGTCGCCATCCCGACGACGTCGTCACCGTCGCAGGCCACCACGGCGTTGTCCGGGCGGAACAGGGTGCGCCAGGCCGGCAGCGCTTCGAGATGCCCGGTGGTCCCGAAGCAGACGGCGTCCAGGAGGGCCATCGCCGGCCAGTCGCCGTCCCCGGCGCTGCGGATCCGCAGTCGCGGCGGGCCGCCCGAATCGGTCACGGGTGACGAGGCTGCCATACGGCGGCGCCCGGGCGCACGCGGTTTTCCGCTGCCCCCGGCGCGGTCACCGCTTCAGCCAGCCGCCCACCGTGCTCAGGTCGCGGGTGTAGGACGCCAGGATGTCGTCCTGATACATCGTCGCCCCGCTGATCACGCTGGAACCCTGCCAGACCACCCGGATCCGGCTGGCACCGCGCGCGAACACGTCCACCCGGTCCAGATCGCGGTGCTCCCACCCGGCATCGCCGGCGGCCTGGTTCAAGCTGGTGCGCTCGTCGGTCATCTCAGTGACACCTCCTGTGTTGAGCCCGTGCGAGCCTACCAAGGTGGCCCGGGCGGATCCGCAAACGCCGCGGCCGGTCAGCGGGTGTCGATCCGCACGGTCTGCGGCGCGGCGCGGTATCCGGTGACGCGCACCCACTGCGGTGCCGGCCCGTCGCGGGGCACGACGGCGTCGAGCGTGACGGTTTCGCCGGGAAACACCGTGACGTAGTTGTCCGTGTACTCGATCGGCAGGATCTCGTCACCGTCGCGCGTCTCGGTGGCTTCGGTGCGTTCGAAGAACCCGATTCGCGCGGTCGGATTGTGCAGCGTGATGGTCACGCGGCGGTCGTCACCGGCGGTCCGGTTCGCCGCGATGTCCAGTGCCACCGGCGTCATGGTGTTCAGCGGCGTCATATCCGCCCAGCTGACCTGCCGCAGATCGAATGCGGCGTCGTTGTCCGGATCGCCGACGTCGTCGCCGCGCTGGGACTGCCAGTAGACGTTGTCGGCCACGGTGGTCCCCGTGTCGTCGAACAGCTCGCAGCGCACGAAGAACACCCGCGAATCGGCGGCAAGCCGGGGCAGCGACATGGCGGCTGCGGCGCCGCCGGCCGGCACGCCCAGCCCGTCGCTGACATGGTCGAAGCGCACCCTGCCCCGCAGATCGTAGACGCGCACCCGCACCTTCAGGTCCCTTCGCGCGGTTGCGCCCTGGTTGACCACCGTGATGTCGGCGTCGCGGTGATCGCCGGTCGCATAGGCGTCGAACACCACCGACAGCGGCCGCAGACCCTTCTTGGCGCCGAAGTAGGCCCCGCCGGGGCGCAGGTAGTAGTCGAGGAGGTGGCCGAAGAACGACGGCCAGTGGTTGTTGAGCATCCAGTAGATCGTCATCTTGTGCGTGGCCCAGCCCCCCGCCGCGAACGCTTCGAATTGGGCACGCGTCGACTCATAGTGCGCCAGCTGCGCCTTCTCGGCGAATTCGGCTGCGCTGCTTGACGGTCCGTAACGCCGGTCGATGGCGGTGCGGATGCTGCGCAGGGTGGAATTGCCGGCGCCGGAGCCCGCGTGGAAATACCACGCGTCGTTGATCGGCCACAGTTTGTCCTGCGGGATGAACTGCCGCAGGCTCGCGTACGGCGGGATGTGCTCGTTGTCGCCCTGCTCGGCGGTGGCTCCCCTGGTCGCGCCGTACCGCCCGCTGAACCAGTAGCTCGGGGGCCGCCAGCTGTACGGCCCGGCCATCTGAATACCGTCCCAATCCGGTTCGCCGTCGGCGTCCCGCGCCAGCGACGACACCGTGTCGACAACCGCGTTCTGCCAGTGCAATTCGGTCAGGATGTCGTGATAGGTCCGCAGCACCGCCGACGGCGGTTTCCCGTCGCTCGCGTTGGCCCAGACGAATGCCGAAGCGTGCGGCCGCAACACCTCGATCTGGCTGCGCAGACTCTCCGCCGCGACCCGGTTGTCCTCCTCGTCCCACTGCGGCCATTTCTCCCACTGGTTGCAGCACATCCATCCGTACATCACCGGGATGCCCAGTGCGTCGGCTTCGTCGAGGAAGTGCTCACCGGGGAACTTCCCCTCCAGCCGTACCATGTTCAGACCAAGGTCGCGGACCGCCAGCAGGATCGCCGACTCCCGGCGCGGATCGCTGGTGAACAGCAGATCCGGCGCGTACGCGGCGCCGCGGACCGGAAAGTCCCTGCCGTTGACCGTCAAATAGAAGTTGCCGCCGGCACCCAGCTCGGGGAATCGGTCGTCGTCGTCGCGGTGCTGGGACACTGTGCGGATGCCGAAACGCATATCGGTGCTGTCGCTCACCCGGTTGTACTGCAGGAACTCCAGGCGCAATCCGTACAGGTCGGGCTCGCCGAGGGTGTAGGGCCACCACAGGTCGGGGTTGCGCACCGTCAGTTGGGTGAATGTATCTGGGCTGAAGCCGATTTCGCGACGCTCCCCGGGGCCCACCGTAACCGGCTGCTCGACCTGGAGGGTCGGTTTGCCCGGCCGGGTGATAGTGGCACGCACGACGCCGCGGACCTGCCCCGCGGACGGATTGTGCACCGAAGCGTTGACGGTCAGCCGCGCAGTGTCGGTGCTGGGCAGCGGGAGGTCGGTGTTCACCGAGGCGGCCCCCAGCACCAGGGGGCCCGACATCCTCAGCGACACCGGCTTCCAGATGCCCGCATTGCGATCGGGGACAAAGGAATTGCCGTTGGCGGGGTTCTTGTCGGGGCCGCGGTAGCCCAGGCGGTTCCAGTTGATCCAGTCATACCAGCTGTCGGCGAGTTCGACGCCGTCGACGTCCTGGATGGCACGCTCGGGAGTCACCTTCACCGCCAGCGCGTTGACCCCGCCCCGGTTGATCCATCGCCCCACGTCCAGTTCGTGGGCGGCGAACATGCCGACGACCTGGGTGCTGTCGGCGATGCGGTGTCCGTTCAGCCACACATCGGCGCGATAGTTCACCCCCGGTAGTTCCAGCTGGTAGGTCGAGTGCCCCGCGGGCGCGGTGAATGTCGTGCGGTACCACCAGTCCTGGCGGTAAAGGTCCTCGGGAACGCGGTCGGCCAGGTTCTCCCCCGAGTACAGGTCGGGATAAGTCCCGTCGTCCTGCAGCGCACCCAGCACCGTGGCGGGCATCCGGCGGATCGTGTGCCAGGCGGAGTCGGAATAGTCCGGACGGGACAGGGCGGCGCCGTCGTCGGGCAGGTCACGGGCGGAACTGAGGGTCCAGCCCTCGGCGAGTTCGATCGTGGCGGGCGGCTGCTCGGGGCGGTCGAAGGCCGGCAGGTCGGCCGCCCCCAGCGCCAGCAGCAGCGCCGAGGTCAGCACGATGCTCACGGCGGCCCAACGACGCCTTCCGGCCGAAATGGACAGTCCTCTCGATCGCCTGCGCATGCGAGGGCGGCAGTGTGGACCTCATTGTGCCCGGCGCCGCTGTTCTGCGCTGCGCGCGCCGGCATCCGGATCCGGCGACCGGGGCTACCCGATGTTGTGGGGAATGCCCGCGACCGTGCCGCCGTCCATGACGAACTCCGCGCCGGTCGCGTACGCGGACTCGTCGCTGGCCAGGAACAGCACGAAGTGGGATACCTCGATGGGGTCGGCGGCGCGTCCCAGCGGAATGGTGATCACGTCCTCGGGGAGGTTCGCGGTCATCGGGGTGCGGATGAGGCCCGGGTGGATCGAGTTCACCCGGATGTTGTGCGGTGCCAACTCCATGGCCACCGACTTCGCCAGGCCGCGCACACCCCACTTGGTCGCCACATACCCGTGTGCCCACGCGGACCCGCGCAGCCCTTCGATGGAGGACACGTTGACGATGGAACCGCCGCCGGCGGCGATCATCGCGTCGGCGACGGCCCGCATGCCAAGGAATGTCCCGGTGAGGTTGACGTCGAGGATGCGCCGCCAGTCGTCCAGGTCGAATTGCTGCAGTTGACCACCGTTGACGATGCCCGCGTTGTTGACCAACACGTCGAGCTTGCCGAACTCGGCGACGGCGGCGCCGACCGCGGTCCGCCACTGATCGGGCGCCGTGACGTCGAGGTGCACGAAGCGCACCGCGGGGCCGAGGTCGGCCGCCAGACGGGTCCCCTCCTCGTCGAGGATGTCGCCGATCACCACCGAGGCGCCCTCGGAGGCGAGCAGGCGCGCATGCGACGCGCCCATCCCGCGCGCACCCCCGCTGATAAGTGCGACTTTCCCGGCTACCCGTCCCATGACGGGCCAAGTTACCGCAGCGGCGCCCAGAATTAGAACTTGTTCTATTTCTGGCTGCGAGTCGCGGGGCCGCGGCGTCGCCTACCGGCGCGGTACGCCCGTCCACTCCAGCCGCACGTGCGTGCCCTGCGGTGTTGTCTCGATGGTCGCGCTGTCGGTCAGCGCCCGCATCAGCGGGATGCCCCGCCCGCGCAGCCGGGTGACCGGGTGCGGGTCGGGCGCGCGCCAGGTGCCCCGGTCGGAGACGGTCACCGTCAGCCGCCCGTCCGCGGCGTGGTGGCGGGCCTGCACATCGATCGTCCCGGGGTGCGCGGCGGACCAGTAGGCGAACTCTGCCGCGTTGGCCAAGGCCTCATTGGTCGCCAGCACCACGTCGTTGGTTCGGACCGCATCGAGGGCGAAGAAATCGTCGAGCCACTGGGAGAACTCGGTGCGGGTGCGCCCGGCGTGCTCCGCGTCCGCGGTGACACCCAGACGCGCGAAGCGCTCGGCGTTGGCGACCTGCGCGGACATGGGTTCGATCATGGCATTGGCCAGATACCCGCTGCGAGAACTTCTTACGCGGGCAGTGCGGCGACCGCCTCCTCCACGGTGGAATACAGCGGGATGATGTCCGCGATCCCGAGGAGCTTCAGCGGCCTGCTGGTGGCCGGACCCTCCGCGACCACGCACATCTTGACGTCCTGCGACACCTCGTCGTGGATCGCCACCAGGATCCCCATACCTGCCGACGCGAGGAATTCGACCGCGGTGAGGTCGATGACCAGAGCACGGGGATTCTTGGCCAGCGCGGTGCGAATCGCCTCTTCGAGCAACGGGGCGGTCAGCATGTCGACGACACCGGACACGCCGACGACGCCGATCCCGTCGGTCCACTGTTCGCTGGTGACACAGGTCGTCGACGCGCCGCCGGCCGGATTCTGGGCCTCGCGCTGTTCCTCCAAAGGATCACCTCCAGCGTGGGTCGCGTCCAACAGGTGCGGAGCGGCACGCCAAACTAGTGCTCGCAAGGCTGCAGGCTGAACCTGGCAAGACGACCAACGACGCCAGAAATCTCCGGCGCCGGGAGCGTTCGGCGACCCGGTGGTCAGCGCACGCAACCGGGAACAGATTAACCCAGCGCGCGGTGACGCAGCGCGCGGCGGGTCCGCGCGCCCGGCAACCGAGCGCGACGACCGCGCACGGTCGCTATCGTCCCCAGCCGCCCCGCGACGGACCGGACACCTGCAACACCGGCCAGCCCTGTTCGGCGGCCAGCGCCGCCAGCCCGGAGCGGGGGTTCACCGGTCGCGGACGCCCGACCAGGCTCATCAGCGCCGCGTCCTCGTCGCCGTCGGCGTAGAAATAACTCGCGTGCAGCTCAACGTCATTGGCCGTGCAGAAGCGCTCGACCGCGGAGGCCTTCTGCGGTCCCCACACGACCGGCTTGACGATCGCGCCGGTCAGCCGACCCTCCGCGTCGACTTCGAAGTGGTTGCACAGCACGTGGTCGATACCCAGATAGCGGGCCACCGGTTCGGCATGGATGGTCAGCGCCGACGAGCTGAGCGCCACCGTGTGCCCGCGGGCCTGGTGCGCCTCCACGATGTCGCGCATCCGGGGGAAAACCCGGGCGGCGACACGCTGCACGAACAGGCGTTCTCCGAGGACGTCGAGTTCGGCAAGGGATTCACCGGTGAGGTACCCGGCCGCCCGGGTGATCAGCCGTTCGAACTGCATCCGGCCCAGTCGGTAGCGCAGCGACGCCTCGATCACGCCGAGTATCTCGCCGATGCCGGCCTGCCTGCGGCGAATGCGGTCGCCGGCATGTGCGGTCGCGGTGAACCCGTCGACCAGGGTGCCGTCGAGGTCGAAGAAGGCGCCGACACCCGAACCGCCTGGACCGGCCCCGATCTCGTCGACCGAGTCTGCCGTCGTGCGGCCCCCGTTCATATGCTCCGAACCCCCTCGTCGCGAAAGTGTCACTCCCGAACCGTGACCCGGACGAGCGGCCGCGGATTCCGATCTGCTGCCCTGCGCCGCCGCACCATGATTCCCGCGGGGTGCCAGGTCAGGTCCTGCCCGGCCACGTCGCCCCGACGGGCGATCTCAGCGGCGGTCGCGATGAGCGATGGTAACCGGCCCCGAGTGCGCCGTGCACACCGTAGTCCCCCGCCGGTGCGTCCCGTGCCCCCGTCGGGACGCGGTAATTCTCTGGCGGACAACGTCTTCGGGTCGACGCCGCGAGTGTGTGGCACGTTGGCGTGGCCCGGGCCGGGTGACGACGAGGTCTATTCTCCAAAGAATGGCCCCGACGAGTAAGGACAGCAGACGCGTCTTCTAGACTAGAACACGTTTCAGTCTCTCGGACCTTCCCTCGACGAGGAGCGGCATGCACACGGCAATCTGCGACGAACTCGGCATCGACGTCCCGATCTTCGCCTTCACCCACTGCCGCGACGTGGTGGTCGCGGTCAGCAAGGCCGGGGGTTTCGGAGTGCTCGGCGCCGTCGGGTTCACCCCCGAGCAGCTCGAGATCGAACTGACCTGGATCGACGAACACATCGGCGACCACTCCTACGGCGTGGACATCGTGATCCCCAATAAGTACGAGGGCATGGATTCGAACATGTCCGGCGACGAACTCACCTCGATGCTGCGGGCGCTGGTGCCACCGGAACACCTCGATTTCGCCCGCAAGATCCTCGCCGACCACGGCGTCCCCGTCGACGACGCCGACGACAACGCCCTGCAGTTGCTGGGATGGACGGAGGCGACGGCCACCCCGCAGGTCGAGATCGCCCTGCGGCACCCCAGGATGACGCTGATCGCCAATGCGCTGGGCACTCCCCCGGCGGACATGATCAAGCACATCCACGACGCCGGCCGCAAGGTCGCCGCGCTGTGTGGTTCGCCGAAGCAGGCGCGTAAACACGCCGACGGTGGCGTGGACATCATCATCGCCCAAGGTGGTGAGGGCGGCGGCCACTGCGGGGAGGTGGGCTCGATCGTGTTGTGGCCTCAGGTCGTCAAGGAGGTGGCGCCCATCCCGGTACTGGCCGCCGGCGGGATCGGTAGCGGGGCGCAGATCGCCGCGGCCCTGGCAATGGGCGCCCAGGGGGCGTGGACGGGCTCGCAGTGGCTGATGGTCGAGGAGGCGGAGAACACCGCGGTGCAGCAGGCCGCCTACGCGAACGCGACCAGCCGCGACACCGTACGTAGCCGATCGTTCACCGGAAAACCGTGCCGCATGCTGCGCAACGACTGGACCGATGCCTGGCAGACACCAGGCAACCCCGAACCGTTGGGTATGCCGCTGCAGTACATGGTGTCCGGTATGGCCGTGGCCGCCACCCACAAGTACCCCGACCAGACCGTCGACGTCGCCTTCAACCCGATCGGGCAGGTGGTCGGGCAGTTCACGAAGGTCGAGAAGACGTCGGCGGTGATCCAGCGGTGGGTGCAGGAATACCTCGAGGCGACCGCGACGCTCGACGAACTCAACGCGGCGGCGACGGTCTGACCGTCCCCCGGAGCTAACCCGCGGCGCGGGTCTTCCCCGGCGCCATGGCGGCGACCAGGGGGGTGTCCACGCCCAGCGGGCCGATCCCGGCGGCACCGCCGGGATCACCCAGCGGTGCGTCGCGCCCCGGCAGGATCGCCGTGAAGAACGCCGCGTTGTCGGTCAGATGCTGCTGCTGGTCGGCGGGCAGGTCGGTCTCGTAGTAGATCGCGTCGACCTTGCAGATCAATCGGCAGGCGCCGCAGTCGACGCATTCGTCCGGGTTGATGTAGAGCGACCGCTGACCCTCGTAGATGCAATCCACCGGGCATTCCTGAACACACGATTTGTCGACGACGTCGACGCACGCACTGCCGATCACGTAGGTCATGGCGACAGCGTAGGAATCGCCGCCCCGTGCCGGATGGGGCCGAAAGTCCCCTTCGCGGGGGACGGAGGGCTCGTCGTGGCCCATCTCGCCGCAACCGGGGCAACGGTCTGGCTTTCCGGTCGCCGCGTTATGTAGAGTGACATACATAGTCACGCGCCGTCGCGTGTCGGCAGGAGGGCACCCCATGGCCAGTCCCCGCGAGCGGATGGTGGTGTCCGCCGCGCTGCTGATCCGGGAGCGTGGGGCGCATCCCACCGCGATCGCCGACGTTCTCGAGCACAGCGGTGCGCCGCGCGGTTCGGCGTATCACTACTTTCCGGGTGGGCGCAGTCAACTGCTCTGTGAGGCAATCGACTATGCGGGCGAATACGTCGCGCGCCGCATCGCCGGGGCGGACACCGGGCTGGACGCCCTCGACGAGTTGGTCGGCACCTACCGGGCGCAGCTGCTCGACAGCGACTTCCGGGCCGGATGCCCGGTGGTGGCGGTCAGTGTCGAGGGTGGCGAACCGGGCGCGAGTGCGGATGTCGACCCCGTGATCGCCCGTGCCGCAGCGGCATTCGCCCGCTGGCACGACCTGATCGCCGCGCACCTGGTCGCCGACGGCGTCGTGCAGGACCGTGCGGCCGAACTGGCGACACTCATCACCGCCGCGCTGGAGGGGGCGATCATCGTCGCGCGCGCCGCCCGCGACGTCACTCCTCTCGACCAGGTGCATCGCCAACTGCGTGCCCTGCTGCAGGCCACAGCCCCCGAAGAAAGGCGACGCCATGACCGATGACTGGCAGCCCACCGCGTGCATCCTCTGCGAATGCAATTGCGGCATCGTGGTCCAGGTCGCCGATCGCGGCCTGGCCAAGATCCGCGGCGACAAGGACCATCCGGCATCCCGCGGATACACGTGCAACAAGGCACTGCGACTCGACCACTACCAGAACAACCACAACCGCCTCACCGCCCCCCTGCGCCGCACGCCTGACGGAACCTACGAGGAAATCGACTGGGACACCGCGATCACGGAGATCGCTGCCGGATTTCGCGCCATCAGCGACACCCACGGCGGGCAGTCGATCTTCTACTACGGTGGCGGTGGACAGGGCAACCACCTCGGTGGCGCCTACAGCGGCGCCTTCCTCAAACCGCTGGGCTCGCGGTACCGCTCCAGTGCACTGGCGCAGGAGAAGACCGGCGAGGCATGGGTGGACGCCCAGCTGTACGGCGGCCACACCCGGGGAGAGTTCGACCGCGCCGAGGTGTCGATGTTCGTCGGCAAGAATCCCTGGATGTCACAGAGCTTTCCACGAGCGCGGGTCGTACTCAACGAGATCGCCAAGGATCCCGGCCGCGCCATGATCGTGATCGACCCCGTGATCACCGACACCGCCAAGATGGCCGACTACCACCTGCGCACCCGTCCGGGCACCGATGCGTGGTGCCTTGCGGCCATGGCGGCCATCCTGGTGCAGGAGAACCTGTGCGACGAAGCCTTTCTCGCCGGACACGTCACCGGGGTCGACGCCGTGCGTGCGGTCCTTGCCGACCTGCCGGTCGCCGAATTCGCCCATCGGTGCGGCGTTGCGGAAGAGCTGTTGCGGGCAGTGGCCCGACGCATCGCCGCGGCGGCGAGCGTGGCGGTCTTCGAGGATCTCGGTGTCCAGCAGGCGCCCAACAGCACACTGTGTTCCTACCTCAACAAACTGATCTGGGTGCTGGCCGGCAGTTTCGCCAAACCCGGTGGCCAGCATCTGCATTCGACGTTCGCCCCGCTGTTCCGGCCCGGTGGTGTCGGCCGCACTCCGGTCACCGGTGCGCCGGTGATCGGCGGGCTGGTCCCCAGCAACGTCGTCCCGCAGGAGATCCTGACGGATCACCCCGACCGATTCCGCGCCATGATCGTCGAGAGCAGCAACCCGGCCCATTCCGTCGCCGACAGCGCCGCGTGCCGCGAGGCGTTCGCCGCCCTGGACCTGCTCGTCGTCATCGACGTCGCCATGACCGAAACTGCGCGGCTGGCCCACTACGTGCTGCCCGCCGCCAGCCAGTTCGAGAAGCCCGAGGCGACGTTCTTCAATCTGGAGTTCCCGCACAACACCTTTCACCTGCGCCACCCCCTGTTCGAACCGCTCGACGGCACCCTGGCCGAACCCGAGATCTGGGCCCGGCTGGTGCGCGCGCTCGGCGTCGTCGACGAGGCCGAGTTGCAGCCGCTGCGGACGGCCGCCGAGCAGGGCCGCGATGTCTACACGAGCGCGTTCGCCGCGGCCCTCTACAGCAATCCGAACCTGAACAAGGTGCTGCCCTTCGTGCTCTACGAAACCCTGGGCCCCACCCTGCCGGACGGGCTGCGTGGTGCGGCGGCACTGTGGGGCCTGGCCCAGAAAGCGGCCGCGGCCTATCCCGAGGCCGTGCGGCGGGCCGGATACGCGGACGGCAACGCGCTGTTCGACGCCATCCTGGCGGGCCGGTCGGGGGTCACGTTCAGCGTGCACGACTACGAAGACGACTTCGACCTGATCACCCATCGCGACCACAAGATCGCGCTGGCCATCCCCGATCTGCTCGACGAGATCACCGCGCTGCGGGACGAGCGCGCTCCGCTGACCTCGCCGGAGTTCCCGATCGTGCTGTCGGCGGGGGAACGCCGGGCCTACACCGCCAACGACATCCTGCGCGACCCCGGCTGGCGTAAACGTGACGCCGACGGGGCGCTGCGTGTCAGCTTCGCCGACGCCGACGCCCTCGGGCTGGTCGACGGCGGCAGGGCCCGGATCACCACGGCCGCGGGCAGCGCGGAGGCCAAGGTGGAGGTCAGTGCGGCGATGCTGCCCGGGCACGCGTCGCTGCCCAACGGCTATGGCCTGGACTACACCCGTGCCGACGGCGAAACCGTCGTCGCAGGGGTGGCGACGAATTCGCTGACGTCATCGGACTGGCGTGACGCATTCGCGGGAACCCCGTGGCACAAACACGTGCCCGCCCGCATCGAGGCGGTGGTCTGAACCGGCCGGCGGCTACGGGGCCGGCGCGGGAGCCGGTACCGGTTCGGCGGGCAGCGCGGGCTGAGGGCCCGCGGGCAGGCCGGCCGGAGGCGTCGCGTCGGGGTTGAGCGGACGCTGCGTGAACAGGAAGATCGCCTCGTTCATGCTCACGTCCTGGGTCTGCACGGCGTGCCAGAGCTCCCGCAGATAGGACAGTCCGCGACCCTGTTGCGGACCGACCGGCACTTCGCTCGTGCCCGGCGGCAGGTTCTCGGGGCTCGACAGGTGCGGGACGTCTTGCGGCATGGCCAGCGCGTCACCGGCGGCCGGCGGGGGTGCGGCGTCCTGGCCGGGCAGCGGAATGGCCGCAACCGGGCCGGGTGGCGGCGCGGGCGCACCGTCCGGATCGGCCAGTGCCGACGGCGCCGCGGCGATCATCGCCGCACCGACGGCAGCGGCGATGCCGGCTGCCAACCCCAGTCCTCGTGTTCCCGTCGTCACCGATGCCCCCTTCCGGAGCCGCGTTTCGCCTCGCTGATCGGTCCTTCTCCGTCGGCAGCCGAAGTGTTACAGCTGTGGCAGATGTTCCGAGAATTCAGATTCGCACGGCGTGGCCGAACTGTCCAGAACGTGTTGCAACCGCGGCCGTCGAGAACATGTTCCACTTCTCAATCACGCGGACTGCGCCTGACTTTCCCGAACCTCCGGCGACACGCCCGAATGGTCGTGTAGCAATGCTCTAGCGGGCACTAGACGACGTCGTTGAGGAGCGCATCGATGCCACATCCCAACCTCCCTCCCGGGTTCGATGTCACCGATCCCGACCTGAACCGCCAACGGCTGCCGGTGGAGGAACTCGCCGAGCTGCGGCGCACGGCGCCGGTCTGGTGGAACGAGCAGCCGGTGGGCACCGGCGGGTTCGACGACGGCGGGTTCTGGGTGGTGACCAAACACAGGGACGTCAAGGAGGTGTCGCGGCGCAGCGACGTCTTCTCCAGCCTGGAGAAGACCGCGCTCCCCCGCTATCCGCAGGGATCGGACTGGGAACAGATCAAGATGGGCCGCTTCGTGCTGCTCAACATGGACGCGCCGCACCACACACACCTGCGCAAGATCATCTCCCGGGGCTTCACCCCGCGCGCGGTGGAACGGCTGCGCGACGACCTCAACGCCCGTGCCCAGGACATCGCCAGGGCCGCGGCGGCCGAAGGCACGGGCGATTTCGTGGAGCAGGTGGCGTGCGAACTGCCACTGCAGGCGATCGCCGGGCTGCTGGGCGTACCGCACGAGGACCGCAAGAAGATCTTCGACTGGTCCAACCAGATGGTCGGCAACGACGATCCGGAGTTCACCGACCACGACGGTCTGGCCGCGTCCACCGAACTGATCATGTATGCAATGCAGCTGGCCGCCGCCCGCGCGCAGGATCCCGGCCCCGACATCGTCACCAAGCTCATCGAGGCCGACGTCGAGGGGCACAAACTCTCCGACGACGAGTTCGGCTTCTTCATGATCCTGCTGTCCGTGGCGGGTAACGAGACCACACGCAACTCCATCACCCAGGGCATGATCGCCTTCACCCAGTTCCCCGACCAGTGGGAGTTGTACAAGGCGAAACGGCCGGCGACCGCCGCCGACGAGATCGTGCGGTGGGCGACCCCGGTCAGCTCCTTCCAGCGCACCGCCGTGGCGGACACCGAACTGGCCGGCGTCCCGATCCGCGCCGGGCAGCGGGTCGTGATGTCCTACCGGTCGGCCAACTTCGACGAGGACGTCTTCGACGACCCGTACACCTTCGACATCCTGCGCGACCCCAATCCGCATGTCGGATTCGGTGGTACGGGTGCGCATTACTGCATCGGCGCCAACCTGGCGAGGATGACGATCGACCTCATCTTCAACGCGATCGCCGACCACATGCCGGATCTGCGGCCGCTGTCGGCGCCCGAGCGGCTACGGTCGGGCTGGCTCAACGGCATCAAACACTGGCAGGTCGACTACTCGGGCGGAGTTCCGGCGAAATGTCCTGTTGCGCATTACGTTTCGTGACGGCGGGCGGGGCCGGGTAGTTCACGATGGTGCGCCAGTAGGCGTCAGGGATCTCGCGGTCGGAGCGCAGGACCAGTGCGAGGCCCGCGGCCATCGCGATGCCCAGCAATCCCAGCCACAATCCCGCGACACCGATCACCACCCACAGCACCGCGGTGAGCACCGGCCACGGCGACAGCATCGCGAGGATCGGTGCGAAGAAGAACCCGGCGCCGACGTACCAGGCCGAGCCGGCGCGGTCGGAGACCATCACGAAGCGCAGCCATCGTGGAATCGGCGGGTCGGTGTGCGGTGCGGCCATCGTCGTCTCCTCTGCTCCCCCGGTACCTCCACCGTGCCGTCGTGGGGTAGGCGTCGCAATTACCTGCGAGGTAGTGGTGGCGGGTGCCGTCGGGCCGCGACACTGGACCGGTGACAGCCGCACAGCGACCCCAGCCGGCGGTCGGGCCCCTGCTCCGCGACTGGCGCCGGCGACGACGGATCAGCCAACTCGAACTCGCGCTGGAAGCCGACGTGTCGGCACGCCACGTCAGCTTCATCGAGACGGGACGCGCGACTCCGAGCCGGGCGATGGTGCTGCGGCTCGCCGAAGCGCTCGACGTGCCGTTGCGGGAGCGCAATCGGCTGCTGCTGGCGGCCGGCCTGGCGCCCGCCTACGCCGAGCGTCCCCTCGACGGCCCCGGTCTGGCTCCGATCCGTGCCGGCGTCACCCGGGTCCTGCAGGCCTACCAGCCGTACCCGTGTGTCGCCGTGGATCGCACGTGGCACATCGTGGCGTCCAATCCCGGCGCCGCGGTACTGCTCGACGGGGTGGCGGCGCACCTGCTGGACCGTCCCAACGCGCTGCGCATCGCCCTGCACCCAGACGGCCTGGCGCCGCGGATCCGCAATCTCGCCGAATGGCGGTATCACCTCACGGCCCGGCTGAGACGCGAGGTCGCCGTCAGCGGGTCAGCCGAGCTGGCCGACCTGCTCACCGAAATCGAGTCGTACCCGGGCGGTTTCGAGTCGGCGCGCGACCTCGGCGGGGTTGCGGTGCCGCTCGAGCTCACCAGCGCCGACGGCCGGGCGCTCACCTTCCTGAGCACCGTCACGACGTTCGGTACGGCCCTGGACCTCACCGCGGCCGAACTGAGCATCGAGGCGTTCCTTCCTGCCGACGAAACGACGGCGGCGGCGCTGCGCTGAATCGCGTTTGCCCGCCGGGGCGTCCGAAACCGGGTAGAAATGTCCTCACATGACAGTGACGAGCACGGAAACGGGGGTGCCCGACGTGGACGTCGGACGCGCAGCGATCGCCGCGGCGGCGGTTGCCGTCGGTGTGGCAGGGTGTGCCGCGCCGCCCGCGGCACTGGGCAACCGCTCGGCGACCGTCACGATCAACGGCAAAACCACCGGCCCCGCGCATCCCGTCGAGTGCTCGCAGGCGGGCTGGACCTGGCTGATCGACAGCCCCGGTGAGAAGTCCGGCTTCAGCGCCGCGGTGCAATCCGGCGCGACGATGACCGCGAACTCCGTGCAGATCCGCGACCTCGGCGGATTCACCGGCAGCTTCTGGGAGGGCACCGTCGGCGACGCCGAGGCCAGCGTCAACGGCGGGATGTTCACGATCACCGGCACCGCCCACGGCTTCTTCGCCGACAACCCCACCGGAGAGGCCAACGCGACCTTCGAGATCACGACGGCCTGCTGACATGTCGTCCGGCGCTGCGCCGGACGCGATCGGATTGTCTAGGCCCGCACGATGATCGGGTCACCCACCCGGACCGTGTCGAAATACCAGGCGGCATTGTCGGGGCTGAGGTTGATGCAGCCGTGGCTGACGTTGGAATTGCCCTGCGCCCCCACCGACCACGGCGCGGAGTGCACGTACACGCCTCCCCACGTCACCCGTACCGCGTACTCGCCCTTGATGAGGTATCCCTCCGGGTCGTCGAGCGGAATACCGATCGTGCGGGAATCGAACGTCACGTTGCGCTGCTTCTGCAGGGCGGTGAAGCTTCCGAGGGGTGTCGGGAACTTCGGTTTGCCCATCGACGCGGGCATCTCGCGCACCACCTGGTCGTCGATGCTGACGGTGAACGTGTACGCACTGATATCGGCCACCGACACCACCGAGGCCCCGGTCTGGAAGTTCGTCGACGCCCCGCCCGCCGACACCGAGATCGGCGAATGGGCGGGCCAGAACCCGGCGGGCGTCCACTGCACGACCCGGTCGCTCAACCAGGTGAAGGCGCCCGCGGGGGTGGCGGGCGAGGTGATGCGCACCCCGCGTTCGGCGGCCACCCGATTGCCCACCGGCTCGGCGAACTTCACCGCCACGGGGTGGGCCACTCCGACGATCTGGCCGTCGGCCGGCTCGATGGCCACCACCCGCGGCGGGGTCACCGTCGCCGCCGAACCCGAGTGCACCGATCCCGCCAGCAGCACCGTGGCGATTCCGAACACCACGGCCACATAACGAAACGCCCTACGCATCGTTCCCACCCCTTCAGATGGCGCCGACCAGCACCGACCAGTGTAGTTCGCGACGATTGCTGTCCCCCGCCGCCACGGCGGCGTCCGGCTATCAACGGTCGCGGCGGATGAATCCACAACTGATCATCGACAGCGCACGTCAGAACGTTTCACCGGGCGCGAGCGCGGAGACGTGCCGTCGTCCGGCCAACTGCCATCAGCGCGTAACCCACCGCCAGGAAGATTGCCGCGAGCAGACAGATGTTGGCCGCGACGGTGGCGGCCCCGACGATGTCGGGGTCCAGGAAGTAGTAGGGGGCGCGGCGGCCCGCCCGATTGAGCACCAGCAGCGCCAGCGCCGTGTACGCGGCCGGGTAGATCAGCCACAGCAGCGGCTGCCACCACTGCACGCGGCTCTGCACCCGTGCGGCGACCATCCACTCGCTCACCGCCAGCACCGGAACGATCACGTGCAGAAGGAAGTTGGCCAGCGTGTAGCCCATGCTGTAGCCGGTCAGGAACAGATTCCACACCAATCCGGCCACCGCGACATAGACCACCACCGCGCCCCGCAGCCCGGCGCGGGCGTCGGCGCGGGGTGAGGCCAGGGTCCACAGATAGTAGGCGGCGGCGAGCACGTTGACCTGATAGGTGAAGGTGACCAGACGCCACCACACCCCCGACCTTGAGGTCAGCTCCACCGCGACCAGCGCTCCCGCGACGGCCAGCACGATCGCCACCCGCAACGCCGACCGCAGCACGTCACCGGGCGGGTACGAACCGTTCACGAGAATCGAGCGTAGGCGCTGTCTACGGCAGCGGCGGGGGCAGCACCGGCGGCGGCTGCTGCTCGGGGGGCGCGACGGCAGACGGCTCGGGGGGCACTTCACCACGCTGCAGCCCGGGGATGCGGCTGAGGATCCTCGCCAGCAGCGGAGGCTTCTCGGCCGGCGCCCCGGGAACGACGGGCGCGATGTCCGCGGGCGGAGGCGGAGGCGCCGCCGCATCGGGAGCCGGCGGGAGCACATCGGCCACGGCCTCGGGCGGCGCCGCCGGAACGTCGACCGCGACCGGAGCCTCGGCCGGCACTTCGGGCAGTTCCGCCGGCGGTGCCACCTCGACCGGCGCGACCTCGGGCACCGGTGCCTCGAGCGGAGGCGCGGGCGCTTGGCGGTGTACGACCACGGGGACCTCGGCGACCGTGTTGGCCACCGCACGCGGCTCGGCCACGGGCGACTCCGGCGCCATCTGCAGACCGATCGCCAGGGACAGCGACACCACGAACGTCACCGCCCCGGCCGCGAGCATCGCCACCGGTCCGGTCTGTGACAGCCGGCGCCGCCGGGGGGCGCCGCGCAGCTGGTACACGGCTTCGTCGAATACGAATTCGGACGTCGACGCCGATGCCAGCGCGGCACCGCGCGCCAACGCGAGTTCGGCTTCGGCCGGCGTGAACACCGGCACCGAGAGCGCCTGCTCCAGCGGAGGCATGAGATCCTCCAGGTCCCCCGCCGACCCGACGACCACCAGAGCATCCGGCTTCCAGTCGGCGCCGGTGAACACCGTGGTCAGCCAGCGCACCACATCGTCCTCGGTGCCGATCGAGTGGTTGACGGCGGTGTGCACGGCGCCGAGGCCGGTGTGCACGATCAGCGCGATCACCGCTTCGGGCTCGATCACGCAGACTGCGGTGGTCTGGTACCCGGTGACTTCGGCGATGCCCCGGGCCAGCGCCTCGGTCGCCTCCGGCAACCTGATGGGGACGACGTTGTCGAATCCGGCCTCGGCCAGCGACGCCAACAACAAGGAGGCGGCCGCATCGGCGTCGTCGCTCCACGTGACCCCGATGGAATGCAGCCGGTGTCCCCGGGCCGCCGCGGCCGCTTCGGTGCGGCGGACCGCTGCGGCGGCCAGCCCGCAGGCCTCCGCCGCGCCCGACCGGCCCGGTGAACTCACGTCGAAGGCTTCGTGGTCCATGGTCACGCCGTCCGCGTCTTGCCCTTCGACCAGGACCAGACCGACGGTGGTCGGTGTCATCGACAGGCCGAGCACCGCGTGCATCGCATCCCTCACATCACCCGTTGTGGCCACGGTGAAATGGGTCCGCGACGCCGCTGGAAGACGGC
Organism: Actinomycetota bacterium; assembly: GCA_018268465.1. Lineage (GTDB taxonomy): Bacteria > Actinomycetota > Actinomycetes > Mycobacteriales > Mycobacteriaceae > Mycobacterium. The sequence continues at coordinate 155,299 of JAFDWN010000033.1, forward strand.
CGGGACAGCGTGGCCGTCGTTCGCCTATCGCGGTGACACTACCTGCGACCGGACCGCCCCGAGCACCGGCGGCCGGCCAGGATGCGCACCTTTCGGTATCTCGGATGTGCTGCTCGGGGGGAAACGCCTGTACCGAACCGGTCGGGCATTTGCCGAATATTTTTCTGACAGCACCGCCCGACAGCACCGCCCGACGAGCACGCCCCGAACCGTGTCAGCCGGCGAGGATCTCGCGCAGCATCGCCGGGTCGATGTTCCCGCCGGACACCACCACCACCGCCGGGCCCGGCGGCGTCGCGTGCGCGCGATAGGCCGCCAGGGCCACCGCACCGCTGGGCTCGGCGACGAGGTGCGCCCGGTAGGCCAGCTCACGGACCGCGGCGCGGATCTCGTCCTCGGATACCGTGACGACGTCGTCGAGCACCCGGCTCAGGTGGGCGAAGGTCAGCTCGGAGGGTTGGGACCGCAGGCCGTCGGCGATCGTGCGGTTCCGGTCCTCGATCGGCCAGTCGACGCGGTGACCCAGGCGCAGGGCTTCGGCGGTATCGGCGGCCAACTCCGGTTCGACACCGAGGATGCGGGCAGCCGGGCACAACGCCCGGATCGCCGTGCCGATACCCGAGGCCAGTCCCCCTCCGCTGACCGGGACCAGCACCGTGCGCACCGCGGGCAGGTCCTCGGCGATCTCCAGGCCGATGGTGCCCTGCCCGGCGATGATGTCGGGGTGGTCGAAGGGCGGGACCAGCACCCCACCCGTCGTCTCGACCACCTCGGCGGCGACCCGCTCACGCTGACCGGCTCCGCACAGCACCACCTCGGCGCCGAAACCCCGGGTGGCGTCCACCTTCACCCGCGGCGTCTCTTCGGGCATCACGATGTGGGCGGGGATCGCGAACGCCGCCGCCGCATAGGCGACGGCCTGCGCGTGGTTGCCGCTGGAGTAGGCCACCACGCCGCGCGCCCGGGTCGCCGGTTCCAGACGCTCGATGGCGTTGAAGGCGCCGCGGACCTTGAACGCGCCGATCGGCTGCAGGCTCTCCGGTTTCAGCCACAGCGGGCGGTCCGGATCCCCCCAGCCGGCGCGGACCAGTGGGGTCCGCACCACATGGTCGCGGATGCGTTCGGCCGCCGCGCGGATGTCGTCGATGGTCACCAGGTGCACGAGACCAAGTCTGCCCGGCCCCGCCGGAGCGGGACATCCGGTCCGGTCCGCGACACGCTCAGTTCGGTTGCCGCCCAAGCCGCTACCAGCGGCGACCCGCCGGAGGTAGGGTCACCGCATGAGTCACGACCACGACCATGGGCCGCAGCGCGAACTACCGCCGGGGATGGCCGAACAGCTGGATCTGCCCTACTCGGGTCTGGTCTCGTTCGGGCACCGGCCGTTCCTCACCGAGGTCGCCCAGCTCGAGTCGTGGCGGCCGGATGTGGCCATCCTCGGGGCGCCCTTCGACGTCGGAACCACCAACCGCCCCGGCGCGCGGTTCGGCCCCCGCGCCATCCGCGCCACCGCCTACGAACCCGGCACCTACCACCTGGATCTGGGCCTGGAGATCTTCGACTGGCTCGAGGTCGTCGACTTCGGCGACGCGTACTGCCCGCACGGACAGACCGAGGTGTCGCACGCCAACATCCGCGAACGCGTGCACGCCGTCGCCTCGCGCGGCATCGTGCCGGTGATCCTCGGCGGCGACCATTCCATCACCTGGCCCGCCGCCACCGCGGTGGCCGACGTCCACGGCTACGGCAATGTCGGCATCGTGCATTTCGACGCGCACGCCGACACCGCCGACGAGATCGAGGGCAACCTCGCCAGCCACGGCACGCCGATGCGGCGGCTCATCGAATCCGGCGCCGTCCCTGGCACGCATTTCGTCCAGGTGGGTCTCCGCGGCTACTGGCCTCCGCAGGACACCTTCGAGTGGATGCTCGAGCAGGGCATGACCTGGCACACCATGCAGGAGATCTGGGAGCGCGGGTTCAAAGAGGTGATGCGCGACGCAGTCGCCGAAGCGCTGGCCAAGGCCGACAAACTGTATGTCTCGGTGGACATCGACGTCCTCGACCCCGCGCACGCGCCCGGCACCGGCACACCCGAACCGGGCGGCATCACCAGCGCGGACCTGCTGCGCATGGTGCGTCAACTTTGCTACGAACACGACGTCGCCGGTGTCGACGTCGTCGAGGTCTCCCCCGCCTACGACCACGCCGAACTCACCGTCAACGCCGCACACCGGGTCGTATTCGAGGCGCTGGCCGGGATGGCCGCCCGCCGGCGTGACGCGGCCGACGCCACACCGGGACCGCCGTCGCGCTGACCCGCCGCGACGCGGTCCGGATGGCCCTTGCTGTCCGGGTCAGTTCTTGACGAGGGTGAACTGGCAGACGTCGGTGTAGCCCTCGCGGAACAGGTCGGCGCAGCCCGTCAGGTATTTCATGTACCGGTCGTAGACCTCGACGGACTGCAGCGCGATCGCCTCGTCCTTGCGGGCTTCCAGCGCCGCCGCCCAGATGTCCAGCGTGTGCGCGTAGTGCAGCCGCAGCGGCTGCACCTGAGCGACCTCGAAGCCCGCCTTGACGGCGTGCTCCTCGACGATGGCGCCGTAGGGCAGGTCACCACCCGGGAAGATCTCGTCCATGATGAACTTGAAGAACCGCAGCTTGCGCATCGTCAGCGGCAGGCCGCGTTCCTCCATCTGCGCACCGCTGGGCTTGATGATGGTGTGCAGCATCATCCGGCCCCCGACGGGCAGCGCCGCATAGGCCATCTTGAAGAAGTCGTCGTAGCGGTCGGAGCCGAAATGCTCGAAGGCGCCGATCGAGACGATCCGGTCCACATGTTCGTCGAACTGCTCCCAGCCCTCGAGCAGGACCCGGCGTGACCGTGCGGTGTCCATCGTCGAGAACATCTGTTCGACGTAGGCCTGCTGATTGCGGCTGAGGGTCAGGCCCACCACGTTGACGTCGTACTTCTCGATGGCTCGGCGCATCGTCGCGCCCCAGCCGCACCCCACGTCCAGCATCGTCATCCCCGGCCGCAGATCCAGCTTGCCGAGCGACAGATCGATCTTGGCGATCTGGGCGTCCTCGAGGGTCATATCGTCGTGCGCGAAGTAGGCACAGCTGTAGGTCTGGGTGGGGTCGAGAAACAGGCGGAAGAACTCGTTGGACAGGTCGTAGTGGGCCTGCACGTTCTCGAAACGGGGCTTAAGTTGCTGCTGGGTGTCGCTCGGTGATTCTGGCAAAGTCACGGCCTCTGACGTCGGTTCTGATGTGATAACGAAGCTCCGCACTGTTGGAGAGCCTTCCCCCGTCGACTGCGCAGTTTACGCACAGTACCCAAAAGAAAGCTCTGACAGTCATCTGCGCGCGGTATGCGCCCCACCTGCCCTCCGGATGTACCGCACGCCGGCGCCGGCAGGTGATCCCGGCCGCACCGCCGGCGCAGGCCCGCGCGGACGTCTCCGCCGGATGTGCCCCTCGGTGTTCTGTGCCCTGCGTATGCGGGTGTTCGGCGTCCGGGCTCGGGCCGAATCCGGGCGCTATCGTGGAGATCGGACGCGGCCGGATGCGGCCGCCCCGGATCGAGGGGAGGACATCGACAATGACGAATTCGAACCCTCTGTTCGACGCCGCTCCCGCGGCCGACGTCGCCGAACAGCTCATCCCGGTCGACGCGGACGAGGAACTGTTCGACGCCGCGCCGATGCGGTTGTCCGACGATTCGGAGGCTAGCGAAGCCGATCTCATCGAGCAGGCGATCGCGGTCCCGTTGTCCGACGACGAGGGTTTCGACCGCTGACTATCGCCCGGCGCGCCCGCCGATCCCGGGCCGCTGCCTGCGTGTCACCGTCCGCCAGCCGACCGCGCACAGTGCCAGCACCGCAGGCACGGCGACCGCAATCACCGGGTTCTCGTGCACCCAGCCGGCGATGGCGCCCTGAATGCGTCCCGCCACGGCGATGACGGGATCGCGGGGATCGCCGTCGGCCATGAACAGCCGAATCTCGTACAGGCCGTAGTAGGCCACGTAAAGCCCGACCGCAACGAGCAGCGCCCCGCCGATCCGCTGCGCGTACGGGACCACCGCGCGCAACCGGTCGGCGACGACAGCGCCGGCCACTGCGGTGCCGACGGCCAGCGCCCCCACGATCAGGGCGAAACCCGCGGTGTAGGCCGCCAACGCCGACACACCCCTGGCGACGGCGCTGCCGCCCCCGCCGCTCACGCCGCCTGTGATGGCCAGGAACGGGCCGACGGTGCACGACAGCGACGCGACGGCGTAGCCGACCCCGAAGCCGAACATCGAACCCAGCCGGGCCGAGGGGGTCCACCACCGGCCCTGCGGCATGGTGATGGGCGCGGACAGGTGATGGCCCAGCAGCAGTGCCGCACCGACGGCGATCAGGGCGATCCCGATCACGGTCGTGGCGATCGGTAGAAACCGCTGCACCGTGGCCGCCGCGGACACCGTCAGCAGTGTGAACACCCCGAACACCGCGACGAATCCGACGGACATCGCCGCGGTGGCCGCCAGCGCCCGCGCGACCGGCGTCGGCGCGGCGCGGCGTTCACCCTCGCCGTGTACGACCAGGGTGAGGTAGGCGGGCAGTATCGCGAACCCGCACGGGTTGAGTGCGGCGACCAGTCCGGCGCCGAGGGCCAGGCCCAGGAGGTCGGGGTCCACGACCGCGCGGATCCGGACTACGCCTGCAACGCCGCCACCCGGTCGGCGAGTTCCTGTTCGGGCATGGCGGCGGTCGGATTGTTGACGAACGTCGACGAGCCGTCGGCGCGGTAGAACACGTACGCCGGCTGCCACGGCACGTGGTAACGCGCCCACAGGGAGCCGTCCGTGTCGTTGAGGTTCGTGAAGTTCAGCTGGTACTTGTCGACGAACGCCTGCATCGACGCGACGTCGGACCGCGCGGCGATGCCCACGAAGGTGACCGACGGGTTCGCCGCCGCGACCTGGCTGACGCCGGGCGCCTCAGCGTTGCAGAACGGGCACCACGGCGCCCAGAACCACAGGACCACCGGTCTGCCCTGGAGGCCGGCGCCGTCGAACGGGGCACCCGACAGCGTCGTACCGCTGAACTGGAGGCGGTCGTCGGCGAGCGCGGACGGCGGACCGGTGAACGCGACCATCACAGCGGCAACCAGCATGCCCAGCGCCAGCGACGTCGCTCTGCGGACCCAGCGCTGTTTCGTCGTGTCCATCGTTACCTCCCGGGCCGGCCTCCATGGAGGTGACCGCAATCACCCCGTCTTAAACACGGCACGGGTCACGGCGGGGTTCACCGTCCGGCCGGGACCGCCGCGACGGCTGCGTAGGCTGCACCGGTGGGGATCGTCGCGCGGACCAACGGGACGCCGCCACCCGAGGTGCCGTTGGCCGATATCGACCTCGGTTCGTGGGATTTCTGGGGTCTCGACGACGACGTCCGCGACGGCGCGTTCGCCGCGCTGCGCCGCGCGGCGCCGATCTCATTCCATCCGGAGTTCGTCGCCGACGCCGCTGCGGCGGGCCGCGGCCACTGGGCGCTCACCCGTCACGACGACGTGTTCCGGGCCAGCCGAAACCCCGACCTGTTCAGCTCGGCGTCGGGGATCACCATCAGTGACCAGAATCCGGAGTTGGCCGAGTATTTCGGATCGATGATCGCGATGGACGATCCGCGGCATTCCCGGCTGCGCAACATCGTGCGCAGCGCGTTCACCCCGCGCGTGATCGCCCGCACCCAGGACGCGGTCAGGACGCGGGCGCATCGCCTGGTCGCGGCGATGGCGTCGAATCATCCCGACGGAAACGGGGAACTGGTCAGCGAACTCGCGGGCCCGCTGCCGCTGCAGATCATCTGCGACATGATGGGCATCCCCGACAGCGACCACGCGCAGGTCTTCCACTGGACCAATGTCATCCTGGGCTTCGGCGATCCGGACGTGAGCACCGATTTCGACGAGTTCGTGCGTGTGGCAATGGATATCGGTGGGTATGCGACCGCCCTGGCCGATGACCGGCGCGCGCGACCCGGCGACGACCTGACGACCAGCCTGGTGCAGGCCGAACTCGACGGGGAGCGGCTGACCTCCGCCGAGGTGGCATCGTTCTTCATCCTGCTCGTGGTGGCCGGCAACGAGACCACTCGCAACGCGATCAGCCACGGCGTGCTGGCGCTGAGCCGCTATCCCCGCCAGCGGGAGATCTGGTGGGCCGATCCCGGTGGGGTGTCCGCAACGGCGGTCGAGGAGGTCGTGCGGTGGGCCTCCCCCGTCGCCTACATGCGGCGCACGGTGACTCGCGACACCGTCCTGGGCGGGGTCGCCTTGGCCGCGGGTGACAAGGTCACCCTGTGGTACGGATCGGCCAACCGCGACGAGTCGGTATTCGACGATCCGTGGACCTTCGACGTGCGGCGCCGGCCCAATCCCCATCTGGGCTTCGGGGGTGGGGGCGCGCACTTCTGCCTCGGCGCGAATCTGGCCCGCCGCGAGACCACCGTGCTGTTCGAGGAATTGCGGCGGCAACTGCCCGACATCTGCGCTTCCGAGGAACCCGACCGCCTGCATTCCGCCTTCATCCACGGCATCAAGCGGCTGCCCGTGGCGTGGACGCCGCCGGCCGGGGTTCAAGCGGCGCCGTAGTCGGCGGCGGCGCACAGTTCAGCGGTGCCTCGGACGGTCCTGCGCGGTCGCGGCGGCGCGCGACCGCTCCTCGCCGGCCACGCCGGGATGCATATCGGGGTGCATCTCGTCGGCCGTCACCGCGTCGGTGCGGTCGGGCGAACGCGGGTCGAGGGAATCGGCGTGCTCGCGGCGGGCCTCGAGATCCTCCCGCGTCACGTTCACGGCTTCGCGGTGGGAGGCCGCGGTGTTCTGCAGTCGCGCGGCCTCGGCAGCCTTGGCTTCCGCTTCGGCGTGGGCGGCGCGGGCCTTGGCCTCGGCCTCGAGGGCGATAGCCTCACGCCTGTCGGCCCGCTCGGATTCCTGGTTGACCTCTTCGCGGATGCGTTCGGCCTGGACGTGCCTGCGTCGGTCACGCGCCTTACGCGCCGCGACCATCACCACGGCGACGATCAGCACCGCGACGACGGCGACGATGATCCAGACAACGGTGTTGGTCTCCACGTCGGCTCCTTACGCTCGGCGGGTTTTGACGATCCCGCAGGTTGAGCGGATGCCCCGCGGAGCTGTCGGCTAAACCGGGTCGTGCGCCGGGTTCAGTGCAGGATGCGCTCGTCGACGACGAACAGTGCGAGCGTGACCACCAGGAAGGCGGCTGGAAGCCAGATCGCGCGGGTGCCCCACGCGCCGGTGGCCACGGCGCCGATCAGTGCGCCGCCGGCGAACGCGGCAATGAGTGCGCCGTAGACACCGAACGCCCGCCGCGACGCCGGGTCCTTCTCGACGAAACCGTCGTAGCCGGACTCCATGAACCGCATCAGATTGCCGGTGGTGGCCACCGGCAGATACACCAGGTGGCCGACCTTGCGGAACAGCCCGATCTGCATGGCCGCCAGGAACGAGATCGGCACGGTGACGTAGCTGTGCGGCACCGAGGCGGGGACGAAGCCGATGGCGGTCAGTGCCGCGGCCTGCACCGCCATCGTCCACAACAGGGGCCGCGCCACCAGGCGGTCCACTCGCCCCGATTTGATGTGTGAGGCCAGCAGCATGCCGGCGATGAAGGCAAGAAGTGGCCAGACGTGCGCGAGCGCCGCGGCCAGTTTGTGTTCGGAGGTGTCGATGGCGAAGAAGATCACGTTCGCCGTCTGGACGTTGGCGAACACCCCGCCGCGGGCGAGGTAGGTGTGGGCGTCGAGGAATCCGTTCGTCAGTGTCAGCAACAGGGCGAACCAGAGGCTTCCGGTGCGTTCGCTGTCCGCGGGACCGACCATCCGGACAACTTAACGCCGGTGCCTGTGGGACGCCTACCCGGCGCCGAGTGCGTGCAGCATGCCGGCCGCCGAGCGGGGCCAGGTGAAGTGTTCGGCGCGGCGCCGGGCGTCGTCCCTGCGCACCGGTTCGGGTCTGCCGATGATCGAGGTGACCGCGCCGGCGATGGCGCCCGCGTCGTTGTCGGCGGCCAGACCACCGCCGGCGGTGAGGATCTCGGCCAGCGCCGATGTCCGTGACACCACGGCGGGCGTACCGCAGGCCAGGGCTTCCAGCGCCGCGAGGCCGAAGGTTTCATGCGGGCCCGGCGCCAGCGCCACATCGGCGGAGGCGAGGATGGTGGCCACGGTGTCACGGCATCCGATATAGCCGGTGAAGTGGACCGGCAGGCGTGCGGCCTGTCGCTGCAGCCTGGTGCGCATCGGTCCTTCGCCAACCACCACAAGGCGTGCGTCGACGCCGGAATCACGCAGCGCCGCAACGGTGTCGATGCTGCGGTGGGCATGCTTCTCGACGGAGAGCCTGCCGCAGTGCACCAACAGCGTCTGCCCCGGACCGGCCCAGCGTTCACGCACCGCCGGTGAGCGGCGGCTGGGATGGAACTGGTCGAGATCCACCCCGAGGGGCACGGTGACCACATTGCCCGCGTGGATCCGGTCGAATTCCTTGCGCGCGAATGCCGTCGTGCACACGACCGCGTCGTAGTCAGCGGCGGTGCGCCGATTGGCGGCGTTGGCGATCGCGCGCGCGAGCGGCCCCGGCAGCACCTGTCCGACGAGCCGGTCGAGGCGTTCGTGGGAGATCATCACGGTGGCGACGTCATGATCGCGGCCCCAGGTGCCCAGCGAACGCAGGGTGAGCCGGTCGGAGACCTCCAGCGCATCGGGTGCCAGCCGTTCGATAAGCGCGGTGACGGGCCCGGGCAGGACCGCGCGGTAGCCGCCCGTGAACGGAATAAGTCTGGCGGGCAGCGAGATTCGCACGACTCCGGACGGCAGTGTGCATCGTTCGGCGACCGGGCCCGGCACCACGAGGAACACGTCGTGGCCCGCCGCGCAGTACTCCGCTCCGAGCCGGTCCACCGCGGTACGCAGCCCCCCCGACCGCGGGCCATAGAAGTTCGCGACCTGGACAACCCGCATGACCCGATGAGATCCGCCGCGCGTGTGCGGTCAACAACGTCGCCGTCACCGATGCCTGAACAGGGTGTGAACAGCTCGCCGGGCGGCGAGCGTGCGTGAACTCGCGGTCTGCCCCGCGTGGCGCGCCGCAGACACGCACGCTCGCGCAGAGAGGAGAGGGAGAGTGAAGAGGGGTCAGGTCAGGTGGCTGTCGAACCAGTCCTGTACGCGCTGCCATGCGTCGGCGGCCGCGGCGGCGTCGTAGCGGTCGCCGGTGTCGTTGAAGAACGCGTGGTTGGCGTCGGGCTCCGTGACGAGTTCGTGAACGAGTCCGGCGCGCTCGAGCGCTGCGCGCGCGACCGGTTCGGTGGCATTCACCCGCTGGTCCAACGCCCCGTAGAAGCCAAGTACCGCTACATCTTTCGACCCGGAGAAGTCGGGATTCTCCGGCGCTGGCCCGTAGAACGGAACTGCCGCGGCCAGCTGCGGCTCCCCCGCGGCCAGCAACTGCCAGACCAGGCCGCCACCCATACAGAACCCGACGGCGGCCACCTTCGTGTCCGGCACCCGCCGCTGCAACTCGCCGACCCCGGATCTGAGATTGGCCACGAACTCTTCTGGCGCGATTGCGCCGAGGGCCGCGGTGGCCTCGGCGGGGTCGGCGAACGCCGCCGTCCCGCCCTGCGCGGAGAGCAGGTCGATGGCCAGCGCCGAATAGCCGATGCCGGCGAATCGGCCCGCCACCGAACGGACCCAGTCGTTGAGTCCCTTGTTCTCGTGGATCACCAGGACCGCGCCGCGCGGCTCGGCCGCCTCTGCCCAGGCGCCCTGCAATTCGCCCTGTGGACCCGCCCACGTCACCGCGCTGGTCTGCACGGCCGATGCCATACCCGGCGGGGGCGCGGCCGAGGTGGCCGGTTCGCCGGACGTCGCGGGCGCTTCGGCGGCGGGCGGTTTGGCCTCGGCGCACGCGGCGATCAGCGCGCTGGCCGCCGCCGTGCCCACGCCCAACAATGCCAGCCGCCGCAATGCCTCTCGCCGGGACAGCAGCCCGTCGACATGGTCGGTGGCGATCTCCTCCGCAATGTACTGCTGTAAGGGTGTCACCTAGGCCAGTATGCGCGTGAACGCCGAACACAGGTAGAGGGCGACCCCGACGCGCCATACTTCACCTATGGATCCCAGGCCCGCCCGCACCGCGCTGAAAGGCCGGGTTGCGGTGGTGGCGGGTGCAACCCGCGGTGCGGGCCGCGGTATCGCGGCCGCCCTCGGTGAGGCGGGCGCCACCGTCATCTGCACCGGGCGCAGCAGTGCCACGGGTCGGGAGGGGTCCGACTACGACCGGCCCGAAACCATCGAGGAGACTGCCGAGTTGGTGACGGCGCTCGGCGGCGTGGGTATCGCGATCAAGACCGATCACCTGGACGTGACCCAGGTGCGTGCGCTGGCGGCGTGGATCGGCGGGGAGTTTGGTTGCCTGGACATCCTCGTCAACGACATCTGGGGCGCCGAGATCCTCAAGGGCCCGCCGTCGACGTGGGGGCGGCCGATGTGGGAGCACGACCTGGCGGACGGGTTGCGCATCCTTCGGCTGGGGATCGACACCCACCTGATCACCTCACACTGCCTGCTGCCCCTGCTGGTGGCCCGGCCGGGCGGACTGCTGGTGGAGATCACCGACGGCACCGGCGACTACAACGCCGAGAACTACCGCCTGTCGGTGTTCTACGACCTGGCCAAGGTGGCGGTCAACCGGCTCGCGTTCAGTCAGGGGCATGAGCTCGCGGTGTACGGCGCCACCGCCGTCTCCGTAACGCCGGGCTGGTTGCGTTCGGAGATGATGCTGGACAACTACGGGGTGGCCGAGCAGAACTGGCACGATGCGCTGATGCCGGGGCGCGGATCGGGCTATCCGGTCGCCCCACCGGGATTCGTCGAATCCGAGTCACCCCGGTTCGTCGGCCGCGGGGTCGCCGCGATCGCCGCCGACGACAACCGCAGGCGGTGGAACCAGAGGTCGGTCAGTTCGGCGCACCTGGCCCGCGAGTACGGCTTCACCGACGTCGACGGGCGCTGTCCGGACGCGTGGGCGACGCCGTAGTTCCCGATCCACCGGGGGCCGCGGTAGACAGTTTTGCAAATCTGTTTACTCAATTCGTTGACACCTGTCCACCCGGCCTGTTGCATGGCGGGGTGACCTACGACACGATCATCCGCAACGGGCGCTGGTTCGACGGCACCGGCGCCGCGTCGGCGGTGCGGACCATCGGCATCCGCGACGGCCACGTCGCCGCGGTCAGCCCATACGGTCTGGACGACACCGGCTGCCCCCAGGTGATCGACGCGACCGGCCGCTGGGTGATACCGGGCATGCTGGATATCCACACTCACTACGACATCGAAGTGCTCGGCGGCCCGGCACTCTCGGAATCGCTGCGCCACGGCGTGACCACGGTCATGCTGGGTTCCTGTTCGTTGTCGACCGTCCACGTCGGCGCCACCGATGCCGGCGACCTGTTCGGCCGTGTCGAAGCCATTCCGCGCGCACATGTCATCGCCGCGGTCGATCGGCACAAGACGTGGACGACCAGCGAGGAGTACGTCACCGCGCTGGAGGAACTGCCCCTCGGGCCCAATGTCGCCGCGTTCATCGGACACTCCGACATGCGCACCGCGGTGATGGGGCTGGACCGCGCCACCCGGAAACGGACGCGTCCCACCCATGCCGAACAGGCCCGCATGGAACGTATGCTGGCCGCCGCCATCGACGCCGGATTCGTCGGAATGTCCACCCAGCAACTGCTTTTCGACAAGATCGACGGCGATGTCTGCCGGTCCCGGACGCTGCCGTCGACGTATGCGGGACCCCGTGAACTCCGCAGGCTCAAATCACTGCTGCGACGCGCCGGACGGGTCGTACAGTCCGGCCCGGACATCCAGAACCCGCTCGACATCGCCTCGCAGGCCGCGCAGTCGCTGGGCATTGTGCGTAATCCACTCAAGACCAGCCTGCTCTCGGCCGCCGACATCAAAGCCAACCCGCAGGTGATCCGGATCATGGGACCGATTGCGGGCCTGATCAACCGCCTCGGCGGCAACTTCCGCTGGCAGCATCTGCCGGTGCCGTTCGAGGTGTACGCCGACGGGATCGATCTGGTCATCTTCGAGGAGTTCGGCTCGGGTGCGGCCGCGCTGCACCTGCGCGACGAGGTCGAACGCAACGAGCTGATGCGCGACGAGGCGTACCGCCGCCGGTTCCGCAAGGACTACGAGAACAAATTCGGGGTCCGGGTGTGGCATCGCGACTTCTTCGACGCCGAGATCGTGGCCTGTCCGGACCCGTCGGTGATCGGGAAATCGTTCGGCCAGGTCGGACTCGACCGCGGCGCACTGCATCCCGTCGACGCGTACCTCGACCTCGTTCTCGAACACGGCCGGGAACTGCGCTGGCGGACGACGATCTCCAACCATCGTCCCGAGATGCTGGACAAGATGGCGCGCGAGCCGGGCATCCAAATGGGCTTCTCCGACGCCGGCGCGCACCTGCGCAATATGGCCTTCTACAACATGGGGTTGCGGCTCTTGCGCCGCGTGCGCGACGCCGAGAACGCAGGGACGCCGTTCATGTCCGTGGAGGCCGCGGTACACCGGCTGACCGGGGAGCTGGCCGACTGGTACCGGCTGGACGCGGGTCATCTGCGGATCGGCGACCGCGCCGATCTTGTGATCATCGATCCCGCCCGGCTTGACGACTCACTGGACCGCTATGCCGAGGCGCCGGTGGCCCAGTACGGCGGGCTGTCGCGGATGGTCAACCGCAACGACGACACCGTGCGCGCGGTATTCGTCGGCGGCCGTGCCGTTTTCCTCGGCGGCGCGCCCACCGAACTGCTCGGACGTCGCCGCACGGGACGTTTCCTGCGTGCGGCACACCGCAGCCCAGCACCCAACGAGAGGGAGATGGTACGTGTCGGTTGAGAGCACCGTTGAGAGAACCATTACCGGGATGTGGGAGGCGCTGTCGCGCCGCGACTGGGACGGCATCAAACCGTTCCTGGCGGACGACTGCATCTATCTCGACATGCCGGTCGGGCTTGCCGCCGCGGCGCGCGGTCCCGACGACATCGTCAAGCGACTGCAGGTGGGTATCGCGCCGCTGGCGTCCTACGCCAACTTTCCCGGGTTGATGCTCGACAACGGAGTCGACGCATTCTACGAGCACCATGAGGAATGGCACTGGACCACAGGGGAATCCATGGTGTTGCGGTTCGTCTCCGTGCACCGGGTGCAGAACGCGAAGATCACCCTGTGGAAGGACTACTGGGATATGAGCGCACTGGTCAACGCCGCCCCTCCCGAGTGGATGGAGGCACTGGCGACGGCCGACACGTCCTGGTTGTTCGACGCCACGGCGCTGGTCTGAGTCACCCCAGACCGTAGACGCGGCGCGCGTTGGCGTGGGCGATCAGGTCGATGACCCGGATCGCATCTGCTTCGCACCACTCGCCCGCGTCGACGAATCCCTGCAGCACATGGCGAATCCCGTTACGCCACAGCCTCGCGCCGAGAAAGTGCAGTTCGGCGGGACCGAAGGCATCCGAGGAGTAGAGGATCTTGCGGAACGGGGCCAGCTCGAGCAGCCGGGCGATCAGGTCGCGTGAGCGCGCACCCAGGTAGTTGAGCGCCAATCCTCCATCGAGGTAGACGTTGTTGAACGCCTGGGCCAGGTATCCGGCCTCCCGCTCGTAGGGATAGCAGTGCAACAACATGACCGGGGTCTCCCCGGACTGCCGCAGGAAGTCCAGCAGGTACATCGGATTGGCGTCGTGCATATTGCAGTCGCGGTCGCCGAAGCCGACGTGCAGTTGCAGCGGCTTACCGAGCCGCAGCGCCTGGTGCAGACCGAAGCGCAGGAGCACCCGGTCGGTGAGCCGCGCTCCCCCCGTGTCCCGCCAGCGGTCCGCCGCCGCGGCGACCTCGGCGGCCCCCGGTTCGGACAGGTCGCCGCGAAATCCCCCGCGGTAGGCGAGGATCGACTTGGTCGCGACGGCGGTGTCCGCGCGCCGATGCAGCAATTCGGTGAATTCGGCGGCGTAGTCGGCGCCGGCGTGCACGGCTTGCTCGGCGATCGTCTCGAGCCGGACCACGTCGTGCGCCCGCCCGCCCGACACCGCGGCCAGTTCACCGGGATCGGCGACCCCGTGCGCAAACCCGGTGTCCACCAGCCAGTCCGACACCCCGGCGGCCGTCAGCATCGTACGCGCGAGGTCCGCCTCGGGGTGGGCGCAGCGGCGTTGCCAGTAGGTGTCGGGGTCGGCGTGCGCGGCCAGTCCGAGCAACGGCGCACAATGCGCGCGTACCGCAAAGCCGAGCTGAGTGTCGAAGCCGGAATCGAACGCGGCCAGCGGCTCGACGTTTCCTTCGTTGAGCGCATTCTCGAAGCCGTCCCGATCGACCGAGCGCAGCCAGCATCCGTGCACATGGTGGTCGACCAGCACCACCGCCTCGACGTGTTCGGCCAGCGCCGAGTCCGCCGCAGCGGGCACTACAGGCTCCACGCCAGCCGGAACCGGTCGGCCAGCTCGGCGTCGGGCAGATCGCCGAAATTCTCCTGCTCGTAGCCGCGCACCGCGACCACCGCGTCGACGATCTCGTCACCGAGAATGCCGCGGATGCGTGCCGATCCGTCGAGGGCGGCCAGGACGGCGGCCTGGTCGGTGGGCAGCAGGGTGATCCCGTCCGCGTCGCGCTGCGCCTGGGTGAGGGTGGCGGGATCGACCTGCGTCTCCGGTGGCAGCGGGAGTCCGCGTTCGACTCCGTCGAGTGCCAGCCCGAGGATGGCCGCCGACGCGAGGTACGGATTGGCCGACGGGTCGACGATCTTGACCTCCACGTTGGCGCCGCGCGGATTGGCGGGGCCGCCGTCGAGGAATCGCACCGCGGCTTCCCGGTTTTCGCGCCCCCAGCAGACGTATGCACCCGACCAGTGTCCCGGCTGCATCCGCAGCCCGGACACCACGGAGCCGCACAGCACACCCTGCGCCTCGGCCAGCCCGGCGACCAGACCGGCCACCGCGGACGCACCGTCGGGGGTCATCCCCCGCGACCCCGATCCTCCTGCGAACAGCGGGATGTCGTGCCGCGCCAGGGAGAAGTGTTGATGCGCGCCGGAACCGACCGCACCGGCGAACGGCACGGGCGACAGGCTGACCCGCGCGCCCTGGCGCCGGGCCACCCTGCTGACGATGATCCGCAACAGCACCAGCTGGTCGGCAGCAGCGACCGGGGATAGCGGGGCGACCGAGATCTCGAACTGGTTGACCCCGTACTCGGGGTGGAACTGCTCGATGGCAATGCCCGAACTCGTTGCGGCGTCGGTGACTTCACGGACGAAGGCTTCGTGTTCGAGCACGCCGGCCAGCCCGTACTGCGCCCACGCGTGCGACGGCAGTCGGCCGCCGTCGGGCGCGACGAGCACGAATTCCAGTTCATGTCCGACCAGCGCGTCGATGCCCGCGGCGGCGAGCCGGTCTTCGATGCGACGCAGCGCGCCGCGCGCACAGCGCGGATCCGAAGCGCCGTCCTGGTCGAAGAATCCGCCGGGCGCCCAGGCCAGCCCGTCGCCCAGGATGCGCAGCGCATCGAGGTCGATGCGGATCCGCTGGTCGCCGACCACCCCGGTGTCCTCGCCGAACACGATTCCGGCCTGATCGATGGCGAACACGTGCCAGACCGGGCTGGCGCCCAGACCGGGGTCGGCGAACGCACCCATCCGCCGCAGCGGCACGGTTTTGGCGTGGGTCAGCCCGGCACTGTTCACCACGCTGCCGATCAGTGTTGCGACACCGTCGGACTCGAGTTGTGCGATGGCCGCCGCGGCAAGGGGTGTGGCTGACATGCCAGCCATTCTGCCCCGGCTCGTCGCGAGCCAGGGCTAAAGAGTGATCCGGCAGGCCTGGCCGATGTCGAGGGTCCGCAGCATGCGGCCCATGCCGAGCCACATCGCACACGACAGCGCCAGGTCGGTGAGCAGTGCGTCGTCGAAGTGCTCACGGGCGCGCGCCCAGAAGTCGTCGTCGTCGCGCAGCCCGGTGTGGTCGGTGGCGAACCGGTGGGCGAATTCGGCGGCAATCCGTTCTGCCGGAGCGTAACCCGGCCAGGTGCGCCACTGCGAGGCGTGGTCGTAGAACTCCTCGTCGACGCCGGCGGCCGCACCGGATGAGTCGCGCGTGTTCATGCACACCACGCACTCGTTGGCGTGGGCGATGACGATGCGGGCGGCTTCCCGCACCCGCAGCGGCAGGCGGTTCTTGGTGTAGACCGCGTGGCTGAACCCCGCCATCGCGGTGCCGATCTCCGGGGAGGTCAGCACCCAGCCGGCCACGTCGTCGTCGGGGAAGGCTCCGATTCGGCTCATGGCGGCATCGTACGCGCCATCACGATGAAGTGGAACATGTTCTAGTTTTGCCGGGAAGGCGGTGCGCCGACCTGCGTCCCGGGCGGTAGCGGGACCGTGGGGAGGTGCTGGGCCGCAGCCTCGATGACGCCCAGGAACCAGCGCTGGGTCGCGCTGCGTCCGGGTGCGCGCCGGGTGTAGGCCGCGACCTCGACGGGTGTGATCGTCCACGGCAGTGCGAACACCCGGACCGGATGCGTGCGCGCGAGGACGCCTGCGACCCGCTCGGGGACGATAGCCACCAGCTCGCTCTGCTGCACCACGTAGGGCAGGGTCGCGAACCGTGTGACACGCACGGCGATGCGGTCGTCGAGCCCGTGCTCGTGCAGCGCCCGCCGCGGACCCGGGTGGCCGGTCGCGCCTTCGACGACGACGTGTCGCTCGCGGGCGAACTCCTCGCTGGAAGGGGTGGCCCCGTTGAGTCGGGGATGCCCGGCGGCGACCATGCCGGCGTAACCCTCGGTGAACAACGGAGTCCGGTGCAGGCGTGGGGATTCCAGCATCGGGCTGGCGATGATCGCGTCCACTTCACCACGGGTCAATTGGTCGGTGGCGGTGGCCACGTCGAACGCCAGGACGTGCAGGTCGGCAAGCGGCGCGCGCGTCGCCAGTTCGGCCAGCACCGATGGCAGCACGGTCACCTCACCCAGGTCGGACAGGCCGAGCGACAGCCGGGTGGGTTGCTCCGGATCGAATTCGACACTCGCCGCGAACGCGTCCTCCATCGAGGCGATGGCGGCCCGCAGGGGTGGATAGAGCCGCTCCGCCTCGGAGCTGGGCACCAGCCCGCCGGGTCCGCGCAGGAACAGCCCGTCGTGCAGCTGGCGCCTGAGCTTGCCCAGCCCGTAACTCACCGTTGGCTGGCTGACGCCGAGGATGCTCGCGGCCGCCGTGACGCTGCGCGTCTCATAGACCAGCACGAAGGTCCTGGCGAGGTTGAGATCGAGTTGCGCCACCATAGACAGATTCTATATAGCGCCGAAAGAACATCTATTGGATTTCTGGACGGAGCTTTTCTAGCGTGATGACCATCACGTGAGCAGCGGCGTCGGGTCGCGGATCACCCGCTAGAAGAAGGGATACGTCTTGCGAAACCTGTTGTCGTGGTCGGGTGTGCTGTGCTGGTTCACGGTGCTGCTCGACGGCTATGACCTCGTCGTGCTGGGGGCGGTCATCCCGACCCTCATCAAAGAGCAACACCTGGGCTTCACGGCCGCCAGCGCCACCTTTGCGGCCACGTTCTCGCTGGTCGGTGTGGCGGTCGGGGCAGCGCTGTCCGGCCCGCTCGCCGATCGCTTCGGACGCCGAAAGACACTGATGGTTTCCGTTGCGATGTTCTCGGCGGCCACCGCGGTCCTGCCGACCGCGGGTTCCATCGCGATGTTCGACGTGTATCGGCTGATCGCCGGGCTCGGCCTCGGCGCCTGCATGCCGACCGCGCTCACGCTGATGGCCGAGCACATGCCGCCGTCGCGCCGGGCGCTGGCCAGCACGTTCACCATGACCGGCTACCACGCGGGTGCCGTGGTGACCTCCTTGATCGCCCTGGTGCTCATCCCGAACTGGCAGCCGCTGTTCTACATCGCCGGAGCCGCGGGATTCGTTCTGCTGCCTGCGATCTGGCTGAAGTTGCCCGAATCCGACGCGTATCTGCGGACCCGGTCGGCGCCCAGCCGGACTCCGCTGCGAGCCCTGGTGCAGGGCCGGTTCCTGCGGATGACGCTGGGGGTGTGGGCCGGCTCGTTCATGGGGCTGCTGCTGGTGTACGGCCTCAACACCTGGCTCCCCAAGCTGATGAACGACGCCGGGTATTCGATGTCCACGTCGCTGACCCTGTTGCTGGTCCTCAACGCCGGGGCCATCGCCGGTCTGCTCATCGCCGGCGCCGTCGCCGACCGGCGGGGCATCAAGCCCACCGTGCTGGTCTGGTTCGCGGCGGCCGCGGTCCTACTGGGTCTGCTCAGCGTGCGGATGTCCAGCAGCCTGGTGCTGGATCTGCTCGTGTTCGTCACCGGCGTGTTCGTCTTCTCGGCCCAGGTGTTGATCTATGCCTATGTCACCCAGGCCTATCCGGCCGACGTGCGGGCAACCGCCCTCGGGCTGACGGCCTCGGTGGGCCGGCTGGGGGCGATCTTCGGGCCGACGCTGACCGGGCTGCTGATCATCGCGGGCTCGGCGTACCCGCTGGGCTTTTACTTCTTCGCAGGTGTCGCCGTCCTCGGTGCCCTGGCGCTCGCCACGGTGCCCGGAATCGAGGCAGGTGGTGGCGACGGTGAGCGTGTGGCGGCACCGGCGGATCACGCCGGCGAGAAGGGAGCGGTCGGATGACCCCGGAAGGGAGCGGTGGGATGAGTGGACAGCGCGTAGTGGCACAGGTGCGAACCGCCGTGGCCATCGTCGGCGCGGGCCCAGCGGGACTGATGCTGTCCCATCTTCTGCACCGGGCGGGCATCGACTCCGTCGTCGTGGACATTCGCGGCTACCAGGAGATCGCCACGACGGTGCGGGCGGGGATACTCGAGCCCGGCTCCGTCCGGATGCTCGTCGACGCCGGCGTCTCGGACCGCGTGCTGACCGACGGCGACCGCCACGACGGCATCGTGTTGCGCTACCACGGGGACAACCACCGCATCGACTTCCAGGAGCTGGTGGGCGAGTCGGTCTGGTTGTACCCGCAGACCGACGTCTTCCTGGATCTGGCCGCCCGCCGCAGGGCCGACGGTGGCGACGTCCGCTTCGGGGTGCGCGACACGGCGGTCGACCTTGCCGGCGAGCGGCCCCGGCTGACCTTCACCGACGCGGACGGTGTCCCGGTCTGCGTCGAGGCGGACCTGCTGGTCGGTGCCGACGGGTCCCGGTCGATGTGCAGGCACGCCTACCCACCTGGCGCCCGCGCCGAATGGTTCCGGGAGTATCCGTTCGCCTGGCTCGGTTTCTTCACCGAGGCCCCGCGGTCGCATCCCGAGCTGGTCTACACGAACTCCGACCACGGCTTCGCGTTGCTCAGCCACCGCACACCGACCGTGCAGCGGATGTATCTGCAGTGCGCGCCGACGGACACGGTGGCGGACTGGCCCGACGAGCGGTTGTGGTCGGAGCTGCGGAAACGGGTCAACGGCAACGGATTCGAGGTGCAAGAGGGGCCGATCAGCGGAAAGGCGGTACTGCAGTTCCGCTCCTTCGTCACGGCCCCGATGCGCCATCGCCGCCTGCTGCTCGCCGGCGATGCGGCCCACACCGTGCCGCCGACGGGCGCCAAGGGGCTCAACCTGGCTCTCGCCGACGTGGAGGTGCTGCACGAGGCGATCTCCGATTTCCTCGGTTCGCACGACGAGACGGTGCTCGACCGCTACACCGAGCGGGCGCTGGATCGGGTCTGGCGGGCGCAACACTTCTCGTACTGGATGACGACGATGCTGCATTCCCCGGCCGACGGGGCGGGTTTCGACCGGGCCAGGCAGCGCGCCGAGCTGGCGATGGTCAGCTCCTCGCGCAGCGGTGCGGCGTATCTCGCCGAGGGCTACACGGGCTGGCAACACCTCAAGTGAGGTGCCGTCCGCGAAACGGTAGGGCTGACATGCACCGGGCCGGTCGGCACTAACGTGCCGTGGTGACCTCGGCCCGGTCGTCGGACCATTCGCGCTGCACCAGCATCCGCTGGGCGATCCGCTCCAGTGCCGCCTCGACCTGCTCGTGGTCGGGCCTGCCCTCGAAGGCGCTCGACGCGGCGAGTTTGTCGGCGATCCGGCCGACCACCGCTGCCGAGACCGCGTCGACCTGCCGCAGACCCGTCTGGGTGAGCCACATCCGGTCGCCGCTGCGCAGTGCGTATCCGGACTCGGCCAGGCGCGCGAACGTCGGTTCGAGGATTTCGTGGGGTACGCGCAGCCGCTCGGCGATGTCGCCGACCCGCGCGCTGCCGAAGACCTGATTGCTGCGGTAGATCTGCAGCAGGGCCCACAGGCGGGCCACGTCGCCGTCGCATCCGGGTCCGCGGGCCAGCGTGCGCAGCCGGATGTCGGGTGAGTGGCGCATCATCCGCCCGATGGCCGTTTCCAGGAGCGCCTCGGGAGATTCGTCGGACGGCATGGCGAAGCCCTCCCCCAGGTCGACGGCGTCGGCGGTCTCCATTTCCCGCAGCGGGACCTCCTTGAGCAGCAGCGCCACCAGGAACCCGATCAGCGCGACCGGTGCCGCCCACAGGAACACCAGGCTCAGCGAGTCGGCGTACGCGGCGACAATCGGCGCGGCCATCTCCGGTGCCAGGCGGTGCAGTTCCTGCGGCGATTCGGCCGCAGCCGGCGGCGCTCCGCTGCTCATCAGTGCCGTGTCGATCCTGGCGGCGAGGAAGTTGGCGAACAGGGACCCGAAGACCGCGGCACCGAACGAACTCCCGATGGTCCGAAAGAACGTGACACCCGAGGTTGCCACGCCCAGATCGGCGAAGGATGAGGTGTTCTGCACGGTGAGGATCAGCACCTGCATGCACAATCCGATACCCGTACCCAGCACGAACAGGTACGCCGACTGCACCCACAGCGGCGTCGTGGTGTCCATCCGCGAGAGCAGCAGAAAGCCCACGAACATCGTCGCGGTACCCACGACAGGGAAGATCTTGTAGCGTCCGGTGCGGCTGACCAGCACGCCGCTGCCGATCGAGGTGAGCAGCAGGCCGCCCACCATCGGCAGGGTGCGCAGTCCCGATTCGGTGGCCGACACCCCGTCGACGAACTGCATGAAGGTCGGCAGGAACGTCAGCGCACCCAGCATCGCGAAACCGACGATGAACGAGAGCACGCAGCACACCGTGAACACCGGGCTGGCGAACAGCCGGATCGGCAGGATCGGCTCGGCGCACCGGGATTCCACCCACACGAACGCACCCAGCGCCACCGCAGAGCCGAGGAACAGGCCGATGATCATCGGTGAGGTCCACGCGTATTGGCCGCCGCCCCAGCTGGTGGCCAGCGTCAGGCCCGCCGCACCGAGGCCGACCAGCGCGATGCCCGCGTAGTCGATCGTCGGGCGGGCGTTGCGGGCCAGCGCCGGGATGGCGAACGCGGCCACCGCGAAGACGACCACCGCGACCGGGACGTTGATCCAGAACGCCCAGCGCCAGCTGAGATGGTCGGTGAAGTAGCCGCCCAGCAGCGGACCCACCACGGTCGTCACGCCGAACACCGCCCCCAGCGCGCCCTGATACCGGCCGCGGTCGCGCAGCGGGATGGTCTCGCCGATCAGCGCCGTCGCCGTCACCATGATCGCGCCGCCGCCGATTCCCTGGAGGGCCCGCGACGCGACGAGGGCACCCATCGATTCGGCCAGCCCGCACAACACCGAGCCGCCCAGGAAGAACACCACCGAGGTCTGGAAGACCAGTTTGCGGCCGAACAGGTCGCCGAGCTTGCCGACGATCGCGGTGGCGATCGTGGAGGCCAGCAGATAGCTGGTGACGACCCAGGACTGGTGTCCCGCGCCGCCGAGGTCGGCGACCACCGTCGGAAGTGCGGTGGCCACGATGGTCTGGTCCAGTGCCGCCAGCAACATGCCGAGCAGCACCGCCACGAAGATGAGGTTGCGCCGCCGCGGGCCGATCAGCAGCGCACCCGACCGTGGATCGGCGGCGCTCTGTGTCGTTGCCGGACGGGTCATATCTGCCTTTCGATGCACGGAAGCTGCATCCATGATGTCGTTAGGCAGTCTAGAAAAGTTACGGCGGGCGCCGCCCTCGGGCGGGCCGGCCGTACGCGAGGGTTACTGAGGCGGCCGCGAGACGCACTGCGCGGCGTAGAGCTGCTCGCCGAGCTTGTCCATCAGTTCCAGCTGCGTCTCGAGGTAGTCGATGTGCTTCTCTTCGTCGGCCATGATGGTCTCGAGCAGGATCGCGCTGGTGGAGTCCTCCTTCTCGCGGCACATGATGATCCCGGGTCGCAGCCGCGCGGCGACCTCGTACTCGATCGCCAGATCCGCTTCGAATTGCTCGCGCAACGTCTGGCCGACGCGCAATGAGAACAGCCGCTGATAATTGGGTAGTCCGTCCAGCAGGAGAATGCGATCGGTGATCGCCTCCGCGTGCTGCATTTCCTCGAACGACTCTGCGCGGGTATGTGCCGCCAATTCGGTGAATCCCCAATTGTCCTGCATCTTCGAATGCAGAAAATATTGGTTGATCGCGGTGAGTTCGCTGGTCAACTGCTCATTGAGCAGTTTGAGGACGTCGGGGTCTCCCTGCATGGCTGGCTCCTCTGTCACCTGGTGGGCTGGCTGTCGGGTAGTGACTGGTGCGCTGGACGAGATGGGCTGTCGCGCACCATCCAATCTAGTCCAGAACCAGCGCCGTGGACGCGGCGTTTCGGTTCACCCGCGGCGTGTTTCGGCAGTTCCCGACGTGAGGCGTCGGCGGCGGGCACGGTTCGCGGCGGGTTAGGTGACACACAGCCTGGACTGCCTGGCCTTACTAAGGTTAGACTGCGCTAACATGATGACGCAGGCGCTGGACAGGCGGGAAAGAATGAGTGAGTACGATCCGCACTCGCTTATTCTTGCCTGCGATTTCCGCGTCGACGACGTCGAACGGATGTCGAATTGGCTGACGAAACACCGGCCCGGTCTCGCGTCGTTCGGCGCGCATCACGTCGTGCTCTACCATTCGATTTGGGAACCCGATCGCGTATTGGCGACCATCGGAATACGTCATCCTGGTTCGATTCGCGAAATATTGCGCTCCCCGGCCATTTTCGAATGGTTCAACATTTCCGGTGCCGACGATATCCCGCCGATCTTCGGCGGTGAGGTGCTGGAGAAGATCGACCTCGCCGAGCCGGCCGGCGAGGGCTACGCCACCGGTGTGGTGATCGGCGCGATGGCCCCCGTCGCGGATGTGCCGACGCTGATGCTCAAGGTGCACGACGGACTCGAGCGGTTCCGGCGAGCCGGGATCCGCAAGGTCTGGGTGTACCGGGCCCTCGACGACGGTCGGGAAGTGATGATCCTGCAGGAGATCGACAACGAGATCAGTGCCAGGCAGTGGATCGACCACCCCGACGCGTCGGCGGAGTGGATGGCCAACGCGGGGTTCGGCGCCTATCCCAGCCTGTTCGTCGGCAAGCTCGCCTATCTCATGACCGTGGACGAGTAGGGGCACCCGCCGATGTTCGTCTGCCTGTGCACCGGAGCCACCAGTCAAACCGTCAACGACGTGGTCGCCGCGGGCGCCAGCACGTCGCGCGAGATCGTCGAGGCGTGCGGCGCCGGCGGCGACTGCGGCCGGTGCAGGCGCACCCTGCGGGCGATCATCGCCGCACATCAGGTCAACGGCTGCGCCTCGCAGTTCAACGGCTGCCCGCGCATGGCCCGCTGAGGTCGGCAGGCACCGGGACGTTGTGGTCAGCCGCCGACCCTGCGGTCGGCGAAGGCGGCAAGGGCCTCGGTGTTGGCCGCGCCGCCCACGAGCTGTCCGAACAGGGCCTTCTCCCGCTCCACGGCCGCCGCGACGGACGCCCGCACCGGTTGCGCCATCGCCTGCTTGACCGCGACCAGGCTCGAAATCGGCCGTGAGGCAAGGATTTCGGCGTGGGCGTGGGCCTCGTCGAGCAGCGCGTCGGGCTCGCAGACCTTCCACACCAGGCCCATCCGCAGTGCCTCCTGCGCGTCGATCCACTCCGAGGACATCAGCAGCCATGCCGCGTTCTGTCGGCCGATCAGCCGGGGCATCAGATACGACGACGCCGCCTCGGGCGCCACTCCCAGACTGGTGAACGGGCACTTCAGCCGAGCGGTCGACGCCATGAAGGCGAGGTCGGCGAACCCGAGGATCGTCGCGCCGATGCCGACCCCGAGCCCGTTGACCGCGCAGATCAACGGTTTCGGAAACGCCGCCAATGCCTCGACCATGCCGTAGAACCCGTGTTCCCCGGCGGGATGGTCCGGGTCGGCGATCCGGGCCGCCATCTCGACCAGGTCGTTACCCGCACTGAACGCGCGGCCCGCCCCGGTGATCACGACGACGGCGACTTCGGGATCATCGGCCGCGGCGAGCAGGGCCGCGGTGGTGGCGTCGTACAGCGCCTCGTTGAACGCGTTGAGGGAGTCGGGGCGGTCGAGCACCAGCGTGCGCACCCGCTTGTCGTCGCTGATCTGCAGTGTCACGTTCGCTCCTCGATGGCGTGGGTCGGCCAGCGCTCCCCCCGTGCGCCGCACGGCTGCAGCGTAGCCATCAGCCGTTGCTGTACACCCGGGTCGGTACGACGAGCACCACCGTGCGGTGCTGTTCGGCCATCACCCGGTCGTATTCGTCCCAGTCGTCGTGCGTTCCGCCCGCCGCGCTGAACACCTCCCGCAGCAGCAGCCGCAGCTGCTGCGGACCGGTCAGCCACGACTGCCCGTCGCGCGGGCCCACCAGTTCGGCGCGGCCCTCCACCGTGGCCCACTGCCATCCGCGGCGAAAGGTCGCCGCGAGCTGTGGCCGTGCCCGCAGGTTGGCCAGCTTGACCCTGCCGTAGGTGACGAACGCGAGCACCGCCTGCCCGGTCTCCGGGTGAGGTATGACGCCGGCGTTGACCAGCGACGCCTGGATCGTGCCGTCCGCACGCACGGTCGACACGACCGCGAGCCCGCTCTCGTCGGCGCCCAGAGCGGCGGCGTCCCGCAGCGTCGTCATCGGCCGCGCACCGGTTCGGCATCCGCCACGGTCGCGAACGGCGTTCGGAACAGATAGCGGCTGGTGGGAATGGTGTCGACATCCCGGTTGGCGCCGAACGCCGCCGTGCTGGCAATCATCTGCCGCATCCGCCGGCCCAGATCGTCGTCGTCGGCCGCGCCGAAGAACGCATGAAGATCCGACACCGCCCGGTGCGGGAAGAGCTCCTCGACGATCGCGGCCAACACCGGCGCTCCCGGCGTCAGCGCCCGCACCACCGCGTTCTGGGTGTAACCGAACGTCGCCTGCGTCGCGATCGCGACCGGGGTGTGGTCGATCTGCCACCGGGTCCGCCATGTCACTTCGTCGAGCTCGACGGGCCTGCGCAGCAACGCGACATTGGCCAGCCCGGCGGTACGCGCACCCGCCGCGGTGTCCGGCGGCGCCAACGGCACCGACTCGGTCACCAGATACGCGGCGAGTTCGTCGCATTCCCCGCCGAGTATCGACAGCGCCGCGCCGACCACATCGCCGTAGGACTGCTGTGTCCACAGGCTGATCAGCGCCACCACCGGCGGGTCCAGCGTAGTGAGCGTCATCAGCGATTCCCGCACCACGTCGTCGCGGACGTTGACGGCGAGCCCCGGCAGGCCGAGATCGAGCAGTGCCCCGGCCACCTGGCCGCGGATCCGCGCACACCACGCCTCGTCGGCGTGGCGCGCCCGCATGGTCACGATGACCTTCTCCACCCGCGCAAACCTACCCGTGTCCTGCGCCACAAGGGTGCGGGACGAGGGAAGAATGGGAGGGTGTCCAACGGTGGCCGGGTGATCGACGCGCTGCGGCTGAACGCGCCGGATCCGGGCTCGGTGGGCCGCAGCCTGCTGGGTGCGCTGGCGGTGACCGCGCTCGCCTTGTACTGGGGTCCCGACATCGCCGCCGTATGGGTGTTCGGCGCCGCAGCGGTCACCGGGGCGGTGGCGCTGCAGGACAGCGAGGGCGGCCGGGTGCCGTTGCTCGCGCTGGTCTCGCTGGAACTCGGTGCGGCGGTGCTGCTCGGCGCGCTGGCCGGGGCGCACAGCGCGCTGTTCGTCGCGGTGGTGGCCGTGTGGTGTTTCGCGGCGGGGATGACATGGGCGCTGGGCAGCAACGCCGGATTCGTCGCGGCCGCGGCCAGCGCGCTGCTGGTCATCGCCCCGGCGCAGAGCCTGCCCGCCCCGAGTGGGCTGCTGGCGGCGGGTCTGACCGTGGCGGCGGGTCTGGTGCAGGCCGCGCTGGTCGCCGTCTGGCCGCCACAACGGTGGCGCGTCCAGCGGGAGGCGCTGGCCAGGGCGTACCGGTCACTGGCGGCCGACGCGCGCACGGTGGCCGCCGACCGCGACGCCCAACTCGACGTGGCCCCCCTGACGTGGCTGCGGGAGGCGCTGGTCGACGGGCCTGCGGGCACTCGTCCGGCCCACCAGGCCGGCTACCGGCTGCCCGAACGTGTGGTCGCCACCCTGAGCGAACTGCGTGGGCACGACGGCGACAGCGCGGTCGGGCAGACACTGACCAACGCCGCGGCGTTCCTGGACACCGTGGCCGACAGCAGCCGCGCCGCGCGGCGTGCAGCCCAAGGCGCACTTGGGCGTCTGGACACCGCGGTCGCCGCCGTCGTCGGTCCGGAAGCCACTGCGGCGCAACGCCTCTCGGGTCAGCTGCACGAGGTGATGGCGTTGTGTTCGGGGCAGCCGCGCCGGCCCGGAGACAGTCTGGCCAGCGCCGTCGACGCCGTCCGCGATCACCTCGCCTGGACGTCACCGGTGCTGCGGCACGCCCTGCGCCTGGGGGTCGCGGGGGCAGTGGGCGTCGCGGTGGCCCGCTTCGGCGGCGTCACGCACGGTTACTGGATCGGCCTGACGGTGCTGATGGTGCTGCGTCCGGAGACCGCCCACACCTACACCCGGTGCGCCGGACGGCTGGGCGCGTTCTCCGCCGGCGTGGTGTTGGCGTCGCTGATCACGCTCGTGCTGTCCATGTGGGAGCCGGCCGGATTCACGTCGGCGATCGGCGCGGCCGTCTTCGTCGCGGTGGCCTACGTCGTATCCGGCCTGGGATATCTGGCCGTGACCGCCGCGGTCGGCGCGGCCTGCGTGTTCACCCTCGACATCAGCGCCGCATTCGACGGAGCCACCCTGGAGAACCAGCTGTTCGCGGTCGTCGTCGGCGGCGCACTGGCCGTCGTGGCCCATGTGGTCCTGCCCGACCACGGCCTGATCCGCCTGCGTCAGCGCGCGGGCGAACTGCTCATGACCGAAATCGAGTACGCCGCACTCGTAGTCACCGCGTTCGTGCACGAGCTGAATCGGCCCGAGGAGGCGCTGGCGGCGGCGTGGCAGCGGGCCTTCCGGGCACGGGCCGCGTTCGAGGCCGCCTCCGGCGCGACCCGGATCGACACCGGGGACCTGCGACGCTGGCTGCGGTCCTACCGCGCTTCGCTCAACGCCGTCACCAGCGCGTGCACGTCGCTGGAGACCAATCTGCCCGGCACCCCGTCACCCGGCCTCAGCGGCGCGTTCGTGGCCGCGGTGGACGATTACGTCGACGCCCTGCGCGGTGCGCCGCCCAGCCCCGCGGCGCCGTGGCGGCTGGACACCGCCGAACTCGCCGCGGCGAATCAGAAGGTCCGTGACGTGGCTGCCGCGCTCTCCGCCGATGACACGGCAGCGCGCGTACTGGTGTCCGAGCTGGCGACGATCACCCGCAGCGTGTCGGGCATCGCGTCGGCGCTGACACCCGTGCCCATCACCCGCGCGCCCACCGCGGGGTGATGAACACCCCCTCGGCCTCGACGGTGACACCTTCGCCGTCGGCGAGATGGCCCACCGCGTAGGTCTTGACCCCTTCCGTCCGCGCGATCGCGGCCTCCGCACGCAGCCGTCCCAGCCGGGTGGTCCGCAGGTAGCGCAGGGTGATGGTCCCCGTCAGCCGCGGGTTCTCGACGCTGCTGGCCGCCTCACCGAGGACATGGTCGAGCACCATCGCGGCGACACCGCCGTGCACATGGCCCGGCGGACCCTCGAAGGCCGCGCCGAGATCGAACTCGGCGAACACCCCGCCCGCCGCGTCGCGCTGGATCACCAGCGGTGGCGCCGCCGGATTGCGGACCCCGATCACCGGATTCCCCCAGGGCATCCGGTCGCCGTGCGCGGTGAACCGGACTCCGAACGGACCGTCGATCTGCCGGCTGCGCAGGCGCTCGGCCGCGGCGTCAATCTCGGCCCTGGCCGCGGCGACGGTGTCGGCGGCGGCCTCGGTGCGGATGGTGGCGTCGATCAGTGCCCGCACCGACTCCGTGAGCGGTTCGTAGAGCGCCCGCAATCTGGCCACGTCGGCGGGGCTGAGGTCGTCGAGCCGCGTGAAGTCCAGCACCCCTGAACTAGAACACGTTCCAGCGGCGGTGTCGAATCCCGGGGAGGCGTTGCGCAGGTGCTGCGGCGCTCCGTGTGGCTAACGGTCACCGCGTCGAATGAGCAGGGTTCGCCCTGGTCACGGCGGACACGCCGGGCCGGCCAGGGGCACCTGCGCAGCGCGGCGTCGTGAGAGTTCCTACCATTGACCGGCATGGCAGCACCCAGACCGGCCGATTCGCGGCATCAGTTGCCCGCGACGCTGGTCGAGGTCGCCGGGCACCGGCTGCGTGACGCCATCCTCAGCGGCGCCCTGCGCCCCGGCGAGAAGATCATCGAAGAGCAGCTCTGCGCGGACCTGGGGATCAGCAGGGCGCCGCTGCGGGAGGCCCTGCGGCTGCTGGCCCAGCAGGGGCTGGTCGAGCAGCTGCCCCGGCGGGGATCGCGGGTGGCGGACTGGTCGCGGTCGGACATCCTGCAGCTGTTCGCGCTGCGCCACGTGCTGGAGCGGCACGCGATCGAGACGACCCTGCCGCTGGCCGACCTCGAGACCTCCCTGGCCCCGGTGCGCGCCGCTCTCGACGAAATGCGCGGTGCAACAGACGAACTCGACAAAGACGATGCCCACCGGTCGTTCCATGCCGCGGTGGTCGGCCTGGCCGACAACCGCCAGCTCAACCTGACGCTGGAGCCGATCCTGCTCAAACTGCAGCTGCCCATGGCGGTAAACCTGCGCGAGGAAGCCCGCCACCACCATGCGCGCGACGGGATCCAGCGCCACGCGGCCATCCTGGTGGCGCTGGAGACCAACGACGCCGCCGTGGTCATCGGGGCGTTGCGGGACCACGGGCATCTGCACTACCTGGGGCTGGACCCGATCCCCCCATCCGGCGCCGAGCCGCATCGCTAACACGATCGACACACAGCCGACCCGAAATCGCCATGATTCTGTCGACAATCGACAACTATGCCGGATACGCATGGACCGTCGATCGGCCCGTCGGTGGCCGAAATCCTCGCTTCGCACGCAGGAGGGACGGGTTCGCCGACCAAGACCGCGGCCCGGGTCGCCGACGCGATCGCGGCCAGGGGTGACGACGGCACCTGGCTGTCGACGGTGCCGCGGGACCAACTGCTCGCCGCTGCCGAGGAGATCGAGAACCGCCCGGGTGCACGCACCCTGCCGCTCTACGGCGTGCCCTTCGGCGTCAAGGACAGCATCGACGTCGAGGGCGTACCCACCACGCTGTCGTGCCCGGACTACGCCTATACGGCGTCGGCGACCGCCCCCGCGGTGCAGCGGCTGCTCGACGCCGGGGCGCTGTACGTCGGCAAGACCAATCTCGACCAGTTCGCCACCGGACTGAACGGCACCCGCACCCCCTACACCGTGCCGCGCAGCGTCTACGGCGGCGAGATGATCTCGGGTGGTTCCAGTTCGGGCTCGGCGCTGGCGGTCGCGCTCGGACAAGTCCCGTTCGCGGTGGCCACCGACACGGCCGGTTCCGGCCGGGTGCCCGCCGCGCTGAACGGCGTCGTGGGGTTCAAACCGTCGCGCGGGCTCATCAGCACGGTCGGTCTGGTACCGGCGTGCAAGTCGCTGGACTGTCTCAGCGTGATGGCGGGTTGCATCGACGACGTCGACCGGGTCTTCGACGTGATGGTCGCCCGCGACGACGACGACGCGTGGTCGCGGGACCGCGGCCCCCGCTACGCCGGCGCGCCGATCCGCGTCGGGTTGCCGCCGGCCGAGGAACTGGAGTTCTTCGGCGACGACGAGATGCGGCTGGCGCACCTCGGCTTTCGTGAGCAGCTGGCGCGGCAGTGCACCGTGGTCGACATCTCACTGGAGCCCTTCCTGGCCGCGGGGGCGCTGCTCTACCAGGGGCCGTGGGTCGCCGAGCGGCTGGTCGAGTTCGGCGATTTCCTTGCCGCGCAACCGGAGTCGATCCACCCCGTGGTACGTGACATCTTCCGCGGCGGCCTGGCGTACACGGCGGTGGACGCCTTCTCCGCACTGCAGCGCCTGCAGGAGCTCAAGGCACTGGTGGCCGGACTGTGGCAACAGATGGACGTGCTGGTCCTGCCGACCATCGGCACCACGTTCACCGTCCACGAGGTGCTCGCCCGGCCGATCGACTGCAACACGATGCTCGGCCATTACACGCACTTCGGCAATCTGCTGGACCTGCTGGGGGTGGCGGTGCCGCTGGGCGTCACCGCCGGCGGGCGGCCCTACAGCGCCATGCTGCTGGGTGCCGCACTCTCCGACGACACCGCCCTGCAGCTCGCCGCGCAGATCCTCGACGAACCCCGGCGGTCCCCCGACCTGCCCTCCCCCGTCCCCACCGAATCCAAGGAGTCCGTGTGAGCCCGTCGACACAGGTAACCGCCGAACCGGCGCCATTCGATCTCGTCGCGGGGAAGACCGCGCTGATCGTCATCGACATGCAGCGGGATTTCCTGCTGCCCGGAGGTTTCGGGGAGAGCCTCGGCAACGACGTCGGGCAGCTCCTCAAGGTGGTGCCGCCGCTGGCGGCGCTCATCGCCGCCGCCCGTGAGGCGGGGATCATGGTGATCCACACCCGCGAGGGCCACCTGCCGGACCTGTCGGACTGCCCGCCGGCCAAACTCAACCGCGGGGCCCCGTCGAAGCGCATCGGTGATCCCGGAAAGTACGGCAGGATCCTCATCCGCGGCGAGTACGGCCACGACATCGTCGACGACCTGGCTCCCGTCGCCGGCGAGGTGGTCATCGACAAGCCGGGGAAGGGTGCGTTCTACGCGACCGCACTGCAGGACATCCTGACCGCGGCCGGGATCACCCAGCTGCTCGTGACCGGTGTCACCACCGAGGTGTGCGTCCACACCACCACCCGCGAAGCCAACGACCGCGGTTACGAGTGCCTGGTCGTATCCGACTGTGTCGGTTCGTATTTCCCCGAGTTCCAGCGCATCGGCCTGGAGATGGTCAAGGCCCAGGGCGGCATCTTCGGATGGGTCGCCGACAGCGCCGCGGTCATTCCGGCCCTTCAAGGCCTGTCCACCACCCACCAGTCCGTCGCGTAGGAGGCACATTCCGATGAGCACCGACGTTTCCGATCCCCCGGCCAATCCCGCCGAGGCCCCCCGCCTGTCCATCCCCTGGTGGACCCGCGGCGACCTCAACGCGTTCTTCGGGCTGGGCTTCAACATCCTGGTCAATGTCCTGACCCTGACCGGCCTGATGATCGGCGTGATCGCCGTGCCGGCAGGCGATGTGCTCGGCACCGTGCTCCCCGCACTCGGCGTCGCGCTCATCCTGGGCAACCTCTACTACACGTTCCTCGCCAGGCGGCTCGCGCGGCGCGAAAACCGCAACGACGTCACGGCATTGCCGTACGGGCCGAGCGTGCCGCACATGTTCATCGTGGTCTTCGTGGTCATGCTGCCCGTATATCTCAATACCGACGACCCGATCCAGGCCTGGCAGGCCGGCTTGGCCTGGGCCTTCCTCATCGGTGTCATCGTGATGATCGGCGCGTTCGTCGGACCCTACATCCGTAAGCTGACCCCGCGGGCAGCGATGCTCGGCACGCTGGCGGGTATCTCCATCACGTTCATCTCGATGCGGCCCGCCGCGCAGATGTGGGAGGCCGCGTGGATCGGCCTGCCGGTGTTGGCGATCATCCTCATCGGGTTCTTCACCAACATGAAGCTGCCGTTCAACATTCCCGTGGGTCTGGCCGCGTTGCTGGTCGGCACCGCGATCGGCTGGATCGGCGGCTACATGTCGGCGCCCGACGTCGGCCAGGCGGTATCCGACATCGCGATCGGCATCCCCGACCTGCGCATCGAACTGCTGCTCTCGGGTCTGGCCAACCTCGCGCCGCTGCTGGGCACCGCCATCCCGCTGGGCGTCTACAACTTCACCGAGGCGATGAGCAACGTCGAGAGCGCCGCCGCCGCCGGGGACAACTACAACCTGCGCAGCGTGCTGCTCGCCGACGGCGCGGGCGCCGTGGTCGGGTCGGCGTTCGGATCACCGTTCCCGCCGGCGGTGTACATCGGCCATCCCGGCTGGAAAGACGCAGGCGGCCGGGCAAGCTACTCGCTGGCCAGCGGGGTGGCGATCGGAATCCTCTGCTTCATCGGACTATTCGGCGTGCTCGATGCTCTGCTGCCGGTGCCCGCGATCGTGCCGATCCTGCTCTACATCGGCCTGTTGATCGGCGCCCAGGCGTTCCAGGCCGTGCCGCGGCTGCACGCCGTCGCGGTCGTGGCCGCACTGTTGCCCAACCTGGCCGAATGGGCCAGGGGCATGGTGGACAACGCGCTCAACGCGGCGGGTACCTCGGCCGCCGAGGTGGGGATGGAGGCGCTCAACGGCGCCGGGGTGGTCTACGAGGGACTCAAGATCCTCGGCGAAGGGGCCGTGCTGGGCGGCCTTATCCTCGGCACGATGGTGGCGTTCATCCTGGAGAAGAAGTTCCTGCACGCGGCGATCGCCTCCGCCGTGGCGGCGGCGTTGTCCTTCATCGGGCTGATCCACTCCCCTGAGGTCGCCTGGGCCGCCAATCCCCCAGTGGCCCTCGGCTATCTGTTCTTCGGGCTGGTGTGTGTGGCCTACTGGTTCCTGCCGGGCTCGAAGGACGCCGTCGAGGTCGACGAGTCCGACGTGGTCGCCGGGCACTGAATCCCGGCGCGCCCCCGCGCGAGCAGACGCAAAAGTGCCCCAAATGACGTCATTTGGGGCACTTTTGCGTCTGCTCGGCGGGTGCGGTGAATTAACGTCCCATCCATGACAACCGAGCCGTATTACGACCTGGGCTCCTACCACCGGGCGATCGACACCCCGTCGCCGCAGGCCCAGGTCTGGTTCGACCGGGCGATGGTGTGGGCCTACGCCTTCAACCACGAGGAGTCGATCCGCTGCTTCGAGCGGGCACTGGCGCTCGACCCCGACCTGGCCATCGCGCGCTGGGGCATCGCCTACGCCGTCGGACCCAACTACAACAAGGCGTGGGAGGCGTTCGACCCCGTCGACCTCGCCGCGTCCCTGGCCCGCGCCCGCATGGAGCTCGGCCTGGCCGCCTCCGGCCGGGCGTCGGCACCGGAACGCGCGCTGATCGAGGCCCTGCAGGCCCGGTTCCTCACCGACAACCCCGGCGACGCCGATGCGCTGAGCGCGGGCCACACCGCCTATGCCGACGCGATGGCCGGGGTGGCGGCCGAGTATCCCGACGACGTCGACGTGCAGGCGCTGGCCGCCGACGCGCTGCTCAACGTCACCGCCTGGGCGTTGTGGGACAGCCGAACCGGCGAGCCGGCCCCCGGCTCGCGGGTCGTCGCCGCCAAACGCATCCTCGACGATGCGCTGGCCACCCCGGCCGGGCGTGCGCACCCGGGTGTCCTGCACCTGTATCTGCACGCCATGGAGATGTCCACCTCGCCCCAGGACGCGCTGCCCGCCGCAGACCTGCTGCGCGGACTGGTCCCCGATGCGGGCCACCTCCAGCACATGCCCAGCCACATCGACGTCCTGTGCGGCGACTATCGCAGTTCGGTGGTGTCCAATCTGGTTGCGGTGCAAGCAGATCGGCGGTTCGTGCAACGCGAGGGGCCACTGAACTTCTATTCGCTCTACCGGGCCCACGACCTGCACTTCGTGGTGTATTCGGCGATGTTCGAGGGCAACTCGGCGATCGCGATGCGGGCCGCCGACGAACTGACCGCGCAACTCACCCCGGAGTTACTGGCGATCGAGTCGCCGCCGATGGCCGACTGGCTCGAAGCGTTCGTGCCCCTGCGCATCCACGTCCTGGTGCGATTCGGCCGCTGGGACGAGCTGATCGCCCAACCGGTGCCCGCCGACCAGGCGCTGTACTGCACCACCACGGCGACCGTGCACTACGGCCGCGGCGTCGCGCACGCCGCCAAAGGCCAGATCGATCGGGCCCGTGCCGAACGGGAGGCGTTCGCCGCGGCGTATGCGAAGATCCCCGACTCGCGCTACCTGTTCAACAACACCAGCCGCGACATCCTGGCGATCGCCGCGGAGATGCTCGACGGCGAGATCGCCTACCGGCGAGGCGATGTCGAGGCGGGATTCGCGCACCTGCGCCGGGCCATCGAACTCGACGACGCGCTGCCCTACGACGAACCATGGGGTTGGATGCAGCCGACCCGCCACGCCTACGGCGCGCTGTTGCTCGAACAGGGCCGGGTCGAGGAGGCCGCCCTGGTGTACGCCGCCGACCTCGGCCTGGACCCCACGCTGAGCCGCGCATGCCAGCATCCGGGCAACGTGTGGAGCCTGCACGGGTATCACGAATGCCTGCAGCGCCTGGGCCGGTCCGCGGAGGCGGCGATCATCGGCCAGCAGCTGGCGCTGGCCTCGGCGCGGGCCGACGTCCCCATCCAGGCGTCCTGCGCATGCCGCCTCGGCGCCGTCTGAGCGCCGCCGAGATCCGACTTGTGACACGGAAAACGCCGCGAAACGTACCTGGACCTTATTTCGTCGGTGGCGGGCGCGGCTCTGCGTAAACTCCGCCGTGTGGCGATCAGCGACGACGACCTCCGGCGGCTGCGGCGCTGCGTCGACCTGGCCCGCACCGCACTCGAAGGCGGCGACGAGCCGTTCGGTTCGATCCTGGTCGCCGACGACGGCCGGACCCTGTTCGAGGACCACAACCGCGTCAAGGACGGCGACGCCACCGCGCACCCCGAGTTCGCCATCGCCCGCTGGTCGGTCGACAACCTCTCCCCCGCGCACCGGGCACGCGCCACCGTGTACACCTCCGGGGAGCACTGCCCGATGTGCGCGGCCGCGCACGCCTGGGTCGGGCTGGGCCGCATCGTGTACGCGACCTCGTCGGCCCAACTCAGCGGCTGGCTGGCGGACTGGGGAGCCGCCGCCGCACCGGTGGCCCCGCTGCCCATCACCGCGGTCGCGCCCGGCCTGACCGTCGACGGCCCCGCACCCGAACTCGCCGAGCCGATGAAGGCGCTCTACCACGCGAAATGGAGTCGCCCGTGACCGACCCGGCCTGGATCGAGCATGTGGTCTGGTGGCAGACCTACCCGCTGGGGTTCGTCGGCGCACATCCGGCCGACCCCGTGCCCGGCCCCCAGGAACACCGGCTGCGCCGGCTCGTGGACTGGTTCGACCACGCGATCGCGCTCGGCGCCTCCGGCATCGCTCTGGGACCGGTGTTCGCCTCGGTCACTCACGGCTACGACACGACAGACCACTACCGAATCGACCCGCGGCTGGGTGATGACGACGACTTCGACCATCTGATCGCCGAGGCCCGCCGGCGCGGGCTGCGTGTCCTGCTCGACGGCGTCTTCAATCACGTCGGCACCGAGTTTCCCCGCTTCCTCGACGCCCGTGACGGCGCGCCCGGCGGACCCGCCGACGCGTGGTTTCGCCGTCGTGGCGACGCCCCCGGCGGATTCGACACCTTCGAAGGCCACGGCGGCCTGATCGCGCTCAACCACGACAATGCCGAGGTGGCCGACTACGTCGTCGACGTGATGACCCACTGGCTGGACCGGGGCACCGACGGCTGGCGGCTGGACGCCGCCTACGCCGTACCCGACCGCTTCTGGCGGCGGGTGCTGCCCCGGGTGCGGCAGCGGCATGCCGATGCCTGGTTCGTCGGGGAGGTCATCCACGGCGACTACCCCGCCAGGGTGCGCGCCGCCCGATTCGACTCCGTCACCCAGTACGAACTGTGGAAGGCGGTCTGGAGCAGCCTCAACGACGGCAACTTCCACGAATTGGACTGGGCGCTGATCCGCCACAACGAGTTTCTGGACACGTTCGTGCCGATGACGTTCGTCGGCAACCACGACGTCACCCGGATCGCCAGCGTCCTGGAGAACCCCCGCCACGTCGAACACGCCCTGGTGCTGCTGCTGACCACCGGCGGGACCCCCAGTGTGTACGCCGGCGACGAGCTGGCCTACCGCGGTGTGAAGGAGCAGCGATTCGGCGGTGACGACGCGGTCAGGCCCGAATTCAGTTCCCCGCCAACCCTTTCCGACGGTCACGTCGCCGACGTGTTTCGCCTGCACCAGTACCTCGTCGGGCTGCGCCGCCGCCACCCGTGGCTGCACACCGCGCGGACCTCGCCGCTGCGGCTGGACAACCGCCAGTACGTCTACCAGACCCGCAACGGGTCCGATGCGCTGATCGTCGCACTCAATATCGACGACCGGAATCCGCTGGCGCTGTCCCTGCCCGGGCACGGCATCGCCGGGGGCCACATCGTCGCCGGATCGGGTGCCCCGCCGCCCGACGCGGTCACCGACGTGGTGATCGAACCCGACGGCTGGATGATCATCGCGCCGAGCTGACGCGGCCTCACCCCAGCAACGCCGCCGTCGCCGGATCCTCGGCGCCGCCGTAGTACCGCTCCAGCACCGCCACGAAATCGGCGGCCGGCCCCGACGCGCGGGCGAACAGCGTCATCGACGATCGCAGCTTGAGGCAGTCCGGCCAGCCGAGGATCTCCTCGATGGGGGCGTCCTCGATCGCGGTCACCAGCCGTGCGCACTCGCGCAGCCGAGGGCCCAGCACCGGGTGGGCGAGGTAGGCCCGCGCCTCCTCGACACCCGAGATGCCGAACCGCTGCGCCGTCGCGCTGCGCCCCAGCTCACGCAGCTGCGGGAAGATGAACCACATCCAATGGGTGCGTTTTCGGCCGGCCCCCAACTCGGCGACCACCGCGCCGTACACGGGTTCCTGGGCGGCGACGAAGCGCTCGAGATCGAACTGCGGGCTCACCTGTTCAGAGTTCCTCGGCTCGGCGATGCGCGCTAGTGTGCTCTGCTGGCGGTGTTCCCAGCCCGCCGGCATCCACCGGGAGAGGAATCGATGGCGCCAACGTCGCCCACGGACAGCGGCGCCGCGGTGACGCCGGCGGACACCCCGCCGCCGACAGATCCCCCGCGGCCCCCGGACTCGGGTGCACAACCCCATCCCGGTGGTATCCGATCGCGGTTGGGCCGCAGACCGCTGTCACGGGTCAGCATCCAGTCCAAGCTCATCGTGATGCTGCTGATCTCCAGCATCCTGTCGGCCGCGGTGGTGGGTTTCATCGGATACCAGTCGGGCCGCAACTCCCTGCGGGAATCGGTGTTCGACCGGCTCACCCAGGTCCGGGTGGCGCAGGCCCAGACGGTGCGCTCGCGGTTCACCGACCTGATGAACTCCCTGCTCGTCTACACCAGCGGGGCGTCGACTATCGACGCGCTGGGCGCCTTCACCGCCTCTTTCGACGAATTGGCGGACGCGACCATCAGCCCCGATCAGCAGAAGTTGCTCGACGCACACTACGGCGCCTTCGCCGAACGCACCGAAGAGCGGTCCGGTAAACACATCGACGCCAAGGCGCTGCTTCCGGACACCCCGGCCGAGCGGTATCTGCAGGCCGTCTACGGCGCGCCGTTCGAATCGCCCGACCAGGCGATCCGGCTCGACGATGCGCGCGACGGCAGCGCATGGAGTGGCGCCAACATGCGCTACAACCCGTTCTTCCGGCGGATCGTGACACTGTTCGGGTTCGTCGACGCACTGCTCATCGACGACCGCGGCAACGTCGTCTACAGCGCCAACAAGGGCGTTGATCTCGGGACCAACGTGCTGACCGGACCGTACCGGGAGGGCAACCTGCGCGATGCCTACCAGCAGACGATGGCGTCGAACTCGCTGGACTTCGTCGCGGTCACCGACTTCGCCCCCTACCAGCCCGCGATGAACGCACCCACCGCATGGATGGTGGCGCCGGTCGGGGTCAACGGGCGTGCGGCGGGCGCGCTGGCCCTGCAGTTCCCGATCACCGGGCTCAACCGTCTGATGACGGTCAACAGGCAGTGGTCGGAGACCGGGATGGGCCGTACGGGTGAGAGCATCCTGATCGGCTCCGACGCGCTCATGCGTTCGGACTCCCGGCTGTTCCTGGAGGATCCCGAAGGGTACAAGCAGGCCGCCGTCGCCGCGGGCACCCCACCGGATGTGGTCGACGAGGCGATCAGACTGGGCACAACGGTGCTGGTCCAGCCGGTCGACGGCGAGGCGGCCCGGCGTGCGCAACGCGGCGAGACCGGCACGCTGATCACCCGTGACTACCTCGGGCACGATTCCCTGCAGGCCTACGCCCCCGTCGATCTGCCCGGCACCGACCTGCACTGGTCCATCGTGGCCAAGATCGACACCGCCGAGGCCTTCGCACCCGAACGGGCGTTCACCCGGACCATCGTGCTCGCCTCGGCCGGGATCGTCTTCGTCGTGTGCATCGTGGCCATGCTGCTCGCCCAGTTGTTCGTGCGGCCCATCCGCCGGCTCGAGGCGGGCGCCCAACGCATCACCGGCGGCGACTACGACGTGGCCATCCCGGTCGAGACACGCGACGAGATCGGCGACCTCACGGTGGCGTTCAACGAGATGAGCCGCAACCTCGCCATCAAGGAGGAGTTGCTGGCCGAGCAGCGCAAGGAAAACGACCGGTTGCTGCTCTCGCTGATGCCCGAACAGGTCGCCCAGCGCTACCGCGAGGGCGAGCAGACGATCGTGCAGGACCATCAGGACGTGACGGTGATGTTCGCCGACATCGTCGGTCTCGACGCGATGTCCGAGGAGCTGCCGTCCGACGAATCCCTGAGGATCCTCAACGAGCTGCTGCGCGAGTTCGACGTCGCGGCCGAGGGGCTGGGCGTGGAACGGGTGCGCACCCTGCGCAGCGGCTATCTGGCGAGTTGCGGGCTGACCGTGCCCCGGCTGGACAACGTGCGCCGCACTGTGGATTTCGCCTTGGAGATGCAGCGGGTGATCGACCGGTTCAACAAGAGCACCGGGCGGCGCCTGGCCCTGCGCGCGGGCATCGACACCGGAACCGTCACCACCGGACTCGTCGGCCGGTCCACCATCGTGTACGACATGTGGGGTGCCGCGGTCAACCTCGCCTACCAGGTGCAGAGCGGCACGCCGCAGCCCGGGATCTACGTCACGGCCGACGTCTACGAGATGATGCGTGACTCCCGGCATTTCACCGCGGCGGGCACGATCGCGGTCGACGGCGCCGAGAAGGCAGTATGGCGGCTCTCGGAGCGGCAGTCGTGACGGAGATCTTCGCCTCGGGCTGGTTCTACTGGGCGATCGGCGTCGCAATCGGACTGCCGGTCAGCCTGATCGCACTCACCGAGTGGCAGCAGGTGCTGGTCCGGCGGCGCAGCGCCATGGCCAAACCCGTCAGCCTCGTCCGCAACTACGTCCTGCCGCTGGCGGCATTGTTGTTGCTGCTGGTCAAGGGCACCGAGGTGTCGGCGGAGGCCACTTCGGTGCGCGTGGTGGCGACGGTGTTCGCCTTCGTGGTGCTGGTGATTCTGCTGGCCGGGCTCAACGCGACCCTGTTCCAGAGTGCCCCGGAGGGCAGCTGGCGGCGGCGGATGCCGACCATTTTCGTCGACGTGGCACGGTTCGCGCTGATCGCCGTCGGCCTGGCGATCATCTTCTCCTACATCTGGGGCGCCAACGTCGGTGGCCTGTTCACCGCGCTCGGCGTCAGCTCGATCGTCCTCGGCCTGGCGCTGCAGAACTCGGTCGGCCAGATCATCTCCGGCCTGCTGGTGCTGTTCGAGCAGCCGTTCCAGATCGGCGACTGGCTCAACACGCCCACCGCCAGGGGGCGTGTCGTCGAGGTCAACTGGCGGGCCACGCACATCGACACCGGCAGCGGCCTGCAGGTCATCCCGAACTCGGTGCTGGCGGGCGCCTCGTTCACCAATCTGAGCCGGCCGGCCGGATCGCACAAGATCACCATCACGACGACGTTCGCCACCGGCGACGCGCCCGATGAGGTGTGCGCCATGCTCAACCGCATGGCGGGCATGCTGCCCCATCGCAAACCCGACGTGGCACCGGTCAGCGTGGCGGCCGGCGACACCGGCTTCAGCACCACGGTGGCATTGCGCTCTCCCGCCGACGACGGCGCCGCGCGGTCGATGTTCCTGCGCTGGGTGTGGTACGCCGCCCGCCGCGACGGCCTTCACCTCGACGGTGCCGCCGACGAGTACTCGACCGGCGAGCGGGTCGAGAAGGCGATGCGCCTCGTGGCGCCCCGGCTG
The DNA here is from genome assembly GCA_018268465.1 of Actinomycetota bacterium. Lineage (GTDB taxonomy): Bacteria > Actinomycetota > Actinomycetes > Mycobacteriales > Mycobacteriaceae > Mycobacterium. The sequence goes on from JAFDWN010000033.1 coordinate 195,910, forward strand.
CGGCTGAGCCTGCCCGACCAGCAGTCCCTCGCCACTTACGCGACGCTCGATCGTTACGGCGCCGACGAGATCCTGCAGCACACGGGCGACGTACCGGACGCGATGATGTTTGTCATCCATGGCCGGGTGCGGCTGACCGCCACCGCCGCGGACGGGTCGATCGTGGTCGTCGGGACGCTGGAGGACGGCGCGTTCCTGGGGCAGAGTGCGCTGACGCGGCAGCCGGTGCTCGCCGGCGCCTACGCGCTCGAACCGGTCACCGTGCTGAGGATCGCACGCGAACATATGGAGGAGCTGGTGCTGCGTAAGCCGGTGCTGCTCCAAGAGATCGGCCGCGCCATCGAGAACCGGCGCGCCAACGTCGAGCGGGCGCTGGCCGCGGCTCGCGACTGAGTCTGTTCGCTGTTTGCTGGGGTATCCCCTGTCCGCGCGCGGTGTGGACCTGCTCTTCTTTGGGTCGTCCCGGCGTGTCCTCCGGCCTGTCACTGATATCGCTGCTCAGAGGTGATTTCCGGTCGGCTCGTCACATTCAGTTGAACCCCATTAATCACTCTATCCCCACAGGTCACAGCAGGGTTCGGATTTACCCGAGTCCGCGCCGAGTCGTAATCGTTAGCCAACCGCGATGTCGCCGCGCGGTGTGGAGCGTCGGGACGGCCCCTGCCTGCGTGATTCACTACCCGCGAAAGCGACGGCAATAGCTTGGTGGAACGCGATGAAAGGTGGGTTGGTTGCCGTTATGAAGTTCATCAGAAGGACGCACGGCACAGCGCGGAGGAAAGGGTTGCGCCGGCTGGTGGTGAGTGCCTTCGCGGCGCTGACTCTGCCCGGGCTGATCGGCTTCGCGGGGGGTGCGGCGACTGCCGGGGCGTTCTCGCGGCCCGGTCTTCCCGTCGAGTATCTCGACGTGTTCTCGCCGTCGATGAACCGGGACATCCGGGTGCAGTTCCAGGGTGGTGGCCCGCATGCGGTCTACCTCCTGGACGGTCTGCGGGCGCAGGACGACTACAACGGCTGGGACATCAACACCGCCGCCTTCGAGTGGTACTACCAGTCGGGCCTGTCGGTCGTCATGCCGGTCGGCGGTCAGTCCAGTTTCTACACCGACTGGTACCAGCCGTCGCGGGGCAACGGCCAGGACTACACGTACAAGTGGGAAACCTTCATGACCCAGGAACTGCCGGCGTGGCTGGAGGCCAACCGCGGGGTTTCGCAGAACGGCAACGCCGTGGTGGGTCTGTCGATGGCGGGCAGCGCCGCCCTGACCTACGCGATCTACTACCCGCAGAAGTTCGTCTACGCGGGTTCGCTGTCGGGCTTCCTCAACCCCTCCGAGGGCTGGTGGCCGACGCTGATCGGCCTGGCGATGAACGACGCAGGCGGGTTCAACGCCGAGAGCATGTGGGGGCCGACGACCGATCCGGCCTGGAAGCGGAACGACCCGATGGTCAACATCAATCAGCTGGTGGCGAACAACACCAGGATTTGGATCTACTGCGGCACCGGCACCCCGTCGGACCTCGACGCGGGCGACTCGGGCGGCAACCTGATGGCCGCACAGTTCCTGGAGGGGCTCACCCTGCGCACCAACATCACGTTCCGCGACAACTACATCGCGGCCGGTGGCACCAACGGCGTGTTCAACTTCCCGCCCAACGGGACGCACAGCTGGGGCTACTGGGGTCAGCAGCTGCAGCAGATGAAGCCTGACATCCAGCGGGTGTTGGGCGCCCAGGACGCCGCGTAGCGATCCACCCACCCAGGGAGCCTGCCGTCACCCTCGGACGGCAGGCTCCCTGCTTTCGTGCGTCAGCCCTGGACGGTCGGACGGATGGTGATCTCGCCGATCTCCACCTCATGGGGTTGTTCGATCGCGTACGCGACGGCACGGGCGACGGCGTCCGGCGGCAGACCGAAGGCGTCCATGCTGGAACGGATCGTGGCCCGCGCCGCCGGGTCGTCGATCGACGTGTCGAGCTCGGTCCGCACGAAACCCGGAGAGATGGCGGTCGTTCGGATGACACCGTCGGTCGACTCCTGGCGCAGCGATTCCATCACCGTGCGCACCGCGTTCTTCGTCGCCGCGTACACCGCCATGTCTGGCACGATCTTGAGTCCCGCAGTCGACACCGTCGTGACGAAGTGACCGCGGCCCTGGCGCCGGAAAACCGGTGTGGCCGCGGCAATTCCGTACAACACGCCACGCAGGTTGACATCGATCATCGACGACCAGCCGGCCACGTCGCCATCGGCCAGCGGTCCGATCTTGCTGATGCCCGCATTGCCCACCAGGACATCGAGCCGGCCGAATGCGCCGACCGCGGTGGCGACGAGGCGATCCAGATCGGCCCGGCGAGTCACGTCGGTTCTCACCGCGACCGCGGCGCCCCCCGCCGCGGTGACCTCCCCAACGACCCGATCCAGCCGGTCGGTGCGCCGTGCCCCGAGGACCACCCGCGCGCCGCGTGCCGCCAACAGGCGCGCGGTGGCTTCGCCGATACCGCTGCCCGCCCCGGTGATGGCGACGACGGTGCCGCCGATGGGATCCTCGCTCATGGCTGCTACGACCGGTCCCGGGCACGCACTATTCCCCGGGAACAAACCCGGCCCCGACAAGGTTGAGCGCAACAGGCTGAACTTTGGAGGATTGATGGCTGACATCACATCACTGCCGGTGTTGTTCTCGAGCGACGCGATCGTGCTTCCGGGCATGGTGGTGCCGATCGAGCTGGACGACGCCGGGCGCGCCGCCGTCGACGCGGCCAGGTCCAGCGGCTCGGGCAAGCTGCTGATCGCGCCGCGCCTCGACGACCGATACCCGTCCTACGGCGTCGTCGCGTCGATCGTGCAGGTCGGGCGCATCGCCGGAGCGGCGGCAACCGCCGGGCAGGGCGGCGCCGGACTGGCGGCGGTGGTCCGCGGTGAACACCGCGCGCACATCGGCGCCGGCACCACCGGTGCGGGCGCGGCACTGTGGGTCGAGGTGACCGAGGTCGCCGACGAGGAACCCACCGACGAGACCCGCACGCTGGCCGCCGAATACAAGAAACTGCTGCTGGCGATGCTGCAGCGCCGCGAGGCATGGCAGATCGTCGACTTCGTCAACCAGCTGACCGACCCGTCGGCGCTGGCCGACACCGCCGGATACGCGTCGTACCTGACCCAGGTGCAGAAGCGGCAGCTGCTCGAGACGCCGTCGGTGGCCGAGCGGCTGCAAATCCTGATCGACTGGACCGGCGACCACCTCGCCGAGACCGAGGTCAACGACAAGATCGCCGAGGACGTGCGTTCCGGAATGGAGAAGCAGCAGAAGGAATTCCTGCTGCGACAACAGCTCGCGGCGATCCGCAAGGAACTGGGCGAGCTGGGTCCGGACGGTGAAGAGGGTTCGGACGACTACCGCGGTCGCATCGAGGCGGCCGACTTGCCCGAGAAGGTGCGCGAAGCCGCACTGCGCGAAGTCGGCAAGCTCGAACGGTCCAGCGACCAGAGTCCCGAGAGCGGATGGATCCGCACCTGGCTGGACACCGTGCTGGACCTGCCGTGGAGCGTGCGCAGTGACGACTCGACCGACCTCGGGGCGGCGCGGGAGATCCTAGACGCCGACCACCACGGTTTGGAGGACGTCAAGGACCGCATCGTCGAGTACCTGGCCGTGCGTACCCGCCGTGCCCAGCGGGGGCTTCAGGTCGTCGGCGGCCGCGGGTCGGGTGCGGTGATGGTGCTGGCCGGACCTCCCGGCGTCGGCAAGACGTCGCTGGGTGAATCCGTGGCCCGCGCGCTGGGCCGTACGTTCGTGCGCGTCGCCCTCGGCGGTGTGCGCGACGAGGCCGAGATCCGCGGTCACCGCCGGACCTACGTCGGTGCGCTGCCCGGCCGGATCGTCCGCGCGATCGCCGAAGCAGGATCGATGAATCCCGTTGTGCTGCTGGACGAAATCGACAAGGTGGGCTCGGACTACCGCGGCGACCCGGCGGCGGCGTTGCTGGAGGTGCTGGACCCGGCGCAGAACCACACGTTCCGCGACCACTACCTGGATCTGGACCTCGACCTGTCCGACGTGGTGTTCCTGGCCACCGCCAACGTGATCGAGAACATCCCCTCGGCCCTGCTGGACCGCATGGAGCTGGTCCAGATCGACGGCTACACCGAGGACGACAAGGTCGCCATCGCCCGCGACTACCTGCTGCCCCGGCAGCGGGACCGGGCGGCGCTGGCCGACGACGAGGTCACCGTGACCGACGCCGCGCTGCGCAAGATCGCCGCCGATTACACCCGGGAGCCCGGTGTGCGTCAGTTCGAGCGGTTGCTTGCCAAGGCGCTGCGGAAGGTGACGACCAGACTCGCGACGACCGATGCGCCGATCACCGTCGACGAACCGGATCTCGTGGAATACCTGGGCCGGCCGCGGTTCACACCCGAATCCGCCGAACGCACAGCGGTCCCCGGTGTCGCCACCGGCCTTGCCGTGACGGGTCTCGGCGGCGACGTGCTGTTCATCGAGGCCGGGTCCACCGACGGTGAGCCGGGTCTGCAGTTGACCGGTCAATTGGGCGACGTGATGAAGGAGTCCGCACAGATCGCGCTGTCCTACGTGCGTTCGCACGCCGCACAACTCGGTGTCGACCCGGCGGCGCTGGACCGGCGGATTCACGTCCATGTGCCCGCGGGTGCGGTGCCCAAGGACGGGCCGTCGGCCGGTGTCACGATGGTCACCGCGCTGGTGTCGATGGCGACGGGGCGTCAGGTCCGTTCCGATGTCGGCATGACCGGCGAGGTCACCCTCAACGGCCGGGTGCTGCCCATCGGTGGGGTGAAGCAGAAGTTGCTGGCCGCGCAACGCGCCGGTCTGTCAACGGTTTTCATCCCCGCACGCAACGAGCCCGATCTGGACGACGTGCCCGCCGAGGTGCTCGGGGCCCTCGAAGTCAGGCCGATGACCGACGTCGCCGAGATCGTGGCCCTGGCTCTGGAGCCGGCAGGTGAGGCAGTGACGGCCGCGGCCTAAGGGGATTCCGGACCCGGGGAAGTTCCGCGCGAGCGTGCGTGTTGTCTGGTTTCGACACGGCGTGTCGGCCGGCGACACGCACGCTCGGCGAGACCTCCAGCACTCCCCCGGCCTGGCCGAACGGGTCTGGTATGGCGGCGGGCTGCAGTCGGCGATCTGGGCGGGGCAACAAGGTGTCAACTACATGACCAGCAACGTGGTGAGCGCCGAAGGATCGTCGTCCCGGGACTTCGCGACCCTGCAGGCCGAACATATCGATGCCTATCGCGCCAACCACCTCCATCCCGAGAGGGCGCGCATATCACAGGGTTTGGTGGTCATCCCCACCGATTCGGCGACGCCGCGGCAGATCGAGAAGTACCGCGCGTACGCCGCGGGGAGATTCGAACGGACCAAGACCCCGCAGGGTCCGCGCGGCATGGTGTTCTCCCCCGACCTCGTCGGTGGTTCAGACGAACTCGCCGACGCCTTGTTCGCGCACGAAGGATTCCGGCGCGCCGACGAGATCGCCTTCGCGCTGCCGTTCAGCTTCGACGAGGATGACTACGTCCAGATCGTGACCGACATGGCCGGGCTCCTCGGGCCTAAACTCGGGTGGACACCCCACGGAGGTTGACCAGTGCCCGATTTGAAGGCCATCAAACGGCGGATCGTCCACACCATGCAGCGCCGTGTCGTCAATCCGATCGGTCGCCGCTCACCGGCGACCATGCTGGAGACCATCGGGCGTAAATCCGGCGAGCCCCGCCTCACCGCGGTGGGTGGCAGCGTCGTCGGCAACCAGTTCTGGATGGTCTCCGAACACGGTGAGCACTCCCACTACGTTCACAACATCAAGGCCAACCCGGCCGTACGGGTCCGCATCAAAGGTCGTTGGCGCACCGGCACCGCGCATCTGATGCCCGACGACGATCCGGTGCAGCGGCTCCGGCAGCTGCCCTCCGGGAACAGCGCGGTGGTCCGGCTGATGGGCACCGAACTGCTGACCATCCGTGTCGACCTGGACTGACCACTGTGGGCTACGACCCCGAACTGGCCGATCGCATCCGGGAACTCGTCGCCGGTGAACCGGCTGTCGACGAACGACGGATGTTCGGCGGTCTGGCATTTCTGGTCGGGGGTCATATGGCCGTGGCGGTCAGCGGGCAGGGCGGATTGCTGGTGCGTGTCGCCCCCGGCGAGGCCGACGCGCTGCTGCGCCGCGACCACGTCGAACCGATGATCATGGCGGGCAGGCCGACCCGCGGCTGGCTGCGGGTCGGCCCCGACGCGCTGGCCACCATGCGGCAGCTGCGCTCGTGGGTCGACAGAGGCGTCGGGTACGCCAGGGGTCTGCCGCCGAAGCGCTGACCGGCGTAGGGTGACGCAATATGACAGCGTCGTCGAATTTCCTCATCATCGGCGGTGGTCTCGCCGGAGCGAAGGCAGCAGAAGCGTTGCGCGACAACGACTTCGACGGTCATATTCTACTTTTCGGGGCTGAGGATCACCTCCCGTACGAGCGGCCTCCGCTGTCCAAGGAGTTCCTGGCGGGTAAGAAGACCCTGCCGGACTTCACCGTGCAGCCCGCCGCCTGGTACCGCGACCACCACGTCGAACTGCAACTCGGCACCACGGTGTCCGCGATCGATCCCGGCGCCCACACGGTCACACTGCCCGACGGCGCCGCCCTGGCTTACGACAAACTGCTGCTGGCCACCGGGTCCGGTTCCCGCCGCCCGCCGATTCCCGGAGCCGACGCCGACGGCGTGCACTACCTGAGAACCGTCGCCGACGCCGAGGCGCTCGACGCGAAACTGACCTCCGGGTCCACGCTGGCCGTCGTCGGCGCGGGCTGGATCGGGCTGGAGGTGGCCGCCAGCGCCCGGACGCGCGGCGTCAACGTCACCGTCGTCGAAGCCGCGGAACTGCCCCTGCTGGCTGCGTTGGGCCGGGAGGCTGCCGAAGTCTTCGCCGGCCTGCACCGCGAGCACGGTGTGGATCTGCGCCTGGGCTCCTCGGTGCAGGCGATCGACAGTGCCGGCCTCACCCTGGGCGACGGCTCCACCGTCGCGGCGGACGCCGTGCTGGTTGCCGTCGGCGCGGCACCCAACATCGGCCTGGCCGAGGATGCCGGCCTGGCGACGGGCCAGGGCGGCGTACTGGTCGACTCGGCGCTGCGCAGCAGCGACCCCGACATTTTCGCGGTCGGGGATATCGCCGCCGCCCAACACCCGGTGCTCGGCGTGCGCATCCGCACCGAGCACTGGGCCAATGCGCTCAACCAGCCCGCCGTCGCCGCCGCGGGCATGCTCGGCAAGACCGCTCACTACGACGCCCTGCCGTACTTCTTCACCGACCAGTACGACCTCGGTATGGAGTACGTCGGGCACGCCGCCGGGTACGCGCGGGTGGTGTTCCGCGGCGACGTGCCCGGCCGGCAGTTCACCGCGTTCTGGCTCGACGGCGACGACCGCGTGCTGGCCGGGATGAACGTCAACGTCTGGGAAGGACTCGACGACATCAAGGCGCTGATCCGCTCCCGCGACAGCGTCGATCCGCAATCGCTGACCACCTGAGCCGCGCCGCCCGCCATGCCGGCCGGCGGTCCGTCGCGCACAATGGTGCGCACGCATCCGACAGCAGGGGGTCGTGCATGACGGCAACGGCGTACCACACGCCGGTTCCGTGGGCCGAGATCCCCGCCGCCCAGGTCGTGCGGCTGGCCGGTGTCACCGCCGAAGAACTGGCCGTCGCGCTCGACCCGCCGCCCGACGGTGTGCCCGTGGGGATCTGGTACCGCCCGCCCGCTGTGGGTGCGGCCGCGATGATCGTCGAAGATGCGCTCGCATACTTGGAAAGCGTTGCGCGCCAGCTCTTTCCGGTGTGGTTGCCGCGCGCCGACCGGCTGGGCACCAGCGATCTGGACCGCCGGGCGGTGCGGGTGCTGGCGCGGGGGCGCGCGGCGGTCAGCGACCACTACGGCCCATTCCTGGCCGACCTCGCCGACGCCGCCCTCACCGGACGGGACGTCAGGGGCGGCCATTCTCCCGACGTGCGCGCGCACGGCCTGTTCCGCGTCCTCGCCGACGCGTACCGCACCGGCCGCATCACCCTGCTCATCGCGGCCGCGGATACCGGTGACGAGGATTCGTGCGGGATCGCGCTGCGCTGGCTGGCCGCGTACGGCGGCTTCGGGGTCTGGCTGCTGGGTGACGTGCTCTGCTCGGTGGACCGCTTCCCCACCGTGACCCTGCCCCCCGCCCATCCGGCCGGCGCCCCCACCGGCGCCGCCGGCCGTGTCGCATTCCCTCCGCTGGCCGGCCGTCCTCATCCCGCGAGTCCGGCCGAACAGGCGCTCGAACGGGCGCTCGCCCCCTGCGCGTGGGCGCGGGGGCGCAGCTGGAACCAGGTGCATCAGCCCCATCCGCTGGCGCGGCCGATCCGCGTCGACCTGATGTGGCCCGACGCCCGGTGCGTCGTCGAGGTCGACGGGCCCGATCACCGGGGCGCGGTGAAGTACGCCGACGACCGCCGCCGTGACAACTCCCTGGTGATGGCCGGATTCACGGTGCTGCGATTCACCAACGAGGACATCGCCGACGACCTGTCCCGGGTGGTTGGCATGATCGAGGAGTTGGTGTCCGCCAAACGGCCTGAGGGGGAAAACGCGTGAGGGTGACGCCCGATGAACTGACCGGCACCGAGCAGGCGGTCCTGCTGGTCCTGATGGCGGAGTGCCGGCCGGTGCGTAACCCCGAGCTCAAAGAGCTGGGTCCCGAACTCAAGCTGGAGCACCGCAAACGGCTCAACGAGAAGGGCCTGGTGGAGTCGACCAGGGACGGCACGGCGTATGTCCACGAACTCACCGACGACGGCTGGCGGATGTGCCGCGCCATCATCGGCGCGGATACGCCGCCCAGATCCCAAGGGCAGGGGAAGGCGCTGTACACGCTGATGCGGGCGCTGGACCGGTATTTCGTGCGCGCGGACCTGCCGGTGTCGGAAGTGTTCCTGCCCGACGCCGCGGATCTCGAAAAGCGGGTGCGCGAGACCTATACCCGGCTGGCGAACCGGCCGGGAGGGTGGGTTCCGTTGCTGCGCCTTCGCACGGAACTGGGCGGACCCGACAAACAGGAACTCGACGCCGTGCTCCGGCGGATGTACCGGGCGCCGGGCGTGCACCTCATACCGGAGGAGAACCAGAAGGTGTTGACGGTCGAGGACCGCGCCGCCGCCATCGAGATCGGCGACCAGGACAAGCACCTGATTGCGATCGAGCTGTGATGGACGCCCAGCAGCGCAAGGCGCTGGCCGAGTTACGTCTGACCTGGGCGCCGACACCCGACGACCTGTGGCGATCCCAGGGTGTGCTGCACGTCCCCGGCCTCAACGAGGGTCCGCTCGCGGAGGTGATGGCCGCATTCGACGACGCGGCGCGTGCCGATGCCAGTCCCCTCGGGGTGGTGCTGCAGGGTCCCGCCGGTTCCGGGAAGACCCACATGCTCGGCCAGGTGCGAGAACGCGTGCAAGCCGGCGGCGGCTTCTTCCTCAACGTGGAATTGCTTGACGCGACCAGCTTCTGGCAGTCCGCGCGGACCGGGATACTCGAGAGCCTGGGCCGGCCCGGTGCGGACCGCGAAACACAGCTCAAGGATCTGCTGTGGACGCTGGCGTCGATCGCGCATATCCCGCGTGCCGACCGGCGGGCGATCGTCGGCGACGACGAGTTGACACCCGAAACGCTCGACGCATTTGCCAACGCACTCAACAAGAACCACCGCGAGACGATTCGGCAGTGCCGCCACACCCTGCGGGCACTGGTGCTGTCGGGTTCGGCCGACTACACCATGCAGGACATCGGCGACGCGTTCCTGCAGGGCAACCACGACCCCGACCGTGAGCACGGGGACTGGGCTTTTCCCGCACCGCCGGCGACCGCGCAGGAGACGGTGCGCGACATCGCCCGCATCATCGCGATCGCGGGGCCTTCGGTGCTGGCCGTGGATCAGATCGACACGCTGCTCGCGCAGTCGACCGACAGGACGGACTCCGCCACCGAGCAGGCCGACAACCGCGACCTCGAACACGTCGCGCACGGCCTGATGTCCATTCGCCAGACGATGCGCAGGACGGTCGGGGTGGTCGCGTGCCTACCGGCGGCCTGGGAGAGCATCCGGGCCCGCGCCACCGCCACCGTCGGCGACCGGTTCCGGGTGACATTCCCGCTCAAAGGTCTGCCCAGCGCCGAACTCGGCAGGACCATCCTCGAACGCAGGTTCGCCGTTCGGTACGCCAGCGTCGGTTTCACCCCTCCGTACCCGAGCTGGCCCATCCTGCCGTCGGCGTTCAGCGATGCGCCCGACTACACCCCGCGCCAACTGCTCAAACGGGCCGACGACCACATCCGCGGGTGTCTGGCGGCGGGCGCGGTCGAAGAACTGACCTCACTGCACAAATCCGCACGCCAGCAGGACCCGCGGGATGTGACGGATGTGGTCGTGGACGTGCCCGGCGACGCCCCCACCTCGCTGGACGTGCGGTTCGCCGAGTATCGCAGCCGTGCGGTGACCGGCGCCGCCCTCGACCCCGAGGGCGAGGACACCACGGTGCCCGAATTGTTGCGGGCCGCATTGCGGGCCTGGATCGTCGAACGCGACGGTGACGGCGACGAGTTCCGCGTCGACGACAAACCCGGCGCGAAACCGGCACTGCATGCCAGGCTGCGACAGAGTCTCGACAGCTCCACCGACGACGAACAGCACTGGGCGTTCCGGGCGATCGCGCACACCAACTCGGTGGCGGTGCTCAACCGGCTGCGCAGCGCCTGTTCGGCGACGGGCATCACCGCTCAGGTGGATCGGCGCCGGCTGTACCTGCTGCGCAACGGGCCGTGGCCCGGGGGCAAGAAAACCGCCGAGGCGCTTGCCGAGTTCGAAGCGGCCGGCGGGCGCACCCTGCCGATGTCCGACGACGACCTCAAGACGATGATCGCGCTGCGCGACCTCATCGACGACGATCCCGCCGACCTGCCGGGGTGGCTCGCGGCCCGCAAGCCCGCACACGGCATCGCGCTCATCCGGGCGGCGCTCGGCGACAAGGCCGGCGAATTGCCGCCACCGGTCCCGGAACCGGCGTCCGGCGCCCAAGCGCCGGATGTCACACCGCCGGACCAGCCGTCCGACTCGCCCGCCGAACCCCTGTCCCCCTTCGCGATTCCACTCGGCGCCGACGACTCCGCCGGTGTCCAGCGCAGCGTCCAGCTGCTCGCGCTGCGCAAGCACGCGGCGGTTTTCGCCGGATCCGGGTCCGGCAAGACGGTCCTGCTGCGGCGGATCATCGAGGAGTGCGCGCTGCGGGGCGTGTCGTCCATCGTGCTCGACCCCAATAACGATCTCTCGCGGCTGGGAAGCGCGTGGCCGGAGCGGCCCGCGGGGTGGGCACCGGCCGACGACGACCGTGCCGCCGACTACCTCACCCACACCGAAGTGGTGGTGTGGACCCCGAACCGGTTGGGCGGGCGTCCCCTGTCCTTCCAGCCACTGCCGGATTTCGCGTCGGTGGCCGACGATCCCGACGAATTCAACGAGGCGGTCGAATCGGCCGTCGCGGCACTGGAGCCCCGGGCGCTCATCAGCGGCAGCCGCGCCAAGGTGGCCCACGCCCGGGCGGTGCTCAAAGAGGCATTGCAGTGGTTCGGACAGCAGTCCTCGGCATCCCTGGAGGATTTCATCGCCGTCCTGGCCGATCTGCCCGACGAAGCCGGAACGCTGCGCGGCGCCAGGGAGCGGGCTGCCGAACTCGCCATGAACCTGCGCGCGGAGATGATCAACGACAACACGTTCGGTGGTGTCGGTGCCTCCGCCGACCCCGGTGTGCTGCTGACACCGTCGGAGGGCTACCGGGCCCGGGTCTCGGTCATCAGCATGATCGGGTTGATCAACGAACGGCAGCGCGAAGGGTTCGTCAACCAGTTGCAGATGGCGCTGTTCTCCTGGATCAAACGCAACCCGGCGGGCGACCGACCGCTGGGTGGTCTACTCGTCATGGACGAGGCGCAGAACTTCGCGCCGTCGGGCCGGTCGACGATCAGTCTGCGCAGCACGCTCGCACTGTCGTCGCAGGCCCGCAAGTACGGACTGGGCCTGTTGTACGCCACCCAGGCCCCCAAAGGGCTGCACAACCACATCCCGGGCAATGCGGCGTCGCAGTTCTTCGGGTTCCTCAACTCCTCGACCCAGATCGCCGTGGCCAACGAGCTGGCCCGGGTCAAGGGCGGGGAGGTACCCGACATCAGCCGACTGCGTGCGGGCAACTTCTATGTGGCGCTGGAGGGCGAAGCGTTCCACAAGGTCAGGTCGCCGTGGTGCCTGTCGCATCATCCGTCCAGTCCGCCCACCACCGAGCAGGTACTCGACCTGGCGCGGCGGCCGCTCGGTCCGCGGTGAGGCGGGTCGCGCCGGCGATCCTCGCGGCGGTGCTGGCGACGGGCTGCGGCGGTCCCGCCGTCGTCAACACCGGCGAGCCGCCGGCGACGTCGCGGTCTGCCGAACCGCCCGCCGCCCCTGCACCGGTCAACGACCTGCGGATGGTCAGCGCGTTCGACTACGTCGCACACGTCGACGGGACGGCCGGCTACTACTTCACGACGCCCAGCGGGAAATGGGCGTGCGCAATCCTCCCGCGGGAGAAGGCCGGATGCCAGTCGGCGAGCGGATGGCCGTCAGCGATGGGGCTCCCCGGCGAACCCGACTCCGCGGCCGGCGCCGCCGGGGATACGGGCGTGCCGAACGCGATCGTCATCGAGCGCGAGGGCGACGGACACTTCGCGGCGCTGGAAGCCCCCGAGTTCGCCGTCGATCCGGGGCCCGCGAAGGCGCTGCAGTTCGACGAGATCCTCGTCGTCGCGGGCTTCCGCTGCAATGTGCAGGAGGCCGGGGTGTCGTGTATGAGCGAGCAGAGCGGACAGGGGTTCACGTTCTCGTCGGAGGGGTTCCAGATGCGATACACCGACCTGCCCCCGGCGCCGTGACCGCCGCCCGGCCGAGAACACCTCCGGCAGGGGGGAACCGGGCCGTGCGGTGATGACGCTCAGTGCCCGTGCCTGCCGCCGCCGGGCTCTGCGTTGAATCCGGGCGAGGCCACCTCGGCTTCGGTGAGCTGGAACGGAGGGTCGAAGAGGCTGGGGTTGTTGAGCGACGAAACCACATCGTTGACGTTTCCCTGCGGAAGCCCCAGAGCGGCCGTCGGGCCGTCCGCGGGCGGAACGCAGGTGCCGTTCAGCGCGACCTCACCGTCCGAGCACGTCAGGTCGTCCGCGTGGGCAACGGCGATGGGTACACCGAGCACGGCGAATGCGGCGGACAACACACCGGCTGCCACCGAGGTGATGGTTCGTGATCTCGTCGGGCGCACAGCTCGCCTTCTTCCTATCGTCGGAGTGCGAGAAGCTAACACGTGGACCCGGCTTTCGACAGGGGTGTGAGCAACGAAGACGCCATGAGGTTCCCGACGGCCGGCATCGACCGGCCGAGGATCACACCCTCGATGCGAAACCCGATGAGCCGCCACCGCATTCGGCTCACCGGGTCCGCCTCTCCGATTACGGCTGCTTCTGCCCGGGGATGGCCTCGTAGGCGATGTCGCCGGTTTTGAGGTTCTGCTCGGTCAGCTCCACCAGCCCGTCGAGGAACTTCTGCCGGTCGGTGACCACATGCTGCAGGGCCACGTCGACGTTGTCCTTGGTGATCGCGGGCATGACGTACACCGGCTCGGTGTTCACCTGCTCACCGCGGACCAGTGCGTCGGCGACGGCCAGACCCGCCGACAACTCCACCGTGCCGTTCTGCAGTGAGGTGCCGATGAACTCGCCGCTCTGCACCGCCTTGAGACCGTCCTCGATCCCGTCGATACCGACGATCGGCACGCCGGTACGGCCGGCCTCCTTGAGTGCCTGCAGGGCACCCAGGCCCATGTCGTCGTTCTGCGCCACCACACCGTCGATCTGACTGCCGAAGCTGGAGATCCAGTTCTTCGTCTTGTTGACGGCTTCGTCGCGCTTCCAGTTCGCGGTGTCCTTGGCCAGCACCTTGATATCGGGGTACTTGGCCAGCACCTGGTCGATGCCCTTGCCGCGGTTGATCTCGCCGGAGCCGCCCAGCGGACCCTGCAGGATCACGATGTTGCCGCGCCCGCCGAGACGGTCGGCCATCATCTGCATCTCCTGGGCGCCTGCCGCCACATCGTCGGGCTGGACGTTACCCGCCAGGTCGGCGCTGTCCAGCGCGGCGTTCACCGCCAGCAGAGGGATGCCCTTGCCCTTGGCCGAGGCGATCTGCGGGCCGAGCGAATCCGCCTGCACCGGAACGACGATGATCGCATCCACACCCTGGTTGATCAGCGAGTCGACCTGGCTGGCCTGGGTCGCGACGTCGTTGTTGGCGGAGTTCCACACCAACTCGATGTCCTTGGCCTTGGCGTAGGCCTCCATGCCCTCCTTGCCGGCGGTGACGAACGAACTCATGTCGTAGACCGTCACACCGATGCGGGTTTTGTCGCTGTTGGCCTCGGTGTCCCCGGCGCCGCACGCCGTCAGACCGAATCCGAGGACACCCGCCGACGCGATTGCCAGGAACTTCGTTCTCAACCTCATTGTCTCTCTTTCTGTTGTCGTACGGTCACGTTCGTCGGCGCGACGACCACACATCGACGGCGACCGCCGCCACGATCAACACGCCCTTGATGACGTCCTGCCAGTAGGCCGGCACCACGAGGATGTCCAGGCCGTTGTTGAGTGTCTGAATCATCAGCAGGCCCAACGCCGTTCCCCATATCGTGCCGCGACCGCCCATCAGGCTCGCACCGCCGATGACCACCGCGGCGATCGCGTCGAGTTCGTAGCCCTGACCCAGGTTGGGCGGTCCGGAGATGACCCGCGACGCCAGCATCACGCCCGACAGCCCGGCCAACATGCCGGAGAAGGCGTACACGGAGAACAGGACGTTGCGGGCGTTGATACCGGCGATCTCCGCGGCGTTGCGGTTCCCGCCGACCGCGTACACCCGCATCCCGTAGGTGGTGCGCTTCATGATCACCGCGAACGCGATGATCCCGAAGATCATCAGCAGCACGGGGATCTGCAGGCCGAAGATCTTGGTGTTGGCGATCGAGCCGAACTCCGCGGGCAAGCCGTTGATGGGTGCCCCGCCGCCGATCACGTACGCCATGCCCGAACCGGCCGTCAGGGTGCCCAAGGTGGCGATGAACGGCGGAACGTTGATGCGTGACACCAGGAATCCGTTCACGCAGCCCACCGCCAGGCCGACGAGCATCGCGACCAGCACGCTCAGCCACACCTGACCGGGATTGGCCTTGGCGGTGGCCGCGGCCGACATCGCCGACACCGCGATGACGCTGCCCACCGACAGGTCGATACCGCCGGTGAGGATCACCAGCGTCTGCCCCAGCGCGATGAGCGCGAACGGCGCGGCCGCCACCAGGATGGTGACGAGATTGTCGGGGGTGGCGAAACGTGCACTGCGGTAGCTGAAGTATCCGATGACGACGAGCATCACGATCACCATGGCGTAGCGCAGCGCCATGCCCTCGATCCACTGCTTGGAGAACAGGCGCACCGGCTCGCCGGTGATGGGCGACGCGACGGTGGTGCCGCCCGGCCCTTCGGGGACCCTGTCGTCGGGTTTGAGTTGCGTTGTCACGCTGTTGCCTCCTGCTGGCTGGTGTCGGTCCGGGCGGCCAGGGCGGTCGCCAGCCGGAACACCGACTCCTGGACTTCGGGGTGGTCGAGTGCGTCGCGGTCGAGTTCGCCGACCAGCTGCCCCTCGCGCATGACGAAGGCGCGGTGCGAGAGCCCGACGACTTCGGGCATATCGGAGGAGGCCATCACGACGGCCATGCCCTGCGCGGCGAATTCGGTGATGATGCGGTAGATCTCGCTGCGGGCACCGACATCGACACCGCGGGTCGGTTCGTCGAGCAGCAGCACGTTGACGGTGCCGGTGAGCCAGCGGGCCAGCACCACCTTCTGCTGATTGCCCCCGGACAGGGTGCCGACCTCCTGGCTCAGGCCCCTGCTGCGCAGCCGTACCGACGCCATCACATCGGACACCGCCTTGGTGCGGGTTTTCCCGCGCAGCCAGCCCGCCAGGCTGAACGAGGTCAGCCGAGGCAGCGATCCGTTGTCCAGCACGCTCATCGAGAGCACGACCCCGGACAGTTTGCGGTCCTCGGGCACCATCGCCATCCCCGCGGTGATGGCCGAGGCGGGCTGGTTGCGTTTGACGAGCTTGCCGCGAACCACGATGTCGCCCGCCGAGGTGTGCCTGGCCCCGAAGATCGCTTCGAGCAGTTCGGTGCGCCCGGCGCCGACCAGTCCGGCCAGCCCGACGATCTCACCGGCCTTGACGGTGAACGACACCGGCCCGGCCGCCCCGTCCACGTGCAGATCGCGCACCTCGAGCACGGTGTCGGTGCCGGGTTCGGGGCGGTCGGGGAACAGCGTGTCGAGTTCGCGGCCGATCATCGCCGTGACGATGTCGTCGTCGGAGACGTTCTCGATGCTCTTGTCGAGGATCAGGCCCCCGTCGCGCAGAACCACCACCCGGTCGGCGATGGCGCGGATCTCGGCCATCTTGTGGGTGGTGTACACCATCGCGACTCCGCGGTCGCGCAGCCGCCGCACGATCCGGTACAGGCCTTCGACCTCGCGCTCGGAAATGGCCGACGTGGGTTCGTCGAGCATCACCACCTGCGCGCCGGTGCGGGCGGCTTTGACGATCTCGACGATCTGACGCAGCCCGACGGGCAGGCTGCCCATCCGCGCCGTGGGTGAGATGCCGACGTCGAACACGGCCAGGGTCTGTCTGGCCTCGGCGATCATCGCGCGCCGGTTGAGGAACGGGCCGCGGGCGAGTTCGCGTCCCACGAACAGGTTTTCGTAGACGGTCATATCTTCGATCGATGCCAGCTCCTGCGGAACGATGGCCACGCCGTGCCTGACCGCGTCCCGGGTGTTGCCCGGCGAGAGCTGATGCCCCTGCACCGACACGCTGCCGTGGTCGGCGGTGTACTGACCGCTGACGATCTTCATCAGTGTCGACTTGCCCGCGCCGTTCTCGCCGGCCAGCGCGGTGACCGTGCCGGGCTGCAGGTCCAGCGTGATCCCCTTGAGCACAGGCACTCCGCCGAAACTCTTGCGGATGTCCGCACACGCGAGCAGGGGTGCGGTGTCGCTCACCATGCGGTGTACCCCCCGTCGGCCACCAGCACCGAACCGGTGATGAACGAGGCCGCGTCACTGGCCAGGAACACCACGCCGGGGGCGATCTCCTCGGGCACCGCGTAACGCAATTGCGGTGTGTCACCGATCCAGTGGCGCTGGAACTCGGGCCGGTCTACCGGCGACATATCGGTCTTGACGTAGCCGGGGGCCAGGGCGTTGACCCGGATACCCAGCGGAGCCCATTCCGCGGCCAGCGATTTCGTCAGGTGATGCACCGCCGCCTTGGACGCGTTGTATGCCGGCTGCAGCTGCGGGCGGTTGACGATGATGCCCGACATCGACCCGATGTTGACGATGGAGCCCGATCCGCGTTCGCGCATATGCGCGCCGACCGACCGCGAACATGCCCACAGCGCTTTGACGTTCAGGTCGAACACCTCGTCCCACTGGTCCTCGGTCACCGCCCAGGATTCGCCGTGGTGACAGGCGCCCGCGTTGTTGACCAGGATGTCGATATGCCCCAGGGCCGTGATCGCCGCGGCGGTCATCCGGTCGACGTCGCCGGCTCGGGTGATGTCGGCGGTGATCGGGTGCAGGATGTGTCCGGCCGCGGCGGCCTCGGCCGTGGCCTTCTCGTTGCGTTCGGCATTGCGGCCTGCGAATGCGACCCGCGCGCCGGCCTGCGCCAGCCCGAGCGCGAAGGCCTTGCCGAGTCCCTGATTGCCGCCGGTCACCAGGGCCGTGCGGCCGGTGAGATCGAACGGCGATCGTGCACTCACGAAGGAACCACGATCGACTTGAGGCTCGCAGGATCGGTGTCGCTGTCGAGGGCGTCGCCGACGTGGTCGAGATCGTAACGCCCGGTGACCATCGAATCGAGGTCCACCCCGCCGGAAGCGACGAGATGTATTGCGGCAGGCCAGGTATTGGCGTAGCGGAACACGCCGGTCACCGTGATCTCCAGGTTCTGGATGTGGCCGATCGGCAGCGCGTAGTCATCGGCCCCCATCCCCACCAGGACCACGTGGCCGGCCGGCCCGACCGCTTTGATCCCGCTGACCACCGCCGCGGCGACGCCGCTCGCGTCGACGAATGCGTCGACCGGCGGATCGAGGGCCGCCACGTCGTCGGTCACGGGGTCGAGCACGTCGGTGGCCCCGAACTCCAGCACACGTGCCCGCCGCGACGCCACCGGATCGGACACGACGATGCGCGCTGCGCCGAATGCGCGCGCGGTCTGCGCGCAGATCACCCCGATGGGGCCGGCCCCGGCGATGAGGATGGACGAACCCGGCTCGACACCGGCCTTGCGCATGGTCGCGACCGCCACCGACAGCGGCTCCAACAGCGCTGCGGCATCGTCGGATACGGCATCGGGCACCGGATGGGCCATATCCGCGTCGATGGTGACGTAGCGGCAGAACGCGCCGTCGATGGGCGGTGTTGCGTAGAACTCGATCTGCGGACACAGGTTGTAGCGCCCGGCGCGGCACTGTGCGCACCGGCGGCAGGGGCGCTGCGGTTCGACGGCAACCCGCTGGCCGACCCTGGCGGGGTCGACGGACTCCCCCACCGCGGCGATGCGGCCGGACAGTTCGTGGCCGAGGATCATCGGCTCCTCGACGACGAAGTCGCCGATCCGGCCATGCCGGTAGTAGTGCACATCCGAACCGCACACCCCGACGGCGGCAACCTCGACGAGCACCTGCCCTTGCCCCGGCACCGGCACCGGCCGGTTCTCGACACGCAGTGCGCCCACGCCGGTCATCACGCTGGCGCGCATGGATTCCGGCGCGGCGCCGGCTACGGCCGCCCCGACTGTGCTGGTCATGGCAGGTTTCCTTTCGCTGCGGGCGGTATGCGACCGCCCCGGGAGATTGCTCATCTGTGATGCCCGGTACTCATCTGATATCGCGTGTTGTGGATCATGCAATGACCTATGCTCATGTGTCAACGACGCTGCACATATGAGCGCGCACTGCCAACGGTCGAAGGAGGACGCGAGATGGGACCGGACGAGTTGTTCCAGCGTGCGGTGATCGCACGGCGCTACTACCTCGAAGGTCACACCCGGGTGCAGATCGCCGAGGAGTTCGGCATCTCCCGATTCAAGGTGTCACGGATGCTCGACGAAGCGCTGGCGTCGGGGATGGTGGAGATCAAGATCCACAACCCGGGCGCCATCGACGTGGAGCTGTCGACGGCGTTGCAGCGCAGGTACTCACTCGAGCACGCCTACGTGGTGGCCGCCGACACCCGCAGCCGCACCGACCGCGTCGAAGCGGTGGCCAGGGCGATGGCCGAACTGCTGCAGTCGATCCTGCGCGACGGCGACGTCGTCGGCGTCGACTGCGGCCGCACCCTGACCCACGTCGCCCACTACCTCACCTCGCTGCCGGTCTGCGACGTCGTCCAGCTCACCGGGATGGCCGGCGCGATCACCTACAACGGCACCGACCTGGTGCGCCGGATCAGCGAAGTCAGCGGCGGCAAGTCACTGCCGATGTACGCACCACTGGTGGTGCCCGATGCGCGCACCGCCGCGAGCCTGTCCGGCAACCGGCAGATCCAGGAAGCCTTCCGGCACCACGCCAAGGTCACCTGCGCCATCGTGTCCGTCGGCGCCTGGCACCCCGGCGCCTCCCAGGTCCACGCCTCCCTCACCGACGACGAGGCGCGCCAACTCCAGGACGCCGGGGTGTGTGCCGAAACCTGTGCGCTGCTGCTCGACGCCGACGGCAACCGTGTCCCCGGAGTCGACAAGCGCCGCATGGGAATCGACGAGAACACCCTGCGGGCGATCCCCACCGTCATCGCACTGGCGACCGGACCCGAGAAGATCGCCGCCACCCGCGCCGTCCTGCGCTCGAAACTGGTGTCCTCCCTGGTCACCGACAGCGAGGTCGCCGCAGCGGTGCTCGAATAGCTGCGGCGGCGGGCGAATTCACGCCGACGGCCCGACCCGGTAGATCGATTTCAGCGTCTGGCATGCAGCCAGGCCCTCCGGTCCCAGCTCCCGGCCCATACCGCTGGCCTTGACGCCGCCGAACGGGGCGTCGATGTCCATCTGATAGTCGTTCACGCCGACCGTGCCGGTGTGGATCGAGCGGGCCACCTCGGTGGCGCGCTCGGTGTCCGACGACCATACCGACCCACCGAGCCCGAACGGGCTGTCGTTCGCCAGCTCGACCGCCTCCCGTTCGTCGCGGTACGGGATGACCGCGAGCACCGGGCCGAAAATCTCCTCCTGCGCGATCCGCGACGAATTGTCGACGTCGGCGAACACGGTCGGGGACACAAACCAGCCCCGGGGCTGATCCGCCGGAACCGTGCCGCCCGCAACGATTCTCGCGCCTTCCGCGACGCCGATCCCGATGTAGTCCAGCACCCGTTGCCGCTGGCGGGCGCTGACCAGCGGACCCACCTCGGTGGACTTGTCCAGCGGGTCGCCGACGGTCAGACCGTGGGCCAGCGCGGCCACGGCATCGACGACCTCCCCGTAGCGCGACCTCGGCGCGAGGATCCTGGAATTGAGGTGACACGTCTGGCCGTTGTTGGCGAACGACACGTACTTCAGCGCACGCATCGTCGCGTCCAGGTCGGCGTCGTCGAGGATGATCGCGGCCGATTTGCCGCCGAGTTCCAGGGTGACCGGGCGCAGCAGACGCCCGCAGGTTTCGCCCACGAGCCGGCCCGCCGCGGTGGACCCGGTGAACGTGACCTTGTCGACACCGGGGTGTGCGACCAGCCACGAGCCGGTGGCGGGCCCGCCGGCGACGACGTTCAGCACTCCGGCGGGCAGCCCGGCCTCGGCGGCGGCCTCACCGAAAACCAGGGCGTCCAAGGCTGTTTCGGGTGCAGCCTTGAGAACCATCGTGCATCCCGCGGCCAGCGCGGGGGCGAACTTCATCGCCGCAAGCGCCTGCGGGTAGTTCCACGGTGTGATCGCGGCGACCACACCGACCGGCTCCCGGCGCACGATGGTGTGCCCGATCATGCTCGGGCGGACCTCCTCGTCGGCGGAGTCGGCGATCATCGCCGCGTAGTAGCGCAGCAACCGCGCCGGGAAGGCCCCGTTGGCGCCGCGGGACAACCGGATCGGCATCCCGTTCTCCCGGGTGCACAGCTCGTTGGTCTGCGCCGCCCGCGATTCCAGGGCGTCGGCGAACCGGTTGAGCGCCTCGGCGCGCTCCGCGGCCGGCGTCGCGCGCCAGCCGCCCAGCGCCGCCGCCGCAGCGCCGACCGCCTCGTCGATCTCCGATTCCCCGGCCGACGAGCCGTCGCCGAGGGGCGCTCCCGTCGCCGCTTCGATCACCGGTACCGCCGCCTGCGCGGTCCGGAACCGGCCGTCGATGAACAGGGTGGCCATCAGCTAACTTCCTTTCGCAGAGAACAGGACTCCGTCGCAGAACAGCGCAGCGATCTCGGCGGAGTCCATCCCGAGCACCTTCTGGCAGATGTCGCGGGTGTGCTCGCCGGGCAACGGCGCGGGGCGCAGGTCGGCGCGCGGGATGTGCGTATAGGGCGCGGGACCGGTTTCGCTGGGGATGGGCCCGTCGAACAGTGGATGGTGCAGCGCGCTGAACACCCGGCGGTGTGTCAACTGCGGATCGCTCAGGACGTCGGCGGCCCGGTTCATCGGCGCGGCGGGCACTCCCCCACGCTGCAGGGCGGCCGCCGCGGCCGCGGGATCCCGGTGCGCCGTCCAGGCCGACACCACCGCCTCGAGGTCACGTCCGTCGTCGGGCAGCTCGCCGACGACGGCGGCCAGCGCGTCGCGGTCGGCCGCCGAACGCACCGAGACCACGCACCATTCGTCCTCGCCGTCGCAGGGACAGACGGCGTGCACCACCGGATCGTCGGTCACCGGATGGCCTGCCGACCGCGCCTCCTCCGCGACATAGGTGGCGCCCAGCTGGGCGACCGCGACCTCGGCCTGCGAGACGTGCACGTGTGCCCCGGTTCCGGTGCGCCGGCGGCGGATGAACGCGGCCAGCGTCGCGATCGCGGTGACGCGCGCGACGACATGATCGGGAAACACCGTCGTGGCGTCGAAGAACGCGTCGGTGCCCGCACCCGCCCAGAGCCGGGTGACCCCGGTGGCGGCGCGGACCAGCGGACCGTATCCCATCCGGTCGCTCCACGGTCCCGTCGCACCGTAGGCGCTGCTCTCGGCCAGCACCAGCGCCGGGTTGAGCGCACGCAGCCGTTCGGGCGGAAACCCCAGAGCTGCAAGGGTTCCCGGCTTGAAATTGGCGAACAGCGCGTCGGCCCGCGAAATCAGCCTGGCGAAGACGTCCGCGCCTGCGGGCCGGCGCAGATCGACACCGACGCTGTACTCGTTGCGGTGCGTCAGCGCCCACGACCGGCTCATCACCCGACCCGGTGGGGCCTGGCGCAGTCCGTCCGGGTAGGACGCGCTTTCGACCTTGACGACCTCGGCGCCCATGTCGGCGAACAGCCGGCCGAGTTCCCCGCCCGCCACGATGACACCCAGATCGACGATTCGCATCCCGTCGAAAGGCCTGCCGGACAAGCCGATCGGGTCGCGGGTCCGCCCAGGCACCCCAGCTGGCGCCGCCCAGGCCGCGCTGTCCGTGCCGGCCGCGCGCACCCTACGGGCATATCCGGCACGCCTGCCGTCGATGACGACGGGGCCGACGGGCACCGACACCGTGCGCCCGGGCGCCAGCTCGGTCCTCGTGACCGCTCCCACCGCACGGAAATGCGCCGACATCAACGCGTCCGCGGGACGGTGCACCGCGGCGATGGGGATCCCCCGCGCCTGCCCCTCGGAGACCAGACGGTCCACCGGCTGCGCGGCGAAGAACTCCGCCACCGTGGCGTTGAGTTCCCGCGACGCGGCGTACCGGGCTGCAATGGTGTCGAACGACGGGTCGGCGAATGCCCGGGGCGCGCCCAGCCACGTGTGCAGCGCACGCCATTGACGCGCCGACAGCACACAGATCCGCACGTGCCCGTCCCGGCAGGCGAAGATCGGATAGATCTGCTGATTGCGCGGCCGGCCGCGCCACAGCTCACCGGTGTCCTTCACGCCGCTCACCGCCTGCCCCGCCGAGCCGAACGGTGGGTCGAGGGCCTGCACCACCCCCTCGAACCGCGAGAAGTCGACGTACTCGCCTCTGCCGCTGCGTAACCGATGGAAATATGCGACCAGGACGGCCCAGGCCGCCTGCACCGCCGCGGTGTGCGAGGCCAATCCGTCCGGCGGCAGCACAGGCGTCCCGGTGGGCGGACCCGACCGCGACAGGGCGGTGGACAGTGCATAGAGCTCGGCGTCGGTGGCAGACCACCGGGCCCGCGGACCCGAGGTGCCGAAGTCGGTGACCGACATCGCCACGACATGGCCGTAGCGTCGCGCCAGCTGGGCGCACGACGTTCCGAACGCCGCGGCGCGGCCCGGCCGCCCGCTGTCCACCACGATGTCGCACCCGCTCACCAGCTCGAAGAACCGGCGCCGGTCGGCCGCCGCGCCCGGGTCCAGCGTCGCGGCGCGCTTGTTGGTGTTGTCGAGGGCGAACCCGATGCTCGTCGCGTCCAGGGTGGGCGCCTGCCGCCGCGCCTGCGCGCCGCCTGGCGGCTCGATCTTCAGGACGTCGGCGCCGAGGTCGGCCAGCAGCCGCGTCACCGCCGCGGCGTCGCCGTCGGACAGGTCCAGGACGCGCAATGACGCGAGGCATGCGTCGCCGTCGGTCATCGGTCCACGATATTCGGCGGTCACGGTGATGCCGCGATGGCGTCCGTCCGCCCGGCGTCGAAGCGTTTCGTGAACATCGCACCCGACAACGGGCGCCGGGCCGCCGGGCACGGTTGGATGGGACGTGGACACCGAACCCACCGACGCAGCGAGAGCGGGGAAACAATGACCGCGACGACGACAACGTGGCAAACCGCCGACGACGACCAACTCGACGACGCGATGTTGGCAGCCATCGACGGCTGGTGGCGCGCCGCCAATTACCTCTCGGTGGGCCAGATCTACCTGCTGGACAACCCCCTGCTGCGGACACCGCTGTCACGCGACGACGTCAAACCGCGGCTGCTCGGACACTGGGGCACCACACCGGGCCTGAACTTCCTCTATGCGCACCTGAACCGGGTGATCGCGCACCGGAGCCAGTCGACGATCTTCATCACCGGCCCGGGCCACGGCGGCCCCGGACTGGTGGCCAACGCCTATCTGGACGGCACCTACACCGAGACCTACCCGGACATCACCGAGGACGTCGAAGGTCTGCGCCGGCTGTTCCGCCAGTTCTCGTTCCCCGGCGGCATCCCGTCACACGTCGCCCCCGAGACCCCCGGGTCGATCCACGAGGGCGGCGAACTGGGCTATGCGCTGTCCCACGCCTACGGCGCCGCATTCGACAACCCCGACCTGCTGGTCGCCGCCGTCGTCGGCGACGGCGAGGCCGAGACCGGCGCGCTGGCGACGAGCTGGCACTCCAACAAGCTGCTGCACCCGGCCAAGGACGGCGTGGTGCTGCCCATCCTGCACCTCAACGGCTACAAGATCGCCAATCCGACTGTGCTGGCCCGGATCCCCGAGGACGAGCTGCGCAGCCTCATGATCGGCTACGGCCACAACCCCTACTTCTTCGAAGTTCCCGACGACGACTCCGACGACCCCGGTGTGATCGCCGACGCCCACCGCCGCTTCGCCACGCTGCTCGACGCCGTGCTCAACGACATCGCGGCGATCAAGGCCGACGCGGCGGCCGGCGGCGAAACACGCCCGCGCTGGCCGATGATCGTGTTCCGCACCCCGAAGGGATGGACCGGCCCCGCCACCATCGACAGCAAGAAGACCACCGGCTCGTGGCGCGCCCACCAGGTACCGCTGGCCAGCGCCCGCGACACCCCCGAACACCTTCAGGTGCTCGCGGACTGGCTGGCCTCCTACCGGGCCGACGAACTCTTCGACACCGCAGGCACACTCGACCCGGCGATCGCGGCCCTGGCCCCTGCGGGTCACCTACGGATGAGCGACAACCCGCACACCAACGGCGGACTGCTGCTCAAGGATCTGCGCCTGCCCGACTTCCGCGCCTTCGGCGTCGACGTACCCGCGCCCGGCGCCGCCATCGCCGAAGCCACCCGGGTACTGGGTCAGTGGCTCACCGAGGTGGTACGCCTCAACCCCGACAACTTCCGCATCTTCGGCCCCGACGAAACCGCATCCAACCGGCTACAGCCCGTATTCGACGTGACCGACAAACAGTGGAACGCCGAATTCCTGGGCCCCGAGGTCGACGAACACCTGGCACGCGTGGGCCGGGTGGTCGAAATGCTCTCCGAACACCAGTGCCAGGGCTGGCTGGAGGGCTACCTGCTGACCGGGCGCCACGGCCTGTTCAACTGCTACGAGGCGTTCATCCACATCATCGACTCGATGTTCAACCAGCACGCCAAATGGCTCAAAGTCACCAACCACATTCCGTGGCGGCGCCCCATCGCCAGCCTCAACTACCTGCTCTCCAGCCACGTCTGGCGCCAGGACCACAACGGCTTCTCCCACCAGGATCCGGGATTCATCGACCACGTCGTCAACAAGAGCGCCGACGTGGTGCGCGTCTACCTGCCGCCGGACGCCAACACCCTGCTGTCCACCTACGACCACTGCCTACGGTCGCGTCAGTACGTCAACGTCGTCGTCGCGGGTAAACAACCCCACCCGAACTGGCTGACCATGTCCGAGGCGATTGCGCACTGCACCCGCGGGCTGGGCATCTGGGAGTGGGCGGGTACCGAAGAGCTCGGCACCGAACCCGACGTCGTCATCGCCGCCGCCGGTGACGTCCCAACCCTCGAGGCGCTGGCCGCCGCCGACCTGCTGCGCACCCACCTGCCCGCGCTGAAGGTCCGATTCGTCAATGTCGTGGACCTGATGCGGCTGCAGGACGACACCGAACATCCGCACGGACTGTCCGACCGCGACTTCGACATGATCTTCACGCGGGACAAGCCGATCATCTTCGCCTACCACGGCTACCCCTGGTTGATCCACCGGCTCACCTACCGCCGCGCCGGGCACAACAATCTGCACGTCCGCGGATACAAGGAGGAGGGCACCACCACCACCCCGTTCGACATGGTGATGCTCAACGACCTCGATCGCTACCACCTGGTCATCGACGTCATCGACCGGGTCCCGTCGTTGCGCTCCACCTGTGCCACGCTGCGGCAGCGGATGGTGGACAAGCGCCTCACCGCCCGGGAGTACACCCGTTCCCACGGTGACGACATCCCCGAGGTGCGCGACTGGGTGTGGCCGGCCGCCCGCGGGGTCGAGGTCAGCCCCGCAGCGAGTCTGACCAATGCCACCGCGTCCACCGGCGGTGACAACGAGTAATCCGTTTGACCTGGGCAGATGACAGGCCCCGGTACACTGGCGGGGTTATGTCTGAAGCCAGCGCCATGCCCGCGCCCCCCCACCCGGTCCTCGGGCAGCTCGCCGCGCTGCACCATTTCCGCATCTACGTCGACATCGCCGTGGTCGTCGTGGTGCTCGCCATCAGCAATCTGATCGCCCACTTCACCACGCCGTGGGCCGCGATCGCCACCATCCCTGCGGCCGCCGTCGGACTGCTCGCCCTGGTCCGCGCCCGCGGTCTGGGGTGGGCCGAACTCGGCCTTGGGCGTGAACACTGGAAGACCGGTGCGGGGTACGCACTGGCCGCGGTCGCGCTCGTGGTCACGGTGATCGCGATCGGCGCGCTGCTGCCGTGGACGCGGCCGATGTTCATGAACAACAACTACGCCACCCTCTCGGGGGCGCTGATCGCGTCGATGATCATCATCCCGCTGCAGACGGTGATTCCCGAGGAACTCGCGTTCCGCGGGGTGCTGCAGGGCGCGCTCACCCGGGCGTGGGGTTTCCGAGGCGTCGCCGCCGCGGGTTCGCTGCTGTTCGGGTTCTGGCACATCGCGACTTCACTCGGGCTGACCAGCAGCAACGTCGGTTTCACCCGGTTGTTCGGCGGCGGTGTGGTCGGCACCGTCGCCGGTGTGGTGCTCGCCGTGATTGCCACCGGCTGCGCGGGTTTCGTCTTCACGTGGTTGCGCCGGCGCAGCGGCAGCCTCATCGCCCCGATCGCGCTGCACTGGTCGCTCAACGGGCTGGGCGCGCTGGCCGCCGCCCTGGTGTGGCACCTGTCGACGTAGCACGCCCGGTACCGTCGCCGCGCCGCCTGGCGCTGGTACCGTCGGCGCGCCGCCTGGCGCGGAAATCCCTGTTCTTGAGCTTGTTCCCACACGTCGACATCTCGCACCACGAGCCGCCGTGGTTGCGCGATCGGTCGTAGAACGCCCAGTGACATTCGTCGTTGGCGCACGCCTTGAGCCGCGCCCAGCTGCCGTCGCGCTGCGCGTCACCGACGGTGAGTAGCAGTCCGACGAGGCCTGCGGTCAGCGAAGACCCGACGGGCTGCACCAGCACCGCCCCGTGGTCGTCGACGTCGACGCGGACGGAGCCGTCGGCGCCGAGGGTCCGCAGTGTTCGCAAGGCGTCCACCGAGGGGGCCCGCCCGCCCGCGTTGTGGACCAGCATCTCGCGCAACGCCTCGCGGACCGCGCGGACCAGTCCGAGATCCTCGTCCGTCACATCGTCGCTCGGCGCGAGCAATCCCTCGGCGACCAACCACGGTCGGGCATCGGCCGGGGAGCGCAGCCGATCCGCCCCGTCGGGCAGCTCAACGGTGTTGACCAGAGCCTGAACGCGCAGCAGAGGTCCCGGCGCGGGTTTGGGTTCGTCGTCGCCGGGCCACTCGTAGGACGACAGCGTCATCACATGAGGTTACGCCGTGCATGACCTTCTAAACAACTTGACTGGTCATTCGTGACCGTCGTAATCTAAACACTAGTCACGATCTCTGGCGGATGGCCCGCTACAGGAGCAGTAAAGAGGGTGCGACGATGGCTGACAACAGGATTTCTCCCAGCATCTGGACGGCGTCATCCGCGCCCGAGGTCGTATCGCCCGGTAGGGCGCCGGTCACGGCCCGGCTCACCGCACGGCTGCGGGCCGGCCGCCTCGACGCGATGCTCGCTGTCGGCGCCGCACCGACCCCTCGTACTGCGCTGGCCGTCCACGCCGCGCGGGTGACCTCCCGGGAGGAACGGGAATGCCTCGCGCGGACCCTGCTCCTGGCGCGGCGCGACGCGCAGGATCCGACGGTCACCCTCACCGCTCGAATCCCCTTGCATCGCGAGAACGTCGCCTGCGCGGCGGACCTCATCGACGCGATCGCGCTGCGGTTGCATTCGCCTCTGCCCGTCAGCGCTCGCGGGATGGCTCGGTTGCGGCGGGTGATGGCCGACGGCCGAGGTCCGCTGTATCGGCACGGCCGCGGCGATCTCGCCGGCCGGCTGGGTGCGGCCTTCGCCGCGCTGTAACCGATCGGATCACACCTGCAGAACCGCGGCCCCCTCGATACGTCCGGCCCCGAGATCCTGCAGCGCCCTGTCGGCGTCGGCGAGCGGGTACAGCGGGGTGGTCACGTCGATGTGGTGGCGGCCCGCCAGCGCCAGGAACGCGCGGGCGTCGGCGCGGGTGTTCGACGTCACCGATCGCACCTGGCGCTCCTGGAAGAGATGACGCTGGTAGTTCAACGCGGGTATGTCACTGAGGTGGATGCCCGCGATCGCCAGGGTGCCGCCCCGCTCGAGCGCCTCCAGCGCGGGCAGGACCAACTCGCCGACCGGCGCGAACAGGATCGCCGAATCGAGGCGCACGGGCGGCGGGTCGGCGGCACCCTGCGCGGAGGCCGCCCCCAACGCGATCGCCAGCTCCCGGGCCTTCTCGCCGCGGGTCATGACGTGTACCTCGGCGCCCTGCGCCAGGGCGACCTGGGCGGTGATATGCGCGCTGCCGCCGAAACCGTAGATGCCGAGGCGGCCGCCCGGCGGCAGGTCGGCGCGCAGTAGCGAGCGGTAGCCGATGATGCCCGCGCAGAGTAGCGGCGCCAGCTCGCTGTCCGAGTAGCCGGCGGGCAGCGGATGGGCGAAGGCGGCCGGAACCGTGGCGAACTCGGCATAGCCGCCGTCGGCGTCCCAGCCGGTGTAGCGCGAGCCTGGACACAGGTTCTCCCGCCCGCTGCGACACCAGCGGCATTCCCCGCAGGTGTGGCGCAGCCACGCGATGCCGACCCGATCCCCGGTCGCGAACCCGTCCCCCGCTCCGGAGCCGACAGCCACCACCTCCCCGACCACCTCGTGTCCGGGGGTGACCCCCTGCCGGTGCACCGGCAGGTCGCCCTCGGCCACGTGCAGATCCGTCCGGCACACGCCGCAGGCGCGTACCGCGACCAGCAGTTCGCCGTCGGCCGGCTCGGGTACCGGCGCGGTGACACGCTCCAGCGGTCGGGTACTCATCGGTCCCGGCGCGCGCACCCGCCAGGCAGTCATCGTCGCGCTGCTCATAGGGCAATCGTGCCCTGTGAGCGCCGGTCGGTCAGGTGCGGCGCTGCATCATTCCCACGATCCAGAGCAGGATGACCGAGCCCAGGATCGCCGTGAACAGCGTGAACCACCATCCGCCGCCGGCCGTGTTCAGGAAGAAGCTCAGCAGGAATCCGCCGATCAACGCGCCGACGATGCCGATCACGATGTTCATCAGGATCCCCGAACCGCTACCTTTGACGATCTTGCCCGCAATCCAGCCCGCGAGCGCACCGATGATGATGTAGCCGATCCAGCCAACGCTGGTGAGCGTGGTCGAACGGGCGAGGATCTCGGTAGCCGCTAACACATCCATCGCAGAACTCCTGTCGCCGGCAAACCCAGCGAGAACCACTGGGACACCAGGTATACCCGGCGCCGGTAACGATTAGACCAGCGAATCGGCATCACGCCGGCGGCATCATCTCCGGAGGAGCGTCGGTGACGGGGACGGGTACGCCCACTCCCGGGCGTGCCGGCGGCGGCGCGTTGGGATCCGGCGGCGGCGGAGGCGCGTTCGGATCCGGTGGCGGCGGCGGGGGCGGAGGAGGCGGCGGCGCCCACGGCCGGATGGAGTTGGCGAGCGTCGCCGCGGCGCCCTTGTCCACCGGATGATTCGCCGAACCGAGCCACACGACGAACCAGCGTTCGGGTGCGCGCTGGCCGCGCGGGGTGCCCCGCGGGGTGGGTTGGCCGACGACGCCCGCCCAGATCTGGCCGTTGGGCTTGTTCGCGTCGGTGAATTTCACCTCGTAGTACGAGGCGACGCCCGGCATCCCGTTGGCGTCGAGCGGGACGGTCTCCTGGTTGACCCTGGTACCCGGGAACGGCATGAAGAACTCGCCCATATCCGACGCCAGCCGGACGGCGGCCTTGGTGTTGTCGTCCTCGGCCCCGGCGAACAGTTTCAGGTCCAGCCGGCCGAGCAGGATGCTCGTGTCATTGGGGGGTTCGGTCGCTCCCGCGGGCGGAACTTTCGTCAACAGCGCCTGCCCGTAGGACAGCTGGGTGGCGTCGGAGAGTTTCCAGCCCTCGGGGATGACGTAGCTGAACCCCCCGGCCGCGTTGTCCACCCGCCCCGGCTCCGGGGGCGGCGGTGGCGGGGCGTTCGGGTCGGCGGGCGGCGGGGCGTTGGGGTCCGCGGGCGGCGGCGGGGGTGCCGGCGGCGCGTTGGGGTCGGCCGGCGGCGGCGCCTCCGCCGCGGGCGGCGGTGCGTTCGGGTCCGCCGGTGGCGGGGCGACCGCCGCGGGCGGCGGCGGGGGCGGGGCGGGCGTCTCGGGCTGGGCATGGGCCACCCCGGGCAGCGCGAGCGCCAGCGCGGTGGCACCGCTGACGGCCGCGGCCAGTGTTTTCGAGAGGCCCCTGCGTCGTGGTGACATCGCGTCCGGGTGCTCCATGGGGATGAAACTACCGTGTTACCGCCGTGACGCAAGTGTGAGTTGCTCTCAGAGTGCATATCTGAGAGATTGCTGAAACAGTCAAAGGCAGAGGTGAAAGGCACGACGTACCGTTGCCGGACACGGCGACCACCCCGGCGCCGCGCCGGGGTGGAAACGGGTCGTCAGGATGGTGGCCTGACCACTTGATCGCCGCCCGTCGCGGCGGCGTTACGACCTCGGATAGACGGTCACTTCCTGTGCCTTGACCGCGAAGTAGACCCGCTCGCCCGGCGCCAGCCGAAGGTCGGCCGCGGATTCGGCGGTGACGTCGGCCGCCAATCCCGGCGCGCCGTCGGGTTGTTCGTCGGCCCGCACCCGGATGCCGGCGCCGCGACTGTCGAGTTCGGCGACGGTCACCTCGACGGTGTTGCGGGGGCTGCCGTGGGGTTTGTCGCGGTACACGGCGACCGCCGACGGTGCGAAGATCGCCACTGCGGGTTCCCCGCTCACCGGTGCGTCCTCGGGTCTGCCGTGCCAGGCGGTGCCCCATTCGGTGACGAGCGCGCCGTCGGCTCCCGCTCTTCCGGCAACCAGGTTCACACCCGCGAAGCGTGCCCCGAAATGACTCCGCGGTGCGGTGAGAATGGTTGCGGCCGAACCGGTCTCGACGATCCGGCCCGACTCCACGATCGCCACGCGATCGGCCAGGGTGAGTACGTCGAGCAGATCGTGGGTGACCAGCAGCGCCGAGCGGCCATCGCGCGCCAGCACCCGGCGCAGCACTTTGCGCATCGCGGTGGCGGTGGCGACATCGAGGCCGGCCATCGGTTCGTCGAGCATCACCACCTCGGGTTCGGCTGCCAGCGCCCGCGCCAGCGCGACCCGCTGCGCCTGGCCGCCGGACAGCTGCCGCGGCATCCGGTCGGCCAGGTCGGCGGCGTCGACCTCGGCCAGCCAGTGCGCGGCCGCGGCCGCGGCCACCCTGCGTGCGCCCATCCGCCCGAACCGGTGGCGGCTTCGCGGCGCGAATGCCACGTTGGCGGCCACCGTCAGGTGCGGAAACAGCAGCGGATCCTGTAACAGCAGCCCGACGCGCCGATCGTGGGTGGGCACGTGGATGTCGGCCGAGGTGTCCGTCAGGACGCGCTCACCCACCCGGACGACACCGGAGTCGGGATGGACCAGACCGGCGATCACATGCAGCGCCGTCGACTTACCGGCCCCGTTCGGGCCCAGAACGGCGAGCACCTCCCCCGCGGCGATCGTGAGATCCAGTTCCACGCCGCGGTTCGCGACGACGGCATGCACCTCTACACCGGTCATGACCAGCCACCCGCACGCAGCCTGCGGCTGCCCAGCCCCACCACCACGACGGCGGCCACCGCCACGAGGAGCATCGACAGCGCCACGGCCGCGTCGGCGTCGCTCTCGCGCTGCAGGTAGATCTCGAGCGGCAGCGTGCGGGTGACTCCCTCGCGGGACCCCGCAAAGGTCAGCGTGGCGCCGAACTCGCCGAGGGATCGGGCGAAGGCGAGCACCGTGCCCGAGATCAGGCCGGGTAGCAGCAGCGGCAGGGACACCCGCCACCAGACGGTGCTGGGGCGTGCGCCCAGCGTGGCCGCCACCACCTCGTAGGCGGCGCCCGACGTGCGCGCGGCACCTTCCAGGGCGATGACCAGAAACGGCAAAGACACGAACGTCTGCGCCAGCACCACCGCGGTGGTGGTGAAGGCGATCTGGATGCCCGCGGCATCCAGATACTGGCCGATCAGGCCCAGCCGGCCGAACGCGTAGAGCAGGGCGATGCCGCCCACCACGGGAGGGAGCACCAACGGCAACAGGATCAGCGGGCGGGTCAGCCGGATGACCGTCGACTCGCTGCGCGCCAGCACCAGTGCCAGCGGAACACCGAGAAACAGGCACAACACGGTGCTCGCGCCGGCAGTCTCGAGGCTGAGCACCAGGGCCGCCCGCGACGACTTGCTGGTGATCAGCGACCAGAACTGGGGCCAGTCGACCTTGGCGGCGACCGCGACGAGCGGCAGGACGATGAACACCGCCGCGACGCACGCGGGGACATAGATCCATCCGGGTAGTCCAGGACCGCGTGCGCCCGGACGTCTCGACATAAGCGAAACCTTAATTGAGCCGGTCCCGGCGGTCGGTGGCGATCGGCGCGCTGCCCGCCCGGCGCGGCGGTTTTGCCGACTAGCTACTGTCCAGTAACATCAGCCGAAGTCAACGCCATCGACGATGGCGCGACTCGGTCAACGAAGAATTCGAGGAGGTCGTGGCGATGGATGTGCTGGTCACTGGCGGTGACACCGATCTGGGCCGCACCGTCGCGGAAGGCTTCCGCGACGCCGGCCACAAGGTGCTGATCGCAGGCGCACGCCGCGACGAACTCGAAATCGCCGCCAAGGAGCTGGACGTGGACTCGATCCTCGTCGACAACTCCGACCCCGCCAGCCTGCAGGCGGCCCGCGGACGGTTCCCGCAGCACCTCGACGTGCTCGTCAACGTCCCGGTGGCCCCGTGGGAGGGCGACCCGCGTGCCTACAGCCTGGCCGACACGGCCACTGCGTGGGGCACCGCGCTGAATTCCACCGTGCTCTCGGCGGTGCTGACCGTTCAGCTGCTCGGTGAATACCTGCGCTCCGGCGGCGCGATCGTCAACGTCGTCCCCGACCACCCGCACGACGGCAGCGCCGGCGCGGCGATCAAGGCCGCGCTGTCGAACTGGACCGCCGGGCAGGCCGCCCACTTCGGCACCCGCGGGATCACCGTCAACGCGGTGGCTTCCGGCCGCGGCGCCGAGCCCGGTTACGACGGCCTGTCCAGCACTCCGCCGTCGATCGCCATGGAGATCGCGCGGCTGGCGCTGTTCCTGAGCACGCCCAGCGCGCGCCACATCACCGGGCAGACGCTGCACGTCAGCCAGGGCGCCCTCGCCAGCTTCGCCTGACCGGACCCGCCCGCCGCATCCCACCGATGCCGTGGGATCGGACGGTCGCGCCGGATCCCGGGTGACGTTCGGATCCCGCACTGGGGAAACCGGCTACCGGCCCGGCGACATCACCGCCCTCGGCGGGCAGCTGAAGTCACTCGTCGGCGCCCGATCTGCCGTAGCGTGGCCTACGCCGCGCCGCCCTGGGCGTGGCTTACGCCACAGCGGCCGATTCCCCGATCGGTGCGGGTGCCGACTACCGTTGTGGGCGTTACAGCGAACAGCATGTAGTAGCCGTCAAGGAGCAGCCCGATGAGCCACCCTGGAGCCACTGCAACCGATAAGCACAGAGTCGTGATCGTCGGGTCGGGCTTCGGCGGATTGAATGCCGCCCAGAAGCTCAAGCGTGCCGATGTCGATATCAAGTTGATCGCCAAGACCACCCATCACCTGTTCCAGCCGTTGCTGTACCAGGTGGCCACCGGGATCATCTCCGAAGGCGAGATCGCACCGCCGACGCGGATCATCCTGCGCAAGCAGCAGAACGCCCAGGTTCTCCTCGGCGAGGTCACCCATATCGACCTGGCGAACCAGTCGGTCGACTCCATCCTGCTCGGGCACACCTACCGCACCCCCTACGACAGCCTGATCATCGCCGCGGGCGCGGGCCAGTCCTACTTCGGCAACGACCACTTCGCCGAGTGGGCCCCGGGGATGAAGACCATCGACGACGCGCTGGAGTTGCGCGGCCGCATCCTCGGCGCCTTCGAACAGGCCGAGCGCTCCAGCGATCCGGAGCGGCGCGCCAAACTGCTGACATTCGTCGTGGTCGGGGCGGGACCCACCGGCGTGGAGATGGCCGGGCAGATCGCCGAACTGGCCGACCACACCCTGCGCGGTGCGTTCCGCCATATCGACCCGACCGAAGCCCGGGTGATCCTGCTCGACGCCGCGCCCGCCGTGCTGCCGCCGATGGGCGAGAAACTGGGCAAGAAGGCGCAGGCCCGGCTGGAGAAGATGGGCGTCGAGATCCAGCTCAACGCGATGGTGACCGACGTCGACCGCAACGGCCTGACCGTCAAGTACAAGGACGGCACGATCAAACGCATCGAAGCCGCCTGCAAGGTGTGGTCGGCAGGTGTGTCGGCCAGCCCGCTCGGCAGGGATCTGGCCGAACAGTCCGGTGTCGAACTGGACCGGGCCGGGCGGGTCAAGGTGCTGCCCGACCTCACCATCCCCGGACATCCGAACGTCTGGGTGGTCGGCGACATGATGGCCGTCGACGGGGTGCCCGGCATGGCCCAGGGCGCCATCCAGGGTGGCAAATACGCGGCCAACCTCATCAAGGCCGAACTCAAGGGCGCCAACCAGGCCTTCCGCGAACCCTTCAAGTACTGGGACAAGGGTTCGATGGCCACCGTGTCGAAATGGTCGGCCGTGGCAAAGGTCGGCAAGATCGAATTCGCCGGATTCTTCGCCTGGCTGGCCTGGCTGTTCCTCCACCTGATCTACCTGGTCGGTTTCCGCACGAAGATCGCGACCATGCTGGGCTGGGCGACCACATTCTTCGGACGCGAACGCGGCCAGCTGACCATCACCGAACAGCAGGCCTACGCGCGAACACGCATCGAACAACTCGAGGAGATCGCCGCGACGGTCGAAGACGAGAAGGCGGCCAGCTAACCGATCAGCCGGTCGCCCTGCCACGTGGCCAGCACGCCTCCGCCCGCCAGCTCCAGGGGCGTGCCCGGCCCGTCGAAAGATGTCTGCGGATAACGCAATTCGCTGACACAGGCGAGCGGTGTGCCGAGGGCGTCGTCGGCGACGGCGCCGGTGCCGAGTTCCACACGGTGCCGCAGCAGCGGCGCACCGTCGGCGTCGGCGGACAGACACCCCGACCAAAACCCTTCTCGCTCACCGGATCGGCCGATCTGGACGCGCTCACGCAGCCGCACCGAGCCCGCGCCGTGCAGCCGCAGGGATGTCACGGTCACATGCCGTGAGCCGCCCGCCACCACGGTCGGCTCGGGATCGACGTCCAACTCCCCCGCCGCCTCGATATCCCAGCGCGCATGGGACTCCACCGTGGCCGCGCCGGGCAGCGCGAGCGTCGCCGCGACACTGCGCAGCCGCAGCCGCGCACCGCTCTCCACGACCACCCGGACGGCGATGGTGTCCCCGCCCAGTGGCGTCGCGGCCGCCGAGACGAGGTGCACGGTGTCCGGTCCGGTGCGGCGCGCCGTCAAGCCGCCCGAGGATTCGATCCGTGGCGGTCGCCCCGGGCAGGCGACGATGGTCAGATCCGAACGCATCGGCTAGTTCTGCACCACGACGCGCAGCTGCTCGCGCACCCACCCGAGCACCGCTGTCGCCGCCGGGTCCTCGGTCAGCGAGATCAGGGCGGTCGGGCGGGCACCGCGGACGGCTGCCGCGTCGCGGCGCATCACGTCGAGGTCCGCCCCGACCATCGGCGCCAGGTCGGTCTTGTTGACCACCAGCAGATCCGAATAGGTCACCCCCGGTCCGCCTTTGCGCGGGACCTTGTCGCCGCCGGCCACGTCGATGACGAAGACCTGCACGTCGACCAGACCCGACGAGAACGTCGCCGTGAGGTTGTCGCCCCCGGACTCCACCAGGATGAGATCCAGGCCGGGATTGGCGGCGATCAGATCGTCGATGGCGTCGAGGTTGGCGGTGATGTCGTCGCGGATTGCGGTGTGCGGACACCCGCCGGTCTGCACTGCGGCGATGCGCTCATCGGGCAGTACGGCGTTTCGGCGCAGGAAGTCGGCGTCCTCGGTGGTGTAGATGTCGTTGGTCAACACCGCAAGAGACAGCTCGTCACGCAGCTGACGGCACAGCGCCGCGACCAGAGCGGTTTTACCCGAGCCGACCGGGCCGCCGACGCCGACGCGTAGCGGCTCCCCCGGCCGGCGTGTGCGTTTGGGTCGCTCCGTGTGGGTGTGCGGCTCGCCGTCGATGAGATGTGGTGGCATGGTGCGCCTTTCAGGATGCGAACAACGGTCGCTCGCGTGCGCTGTGCCGCTGGGCCAGCACGTCGAGCAGCGGATCGGACAGGTCGGCCAGCTCCTTGACGGCGGCCGCGGCGGTCCGGTCGCACAGATCGGCCAGTTCGAACGTCAGCGCCGCGACGTCGCCGGGATCCAGTGCCAACAGCCGCTGGGCGGCCGTCGCCGACCCGGTCATCGTGGTGTACACGACACACAGGGCGGTGTGTTCGGGGGGCAGATCCCCTGCGGCGCCGACGGATCCGGCGGCCACCGCGAGGTGCGGGGTCGGTCCGAGGGCGGCCCAATCGCGGTCGGGCCACACTCGCCGGGCCAGCCGGACCAGCCCGCGGCCCTGCGCTCGGGAGGCGGCGCGCGCCGCGGGAGCCGGTGTGCGGGCGTCGGTTTCGCGATCCGCCGCCCGGGCGTCCAGCGCGCCGGTGTGCACCGCCGCCGCCAGCGAAGCCGCCACCAGACCCTGCGTCCGGATACGTCGCACGAGATAGGCCCGCAGCGTCCTCAGGTCGGTCACCACGCCGCTGGTGACGGCCTCCTCCACACCACCGGAGTGTACGTGTCCACCTGTCGGCAGCCGCGAATCGGAGAGCGTCAGCAGAACGGACAGCCCAGACACGCCGGGCATCAGAACAGGAAGTACCGCTGCGCCATCGGGAGTTCGGTGGCGGGTTGCTCCTGCCACACGTCTCCGTCGATGCGCACGGTGAACGTGTCGGGGTCGACCTCGATGCGGGGCAGCGCATCGTTGAGCGGCATGTCGGCCTTACCGACGGCGCGCACGTTCTGCACCGCGACGAGCCGGCGCCGCACGTCGAGCCGGTCGGCGAGGCCGTCCTCGATCGCCTGGGGGGCGACGAAATGCACCGACGTGGCCGCGGCCGCGGCGGGTGCGGCCCCGAACATCGGCCTGGGCAGCACCGGCTGCGGTGTCGGGATCGACGCGTTGGCGTCACCCATCGCCGCCCAGGCGATCATGCCGCCCTTGAGCACCGCGTGCGGCCGCACCCCGAAGAATGCGGGTTCCCACAGCACCAGGTCGGCCAGCTTGCCGACCTCCACCGACCCGATCTCGCGGTCCAGGCCGTGCGCGACGGCCGGGCAGATCGTGTACTTCGCCACGTAACGGCGGGCGCGCATGTTGTCGCTGTCCTTTCCGCCCGCCCCGTCGCCCGGCAGCGCCCCGCGGCGACGTTTCATGACGTGCGCGGTCTGCCAGGTCCGCATCACCACCTCGCCGATGCGGCCCATCGCCTGCGCGTCGCTGCCGATCATCGAGATCGCCCCGATGTCGTGCAGCAGGTCTTCCGCGGCGATCGTCGACGGCCGGATCCGGCTCTCGGCGAACGCGAGATCCTCGGGCACGCTCGGGTTGAGGTGATGGCACACCATCAACATGTCGAGATGTTCGTCGAGGGTGTTGACCGTGTGCGGGCGGGTCGGGTTGGTCGAACTCGGCAGCACGTTCGGGTGCGAGGCGACGGTGATGATGTCCGGCGCGTGCCCGCCGCCCGCGCCCTCGGTGTGATAGGCGTGAATCGATCGGCCCTTGATGGCGGCCAGGGTGTCCTCGACGAACCCCATCTCGTTGAGCGTGTCGGTGTGAATGTTGGCCTGCACGCCCGCGGCATCGGAGACCGTCAGACAGGCGTCGATCGCCGCCGGCGTAGTGCCCCAGTCTTCGTGCAGCTTGAAACCGGCTGCGCCGCCGCGTAACTGCTCCCACATGGCTTCGGCGCTGACCGTATTGCCCTTACCCAGCAGCACGATGTTCATCGGCCAGGTGTCCAGCGCCTCCAGCATGCGCGCCAGATGCCACGCACCGGGGGTGACGGTGGTGGCCTTACTCCCCTCGGCCGGACCCGTGCCGCCCGCGATGATCGTGGTGATGCCGCCGCCAAGGGCTTCGTCCATGATCTGCGGGCAGATCAGGTGGACGTGGCAGTCGATGGCGCCGGCGGTGGCGATGCGCCCGTTGCCGGCGATGATCTCCGTCGACGGGCCCACCACGAGATCCGGATGCACACCGTCCATCGTGTCGGGATTACCCGCCTTGCCGATCGCCACGATGCGCCCATCGCGAATTCCGATGTCCGCCTTTATAACTCCCCAGTAGTCGAGGATCACCGCGCCAGTGATGACGGTGTCGGGTGCGCCGTCGGCGCGGGTCGCCCGGCCCTGCCCCATCGACTCGCGAAGCACCTTGCCGCCGCCGAACACCGCCTCGTCGCCGGCCAGGCCGGGTCCACCGCTGCGGTCCTCGGTGATCTCGATGAACAGATCGGTGTCCGCCAGGCGGATCCGGTCGCCCGTCGTCGGTCCGAACAGTGCGGAGTAGCGGGCGCGGGACAGGTCGGTCATCGGGTTCCTCTGCTCTTCGCGCGAGCGCTCATTGCGAATCCAATCGGCCGGGGGGATCCAGAGTCAGCCCGTGCACCTCGCGCCGGCCGCCGAGCGGGACCAGCCCGACCGTCTGGGCGATCCCCGGCTCGAACCGCACCGCTGTCCCCGCGGGGATGTCCAGCCGGTGTCCGCGCGCCGCGTCGCGATCGAAGGTCAGCGCCGCGTTGGCCTGCGGCAGATGCACGTGGCTGCCCACCTGGACCGGGCGGTCGCCGGAGTTGACGACCTCCAGTTCGAGGCGCTGCGCGCCGGCGTTGATCTCGATATCGCCGTCGCCGTGGCGGATCTCGCCGGGAACCATCGCCGCGCTCACGGGATCGGATGGTGGACGGTGACCAGTTTGGTGCCGTCGGGGAAGGTGGCCTCCACCTGGACGTCGTGCAGCATCTCGGGTACTCCCTCCATGACGTCGTCACGGCTGAGCACCGCACGGCCGCTCACCATGAGTTCGGCGACGTTGCGTCCGTCGCGGGCACCCTCGAGCAGATGGTCGGTGATCACCGCGACCGCCTCGGGGTGGTTGAGCCGCAGTCCGCGGGCCTGGCGTCGCCGTGCCAGTTCGGCGGCGTACGAGATCAGCAGCCGGTCTTGTTCATGCGGGGTCAGGCGCATAGTGGGCGATATTGCCACGGTGCGCTGCGGTCAGCAGCGCAGGCGTTCACTCGGCAGGCAGGTTCTGCAGCCGGACCTGGCCCCGTGCCACCGTTCGATCGTCCTCATCGGTGATCGTGATGAGCCACAACTGCTGACGGCGGCCGCGGTGGATGGGCGTCGACGTGGCCGTCACGGTGCCTGCGCGTAGCGCCCGTAGGAAATCGGTGTTGTTGTTGACGCCGACGACGGTCCCGCCGCCGTTCTCGTGGAGCCAGACGTGCGCGGACACGCTGGCCACACTCTCGACGATCGCGCAGTAGACCCCGCCGTGCACGATGCCCCATGGCTGGAGCAGCCGGTCGGTGATGGTCAGCTGCGCACGCCCGCCGTCGGGGGTCATCTCGAGGTACTTCAGCCCGATCTCCCCGTCGAATCCCCCGGTTTCCGATGGTGCTGTGCTCATCCATGAGTGTTTACACGCCGCCGGGCCCATACAGAGAAGCGGGCGGGCCCCGCGCGCTGTGCGCGGGACCCGCCCTCGAGGGGGACCGGGGGTCACTGCAGCCCTCAGGACGCCTGCGCGGTCCGTTTGCCTCACGAGAATAATAGGCAAGCCTGCCCTAATTAAGCAAGACCTTCCCTGTCGTCCCCCTGGCGCCGCCGCGCACCGGTAGCCCGAAGCCGACCAGTGCGTCCAGGACGGCCTGGCTGCGCCGCATGCTGACGAACTCGCCGGACCCCGCGAGCAGGGGGACGTGTGTGGCGGCGCTGACCACCGAAGCGCCGACCAGGTGCCACATCGCCGACCGGGTCATGGCGCCGCCGCTGATGTCGACGAGTTGGTCGAACATCGGCTCGAGGGTGCGGTGGCTGCGGTGGGCGATCCACGTGGCCAGCGCGGCCTCGCCGGGCAGGGCCACGATGCCGTCGGCGACACCGCGGGTCCGGCCGGACAGGCAGGGGTCGTCCGGCAGTGCCCGCAGCGTCGGATCGACGACGCCGACCCAGTCGATCGCACCTTCGGAGTCGCCGTGCACCCACAGGTTCTCGATCCCGGTGTCCCACGCCCTGCCCTCGAGGGCGACCAGCGGCACAACCCGGCCGAGGACCACGTGTGACAACGTCGCGGCGAGCTGGAGTGCGACCGCCGCGCGGTTGCCGGTGTCGGCGGCCGCGGCGTCGAACATGTCGCGCAGCCGGTCGGAGCCCAGCGCGTCGGTCAGCGGCCACCATCGGCGGCGCGACACGTCGCCCATCACCGCCACGCCGTACACCCGGGGGCACTCCGGGTAGAGATCGCGCAACCGACGGCTGGAATCGTGCAGCGGGAGCTGACGCTTGATTGTCATACCCGCGATGAGCGGGTCCTCGACGACGACCGTCACAAGGCCTCCTGAGTTAGGTTAGCCTTACTATAGTCTGGACGGAGGCGGCCGCGGCCAGCGGCTGTGACCGGTTTCACAGGCCGCCGGCAAACACTTCTGACCTTGAGCGGAATCTCCGGCGGGGGGTCGCCCGTTGATGGGCGTAGATCGATACGACGCACGGTAGTAAGCCCGTAGTACTCTGGACCTATTGCGCAGGAGAGTGAACAGACTATGGCCAAATTGACGCGTCTAGGGGAACTCGAGCGCGAGGTGATGGACCACCTGTGGTCCGCACCCGAACCCCAAACCGTGCGCCAGGTGCACGAGGATCTCGCCGCCAGGCGCGATCTGGCCTACACGACGATCATGACGG
The DNA here is from genome assembly GCA_018268465.1 of Actinomycetota bacterium. Taxonomy (GTDB): domain Bacteria; phylum Actinomycetota; class Actinomycetes; order Mycobacteriales; family Mycobacteriaceae; genus Mycobacterium. The sequence goes on from JAFDWN010000033.1 coordinate 237,683, forward strand.
TGCTGCAACGACTGGCGAAGAAGAACCTCGTGGTCCAGCACCGCGACGACCGCGCCCATCGTTACGCACCCACTCACGGTCGCGACGAGCTGGTGGCGGGGTTGATGGTCGACGCACTCGATCAGGCCGCGGATTCGGGCAGCCGGGAAGCCGCGCTGGTGCACTTCGTGGAACGTGTGGGCGCGGGCGAGGCGGCGGCGCTGCGGCGCGCACTGGCCGAACTCGAGGCCAAACACGGTTCACCCCCACCGGCTGGCGGTCAAGGTACCGGCTGAGGGACACTAAACGCCGTGTCCGCGCTGGCCTTCACCGTCGTGGCGCTGCTCCTCGTCGGACCGGTGCCCGCCGTGCTGGCACGCGCGTCCTGGCCGCACCGGGCGCCCAGGGCGGCGATCGTCCTCTGGCAGGCGATTGCGCTGGCCGCGGTGCTCTCGGCGTTCTCCGCAGGTATCGCCATCGCCAGCCGGCTGTTCGTACCGGGACCCGACGGCAAACCGACCGCCACCATCACCAGTGAGATCAGGGCCCTCGGCTGGCCGCTGTGGCTGCTCTACGTCGTCTGCCTGGGCGCGACACTGTTGATCGGCGCCCGGCTGATCGTCGCGGTGGTGCAGGTCGGGATCGCCACCCGGCGCAGGCGGGCCCACCACCGGATGATGGTCGACCTGCTGGACAAGTCGCACGGCAGCCGCCTGCCCATGAGCTGCGGCCATTCCTCGGACGTCCGGATCCTCGACGTCGAACAGCCGCTGGCCTACTGCCTGCCCGGTGTGCGCAGCCGGGTCGTGGTCAGCGAAGGGACGCTGACCAACCTCTCCGAGAGCGAGATCGCGGCGATCCTCAGCCACGAACGCGCCCACCTGCGCGCACGCCACGACCTGGTCCTGGAGATGTTCACCGCGGTGCATGCCGCATTCCCGCGTTTCGTCCGCAGCGCCAGCGCGCTGGACGCGGTTCGCCTGCTGATCGAACTGCTCGCCGACGACGCGGCCGTCCGGGCCCAGGGCCCGACTCCCCTGGCGCGCGCGCTGGTTGCCTGCGCCTCGGGCCGCACCCCGTCGGGCGCACTCGCGGCGGGCGGCCCGACCACGCTGCTGCGTGTGCGCCGGCTCTGCGGGGAGCCCAACAGTCCGGCCCTGGCCGCCATGGCCTACCTGGCCGCGGTCGCCGTCCTGGTCGTGCCGACCATCGCCGTGGCGGTACCGTGGCTGACCGAACTCCACCGGCTATTCCTCGCGTAGCCGATCGCACACTCAAATCTTTTGCGCCACAACAAAACAACGAAAGGCTGCCGAATGAGCTCGTCCGCAACCCCCGCCACCGGCACCGCTCAGATCGGCGTGACCGGCCTGGCCGTGATGGGTTCGAACATCGCCCGCAACTTCGCCAGACACGGCTATACCGTCGCACTGCACAACCGCTCCATCGCCAAGACCGACGCACTGCTCGCCGAGCACGGATCGGAAGGCAGCTTCGTACGCAGCGAGTCGATCCCGGAATTCCTGGCCGCGCTGGAGAAACCCCGCCGCGTGCTGATCATGGTCAAAGCCGGCGAGGCCACCGACGCCGTCATCAACGAACTCGCCGACGCGATGGAGGAAGGCGACATCATCATCGACGGTGGCAACGCGCTCTACACCGACACGATCCGGCGCGAGAAGGCGATGCGTGACCGCGGCCTGCACTTCGTCGGCGCCGGCATCTCCGGCGGCGAGGAGGGCGCCCTCAACGGCCCGTCGATCATGCCCGGCGGACCGGCCGAATCGTATGTGTCGCTGGGTCCACTGCTCGAGGAGATCTCCGCCCACGTCGACGGCGTGCCGTGCTGCACCCACATCGGCCCCGACGGCGCGGGACACTTCGTCAAGATGGTGCACAAC